>NZ_KE340379.1:654188-720953 GCF_000413935.1 Acinetobacter colistiniresistens | reverse complement strand
CTCCCTATTATTTTGATTGCTGTGGTATAGCACGAATAGGAATGACTGGTATGGTACGAACAGGAATGGGTGGTCGTTTTATCCAGTATTTTGCAGTCAAACAGAGAAATTGTTCCAACAAGTTAAATCTTTATAAAAAAAGTACCATCAGATCTTTATATATTATTATATTAAAAATATACCCACTTTGAAAATGAGAGGTTCTATTATCCAACACCTTATTCTTTAATTATAAACATCATAGGACAATTTTAATTATTAACCATCTTATGATCTTTTAACCAATGTTAAAAAAATATATAACAGATCACTCAGGATATAACACTTAGTCCAATATTGCATGATTTGCTCAAACTGATTTTAAAACGAGTAAATAGAATTTTTAAAACTAGAATCCAAAGTAAAGAGTATTTATATGACTCATAAACCTCTGATGACCTTAATTTTCACTTTTAGTGCTTTAACAGAGTCAACATTTCTCTATGCAAATGAGCTCATTCAAACTGCCCCCAATTCACACTACGCACCTACAACCTCTAGAAACATGAAACAAATTTATCAAGGTGAACATGGAACATGGTTCCTCTCAAAACATAGAGGTAGAAAAGGAGGATGTGCTGTCTCCTATAATTCTGGTTTGAATCAACTCACCCTGTTTGGTCCTTCAGAAAAAAATACGGGTGCATTGGTGTTTACAGGTCCTCACATACCAATAAGCAAAAGTAATCAACAACTCAATGTTGTCATGCGAACGGACCGATCTGAAACACTAGCCGAAGCGATATTAATTCCTCACCCAAACAAAGGTATGTTACTCATTCCAGTTACGATGATACAAACGGCTCCCAATATGGATGATGTTGGTGCAATGGAAATTCTACTGCAAGGGAAAACAATCTATACATCATCTATTAGTGGTGGATTCAGAGCACGTGATGCATTAATGAGTTGCATCAAAAGCTAAATATAAAAAGCCATCTGATGATGGCTTTTAAATAGATTTTAGTCAAAAAAAGAACTAAATATTTAGCTTTCTAATTTAGTTAACTGCCGTTTTTCATATAAGGTCAGCGCAAATGCCAGACCACATAAAATCACAAAACCACAAGTCATTGGAATTAAGGTTCCATTATATAACTGACCAATAATCGAAGCCAGAATAAGCGATAACACCGAAGATGATGCACCAATAATTGCAGAAGCCATACCTGCTACATGCCCCATGGGTTCCATTGCAATGGCATTTAAATTGCCAAATAAGGTACCAAACAATAAGAACAAAATGCAGGCATAAAGCATAAACATCCAAAATGAGATGGATACGCCAGACAACTGAATGATCAAAAACAGTAGGGAAATCAGACTAAGGCCAAGAAAGCCATAAATACAGATAGGACGCATACCGAACTTCATCACAATTCGTGAATTGGTAAAGGATGCAATTCCCATCACACCTGCCAATAAAGCAAAATAAGCACTAAACTCCTGTCCTGTTTTTCCAAATTGCTGCATAAAAATTTGCTGTGAAGTGCCGAGATAACCAATAAAGCCACCAAAACAAAAACCTGCGCATAGTAAATAACTCATGGTGGTTTTATTGCTCACCACCTCTTTAAAGCCATCCTTAAATGCTTGTACCCGCATTGGCAGACGATTTTCGGGTACTAAAGTCTCTTCCAAACGCAAAGCCACCCACGCCCCCACCACCGTGGCATAGACCATATACAACACAAAAATATCACGCCAGCCAAAGAAATGGATGATCAGCTGTCCCAAGCTCGGTGCAACTGCAGGTGCGACCATAAATACCATCATAATCAGCGACATGATCCGTGCCATTTGGGCACCACTATATTTATCCCGAACAATCGAAATCGAAGCCACATACGGCCCAGAAACCCCAACACCTTGAATAAAACGACCAACTAAAAACCATTCAAAACTTTGAGTGGAATAGCACAATAAACTGCCTATAAAGTAGATCACAATGCCTGTAAATAAAATCCGTTTCCGTCCAATCGCATCGGACAATGGCCCTGCAATGAGTTGCCCAATGGTCATTCCTGAAAAAATACTAATAATGACCCATTGCGCCTGATTATTATTTTGTAGACTAAAAACTTTTCCAATTTCACCCAGTGCAGGTAAAACTGCATCAATCGAAAAAGAGACAATGGACATCAGCAATGCCATCAGTAATGCAAACTCGCGGAAATGGATTTTTGATTTCATTTTTCTTGCCCATTGGTGATTATTTTATATGGAATTAAATAAGCCACCTTACGGTGGCTTATTGCATTGATTCATATTAACCAATAAATTTACGTGCGTTGCGGAACATACGTAACCAAGCACCATCTTCTGCCCAATCTTCAGGCTTCCAAGAGTGCTGTAAAGCACGGAAGTTACGCTCAGGATGCGGCATCATCACGGTTGCACGACCATCTTTAGAAGTTAAACCTGTAATCGCTTCAGGTGAACCATTCGGGTTCAATGGATAATGTTGCGTTGGATGACCCAAGCTATCCACATAACGTAAGATCACTTGGTTTTCAGCATTTAAAGCAGCAATTTGCTGTTCAGTTGCAACCAGACGACCTTCACCATGTGCAACAGCGATTGGTAAAATCGAACCTTGCATATCTTCAAGCAATACAGAAACTGATTTTTCTACGCGAACGTTGACTGCACGCGCTTCGAATACTTCTGATGTATTGCGGTGGAAACGGCCCCAATGCTCAGCACCTGGAATCAGTGGTGCAAGTTGCGACATCATTTGACAGCCATTACATACGCCTAAGCTGAAAGTGCTCTCACGATGGAAGAATTGCTCAAACTGGTCACGCAATTTTGCATTGAACAATACTGATTTCGCCCAGCCACCACCAGCACCCATCACGTCACCGTATGAGAAACCACCACATGCCACTAAACCTTCAAAGTCGCTCAAGCTCACGCGACCTGCAAGCAAGTCACTCATATGTACGTCGATGGTATTAAAGCCAACTTTATCAAATGCAGCCGCCATTTCAACATGACCGTTGACACCCTGCTCACGCAAGATTGCCATATTAGGACGACGGGTATTAATAAACGGCGCTTCAACGGGTTCATTCAAGTCATAGGTTGCTTGTGCAATTAAACCTTTGTGGTTTTGATCTGCAATTAAAGCAAATTCTTGATCCGCAGTTTCAACGTTATCACGTAAACGTTGAATCTGATGCGATACCTCAGCCCATGCTTGTTGTAATTCAGCACGTTCTAAAGTTAAACCATTGATAGCCAATTGATCGGTTGTATTGACACAGCCCACAACTGCAATTGCATCTTTCAGACTTGACGCTGCAACTTCAACTTCTAACTGTGCCCAATCAGCCGCTGTAATTTGCAGTACCGCACCAATTTCTTCAGCAAATAAGCTTTCAGTGGTTTGATTTTCTAATGCCACACCTAAACGAGATGCGAACATCATTTCCGCGACAGTTGCCAATAGACCGCCATCGCCGATGTCATGGTAAGCCTTGATCACGCCACGATTGTTCCAGTCTTGAATCAAGGCAAAGAATGCTTTGAAATCATCAAAACTATCAACATCTGGAGTCACTGAACCAATCGCTTTATACACCTGCGCAAGGATCGAACCGCCTAAACGGAACTGCCCTTTAGATAAATCAATACGAACCAATACTGAATCGGCTAAGTTTTTCAATTCAGGCGTTAATGTTTTACGAACATCTAACACTGGCGCAAATGCAGTAATGACACCTGACATCGGTGAAGTCACCGCTTTGTCTTCGCCATCATTCCACGTGGTACGCATTGAAAGTGAATCTTTACCAACTGGAATTGCAATGCCTAATGCAGGGCACATTTCCATACCAATCGCTTTTACGCCTTCAAACAAGGCTTGGTCTTCACCTTTTTGACCAGCCGCAGCCATCCAGTTTGCAGAAAGTTTGATATCGCTGATTTGTTCAATGTTGGCACAAGCAATGTTAGTAATCGCTTCAGCAACCGCTAAACGAGCCGATGCAGCAGGATTCAACAATGCAACAGGTGGACGTTCACCCATGGCCATTGCTTCGCCTGTGAAACCTTGCAAGCTGGTCGTCGTCACTGCTGCATCTGCAACAGGTACTTGCCAACGACCCACCATCTGATCACGTGCAACCATACCGGTAATCGAACGGTCACCAATGGTAATCAAGAATGATTTAGATGCGACTGTAGGATTCTTCAATACGCGGAAAATTGCATCTTTTAAATCAACTTTTGCAGCATCAAAGTCATTACCCTGACGCTCAATGGTTTCATATGACCGTTGCATACGCGGTGTGCCGCCCAAGATCACCTGCATTGGGATATCGACAGGCTTGTTCTCAAACAACGGGTCTTCAACGGTTAAGTGACGCGCTTCAGTTGCTTCACCCAATACCGCAAACGGACAACGCTCACGTGCACAAATTTCTTCAAACTGTTCTAAAGACTCTGGGCGAATCGCAAGTACATAACGTTCTTGTGCTTCGTTTGACCAGATTTCCATCGGGCTCATACCTGGCTCTAATGATGGAATTTTACGCAGATTAAGCACTGCACCCAACTCATGATCATTCACAAGTTCTGGCATAGCATTAGATACACCACCCGCACCCACATCATGTACAGACACGATTGGGTTAAAATCTTCTAAGCGCCAGCAGGTATCGATGACTTCTTGGCAACGGCGTTCCATTTCTGGGTTTTCACGTTGAACAGAAGCAAAGTCCAAGCTCTCACCCATGGTACCGCTGTCTACAGAAGACGCTGCGCCACCGCCAAGACCGATCAACATTGCAGGGCCACCCAATACAATGAGCAAGTCACCCGGTTGAATCGCATCTTTTTCAACATGGTCAGGACGAATGTTACCGTAACCACCAGCGATCATGATTGGCTTATGGAAGCCTTTCACTTCGCCATTGACATTCTGTTCGAAAGTACGGAAATAACCATTTAATGCTGGGCGACCGAATTCGTTGTTAAACGCTGCACCACCCAATGGACCTTCAATCATGATTTGTAATGGCGAAGCCATACGTGAAGGTTTACCGTAGTTATCTTCCCAAGGTTGTTCAAAACCAGGAATATTGAGGTTTGAAACCGTAAAGCCGGTTAAGCCTGCTTTTGGTTTACCACCACGACCCGTTGCACCTTCGTCACGGATTTCACCGCCCGAACCTGTCGCAGCACCGGCAAATGGAGCAATTGCAGTTGGATGGTTGTGTGTTTCAACCTTCATTAAAATATGAGCAGCTTGGCTCTTATATTTATAAACGAAGTGACCATTTTCATCCGCTTTCGGATAAAAACGCATGGTGTCATAACCCACGATCACAGACGCGTTATCTTTATATGCCGACAACACATCCGTTGGAGATTCTTTATAAGTATTTTTAATTATCTGGAACAAAGATAATGGTTGTTTTTCACCATCAATTGTCCATTCAGAACCAAAGATTTTATGACGGCAATGTTCTGAGTTTGCTTGTGCAAACATCATCAATTCGATGTCATTTGGATTACGGCCCAGCTTGGTAAAAGCTTCGGTAAGGTAATCAATTTCTTGCTCAGATAAAGCAAAGCCAAACTCATTGTTGGCTTTAACTAACGCTTCTTTTCCTTGACCCAAGATATCAATTGAGTTCAATGGCTTCGGTGCGGTTTCTGAGAATAAAGCTTTTGCATCATCAATATGAGCAAAAACACTCTCCGTCATACGGTCATGTAAAGCCAATTTCACTTCATTCGAAATCTCTTTCACACCTTTCAGTGTAAATAGTAGACCACGCTCTAAACGGTGAATTGGGGTATTACAGTTTTGGAAAATATCAGTTGCTTTAGATGACCACGGCGAGATGGTACCGATACGTGGTGTCACTAAAATCTGGATTTCATCACTTGCAGCTTGGCGAAGTTCGAAAGATTGACCATCGTTTAAAAGTTGTAATGCCGATTGATGTTGCTGCTCGCTGAGCGCTTGATCAAACAAATAAACCCACTGGCTGTCAAAAGATTGAACAGAACTCATTGACGTTAAACGGTTTAAGAGTTGAGCTTTCTTAAAAGAAGAATGTGCTGATGCACCGGCCACGATAAACATGTTGACTTTGGCTCCACGGGCAGGTCTAACGATCCCACCGCCATGTGACTTATGAGAGAGCGCATATTCTACTGTGAAAGGCGCATTTCAGCTAGCCATATCCATCTTAAAAATCAGAGTTTTCTGCTTCAAATCACTTAATTTATTGTAGCTTTCTTAATTTTACTTTATTCGTAACAATTCATTTACTAGATCATTTAAATCATCAGGTCTGTCTAGATATCCATTTTAACTATAACTGCCCGTTGGGGAAAATTGATCCAGAACAATAGAACACACACTGTTTCTTTAAAAAAACAGACAGGTTCACGACCAGATTATGATCAAATACAAAACGATAAACATCTATATACGGATACAAGACAACTTATGTCGCCCTACTCTAGTGCTTTAATCTTTTTTTTGGCATGATGAAACTGAATTCATAGTGAATAATGATAAATGGAACAAATGCGTTGGTTAGAATTGCTTTCTGCAATTCGCTTAGGTAGTAAAAAAAGTAGTACTGAATTGGCTCGAAGCCCTTTCCATAAAGATTATGACAGAATTATATTTTCCCAAAGTTTTCGTCAGCTGAATAGAAAAACACAGGTTCACCCACTGACTCAACATGACGGTATTCACACTCGTCTCACCCATTCGCTAGAAGTCTCTTGTATCGGACGCTCACTGGGCATGCTCGCTGCAGAAAAGATCAAAGATCAATTACCGATGTGGATTTCTCCTGCCGATGTCGGGGCAATTATCCAAGCAGCCTGCCTAGCCCATGACATTGGCAATCCCCCATTTGGTCATGCCGGTGAATATGCCATTCGTGAATGGTTTGATGATGCTTCGCATCGAGACTTTCTGGCTCGGCTCACTCCAGAAGAAGCAGCCGATGTTCGCCAATTCGAAGGCAATGCTCAAGGACTTCGCCTTTTAAGTCGTATTGATTACCACCCTGATGATGGTGGCATGCGTTTAACCTGTGCAACACTGGGTGCTTATTTAAAATATCCATGGCTCTCAAAGACAATTGAAGAACAAGGCGACACGCCCTCACATCAACGGGCAAAATTTGGTTGCTATCAATCCGAAAAAGAAATTTTAAAACAACTTGCAGAACAGCTTGGCCTGATTCAACTCGGTGACTATCACTATTGCCGTCATCCATTGACTTATTTATTGGAAGCTGCCGATGATATTTGCTATGCACTGATCGATTTAGAAGATGGCATCATTCTGAATATGTTGAACTATGCCGAAGTTGAACCTATTTTCCTAAATTTAATTGCGGATTATGGTTATCCTGAAGAATTACAATTACCGCATACCACATGGCAGCAAAAAATTGCCGCTCTGCGTGGCCGTGTCATGAAACGTCTTGTCGATGAAGTGACCACCGCTTTTGCAAAACATCATTACGAGATTTTAACCGGCCAGCTCAAAGGCAACCTGTTACAGTATTGCTCACCAGATATTGAGGCAGGCATTCAGACCGCAAAAAACCTCGCAAGAGATCGTATTTTTGAACATCCCCAAAAATCCGGTTTGGAGATTATTGCGCACCAAAGCCTGCAAACGATTTTGGATGCCTTTATCCCGTTGACCATGCCACATAAGACCTTAAGCTTTAAAGAACAGCGTTTGATGTCAATTTTGCAACATTCAGGGGTAAATCTGCAAAACAACCACTATAATAATATTATGCAAGTCTTAGATATTATTAGTAAGTTCTCAGACCACCAAGCCTATAGCTTGGCGCAAGAGTTGCAAGGCAATAAGATAGGGTTCTTTTAATGCCTCGATTTATTGATCAAGGGATAAGTAGCTTATCTCTTCTCAAGCCTGAAATTTGGGTGCATTGCCCCGCATGTCAAAAGCTTGCAAAGATTATCGAAATAAAGGAACGAGAATCGGAAACCATAAAGGTTTTTTGTACTCAATGCCTCTATCGCAAAACGTTACAGCAGATTCATGTCCAAAGTTATGACTATATGCGTTATTACTTTAATTTAAATCAAAATATGGCTGAATGGAGCGGTGGATGTGAAGTCGAAATCAATACGAAATGTACAATATGCAAGAAAGGAAAATACAAATATCTCAGGCAATATGCCCGTAGATCCCTTATTCCAAGAGAAATAACGCTAAACTGTAATTTCTGCCTACGAGAAAATAGGTTTGATGACTCTGTTTATACGTTAAAAAAAGTCAGTTATTCCAAAGTTGGCATCGATCCCTATTGCGCATATCCATTATTTTTAAATATTGCTGTTCGACAGGGTCAAATTTGTGTTTATAACCCAACTCATTTAGAAATATTGAAAAATTTTATTCAAGCCGATCTAAGAGAGCGTAAATTTCCAAATTACAATCGCAGTTATTTTTCCCGCTTACCTGCTTGGATAAAATCCACACGAAATCGTAAAGAAATTCTAAAAGCCATTTTGCGTTTAGAACAAATGGCATCTACTATTCAACCATTAACAAATAAGTGAAAGACTCAATGATCGGATGTTTAATTGGCGAAGTGTTTGCCCTAGAAGCCCCAACCGTATTACTCAATGTAAATGGCGTAGGCTATGAAATTGACACACCACTTTCGACATTTTGCCAATTACAAAAAGGACAGAAAGTCACTTTATGGACGCACTTGGTGGTTCGTGAAGATGCACAGCAACTTTATGGTTTCAGTGATGCACAGGAAAAAACCATTTTCCGTACCTTATTAAAAGTGAATGGCGTAGGCCCTAAAATGGCTTTAGGCATCTTATCAACACTCAGCGTGGAACTGCTGATTCACACCATTGAACATGATGATATTAATACGCTGATTAAAGTTCCCGGCGTGGGCAAGAAAACTGCTGAACGCTTAATGATTGAATTACGTGATCGTTTCAAAGCGTTGGCGCATTCAACGGGTAGTACGGCAAATGCAGCAGTTGCTCAAATTCAATTTATGGCAAATTCACCTGTTGCGGAAGCGGAAGCCGCTTTACAATCGTTGGGCTATAAACCAGCAGAAGCACAAAAAGCAGTAGCAGCAGTCAAAGCAGACTATACTGAATCGGCTGACATTATCCGTGCTGCGCTTAAATCCATGATGAAGTAATAGATATATGCAAGATCGTCTTATTAGCGGAACAGAAAAACCTGAAGATCATTTTGATCGTGCCATTCGTCCAACCTCGTTGGCTGACTATATTGGTCAGCCCGTGGTTCGTGAGCAAATGGAAATCTTCATTGGTGCAGCGCGCGGCCGTGGTGAAGCACTCGAC
This sequence comes from Acinetobacter colistiniresistens, assembly GCF_000413935.1. Classification (GTDB taxonomy): domain Bacteria; phylum Pseudomonadota; class Gammaproteobacteria; order Pseudomonadales; family Moraxellaceae; genus Acinetobacter; species Acinetobacter colistiniresistens. Next base: position 711,551 of record NZ_KE340379.1, on the reverse strand, counting down.
CATACCTTGATCTTTGGTCCACCAGGTTTAGGTAAAACCACCTTGGCCAACATTATCGCAAGAGAAATGGGCGGTAATTTAAAATCAACTTCTGGCCCTGTATTGGAACGTGCGGGTGACCTAGCCGCAATGCTCACCAACCTAGAAGAAGGTGATGTTCTGTTCATTGACGAGATTCATCGTCTTTCTCCAGTGATCGAAGAAATTCTTTATCCAGCCATGGAAGATTACCAACTCGATATTATGATTGGTGAAGGCCCTGCTGCCCGCTCAATCAAGCTAGATCTCCCCCCTTTCACTTTAGTCGCGGCAACAACACGTGCAGGTCTTTTGACCTCTCCTTTACGTGACCGCTTCGGGATCGTACAACGTTTAGAATTTTATTCAGTTGAAGACCTGACCCATATCGTGACACGTTCAGCCAACTTGATGGATGTGCCGATTACTCACGAAGGTTCAACAGAAATCGCTCGTCGTGCCCGTGGTACACCCCGTATTGCCAATCGATTATTACGCCGTGTCCGTGACTATGCCCAAGTCAAAGGCACAGGTGAAGTGACTCAGGAAATGGCACAACGGGCTTTGGACATGCTCAATGTCGATAAAGCAGGTTTAGATACGCTCGATCGGCGTTATCTCAGCATGTTACTGGAACGTTTTGAAGGACGACCAACTGGTGTTGAAGCTTTAGCCGCAGCCATGGCGGAAGATAGCGGAACGCTTGAAGATGTAATTGAACCGTATTTGATTCAGCAAGGTTATGTGATGCGGACTGCACGCGGTCGTATTGCAACCAATATGGCATATTTACAATTTGGTATGACACCACCTGAATCATAAATATAGATAAATCATGACTCAAACCCTAGATGAACAACAACTTATAGAAAGAATTAAAGTATCGTATCAAGACGTTATTTCTGATTTACCGCCTATCGAAGAGTTGCCTCGATATGTTATGTTCTCAGAATATCGCCAAGAACAAAGACAATTTTTAGATGCGCTTCTCAAAGCTCATTCGGCATTGTCACTCTCTTGTCAACTTGTCGATTCAAAACAACAAGCTGTTTCCCTTTCTAGTGAGCAGCTTGAACAATTCAACATTACCTCACATTTGGACTGGTCACTCACAAGCCTTGCCTTTGACCATACACACGCTACAATCTTTATTTCATTATGCTTTCAAGACGATCTAAAGCAGATGGTCGAGGAACATCGCCCACCGTGCAAACCTATACTGAGTTTTAAAAACTTGGCAATTTTATTGATCAGTTGCTGTATGCTCGGCATTTCACTTTACTTATTTAACCAAGCCTCAGAATGGTTGGTATTTATCATTTTTGCAGTTGGTTTTTTAGGTTTATGTATGCTATACGACAGCGTAAAAGATTACGTTCAATACAATAAAGTAAAAGATGATCCTCTAAAAAACCTGATTGTTGCAGGCTATTTCGCTGAACATTTAGAAGATTATGCAACACAGACTTTAATCTTGGATAAAAACTCAAACGAATAGCTTGCTTGATCTGTTGTGCCATTTGCCCCAAAAATCAATATGCTAAACTGCGACACTCTTCAACACCTCGTATCAAGAATGGATTTTTATCATGGTCAATCATTTTGAGTTCAACATTCGCGTTTATATCGAAGATACAGATGCAGGCGGTATCGTTTACCATGCCAACCATATCCGTTTTATGGAACGTGCTCGTACCGAATGGTTACGTGCAGCAGGTGTTGATCACTACTGGCACCAAAAAGATTACAGCTTCGTGGTACATCAGATTCAGGTCAAATATGTACGCCCAATATTAATGGATGATTTAATTACCGTTACAGCACGTGTTATTTCGTGTAAAGCCGCATCTTTTGTGTTGCAACAAAATATTTATCGTGGTGAAATCTTGCTGGCTTCAGGTGAGGTTGTGTTGGCATGTTTAAATAAAGATTTAATGCCACGTCGACTTCCTGATGAAATTCGTGATCTAATTCAAAAAGAGTTAGCACAGGACTAAAATAAACTTTCGGCACAGCGACTTATGGCAACTAACTTAGAATCTTCCCTGCATATTTCTGACCTAATTTTACAAGCAAGTCCTGTTGTACAACTGGTCATGCTGATCTTACTTCTTGCTTCAATTTTTAGCTGGTATTTGATCGCTAAATTACATATGGGCTTTAAAAAAGCAGAACAAGAGGATGAACATTTTCAAAAAATGTTCTGGTCAGGTGCCGAGTTAAATACGCTTTATAACAATGCGCAACTCAATTCTAAGCGCCGTGGTCTAGAAGATATTTTCTACCAAGGCTTAGGTGAGTTTTTCAAGCTACAGAAACGTAAAGCCGATACCAACCAAACCATCGAAGGAACCGAGCGTATTCTTCGTGTTGGCCTAAGCCGTGATCAAGGTGGTTTAGAGCAAGGCTTAGGTTCACTTGCCAGCATCGGCTCTGTTGCCCCTTATATCGGCTTATTCGGTACGGTTTGGGGCATTATGAATGCCTTTATTGGCCTTGCTGCCGTTGATCAAGTGACTTTGGCAACTGTTGCACCTGGTATTGCAGAAGCCCTCATTGCAACTGCAATTGGTTTATTTGCAGCAATTCCTGCGGTACTTGCGTTTAACCACTTTACCGCTAAAGGTGAATCAACCTATTCAGATCGTGCCTTATTTGCAGAAGAAATGGTTGCTCTTTTACAGCGTCAAGCGATTGGAACGACACAGGAAGATGCATAATGGCGATTCAACGATCTGGACGTTTTGAACGCATTAAAAAGCCACTCAAAAGTGATATGAACGTCGTTCCTTATATCGACGTGATGTTGGTGTTATTGGTTATTTTCATGGTGACAGCCCCCATGATCACCAGCGGTATTAAAGTAGATCTACCTCAGGCCAATAATCACCCTATCGAGTCCAAAGATATGCCTGCCATGGTGACGATTGGTAAAGATGGCAATATCTTTTTGCAATACCAAGAACATAAAGGCAGTGACCCTCTTTCGCTCAAAGAACTGGAAAGTGTTTTAAGTGAAGCTCAAACTCAAGCTGAGCAAGACAACAAACAACTAACTGTTCTGGTTAATGGTGATAAATCTCGCCCATATGGTGAAGTAGTTTCACTCATGGCGAGCCTACAAGAAGCAGGCCTTACCCAAGTAGGCTTACTGACAGAGCCGTTAAAATAAGCTATGAAAAAATTTCAAGAGCCACCTTTTAAACAAAATGCGATTGCGCTGAGTTTCACGCTTGGCGTCCATGCAATCGCGATTGTTGGCTTACTGTTTTTAGGCTTGAGTAAACCACCTGAAGAGCCTAAGAAACTCACCACTATTTTGGTGAAGCCAGAAGATTTACCTCAATCTCTACAGCAACCAGAGCAACAAGTCACAGCAGATCACCAAGCTGAACAGGTTGAAAGCCCAATTGTTGATAAGACATTGCCTGAGAATATTCCCGTAATACCTCCACCACCAACTGCGCAACAGCTTGCTGCTGAAAAGCAAAAAGCTGAACAGGCTCAGCAAGCCAAGCTTGCCGAACAAAAACGTAAAGCTGATGAAGCTGCGCGAGCTCAGCAGGTTGAAGAACAACGTAAACTCTCAGAAGCGCAAGCACAAAAACAACGTGCAGACGCTGAAGCCAAACGCCAAGCTGAGGCAAAGGCGAGAACAGAGGCTGAAAAACATAGAGCTGAACAATCTGCCAAAGCCGAGGCGGAAGCCAAAGCACGCCAAAAAGCGGAACAAGATGCTAAATTAAGACAGCAAAAAGCTGCCGAGAACGCAAAACTTCAAGCCCAGCAAGATGCAAAACGTAAAGCCGATGCAGATGCTAAGGCTCGTGCTGAAGCCGATGCAAAACGTAAAGCAGAACGAGATGCGAAAGCTCGCGCGGACGCAGATGCTAAACGCAAAGCTGACGCTGACGCAAAACGTAAAGCCGATGCAGATGCCAAAGCTCGCGCGGAAGCCGATGCAAAACGTAAGGCGAATGCAGATGCCAAAGCAAAATCTGAGGCTGATGCCAAACGCAAAGCCGATGCAGATGCCAAAGCAAAAACGGACGCTGACGCTAAGCGTAAAGCTGATGCAGACGCGAAACGTAAAGCCGATGCAGATGCCAAAGCAAAAACGGACGCTGATGCCAAACGCAAAGCCGATGCAGATGCGAAACGCAAGGCCGATGCAGATGCGAAAGCAAAAGCGGACGCTGATGCCAAACGTAAAGCCGAAGCTGAAGCAGATGCCAAAGCTGCTGCAGCCAAAAAAGCGGAACAAGAAGCAGCTCAGAAAAAGGCTGATGCGAAACGTGTGGCTTCAACGGCTAAACGCGACTTTGAACAAAAAATCTATCGGGCTTGGAATATGCCATCGGGTTCTTCAGGACAACGCGCCAGTGCACGTGTAACCTTAAGTGACAGTGGTGCAGTACTTTCTGTTGTTGTTTCTGCAAGTGATCCTGATGTGAAAGCCAGTGTAGAAGCAGCTGTTCGCGCCGCAGCACCCTATCCAATGCCAGATGATCCTGTTGCCCGCCGTGAAGCAAGAAGCTTTACTTCTAGTTTTACTGCAAAATAGTAATGAATAGTTAACGTTACATGCTTTTAATAGCACAAAGCATGTAACTATGTTAAATAATCAACAGCCACAAAAATACGAACGCAAGTAATTGTAACTATGGACAAGACTCGTAAACACCTCATCTCTTTAGCAGTTTTCACTGCGATTAGCACAGTTGTTCCAACAGCAACTTTCGCACAATTACACCTCGAGATTGCAAAAGCCCCTGAACAAGCCCCTAAAATCGCGATTGTCCCCTTTGCAAATGACAATGCGATCTATCCTATCGTGGAAAGCGATTTAAATCGTTCAGGTCGTTTTACCAGTGCATCTCAAAATTTACCAGCAACTGCGAGCCTGAATCAGGTTCAAGCAGGTGATTGGCAAAATACGGGTGTACCTTACGTTGTCGTTGGGCAAATGAAAGCGGTTGATGCCAATACCTTTGAAATTCATTACCAGCTTTATGATGTACAAAAACAAAAATATCTACTGAATGAGGTACTCACTGTACCAAGCTCACGTATACGCCAAGCTGGTCATATGATCAGTGATACGATTTATCAAGCGTTAACGGGTATTGCGGGTGACTTTAGTGGTCGTATTGCCTATGTATTACGTAATCAGGCAACGCCAGCCCAACGTTATACTCTGCAAATTGCTGATACTGATGGCGAACAGCCTAAAACTGTCCTGTCATCACGAGACCCTATTCTTTCTCCAGCCTGGACACCAGATGCCAAGAAAATTGCATATGTGTCCTTTGAGACCAAGCGTCCTGCGATTTATCTGCAAGACTTAGCCACAGGCCAACGCGAAGTTCTAGCCAGCTTCCGTGGATTAAATGGTGCACCAAGCTTCTCACCAGATGGTAAATCAATGCTATTTACCGCATCGATGAATGGTAATCCTGAAATCTATCAAATGGATTTAAGCACGCGCCAAGTACAACGCATGACCAATGACACTGCCATTGATACTGAAGCACGCTACGCACCTGATGGTAAATCATTCATCTTTACCTCAGACCGCGGCGGTTCACCACAAATTTATCGCTACAGCTTTGATGATAGTTCAGTTAAACGCTTAACCTTCAAAGGCGCATTCAATGCACGCGGTACGCTAAGTGCTGATGGTAAAAAAATTGCTTTAGTGCACCGCCCAAGCGGCAGCAACTATAAAGTAGCAATTCAAGATATCAATACAGGTATTACCAACATTCTTACACCAACCAGTTTAGACGAATCGCCAAGCTTCTCACCAAATGGACAAATGGTGGTTTATGCAACCCGTGAAGGTAGTCGTGGCTTATTATCGGTTATGTCTACTGACGGCCGTTTCCGCATGAATTTACCAAGTGAGCAAGGTGAAGTTCGTGAACCAGCTTGGGCACCAAAATAAGTTTAATTTATTGGAGAATCATATGAACATTAAATATCTAACGCTTCCACTCATTGCTGCAACACTTGTATTTACAGGTTGTGCAAGCCGTAAACCTGCTGCCGAAATTACCACAGGTACTAACCCAAATGGCTCATCAACGGTCAGCACCGAGGGTTTAAGTGAAGATGCAGCACTCAATGCACAAAACTTGGCTGGCGCATCTTCAAAAGGTGTAACTGCTGCAAACAAAGCATTCTTGGCAAAACGCGTTGTTCACTTTAACTATGACAGCAGTGATTTATCAAATGAAGACTATCAGACACTTCAAGCACACGCTCAGTTCCTAGTTGCCAATGCCAACTCTCGTGTTGCTCTTACAGGTCATACGGATGAACGTGGTACACGTGAATACAACATGGCACTTGGCGAACGTCGCGCAAAAGCGGTTGAAAGCTTTTTGATTACCAACGGTGTAAACCCACAGCAACTTGAAGCAGTCAGCTACGGTAAAGAATCACCTGTCAACGCAGGCCATGATGAAGCTGCGTGGAAAGAAAACCGCCGCGTAGAAATTAACTATGAAGCAGTTCCACCACTATTAAAATAATCGTGGTTAGGCTTTAAATAAAAATGCTCACTTTATGTGAGCATTTTTATTTCATTCATCAAGACGAAGATTGAGGGTCGGACTTGTTCTGCATCGACTCAATCAAATCATGCTTGTTAAACTCTTTGTATTCTGGCTTGGCCTCATACTGTTTCCATGCATCCTTCACATTTTCTTTGGAAATCGTATCTAAGCTAATTGGCTCACTTGGCGTGGGCGTTGCCTCAAAATTCTTGGTTGTCATATTTAACCTCCAAACATCCTGTTTAGTATCTATGCAACATAGCATGTAATGACGTACTTGTAATCATAAAAGCAACATAAATAAAGTAAGATAATTTTTATTTTTGCACGATCTCATCTAGAATACCCTCATTCTTTTTTATCAATTTTGACACGGCTAAATCGGAGCTATTCAATATGTCAAACCTTACTTTGACCCAATATCTAGAACAACAAAATGGGAATTTGACTCCAGAGTTGGCACAAGTCATCGAAACAATTGCTGCAACCTGTCAAACCATTGATCAAGCCCTGCAAAAAGGTGCTTTAGCAGGTATTTTAGGTAGTGCTGGCAATGAAAACGTTCAAGGTGAAACACAAAAGAAATTAGACGTTATTTCAAATGACTACCTGATTGATGCATTAAAAGTACACCCTCAAGTGGGTGGTTTAGCTTCAGAAGAATTAGATGACTTCACCCCTGCTCAGGAAAATGGTAAATATCTGGTTTTATTCGATCCACTCGATGGTTCAAGCAATATCGACATTAACATGTGTGTTGGTACAATTTTCTCGATTCTTCCTGCAAAGAATGCAGTGACTCAATCTGCTGACTTTATGCAAGCAGGTACTGAACAAGTTGCTGCAGGTTATGTGCTTTATGGTCCATCGACCATGCTCGTACTTACTGTGGGCACAGGTGTTGTGTTCTTTACGTTTGATCCGACCACAAAGAGCTTCCTGTTAACTACTGAACAAGTGCAAGTTACAGCAGATACACAAGAGTTTGCAATTAACTCATCTAATCAACGTCACTGGGAAAATCCAGTAAAACGTTATATTGATGAGCTGTTAGCGGGTAAAACCTCTGTCCGTGAAAAAGACTTCAACATGCGCTGGGTAGCATGCATGGTCGGTGATATTCACCGTATCTTATGCCGTGGTGGTATTTTCCTTTATCCTTACGATTTAAAAGATCCGAAGAAAGCAGGCCGCTTACGCTTGATGTATGAAGCAAACCCAATGAGTATGCTGATTGAACAAGCAGGCGGTGCTTCTACAACGGGTCGTGTTCGTATCATGGAAATTCAACCGACTGAATTACACCAACGTGTTCCAGTAATTATTGGTTCTAAAAATGAAGTCGAACGCGTAACAAGCTATCACTAATTACTTTTATAATCAGGGTATTATAAATTTATAATACCCTTTTGGATGTTTATCTTATGGCGGTTATTTTCCTAGAATCAAAAGACAATGCAAAAATCAAACATTTGCGTGGGCTGATCGAGCTTAACAGCGCTCGAAAAAAACATCAGCAAACCGTTCTAGAAGGTACACATCTGTGCTTGGCGTGGTTACAGCAACAGAAAAAAATCTTTTCTTTATTTACCACTGAACAAGCCTTAGAACATCCAGACTTACAAGAGGTGATCAAACTCCATCAAGGTCACATCTTCGTTATCAGTGAAGTCCTGTATAAGGATTTAAGCACATTGGGCACCACCCTGCCATGTCTAGCGATTGTCGACCTACCCAAAACTGCTGCCACCATTGATTTTAATGCCGACACTTTAATTCTAGAAAATGTTCAAGATCCTGGGAATGTAGGAACACTCCTCCGCTCTGCTGCCGCTGCAAACATCAAACAGGTGATTTGCACACAAGGTTCAGCTGCACTGTGGTCTCCACGTGTGCTTCGAGCAGGTATGGGCGCTCATTTTAGTCTTCAATGTTTTGAAAACTTCCAGCTCACGGATATTCTGCCAAAATTTCAAATACCTGTGTTTGTCACCAGTTCACACCGCTCAACCAGCTTATACAGCAAGGATTTAACCCAAGCTTGTGTCTGGATTTTAGGCAACGAAGGTCAAGGTGCCAGTGATTATGCGTTAGCACATGCTCAAGCCGTAACGATCCCTCAACCGGGTGGACAAGAGTCCCTCAACGTTGCGATTGCAGGTTCAGTATGCTTTTTTGAAATGGTTCGTCAACGTCAGTAAAAACGTTAAATTATTTTAATTACGGATTTTTTACTGAGAAAATCAATTACACTACTAAAAATAATTGCTTAAGTTGTCAACGCGCCCACCATTTTCAACGTTATATGATTAATGAATTGGAATTAATGGTGGGTATCCATGACAGGATTTTCCATCTCTATGGATTTAGCACCGAAAAAGGCTCGAATTGAAAACAGTACTGATCGTAGTACTGTTGAACAACGTCTGCGTTTTTTTATGCAAGACGTTACAGGTCGTGCCTTGGTTATGATGGAAAGTGCAACGCAGGGACAACAAGGCATTGCGATGGATTTAGTGCAAGAAGCTTTCATTTCATTGCATAAATCATATGCTGATAAAAGTACTGAAGAATGGTATCCCCTGTTCTACACCATATTAAACAATAAACTCCAGGACTGGCGCCGCAAAGAAGCTCGCCGCGCTAGCCCATTCTCATTGTTTAAAAAAATTAGTTTAGATGATGACGAGGAAATCATTGACGTTGTAGATGAATCAACGCCTAATCCATTTGAATTTCTTGATCAGGAAGTCACGATGGAAGAAATTCAAGCAGCGATCAATCAGCTACCTGTTCGTCAACAACAGGCATTTATGCTCAGAGCGTGGGAAGGGTTCGACACAATGACCACAGCACAAATTATGGATTGCAGCGAAGGCAGCGTTAAAACGCATTACCACCGTGCAATTCAGGGACTCCGAATTGCTCTTGAGCATTTAAATCCACATACAGGAGGATCATCAGATGAAAAAAGATGAGTTCACGAACCATGTGACTTCCAGACTTGACCAACTTGCGAAAGAACAGCATCACAACAAAATGCAAGTGATGAATCATGTTCTTGATACGGTACAAAAGAAGCCAACTTCTTATTATAGTATCTGGAAAATGACAGGTTTTGCTGTTGCTGCTGCAATCATGGGAATTGTGGTTCTACCAAGCTCGTTACAGCTTGCTGATCAACCACAAAATCAGGTTGTCGTAAATCCAAAACTTTCGCCGCAAATGGTTGAAGACATGGAGATGTTATTGGTCTTAGGTGAGGATAAGGTTCCACATGGCAGCTAAAAAATTAGCACTTGTTGTGTGTACGCTCAGCTTATTACAAACCAGTTTTGCAGGTTCAGAACGCTTTTGGGTATTTTCTAAACCCAATAAAGCCACAACAGAAGAAGCATGGGACGACCTGTCGCCTGAAGAGCAACGTGTTTTAATTAAACGTTACCAAACCTTGAAAGAAGTTCCTACTAGCCAGAGTTCTCAACTTCAGCAAAGGATGGAATGGTTCACGCAACTGCCAGAAGATGAAAAACAAAAAATGCGCGATGTCTGGCAAAAGATGAGCACACAAGAACGCAATACATTGCGTAAACGCATGCAAAATGCTAGTAGCGAAGAACGGATAACGATTAGAGAAGAATATCTCAGTAAATATTCTGAGCATTAAATTTCAATTTTAAAGTTTATTGCAGTAAAAATAGCGCCATTTAGGCGCTATTTTTATATTTCGAGTTATTTACTTTTAAAGCGGCGATAAGCCAATAATCCCAATAAACCTAACACTGAGTAGAAACTAAAACTACCACCGCCACCACTGCTAGCAGAGCGCGTATCATCAGTCGTTGTTGCTGTGCTAATGGTTCGCACTGTCGCTACATTGGATGATACGCCATCAGCATCATAAACCTGATAGTTAAATGAGAAGTTAAATGGGTTAAATGCATTGACTTCTTGAACATAAATATTCCCACCATAACAAGTTTCTTTTTCATCAGGTGCAGGGCAAGCGCCTTTACGATCTGCCGTAATCCCTAGATCATTAACTGGAACATTGGTTAAGCGAATTGGTAATTCGACTCCTTCTGCATTCTTCCAAAACTGAGGTTTATTCGGATTCTTTTCTGGACCAGGACCACCCTCACCCGTATCACCATTGTCATTTGCAAAGTTCAATAAATTTAAACTTAGCTTTTGCGTTGCTTTATATTTGAAAGTTAAGGATGTATTTGTTACAACAGGTGCAATATTTACAAATGCTGCTCGAATTAAACCAGATGAACTTACTTGTGGGTTTGTTCCTGGTTTAGAGGTAATCGTATATTTACAGAAAATCTTATCGCCAGCTTGAGTTATGCTGTCATCTTTTCGGTAAAAAACAATTTGCTGTAAATCTTTATTCCAAGTGCATACCAAATTTTCTTTATCACTTGCATCTATATCAGTGACCGTATCATTGATCTGCCCTTTACCTAAAGGTTCTGCTGTTACATCATATAAATCTGGACTAAAGAACTGTAATTTATAACTACCATCAGCTTGCTGTACATCTTGTGGTAAAGGGAGTTGGTAATTTCTTAAATCAATATAAATTGCACGATAATGTAAATTTGCCTTGGTATATTGTAATAACTTTTGATATTGATCCAAACGAGACTTGTAATAGGTTAGGAAATCAGGATTATTTGGATTTTTTACCAAGTTATCAAAAAAGTCATATTGTGTTTGATAACTTGTAATCAAACCACTGATCGACGTATTCGTTAAATCCTGTAAATCACCCGCTGTAAACTTCATTAATTCAACTGAACCAATATCACAACGGTTACTTGCTTCAGGATCATAATATAAAGTGCCGTCGGTAAGACGAGCTAAACCACGCTGGTCGGTCAAACTACAATTTATGCCAGCAACATCTAATAAGCCAACTAATTTTGTATTCCCTTTATCATCGCTAGGCACGCGTGTCGCATTTTCTTTAGGGTAATACATTGGCAGGAATGCTGTATCAGCAGAAGCTTTTTGTAGAGGGCTTAATAGCGTGGCAAAATTAATCGCACTTACATTCAAATTGGTTTTATTATCTTTAAGAGACGCTTTCGGTACATCACACACATTGTTTACTGTAGAACTAGAACCATCTTCTTTTAGCGCAAGTGCGTTGTAAGCAATTCCAAACCCTACCCCCTCTTGATCAGCGACATTTCCAAATAAATATCGACAGGCATACGTATTACTATCCCCATTATAAGCAAGAACATTGAACTGTAATAATTTAGCACCAATTTTATCATACAGAAGCGTTGTAAAGCCTTTGTTTTCTACGATGGTATTACTTGTCAAACTTAAAATACTGGTTTTACTTAAAATACTGGAGTTATTATCTTCTACAGTTCCAGCTTTAGTGTCGCCAGTGAACTTAATCAGATTCCCCGTTGAATTGTTTACAATATTTTGTGCAATGGTATTGGTCGTTAAAGTTGCAGTTGATTCCCCACAAAACTCGATCATACTGCTTGAATTTTGCGAACCATTATCGATAAAACTGTTGGATGTTAAATTGACCGTACGTTTTGCATATGTAATATCATTAAAACAACTCATCGACAGTACACTGCCTTTATCCGCCTGATTTCCCTGAATCAGACTCTTATTCAATGTTAAGGTCGTCGAAGGGCCCACTAAAAAAATAGCGCCGCCCTCTTTTGCTTGAGAATTAAGAATTTGTGTACTTTGCAATGCAACATCAGCACCTGCATATATCGCACCACCAAAATCATTAGCGCGGCCACCAGTTAAAATCACATTGGTTAGACTTAAACCTTTTGCACCAAGCGTTGTATTAAAAATACGTGAATTTTCTGCTTTAATTGTTGTTTGCAATGGAATTTGGGCAGGATATTGATTTACTACATCATTGATAAGGACATTTTTTCCTTGCCAATCGACAGGACTTGCCCCCAAAATTGAAACACTCACATTAGGCGTCAATTCCTTTTTCAGGGTATATACACCTTTTTCTAGCTGAATAACCTTTTGCGTACTTGATAAGGTATCCGTTACAACACAACCACCGTAAGACACTCGATCTGCAGCTGTTTTCAATGCTTCACGCAACGAGCAGGCATTTGGATTTTCACCATCCTCATCCACAAATGTGGTTACCTTAATAGGCGTACTGCTGGTGGCAGCCAACAACGGCATAGTTGCCAAAACCATAGTTGCTAATATTGTTTTTCTATAATGTTTCATCTCATCACATCCCTGATTATGATTTTAAGCGGCGCAATCCTATTAAACCAAATAATGCCAAGATCGCCCCTAGACCAAAACTCCCTACATTTACAGTTTTACTTTTAAAATTGTTTGGTGGGTCTTGTACGATTGTTGTTGGAATATCAATAAAATAGTTTGATACATCATTAAAACGAGTTGTCGTCGTCATAACACGTAAGTTAAATTTATCTGCGCCATGCCAATCACTATCAGGAACGTAAGTCACATTGCCATCCTGATCAAGAGTTACTTTTCCTTTAGATGACGTTTGGGTTTGAATCACTTGCAAACAGCCAACTTGCCAAGGCTGACCATCCGAACGCTTACCTAATTGAGCCTCGCATGTGGCTGGATCTAACAATTCACCATCTAACAAACTCTCTGCAATACTGAATTTCGCAATTTGCCCATATAAAATATCTTGACCAACGATTGGAATCTCACCCCGGTTAACAACCAATTCAATTGCCCCCAAGTCACACAACTCATTAAAGCCCGTACGGCTTTTCCCTCGTTGATCAGTTGCTTCACAACTCGCCAAACTAAAGGTCGTACCATCACTATAAATACGTCCTTTATTCACAATGAGCGAATCCGATAATAGCTTATAAGAGGTAAGTAAACGCGGTTTAAAGAAACCCAGCATTTGATCTTTTGGCGTCGAGTATGGACACAATAATCCTTTTGCTGGAGGCGCGGCACATATCCCTTCATCATTTGTACCGCCAGCAATTAACGCTTGCTCAGGATCATTCTGATTCCACATAAAATTTGGTAAACGTTTTTCCGCATTACGATCACAGTCTGATGTGGTTAAATTGCTCTGTACAATGGTGGTATCATCTGAAGTGTTGACACAGTTCGTATTTCCATTCGCAACTAGAATACTATTCGATACATAAGCACTAGGGAACTCTTCAACTTTTGTTTCACCATTTGTAGTTGTAGTCACTTTTCGATTTAACGACTGTAAATATAATCCAGCAGCATTCTTAATAATCGTATTATTATTAAGGATCATGCCTTCGCGAATATTCGCTACATAACCACCTTTATTGTGAAAAATAGTGCTACTACGAATACCAGAAGATCTCCCAGTAAGTGCCCCCGCTATTGTGTCATTATTAAAGCCCGTTTGAACAAATAATAAAGCACCATTTGGCCCTGCTGCACCCTCATTGTCACGTATAACCGATTGTGTAATCAGGTACATCGGCATTTCACTATAAATGACTGCCCCCTGATCCGCTTTATTATTCTGCAAGATACTGTTATTAATAGAAACATAGCCTGCTGTGTTCTTCGCATCCGAAGCAACACCAGCATTATAAATAGCACCACCTCGATTTGCTGCTCCCCCCGTTAAACGAGAATATTGGATCGATAAATTTTCACGATTTAAAATCAAGCCACCGTCATTGACCTTATTTGAAGATCCTTGCAAATTTAGCTCAATTAAACCTACTAAGAGCAAAGCACTTTCAACATTATTATCATCAATTACAAAAAGACGATCAGTTCCCGCCATTTTAAGTGTCGCATTATTCAATCCTTTTTTATTGTCATTAAAACCATCACTGACTGCGGTGCGAATTGTCATCGCAGCTTTGATATTTAATGCTGAGTTAAGCTGATAGGTTTGATCGCGTTGTAAAATAATCGTACTGCTTGCATCTTTGTTACCACATCCGTGATAACCATTTTCAAATTCTTTTTGGCTTCTTTTATTTAAAAACTCGACAGCTTCTCGTAATGAACAAACGGCGTCATCTTTGTCTTCATCAACTAATGTTGTGACTTGAATATCCGCAGAATATGCATATCCAGTAACGGTAAATAAAGCACAGGCAAGCATCCGTTTGAGCATACCAATCTCCTTCTATTTTTCATTTTTCTTCGTCTTACAAACTAGCTGTTTGCAACCACATTCCTTTGTGCGTACTTTGTCATAGCTCTCAAAATTACTCAAGAAATTTTATACTATTGGCGATATTCATCAATCAATGCGTAAATTTGCTTAAGTGTTGTATTTGATAGCTTAGTTTTTTCGCCTTTCAGCATTTTTTCAAGCTGAGCCAGTCTTTGTAATAAAATCGAAGCCTGATGTGGCCCATTACTCAATAAATAGTCAACAATCTGCTGGTCAAAATGAATACCTCGGCGCGTCATCACCGATTGCAACAGGGCTTGTCGATCACTATAAGAACTACCATTGGGTACTTTAACACTGACGGCTTGGGTCAGCCTTGACTGTAAATCAGGTAATTCTAATTTTAATTCAATCGGCGCAACCCGAGAGGAAAAGACCAATTGCCCCTCATGATTATTCATCAAATGAAATACGGCTTTCTGCCAATGTGGAACGCCGCTGATTGCATCAATGTCATCCAAAGCCACCAGATCATAAAATTCTAATGAAGTAATGGCTTCAATCGGCGCATCTAATAATTCGAGTAATGAGACTTTAATTGCCGGGCGACCTAACTCCAGATAAGAATCACAAATCGCAGAAAGTAGATGACTCTTGCCAGTACCAGCCCCACCATAAACATAAAATCGGCTAACTAATCCGGCATGTAACTGTCTAACTGCGTCAACCACAGGCCCCCAACCCGGCCCCGAAAAATCACTGATTCGGGCATCGAGTTGTGGTTCTATATCCAGTTGGAGTTGACGCATATACTTAATTTTTTCCTCAATTACTTTAAGTCATTCGTGTTTGAAGTCTCTGTATCTTGAGAGTTTTTAATTTGAATATCAAGCTCTACATGACCTGTTTCAACATTTATATGCTTGGTTTCTCCTTCTGCCAGCACAACTTCTGTTGGCAGGCCATATAAACGACTTTTTTCATAATTGTCACGCGCATGTTTTAGCAGTACCACAATGACGGCTGCAACAGGCAAAGCGATTAACATGCCAAGGAATCCACCGAGTTGCGCCCCAGCAAGTACGGCAAAAACGACGGCAACTGGCGACAAACCAATTTTATCGCCCAATAAGAATGGTTGAAGAATATAACCTTCGACCATTTGACCAATCATAAAAACAACACCTACCAGCAGCAACTGTGTCCAGTCAAGTCCAAACTGAAACAGTGTTGCAATAACAGCAGCAATGATCCCGACACCAAATCCTAAATAAGGAATGATACTGGCTAGGCCAGCAATCATACCAATGATTAAGCCAACTTCTAACCCAATAAACTGTAAACCAACTGCATAAACAATTCCCAATAAAAGCATGACGAGGAATTGTCCTTTCACAAAAGCACCTAGAACACTATGGCACTCACGAACAATGGTTAAGGTAGAGGCTTCATAGGGACGTGGGATCAAACGTCTAAAGCTTTGTAACATACGATCCCAATCTAGCAAGAAATAGAAAGAGATGATCGGAATCAGCACAACCACACCGCCAATCTGGATAAAATTCAATCCAGACTGAGCAACCCTTAACGCCATGGTTTGGATACTATCCGCACTATAATTGGTTTGAATATAATCCATCAAAGCCTTGGTAATTTGATCAGTATCAATTTCCATTGGAACCACATTGAACGTATGTGATACCCACGGCAGGAAAGTTGCATTCACCCAATGAATACCGGCAGGAATGCTATCTCGAGCGTACATCAACTGTTTCCAAATCAACGGCACCAGGAACCATAAAACCATGGTCAAAGTGACACCAATACCAATAAAAACAATACTGATGGCTAACCAACGCGGCAATTTAATTTTTACAAGAACATCGACTAGCGGACTAAATAGATAAGCAATGAAAAAAGCACCGACAAAAGGGATCACAATGGGCTTTAATAAGTAGAGAACCCAAAGGAATAATGCGAGCCCCGCGAGGATAAAGATACGACGTAGTACCTGATCTTGCATAAAATCTAGCCTTTTTTCGTGTAATCGTTATAAATGAAAAAAAAATTTAATTAAAGATAGCATTTTCGAGCATAAATAACATAAGAGTTTCGTATATTCAGGTTATAATCTGCCGCCACTGCGGAGACTTCATTATGAGCAACTCAACTTCTACCTCAAATACTGGTTTAAGCTATAAAGATGCGGGCGTCGACATTGAAGCGGGCGACGCACTGGTCGATCGTATCAAATCTGTCGCTAAACGTACCACTCGTCCTGAAGTAATGGGCGGCCTCGGTGGTTTTGGCGCGCTATGCAAAATCCCTAAAGGTTATGAAGAACCTGTATTGGTTTCAGGAACAGATGGCGTAGGCACAAAATTACGCTTGGCGCTGAATCTCAATCGTCACGACACCATCGGTCAAGATCTCGTTGCTATGTGTGTAAACGACTTACTTGTTTGTGGTGCTGAACCATTATTCTTCCTCGACTACTATGCAACGGGTCATTTGAATGTTGATGTTGCAGCAGATGTAGTCACAGGTATTGGTAAAGGTTGTGAACTTGCTGGTTGTGCATTGGTCGGTGGTGAAACTGCTGAAATGCCTGGCATGTATGAAGGCGAAGATTACGATCTTGCTGGTTTTGCTGTGGGTGTGGTTGAACATAGTAAAATTATTGATGGAACTAAAGTGAAGTCTGGTGATGTACTTCTTGGTGTCGCATCAAGTGGTGCGCATTCAAATGGTTATTCATTATTACGTAAAATTTTAGATGTTAAGAATGTCGACTTAACTCAAATCGTGGATGGTCGCCCACTTGCCGACGTTGCAATGGAACCAACACGTATTTATGTCAAACCTGTGCTCGAACTGTGCAAACAAGTTGATGTACATGCAATGGCACACATCACTGGTGGCGGTTTACCGGGTAACTTACCTCGTGTTCTTCCAAATGGCGCACAAGCTGTCATTGATGAATCAAGCTGGGAATGGTCTGAATTATTCCAGTTGTTACAACGTGAAGGTAACGTAGAACGCTTTGAAATGTACCGTACATTTAACTGTGGCGTGGGTATGGTGATTGCAGTTGATGCCAGCGAAGCTGACAAAGCAATTGAAGTATTGAATGCGCAAGGCGAAAAAGCATGGAAAATTGGTTATATCCAAGAAAATGCTGAATCAGTTGAAAGTGCTGATGAAAAAATTCGCGTGATCTTTGCATAATGAGAATTGCGGTCCTTGTCTCTGGCAACGGTAGCAACTTACAGGCCCTGATAGATGCAAATCTGTCAGGGCAAATCATTGGTGTCCTCTCAAATAAAGCTGATGCATACGCATTACAACGTGCTGAGAACGCCAATATTGCGACCGCTGTGATTTCACATAAAGATTATCCAAATCGGGAAAGCTTCGATGAAGCCATGCACCAGCAGTTGTTAGCATGGCAAGTGGATTTAGTTATTCTTGCAGGTTTTATGCGAATTTTAACACCAAGCTTTGTGAGTAATTGGCAAGGCAAAATGTTAAACATCCACCCGTCTCTGTTGCCCGTTTATAAAGGCATCAATACACATCAGCGTGTATTGAATACAGGAGACCGCTTGCATGGCTGTACAGTTCATTTTGTCACGGCTGAACTAGATGCTGGACAAAGTATTGCCCAATCCGCGATTCAAGTCAGTGTGCATGATAACGTAGAAAGTCTGGCACGCCGTGTACACGAACTTGAGCATTTTATTTATCCTCAAGTGGCCGAATGGCTCTGTAATGGCCAGCTTAGCTGGAAAAACGGACAAGCCTATTTCAATCGAAAGCCTTTAGAACGACCAATTCAGTTTGGCCAGTTCTAAAATAAAAACGCATCCTTGGATGCGTTTTTTCTTTATTAAATCACCAAGCTTTTAATTTTATCGACTGTTTCCAGTGGATGCTCTAATGGGAACATATGCCCGCCATCCACGACAGAATAAGGAATTCCCAGTTTCTTTTGTGCGACTTGCGGGAACTTTTCTTTCAAGAAAACACTCTCTTGCCCCACCACCAAGTGCACTGGAACGGGCGGTTTTGGCATTGGCAACCACCACATGGAGGGTGTGGTTCTGAACATCGCCACTTCATCATCCTTAGGAATGGTCAGTGTTACACCACCATTTTGAGGATCATCTGTTAATGCATAATCAATATAAGCTTGAAAGCAATCTGGATCAAAGTGCTGATAGAAACCTCTCGTACCTAAAAGCTCCGCAGCTTGCTCACGCGAATCCCAATGATCCCGTCGACGTACCGACAAACCTGCAGGGGTAATTTTATCCACCAGCTTCGGTTTAAAGAGTTTAGCCAGATGAAATACAAACGAAGCTTTACCAATAATTAAGGGTGGATCAAGCATGATCACTTGTGAAAATAGCTCTGGACGACGATAAGCTGCCATCAGTGTCAAGACTGAACCTAATGAATGCCCTAAACCAATCACTTTACGCCCTTGCGCTTGCTGAACAATGCTATCAATCACTTGATCGACTAAATGCGCCCAGCCATGTGTGATTGGGTAACGCTTATCGGTTCCAATTTCAGCAACATAGATAATGTCATATTGATCTTTTAACTGATCAAACAGCTTTTGATAAACTTTAGACGGAACACCATTGGCATGGGCAAAATGAATCAAAGGTTTCATAAGCTTGTCTTTTATTTTCACTGATTGGTCAATTATCCTGCTCTACAAATGTATTGCAAATAAAAAGAAAAACTGTCCAGTTATTTTTAGAATAAAAAAAGGGCTGTGATCAACACAACCCTTTTGGAAATATTACTGCATTTTTGCGTTTTGTTGAGTCTCCAACTGTGCCGCAAGAGAACTACTAATCCCCTCACCAATTTTAGCGCCCATACGCCCCAAGATTGACTCGAATGGATTACGCTGCACCGTATAATCAACCTTTTGTTCAACTTTAAGGTCACGCATCAGTGTCGTTAAACTACCACTGCGATCAGCAACACCTAGTGCAATTGCCTGCTCACCTGTCCAAAACAAACCAGAGAACACCGCAGGATCATTTGATTTCAATCGCTTACCACGGCCTTCTTTCACTGCATTAATAAAGTGAGTATGAACATTATCCAATACGGATTGCACATGTTGCTTTTGTGCAGGGTCAATAGGCTTGGTCATGCTTAAGATATCTTTATTACTGCCTGAAGTTAAAGTACGATCTTCAACGCCCAACTTCTGCGCCAAACCACTCAAACCATAGTTCGGCATAATCACACCAATTGAACCCACAAGGCTGGATGGATTGACAATGATTTCATCCGCAGCAGAAGCGATATAGTAAGCACCTGATGCCCCCATATCACCAATCACAGCATAGACTTTTTTATCTGGATGCTGTTTTTTCAAATAACGGATTTCTTGCCAGATTTCATCTGACTGTACTGGTGAACCACCAGGCGAGTTGATATTGAGCGCAATCGCTTTACTACCACTCGCCTCGAAAGCACGCTTTAAGGCCTTATTGGTATCTTCACTATTGACTGTAGACTGACCTGCAGATGAATCAATGGTTCCCACAATATCAACCACCGCTAAATGATCACTACTTATATTGGTCGTTGATTTTTCTGTCGAAGTTGAACACCCTTTAGTCATTGCGATCAGGACAATCAAAAGATAGGCGAAACCTAGACATTTAAAAAAGATACTCCAACGACGGCTACGACGTTGTTCCTCAACAGAAGCTAAAACAGCTTTTTCTAAAATTTGCCATTCTTTGCCTGTCACATTATTACTATTTGTCGATTCGTTTTGTGGTTTTGGTGGCCAATCGGACATAAGATTCCAATCCAATATGTTTTAAAGTGACTTTATTA
This sequence comes from Acinetobacter colistiniresistens, assembly GCF_000413935.1. Lineage (GTDB taxonomy): Bacteria > Pseudomonadota > Gammaproteobacteria > Pseudomonadales > Moraxellaceae > Acinetobacter > Acinetobacter colistiniresistens. The sequence continues at coordinate 690,956 of NZ_KE340379.1, read as the reverse complement.
TATACGCTGATTTGAGCAAAACTGTTTAAATAACTTGTTTTAACTTATAATTATTTTTTACATTATACTTTCCCTTTGTAACTGTTCTCATTTTGAATACATGACTCAATCCAAATCCAGTAGTGCAAGCTATCGTCTGATCAAGTTCGCAAGTCGCCTGCCGATTCAATTTAGCCGTTTTTTTGCCCGTCTGGTTGCAGGATTGGCAAGCACTTTCCAATTCTCTAAACTTTCAAAAATTATTGGGCTGAACATCCAAATTGTATTTCCAGAGATGGATCAGCAACAAAGACAAAAACTAACCAAACAAGCTATTCAAAATGAGTTGATGTCATATTTTGAGTTTTTGAGCATTTGGGGGTCATCCAACCAAAAAAATATTCAACGTATTCAAAAAGTGAATGGTGAACACTATTTACATGAAGCGCTTGCAGAAAAAAAAGGCCTAGTCTTAATTGTTCCCCACTTTGGTACTTGGGAAATTATGAATGCATGGGTCGCCCAATATAGCCCTATGACTATCCTGTATAAACCCGTAAAAAACCCAGATGCCGATCAGTTTGTCCGTGATGCCCGCAGTCGTGAACAAGCTCATCTAGTTCCCACAGACGAAAGTGGTGTCAGACAAATCTTTAAAGCCTTAAAGCAAGGTGGAACTACAGCAATTCTGCCAGATCATACCCCTGACCATGGCGGAGACATGATCAACTATTTTGGTATCCCCCTTGCCTCTAGTAGCTTGAGTGCCAAACTCATTCAAAAAACTAAAGCCAAAGCCCTACTTCTTTATACCAAAAGAAATGATCAAGATGGCTTCGACATGTATATCGAGCCGATTGATCCGAGCATTTATGAAGGCACTGCTGAGGATGGCACCTTAGTCATTCATCAGACCTTAGAACAGCTGATACAACGCTATCCAGAACATTATCACTGGAGCTATAAACGTTTCCGCGCACATCCAGATCTAAAGCAAATCTATGATATCGATGAAAATAAGGCGCTTGCTAAAGTAGCTGAAGTCCGTTTACAAGCCAAACAAAGCGAAAATACTTAGGCTATTCTCGCTGTAGCCATTTTCGCTGCTGTCTCTGCTGCTTTAATTCCACCGTTTCACTGCCAAATATAAAACTTAAACTCCCTGTCTGTGCGGTATTTAACAAGGGAATTTTTAAAGCGTCTAGTCGGCTTTGTAATTCTCGGCTTGGATGACCATAATGATTCTCAAAACCCGCAGAGGCAATCGCAAGTTTAGGCTTTAAAGTCGCTAGAAAATCATAAGTTGAACTGTGTTTACTGCCATGGTGCCCCAAAACCAGTACGTCTACTTTTAAATCTGGATATTGTTTTAACAGTTTATATTCCGTTTCCCAACCTGCATCCCCCATGATCAAAAAGTTTTGATAAGGCTGTGCATTGAAAAACTGTAAATAGACCACACAAGATTGCTCATTCTGTTGATATTTCGCAAAGCTTAAACCCTCACGATCTGGTGATAAAATTGCTATTTTTAGATTTGAATATGACCAAGTCTGACCTTGTTGGCACAATGAGAAATTATTTTTAAAAGGCATTTTTTGATCGCGCTCATTGGACTGCACTTGAGTAATCGCAAAAGCTTTTTGGATTGCAGCAAATGCACCACTATGGTCTTGATCTAGATGAGACAGAACGACATGATCCAACTTTCGTACGCCATGCTGCCTTAAAAATGGAATAATCACACGCTCACCCATCCCAAATCGGGTTTCATCATAAGAGCCACCCGTATCAATCATGAGTGTCTGTTGAGGATGCTGTAAAAAGATGGCCTGTCCTTGCCCGACATCCAAGACATTCAGAATCATCGGTTGGGCTTTGATTCCCCCAAAAATCGGTAAAATGCAGATAGCTCCCCATATTTTAGGAATTGTTCCTGTTGGCATAAACAGAATAACCAACCCCAATGTCAAACTCAGCAACATCAAAGGCGTATAACTAACAGCATAGAGTTGAGGAGATAGCTGCTGTACGTGATTTAATATCCACATTAATATTGACAGCAATCCATCATTAAGCTGGAACAGAAGTCGCCCAAATGCAGGAACTACCAGCCAGATACAGGCTGCAATAATATCCAGTGGTACGATTAAAGTACTTAATAATGGGATCGCGATTAAATTACTGAGCGGCGCAAACCAAGCAATTTGTTGGAAAAAAATTAGGACTAGTGGTAATAATGCAATAAAAACTTTCCATTGTGACTCAATTAAAATCTTAAGCGCCCATACATACTGTTGTGTCTTGGTGAGGACTTGATTTTGCGGCGGGCCTTGTTCAATGCTTTGATAAATGCGTAGCAGAATAAAGCAAGCCCCATAAGACAACCAAAAGGCTGCGGACAGAATACTAAATGGATCATAAATCAAGAGTAAACTGGCGCTATAAATCAGCAAAATCAAAGGTTGAATAGACTGTCGAAACAATAGAAAAAGACTGCCGATAATGACTGTGAATAAGGTTCTCAGTGCAGGAATTTCAAAACCAACAAAAGCCACATACAACAACACACTCAATCCAAAGGGTAAAAGCAATAAAATCTGCCGCGGTTGCCATAAATATAATGTTGGAGCATAACGCTGTATCATGCACTTCAATAACCAAGTCAACATCAATGCAAAAATCAACACATGCGGGCCTGATATTGCCAATAAATGTGAAATGCCCAACTGCTGAAATTGCTGCTTTAAACGATTTGATAATAAGCTTTCATCACCCGTTAATAGAGCCAATAACAATCCTTTATGTTGAAAAGCTGAGGCCTGTAACATCTCACGAAATGACAATCGCATTATTTCAACATTCAATAGAAATTTTGCTTGTAGCCTGTGTTGCTGCTTTAGATGCGGTTGGTAACCCAAACGATCAATCTCATCCTGACTTAAAAGCTGAATATGTCTGACCCGATATGCCGACATGATATTTTGTTGCAAAAACCATTTTTCCTGATCAAATGCGCCTGCCACAGCATAGCTATGCGCAGGTTTAATCGTTCCATGAAGACGGTAATAATGACCTAAGCGTAAGTGCTGTTGGGTAAACTGATCATTCGATTGATTTAGATAAAGCAACCAATCTACAGGCTGAGCATGTCGATTGAGCACTTCTGCTGTCTGTTTAGGCCCCTCCTCCGTGAGCTCATCTATTTTCTTAATATAAACAATTGCTTCAAAAGGCTGCGCCTCCACTTCTCTTAAGCTTAGCCGTTGTTCTAAAGCGGAATCGGCATAATAAAAGCCTGTACAGAACAAAGCCCAACTGCTAATGACTAACAGCAGCAATTTATGCCAAATGGATTGCTGGTAAGAATATCCTTTATATAAACCGGTGCAGAAGATCACAATCGCTAGAATTAGCCAAAGCCACCACGTCCGAGCGGCAAAACTAAAATGATATCCCATCAAAGTTATACCAGCGATCCAGCTGAGTAACATTATTTTCAACATTTTTTAAAATTAAGTTTTAGTTTTTCTAAAGACAAAATTAAAGCCCGTTTTCAGGGCTTTAACAAGAGATAAATCAATTTTTTTCTTATTGATCAATCCACAAACCATCTTGCATATGCAAAATCGAATCAGCGGACTGTGCCAGTTGCTCGTCATGGGTAACAATCAACATTGCCATATTCAGCTCTTTTTTCAAATCTGTCAGTAATTCGAAAATACTGAGCGCTGTTTTACGGTCGAGGTTCCCTGTCGGCTCATCAGCCAAAACCACAGCAGGTTTAGTTACCAGTGCACGTGCTAATGCCACACGCTGACGCTCACCGCCAGACAACTCGCCAGGCTTATGATCCATACGATGAGATAAACCAACACGATCTAATAAATATTCAGCCTGTCTTTTAACATCCTTAAAGTTGCTTTCACTACGCAACATTAATGGCATGGCCACATTTTCCAAGGCAGAAAATTCAGGCAAAAGGTGATGGAACTGATAAACAAAACCAAGATATTGATTACGCTTATAACCACGCTCGGCTTCACCCAAGTTATCAAAACGCTGTCCTTGTAAAAACACTTGACCTTGTGATGGTTGCTCTAAGCCTCCCAACACGTGTAACAAGGTACTTTTACCAGAACCACTTGATCCGACAATAGAGACGAACTCACCGGCATTCACTTGAAGAGATAAACCTTTAATCACTTCAACTTTGCTTTTGCCATCATCAAAATGTTTAAAGATGTTTTTTGATTCCAGAACAATCTTACTCATAACGTAACGCCTCAGCAGGTTGAACTTTGGCTGCACGCAATGCAGGATAAATTGTTGCCAAGAAACTCAATAGCAAAGATACCGTTACAATGACCACCACATCTTGCCATCTGAGATATGAAGGCAAGTAATGTACAAAGTAAGCATCAAATAAATTTAAACCTAACACGGTATTAAACCAGGAAATAATATCACTGATCGTTAAGGCTAAAGTAACCCCTAAGATCGTCCCTGCAATCGTACCAATCACACCAATCACGGTACCTTGTACCATAAAGATCTTGGTAATCATTGAAGGTGAAGCACCGAGCGTACGTAAAATCGCAATATCAGATTTCTTATCGGTTACGACCATAACCAATGAGGACACGATATTAAATGCAGCCACCACAATAATCAGTACCAGCAATAAACCGACCAAGGTTTTTTCCATTTGAATGGCATTAAACAAATTACCGTGCGTATAGGTCCAGTTTGATGCATAGAAATTACTTGGAAGCTGGCTAACGATATCATTGGCCACTTTCGGAGCAGCAAAAATATCATCCAGTTTTAAGCGCACACCTTGCGCACCATCAGGTAAGCGCAATAAGGTAGAAGCATCATTCAGGGCGATATAACCCACCATTGAATCCACTTCTGCACCAACACTGAAGATTCCGACGATTTTAAAACGTTTAAAACGCGGTACGACACCTGCAGGTGATGGCGTTGCTTCAGGCAATACCAAGGTGACATTGTCATTTAAACCCAATCCGAGTGCATCCGTCATGTCCTTACCGAGGACAATACCAAACTCACCTTTCTTCAAGGCATTTAAATCACCTGAAACCATGTGGTTCTGGATAATCGAAACCTTCTTTTCATACTCAGGCTCAATTCCCGTCACCATGATTCCAGCCACTTGACCCTGTGCAGTCAGCATTCCCTGTAACTGGGTAAATGGTGCAACACCCGTGACATGTGGATGGTGCTCAACTTTTTTTACAAGCTCAGGCCAATCTGTTAGAATTTGAGTAGAAGAAACAGTGGCTTGTGGAACCATTCCCAAGACACGAGTTTTCAATTCACGATCAAAACCATTCATGACAGATAATACTGTAATGAGGACAGCAACGCCGAGGGTTAAACCAATCATGGAAACCAAGGCGATAAAAGAAATAAAATGATTACTCCGCCGAGCACGAGTGTATCTCAACCCTATATACAGCGAAATTGGCTTAAACATACCATCTAGTCCGAGGTGATTTATTATGGAAAATTCACAACATCATCTTGTTGACGACAACACTGAACGTCGTGTGATGTCTCGTATTGATGCCGTGTTGAGAATCAACTATCAAATCATTCCAGATGATGTTGCGCTGAATGACCCATATGATTCCCATTTCGTATTGCCACGCTATTTTCTACTACTTGCAGAATTAGATCAATTTGATCATGCGTTTCGCTACGAATTAGAACAATTAAATGAAAAAGATCAACAAATTGCTCGCATCTTATCCCTGATTAACCAGAAATTGAATCTGATTACTGGGTCATATTATGACAATATCGTACAATCTTTACTGCCTGTACCCGAGCAAGTCAACTTTTCCGAAAATGGTTTAAGTTTCTTTAGTTCTCAAGATATTAACGAAGGCACTTATATTCATATTACCTTGAGTCACCCAGAAAACTTCTTCCATATCGCAGCAACCGCACAAGTCGCGTACAGTACTGCAGAAGAGCAAGGTAAGTTCCGCATCGGTGCTTATTTCATTACCTTAAATCCACAAGACCGAGCCAAATTGGCTGCCAGTATTCGTCAATCTCAACTCACTGAAAGCAATTAATTTCTAGCTCACTTAAATCTTTAAACGACGGTAGGCACGTAGGTCTCGAAAGAAATAGAGCAGTAAACCGAAAAGGATAATCGTTGCGCCAACAAAGACCTGAACTGACAACTGCTCATGATTCAGGTATGCCCCAATCAAGATCGCCAACATTGGCGTCATTACTGTGGTTAATGACAAGGTTGTCGCTTGCAGGTTTTGAACCAATTTAAAATAACAAAACATGGCAATCAGCGATGCCATAATCACGGTATACGTCAGTGCCAATAGTGATTTCGCCGATGGAATATGTGTCGGGGCATAAGGCCAAATCCACGGCAATAGCATGACCGCCAATAACGTTGAAACCAGAATTGAACCTGTCGCCTGTGCCATAACAGGCAAATCAGCATTAATCTTTTTGACTAGAAAAATAGATAAGGAATAAGAAAAAACACTGATCAGCATCAAAATAATACCGATGGGCTGGACATGCTTCTGGCTGCCACTCAAACAAATCATCGCCAAACCGACAATTGAGGTGCCCATGCCCAACCACTGTAATCCCGCCAGTTTTTGTTGAAAGCCAAAACGACCAATCAGCCCTGCCATAATGGGTGCCAAACCGAACATCAAGGCAATTAAACCTGAACTTAGATAGGCCGTTGCCGCATAGGTAAAGATTTGTGAACCAATCAAGCTTAATGCACCTGCGCTATAGCTCAACAAGGCAATTTTATGCGTCGGAAACTCAACCTTTAAAAGCAAGACAACACTGACTGCCAAAGGTAGAGCAATAAAAAAGCGAATGACCAGCGCCCACATCGGATGCAAGTCAGAGACACTCCACACAATCGCCAATGGTGTCGTTGCCCAGATAAAAACCAGCAACCCATAGGTCAGCATTAAATTAAAGCGTGATGGCATAATCGACTCAAATCGCCGTTTTACGTTTTTGTTTTAAAATGGTTTGATCCAATGAACTGGAAAACTCACGTTTATCACGTTCTGAAATTGGCTGTGGGCCACCAGTTTGTACCCCTGCACCACGTAAAGTATCCATAAAATCACGTAAATGCAGACGAGCTTTTACATTGGCAGTGGTATAAATCTCACCACGAGGATGAATTGCAATTCCACCTTTTTCAATCACTTGTGCCGCAAGCGGAATATCCTGTGTAATGACAATGTCATTCTCTTGCATACGATCAACAATTTCCTGATCAGCTTGATCGGCCCCGCTCATGACCTGAATGGATTTAATCCGTAACGACGGCGTGATACCAACATTCTGATTGGCAACAAAAGTGACTTCGAGTTGATAACGATCAGATGCACGTAAAATCACTTCACGTAAAATTTTAGGTAAAGCATCGGCATCCACCCATAATTTAAATGGCAGCACGTCGGCAAAAGCTCTTGAGAAAACGCTAGTGTAGCAGATTAAAGTAAAAGTAGAGGTCTGATCATGTCCGCAAATACATTAATTCATGCTTTAGCGAGCAACCGAATCAGTACATTGATATTTCAGGCTAAAAAGTGAATTATTTTTTAACGAATTACATATCCAGACTTGAAATATGAGCATTACCCTCGATTTAATAGAATAAGTTCAATCTTTTTAGCATTTCGCTTTATGAAAAATCAAAACAGTCCAGAAACCATTAAAATTCAAGATCAGAATTTCGGTAATCATGCTGAGCATTGGAATTTACTCACCGATACTCCCGAAAGTGATGTTCCCAAATGGTTAGGATTGGCACTTGATGCACCAGTCATGCCGATGGGGCTCTGTGAAGATGAACATGAGATGGATCAGTCCTTCTGGTTAATTCAGGGGCCAAGTGGACACGCTGTTTCCATTAACCAAATTATTGCTGTCGAAGATCAAAAACCACGTGCATTAAAAACCGCATTCCCAAGCTTTGAAAGTCCATATAAATACGATGCAAAAATTGAGCGAATTATTACCTGTGATTCTGCAACTCAAGCCATATTGCGTTTAAATTTAAATAAAGATACGACGATTTATGCATTTGATAATTTATTCAGTGTAAATAATTGCCAATATGACAAGAATCAAACCTATCAAGTTCAATTTAATGCTTGGGCATATGAATTAGAAACTGTTTCTGAAGATGAGAAAATCATTGTTGATGATCCAGCGTCTATTAAACACCATCGTGCATTAAATGCGATTTTGGCTGAACATAATGGGATTGCGCCTGAAAACTTACAAGAACTGATTAATGAGTGGCAGCCAAAAACACCAGAAGATCAAGAACCTGTTACGGTCGACTTTTCTAAAATGGTGGCTTACTTATTCGGTGAAACTTTAGGTCAGGAAGATGAAGCTTGGTTCCAGGGTAATATCGTGGGTAAAACATCTATGCAGTTTATGCAGGACGAATATACGCTGTATGACGTGACTTTAGTTTTAGAAGATGATTTACCGGCAATCTTAATTCGTATCGCCACTAAAAATGAATTGTATAAAAACTTTAACATTGGCCAATATATTCGTGGCAACCTATGGATTCAGGCCAATATTTATGCTAAAACTGCTATTGAGTGACAAAAAATCACATAAATGGCATTTTTAGGCGTTCTAATGAAAATTATACCAGAACAAACAACCACCAGTCTGATTCATTCGGGTGATCAAGGTCTTAAACTTGATGTTGGTGCTTTTTGCTTTTTTTTACTGGGCATGTTCTTAGCAGCAATAATTTTTCATCAAATTGGCTTTTTCTAATTTTTGACCATAACCTTATTCACACATAAAAGCCCTCACTGATGAGGGCTTTTATTTTAGTAAGACTACTCTATTGCTTAACCATGACGTTTTGCAAATTCATCCATAAAACTCACCAAAGCCTGCACACCTTGTAATGGCACGGCATTATAAATACTTGCACGCATACCACCGACAGAACGGTGGCCTGCCAAGTTCAATAAGTGATGTTGTTCAGCTTCTTTCAGGAAGGTTTTTTCAAGTGCTTCGTCAGCAAGCGTAAACGGAACATTCATCATTGAACGGTTTGGTACGGCGATCGGATTATTATAGAAATCACTTGAATCAATATAACCATAAAGCAGTTTCGCTTTCTCTTGGTTCATTTTATAGATCGCATCTACCCCACCCTGCTCAAGCAACCACTCAAACACCAGACCAGATAAGTACCATGCGTAGGTTGCAGGGGTATTCACCATTGAGCCATTTTTTGCTTGATCAGCATATTTTAAAATGCTTGGAATCTCAGGTTTGGCTTGATCCAATAAATCATCACGGATGATCACAATAGTTAAACCTGCTGGGCCAATATTCTTTTGCGCACCCGCATAAATCAAACCAAATTTGCTGACATCTAATGGTGCAGACAAAATGCTTGATGAATAATCACATACCAACGGTGCATTCACATCTGGAATAGCTGCGAATTGCAAACCACCAATCGTTTCATTATCCGCATAATGAACATAGGCTGCATCGTTTGAAAGGTTCCAAGTACTTTGTTCAGTGATGGCATGTTTACCATCAATTAAAGTACCGGCTTCAACGGTATTAATATCGCCATAGCGCTTGGCTTCTTTTAAGGCTTTTTCAGACCAGATACCTGTATGGATATAATCGGCCTTGTTATTTTTACCTAACAGGTTTAATGGAATCGCTGAAAATTGTAATGACGCCCCACCCTGTAAAAATAAAACTTTATAGTTCTCAGGAATATTCATAAGCTTACGTAAATCAGCTTCAGCCTTCTCCGCCACAGCAACATAGTCATTGCTACGATGACTCATTTCCATGATCGACAGACCTTTGCCTTGCCAATTCAACAATTCTTGTTGAGCTTTTTCTAAAACGGCAGTAGGTAATGCAGCAGGACCAGCGCAGAAATTATAAGCACGCATGAGTTTTCCCTTGTTAAAGTGGAACAGATTGGAATGGGAATTTAATCATAGATTGGCGAAGCTTGCAGCAGCTTATCCAGTAAATATTTAAATATTACTGCAAAAAAACTATTAATTTTTCAATCATGTTTTGTCATTACAATTATTTTAGGCCAGACTGAAATCATCTATTTATTAGCACTCAATGCTTCAATTTACACTGCATTTATTTAGATTAAAAACTCTACTTTTTACAAATTCACTACACCAATCCTTTCCATATAACTATTTAATTAAAAAAATAATATTTAATTTTTATAAAAAGAATTTAGACTTACTCAGGATATTATTAAATTGCGACATGCTCAAATGTTGAAACGACACGATCGACCGAGTTTTAAGCTCCAACGGTTTCCTAAAATGTTAAGCTTGAGTATAAGCTTAATCAGCTGTGCCCTATTTCCTACAGCCTTACTCGCACAGACCTTTAGTTATAGTGACGCTGAACAATATGTTGTGGAAAATGCTTATGCATCGCAGGCACAACAAGCGTTACAACAAGCTTCTCAGCTGGAAATGGAAGCCGTCAAGCATTTGGGACTCCCACGTATTGACTTAAACGCCCGTGCTTACTCATTTCGCAGTGAAACCAGCGTCCCTTTAGAGTCCAGTAAACGTCGACTTGAAAACTCGCTCACACGTGGTTTTGATGACAAATTATCGCAATGGGGAGGCACACTTCCGCCAGAAGTGATTGATCAGGTCAGTCAAGGTTTTGATCAAACCGTCAACGAAGGTTTAAATCAGGTTCCCAATAATCTGGATGTAACGGTAAAAGATCATGACGTTCGCACCTCCATTTCAATGGTTATGCCGCTCTATACCGGTGGTAAAATTAATAGTGCCAAACAAATTGCCAGTATTCAGGCTCAACGCTCGAACATCAGTGAAAAACAACAACAAGACTCACAACGTTTCGAGATGATTCAGTCTTATTTTAACGTGCAATTACAACAGCAATTACTCAATGCCAGCCTTTTCAATTTAAATGCGATGCAAGAACACTATGGCAATGCGCTTAAACTAGAACAGCAAGGTTTTATTAATAAAGGCCAACGCATGCAATTTGAGGTGGCGCGCAATAATGCAGAGCGAACCTATCGAAATGCACAGTCAAACCTGCAAGCCAGCCAATTCAGCTTACAGAATTTATTAAAAACCAAAGAAGGTTTAAAGCTCACCACCCCACTCTTTGTCAATACCGCACAAAATCACTCTTTGGATAAGCTGCTCGCCAATTATGATCAAAATTCAAGTTTGATTAAAAAACTGCAAATGGATACACAACTTGCCAATGAAAATATCAAAGTCCAGCAATCAGCAAAAAAGCCAAGCCTGTTTGCCTTTGGTGAATATGGATTGGACAATAAAGACAACTGGATTGTGGGCGTGATGGCCAAATATAATTTATTCTCCGGGATTGATAACAATAAAAATATTCGTGCTGCTGAACTCAAAAAGTACGCTGCTGAACTGATGACTGAACGGACTAAGCAAGAAGTTGAAAATGTACTGTATAAGTCTTATAGCGAATTGAGCTCCTCTCAAACCAGCCATCAACTACTTACTCAAAATACCAAAGCCGCACAAGAAAACTTACGCATCCAACAGCTTTCATTTAAAGAAGGTATGGGTACGGCAACACAAGTCATTGATGCTCAAAATGCCCTCAGTGCATTAAGAAGTGAAATGGCAATTAACTCCTACAAATATATTCTATCTTTAGCGACCTTATTACAAAGCTACGGTTCGATTGATGAATTCAAGCTTTATGTTAATCAACCACGTACTGACTATATCCGTTAATTGGAGAAATTTATGAGCCAAAACCAATCATCATCCAATTCAGAACGCGATATAGATCAAGTGGAAAAAACGACGACTCAAAGTCCTGAAACAGCAACAGCGCAAGTGAGCCCTGCTGAAAAAGCCAATCAAGCGGAACCTGATAGCAGCACTTCAAATTCGCAACAACCACCCGCTGAGCCACCGAAAAAATCAAAAGCAAAACTGATTGGGCTGATCATTCTGATTCTGCTATTGGGCGTCATTGCATTTGGATTATGGAAAGCTTATCAACCCCAAGCGATTGAACTGCAAGGTCGGGTTGAGTCTGAAACTGTTCATATCAGCACCAAAGTCCCAAGCCGCATTGAAGAATTTTATGTCACTGAAGGCCAGCCGATTAAGAAAGGCCAAGCATTGGTTCGTTTCGTCAGTCCTGAACTCGAAGCGAAAAAAGAACAGGCGCAAGCCGCTTTACAAAGTGCAACAGCGTTCCATTCAACTGTGTATCGTGGTGCACAACAAGAAAATATCGATACACTTTATGCCAATTGGCAAGCGATGAAAACCCAAGCTGAATTGGCCGCAACGACGTATAAGCGTGGTGAGACACTCTATCAACAAGGGGTAATTTCACGCCAACGCCGCGATGAAATGTTGGCAGCACAAACCTCTGCCCGTGAAACAGCAGAAGGATCTTATCAACAGTATGCACGTGCCAAACGTGGTAGTACCGAGCAGCAGAAATCCACGGCTGATGCGCAAGTTGCCATGGCACAAGCTGCGGTCAAAGAAGCCAATGCCCTGACGGAAGAAACCAAACTGTATTCGCCGACCGATGGTACGGTGTCTAAAACCTATGGTAAGCCAACTGAACTCGTTGCCACTGGTGTCCCTGTAGTCAGTATCATTGAAGACCACGATTTATGGGTCAGCCTGAATGTTCGTGAAGATATGTATAGTTCGGTCTACAAAACTAAAACGCTAGAAGGCTTCATTCCTGCACTGAATCAAAAAGCCACTTTTAAGGTGAAAAATATTGATGCTGAAGGTGACTTTGCCACCATCAAAACCACACGCCAAACTGGTGGTTATGATATTCGCAGCTTCAAGTTTCATCTGATGCCTGAACAATCAATTCCTGATTTAAAAGTTGGCATGAGTGTGTTGTTTAAAATTGAAGAGGCAAAATAAGCAATGTTTGCAGTCATGCTGCGGGAGTTGCGCTATTTAAAACGCCATAAAGTTGATCTATTTATGGCGGTGATTGCCCCCTTGTTGGTGATCCTGCTGTTTGGCAGCATGTTTTCAGCAGGTAAAGCCGAACACTTACCAATTGTCGTTATCGATCAAGATCAAAGTGAAATGAGTCGCAAAGTGATTCATGCGCTTAGTATTAACCATACGCTAAAAGTTAAAACCATTACCGCCAGTCAAGATGAAGCTGAACGGCTGATCAACAAAACGGAAGCTTGGGGCTTCGTGATGATCCCTGAGGGTGCTGAACAACGTCTGGTCAGAGCCCAAGATGCGCAGATCAGTATTGCCTATAACCAGTCTTTTTTTAGTATCGGCAATACTATTTCTTCAGCCATGCTAATCAGCACCTTGAATGGCATGGCTGATTACATGGGGCAAAGCTATTTAGCCAATAGCATTCCCTATCTGGATATGCCGACACCACATATCAAGATTTCAACTCTGTATAACCCAAGCATGAGCTATGAACTGTTTCTCGAACCATTTATGGTGCCTGCCGTTTTACACTTATTGTTATGCTGTTGTGTCGCTTTTGCCATTGGACAAGAGTTTAAGCGTAAAACAGTCGGTGAATGGGTCACCTCAAAACAAATTATTTCCAGCCTACTGGGTAAAATCTTGCTTTATGTCTTTATTTTTTGTGCATGGACTTGGTGCTGGATGTTCTGGCTGGCACATATTCGTGGTTACTTCATTGCAGGTTCGCTCAGCTTGATTCTGGTCGCTCAATTTCTATTGTATTTTGCCTATGCCGTCATTAGTAGTACGGTAGTCTTGGCCACCCAGAACTTACCCAAAACCTTTGGCTTTATTGCACTCTACGGTGGATCATCCCCCAGCTTCTCAGGGATTACCCTGCCTTTGAACAATGCACCCGCATTTACTCAATTCTGGTCGATGATTATTCCCTATACGCCTTATGCCAAACTGCAAACCGAGCAATGGATTATCGGCAGTGATCTCTATGTTTCACTGGTTCCATTCGGCATATTAATCCTCTTTGCAGCTTTATTCTTTATATTGAGCGTGCGTCTGTTAAAGAAAAATACTCAGGAGCTTTGTTCATGAAGTCATTTTTCAGTTATTACCTACAGACCTTTAAAAATATTTTTGCCAACAGTTCAGTGTTTACCACACTCATCGCAGCGACTTTGCTCTATAGTTTTTTTTATCCAACCGCCTATAAAGCCCAAACAGCCGAAGATATCCCGATTGTGATTGTGGATGAAGAACAAAGCATTTTGACCTCAAAAATCATTAGCCAAGCTTCAAATAGTCCACATATCAAGATCACAACGGTGACTGATAACTTTTTGGAAGCACAGCGAATGGTTCAAAACCAGCAAGCTGAAGGCATCTTGTTACTCCCTGAAAATCTGACCAATAGCTTAAAACGTGGCGAAATGGGGGGGATTGGTCTATATCTCAGTACCGCTTATTTCATTCGCACCAAGGAAGTCGGTGTAGGCTTAGCAGGCTCAATTGAATATACGCTAAAAGAGCATCTCGAAAAGTTTGGCAATGCCTCTGCGTTTGAACCTGAACTCTCCATCCATCAAATTCCATTGTTTAACACCCTGTCAGGCTATGGTAGTTATATTTTTCCAGCAGTTGCCAGTCTGATTATTCATCAAACCATTTTACTCGGACTTGCCATGCTCATTGCCAGCTATCGTGAAAAGGGTTGGGTCGCTAAACCGGTAGAGTTCTGGGCAACCTTTGCTGCAATTTTTACAACAGGTTGTCTCAGCTGCCTGTATTTGTTTGGCTTTACCTTCTGGTTGTATGAATTTCCACACGGCGGTAATTTCTGGGGCATGCTCCTCGCTGTACCGATCTATGTCAGCTGTGTCATCGGCCTAGGCATGTTGGTCGGTTCACTGGTGGATATGCCTGAACGTGTTGGGCACTTGATCGTGGTCACCTCTGTGCCGCTGTTCTTATTAACAGGAACAGCGTGGCCTCATGAAGCCATGCCGCAGTGGATGCAATGGTTGGCATGGACACTCCCATCCACCCATGGTGTACAAATGTTTGTTCAGCTTAACCAAATGGGCGTACCAACCTCCATTGTGGCACCGAAATTAATTTATCTTGCAACGCTTGCTGCAGTTTTACTGACACTTTCTTATTATCGTCTCGTGAAAAAATAGCTTTTAATACTTTAAGTTGCTATTAAGGATATCTTGGCATATTGCTTTCATCGAAATTAATTAAAAGGTAAGACTAGGTCACTATCTTATCTTTTGATTGGTCTAAATTGAGGCATTGATATGGCTAAAATCTGCTATTGCGCTGATGATTTTGCAATGAACCCTGAAATTTCAGAGGCAATTTTATTGCTAATTAAAAAAGGGGTTTTACATGCAACTTCATGTATGACCCAATCCGAACATTGGCCAATTGCAGCACAACAACTCAAAGCATTAACGGCTCATGTAGAAGTCGGTTTACACCTTAATTTTACCCACGCCTTTCAAGCAGAAACCGTAGCATCACCACTTCCCATGCTGATGTTGAAAGCATGGACACGCCAGTTAGATGCTCAACTGATTCAACGCAGTCTCGAACAGCAATGGAATAATTTTATTACGGCGATGGGCAAACAACCTGATTTTATTGATGGACATCAGCATATCCATCAATTTCCAATCATTCGGGATGTCTTGATTAACTTCCTTAAACAGCAAAATTTTCAGGGATGGGTCAGAAACCTGCAACATCCCCTCACCATTTCTCATTACACCATCAAAACACGGTTACTCTCGGCGCTGGGTGCAACCACATTAGCATCCCAATGTAAGCAAAAAAATATCCCTCAAAACCAATATTTTGCAGGAATCTATGATTTTGAGCACGAAGACTACGCTGGATTAAACCAACAGTGGTTAATGCGCGCACAAGATAATTTATTAATCATGTGCCATCCAGCAACCCAAGCAATTGACCATCAGGACCCGATAGCTCAGGCACGTGTTCGGGAATTTCAATATCTCAGTTCATCTCAGTTTCGTGATGATTGTCGACTCTATCAAATTTCGCTGACCCCAATGGATGCATTACGATGATAAACAGTCCATTTTTATCTTGTGTCGTCCCAGCTTATAACGAAGCAGAGAATCTGAAAAAATTTATTCCTGCTTTGGCTCAGCAACTGGAACAACAAAATTTATGCTATGAAATCATTATTGTAGATGATGGTAGCCAAGATCAAAGTATCGCCGTTCTACAGCAAATGCTTGACGACTATCCATTACGCATACTCACCCTATCGCGTAATTTTGATAAAGAAGCCGCGTTAAGTGCGGGTCTGGACCATGTCACAGGCGATGCTGCTTTACTGATTGATGCAGATTTCCAACACCCTCTGGATGCCATCCCAACCATGATTCAACTTTGGAAAAGTGGTTATGACATGGTGTATGGTATCCGCGATCGAAGTACCGAATCCTGGTTAAAAAAGCTTTTTACCCAAGGCTATTACCATATTGAACCGTACCGGGTTTGTCGGAGAGTCAATATTCTGAGAGACTATCCCGATGACAAAACCAAACTATACCCCCGAAATTAGAGAAAGAGCGGTTCAATTACTAATTGAATCTGAAAAAGATTATCCTTCTACTTGGGCAGCAATCACAGCTATTGCTCCTAAAATCGGTTGTACTCCTGAAACATTGCGTGTTTGGTATTTAAAGCATCTGGATCAACTAAATCCTGCCAAAGTACAACAGATATCTGACCAAGAAAAAATGAAGCAAATGGAACGTGAAATTAAAGAATTAAAACGTGCCAATGAAATTCTACGTAAAGCAGCCGCTTTTTTCGCCCAGGCGGAGCTCGACCGCCCACACAAATAATGGTGGATTTTATCCATAACAATAAAGATCGATATGGTGTTGAAGCGATTTGTAGAATTTTACCGATTGCACCTTCAACCTATTACCGAACTTTAGATCTCACTGACAATCCAGAACATCGAGCGAAACGAGATCTACATGATGAGTATCATGCTGAACAAATTAAACGAATTTGGAAAGAAAGTTCAGGTCGATATGGTGTACGTAAAGTTTGGCAAAAATTGAAACGTGAGGGTTATGTTATTGCACGTTGTACAGTTGCTCGATTGATGCAAAAGCTAGGTATACAAGGTGTTTGGCGTGGTAAGAATAAACAAACCACCCGTAACCGAGATGACCAAAAACGGGCAGATGATTTAGTGAAACGTAATTTTAATGCTGATCATCCAAACCAACTATGGGTGGGTGACTTTACGTATATTCAAACTCATTCAGGCTGGGTATATACCGCATTTGTTATTGATGTGTTCTCACGAGCAATTGTTGGATGGAAAGTATCTACACGGATGAATACAGATATGGTGCTTGATGCATTAGAGCAAGCATTGCATGATCGAGGCATGCCAAAGAATGTGATTCATCATTCCGACAGAGGTGTGCAATATCTTTCCATTCGCTATACCAATCGTTTAGAAGCAGCAAATTTACGAGCATCAGTCGGTACAACGGGTGATTCATACGATAATGCTCTGGCTGAAACGGTGAATGGCTTATACAAAACAGAGGTGATTGAATATTTAAAAGCAGATTGGCAAGGTTTAGCAGATGTACAACTTGCGACACTAAACTGGGTAGATTGGTTCAATAAAAAGCGTGTACACAGTGCACTGGGTTATGTATCGCCTTTTGAGTTTGAAGCAATGTACTATGATAAGATTAACCCGTTAGGTCAGGTGGCTTAACTTAAATAAAAAAGTCTCCGACAAACCCGGTACGGTTCATATCTTAAATCTCAGCTCTACTGTCGATATCCCTGAAAATGCAGGCGATTTCCGTTTACTCGATGCGAAAGTTGTTGAGGCTGTAAAAAACTTACCTGAAAAAAACCGCTACATGAAAGGGTTATTTGCCTGGGTTGGTTTTAAAAGCATCGGGATCCATTTTACCGAGCAACAACGCCAATATGGGCAATCGAGCTTCAACTTTAAAGCCCTGCTCCAGCTGGCCATGTCAGGCTTAACAGGATTTTCAGACTTACCTTTACGTTTATGTATTTATCTCGGTGCCCTACTAGCAGTATTTGCAATGAGTTATGGCATCTGGATCATTATCGAGACCTTAATTGAAGGCATCAGTGTACCGGGTTGGGCGACATTGGCAGCGGGTATGACACTTTTAGGTGGAATTCAACTGCTTTGTATCGGGATTTTAGGTGAATATATTGGCCGTATTTATGCCGAAGTTAAAAACCGACCGAAATACATTGTCTCGGCAGAATATTCACATCTTCAGCCCAAACCCATCATTCAAGATAAACAAAATAATGTAGCTTCTCTCTGATGCAAACTCATTTCCTCCAATTTTTCCGCTTTGGTATTGTTGGTTTAATTGCAGCATGTACCCATTATCTTGTGGTCATTCTGTTGATTCAGCCGCAATACCAAATCGCCCTGAAATACGCCAATCTCTTCGCCTTTTTAATCGCATTCTGGATCAGTTATTTTGGTCACCGTATTTTTACTTTTAAAGCGACCCATCTACAACATAGAGAAACCCTGAAAAAATTTATTGTGGTCGCAGGACTTGGCTTTATTTTTAATGAATCGCTACTGCTCATCAGTCACCACTATCTTGAGACTGAAATCTCCTTACTGGTTATTTTCAGCATTGGTGTTACTTCTCTATTTACCTTTTTACTTAACCGTTATTTTGCATTCCAATAATAGGGATTAAATATATGCAACAATGGCTACGCTCATCCAAGTTTTTGCTTATTTTTTTACCACTTTGGTTATTGATGACCTCATGGATACGCCCGCTATCGGTTCCAGATGAAGGACGATACGGGGATATTAGTCGTTTCATGCTGGAATCTGGGGACTGGCTGATTCCTCGTATCAATGGCTTACCCTTTATGCACAAACCGCCATTGTTGCATTGGCTTTCAACAGCTTTGATGGAAGTCTTTGGTGTGCACATTTGGGTACTGCGACTGGTTCCAACCCTAGCTGCCTGCATGATGCTGATCAGCCTGTTTATTTTTTTAAAAAAACATGTATCAGAACAGATTGCCCAACTCAGCATTATAATTCTGGCAACCAGTTTATTGTTTTATGGAAGCAGTGAATATATCAACCATGACCTGTTAGTGGCCTCATGGATGACGGTTTGTATTTTAAGTTTTGTTGACTTTACTCTCTCAGGAAAAAAGCCAGTTTTATTTCTAGCTTACTTTGCGGCAGCGGCGGGCTTCTTGAGTAAGGGATTGATTGGCGTATTAATCCCTGGCATGGTTTTACTGCCATGGTTGCTTTACACACAGCAATGGCGAAAAATCCCCGCCTTACTCAACCCGTTCGCAATCCTGTTTTTTCTTGCTCTCACTGCGCCATGGGTCTATTTGGTTCAATTAAAATACCCACAATTTTTACACTATTTCTTCATTGATCAACAATTTAGTCGATTCAGCTCCACTGAGTTCAATAATAAACAACCTTGGTTTTTCTATTATCTCATTCTGTTTGTGAGTTTTTTGCCATGGTTCTTTGTCAGTCGGTTTCAATTTCCAAAACGTATTTTTCAAGCATCACTTTCTCCATCTTTATTGGCACTATGCTTATGGTGGTTTATCTCGGTAAGTATTTTCTTCTCAATTCCTCCCTCAAAATTAGCAGGTTACATCTTACCAGCTGTCGCCCCAATGGCGATCTTACTTGCTGTTGCTGTACGTGCCGCATTGCAGAATCCAGAGAAGAATCGATTACAAGTCTGGGGAACGGCTGTTTTTATTTTTGTACTTGGGTTGGCGATCACTTTAGCACCACACTTTATCAAGAATGCACATGCGTTCTACCAAGCACATGCAATTCAAATTTACATCCTAGGCGCAATTTTATGCATCGTTCCTTTTGCTTTAGGCTGGTTATTTAAGCAGAAGAAAATTGATTATTTAACGGCAATTTTCTTAAGTTTAATCGTCTTCTGTACCTCGATTTCAGCTGCTGTACGACTACTCGACAGTAAAAATAACGCGGACCAAGTCGATTTTGCCCAATCAATCGCACCAAATTCAAATGTTGTTTTTTACTATAATTATTTTTATGACGTTCCCTTTTTATTGAATCTGAAAAAACCAGTTTATATTGTCAATGATTGGAACAGTGTCAAAACAGATAACTCATCATTAGAGCTTAAAGATGGGCTGTTATTTGAGCCTGAACGCAAACAATACTTATGGAATAAACAGCAACTTGAAAAAGCTTTAGAGCAAAAACAGCCAATGGTCGTTATTAGTAATCCGAACGGCTACCAAACAGACAACCCAAACATCAAAGTACTTCATTATCGTAACTATGACGTATTTTTAATTAATCAAAATCACTAAAGAAAAAAGGAAGCTAATCAGCTTCCTTTTTTCTTACTTAAAAGAATTACGCGTCAGGCGTATCCTCTTTTGGTTCAGCGACAACTTCCTCAGAAGTAATCGCTTCTACCCCAGTATTTTCTACATCATCAATCGCATCTAACTCTTCGTCATCTTCAACCGCTTCAATAGATACAACACCAACTAAGGTTTCAGCATCGCTTAAACGGATCAAACGAACACCTTGCGCATTACGGCCTGTCGTTGCCACTTCGGCAGCACGAGTACGTACCAAAGTACCACCATCAGAAATCAACATCAGTTCTTTGCTTTCATCAATTGATACTGCGCCGACAAGCTCACCATTACGCTCACTGGTCTTGATCGCAATTACACCCTTACCACCACGTTTCTTGGTTGGGAAGTCATCCACTGGGGTACGCTTACCATAACCATTGGCACATGCACACAGTACTTCACCCGTTTCAGGCACAACAACCAGTGAAACAATGCGGCTGACTAAGTTTGAATCTGATGAATCATCATTGTCATCACTATCATCATTTTCAACATCAGCATCTTCAGCTTCAATAGTATTGCTTGCGAAGCTAACGCGCATACCACGTACACCTTTGGCAGTACGACCCATGGCACGAACATCAGTTTCAGCAAAACGGATTGCCTTCCCTTCATTCGAGAACAGCATGATCTGCTGATTACCATCGGTAATTGCAACACCAATCAAGGTATCTTCTTCATTCAGCTCAATCGCACGTAAGCCGTTTGAACGCACATTACTGAATTGTGCAAGTTCAACACGTTTTACCGTACCTGAGGCAGTTGCCATAAACACATAATGATTTTCAGGGAATTCCGTCAACGGCAAGATCGCAGTCACAGTTTCATTTGCATCTAATGGAAGCAAATTAATAATCGGACGACCTTTGGCACCGCGTGACGCTTGCGGCACTTCAAACACGCGTAAGCGGTAAACTTTACCGACATTGGTAAAGCACAGTACCGTTGCATGGTTCGATGCCACAATTAAATGCTGGATGATGTCATCATCTTTCATTGCAGTTGCAGACTTACCGCGACCACCACGACGTTGCGCTTGATAATCAGAAAGTGGTTGAGTTTTCGCATAACCTGTTTGAGACACAGTCAATACAACTTGCTCTTCAGGAATCAGGTCTTCACGGCAGAAATCAACACCAGACTCTACAATTTCAGTACGACGACCATCACCATATTGTTGCAAGATCAACGCAAGTTCTTCACGAATCACATTCATCAACAAGTTAAAATCATTCAGAATTGCAGTTAATTCAGCAATTTGACCTAAGATTTCAGTATATTCTGCATGTAACTTGTCTTGTTCCAAGCCCGTTAAACGGTGTAAACGTAATTCTAGGATTGCGCCAACTTGAGTCGGTGATAAACGATAGATATCACCAGACAAACCAAATGGGCGTGTTGGGTCTTCACCTTCAATCTCATCTGGGCGAACAGAGATAGCGCCTGCTTTTTCAAGCAAAGCAACCACACCACCACCGGCCCACTCACCTGCTTGTAAACGCTCGCGCGCTTCAGCTGGATTCGCAGACGTTTTGATGGTTTCAATAATGGCATCAATATTGGCTAAGGCAACCGTCAAACCTTCCAAGATATGACCACGCTCGCGTGCTTTACGCAATTCGTACATGGTACGACGTGTCACGACTTCTTGGCGGTGACGAATAAATGCCGCAATAATCTCTCTCAGATTCATCAACTTTGGCTGACCATTGTCGAGACAGACCATATTGATGCTGAACGAGTTTTGTAATTGTGTATGCAAGAATAAATTATTCACCGCAACTTCAGCGTTTTCACCACGCTTCAAGTCGATGGCAATACGCATACCGTCTTTATCAGACTCGTCTCGAAGTTCAGAAATCCCTTCAAGTTTCTTTTCTTTGACTAACTCGGCAATACGCTCAATGGTTTTTGCCTTGTTGACCTGATAAGGAATTTCAGTAAAGACGATCGTGGTACGACCTGTTTTCTGGTCTTCTTCGAAGTGATATTTACCACGAATATGCAAACGGCCTTTACCAGTACGGTAAGCATCTACAATGCCTGATTTACCATAAATAATACCACCTGTAGGGAAATCTGGGCCGGTAATGTGCTCCATCAAACCTTCTACAGAAATATTCGGGTTATTGGCATAGGCCAAACATGCATTGACCACTTCAGTCATGTTGTGTGGCGCCATATTGGTCGCCATACCCACTGCAATACCCGTCGTACCATTGATCAGAAGGTTTGGAATACGCGTTGGCATCACCTGAGGAATACGCTCAGAACCGTCGTAGTTATCTTCCCAATCAACCGTATCTTTTTCTAGGTCTGCTAAAATTTCATGGGTAAGTTTTTGCATACGGACTTCGGTATAACGCATTGCTGCTGCGCTATCCCCATCGACCGAACCGAAGTTACCCTGACCATCAACCAATATGTAACGCAAGCTGAAGTCCTGCGCCATACGAACAATTGTTTCGTATACTGCACTGTCACCATGAGGGTGATATTTACCGATCACGTCCCCGACAACACGAGCAGACTTTTTGTACGCTTTGTTATAATCATTGCCCAATTCGTGCATCGCATATAATACGCGACGATGAACAGGTTTTAGACCGTCTCTCACATCTGGCAATGCACGAGATACGATTACGCTCATCGCGTAATCTAGATATGAATGCTTGAGTTCGTCCTCAATGGCAATCGGTCTGATTTCCGATACGCTCATGCATACTCCTTGTTTACAGGTAGAGAGTTGTACCTGTTTTTATGTCTTCAATCTTGCAAAAATTTAGCTCAAGGGCTTGAACTAAAAATAAAAAATACAGCGGAAAAGTATAGCATAAAGCACTCATCAACTGTGAGTTTATGCTTCTAAAAATAGCATTTTTTTACAATAAAAAATTTATATAAATTAATAACTTAAAATTATCAAATATCATGTATGCCGATAAAAAAGGATTCGTAGACTTTTTGAACAAAAGTTCATCAAATGATTCAATAAAAGTATTGAATCAAATAAAATTTAGCTTCTTCTTTCAGACCGATAAATGCGTATTAAACTTTAGGCAACAGATGACCTAATCTGAACCGTATTTAAAACATCTTGTTCATAAAAGCTCTTCACAGGCTCATAAAATGAAAAAATAGAGCGAAATGTTTATTCAAGAAAAACTGCATTAAAAGAAATGCTGTATCAACATCAGGAAATAGCCCCCAATGATCACAGCTCTGAGTACGAATAGCCCTTATTTTTGATTCTAGCGCCATTCAGGCATCGATTGAGGAGTGTGCATTACTTCATGATGTATTGTTCTTATAACACGAATACAACCCATATTTGGCTCACCACAAGCTTTAGGTACACCGCATAACGAAAACAAAAAATAAATGGTGATAACGATTCCCCCTACATTTAAAGCATAAAAAACGCCCCTTTCGGAGCGTTTTCAACTTTATTCAGAACGAATTAAAGTTTAGATACCAATTCAGGTACCACAGTGTTCAAATCACCGACTAACCAGTAGTCAGCAACACTGTTGATTGGCGCTTCTTCGTCTTTGTTGATTGCAACAATAACTTTAGAATCTTTCATACCTGCCAAGTGCTGAATAGCACCAGAGATACCAATCGCCATATAAAGATCTGGAGCAACGATTTTACCAGTTTGACCAACTTGGAAATCGTTTGGTACGAAGCCAGCATCTACCGCAGCACGTGAAGCACCTTGAGCAGCACCAAGCTTGTCAGCTAATGGGTCAAGTACTTTGTGATAGTTCTCACCAGAACCTACACCACGACCACCAGAAACAACGATACGTGCAGCAGTTAATTCTGGACGATCAAGTTTCACGATTTCTTCGTTAACAAACTTAGAAATACCCGCATCTTTCACTTCAGCAACAGCTTCAACTGTAGCAGAACCGCCTTCAGCAGCAACTGCATCAAATGCTGTACCACGAACTGTACCAACGATAATAGCTTCGTCAGATTGAACAGTTGCAATCGCATTACCTGCATAGATTGGGCGTTTGAACGTGTTTGCAGATTCAACAGCAATAATGTCTGAGATCATGCTTACGTCAAGAAGTGCAGCAACACGTGGCAGAAGGTTCTTACCAGTTGTGGTAGAAGCAGCTAATACGTATTTGTATCCGCCTTTCGCGATGTCAGCAACTAAACCAGCAACGTTTTCAGCCAATTGGTTTGCATAAGCAGCATTGTCAGCAAGTAATACTTTGCTTACACCAGCAACTTTAGCAGCAGCATCCGCAACTGTTTGAGCACCAGAACCAGCAACCAATACAGTAATATCACCACCGATTTTTTGAGCTGCCGCAACAACGTTTAAAGTTGCACCGTTAAGTGTCTGGTTGTTGTGATCAGCGATAACTAAAATACTCATGATTTTATCCTTCTGTATTAGATCACTTTCGCTTCGTTTTTCAATTTTTCAACAAGCTCGTCTACAGACTTCACTTGTACACCAGCTTTACGTTCAGCAGGAGCTTCAACTTTAACTGTTTTAAGTTTAGTACCAGTTGCAACGCCATAATCAGCAGGTGACTTAGTATCAAGCGGTTTTTTACGCGCTTTCATAATGTTTGGAAGAGCAGCATAACGTGGCTCATTCAAACGTAAGTCAGTGGTGATGATTGCAGGAAGTGTAAGCTCAACAGTTTGTAAACCACCGTCGATTTCACGAGTGACCTGAACTTTACCATCTTCAACTTTAACTTCAGATGCGAAAGTCCCTTGACCTGCACCCAGTAAAGCACCAAGCATCTGACCTACTTGGTTAGAGTCGTCATCAATTGCTTGTTTACCAAGAAGAATAAGTTCTGGTTTTTCAGCATCAACTACGCCTTTCAAGATTTTAGCAACTTCAAGAGCGCCAACTTCATCAGCCGTTTCAACTAAAATACCGCGGTCAGCACCTAGAGCCATTGCAGAACGAATTTGTTCTTGAGCTTCTTTAGCACCCACTGAAACAACAACGATTTCAGAAACTGTTCCTTTTTCTTTTAAGCGAACCGCTTCTTCCA
This sequence comes from Acinetobacter colistiniresistens, assembly GCF_000413935.1. Lineage (GTDB taxonomy): Bacteria > Pseudomonadota > Gammaproteobacteria > Pseudomonadales > Moraxellaceae > Acinetobacter > Acinetobacter colistiniresistens. Next base: position 665,398 of record NZ_KE340379.1, on the reverse strand, counting down.
CTGCGATTTCACAGAATGGGTTGATTGACATCTTAACGTTGGTAAGGTCAACCCCACTATTGTCCGGCTTAACACGAACTTTAACGTTGGCATCAACCACACGTTTTACAGCGACAAGAGCCTTCATGTAATCCTCGGCTGTTCTAAGCAAGTAAATGTAATGAAGAGCATTCTAACTCTTCGATTGAAACTTTTTAGGTGCCCTATCTTGCAATGTATTTGGCATTTCGGTCAAGTCACAATTTCCGCCACAGCCATAAAAAAGATGAAACGCTCAGTTCACATATTGAAAATAGTGATTGGTATTACAAATTTAGTTTATAAACTTAATGAATATTAAACTTTGATTTTTTTAATATTTTATAAAATTCAATGATCTAAAACAGGCATTTTTTATTTCATGAGGGTGTTCTGTAACGGATCGTTTCTGACGAATTTGCAGGTGTTTTCACTTTCGAAAAAATGCGTCAATTAAGTAAGAACATCAATTCAACAAATCTCACCCCAAAAGTGGAAAAGTCATTGATGATTAAATGCTCAATTTTGCAACATAATATATCAAGATTTAGTTTTTTTGCGCACGCGGATGGGTTTGATCATAGACTTTAGCCAGTTGCTCAAAATCAACATGGGTATAAATCTGGGTAGTTGACAGATTGCTATGTCCCAGCATTTCTTGTACAGAGCGTAAATCCCCACTGGCAGACAGCATATGACTAGCAAAACAATGACGCAATAAATGCGGATGCAGATCGACATTGACTCCTGCACGTTGTGCTTGCAGCTTGACCCGATTTTCAATTTGACGCGGTGTTAAGGCATTGCCACGTTGCGAGATAAAAACCGATGAATCTGCATTAAAGTCGCCTTGCCAGATCCGATAGATTTTCAACCATTCAACCAAACTGTCTTTGGCCTTTAAGCCAAAAGGAACAATTCGGGTTTTATTGCCTTTACCTGTGATCCGTAAAAGTTGTCGGTTAAAGTCTACATCTTTAACAGTTAGTCCTTGTAATTCAGCTAAACGCAAGCCGCTCGAATATAAGAGCTCAAGCATTGCCTTATCACGTAACCATAATTGTTGTTCAATCGGCTTTTCTGGTGCAGCTTGATCTAAAATTTGGTGAACCGTTTCAATATCAATCATCCCCGGTAAAGGCCTTGGCTGACGTTTTAATCGAAAGTCTTCAGATGGATTTTGTTGTAAATACTGACCTTGTTCCGCCCACTTCATAAATTGACGAATTGAAGTCAAATGACGCTGTAAACTACTACTACTCAGTTGATCTCGCTCAACCCTTGCAGCCAGATATTCCCGCAAATCAGAGGCTTCGACATCTTGCAATTGCAATTGTTTATATTCACAAAACTTAAAGAAATCGGTTAAATCACGCTGATAGGCTGCAATGGTATGTTCGGACTGATTTTGAATGATCCGTTCTTTTAACCACATGGACAGCAGTTTTTCATGGTTTTCCAAGTTGCTCTCCAGTGTTATGCCAATACCCACAACGACAGTCTAGCAAATTTTACTTCTATTTATCATTAAACAAATATCGAAGAATCCATGGCTCTGTACTACAATCATTTCAAGTTTTAAATGGTGCTTGATCGATGACAGCCATGCTTATTCCTTATCTCATTGCAATTACCCTGCTCACGCTTACACCTGGTTTAGATACTACGCTGATTATTCGAACCGCTACATTAGAAGGTAAAGCCAAAGCATTCCAAGCGGCTTTGGGGATTAATCTCGGCTGTATTGTATGGGGAATTATTGTGGCTTGTGGTTTAGGTGCATTGCTGATGACGTCGGATCTGGCTTTCAATGCCTTGAAATGGATGGGTGCAATTTACCTGACATGGTTAGGACTCAATCTCCTTTTAAAGCCCCGCAGCCAACTTGCGAATTTAAATGATTCAGCAGTAACAACACAAAATTGGTTTATTAAAGGTTTTTGGGGCAATTTACTCAATCCCAAAGTCGGCATTTTTTATATTTCTTTTCTGCCACAGTTTATTCCACAGTCTTCGTCTCCAATTATTTGGACCATGGGGCTGGTGATGATTCATGTGGTAATTGGCTTAATTTGGTCAATTTTTCTGATCGCTGCGATGCAGTCCATTTCAGCTTATTTAAAACAACCCAAATTTATTCGCTATATGGATCGCATCACAGGCAGTATTTTTATCTTGTTTGCACTCAAACTTGCCTTGAGTAAAAGATAGAGAATAAAAAAAGCGCGTTTTAAATAACGCGCTTTTTTTATTCGGTTTTATATCAGCCTTGGAAATATCTTAAATCCAAACGGGCATCGTAAACATGCGTGGTTGGACCAGTCATCCAGACCACATCACCTTCACGCCAAGCGATATGTAACTTACCACCAGCGAGCTGCACTTCAACCTCATTGGCGAGCAAACCACGGCGCATACCGCTGACCGCTGCTGCACAAGCCCCTGTACCACAAGCCAAAGTCTCACCGACACCACGTTCAAACACACGTAGACGGATATGCTTTTCATCCAGAATCTGCATAAATCCAGCATTCACACGTGCAGGAAAACGTGCATGTGATTCCACTTGCGGACCGATATGCTCAACATCAGCTGTTAAAACATCAGGCACGATAGTGACAGCATGAGGATTCCCCATGTTCACGACATCAATATTAATGCTCTGATTATCTGCAAGTTCCAATGCATATAAGCCTTCAATATCTTCATGCTCTTGGGTCACAAATGGAATTTCTTCTGGAAGAAATTTCGGTGGGCCCATATTGACACGAACCCAACCATTGGCACCCAACTCTGGTTCAACGATACCAGCTTTGGTTTGTACACGAATCTTGGTTTTGGTTGTCAATTGACGCTCATGCACAAAACGGGCAAAACAACGCACACCATTGCCACACTGCTCAACCTCGGAACCATCCGCATTAAAGATTCGATATTTGAAATCGACATCTGGCAAATCAGGTGGTTCAACAATCAACAGCTGATCAAAACCCACACCAAAATGACGATCAGCCAAACGTTGAATCGTCACGGTATCTAAATAAGCACGCTGGGTCACAAGGTCAACGACCATAAAATCATTGCCCAAACCATGCATTTTGGTAAATTCTAAATACATCTTCATTTACTCCTCAGGCAACAAACGCTCTTTGTCCCAGAGTGATTCTATGGTTTCACGTTCACGAATTAAATAGGCTTGATCACCATTGACCATCACTTCAGCTGCACGACCACGGGTATTGTAGTTCGAGCTCATCACAAAACCGTATGCGCCTGCACCTAATACCGCCAACACATCATTTTCCTGAAGGGCTAAATCACGCTCTTTACCCAAGAAATCGCCCGTTTCACAGATCGCACCGACCAAATCCCAAGTTTTAACTTCAACATCAGGGTTTGCATTAACAGATTGAATATCCATCCACGCTTCATATAAAGCAGGACGAATCAAATCATTCATGGCCGCATCAATAATGGCAAAGTTACGATGATTGGTTGGTTTGAGTAAATCCACCTTGGTGAGTAATGCACCTGCATTGGCAGAAATACTACGCCCCGGTTCCATATAGACTTTTAGCCCAAGTTTTTCTAAAGCTGGGCGCATGGCATTGGCATACGCTTCAACACTTGGCGGTGTTTCATCTTTATAGCGAACACCTAAACCACCACCAATATCAATATGCTTGAGGTTAATGCCCAAGCTTTTCAACTGCTCAATCATTAAAATGACACGATCAAGTGCATCGACAAAAGGTTTGGTTTCAGTCAATTGTGAACCGATATGACAGTCAATCCCGACAATCTCAAGATTCGGTAACGACGCAGCATATTGATAAGTTTCATTCACGCTATCGCTTGGGATACCAAACTTGTTTTCTTTCAGACCTGTTGAGATGTACGGATGAGTTTTGGCATCCACATCTGGGTTTACCCGTAAAGAAATCGGTGCCTTTTTGCCAAGCTTGGCTGCAACTTTTTGAATTCGATCTAACTCAGCATGTGATTCCACATTAAAGCAAGCAATCCCGACATTGAGCGCTTTTTCGATATCGGCTTCCGATTTGCCCAAACCAGAGAATACGATTTTGGCAGGTTCACCACCCGCTGCAAGTACACGAGCCAATTCTCCACCCGTCACGATATCAAAACCTGCACCCGCTTTTGCCAATACATTCAGAACAGCTAAATTTGAGTTTGACTTCACTGCAAAACAGATTTGATGATCAATAAAATCAAAAGCACGGTGCATATCCAAATAATGCTTTTCAAAAGTTGCTTTTGAATAAACATATAAAGGCGTGCCATATTGCTGTGCGAGCTGATCCAGTGAACATTGCTCAGCGTGCAATACTCCATTAATGCGAGTGAAACTCATGAAGATGTCCTTATTTACAAACTTAAGGGGAGATTGTTTGTGATTGAGTCGTTGACGATGTTGCTTGGTTTTCCACGTCTACTTGGTCTGCTTTAGCAGCCGCTGACGCTTTTTTCTGAGATGCTTCATTTTTATAAAGCAGATATTTCGCGCGTTTATCTTGATTCTGATCAGATGGTAATTGCAATGCACCTGACTGACCACATGCAGTTAAAATAACGCTGCTCAGCAACACACTGATAGAACAAATGACTTTAAGCATCTGTGCACCTAACTTTTACAATTCGGAGCAGTATAGCGTGATCATCCCATTGGCTAAAGTCTAAACTTGAATGAATCAAACAATAACCATAAAAAAACGCCGACTCTGAAGTCGGCGTTTTTGATTCAATTCGCTCAAAAATTACTTTTTCTTATAGAAGAAATAACCAATCGCCAAAATAACAAACCAAAGTGGACTTACCTTCAGTGATTCCAAAGTCGTTTCATCCAAGGCAAGGAAATAGATCGTTGCAAGGAAGAAAATAATCACCACCCAACAGGTAAACACGCCACCAGGCAGTTTAAATGTTGATTGCGCATGTAGCTCAGGACGATTTTTGCGGTAGTTGATATAACTCCACATAATAATGATCCATACACAGATGAACAAAATCGTTGATAGCGTTGTTGCTAAAGTAAAAGCCGTCACTTCATCATTGGTACCCGTTTGTAATTTATAAACAAACTGAACGAATGCACCAATAAAGATACAGATTGATGAGAAAATCAACGCTTTTGCAGGAACTGCAGACTTAGATAATTTACCAAACAGCTTCGGTGCTTGTTCATCCGTCGATAAACCAAACAACATCCGGCTGGTTGAGAATACACCACTGTTCATGGATGACATCACTGAGGATAACACCACCAAGTTCATGATAATCGCAGCAGAAGCAATCCCTGCTTGCGAGAAGATGTTGACGAATGGACTAACTTTAGGATTGATTTGATCCCAAGGCGTGACACACATCACCACGAACAATGCCAATACATAGAAAATAATGATACGGATTGGAATCGAGTTAATCGCTTTCGGTAAGTTGCGCTTTGGATCTTGCGTTTCAGCAGCCGTGGTACCAACCAATTCCACCCCGACAAAGGCGAAAATTGCAATCTGGAAGCCAGCCAAGAAACCGTCAAGGCCTTTCGGGAACATCCCACCATGTGTCCAAAGGTTCGAAACGCTTGCAACCGTACCCGTGGCATTGGTAAATCCAGTAAAGATCATCCATAAACCAACAGCAATCAAGACAATAATCGCCGTGATCTTCACCATCGCAAACCAGAACTCCATTTCACCGAATAGTTTTACGGTGACCAAGTTCAAGCCCAGTACAAAAGCAATAGCAACAGTACTAATCAGTAAACCACCCAATGGGGTAAATGACTCACCACCATTAAAGAATTCCAGATAGTAAATAATGGCTGATAAATCTGCGATACCAATGGTCACCCAACACAGCCAGTAGGTCCAGCCGACAAAGTAACCTGCCCAAGGGCCAATTAAATCAGTCGATAAATCAATAAAAGACTTGTAGTTGAGGTTGGATAATAACAACTCTCCCAATGCACGCATTACGAAGAACACCATCAAACCAATGGTCATATAAATAAACAGAATAGATGGCCCAGCCAAACTAATGGTTTTACCAGACCCCATGAACAACCCTGTTCCGATTGCACCGCCAATCGCAATCAACTGTAGATGTCGATTAGATAGACTACGGTGAAGTCCGCTTTGCTCAGCAGCCTCACTCAGATTTTGATTCGACATTTTACAAAAACTCTCCAGTGTTTTTAGTTCATTAACTAAAGTCCGCTCTTAATAACGATTCGTACCATTTTCGGTATCTTTTCTCGTTATCTATAGGTTGGCTTACTCCAGCTAAGCAATTTTTTACCTGTATTTTTAAGTTAAATACAATTGAATTCGATCATACGCACAAGGCCAAAACAATACAATGAACTTGTGAGGACATCATAAATACAGTAAATCGTTGAATCCATAAAAAAGAAGTCAGGAATATTCGTCCTCACCTCTTTATCTCGAAAATATTAATTTATAATTCAATCATTAGATGACTGTTGCTGTTTCTTCTTCAAACGCTCCTCCCAGAATGTCGCATTTCGAATACCAAGTTTAACTGGATCAAATATAAACTCTTTGACACCCGCTTTTTGCTGCTCTTCATAATCTCGCAGTGCTTTAATGGTCGGTTTCCATACAAAGTAGGTCACAATAATGCCTATGATATTGATCCAAGCCATCAGGCCTACCCCAATATCACCGATCCCCCAAATATAACCTGTTGCACTAAGTACGCCATAAGCCACGGAAATCATAATGAAACATTTGGTGATGAATAAAAGAGAGGGCGTTTTAGTGATATAGCTCAGATAAGTGATGTTTGTTTCAGCAATATAGTAATAGGCCACAATTGTCGTAAAGGCAAAGAAGAATACCGCCAAAGCGACAAAGATCTGACCAAAACCACCAAACACTGTACTGACAGCCATTTGCGTAAATGCAGGCGAGCCAATTTCAGTGTTGGGCGCAATATTTTGCACGATAAACTGCCCAGCTTCTAAAGTCCCCTGTACGTTATACATGCCCGTAATCAAAATCATAAAAGCTGTTGCAGAACACACAAATAGTGTATCGACATAAATTGAGAAGGCTTGAACAAAACCTTGTTGCGCTGGGTGCTGAACTTCTGCGGCTGCAGCTGCATGCGGTCCAGTACCTTGTCCTGCCTCATTCGAGTAAACACCACGTTTTACTCCCCAACCAATTGCAGCACCAATCCCTGCCATTGGAGAAAATGCATCTTCAAAGATCAGTTTGATCACGCCAGGCAATTCTTGGATATTCATCGCAACGATAATCACAGCCATTAGGATATAACCCAAGGCCATAAACGGAACAACGAATTCTGCGAAGCGAGCAATACGTTTAATTCCACCAAAAATAATGATTGCCAATAAAGAGACAATCACAACTAGGGCTAATAATTTATAAGTCCCGACATTGCCGAACACGATGGCGCCCTGACCTGTAATTTGGGTAAATGCATTACCCACCGCATTTGCTTGAATGCCAGGGAGAAATAAACCGCAGGAAACAATTGCAGCAATGGCAAAGAGAATCCCTAACCAACGCTGGCCTAAACCACGATCAAAATAAAATGCAGGCCCACCACGATATTCACCTTGATATTCGACCTTATAAATTTGACCGAGTGTTGACTCGACATAAGCGGTACTCGCACCCAAAAATGCGACCAACCACATCCAAAACACAGCGCCTGGGCCACCGAACCCAATTGCTGCCGCCACCCCCGCAATATTACCCACCCCGACACGTCCAGATAAGGAGACTGACAGGGCCTGGAATGAGGAAATTCCTTGCGCGGAGGATGAACCATTAATTAACAGCTTTGCCATTTCCTTAATCTGGCGAACCTGCACAAACCGAGTTAAAATAGAAAAAAATAAACCAGCACCTAGGCATAAATAGATCAGCGCTGGGCTCCAGATAATTCCATTTACCCAATTTACAATTTCTGCTGCACTCATAGACATCAACCTTTTATTATATATTTTGAAAAAATAGCCACCGCTAAATTTCCATTCGTCTGAGCATGAGCAATATCTATGCCATTCGATCAAAATCGAATGACAACAAATAAGCGAACACACCAACACCATCCTTGGAAAAAGCGAATTGAACAAAAAAGTGATTGCTAAAAACACACTGTCTATAACTTGTAAAAGTCGTATATCATGTTATTTTTCTGAGCACTTCCCTTTAACCAATCTGCGACGAAATCATGCCGTCTTCGTTTTGTTATTCCTTAAACAACGATTAGCATTGTTAGAAATTTTCGTCCTGATTCTTTTTTATCTAATTTTAAGAAACTTTTCAATTTTATCTTATGGCAAAAATTAAAACCGTTTACCGATGTGAACAATGTGGTGCAGACCATCCCAAATGGACGGGTCAATGTACTGAATGTGGCGAATGGAATAGTCTGCTCGAGGTTCGTATTGAACCAGCAGTGACGCATCGTGGCCAACCTAAAATAGGCGGCTATGCAGGACAAGCGGCTAGCATTACCACGCTAAACCAAGTCACAGTCTCCAATGAAAGCCGTGTTCCGACAGGAATTAGTGAATTCGATCGCGTGCTCGGTGGTGGTTTAGTCATTGGATCTGTCGTATTGATCGGCGGTGACCCCGGGATTGGTAAATCAACCATCCTACTGCAAACCGCAACGCATATGGCCAGCAAAAAAAGTACAGCCCTTTACGTCACTGGTGAAGAATCCTTATCGCAAGTGGCTTTACGTGCACAACGTTTAGATCTACCGACAGACTCACTCAAAGTCATGGCGGAAACCTGTGTAGAACGTATTTGTGAAGTACTGGCACAAGAACGTCCAGTAGTGGCCATCCTCGATTCGATTCAAACCCTCTATACCGAGACGTTGCAGTCTGCCCCAGGGGGTGTTTCACAGATTCGTGAATCTGCTGCCCTACTGACTCGTTTCGCCAAAAATAGTGGCACCGCTTTGTTTATTGTAGGTCATGTCACCAAAGAAGGCTCTCTTGCAGGCCCTCGTGTTTTAGAACATATGGTCGATTGCGTCCTCTATTTTGAAGGACAATCTGATTCTCGCTATCGTATGATTCGTGCGGTAAAGAACCGTTTTGGTGCGGTTAATGAACTCGGTGTGTTTGGCATGACCGATAAAGGTCTGCGTGAGGTTGCCAACCCATCGGCGATTTTTCTGAGTCGTTATGATGAAGCCATTCCGGGCTCTATTGTGATGATTAGCCGTGAAGGTACTCGCCCACTACTGGTTGAGGTGCAAGCACTGGTTGATGATGCGCATGGGCAACCCCGTCGTGTTGCACTCGGTTTAGAACAAAACCGTTTGAATATGTTGCTTGCAGTCATGCACAGACATGGTGGTGTACAAACCTCAGGACAGGATGTTTATGTCAATGTCGTCGGTGGTTTAAAAATTACTGAAACTGGCTCAGATTTGGCTGTATTACTTGCTTGTGCTTCCAGTTTAAGAGGCAAAGCCTTACCACAGCAATTGGCTGTCTTTGGTGAAGTTGGACTCTCTGGTGAAATTCGCCCTGTACCGAATGGTCAGGAACGTTTGAAAGAAGCGGTAAAACATGGCTTTAAGTATGTAATTTTACCTCGAGGCAATGCGCCACAAAAAACAATTGAAGGTGTCCAAATCATTGCGGTTGCACGTTTGCATGAAGCTTTGACTGAAGCAATGCAACTGAGTGATGAATTGACATAAAAAAACATACTTTTGTTATTGAAATTCCATGCAAATACCTTCATAAATACACTTACGAATTGGATTTAAATAGGAATTTTCGATGAAAGCAAAGCAGCGTAGTTTAGTCGCAGCGCTTTTAATGGCAACTTTGGTTGCTGCACCACTTGCAGAAGCAAAACGTGCAGGTGGTGGTAAAAGTCATGGGATGAGCCGCTCTAGTTCATCTAGTCAATCTTATAACCAGTCTTACCAACAGCCACGTCAAGCTGCTCCTGCACCACAACAAGCTGCACCGCAGAAGTCTGGTCCAGGTGTTGGTTCAATGGTTGCTGCGGGTGTTGCTGGTGCTGCGATTGGTGCTGTAGCAGCGAATGCGTTAGCAGATGATAAGCAACACAATCCAACAGCAACTGAGCAGCAGGCAACCAATGCTCAAGCAGCTCAGCAACAGCAAGCTCAAGAGCAAGAGAAAAAAGGCGGCATTCCAACGTGGATGTGGTTATTGTTAATTGCTGGGGGTGCCTTCTTTATTTTCCGCCGATTCAGCGGTAAACAAAAAGTTGCAGCAAACAACCCTTATGCACCAAATAACAATGGTCAAAACAACTTCACTCGTCAAGCTGCACCACAAGCAAATGATAACACCAATATTTTTGGTCAATCTGTAAATGGTGGCGCTGCACCGCAAGCACCGTTTGGTAGCGCATCGATGAATAGTGGCAACCAATTACAAGATGGTACAGAACCTGCTGCATTCTTACGTATTGCACGTCAACGCTTCAACCACATTCAATCAGTCAACAGCGCCAGTAATGTTGAAGAAATTCGCCGTTATTTAACCCCTGAACTGTATGATTCAATGTACAACGACATCATGTCAAACCAAGACCAAGACGTTGCTGAGTTTAGCAACCTCAATGCAATGGTTGTTGAAAGCGCAACTGAAAATGGTCAATACGTTGTAAGCGTACGCTTTACAGGTACAGTAAGTGAAGACTTAAACAGCTTGCCACAACCATTCACTGAAATCTGGCATTTTGTAAAACCTGCCGGTTCACAGCAAGATTGGGTTGTTGCGGGTATCCAACAAGCTTAATTGCTTGGTGAAATAAAAAAGAGCTGTTTTTAACAGCTCTTTTTTATTGGCTGAATATTATAGGTACAAGACATCATAACTAAAAAAAGCCACTCTCTATATCGGAGAATGGCGGAGTGTAAATAGAACAACATTTTATGTTTATTATTACCGTGAAAACACAACCTCGCACGATCTGTCTCTTGATACTAACGGATATGATCATAGAAAAACTATTCCTCTTTTGGGGAATATAGCCGACTTTATTGGGATCATTTTAGCTTAACTCAAATCCCCCACTATTCAGCTATTCAGCTATTCAGCTATTCAGCTATTCAGCTATTCAGCTATTCAGCTATTCAGCTATTCAGCTATTCAGCTATTCAGCTATTCA
>NZ_KE340379.1:452594-654178 GCF_000413935.1 Acinetobacter colistiniresistens | reverse complement strand
TATTCAGCTATTCAGCTATTCAGCTATTCAGCTATTCAGCTATTCAGCTATTCAGCTATTCAGCTATTCAGCTATTCAGCTATTCAGCTATTCAGGGCAGCATACGCTTACCTATTTCGAAAGACCAACTGATACCCAAAACCAGCCAATCTTAAAGAAACCCCGATAACAGGCATAAAAAAAGCTTTGCCGAAGCAAAGCTTTTAAATTCCGTCTTAAACGCAACAATTTATTAGCATTATGAAACGAACTGTAAGAATAACCAGTATAAGCCGCCCGATAAAGCAATCGTCGCTGGCAAAGTAAAGATCCACGCTGAAAGGATGGTTTTCACCGTTGCGAAATTCAAGCCTGATTTATTCGCAACCATAGTACCCGCAACCGCACTGTTTAATACATGTGTCGTTGATACAGGCATACCTAAGCCATCTGCTGCTGCAATGGTACTCATCGCGACAAGCTCAGCCGACATCCCCTGACCGTAAGTCATGTGGTTCTTACCAATACGCTCACCAACAGTCACCACAATACGCTTCCAACCCACCATGGTACCAAGACCCAATGCCAATGCAACTGCGACTTTCACCCAGTTCGGAATGTATTGAAGGAATGAATCCAAGCTACTACGGTATTCTTTGACCACTTTCGCTTGGTCTTTATCCATTTCTGGTAAAGCTTCTGCTTTATCTAAACGCTTGAACGTCGTGGTACTTAAATACATGTCGTTACGCATTTCACTGACAACTGCTTCAGGAATCGCCTTAAGATCGCCATAACCGGCAACACGGTTACCCAAGTGTGCAGTCATGCTTGCAAGTGCAGGTACAACTTCATCTGTTTGTTCTTTGGTTTGGATATATTTGGTTAATACATCACGTGCCTTTTCATCCGTCAGCTCATTTTGGTTAACATTCAACACGGTTGCTGTCTGTGCAGAAAGCTGTTCAAAAGACTGTAATTGCTGGGCATCTAAATTTTTATTTAACGAATAAGCCAATGGCACCAAACCGATCAAGATCAACATGATCAGGCCCATACCTTTTTGACCATCGTTTGAACCATGGGCAAAACTTACACCCGTACAGGTGAAAATCAGGATGGCGCGAATGAGTGGTGGTGGTGGCTTATTGCCTTCAGGCGGCTGAAACAGCTCCATTTGGCGTTTAAAGACTTTCTTCACCAATAAGAATAAGATGGCTGCAAATGCAAAACCAATCAATGGAGAGAATAATAGCGCCTTACCAACTTTAATCACCTGATCCATATCAATACCACTGCTGGTCGCACCAACTGAAGCATTCAAGAAATGGTTCATGATACCCACACCTAAAATCGAACCGATTAAAGTGTGTGAACTTGATGCAGGAATTCCTAAGAACCACGTACCCAGATTCCAGAGAATTGCTGCGATTAACAATGCAAAAACCATCGCGAAGCCAGCGCCGCTGCCGACATTCATGATCATTTCTACAGGAAGTAATGCAATAATACCGTACGCAACTGCGCCACTTGCCACCATAACTCCAAGGAAGTTACAGAAACCAGCCCACATCACTGCTGCTGGAGCAGGTAATGCATTGGTATAAATAACCGTCGCTACAGCGTTTGCCGTATCGTGAAAACCATTTACAAATTCAAAGCCTAAAGCAATGAAAAGTGCCGTCGATAAAAGAATAACTGAATATAAACTTAAAGGCGGTACATATGCCAAATCAGCGCTGAGCTGAAAACCGATATAAATCAGTGTTGCAACAATAATTGTCAGGAACACCGGCATAAAAAATTTCGGTGTTGGTACATGTACATTCGTCGATTTTGCCTGAGAGCTGGCAAGCGGTGAATCCGAAACAGGAGGAAGATTAGAATTCATGTAGACGGTTAGGGGATAATAAAATCCCCTGTATTGTTTAATTAAATTATGACAATTATATGACAAAGGACTGTCACATAAAGCCAAAATTTCATGTTTTCCTCACATTTTTTTGTATTTTCTTACAGTAAATCTGCCCTATATTATATTTTAGTTAATAAAAAACAATACATTATAAAAATAAAAACACCATAAGAACTGTTTGTCTGATTTTGCAACAAATGCTACGAAATATGACATCGAATTGTCACATTTCGAACAACCTGTTTTCTTTTTAAGCATTATCCAATTCAATTATGACAACTTCGTGAAGCTTTTATGACATTTCATGAATGAACTAATGGAATCATCTTGCTGACTGCTGAAAATACGCGCTTTGGCGTAGCTTCTGTTACAATGCCCCTGCTTTTTATCTTCATCAGCTACTGGGGTTCCTGAATGTCCACGCTTACCACCCTACAATCACTTCTTGCCCAACGTATCCTGATTATTGATGGCGCAATGGGAACCATGATTCAACGCCATAAATTAGAAGAAGAAGATTATCGTGGTGAACGTTTTGCAGATTGGGCATCAGACCTAAAAGGCAATAACGACTTATTGGTATTAACACAGCCAAAAATTATTCAAGGCATCCACGAAGCCTACTTGGATGCAGGCGCAGACATTATTGAAACCAACAGCTTTAACGGCACCCGTGTTTCAATGTCGGATTATCACATGGAAGATCTTGTTCCAGAGATCAACCGTGAAGCGGCACGTTTAGCGCGTGCAGCATGTGACAAATACTCAACCCCAGAAAAACCACGTTTTGTGGCAGGTGTACTCGGCCCGACCTCACGTACCTGTTCAATTTCACCGAATGTCAATGATCCAGCTTTCCGTAATATTACTTTTGATGAACTCAAAGAAAATTACATTGAAGCTGCCCATGCCCTGATTGAAGGCGGTGCTGACATTCTCTTGATCGAAACTGTATTCGACACCTTGAACTGTAAAGCTGCAATCTTTGCGGTGAAAGAGGTATTCAAGCAAATTGGTCATGAACTGCCGTTGATGATTTCAGGCACCATTACCGATGCATCAGGTCGTACCTTAACAGGCCAAACCGCAGAAGCGTTCTGGAACTCGGTGCGTCATGGCGATTTACTCTCGATTGGTTTTAACTGTGCCTTGGGTGCAGATGCCATGCGTCCACATGTGAAAACGATTTCTGATGTTGCAGATACCTTTATTTCTGCCCATCCTAATGCGGGTTTACCGAATGCCTTCGGTGAATATGATGAAACGCCTGAACAAACGGCAGCATTCATTAAAGAATTTGCTGAAAGTGGTTTGATCAATATCACGGGCGGTTGCTGTGGTACCACACCTGACCATATTCGTGCCATTTACAATGCAGTCAAAGACATTCAGCCACGCCAAGTGCCTGAAACTGTTCCTGCCTGCCGTTTAAGTGGTTTAGAACCATTTAACATTGATGAAAATTCACTATTCGTGAATGTTGGTGAACGTACCAACGTGACGGGTTCAAAAAAATTCCTACGTTTAATCCGTGAAGAGAACTTTGCCGAAGCTTTAGAAGTGGCTCAGCAACAGGTTGAAGCTGGCGCACAGATCATCGACATCAACATGGATGAAGGCATGCTCGATTCGCAAAATGCGATGGTGCACTTCCTCAACCTCGTCGCATCTGAACCAGATATCTCTCGTGTGCCGATCATGATTGACTCATCGAAATGGGAAATCATTGAAGCGGGCTTAAAATGCGTTCAGGGTAAACCAGTCGTCAACTCAATTTCCTTAAAAGAAGGCTATGACGAGTTTGTCGAAAAAGCACGTTTATGTCGTCAATACGGTGCTGCGATTATTGTCATGGCCTTTGATGAAACTGGTCAGGCTGATACCGCTGCACGGAAACGTGAAATCTGTAAACGTTCTTATGATGTTTTAGTCAATGATGTCGGCTTCCCTGCTGAAGATATTATTTTTGACCCGAACGTATTTGCAGTGGCAACAGGGATTGAAGAACATAACAACTATGGCGTCGACTTTATTGAGGCTACAGGTTGGATCAAACAAAACTTGCCGCATGCCATGATCTCAGGCGGTGTCTCTAACGTATCGTTCTCTTTCCGTGGTAATGAGCCCGTGCGTGAAGCGATTCACTCGGTATTCCTTTACCATGCCATTAAACAAGGCATGACCATGGGGATCGTGAACGCTGGTCAAATGGCGATTTACGATGATATTCCCAAAGAACTGAAAGATGCGGTTGAAGATGTGGTTCTGAATCAGAACCAAGGTGAGTCTGGCCAAAATGCGACAGAGAAGCTGCTTGAAGTGGCAGAAAAATTCCGTGGTCATACTGGCGCACAACGTGAAGCGGAAAACCTTGAATGGCGCAATGAATCGGTAGAAAAACGTCTTGAATATGCTTTAGTCAAAGGCATCACCACGTATATCGATGAAGATACCGAAGAAGCCCGTTTAAAAGCCAAACGCCCACTCGATGTGATTGAAGGCGCATTGATGGATGGTATGAACGTAGTTGGTGACCTGTTTGGTTCAGGTAAAATGTTCCTGCCGCAAGTCGTGAAATCTGCACGTGTGATGAAACAAGCCGTGGCATGGCTGAACCCGTACATCGAAGCTGAAAAAACAGGTAGCCAGTCGAAAGGTAAAGTGTTGATGGCAACTGTAAAAGGTGACGTACATGATATTGGTAAAAATATCGTGGGCGTGGTCTTGGGTTGTAACGGTTATGACATCGTTGACCTTGGCGTGATGGTTCCTGCGGAAAAAATCCTGCAAACTGCGATTGATGAGAAATGCGACATCATCGGTTTGTCTGGTTTAATCACCCCATCTTTGGATGAAATGGTGTTTGTTGCCAAAGAAATGCAACGTAAAGGCTTTGACATTCCACTGTTGATTGGTGGTGCAACCACATCGAAAGCACATACCGCAGTGAAGATCGATCCACAGTATCAAAATGATGCAGTGATCTATGTGGCTGATGCTTCGCGTGCAGTTGGTGTTGCAACTACCCTATTATCAAAAGAAATGCGTGGCAATTTTATAGCAGAACATCGTGCTGAATATGCCAAGATCCGTGAGCGCTTAGCCAATAAGCAACCGAAAGCAGCCAAACTCAGCTATGCCGAATCGATTGAAAATGGTTTCAAGGTAGATGACAACTATGTACCTCCGATTCCAAATAGTTTAGGCACGCAAGTCATTACCAATTATCCATTGGCAACCTTGGTTGAATATTTTGACTGGACCCCATTCTTTATCTCTTGGAGCTTAGCGGGTAAATTCCCGAAAATCCTGACAGATGAAGTCGTTGGTGAAGCAGCTACTGATTTGTATAACCAAGCGCAAGAAATGTTGAAAGACATTATCGAGAATCGTCGTTTTGATGCGCGTGCGGTGTTTGGTCTATACCCTGCACAACGTACAGCTGCGGATACAGTCAGCGTGTTTGATGAAGCTGGTCAAAAAGTGACGCATACTTTTGAGCATATTCGCCAGCAATCTGACAAAGTGACAGGCAAACCGAACTTATCTTTAGCGGACTTTATTAGTACTTCTAAAGACAATACCGATTACCTCGGTGGTTTCACTGTGTCGATCTTTGGCGCTGAAGAATTGGCAAATGAATATAAAGCTAAAGGTGATGATTACTCTGCAATTTTGGTTCAGTCTTTGGCTGATCGTTTTGCCGAAGCATTTGCCGAGCATTTGCATGAGCGTATCCGCAAAGAATTCTGGGGCTATAAAGCTGATGAGACTTTGGGCAACGAAGAATTGATTAAAGAGAAGTATGTCGGTATTCGTCCTGCACCAGGTTACCCTGCTTGCCCAGAGCATTCTGAAAAAGCGGTGTTATTTGACTGGTTAGGTTCAGAAGCGAAGATCGGCACCAAGTTGACTGAACATTTTGCGATGATGCCACCTTCGTCTGTCAGTGGTTTCTATTATTCGCATCCTGAAAGTGAATACTTTAATGTAGGCAAGATTTCTCAAGATCAGCTTGAAGATTATGCAAAGCGTAAAGGCTGGACCCTGGATGAAGCGAAGCGTTGGTTAGCGCCGAATTTAGATGATTCGATTGCTTAAGTTAGAATTTTAATCTCCCTTTACGAAGCAGCGCTTCTCACCTCTTTAAAAAAGAGGGGAACTTTTGCGTATCAAATGAATTACGTGACAGCTCCTCCCTTTTCAAAGGGAGGTTTGGAGGGATTAAATAATTTTGAACAATAGTAGTTATTTAGCTTCTTTTGAATATAAATTATAAATATCTTAGTAAATTTAATTATAAATAATGAGCCTGTCTGATAAGAAATTGACTATTCTACGAGATAAACAAACTGTTATTACACGAGCAATTTTTTGGAAAGTTGAGAGAAGTGATTGCAATGAAATTCATTTAAAATTAGGAAGATACAAAAAGCCTAAATTTTTCTTAGATTCCCAATCATTAGAAAATGAAACTCCAAAGAGTGAGTTAACATTAGATCATGAAGAAATGACTAATTTAATGAATTTTTTACAAGCTCATTACGAACACTTTAAAATTGGTGAAAAAGAATATATACCAATACCTAATGATATAAACACCCAAGCAAAAGTAAAAATCCAGCAACTAATTAATAATATTGAGATTTCCGACTTAATAGAAATTTTAATTGAAAATCAAATTGATCGTCATGATTTAGAACTTAGCATTAGCTATACAAACAGATTAAAAGCTATAGATGAGTTCAACCAACTACTAGAGTACGATGAAACTGAAAATGTATGGCAAAAATGGTTTGAAAATAATAGCTGGGTTTTAGGTAGTGACTTTGTTAAAACAATAGATGAACGATCAATAGATACTAGAAATATTTCTGACTTTTTGATGCAAAGCTATGATGGTTTTATTGATATTGTAGAAATAAAACGCCCTGATGGAAATTTAAAATTTTGGCAATCACAATTAGACCATGGAAACTATATTCCTCATAGTGACTTGATCAAAGCTATTACTCAATCATTAACGTACATACATGAGATAGAGCAAGAATCAAATAGTGTAAAATTTTTAGAGCGCACTGAACATATTAAAACAATTAAACCTAGGTGTACTTTAATCTATGGTCGCTCTAATGATTGGAATAAAGATCAAATCAAAGCATTTAGAATATTAAATTCAAGTTATCACAATCTAAGTGTCATAACTTTTGATCATGTATTAGAAAGGGCAAAGAGGATTCTCGGCCAAAAAAATTTATAAATAAATATTTATAATAATCTATAGACTTTCAACTCTATATCAAATTAAAAAGAGATCAAAGGTAATCAACCTAAGATCTCTTTTCATGATCATTTCTTCTCACCAAAGAGAAGTAGAGTTTCTAGTGAACAACATAATAATTCTGCTTTACATGTGTATTATCCACTATTAAAATTTAACGGTAGATAAAACCATGAGCTCTAACGCTCTCAAAATTCACATCGCTATCTTGAATTGCTTCTAAATCTTTTTATGTTAAATAGGAGGTTTTCATCTCATAAATTCCGCTCAAGAATAATAAATCCCAAATAGCTAAATCTTTATCTCGAATAGCATATGTACTCAGTCTCAAAACTAACAATCATCAAAGAACAACTTATATTTTAGAAGTTTTCCATTTTTAAAAACAAATTCTATTGAATCATTTCCACTTTCAGCCAGCCCACTATAAACAACATTCTTATTTTCAGCGTCCGTCCACAATTCATATTTTTTGAATTGTTGCATAAAACTCTTTTGATCTATCCCACTACGAATCTTTTGTCCATGAAATACTAGCGCATTGTTCTGACTAAAATAAACCTCTTTAATGACACCCGTGTCTAAAAGTTTAAAACTGCCATAATCATATTCATCTGGGAAATAGCCACCGTTACATTCATCTGGTTTTCCTTTAACAACACTTTTCGGTTTACCCAATGAACGTAGTATAGGCACCTCCCAATTATTGTACGTTTTACCCTGAATGACAGGTTGAGCAAATGGAGCTGCAAACAGTGGCTGTGAAACCAGACACATCAATGCTAAACCCAATATTTTATTTTTCATTCTAGATATTCTTCAAAAACTAATCGGCTCAGTATAAATAAAATTTGAAGTAAATACGCCCCACAAGCGACAATTCATCCAACGATATTATTTAATACGATGTTTAAACCTCACATCGGAAAAACATCGCACTAATTTAGAACCTATATCATTTCAATATAGGCTCTCTACTTCTACAGCTCTTTATGCTTCTCAATCAAATCTTCAAGATTCTGATAAACATGCAACACCCGATCTTTATGCGTTCGCGCATGATCCAAACGCTGCTCAGGATCAACCAACAACAAGGTGTGACCATCATCAATCAAACGATCAATGCCTTCCAAAAACATCCGTTTCCCGACATCATGGATCAATGAAATCTGAGTTAAATCAATCACAATAGAACTTTTATTGACAGGTTCACATTGCAAGGTCCGTAACAACATTTCCGCTTCAGTAAATTTCAAGACACCGCGAAGCACATACACACTTAAAGAAGCATCTTTACCAGTGCGATAATGACTCTGCACAATGGTTTGAGCTGAAGGTGTGCCTTCCATCAAATGCAAGCCCATATCACGAGAGAGCCGTTCCAAGATATCAATGCCACGTACACTATTGCCATGTTCATCGAGGCGAGGAGAAAAAGCAGCAATACTGACCTGCCCGGGCAACACGCCCAAGATTCCACCTGCGACACCACTTTTGGCAGGAATACCCACCGTTGTGAGCCAATCCCCCGCGGCATCGTACATCCCACAGCTCATCATCACACTCAGAACTTGGCGTACCACGGCACGATTCAATAAGCGTTTACCCGTTTTAGGATCGACCCCGCCATTGGCAAAAACACTGCCCATCCGTACCAGATCTTTGACCGTCACCAAGATCGCGCATTGGCGAATATAACCATTCACAATATCGACAGGATCAGATTCTAAAATCCCCACGGTTCGCAACATATAACCAATTGAGAGATTACGATAAGCCGTTTTCATCTCAGATTCATATACCGCATTATCAAATTGCAGTTCACGTCCTGCCAGTTCACTCATAAATCGACGTAAAATTTCTGCGCCTGATACATCTTCTTTTGCTGGTATTAATGAATGCGTGGTGATTGCACCCGAATTAATCATCGGATTTTTAGGACGGCGGTCTTTACCCAATGAAATTTCATTAAAGGCTTCGCCTGAAGGTTCAACTCCAACTTTCTCTAATACCGCGTCTATACCAAGCTGTTGTAGCACGTAGGCATACGTAAATGGTTTAGACATCGATTGAATGGTGAATTCAATCTCATCATCCCCAATGGAATAAATCTCACCATCAACTGTGGATAAGGCCAGTGCCAGTCGATTCGGATTGGCATTGGCTAACTCAGGAATATAGTCTGCGAGATGCCCACTATTATCGATATCGCAGGCATCTATCACATGTGCCAAATAATCAGGAAGTGGAGTTTTCATGGTCATCTAGCCTTTAAATGTTTCAAGTTTTAATTTAGATGAAAGTTATAATACAGATCACTGATCATATAAAAATTATAGCTTTTGTAATGATTTTATGAGCTTACAAACATAACTAACTCAAACGCTCAACAAATAAAATACCATCCAAATGATCCACCTCATGCTGAACAATACGCGCAGGAAAACCCTCAAAAGTGGTTTCAATCACTTCACCCTGTAAGGTGTAATAGCGAACTTTGACCGCTTGTGCCCGTTCTACCTGCCCACGTTCATCTGGCACACTGAGACAGCCTTCCTCACCTAAACAAGACTCTTGAGAAAACGCTAAAATTTCAGGATTGACCATCACCACCGCATCCATTTCAGGCGCATCGGGATAACGCGGATTGGGACGCGATGCCACAATAATCAATCGCTTCGAGATATAGACCTGTGGTGCGGCAATCCCAACACCATTACGCTCCAGCATGGTCGCATGCATGGCAGAAGCCAATTGCAATAACCATTCACTGTTAAATTCCCCGTTCGCGACCGTTGCCGCTTTAATTTTTAGAACTTCTTCACCACGTTGTGCTACAGGTAGAATTACACTCATCCCACGCCCTTATAATTGTTTTGACCAAATAGTGAATAATATCGTATTGGATATTTTATCGCGTTACCATAATTTTCATTTAAGAATCTTGTCATAATATATGCGCGATAAAAATAACCGATGGCAAACCACAATGAATGCAACGCAACTCTTTCTTGGTGTGATCTTTAGCTCAATTGGCTTAGGCTATTTTATGTATGGCAAAAAGCAGAAAATGACCGTGCCCTTGGTCTGTGGTTTAGTTCTGATGCTCTTTACCTACTTCATCGATAGCAACACCGTGGTTGGTATCATTGGTGTGATTGTTTCAATTATTCCCTATTTCCTGCGCTTCTAAAAACAAAAACTCTCCACTTGGAGAGTTTTCTATTGATGGAAAATTAAAGGTGCTTCTTTAACTCATCAGCAACAATCTCGATTTCAAGCGTACTGAATTTACGGATCTCCCCTTCGGCATGCTTTTCCAACATCCCGCCAATCAAGGGGACTTTGACTTTAACAGTCCACGTTAAAGCGATATGTACTTTCTCACTATCCCCAGTCACACTACGTTCGCCCTTCGCTTCCAAAGGCAGATTTGCACCAAGCTCAACTGTCGAGGTTAAGTTTTTCAAATGGGTAATATCTGCACGTTTTAGACGAAATGCATTTTTTAATAATTTTTTGGCGACCTCTGGAATATTCACATCCAGATTATATTCACGGCGTAGCGTATAAATATCGCCCTTAATATTCGATTCAATAATTTCCAAGTTTTCACCCGGAATACGTTTGCATACAGCTTCATGCAATGAAGTATCCGCCACCAGTCTTGAAAAATCTTCAATTGAAACACCATGAATTGTTTCATTCACCGTAAATTGATGTGCCATTTTTAAATGTCCATTTTGTTTTATTAGGATTTCATCATTGCGCAAAAGTATAGCACCCAGACTTAGATCTCAAAATCTGGGTGCTCAAAAATAGATGACTGTTCGGATTAGTTATTTTGATTGTAATGATGTCGGATACCTAATTTAACCGTGACCCGCTCCATGCGACTGATATATAGATAATGGTCGCCATATTCAATTACCGCATAAAATTGTTCCGCACCATCATCCAAACCTGTTGCTGACCACGTGGTTCCTTGTGGAAATTCATCTAACCATGTGGCTTTATAAAAGTCTGAAACGGACTCAAAGTCTAGATAAAAGGATGGATTTGCCATAATTTTGGCTGCCATCTGGTCAAATTTTTGTTGCTTAAATGCGTCTAAACTAAGTAACACGAACCTTCCTTATCGTTTCAAATCAAGCTTAAATTTCATTGTTCAATCTAAAGTTAATCTTAAGCAAAATTACAAAAATACAGTGATTTTCTGATCGCTCTATTTTGCGCGGGAATACGCTGTTTTTCTAGATTATTTTCAGTTTTATCATACATTTTCCGGTACTGCGGATTTGCTCACGCGGACTCAATATGTTATCAACATATTATGCTTTATTATTTTTTATAACCATAAAGGAGCAATATAAAATGTCATATCAGAATATATTAGTCCCTGTTGACGATTCTCCAATTTCTTATGCAGCGGTTGAACATGCACTGTCTTTAGCAAAATTATCAGGGGCAAAAGTCACGATCTTGAGTGTCGTTGTCGTTGATCCTTTTGTGGGTGTGGATTTCTATCAGTTTGCGCCTGCGGTAACAGATTATTTTATGCAAGCCGAAGCGCATGCCAAAACCCAGCTACAAGATATTTCCCAATCCTTTATCCGTGACGGTATTGAAGTTAATACCAAGATTCATCACGGTTCAGCCAGTGAAGGGATTATTTTTGTGGCCGATGAAGTCGGTGCAGATTTGATTGTGATGGGGTCTCATGGCCGTACAGGAGTAAAACGTTTACTGCTTGGTAGCGTGGCACGTGCCGTTTTAACCGAATCACATATTCCTGTGCTGATCGTTAAGCAATAAGCGCCTGCTTTAACTGAAAAACCCTGTGTCTCGATACGGGGTTTTTTATTGCCTGAAATCTCCCAACCAGACCGATTAGCCCCCCATGTTGATCATTTACAACCCTATACCATGATCTAAAAAGATGCTTCACTTGTAGCTGGACATTCATTTTAAAATCAAAATAGTGTGTGGAATCAGCTCGCTATCATTCAAAAATGACTGTTCATCAAGAACACTTTTAATAATAAGACATAATATTGCAAGGATGATCAATATGAAACTCAATCCAATGGTGATTGCCCTCTGTGGGATGTGTATCACAACATTAAACCACGCTGCAGCACTGGATCAATCAGGACAATCCATTCTCCCTTTTCTGGAAAATGGCAATTATGTCGAGGTCAATGCCACTGCAGTAGATCCAAGTATTTCGGGGAAAATTCGTAATCGCCCAGAACTGGTCAATGATCCTCAGAATCTTAACTCAGGCAATATGGGCAATAGTTTTCAATATTATAGTGCCGCACTCAAACTACAGCTAACGAATCAAATTAGCTTTGGACTGCTTTACGATCAACCGTTTGGTGCTAATATTACTTATCCTATGCAATCGAATAATACCTTTTCGGATAATCAGTTTACCCAACAAGGGACATCGGTCAATGTCGATACCGAAAGCATCAGCATGATTTTGGGTGTGAGTCCTTTTCGCAATTTTCAACTCTATGGTGGTGCCGTCTATCAATCTGTCAAAGGTGATGTAGCACTACGTGGTAATTCATACGGCGAAGCCTTTAATGGCTATGATGCCAAATTTAAAGCCAATCATGCGGTCGGTTGGTTGGCCGGTCTGGGTTATCAAATTCCAGATATCGCCTTAAAAGCAGCGGTGACCTATCGTTCTAAAATCGACCATGATATGCAAGCAACTGAAACTATGTTGGGTCAACCTTTGGAAGTCACCACAGCAAGTAAAACCAGAATTTCCACTCCACAATCCGTCAATATTGATTTTCAAACAGGCGTATATAAAGACACGCTACTCTATACCAATCTACGTTGGGTCAACTGGAAAGATTTTCACATTCGTCCCGCTCAATTTGGCGCAGTGACCGAATATCTAACAGGCTTGATCAGCGAAGGAAGCTATACAGGCGGTTTTGATCTGGACAGCTATCAAAAAGATCAATGGACGGTAAATGTCGGACTTGGGCATCAGTTTACTGAAAAATGGAGTGCATCGACGGAAGTCAGTTGGGACTCAGGTACAGGCGACCCTGCATCTACCTTAAATCCAACCAAAGGCTCTTGGGGGCTTGGCTTAGGTGTTCAATTCAACCCTGCTCAGAACTACTTTATTGCAGCTGGAGTTAAATACTTCTGGTTAGGCGATGTCGTTGCCGAAGATGGTACTTATTACATCCCTGTGCCTGGCATTAAACCGATTGCAGAACAGGCTGATTTTAAAAATAATAGTGCCATCGCTTATGGTCTAAAAATTGGCTATCGTTTTTAGCAAATCATTTCAATCGGCTATTCAGCCACGTAGGAACATGATTCGCTTCAAATCCTGTTCCTACTTCATGATTTCCTATGCTTGAAGAAAACAGTTAGATTAGAATCTCGGCAATATTATTCTGATAATGAACTCAATCGCGAGCAAAAATCCAATGCAAAAAATGTCCCTTGTCTTTTTTATATTTAGCTTACTTTTTCCTTTCACTACTTTTGCCAATTCAACTGAACCGCAAGAAAGTATGGATATTTTTATTGGCACCTTAACCATAAAGGATAAAAAAGCCACTTTGACGCGATGTGATAGTGTAGAAAATGAATATGTGCTGAAAGATGCAGATTGGTCTAAGGAAAAGGCGGTATCAAGTTTTATCTCCAAAGCCTCAAAACTCAAACAGCCCATTTATGCAGAAGTGATTGCAGCCTATAAAAGCGAAAAAGATACCAATGTTTTACTGGTCGATTCCATTGAAAATCTGACTGAAGCGAAAAGCTGTCATTTGGCAGATTTCTTTTAAGGCTCAAAATCGTTAACAAACTTTTAGGGCGGCTATTGGCAATCGCAATGCCGTTACTCACTAAACGTTTGCCATGTCTCAAAAGCATGTTTGCTATACAGCTTTAACTTGGAAAACTGAGGAATAATTGCTTCACTTTGTGTCGGTCTTAAAAACACAAAATCATCGACTTGAATATCACAATCCTTCGGCACATTGACCAACTCCTGATTACTACTACGACCATACAATGCATGGGTATGCGCTTGGTCAGGATAGACATAATCAGCCAGCCAATAGCCACCATAAATAAACAGCGCCTTACACTTATGTGGCAATTTATCCAATAATGACATCGATGGCAGTTGAGTAAATGGCAGGATTTTTAATACCGGTGCAGCAATCCATAAGGCGGGTTGCAAGGCTCTTAAAAAATCACTGTCAAAATCACTCGGTTTGAGCAGCATTGAACCAAAAGACAAATCATTGCAGACACTTTCAGTCGTATGAAAGCTAAAGGTTGGACTGCCTCCGCCATTAAAACACAAATCCTCTTGCCACAACGTTGGGAATTGCTTTTGGATCAGTTGCTGATAACTGGCATAGGTCTGTTGTGAGCTTTGATAAGCCAATTCAGGCTTTTTAATTATGGCTGGGATTTTGCTGACATGCGCATCATAGCCCATCAAACCAGAAAGTTTTAAATACTGTGGATACTGCTGAATCAACTTTAATATTTCGACCATTTGCGCTGTCGACTGCACGCCACCACGATGTAAACCGACATCAATCTCAATATTTACATCCAAGCATAGCGAATAGAGCTGAGCAATCTCTAGGTATTGCTGTAAACGTTGCTTGCTATCAATCAGCCACTGAATATTGGCATTCGACCATTCTGGATGCTGTTCAAAGAAGTGACGTACGGCTTGAGCGGGCATCGGCTTACCCAACAAGATATCGGCTTCAGCAAAATTTTCTAAGATTGAAACGATATGTGGTTGATGAAACACCATAAAGCGCTGTGTATCAATCTGCTCAGATAACAATTTGAGTAAGTCTAGGCTCGCTAATGACTTCACCACCAAGCGCGCTTTTAAATGCGGTGCATGAGACAATCGTACTTGCACATGCTGGATATTCTGTTTTAAAGCCGCTGCATCGATGATGAGTTGCGGAGTCGCAATCCCCTGTTTTTTTAGATCGAGATTGAGTTGTTTAAAATAATGATCCAACATGTCTTTCCATCCTTTTATCTAATAGGGATATGCTAACTCCACGGAGTCCTGTTTTATTCTCATCCTATTTCAAAATAAGCCACTTCGTCTTGTGCATGACCAAAGCTTTATTCGCTTTGGTTTGCTCAGGCTCGACCTGAGAAGCTTTAAAGCTTCGAAAGAGAAAACCACCTTGTACAGCTACATCACTGCTCCCTGCAAAACTCGACGACTACCCTCTCATATCAAAATAATCACAGAACCTTTATATAATGGATGTAGTCCTGCCTCAAACAGTTGCAGATGAGGTTTTCGAGCATCAAAATAATGAGAAAGCTTTGATATCAAAACTAACCTAAAAACAGCTTTTCCAAATAGGGATTTAAAAACTTAGCTTCTGGATCAAGCTGCCGACGCAAAGCCATAAAATCATCCCACTTGGGATATAAAGCCCGAAGCTGTGTCTTGTTCATTTGATGCATTTTACCCCAATGTGGACGCCCCTGATATTTTTGCAAGATTGGCTCAACCACATCAAAAATCAAACGCGGGTCTTGCTTATGATATTGATGCACCGAGATCGAAATGGAATCCTGCTGATAAAAAGGACTGAGCCAGATATCATCGCCTTTAACAAAACGGAATTCGAGCGGAAAAAAGGTCGCAACTTTATACGTTCTTAAGGCATCCAACACTTCATCCAGACACTCAATTCCACGATCAACAGGGATCTGATACTCCATTTCATTGAACTTGGTATTGCGCGGTGTTGGAAATATCTTGCTCGACCAATCGACATAAGTGGTTGGTTTAACAAAAATGCCGAGTAGCTTCTGTAAGTACGGATTCAACGAAGGAAAATTTTTGGTCAGCTCTGAACAAAAAGTCAGTAAGGCATCATCTGATGGAAAATTTTCCTTACGAGGCAAAACAGCTTCATCCGTCTCATCCAAGGTTTTCAACATCAACTGCTTTTCATGGGAAAACACAAAGCACTCAATATGTCGATGCTGATGTTTCCATTGCTGAATGTGTTGCATCATGTCCTCTACAGGACAAAGTTCAATGTGTTCTTTGAGTTTATAGCGTGGGCGATTTTGCATGGTGATCTGGGTCAAGATGCCTAAGCACCCCAAAGAAACTCGCCCTGCGGCAAAAACTTCAGGATGTTCTGTGCGACTACATTTTAGGATTTCACCCGAAGCCGTCAATAACTCAAATGCTTCAACATAGGCCGAAATACAATGCAAATCTGCACCTGTGCCATGTGTGCCTGTAGAGACCGCACCCGCCAGACTTTGCTGATCAATATCGCCTTGATTCATCAAAGCCTGATTGATGGATTGCTGTTGTAAATGCTGATCTAGGTCAAATAAGCGTGTACCCGCATAAATACTGCTCTGACATCGATTAAGATCAGTCGATGCAATTCCCGCAATATGGTCCAAAGACAATAAGGTTGCATCGGTACACACCAACGGCGTAAAAGAATGCCCAGCACCGACTACCCGTATTTTTTTCTGCGCCTGAACAATCGACTGTAGTTCTTGAATATTGGCAGGTTGCAAAATCAGTTGCGGCATAGATTTTTGAAAACCAGACCAGTTTGACCAAATGCCTTGTGTTAAATCACTCATACTGCCTCTCCTTGGCTAACGGCAGTTTTTAAATTGCCATGATTAGTGCGTTTTGCGAGTTCCTGCACAGGAATATGCGGTGGTCGTGTCATTTCATCGTAATGACGTTTATCTTTTTCTAATAATAACTGTTCTGCTAAGCCTTGGAACTTGCTCTGACAGGCTGCCAATGTCCATTGACCAAATAAGGTATGCCCACCTTCATACGCCTGCACTTGGTATTCTTCATAGGTGGTGACATAGCCCATGTAATCATTGCAGTACGATGCTAACCAAACTCTTTCAATCGAAGAAGCCTGTGCAACAAGCATCTGTTTAACCGTATCAACCACACGCTGCCCTGCAATAGTCGTAAATTCTCCTGGGCAGCAAATCAAAGCCAATTGACCTAATCGCACAATTTGTAAGGGAACCACACTTGGGACTAAAGGACTCTGCTGAATCGCCCCTGCTTTCACTTGTCGGTTCATTTCGGCAATCAGCGGATCAAGCATACTCGGCGGAAAACCAATCGGTTGACCTAAAATCTTTTTGGCACCTGCTTCCAGTAAAATCTGTTTCGGCCCTTGAGATGCATACAGCTGTTGATAGTCTGCAAAGTCTGCTGCTTTGGGATGCTTGTTTTTTTGTTTGCGAAATTGATCGGCTAAAAATTGCATCCCCATGATTAAAGGTTTGGGTGCACCTAGACCATCCACAGGTGTGCCTGCAAAAAATGCAGTGCCATGACAGGGCTGGCTGGTCTTTGCATGCTTTTGCCCTGCTACGAACACCTCTGGAATCTCAATATTACTCAGATCAACATAGGACAAAACAGCATCGACCTTGCCTTCAACCTTTTCTAAATTTTTAGCAATATCCTGCTGTAAGGTACTCAAAGCCAGTTCACTTTGATAACGCCCATTTTGTTGCGCGTAATGATATTCCTGCTCACCTTTAATTTGATTACGAATCTTCAGCTGATCTTTACCATGAAAATGTGGCGATACATCGCCAGCGGTTGCTTGGGCAAAAATCGTAACTGGATTTTCAATTCCTTGTTTAATTAAAGCCTTCTCAGAAAATGCAGCCGCATAACCTTTGTTATCACCGTCATAGGCTTTTAAGGAGTTTCCCAAACAAGTCGCATGTACCCCAAATAATGAAATAAAGGACTGCAATTTTTGTTCACGATAAAAACCAAGCAATTGCATTTCACGGTTTAAAGCCAAATGCGTTTCAGTGTCAGTGCGTGGCTGAACCTCTGGGTTACGATTATACGCTTTGATTGAGCGATTCCATGCGACAGGTATTGGTTCTGGAAAATGCTGCGTCCCCAAGAAAATCTCAGTGTCTTGTTCCGATGCAATCGCATTTTGAATACTCAGTACAATTGCCTCGACAATTGCATTGAGATGCTCAGGCACAAAACCAGGTGTCGGCAGATTATATAAGGCTTCATAACCGCAGCCACCTGGCCCAGAGTGGGTATGGGTCGCCATTAACACCAATTGATTTTCATCAAATTGTGAACCTAGGATCTGCGTGAGTCGTGTTACTGTTTGATTTCGTATGGCATGGGTAATACAACCTAAATCAAGACAACAAAGCAGTAGTCGATGATCGGATGAATCGACGATGCTCACACTACGGGCATATAAAGCCGTACGCTGTTCATAGGCACGATGCGACCATTGCCCATAACCAAACATGGCATAGCCTTTTGCTGTAACTTTGATTTGCTGTTTATCCCAGCCCGCTTGATACATTGGCGCGTCCCTTTCTCAATTCTTTTTCTAACTGTATTAAAGCCTGTTGAAAGTTAATCAAAATTATGCGATACCCAACAGGGTTAAAGACACTTTTCTTTGGGGGGCAAAACGGACTTATGCCTAAACAATTCATCAATAGCGCTGAAGCACAGCAGTACATCCCACCAACTATTCTGGCCAGTCTGATTCACTATGCTGAGCAACAGCAGTGGGAGTATGCTGCATGGTTTCAGGATTCAGGTTTAGATATTGCTCAAATACAGCAAACCCAAGGCGTGGTTCGCTTCCCTCAACTATGTGATGTGATACGTCAGGCCATTGCCGCCTACCAACAACCCGACCTTGGTTTAAAACTTGGCAGTAGTGAAGGTTTAATTTCAATGGGGATTCTCGGTTTCGCCATGCAGTCCTGCAAAACCGTTGCAGATGCCTTAGATATTGCACTTCGTTACCATCGTATTTCAGGTAGTGTCTTGAATATCAACTTTTCCATCCAAGGTGATCTCTGCGAGTTGGAAGTGACTGAATCCTCTCCCTGCAATGAACTAACAGCTTTTTTCTATGATGAATTATTTAGCAGCATCATCACCTGTTTAAATGCGATGCTAGGCGATCATGATGATGTGGTGAGTCTTGAGCTCAGCTATTTTCCAAGCGAATACCAAGCACAATATAACGATATTTTTGGCTGCCCAATCCAATTTAACCGTGATAAAAATATCATGCGTTTTAGTCGTCGCCTATTGCAGCGCAGCTTAAAAAATTACAGCCCTGCCAACTATGCAACTGCGATCCACATCTGTGAACAGGCCTTAAAAGAAATCGACCAGCTCAATCAAGTCGGTTACGCCCATTTACTTGATCATTTAATTGAACAGCATTTACCTGAACGTTTTGAGATGCAGCATGCTGCTGAACAATTGCACCTCAGCGAGCGGCATTTAAGACGGCAATTATTGGCAGAAGGTTTGAGTTTCCAACAAATTCGGCAAAATGTGTTAGAACGTAAAGCCAAACAACTCCTAGAACAGAACCTGTCTATGAGTGAAATTAGCCTGCAATTGGGTTTTAGCGAATTACGTGAATTCCGACGTGCCTTTAAACGCTGGACTGGGCAAGCGCCTTCGGTTTATAAACAAGAGAGCATTTTACTTAATGCCTAAGAATAAAACGGTCTAGAAATTTCCAAGCGCAAATGCAGATAAAACCGAACCGTAAATGCTTTTTCTTGTAATTTTAAATTCTCGCAAATATTCACTACCGCGCTCGGCGGCATGGATGCCGCCAGTTTGGCTGTGATACAAGGAAGTATCATCAGCCAAACAAAGGATTTTTGTTACTTTTCATCCCTGAAAAATCAGAGAGAAAACGGATGCTTATCTAAAATAAGATGAGATCTCTGAAAGATTCCACCGAAACAAACAATTAAAACTAAATTCTAACTTGCTGCTTGATAAAACGGCACATCACCGTTAATCGTGGCACGATGCATAATCCGATGCGCCTCACCATAATCAAATAAAGCCTTATGCTGCGTGCAACGATTATCCCAAATCGCCACATCACCCGCTTGCCACTGCCAACGCAAATGGAACTGCTCATTGGTTGCATGTACAAATAAATATTGCAGCAATTCAGCACTTTCAGCCTCATCTAACTCATTAATACGCGTGGTAAACCCTTCACTTACAAACAAAATCGGCTGACCTGTCACAGGATGTGTTCTCACCACAGGATGAACAACAGGAGGATTGCGTTTAAAGGTTTCTTCCAGTTTTTGACGCTCAACATCATTATGCGCAAAACGCTCAATCGGGAAAGACTGACGAATGTCATGCGTTGCGGTTAAGCCTTTTAACTTTTGCTGCAAACCTTGATCCAAGGCTGCAAATGCCGCCGCCCCACTTGACCAGAGCGTATCACCGCCCACAGGTGGAATCTTGATGGCTTGTAAGACACAACCCAACGGTGGTTTCTGGCTGAAAGTGACATCGGTATGCCAAAGTTCATTGTCACGCAAATCTTGTTTCCAACTATCCAATACAATAATTTCAGGCACATTTGCTACGGATGGATAAATGGGATGAATATGCAAAGAACCAAAACCACGCGCCAACTCTGCTTGTGCCTGAGGTGCAAGTTGCTGATTGCGGAAGAAGATCACATGATGATCCAGCAAAGCTTGTTGAATTTGTTGCGTAGTATTTTCATCAGCCGTATTTAAATCAACATCGTGAATAATTGCACCGATTGTTGGTTTAATAACTTCAATATTTAAGGTCATCGTCTACTACTCACACTTATAACTGTTGGCCATACCAAGGAGATAATTGCTTCTGTAACCAACGCAAAAACAATTCAAAACTAACTGCAACAATGGCAATCACAATAATGCCGAGAACAACCGTGTCGGTAATCAGAAACTGGGCTGCTGACTGCACCATAAAACCAATACCACGATCAGCTGCCACCAATTCCGAAGCAACCAAAGTTGACCAACCCACACCTAAACCAATACGAATACCCGTCAAGATGTGCGGTAAAGCAGTTGGTAAAATTACATGCCAAAACACTTGTGACTGGCTCGCGCCTAAAGACAATGCCGCTCGCTCACGATTGAGCTGATGGCTAAGTACGCCATGGGTGCTGCTGATAATCACAGGTGCAAGGATCGAAAAGAAAATCAAAAGCACTTTAGTGGTTTCACCAATCCCGAACCAGATCACCAATAATGGCAAATAAGCCAAGGGTGGAATTGGACGCAATAACTCAACCAATGGATCAAGCACCCCACGCACCCACTTGTTTAAGCCCATCCATAAACCGAGTGGCACACCAATGGCAATCGCGGCAAGTAAAGCCAGCAAGACACGTGAAATACTCGCGGCCAAATGCTGCCATAAAGTGGCTTTCATAAAACCTTGCTGGCTGACTTCAAGGAACTTCTGCCACACCGCTTGTGGGCTTGGTAAGAATAGGCTTGGGACAATTTTTAATGCCGTAATCAGATACCAGATCACCAAGACACTGAGTACGCTAGAAAGACTGAGCGCTAAACTACGATACCGAACCACGAAAGCCCATATTGGACTTAAAACCGAGGCAGGCTGTGACTGGTTGATCTGCTGAGGTTCTTCTGCCTTACCCAGTTCATAGGCCGTATTTTTTGCTTGACCCGTCATACAGCCACCTCATGTCCTGCCTGTTTCTGCACACGTAAACGTTCAAACAGTTGCTCACGTAATTGGATAAATTTCGGATCGGATTTAATCGTACGAATCGATTCACCCTGCTTATAACGCTCTGCAAAATCTAGCTTTAAAGTTTCGACAATCTTGCCGGGACGAGCCGTCATCAGCACCAATTGATTGCTCAGCAACAAAGCCTCTTCAATATCATGCGTGATCAGGAAAAAGGATTTATTTTGTTCAATCCATAAATCTAGTACCAGCTGTTGCATGGTTTCACGGGTAAAGGCATCAAGCGCAGCAAAAGGTTCATCCAACAAAATAAACGCTGCATGACTCACCAATGCACGTGCGATACCGACCCGTTGTTTCATACCGCCCGACAATTCCCAAATATTGGCTTGAGCGACATGGCTTAAACCGACAATCTTCAGGATTGCATCGACTTGCTGTTGAATGTCTTGTGCTTTCAAACCTTTAAGCTGCAAAGCAAAACCGATATTTTCGGAGACATTTAACCACGGCAATAAAGCATGATCTTGGAACACCACCGCACGACGTGCGTCAGGAGCAGTCACCACTTCATAATCCAGTTTGATCTGACCTGAACTCGGTTTTTGGAAACCTGCCAAAATATTCAGCAATGTCGTTTTACCACAACCCGACTCACCCAGAATCACAGTTAACGTCCCTTCTTCAATCGTTAAATTGATATCTTGCAATACAGGCACAGTCTGCTTTGGAAAAGTTAAATGAAGATGCTCGGCAGCTAATACACTCATTTCGATCTCCTATGGCTGTAGAAAGTGGGTCGTGACATTGTCTTGATAATCAGGTTTGACTTGATCAACCTTGCCTTGGCTCTTTAAGAAAGTTGCGGTATCAAAGATATTCTTGGCAAATTCACCCGATAATGTGGCTTGCTGTTGCTGACGATCCAGATAGGTATTGCCTGAAAGAAGTAATGGAATATCTTTGCTGTCCGATCCCGTCAATTGGGCAATTTTCTGGATGTTTTCTGCATTTTGCTCAAATGCTTTTGGGTCTTGGTTATAGCTTTCAATCTGCTTTAAGCTGGTTTGCACAAAAGCTTTTAAGAACTCTGGATTTTTCTCGGCAAAGTCTTTACGAACCACCCATAAATCATAGGTGGGTGCGCCCCACTCGCCGACTTGTTTCGAGTCTGTTAAGACATGACCACTGGCTTTGACTTTGCTCAATGCAGGTTCCCAAACATAAGTCGCATCGATATCACCACGTTCCCAAGCGGCTGTAATTTCCGGTGGGCGTAAATTGATGATCTTGACTTGATTATCTGCAATATTCCAATGCTTGAGTGCCGACAATAAGCTGTAATGCGTGGTTGAAACGAAGGGTACGGCAATGGTTTTACCAATCAAATCTTGAGGCGTTTGAATCCCAGATTTATTACTCACCACCAAAGCTTCTGAACCACCCAATTTTGCTGTCACCAAAAATACTTCAATCGGTAAATCGCGACTTGCTGCGGCTGCCAATGGGCTAGAACCAATGTTACCAATCACCACATCACCTGAAGCGAGTGCATTGACCACATCTGATCCTGCATCAAACTTACGCCATTGAATTGCCTGTTGGCTATCACGCTCATAATCACCATTGGCCTGTGCCACTTTGGTTGGATCAACACCCGTTTGATAGGCAATCACCACTGCCTTGTTGTTTTTAGACTGAACAGGTGCAGCATCTTTTTGATTTTGATAGACAATAAAAGCAACAATCGCCACAAGGACGATCGCTGTAACAATTAACGGCTTGGTGTTCTTGATGCCCATAATTAGATGATCTTTCAACAATATAGACTTATGGTATGCGCGAGGCTTTATGATTAAAAATAAGAAAAAGTGAGTTGCTTATTCTTTTATAAGATAAGAATAAGGCTTAGACAATTGTTGCTGCTTTTATCATCAATTTTGATATTTTTACTGTTCTTGCATTTTATTTTCCAAATCACCCTTTTAAATATTTATCATTCAACTTAATTGAAAAGTAAAATATTTAATCCTGATAACGCTATATTTAAACTAAATAAGTAAACTCATTTTATAATACAGTTAAAAACCATATTATGAATCAGCTTATAAAATCCTATTATTGATCAAAAATAGATATATAAATAAATTTTGCTTATTTTCCTGAATATAAAAACAGTCCTAAGATAAAAAACATCATCCCGCTGATATATATAAAGGTTATAAAAATGAACGCTCAATTTGATTCTGCTCAAGCTGTGGAATCCAACTTTAGTTCTCACGGTTCTTCAAACGATCCACTAGTCATCCTGCAACGTGCACAACACTATGCAGAAGAAAATGAGCTTGATTTTACAGGCAGCATTCCTCCTGCTGAAGCATGGTTTCTTGTTCAACAGGGCCATGCAGTTTTAGTGGATGTCCGTACCAACGAAGAACGTAAATTTGTCGGTTATGTGCCTGAGAGTATCCATGTGGCATGGGCAACTGGAACGTCATTTAACCGCAATCCGCGTTTTCTAAAAGAACTCGATAGCAAAGTCGGTAAAGACCAAATCATTCTATTACTCTGCCGCAGTGGAAAACGCTCGGCATTAGCAGCGGCAGCAGCGTTTAGTGCAGGTTTTGCTCAGGTCTATAACGTACAGGAAGGCTTTGAAGGTGATTTAAATGAACAGCAACAACGTAATCAAAGCAATGGCTGGCGCATCCAACAATTGCCTTGGTTGCAAGATTAGGGCTGCTTTCTTGAACAGTCCTTTACGATTTATTTAAGCCCTGTTTTTACAAGGAACTCTCGTGAGCCAATGGAAAATACAGCCTGTTGTCGAAGGCTTACAGCAAGCACGACATGAATGGCGGGAGCGCCAACATCGCATCAAGGAATTTGGTGGACGTGAACTCCCATCTAAGGATGCGCTGAAGTCAATTTTAGATGATCTGTGTGGGATCTTATTTCCAATGCGACTTGGGCCGAGCGATCTACGCCAAGAAACCGAGGATTACTATATTGCCTATACCCTTGACCGTGTCTTGAATGAACTGTTTGCACAGGTCAAGTTGGCTTTAAATTACGAAGCCAAAAGTCGAGTCAAACCAGTCCCTGTTTCAAGTAATGAGCGTCTGCTGTACGAACAGCAAGTTGCTTTGGCACAGACCATCGTACAAGACTTTGCCAATACCCTGCCTGATATCCGTCGCTTGTTGGATGCCGATGTCTGTGCAGCTTATGAAGGTGATCCTGCCGCACATAGTGTTGATGAAGTCCTGCTCTGCTATCCGGGGATTTTAGCGATTATCCATCATCGTGTGGCACATCAGCTCTATCACAGCGTCCCCCTGCTCTCACGAATTATTGCTGAATTGGCACACTCCGCTACAGGGATTGATATTCATCCAGGTGCCCAAATTGGTAAAGGCTTCTTTATCGATCATGGCACAGGTGTGGTGATTGGCGAAACCTCAGTGATTGGCGAATATGTGCGCATCTATCAGGCGGTGACGCTCGGGGCAAAACGCTTCGAACTGAATGAGGATGGTGCCTTGAAAAAAGATTATGCCCGTCACCCAATTGTTGAAGACCATGTGGTGATTTATGCAGGAGCAACCATTTTAGGCTGCATCACCCTTGGTAAAGGGTCAATTATTGGCGGCAATGTCTGGCTCACCCATAGCGTTGCAGCAGGCAGCCAAATTTTACAGTCACCCAGTGAATCATTGCATAACAGTAAAGTTTAATTAAGTGAGGCTGATATAAACTCCATCAAATAAATCACCTTATTCAGGTTTTATATTTATTATTTATAAATATATTCTTATGAGTCATATAATCATAATTTAGTATTATTTATCTCATATTAATATTTTTCAAAATAATAAATCAGCTCTAGTCTAATTAAAAAAATGATGAAGCAACAATGAAATAAAACCAACCCTTTTATTCACAAAGCCAAAAAACAACAGGAAAATTGATTCATGGCAAAAACCACTGACAAAGCCCAACTTGCACTTGGTGATCATGCAGCCAGACAGCTTGCCAATGCCACCAAAACCGTTCCACAACTCTCGACCATTACCCCACGTTGGCTTACGCATTTATTGCAATGGATTCCTGTTGAAGCAGGTATTTATCGCGTTAACCGCGTCAGCAATACCGATGATATCCAAGTCGCGTGCACACAACGTGACGAAGCCACTTTGCCACAAACTTTTGTGGATTATGATCCACAAGCACGTGAATATTTCTTGAATGGTGTTTCAACCGTTTTGGATATCCATACCCGTGTTGCCGACCTTTACAGTAGCCCACACGATCAAATCAAAGAACAATTACGCTTAACCATTGAAACCATTAAAGAACGTCAGGAAAGCGAGCTGATCAATAACCCTGAATATGGTTTATTGGCCAGCGTGGCCGATG
Source organism: Acinetobacter colistiniresistens (assembly GCF_000413935.1). Lineage (GTDB taxonomy): Bacteria > Pseudomonadota > Gammaproteobacteria > Pseudomonadales > Moraxellaceae > Acinetobacter > Acinetobacter colistiniresistens. Next base: position 627,970 of record NZ_KE340379.1, on the reverse strand, counting down.
AACAACGTATTTCGACCTTGAATGGTCCACCAACTCCCGATGACTTTGATGATTTACTGCGTAAAGTCTGGAAAGAACCCGGCTTCTTCCTTGCACATCCAGATGCCATTGCGGCTTTTGGGCGTGAATGTACCCGTCGTGGTGTTCCACCCCCAACCGTGAGTTTATTTGGTTCGCAGTTCATCACATGGCGCGGTGTTCCATTGATTCCATCGAATAAGATTCCTGTGGAAGATGGTAAAACCAAAATCTTGTTACTGCGTGTGGGTGAAAAACGCCAAGGTGTAGTGGGCTTATTCCAACCAGGCTTGGCAGGTGAACAATCTCCTGGTCTTTCTGTGCGCTTCATGGGTATCAACCGCAATGCGATTGCGTCTTATCTGATCTCACTGTACTGCTCATTAGCAGTATTGACTGAAGATGCGTTGGCTGTGCTCGAAGATGTGGAGGTGGACAAGTATCATGACTACCCAGTTAACTACAAGTAATTTACACGGTAGTCCAACAGGTTCTGAAGGGGTCGGTGTTAGCCCACCGTCCAACTTCCCAGATGAAGCAACACTTTCACGGCTTGCCTCTGAATTTTTTGCAGCGCCGCCAAGCTCAAGTAGTGGTCATTCTTCTGGTTTGAATCTGGATTTACCTCATGTTAGTGCACCCCCTCATCAACCACAGCCCGCTGAACCTTTAGCTGCGCTCAGTGGTCGTGCGCCCAATATTGCTTATGAGAAAAGTTTAAACCCAGAATATCCTGAGCATATTCCAAACTATCCTGACTATCCTGAACGGCGTGCGATTGCCTCTGCACCAGTCATCGGTGGGGCCAATTTACCTCGTCCACCGATTGAACCAAATTTTCCACAGGCCATTCATAGCGCACCGAATGTGCCTTTGCTTGAACCTTCTCGCCCTTCAACTAGCGATTCATCCCCTTTTTATTTTTTAAATGATTTTACAGCCCCGAGTTCATCCAGTACTGAATTTGATGCTGCCAATTTTGCCACGGCACAATCATTTCAATTACCTCATGGTGATGCCTTAAAAAGTCTGTTGCAGCAAGACTCGCCAGCTTCTACTCAAGCAAAAGATAATGCGTCTTCAGGCTTTTACTTCTTGGATCTGCCACAAAGCAACGCGGGTTATGGCAATTACCAACCATCACAGCTGCAGTTTGTTGCCAATGCCTCTCAGCCCTTGGATATTCAGGCCATCCGTCGTGACTTCCCCATTCTGCAAGAACGCGTCAATGGCCGTCCTCTGGTCTGGTTTGACAATGCCGCGACCACACAGAAGCCACAAAGTGTGATTGATCGTATTGCCTATTTTTATCAGCACGAAAATTCCAATATTCATCGTGCTGCACATGAATTGGCAGCACGTGCAACCGACGCCTATGAACATGCGCGTAATGTGGTGGCCCGTTTTATTGGGGCAAAATCATCCAAGGAAATCATTTTTGTTCGTGGTACCACCGAAGGCATCAATCTGATTGCCAAGACGTGGGGTGAACAAAATATTGGTGAAGGCGATGAAATCATCGTGTCTCATCTTGAGCATCACGCCAACATCGTACCGTGGTTCCAACTCACCCAAAAAATCGGCGCCAAACTGCGTGTTATTCCTGTGGATGATACGGGACAAATCATTTTGGAAGAACTACCAAAACTGATCAATGAACGAACTAAACTGATCTCAATTACCCAAGTCTCCAATGCCTTAGGTACGGTGACACCTGTGGCTGAAGTGATCAAAATCGCGCATGCCAAAGGTGTCCGCGTCTTGGTTGATGGTGCTCAATCTGTTTCGCATATGCCAACCGATGTCCAAGCGATTGATGCCGACTTCTTTGTATTCTCAGGACATAAAGTGTTTGGGCCAACAGGTATTGGAGCTGTCTATGCCAAACCTGAAATTCTGGAGACCATGCCCGTCTGGGAAGGCGGTGGAAATATGATTCAGGATGTGAGCTTTGAACAAGTGGTTTACCAACCTGCCCCCAATAAGTTTGAAGCAGGCACAGGTAATATTGCCGATGCTGTGGGTTTAGGTGCAGCACTGGAATATGTGGAACGCCTTGGCATTCATAATATTGCCCGTTATGAACATGACTTGCTGGAATATGGTCAACATGCTTTAAGCAGTGTCGCGGGTTTAAGACCAATTGGCACGGCGAAAAATAAAGCCAGCGTGATGTCCTTTACCCTTGCAGGTTATTCGACAGAGCAAGTGGGTAAGGCACTGAATCAACATGGCATTGCAGTGCGTTCCGGGCATCACTGTGCTCAACCGATTCTACGTCGTTTTGGTGTAGAACAGACCGTGCGCCCATCTTTGGCCTTTTATAACACCACAGAAGAAATTGATTTGCTGGTATCAGTCCTACACCAACTTGCAAGAAATAGGCGAAGCACTTAAATCTACTCCGATAAAAAAGACTGCCTCAGTGCAGTCTTTTTTTATGTTTAGGCAAAAGCAACGCTCCAGATTAATCGTAATGCAACTGCACTCAGAATAACCCCCATCACCCGTTCAAAATACACCCCAAATTCCAAAAAGCGTTTCCGTACAATCGGTTGTGCAAACATGATGCTCACCAAGATAAACCATGATGCATTGACCAGACACATCCAAATGCCATAACCGATTTGAACCTTTAACGGTGTTGTTGGACTGACGATGGTGGTAAAAATTGCCAGAAAGAAAACTGTCGCTTTGGGATTTAGCGCATTGGTTAAAAAACCCATATTAAAGGCTTGGATGAGGCTCGGCTTACCCATCACCTCGCCAGCCAAAATATCCAGATTGGCATTCGGCTGACTGCGTAAACATTGCCAACCCAAATAAATCAAATAAGCTGCACCTGCAATGCGTAAGACGGACATCAACCAAACGCTTTGCTGGATCAGTACGCCCACCCCGACCAAGGTATAAAATACATGCACCGAGATGCCCACACCGATACCAATCGCAGTGATACAGCCAATTAAATAACCATATCGAACACTCTGTCGTACTGTAATAATAAAATCAGGACCCGGTAAAACAACGGCCATAAAATGGATCAATGCCAAGGCTAAGAATTCATGTCCATACAACTGCCACATTTCATTTATCTCCACACCATGACAATAGGAAATGATTGTATTTCGATTTTTAAAGCGCGATAATCCTATTAAAATCCAAATAACTTTTGCTTCATGAGCACAAATCAAAGTCTGGTTCTGTTAAATGAAATGGCAACCTTTGTCAAAGTTGTCGAAACAGAAAGTTTTTCTGAAACAGCGCGTCAGCTCGGTTCAACCCCTTCTGCTGTAAGCCGTGCCATTGCTCGTTTAGAACGTGCACTGGGAACCCGTTTATTGCATCGCACGACCCGTAAATTGCGTTTAAGTGAAAGTGGTCAACAGGTGTATGAGCGCTGTCTGGACATGGTTAATGCTGCACAAGCAGTGATGGAAAGTTCGGGGCAATTTCATATTGAACCACAAGGCGTGATTCGCATCAGCGTGCCCAAAGCGGTTGGGCATTTTATGCTACATCCGCATCTTCCCGAATTCTTGGCGATGTACCCCAAAATTGATATTCAATTGCTATTGGAAGATCGATACATCGACTTGATTGATGATGGTGTAGATCTGGCGATTCGTATTACCGAACAGCCGCCGGGTGGATTGATGGGGCGAAAACTGATTGATATCGACCATTTAATCTGTGCAACGCCTGAATATTTGCAGAAAAATGGCAGACCCCAACATCCACACGACTTAAAGCAACATCAATGTATCTATTTGGGTGAACAACCTAATGATTCAAAGTGGAAATTCCAGCAAGAACAGAAAGCGATTACGGTACCAGTTCGTGGTCGTTATGCTGCCAATCATACTGGTGTGCGTCTCAGTGCCGCTTTACAGCATCTAGGCATTGCCAGTTTGCCTTATTTCGTGGCTCGGCACGCTTTAGAACAAGGCACACTGGTTCAGGTTTTACCTGATTGGCATTTTAAAACCCACTACAGCGGCGGTGCATGGTTACTCTACCCGCCAACACGGCATGTGCCACCAAAACTCAGTGTGTTCATTCAGTATCTGGCGGAAAAATTAGCCGCAGAACCAGTCTTATTTCAACATAATCATCCGAGCTAAAACCATAACTTTCATCATTTTGAATTATTAACTCACTAAAATTTATAAATCCAATACTCAATTTTATTTATCATCTAGAAATAAAAAGAAAACTCTTTGGAATACATCATGCAATCAGCTGATCCTAAAAATCCAACGCCAACGATTCCGTTCAGGCAAGCCTTTTTGTTCTGGCTGAAATTGGGATTTATCAGCTTTGGCGGACCAGCTGGTCAAATCGCGGTGATGCATCAAGAACTAGTGGAAAATAAACGTTGGATTTCTGAAAAGCGATTCTTACATGCGCTGAATTACTGCATGTTACTTCCAGGCCCAGAAGCACAACAGCTCGCCACCTATATTGGTTGGCTCATGCACCGGACTATGGGCGGGCTTGTTGCAGGCATTCTATTTGTTCTGCCCTCTCTATTTATCCTGATCGCGCTATCATGGATTTACGTGCAGTTTGGTGATGTGCCGATTATTGCAGGGCTATTTTATGGAATTAAACCTGCTGTCACGGCGATTGTCTTTCATGCCACTTATCGTATTGGCAGTCGCTCATTGAAGAATCCATTTCTATGGGGGATTGCCACAGCCGCATTTATTGCCATCTTTGTGTTTAATGTTCCCTTTCCTTTCATCGTTTTAGCGGCTGCTGTTTCTGGCTATGTGCTGAGTAAGCAAAAGCCAAATTTATTTAGCTCTCAGGCTACTCATCAAAATAACCCCAAAAATTATGGCGCGGCATTCATTGATGATGATACACCAACACCTGCCCATGCAATTTTCCACTGGTCAACTTTTATTAAAATCGTGGTCATTGCAGCCTTGCTCTGGTTCATTCCAATCACACTTTTAACCCTAAGCCTCGGTTGGCAAAATGGCTATACCCAAATGGCATGGTTCTTTAGCAAAGCAGCCTTACTCACATTTGGCGGTGCTTATGCAGTTCTGCCCTATGTGTATCAAGGTGCGGTCAATCATTATGCATGGCTGAGTCCCACCCAAATGATTGATGGGTTAGCACTCGGTGAAAGTACTCCTGGCCCGTTAATCATGGTGGTCGCTTTCGTGGGTTTTTTAGGTGCTTATAACCATGCGTTATTGGGGGCTGATCAGCTCTTTTTAGCAGGTGTAATTGGTGCTGTAATCGTGACTTGGTTTACCTTTTTATTTTCATTTGTATTTATTTTAGCGGGTGCACCCTTTATTGAATCCACGCATAACCAACTTAAATTTACTGCGCCACTCACTGCCATCACCGCAGCCGTAGTCGGCGTCATTTTAAATCTGGCCTTGTTCTTTAGCTATCATGTGCTCTGGCCAAATGGCTTTGAACATGCATTTAATTATGAAGCGGCCTTTATTACCGTTGCGGCACTGATTGCTTTATTCAAATTTCAGCTCAATGTGTTATATGTAATTTTTGCATCGGCCTTTTGCGGTTTAATTTTATATATTGGCGCCTAATTGAATGCATTGAATTGAGTAGCTCAAAATGCTACTCAATCTTAAATATGATGAATTTCCACAGAAGCATGCACAATTTCCTCATGAATCGCCAATTCCGCTTTAACCTGATCAGGATTGAGATCAGTCATGGTGGTTTCCAATCCTAAAATACAAGAGAACTTGCCTTTCCCGACCTTCCATACATGAAGATCGGTAATTTCAACCTGTGAAAACTGGGCAATCACCTCACGTATTTCTTCAACCACAGGATGCCCCATTTCTGCATCCAATAAGGTTTTTCCTGTTTCCTGCATCAAGCCCCAAGACCATTTTGCAACCAGCAATGCCCCGACAATCCCTAGCAAATCATCCAGAAAATTCCAGCCAAAATATTTGGCCGCAAATAAGGCAATAATCGCCAGAACCGAAGTCACGGCATCAGCAACCACATGTAAAAATGCGGCTTTTTGATTTAAATCATGATGATGATCATGACCGTGATGATGCGCTTCATCATGATGGCTATGCGAATGGTCATGACTACGGTCATGTAATAACCATGCACAAATCAGATTAACCATCAGTCCTACAATCGCAATTGGAATCGCCTCATTAAAATGAATGGTGACAGGGTTAAATAAACGCGCGAGAGACTGAATCCCCATCAACAGTGCCACCACCATCAGTAAAATAGAGCTACTATACCCCGCTAAAATTTCAATTTTCCACGTACCAAAACTAAAGCGTTGATCCTGTGCATAATGTCGAGCCATACGATAAGCAAAATAGGCCAATCCCAATGCCAACATATGTGAACTCATATGCCAGCCATCTGCAAGCAATGCCATTGAATTAAAAAACCAGCCCCCAAGAATTTCCAGCACCATCATCACAGCAGTTAAAATCGTGGCAATTAAAATTCTTTTTTGTACTAACGGATTTCCCTGATCAAACTGATGAGAATGACGTCGTTCTAGGTTACTATGCTGCATTTATTTTAGTCTTCCAATATACTCCCCCTAGTATATATTTTTTTAGGAAAAAAAATGTATGTCTCACCTACATCAAGATAAGAAAATTTTAAATCGTCTTAAACGGATTCAAGGACAGTTCGCAGCAGTCGAGAAATCGCTCACAAATCCTGAAAGTTCTTGCATAGAAGTTCTACAGCAGGTTGCGGCAGTCAAAGGTGCGGTGAATGGTTTAATGAACCAATTGATCGAACAACACCTAAAAGAACATGTATTAAAAGGTGCTGATCATGTGGATGAAGAAGAAGTAGAAAAGTTTTTCACCTTATTACAACGCTATCTATAAATACCAGATTTCGTCCGTGAGTTGTTCAATCTCGGACTTATCATGACTGACATAGAGCATCGGGATTTTAATATCTTGTTTGACGCGTTGAAAAAAAGGAATGATCTCGGCTTTATGCGCCGTATCCAATGCAGACAATGGCTCATCTAAAAGCAGCAATTGTGGCGAGTACAACAAAGCTCGCCCCAAGGCCACCCGCTGTTTTTCACCACCTGACAGCTTAATCGGCATGCGTTCAAGTAAATGTTCTAATTTAAGTAACTCAATAATATAATCCACTTCAAATTGGCGTTGCTGTGGTGCAATGTGTTTGAATCCAAAGACCAGATTCTGCTTGACGTTTTGATGAGGGAAAAGCTGGGCATCCTGAAAAACCATACCGACTCGACGCTGTTGCGTACTGAGATTAATTTTCTGGCTTTGATCAAACCACGTCTGATTCTGGATTTTAATCCAACCTGATTGGGGACGAATAAGGCCTGCGATACTATGTAATATCGTGGTTTTTCCTGAACCTGAAGCCCCAAATAAACCAATCACAGGCTGGTCGGATTGAAAATGTTGATCCAGACAAAATTGCCCTTGTTGCAGTTGTATATGACAGTCCATCATACTGAATATCCACGCTTATTTTTTTGATAACGGTTAAACCACTGTGCAAACCACAAGGCAAAGAAAGCCACCGATAAAGACAGGATAATTAGCCGCCACACCACTGCTTCTGTATCAGGCTGCTGCATCAAACTATACATTGCTAAGGGCAACGTTCGGGTTTCACTGGCAATGTTACCAACAAAGGTAATGGTGGCACCGAACTCCCCTAAACTGCGACAGAAACATAAAATACTGCCGATTAAAATACCGCTGCTGGCCAATGGTAATGTCACCTGCATAAATGCACCTAATGAGGATGCACCTAGCGTTTTCGCCGCCAGTTCTAAACGTTGGTCCACCAGTTCAATCGCCAAGCGAATCGACTGCACCAATAAAGGAAAACCCATCACTGCTGACGCTAGCACGGCTCCCTTCCAGTTAAAGGCAAACTCTATCCCCAAAGGCGCAAGATACTGCCCTAACAGCCCCCGGTTACCAAATAACTGCAACAACAAGTAACCAGGCACGACTGGTGGTAAGACCAACGGTAAGAATACCAAAGTCTCAAACAGCGATTTGCCCCAAAACTCTTTGCGGGCCAATATCCAAGCCACTACAGTTGCAGGGATTAAGCTAAACAGCAGACATGCTGCTGCCACTTTGCAGGATAGCTTGAGGACTTCAATTTCTTCTGGGCTCAGGATCATCATTCAATTACTGCAACACGCTAAACCCATATTTTTTAAATATCGTTTTGGCCTGTCCACTTTGCAGGAATTTATAGAATTTAATCGATTCTGCATTCTTCTTGGTTAAACCCACTGGATAAATAATCGGTGGATGAGTATTTTCAGGGAATACGCCTGCCACTACCACATCTTTACTGATTGCTGCATCGGTTGCATAGACGATTCCGACCTGACACTCACCACGGGCAACAAAGTTGAGAGCTGCACGTACATCTTCAGTTTCAACCAACTTTGGGGCAACTTTGTCCCACCAACCCAATGATGTCAAAGCCTGTTTGGCATATTTTCCAACAGGTACACTTTTGGTATCCCCTGTACAGAGCTTGCCTTGAATGACCTTGGTCGGGTCAAAATTCTTATCCATTTTCAACTTAATGGGGTGATCTTTAGGCGTAATCACAACCAAACGATTGCCTAATAAATTAATCCGATCTGCTGCTGCAACCAGCTGTTTATTCTGTAAATAATCCATCCATTGCACATCGGCAGACATAAATACATCTGCTGGTGCCCCTGCTTCAATTTGCTTGGCTAAAGTTGAAGAACCTGCATACGAGGTTTTGACCTCGGTTTTATTTTTTTGCTCGTAGATTGTATCAAGTTCATTCACTGCATTGGTCAGACTTGCTGCTGCATAAACAGTCACAGCATCTGCAGCAAAGGTATGTGTCTGAATCAATAAACTCGCCCCGAAAGCGACAGTGTATAGGTACGTTTTTTTCATCATTGTTGGCATTATGTCGTCCTCAAATTTCGATATGTTTTTAAAAATATATCGCCTAATAAAGATACACGAAAAATAACAATTCGCTAGTCTTGCTATCCTTAATTCATCATCTGTTTATATAGAAACACAATGATCTAACAATTGACATCAAGATCATTATTTGGTGCAAAAAAACAGTTTCCCGCTAATTTAGTGCATCTCCATATAAATTCCGATATAAGCGATAGATCAAACATTCACTCAATCGTTATTTGCCGAAAAATATAGTGATTAGCCGTATTTTGCTTTCCAAAATAAAAAGGCACCTATCCAAACACCAACTGAATGATGCTGAATAGATGCCTTTGTCTATCTCTAAAGATAGCCAAGATCGCTACCCTATTTCTGTTTCAGCAAAAGATATGCCAAAGCTTTTTGTATACACAATAGGATTGAACTGTAATTTACCCTTTAACAGCTAAATTCTGTTTCGGTAACAGTTTACAACCGCAAGACAATGGGTCATTGACTCTGGCCGCGGCTTTACCCATGACTTGCATATTCGGGTCGCCTGCCACAATTGTTGCTACAGTTTTATGCTTTGGGCAGGTTGCCTTATCACCCACACAGGCAATCGGAATCCCTTCGATGAGAAAACTACTGTTGCCACTAATCACTTGTCCACCACCTGTGGTTGGACAACCGACAACAATATAAGGTGTTGCCATAATCACATCCCTCGCATTTAGATTTTTAATTTAACTAAAGCACTTCAAATTCAATTCGACGGTTTTTCCGACGACCATCAGCAGTTGCATTGTCTGCAACGGGCTGGCTAGAGCCTTTACCTTCAGTACTTAAACGATCTGCGGCAATATTCTTACCAACTAAATAACTTTGCACCGCAACAGCACGTTCTTGACTCAATACGGTATTTTTATTGGCATCACCTGAACTATCAGTATGGCCAATAATTTTCACTTTCTTGGCACCCACTTTATTCAGCGCAACAGCCATTTCATCCAGAATTTTCTTGCCTGCATCCGTCAAGATTGCACTGCCTGATTCAAATTCAATGATCCGATTTTTCAAAGCATCATCAATAATTTTCTGCTCCGCCTGATTCACTGAAAGTTGTGCATTAAAACGATACGGTTGCTGTACCAAAGCCTGAAAACTGCTTGTGGTCGGTTGAATCTGATTCGGATCAGTCATCTTACCGGTTAAATCAACCTGAGTGCCTCTCACACGCAACTGACCTTGTGAAATCTTCTTCAAATCAGGTGTGATCACACGGGTCACTGAATCACTCCAGCCACTCGGCGCAGACACTGGACGTACCTGAATTTTGTCCACGACTTGATCTGCCCCATAGACAGACTGCATTTTCACCAAGATCGCCTGCTTGCTCTCCTCATTCGGAACCACTCCTTCCACCACAATCGGTGCAGCATGGAGCAGATGACTTTGACCTAAAACACATAAGCCAAACAGTAAACTTACCCAGATAGATTTCGGATTATTTCTCATATTCATTCATCTAAAAAAGTTTGTCTGAACAGCTTCAAACCTTGATTAAGGCTCAACTGACGCTGACAAAGTGATTGTTCGAGTGTGGCAAGCCCTGCATTCTGCTCGAGATAAGCATCAATCCATTGTGCCTGGATTAAAGATACCCAGTGCTCGCTCTGCATGTTTTGTGTAAAAATATCGCTGAGTGCCATAATATCGGCACCTTGGAAACCAATGAATAAAATCGGCTCATCACGATGCAAGATACCAATCAGAATTTCTGTATTGTTAATGCCCAAGAAGCGTCCAACCATACCGACCCAGAACGCTGCAATTTCGTAGCAATACATTGGATTATTGATCGGAAGAATCAGCACTTTATTTAAACGGCTGGTGCCATTTTTTAAGATCGGTTGTAGCAAAAGCCCCAATCCGATCATGCTCTGTGCCAATTCATAGACATTGATTTTCATCAATTGGGCAAATGAATGCATGGTGTGGTTTTCATAAAAACCATGACATTCGTCAGCGCTAAAAATCTGAACCACATTGGGTAAGTTATTCAGCTTCTCCAACATAATATTGGTATCACGAATACTGCGTAATACCCGATTGCGCTGAAATAAATCGACCAATACCGATTTGTAGTAAAACGGGGCCAATAATAAATTTTGATAAGGCTGCTCAACTTCAAGCAACTGACTCAGTACCATTGGAAATGCACGCCCTGAGCTGTCTTGACTTGCAATCAGGTTGGCAGCCAAAAACATCGGTTCAGCCGGATTGGCAATAAAGAAATCCAGTGCTGGCAAAGACTCATAACGCTGTTTAAAGTCAGGCGCACGCATCGCATGTTCAAGTGCTTCCGTAATCCACTGATCCAACACCTGAATTAATGCATACTGTCCTTTAGATTTCAGAAAGTCCCCGCGAGCGGGTGTCTTTCCATAATACAAAGGTGTTGTCCTTACTTGTTGCATCCAAGTGCCTCCTGCTGTTCCCAGATCATCCCTAACATTACGGCGTTACTCCTGGCTGTGCAGGCGCTGTTGTTGGTGGTTTCGCTGCGGCGGTGGCGGCAGGCGTTGCTTGCGCAGAAACCACACGTACCGCTTTGTCAGTGACCACTTTGTCCACCAGTTGTAAGCCTGCATAACCTCGGCTAGAGCCAATACTGCCCGAGCTGTTGCCACTAATCAGTCGGAAGTTTACTTTCAGCGTTAAAGAGGGTTCAGCTTTGCTGGTCCAAGTCATTTCAAAACTACCATTTTGTTCTTTGCGCTGTGCCGCATCAATCAAACGATTAATCCCGTATTCACCTGGCTCTTCAAAAATGGTATGGGTTTTACCTTCCAAGTCCACTGCAGTAATTCGTGCACCCGGGATAGCACCTTGATTTGGCCAAACGAAGTTCACCCACTGTTGGATTCCGTTTTCAAACACCATACGCTGACCATCAATGTCGATGGTGTACGACAGATATTGTGGGTTCGGCAATGGATAGAACTGGAAGTTGGACTGATTCGATACCGGTGCAGCCGCAGGTTGATCTAGACTGCCTGTCGCCATGCCATTGATTGGTGCCACATATTGCTGGAATGCCATGACAAATTGTGGATTCAAGCTAATCCCTAAGTCCTTCCATGTTTTCGAGGTTAAGACATAACCACGACGAATCACAAATGGATCTAATGCTTCTTTCACAAAGCGTGCGATGCTACCCGTTTCACCAAAGATTTGACCAATTTCATTGCTGGTCGCTTGTAGGGTCACACCTGCGTTAAATGGATATTTTTGGCTTAAATTGGTTTTGAAAGGTTGATAGGCCTGAATCCCCCACAATTTATTGAGCTCATCTTGGGTTGGCGCAATCAAGCTGGCAAAAGATTGTGTCAGTGGTGTCATTAACAATTTCTGTAATAACTGTTGATCGGTATCCTTCAGACCCACCATCATTTTCTCATCCACATATTTCTGTGTGGTATTAAACACAGACGTCTGATCATTGATGGTCTGTTTAACCAATGCCATGGCACTTGGGCCAATTTCACCTGCAGTTTTCAAATCATTAAACTTACTGCGTACTTGTGCCAGATTGTTCATGTACTCATCAAATAATGATTTATCCTGTAAATCATCACGCTTACGTACCAGTTGATAGAACATTTGATATTCTTGAGAAATTGCCCCTTGAGCCTTGTTCACCGCCTGAGCTGCGGCCTTATCATCTGAATTGTTCAGTACTTTGCGTTTGAACCACGCCACAAAACCTTTTTCAGGAACCGCAAGTTCAGCCTGTACGATTGGATTATCCCAGTTGGTTTCAATTGCAATACGCTGTAACAGGGTTCGAATTGGTGAGTTTTGTGGTTCACCCAGAATATCAATACTCTTCACTTGCTGAGTGAACTGATCAGCCTTGGCATAATAAATACCGTTCAGAAATTTCTTCCATTCCGTCACATATTCTTGCTTATACAAGGCCACTAATTGCTTACGAATCTGTTCAGGACTACCTGAGAAAGTTAAGTCATCAGATTGGCGACTATTCAGCACCCAATCTTTGCTGTCTGTTGGTTTATTCGCTGCTTCCTCAATTGCTTTTTCAACATACTCATCCCATGCTTTTTGGGTAAAGACACCAGGTAATGCGTAGCTGCCCAGTACAATCGCTCGGTTTTGCTCCCCGACAATCTGTCCAACTGTCACTGCTGGAAAGCGCACTGCTGCACGCATCTTGATTTCGTTATAGACGCGATCACGCGCAGGCATACCACGAATCACTGACAATAAAACTTGGCGAGTTTGGTCAACCACCTGAGCATCTGTTTCAAGTACAGGGAAACCGTCTTGATTGGCCAAAGTCATGGCATAAGAGAGAATCTTCTCTGCATCCTGAATCATTTCGCCACGCGGCATTTGACCACGATTGGCATCCAGCCAAGAACGCCAGAAACGAGAAACCTGATCACTTAAATGACTGGTATCCATATATTCATGATTACTCATCATCAAGTAGGCTTTTAATGCATTATAAGCGTCTTGTGGATTGCTATCTGAAGGCTCTAAATACTGCTGTGTTTTCGCAACTTGTTTGATTTCAACATTGACGTGATTGGCTTTTAAAGTCGCCTCGTTATTTTTAACACGCTGTAAATATTGCGCAATATTTTGCTGTGTTGGGGTCAAAACAATTTGCTTGATGCCTTTGAGGTATTCAGCTTTTAAACTTTCGCGTAACTGGTTGCCCTGATATAGACCAAAGCTAAATTTCAGTGGGCGATTTTCATCGAACTGATCCAACTGCTGTAACCGTTCTTGTAAAATCAATAAAGCTTCAAGCTGGGTTGATAATTGCTGTCCAGAGGCTTTCTCTAAATGCACCACTTTATCTAAATCAGCCTGCACATCGGCAATCAACTGTTGGTTATTGCGATAAGACCAGACCCAAACCCCAAGTACCAGAGAGACACCCACCAATGCAGCAATAAAGGCGATATAACGCTGACGTTTTTTCGCTGGATTGATGTGTTGCTTGACCAGATCTTTATCTCTCAAAATAACATTGGAGAATAAGCCCTGTAAGAAATAACCATGATTCGGTGCAACAGAAAAATTCCCTCCTTCCTGACCATTCCCCGGAATTTGCTGGAGTTGAAATTCTTGTGCAATGTTTTCCGTCATTGGGCTTTCAATCACACCTTCTTGTAAAGCACTGGTGAAATAGAAACCTCTAAAAACGGGCTGGAACTGATATGGATTATCTTCAAACAAAGTGCCAATAAAGCTTTTCAATGCTGGCTTTAAAGTTTTGAACTCCAATGGGAACGTCATCACACTTGGAGAAATATTCTGTGAATGACGGCGGCTCAAGTGTGTAGTACTGACACTCTTTAAACCGTCATACAAAATGCTGTAATGCTTATCGAATAATTCAACCGCATTCTGCGATGAATTCTGCTCATAGGGTAAAGTTGCACCCCAAGCCTGATTGTATTCTTGCGACTCATAGCAATCAAAAAATTCGGTAAAGCCTGCAATCAAATCCATTTTAGAAAAAACCAGATAGACAGGAACCACCACTTCCAGTTTTTCGGTTAAATCCTGAATTCGGGCGCGCAAATTTTTTGCCAGTTTCAAAGAGTTTTCAGGACTTTGGCTGATTAGCTCAGCAATACTCACGATCAAAATCAGGCCATTAACAGGCGCTTTAGAACGGTTTTTCTTTAAAATATTTAAAAAACCCAACCATTCAGAATGATCTTCTGAATACACCGAATAACGCCCAGCGGTGTCCAGCAAAATGCCCTCAGTTGAAAAGAACCAGTCACAGTTACGGGTGCCACTTAAGCCCGCCGAAACCATTTTCTGATGTGTTTCTTCAAATGGGAACTTCAAGCCAGAATTATAAATTGCAGAACTCTTACCCGCTGCAGGGTTACCAATCACCATATACCATGGTAATTCGTATAAAGCCGCATTGCCCTTTTTATCACCCAATTTGGATTTACGAATCAATTGAATTGATTCTTTCATCTGCTGCTGAATTAACTGTAGTTCGGCTTTGTCTTTGTGCTGACCATATTCCGCTTGGCTATCTTGCTCGATGGCATTGGCAAGTTCCTCACCTTGTTCGGCATGACGTTTTCTTTGAATCAGCCAATAAATCCCATAAACGATTAAACCCAATGCATAGGTCGCCGCCAATGCCCAAAAGATATGCCGAGGAATAGACGAATATGAAGAAATCAGTGCAACGAATAAGGATAAAGCAATAATAGCTTTAGGATTCGTGATGTACTGCCACAGATAACCTAAAATGATATACATTGAGTTCTCGAATTCTTAATAAAGTTAATTAATCAGCAATTGCTACACTTTCCTGATCTTGCATGATCTCAGGAACAGCTTGGATAAATGCTTGTAAATTGTGTCCATAAACAAAGGCAACATGTGACTCAGAAAAATGCGCCCCCAACATTATTCCAAAAAGTTTTGCTACGTTTTGGCTATGCCCAAAAATAGGTTTACAGTACAAGTAATGATGTGCCTCAACTGGACTTTGCTTAAAAAACTGTTCCAATTTTTTGGCCACTTTTACATCCGTACTATCCTCAACCACCAATACAAAAGGTTCTTCTGCTTGATACTGAGGTAAATCATCAAGCTTGAGCTCTTTGAAAATTTGATCGAGATTATTTTGGTTGCTCACCAACTTAAAGGTCTTTTCAGGCTGTAACTGTTCCAACTGAACTGCTGGATGCGCTAAGCAACTACTGCTGACAAATTCCGCAGGGATATAAGCCCTCGCTCCCCAAGACTTTTCATCAATAACTTCTTGGTCTATCTCTGAATCTGCCGCAATCACCAATGAAATTTCATGGGCTTGATTCTGAATCCGATCGAGCAATTCAAGCAGATGCTGCTCTGTTGAAGCCGCACTGAGGTAGTGATATTCAATATGGAACTTTTGCGGAATCATACCGAGATCGTAAAAAATGGCCTGAATACTTTCATTACTACTCTGGTCATTCCAGGTATGTACAACATCTTCAGATAATAAAATGTGCAGATTTAGCTTATCTAAACGATAGATCTGCTCCACCTGAAGCGCTTCACGCTCTTCATCCCCTGAAAAAGTTGGATCAATCCATGCAGGATGCATACGGTATTCATGTAAATTCTGGCTTTCATAAAACAGACTTGAACGCTTTAAGTGATCAGAAATCAATGCTAAAAGCTCTGTGTGCTGTTCAATCTGATGGTGAATCAGCGCCATAATGCGCTGCTGTCGAACCGATAGGAATTGCAATTCTTCCTCATCCGTACTTTGAACTCGTTGATCAAGCTCTTCAATTCGATAAGAGAGAATCGGTATCCCATGAAAATTCACCAGATCTTGATCTAACTGCGGACTGCTAAACTGCTTAATTCCATCAAGAATCGAATCATTTTCACCCAAAGCGCTATATGCACCTGCCGCATAGAGATTCAGTGCTAACCATTTACTTTCTAAAACTGGCGGTTGTAATTCAGTTGAATGCTGCTCTTGCTCTTGTTCAGCCTGCAAAGCACGTTGTTTTTTCTCTTTATAATGTTGATATGTCTTATAAAGCAGCCAGGGTGACAGCAACACCAAGGTAATTACAACGGGTAAGATAAGGAAATAATTAATTAAATCAGCAGATTCTGGTTGATATTGGATATCACGCCAATAAAAAACCACCACCAAACCAACCAAGATAAAGCAAGCGATGAGTGTGGCTAAAATTTTCTTCATCATTATGCGGCTCCTAAAAGTGCATAACGCGTTTCGGTGTTATGTTGTAATTGTGCTGATGGCATTAAAAATGCCCCTTGCCCCAAACCAATCTCCTGTGCTGAATCCAAGCAAATCGGGCGCACTTCTTCTTTATCCAGAATAAGTCGAACATCAATAAACAAAGTTGGGCTACACCACGTTTGAACCAGATGTTTTAACTTTTTATTTAAAGGTTGATCTGGTAAAAAAGCTAAATATTGTTCACGACTTAATGGGCCAATTTGAATCTCGATTTTGCCATCAATCTGCTGAACCGTATCGCCGCAAAAGGTATTGATGCCCAATAAACTTGGATTGTTTCCACCTAAACAGGTTTTTTGCTCATCCCCGAGCTGAAATCTTTCTTTGATAAATTCCTGTATATGCACCTGTGTATCAAACACACAACCAAGTACCGTTTTTAAAGCATGTGCGGTATTGTTCTGCCCCTGCATTAAACCTGAAAACTCAGCAAAATATTCATCCAAATCATGCTGTTCATGTTGCGAACGAATATAGCCATTCAAGGCATGCAAAATATCGAGATAATGGTTTTCTTGCTCTATTTCATAACGAATGGGTAGATTATAAGCAATACTCGCATCGACATATTTCGTGGTGAGTTTATGGTTAAATAAACCCAAGAAAGCCTTAATCTCCAGACGTTGTTGCCGAGAGCTCTGTTTTAATTTATTGGTATAGGTATAAGGCAACGCACCTTGCGTTCCAGTTAAACCAACAACTAAATTGGTTAAATGGATCCGCTCTTCTTGATAACTCAGTGCTTCAATTTCAGTCGCGGGGAAACTTAAACTGAACGAGGTATCGAATTGAAAATCATTAGACCAGTCCTGCTGCCGCTTTGCTACAGGTAAATGACGTAATAGTCGAGTCGACTGCACAAATTCAAATGAACCTGCCTTTTTAAAGACTTGGTCGACTACAGAAGAGTCTTGCCACCAACGTTCTGTACGCATTGGTATATCTCCTGTTGATTAAGACTGTCTTTTACGACAACATCGACAAAACTATTAATCTGAACTTTCAAATTAAAAATATGACTCAGTAACTGACTGAAAATATACAGACTATGCCCTCGGAACACATTCTTATTGACCGAAAGCTCAGCCTTAACCCCGCGGATGAACATTGGGAACGGTTTTGCATTCATAAGTTTATTGGTGGTTGAAAAATTGAGCTGTTTTAAGGCATCAATCAATAAAATATTTTCTTTGGAATGCGGTAAATTATATAAAGCCAATAGCTCTTTGACATGACTCAAGGCATCCCCTTTCATCAAGGCCAAGGTATTCAGAGATAAATGGGAAATAATGCGCCATTGTTCGTTTTTATTTCTATCAAAATAAAAAGGCGAAGTTGGACGTTTTAAAATTAATGCACGGCGCGCCAGACTACTGTCATTTAAATTTAGAATATTATTGCTTTGGCTCAAAGCTTCATGCGGTAGATCACCATTGGAACAGAGCAACTGGGTACTAATGAAATCTGATTTAATTTCATAAGGTTTCAAATGTTTTGAAACAATCGAATAGCCCATTTGCATGGCTTTGCTTTGTGAGGGCAAATAATTGAGTGAATAGAAAAACTGGACTTTATCGTTATGGTAATGACTCATTGCAAAAAAAGGCAGAACAGCAAGATGCGTTTGCTCCTGATTGGTTTTTTCACGCACCATGTTCATCTCAAGCACAGAATATACGTGATAAAGCTCTGGATGATGCGCATCAGTCACAAGTGGATACTGCAATTGGGTATGTGAAACCTTTTGCGGTTCAGCCTGCTTTTCAAATAAATTAATTGCAGGTGTCGTAAACAGCTTAAAATTGGCAATATTTAATTCTGAATAATTACGCACCACAGCTTGATCATTCAAATTGAGCTTGAGATGGATCAAAATTTCAAATTGATTGTGTTGTTGAAGCATACCCTTTAAGCAACTCAAATCAAGATTCAGATAGTTGAATTTCTCAGGAAAGCAGAAATATTCCATCAATAAACGATAGGCATGATGTGTATGCTGGTCGACTGGTAACAGGCTTTCCTGTTCACTAAAACCCATCACTTCAAAAGGATTACTGACCTCGACTACACGCTGTCCGACACGGATCGCAAAACCAGTATCTTTACGAAAAATACTATCTAGAACTTGTAAAGGAAAGTTTGAAATTGCATCTAAATAGATCGGCAATTTTTCATCCAGAATCCATTTCTGTGCATCATTGAAAACTTCAAACTTCAGACTTAAAGTTGCATTCTGATTCAAATGCATATGGGTACTTGGCGAGGTTTGAAACTCAAGTTGCATCAATGAAATCGGCAATAATCGAACTTCATTGGTCGTATTAAACTCACACTGTACCCCCTTAAAACTGCGTGACTTTAATGCGGTTTTCAGTGGGATAACATGCGCAGAGCTCAGCTGTTTTAGTTTATTAATATCTTCAAAACTGACCACTGTGCATGCTGGAAAATGACGTAAATATTGAGGAAACATCACCTCAAATAAAGAATGCGTAAAAACGTCGTAACTGTCTTCTAATTTTTTATCAATACGCGCTGCAATCAAGGAAAAAGCTTGAATTAAGCGCTCAATATGCGGGTCGTCAATTTGTTCTTGATTGAGTGAAAGTCGCTGCGCAATCTTTGGGTACTTCTGCGCAAACTCTCTGGATTGCTGACCGAATTCTTGTAGTTGTTTTTCATAATACGGTAAAAGTTGCTCTATCACAGGTCGCTCACACTAAGTTCTGGCAGAAATAACATATTGTTGTGTTGTAGGCTTAAGTAAAGCGTCAAAGAACACGGGCTCGTACAAAGGATGTATATTTAAATAAGCTTGGATACTTAAACAAAGTGAACCCATATTGTGCCCATCCAATAGCATTTCAACTTTGATCTGCCGCAATCTCGGCTCATGTGCTGCAATGGACTGCTCAATCGACTGGCAAATTTTATCTCGATCCAATGGATTGGCTGTGGATAAACCAACAAAATCAATAATTCCAAACTGCAAAATTGATCTCTTTGCGAGTGGATATTCATCCATATCACAATCAAATTGTGCGATCCGACTATTCAACAAGTCTTCCAAATCACGAGCAACCGACTCTCGTAACTGCTGAATCGACATCCCTCTTAAATAATCTTCTTGCTCTGGTACTAAACGATCAAATAATGTTGATCTGAATCCATAAGGATATAGATGATCTAAATTCATTTTTATAAGAACAGCATCTTGGAAAAATAGAGGCTAATAGGCGACTATTAACCTCTACCAGAACATCACAATCTCGATTACGCAGCGTATGAAGCTGTGTTATTAGAAAGTGACCATTTCTTCGTCACAGCACCTTTCGCAGTACCGTTAATGTCTTGTTGGTTATAAGTCCACTCAACAGCAGCGTATTTCAAACCAAATGTTTCAGTTGGAACACCTTCTTCGTTTACAGTCGGTGTTACGCTAGAAACTAGAACGTGTTTCAATTTGATTTGTAAGTACTTGATGCGTTTATCACCATTGGCACGGTAGTAATCGATCTGTACTTCGTCAAATGTATAACCCGCAGAACACGCTTCCCAAAGTTTAGGACTAGTTGCATCCAAGTCTTTAACAAAGATCATGTCTGAGTGTTCAACACGTTCAGCTGTATGGCCACCTACGCTACTTGAAGTCGCAGATTTAGGTTGACGAATGTTATGAGCCCAAGAGTTAACTTCAAGCCAACCTTTGTGTTCAGAATCGCGAGATTCTCCGTCTACCTTGTACTTACCACGAAACTCAACATATATATCTTTCATTTAAAATTTACCTCTATTTTATTTAAAGTTATTATCTAGCTGATCTCATTATTAATTTGAGGACTGAGGTAGTTCAGTCACGAGTCGTAAAGAAACCGACAACTCATCCAGCTGGAAATGTGGTCTTAAGAAAACCACAGACTTGTAGTGACCCGGTTGAGCTGGGTCTTCTACAACTTTTACAGATGCCTCACGAAGCGGATATTGTGCTTTTGCTTCTTGAGATGCACCAACATCGAGCAAGACATATTGCGAGAGCCATTCATTTAAAAATGCTTCAACATTGCCTGCAGATGCAAAACTTCCCACTTTGTCACGCATCATTGCTTTTAAATAATGTGCAATGCGCGATACCGCCATGATGTATTGGATTTGGCTAGAAAGTGCAGAGTTTGCATTCGCCGTATCACTGTCATATTTTTTAGGTTTTTGAGCCGACTGTGCGCCAAAGAAAGCTGCATAATCCGTATTTTTACAATGTACCAGCGGAATAAAGCCCAGATCACTCAGTTCTTTTTCACGACGGTCAGTGATTGCGATTTCAGTTGGACATTTAAATATGAACCGTACCGGGTTTGTCGGAGAGTCAATATTCTGAGAGACTATCCCGATGACAAAACCAAACTATACCCCCGAAATTAGAGAAAGAGCGGTTCAATTACTAATTGAATCTGAAAAAGATTATCCTTCTACTTGGGCAGCAATCACAGCTATTGCTCCTAAAATCGGTTGTACTCCTGAAACATTGCGTGTTTGGTATTTAAAGCATCTGGATCAACTAAATCCTGCCAAAGTACAACAGATATCTGACCAAGAAAAAATGAAGCAAATGGAACGTGAAATTAAAGAATTAAAACGTGCCAATGAAATTCTACGTAAAGCAGCCGCTTTTTTCGCCCAGGCGGAGCTCGACCGCCCACACAAATAATGGTGGATTTTATCCATAACAATAAAGATCGATATGGTGTTGAAGCGATTTGTAGAATTTTACCGATTGCACCTTCAACCTATTACCGAACTTTAGATCTCACTGACAATCCAGAACATCGAGCGAAACGAGATCTACATGATGAGTATCATGCTGAACAAATTAAACGAATTTGGAAAGAAAGTTCAGGTCGATATGGTGTACGTAAAGTTTGGCAAAAATTGAAACGTGAGGGTTATGTTATTGCACGTTGTACAGTTGCTCGATTGATGCAAAAGCTAGGTATACAAGGTGTTTGGCGTGGTAAGAATAAACAAACCACCCGTAACCGAGATGACCAAAAACGGGCAGATGATTTAGTGAAACGTAATTTTAATGCTGATCATCCAAACCAACTATGGGTGGGTGACTTTACGTATATTCAAACTCATTCAGGCTGGGTATATACCGCATTTGTTATTGATGTGTTCTCACGAGCAATTGTTGGATGGAAAGTATCTACACGGATGAATACAGATATGGTGCTTGATGCATTAGAGCAAGCATTGCATGATCGAGGCATGCCAAAGAATGTGATTCATCATTCCGACAGAGGTGTGCAATATCTTTCCATTCGCTATACCAATCGTTTAGAAGCAGCAAATTTACGAGCATCAGTCGGTACAACGGGTGATTCATACGATAATGCTCTGGCTGAAACGGTGAATGGCTTATACAAAACAGAGGTGATTGAATATTTAAAAGCAGATTGGCAAGGTTTAGCAGATGTACAACTTGCGACACTAAACTGGGTAGATTGGTTCAATAAAAAGCGTGTACACAGTGCACTGGGTTATGTATCGCCTTTTGAGTTTGAAGCAATGTACTATGATAAGATTAACCCGTTAGGTCAGGTGGCTTAACTTAAATAAAAAAGTCTCCGACAAACCCGGTACGGTTCACACGACCTGTTTACCGATGCCAGCCCTGCTGAGCTGAATCTATTGCGTCGTCGTGCTGAATTTAAGTTGTTAGAGCAACATATTCAGCCGAGTCAGAATTTAGATGGTTTCTTATATATTCCTGTCGGTAAAATTAAGCGTCAAAGCTCGGGTCACTTCGAGTTAGACAATAAGTTTATTCCACCGATTTTGCATATTGCGGCTTCTGAATCTCTGATTAATAACCTAAAGCGTACGCTCAATGTCATTAAGGCCAAAATTAAAACCATTCAGAGCAATAACCGTGAAAACGAACAAAAACTGATTGAATTCCGTTCAGGTGATATCGTTTCCTTCTGGTTGATCAATGCCTTAAATACCGCCTATGCTGGATTGAACCATTTACTCCAATATCCATTGATTCACCCAGAACGTTTATTTTCAGAATTATTGCGTTTAACAGGTTCATTGCTGACCTTCTCGACCGCTTATGATGTCGATCATCTGCCTCATTATAAACATCACCAGCTACAAGATAGCTTTCAGCAGCTTGACCTGATCTTAAGAGATTTATTGGATACCATTATTTCAAGCCGCTACTTCAGTATCGCCTTGAAAGAAACGCGACCGTCCTATTGGGTGGGCAGTCTTGAGTCAGACAAAATTACCCGTGATACGCGTCTTTATATTGCTGTGTCGAGCAGCATGATGCAAACCCATGAGCTGATTCAAATCGTACCTTTACGTTTCAAAGTGGGTAGTACCATTGATGTAGAACAGCGTGTCATTGCTGCACTTCCTGCTGTTCCACTCCATCATTTAATGCAAGTACCCACTGCAATTCCTGTACGTTCTGGTGTCAGCTATTTTGAAATCGAGCCACATCACGAACTCTATCAACGTATGCTTGAGTCAGAGTCCATCTGTGTTTATGTACCAGCTGGATTCCAAGATATAAGTATTGAACTCATTGCGGTAATGAATAGTTAAGAGAACAACAATGACTCAACCCACTGGCATCCCCTCTTTATTTGATGATGGAAAAATTGGTTCAGGTTTACCTACCGCTGATCAGCCACAGAATAAAGCGCAAGCAACCAACTTGATTGACCTATTACATGATGGGTTCTATCTGGTTTTTTTACTTCGTAATCGTTATATCCCGACAAATCCAAGTGATTTTCGCGAAAAGATTGTCGATTTACTCAATCGTTTTGAGCAACAAGCCAAGCGTTTACAATTTTCTGCTGACGATATTCATGATGCCAAATATGCTTTTTGTGCTCTGATTGACGAAACCATTGCTACACAACAAGATGCTGCTTATTTTAATTTGCAAAATTCTTGGCTGATCAGTCCATTGCAATTGAGCTTATTTGGCTCTCAATTGGCTGGTTATCGTTTTTTTGAAATCTTGGAACAACTCCGTAGTCGCGGTAAAGAGCGCTTAGCGTCGCTTGAAGTATTCCACTACTGCTTGTTACTTGGCTTTCAGGGCAAATATCGTCTGGAATCAGTAGAAAGTTTAAATCATTTGGTCGCGCGTGTTGGCGATGAAATTGACTACCTCAAAGGCAAGAAAGCGGCATTCTCGCCATTCGCAGCAATCCCTGATCATATTAAACATATTATCCATCACGAGTTGCCATTTTTCTGGATTTTGATCTTTTTATTAATCTTTGCTGCCCTGACTTTTGCAGGCTTGAAATTCATGCTGTCCAAGCAGAATCACAATGCTCTAAACCCTTATCAAAATGTGATTTCAGCACCTGCTGAAGAAGCACATATCACCATCCATTTACCTTAGTTGATAACGTATGACTCAGGAAAGAACAACTTCTTTACGCATATTACAGACCAATAAGAAAAAAACCTTATCTCCTGTAATTTATTTACTGATTGGATTTCTTTCAGGGATTATTTTTACCTCGCTGATTTTCTTTCTCTTTGTTACGGACTCAAATACAGCTGAAGCAGTACCATTGGAACAAGAACAGCGTGTGGACGAAAACGCAAATATCCAACCTCATGCAAAAGTGCCACCTCATAGTGCTGAAGAACCCATGCCTGTTCATCATGAAACAGCCGAATCAGCAGAAGACAATGGGTTTGCTCAGCCAGGCAGTAATGATTTAAATAAATTTTTCCAGCGCACGCCTCCACCCGCTGCGCCTGTCCGTACTGGTCAACAAATTTCACCTTTTGCAAATGAACCGAATAACAAAGCAGTCCACCCGTCGGTACCCGCAAAACCTGTAGCAACTAAAAATGAAGTACCGACGACCAATAAAATTGTTAAACCAGCATCTCAGCCAGTCAAAGCAGCATCTCCAAAAACGGTAGAACCTGAAGCCGAAGCACCTGATGCAACAGTGCAAATCAAAGTCACTCAGAAACCATTTGCTGTGAATGAACTGAAATAACACATGATCTGGTTTATCTTTTTCTGCTTCATTGCGGTTGCAATCGGATTAACGCTGCTCATGTCTCATGAGTTGCGTTATAAATCTAAACAGTTCCTGCAATCCTTATTGCCAAGTAGCAAAAAGAAAATCGTAAATGCCATGCAGTTTGCGGAGAATATGCACCAAGCAGCTTCACCAGACAGACTGCAATCACATTGGCATTTGCAACAATGGTGGATTTTAGTTGCGGGTTTCTTTTTATTTGCAAGTATCCTCATTTTTGCTTTTACACGTCCGATCAACTCCACACGTATAGAGGCAGAATACCTTAAGGAAACAGATCCACAAATTTATACCCTACTCAATGGTGAAATGTTAAGCCCGCCACCAGAAGTAGATGAAACTCTTATTCAAGATGCAATTATTGAAGCCACCCGTCTTGAACAAGCTTATCAGGCGCAACATCCAACTGATCCAAGTATTGATGCGTCTCAGATTGAAATTCCACTGACTCATTCACATGGCAGTTTAGATTCATCCTTGGTTGATCGTAAATGGGATAAAATTAATCCACGTTATAAACAGCGCTTGCTCATGGTGTTCAAAATTATGAAAGAGCAACATGGTTATGAACTAGTTTTACTTGAAGGCTATCGCAGTCCAAACCGCCAAAATATGTTAGCAGGTAATCCGAACACAACACGTGCCAAAGGCTATCAAAGTTATCATCAATTTGGCTTAGCCGCAGATGTTGCCTTTAAACGTAATGGTAAAGTGGTCATCTCGGAACGTGATCCATGGGCAATGCGAGGTTATGAACTTTACGGCCAAGTTGCTGAATCTGTTGGCTTGACATGGGGTGGTCGTTGGAAATCCATCAAAGACTATGGCCACACCGAATACCGTATGCCAGGCTTAAGAAAAACCAAAGAAATGGCCGATCAACTGACGGCTGAAGGACAATTAACCACTAAATCTGAAGATTCTTAATTCATCTCATTATTATTCCACTGCCTTAAAACAGATAAACCTGTGCATTTTTATATAGTTGCACAGGTTTTGGTTTTATATTCAATTATAATTAATATATAAAATCGACTATCCAATCTCTACCTCAGCTTAAATATCCTTTCATTTAGCCAGGGAAATAGCAACGGGTTTTCTGAATTTTAAAATAAACTCTTTGAAAACCAGATTCATAGTTAATACAAGTATAAAAGCAATAACAAATGAACCTAATATATCAAAAGGAAAGTGAACCCCAATATAAACCCTTGACCAGCCGACAATAACACCCAGTAAAAGTGCCATACTGCCAATTTTTCGGTAGCCCGAAAGCAAGTATGACCAAGCAATCGTCATGACTGTTAAGGTATGCTGACTTGGAAATGATGAAGATGAGCCATGCCCTGTCAAGATATGCCCAATCCCAAGATCAAAAGGACGCGGATGGTAATACACGGCATGAATCAGTTGCGTCACTAATAAAGAAGCCAACACTGTAATCAACGTTTTTATAAACTGCCCTTTATATGCCTTATCCTTAAAAAATAAAGAGACAATTAAAAATATAAATAAAACTGCGATCAAATTATGTGATGAAAATAATGCAATTTTATCTAAAATAGGGTTTTGTGTTGCAGTGGCGTTTATCCAGTTAAATAAACGAATATCGATAGCTTCAATTGACATCGCCAATCGTTCCATGATGATTTGACGCTGAAAATATAAAAAGTCCACCTTAAACTAAAATTAAAGCTTTTAAAATTTTGAATAAAATTACAATTTAAGCTTAAGTCTGAATTAATAAAAAAAGTCTAAATTTTACTCATCTTCGAACCGGAGTGAATAATGGATAACAATACGCTCAGTCAGACATTCAGCAAAGTGCCTGAAGTGACTCTCATCTTCTGGATCATAAAAATTGCAGCAACCACGCTAGGTGAAACAGCAGGTGATGCTTTATCTATGTCCCTTAATTTTGGCTATATCTTAAGCACTTGTATTTTCTCTATTATTTTCATTGGCTTTGTTGCACTGCAAATGAAAGCCAAACAATATAAACCTTTTTTATATTGGGCAACCATCATTTCAACCACCACGCTCGGCACCACCATCGCAGATTTTGTTGATCGCTCTCTAGGAATTGGCTATTCAGGCGGCAGCACCTTACTTCTTATTTTATTGCTTGCATCTCTGGCAATCTGGTATCAGAGTAGTGGAAATATTGCAGTCAATAGCGTTCAGTCTACAAAGAGTGAAGCTTTTTATTGGATCACCATCATGTTTTCGCAAACCTTGGGCACCGCTTTGGGAGACTGGACGGCTGATACACAAGGATTAGGTTATACCGCCTCGGCATTGATCTTTGGTTCTCTGCTCTTAGTCTTAGCAGCACTCTATTACTGGACTCAAATCTCAAGAACCTTTCTCTTCTGGTCTGCCTTCGTTATCACCAGACCTTTAGGCGCTGTCTTAGGTGATTTCCTTGATAAACCACTAGATCACGGGGGACTTGATTTAAGTCGATTCGGTGCTTCATTCGTATTATTGGCATTTATTGTATTCTGTCTTATCTTCTTTAAATCAAAACCAGCCTCAACAGCACATTAGCCCTTGTTATCAGCACGTTCTTTAAAGCCATCTAAGCAAAAGGGATAAGCACTTTCACTGCTTATCCCTTTCATATATTTGGCTAATTATAAACTTATTGATGTCTCCAAGGCACAGCAGGTGAACCAATCCAAGCTGATTTGGCTGGTATGTTCTCACCTTTCATCACCAAAGTCAGTGGACCCAATACCGCATGATGGCTCACATTGGCATTATATAAAATAATACTGCGCGCATTCACCACCACATCATTGCCCACTTTCACCTGACCAATTTTCATAATCCGGTCTTCAAATAAATGCGTCTGTGGACCAGAGAAACTGTTAAATTCAGCTCGGTCTCCAATCTCAACACAATCAAACTCGGTGATATCTGCGGTATCCATATACACATCCTTACCTATACGTACCCCTAACAGGCGCAGGAAGAACGGTAACATTGGTGTGCCTCTGAGGTAGTTCAGGAAGTTCGGGATTGCAACCGCTTCATATAAACTGGTCACCCCCTCACTTAACCAGACAAACATGGTCCACATCGGTGCTGAACGTGGTTGGTAACGACCAATTAAAATCCATTTCAATAACGCCACGATCACAAAGCAGCCCACACCATAGAGCAGCCCCGCCAAAGTCAAGGCCAATAGCCCTGTCGCGATACTGTAGTTATTAATCACATCAATAATTTCCAGTACGATCATATAACCCACACCAATCGCCAGCGCTGCCGGTAATACGATCCGCAGACCTTCAATCAAACCACGCATCAGACGTCGCTTAACACTCGGTTGAAAGGTCAGGTGGTCTGGGTACTGTTCTGCTGCCTCACGTGCAGGCAGAAGTAAAGGTGGAGAACCAAACCAGGTTTGACCTGAGTACATTTCTCGGTTATCTGGTGTTTTGGATTGCACCCCGATCAACACATTGTCCGGTAATACCGTCCCATCCGCGATATAGGCACTATTCCCTACAAAGCTGCGGTTACCAATCTGGGTCGATTTTAAGGTCATCCAGCCGCCCTTGATTTCCTCATCCCCCAACATCACGGCATCGGCAATAAAGCTTTCCTCTCCCAAAGTCAGCAGTTCAGGAATTACCCCTGTTGCTGTTGAGATTTCGGTGTTTTTACCGACTTTGGCACCCAACAAACGGAACCAGGTTGGTGCGTAGATAGTGGCAAATAAACCATGCAGGGTTTGTAAACTGGTTTCTAAAATCTGTGATGCAAACCATTTACGATAATAGGTGCCGCCATGGATGGCATAGCTGCCCGTCTCTAAACGCGGCAAGGCTACTTTACGTAATGCCGAGGAGATCAGTGCGGTAATCACCATCATCATCGCACTGGCTGGAATCGCCAGAATGAAATAGTACAACGCAATCTGTAAGTGGTTGTTCGGATCAATATTGAAAATATTGACATCTAACCAGTCCACCAATAGGAAGCTTGGAAAGATTGGGATAAAGAAGATACAGGCAATGAATAATGCACTGATTGCATAGTAGGCATATTCTGAGATTTTACGGATAAACGACAGTTTCGGGCGTGCAGCCAATGGCTCCAAGCTGTCCACATGGCCAATTTTCTTCGCAGGTGTACCCTCCCAGATTTCACCTGCTGGCACCGTGGTGTCATATTCAATCGCAGTTAAGGCATTCACATGGGCACGGGGTTCTAATACGGTATTTTCTTCCAATACCGCATAGGAACCGACATAACTGTCTTGTTTCAAATGAACTGAACCCAATACCAGATGGCCATGTTCAACTTTAGCATTCTCCAGATTGACATTGGAACCAATGCTGACCCCATCTTCAATGGTCAATAAAGAAGGCATCCGGATATGTACGGAACTGATGCTGACATCATGGCCAATCTTTGCCCCCAGTGCTTTGAGGTAGAGATTCAGCAAGGTTGAACCGGATAAGAGATATACCGGTGAAATGCTGCTGATTCGGTCTGCCAGCCACCAACGGAAATAGGTCATTCCCCAGAGTGGGTAACGCCCTGCTGGTATCCCGAGTAATAACACCCGTTTTACACTAATCGACAGTGCAAAGCTGGCGAGAATCACCATGACATAGACCAGCAGTGACAATAGAATCGCCGAGGGAATCGTGTCTCGTGTACCGCCGGTAAAATAATGGTAGGTAAAGAACGGAGCCAGCCACTGTAAGATATTGATCGAGATCAGCACAGGTATCGTCACGGATTGTGCCAGACCACACAGCCATTTATAGCGGGTATTTCGTGGATTATCCTGCCCGAGCTGGCTATCAAATAATGACGGTTCAGGCTGTTCCAGCATCAGTGCGGCAATGGCACCAACTCTGCGGGCCTGATACAGACTTTGAATGGTCAGGTGACTGTATTCAGGGTGTGCGCGTAGGTTGGAAATCAGTACAGCAGCCAACAGTGAGTGTCCACCGAGATCGTCAAAGAAGTCTGCATCTAATTTAATCGGGATATTCGGGAATAAGCGATTGAGTATGCCAAATAAGATTTCTTCGGCCTGATTCTGCGGCTGATCTGATTCGCTCCGATCAACCACACTGGTTAATGGACGTGCTTTCAGGGCTTTGCGGTCAATTTTTCCTGACAATAAACGAGGTACTTCCTCAATCACTTCAAAGCGGTTGGGCACCATATAAGGCGGCAAGCGCTGACTGAGGTGATGGCGTAGCTGTTTAATTTCGATGGCGTGTTGGGCATCAAGTTCAGGAGCAATGAAGGCAATCAACTGATCAATGCCATCTTCAGCACGTAGAATCACGGCTGCGGTGCCAATGCCATCCAGATCACATAACGCCGCTTCAATCTCACCGAGTTCAACTCGGAAGCCGCGAATCTTCACCTGATCATCGGCACGGCCTAAGCAATGCACCTGACCAAACTCATCGATTTTGGCCAGATCCCCTGTGCGATACAGGCTTTCTTCGTCTGGATTGCTGGCCCATGGATTTTGGATAAATTTATCGGCAGTCAGATCAGGGCGTCCTAAATAACCGGGTGCCACACTCGGTCCAAAGATACACAGTTCCCCTGTTTCTCCTTGCGGCAACAGTTCGCGTTCTGCATTGATGACCAACATGCCATAGTTGGGTAAGGGCTTGCCAATCGTGACGGGTTTGCCACGCTGCAATAGTTCCAGACTGGCAGATACCGTGGTTTCAGTTGGCCCATAGGTATTAAACATTTGGTGGTGGGGTAATGCCCAGCGATCAACCAGTGAGTCCGGGCACATTTCTCCACCCAGATTGATGATGCGCAGGTTCGGTACATCTTCCGGGAATAAAGCCAGTAAGGTTGGTACGGCATGTAAAACCGTGATCTGTTCTTGTTGCAAGGTTTTACATAAGCGTTCTGGATCACTGACCAGTGATTTAGGTGCAATCCACAATGTTGCACCGACCAGATAAGACAGCCAGATTTCCTCAAAAGACATATCAAAAGCCACCGAGAAGCCTTGATAGACCTTGTCTTGCTCCTGAATGCCCAAGATACTGTTTTCACTGCGCAGGAAGTGGCAAATATTCTTCTGGGTAATGACAATCCCTTTCGGTTTCCCTGTCGAACCTGAGGTATAAATAATATAGGCAGGTTGTTCCGGTGTAGTTCTGGCGAGTTCAACCGTCTGATCAAGTGGGCGTTGTAATTCGGTATTGGTCCACTTGGTTTGTGGAACTTCGGCCAAATGTTCATACCACTCATCGGTGGTGATCATGCCGACCGCCGCCGCATCTTCAAGACAGACTGCAATCCGGTCTGCCGGGGTATCCATATCAAAAGGCAACCAGGCAGCACCACTGAGGCAGATCGCCAATTGGGATTTTAATAATTCAATTCCCCGCGGCAACCACAAGCCAACGATATCCCCCGCTTTAATCCCGTTCAGGGTTAAATGCTGTGCCATGACCAACGCCTGCTGATATAACTCGGCATAACTGATCTGTTGTTCTGCTTCGATCAGGGCAGTTTTTTGAGGGAGACGTTGTGCAGTCTGGACAAAAATATCGGTTAAAACTTCTTCCTGCAAAAACTCTGGGTGGTGTTTACCACGAATAATATTTTTTTCGTTTATCGCAATTTGATTCATTCAGTTGATACGCTCGTTAAAATTATGATTTAGCAAATAATCAGTTCAGTCAGATAGTTGTTTAAAATTACTTATTAGAGAAAAGAATTCTTAATTTTATTGAATTTCACCCGTAGAAAATAGATCACAACACGTCGACGAGATTACATTTTATTATATTAAGCTGCAAGGTAAAAGATCAAAACCGCCTAAGCTTTAATAATAAATAGAGATCTCTTATACACTCACTCCGTTTAATCTTTTTATAATAAAACTTATGCAGCTTCAGATATTAAAAAATGCACGAAATATCAAAATTGTATAACTTAGAGCGCTTTACACAAAAATTAAAAACACTTATAAAACAAAATATTATTTATTCCAAACCAAAACAAGTGCTATCTAACAGCAGCTTCAGAAACAATACATCATGTATCTGATCAATTTTATACCAGATTATAAAAGATGTTTTTTATGGATGTAATGGCTCTTTTTCTCCATTTTCTATTCTTTCTATTTTTCTAATACACATTAATTAACAAGTGCAACAGTTATTGATCAAAAACAGCCTTTACCAATATATAACGCCACTTAAAAAAAGATTAATTCAAGTTCCCTTTAACCTAACACCTTAAGGTTTCAAAAAACTAAATTAAATATTTATAAAAAATTAATAATAAGCAAGCCAATGAAATGAATTATGCAGTACACTTCACAGGCTCACACTCAATCACTTTAAGGATCACCCGAATATTACTAAAAGGTGCTTAGATCAATAACCATAAATGAATCGCTGCTGGGCCAATCAAAACCATTAAAATACCAGCAATGACCATGGTTAAACTTGCGATTACCCCTTCCTCACGATTACGTTGTTGAGCTCTCACCGTGCCAAAACCATGCGCTGCATTGCCAAATGCAGCACCATTCGCCACATTAGAACGGATTTTGGTGAATGCTAAAATGGCGTCTCCACAAATCATTCCCACCAAACCGGTAATGACGGTAAATAAAGACACCAATGCTGCTGAACCATGAATATCTTCTGCCAAAATCATGGCAAAAGGTGTTGAGATAGAACGTGCCATCAAACTATTGGTGACTTCAGGACTAAAATGAAATAACTGTGCCATCTCATAAGCCGACATCACACCAACACTCATCCCCACAACAATGGCGACTGATAAAACCCCCAAATTTTTGCGAATTGTCTCGCGATAACGATAAATCGGCACGGCGAATGCAACCGTTGCAGGGCCAAGTAAATTGACAATCCACTGAGTATCTTCAGCATAAGTCTGATATGAAATCCCGAAAATCATCATCAAAATAATCGTGAGTATCGGCACACTCAGCGCTGGGGATAGCCATAATTTCGGATACTTTTGATAGAGCCGCTTTGCAATTACATAGGCCAGCAAAGTCCAGATCAAACAAAGAATTGACCAAATATTCATCTTGACTACCTTTAAATATGCTTCTGCTGGAAATGCTTACGTATTACAAGCAAATAATTTTTCATGCGATGGTAATAGTGAATGGTAAGCGAAGTACTTAACATGACCAGAATCGTACCCAGTGCAATGCTCAATACAATTTGCCAACCTTCTGTCATAAATAAGTTTTTGTATTGAACGATTGCGACAACCACAGGGATAAAAAACAGTAATAACTCACCCAAAACAAATGCTGCTCCTGTTGCGACTTGATCAATGTTGATGAATTTAAAAAACAGGCTGAAGAGCAGCAAGAACATACCTAAAATTCCCGCAGAGATTGGTATACCTAACTTTTGATGCAGGACATAACCTGCACTCCAAAATCCAGCCAGAATTAAAATTTGTTTAAACAATTGCAAAAGTGAGTTTTGTGTGGATATTCCAGAAACAGCTTCGGTACGCATTTTATGAAATCAAATGGTGAACTACATAATTATTATCTTATCCAGCCAGCAGCGTGATGATATGAATTATTCATGTTAAAATTATTCATAAATGGAATAATTAAAAATTTGTTATGCTTTCCTTCAAATCATTACAATGCTTTGTCACCTTAGTAAAAACGAAAAGTTTTACTCGGACGGCAGAAGCGTTATGCCTCACTCAGCCAACCATTAGTAAAATTTTGCAGCAGCTCGAACAACAGCTGCAAGTACAACTGCTCGTGAAACCCGAACATGGTCGTAAAAGACAACTTGAACTGACTGAAATTGGGAAACGCATCTATCAACACGCTGTGGAACTGCTGCAAGCCGAGCAAAATATTTTCCTAGAAATTGAAAATTATCAACAATTAAAAACAGGTACCCTAAAACTTGGCGTTCCGCCATTAGGTGCTCAACTACTCACCACTGCCCTTTTTGATTATCACCAACAATGGCCTAAAATTGAACTCTCTTTTCTTGAAGTCGGGTCCAGAGCGATTGAACTCGCTTTGCACAACAATGAATTGGATGTAGGTGTATTGTTACAACCTTTCGATCCACAGATTTTTGATAGCATTGAATTGTGTAATTACCCTTTAATGGTTTTGTTACGACGAGATGCAATTTGGGCGTCACGGAAAAAAATCACTTTAGAAGAATTGCGACACCAATCCTTCTTGATGTTTCCTGAAAATTTTTCCTTAAACCGTATTATTCTGGATGCGTGCCAGCAGCATGGCTTTTATCCAAGTATTGCCTGCCGTACCAGCCAGTGGAATCTTCTGGCGGATATGGTGTTACAACGCATGGGAATAGCCCTACTGCCAAAATATTATACCGATATGCTGGATTGCAATTTATTTGCAGCCATTCCGCTTGAAAAACCAAATATTCAGTGGCATTTAGCGATGGCATGGAAAAAAAGCCTTCCCATCTCACCCGCTGTTCAGGCTTGGCTTGACGTCATTCGTCAGCACTTTCAAAATATTAGGCCTGAAATAAATAAAATACAGGAATAATATACGTAGAAAAAAAGATAAAGCGCTACCACAAAAAAGCTACCCAATTTTGGATCAGCTCGCCTAGACTGGATAGATCTCATGATCAACTGGCCCATAATAATGAACGATTCAAACTATATCCCACCCCGAATTTGGCAATGGACTGGAGAAAAAACAGATTTAAATCAGCCGACAGCAGGCAGTCGTTATCAACATACTTTACCGATTGGGAAGCATCCCCTTCAGCTCTATTCCTTGGCAACGCCTAACGGACAAAAAGTCACGATTTTACTGGAAGAACTGCTCGCATTAGGGCATCAAGATGCCGAATACGATGCTTGGCTCATTAAGATTGGTGAAGGACAACAATTCAGTAGTGGCTTTGTCGATATCAATCCAAACTCTAAAATTCCCGCGTTGGTCGATCATAGCCAGACCCCACCTTTAAGGATTTTTGAATCAGGTTCAATTTTGCTTTATTTGGCTGAAAAGTTTAAAGCCTTTATTCCGAACGATATTGCAGCACGTACCGAATGTTTAAACTGGTTGTTTTGGCAAATGGGCAGCGCACCTTACATCGGTGGAGGTTTGGGGCATTTTTATGCTTATGCGCCTGTGAAAATTGAATATGCAATCAACCGCTTTGCCATGGAAACCAAACGCCTACTGGATGTTTTGGATCAACATTTAGCACAACATGAATATTTGGCTGGACGCGAATATTCGATTGCCGATATTGCAGCTTTCCCTTGGTATGGCAGCATTGTCAAAGGCTGGGTTTATAATGCCAATGAATTCTTAGGTGTAGATCAATATCAACATGTACAACGTTGGGCAAATGCTATTCTGGCACGCCCTGCGGTACAGCGTGGACGCATGGTCAATCGCACCTTCGGCGACTTAGCAACCCAATTGCATGAACGTCATGATGCAAGTGATTTCGAGACACGGACTGAAGACAAATTAGGTTAAATCAGCATGCTTAGATTTATGAGATTATTATTTGCATGATATCGAATTCAACATGAATCAGAACGATAGCCCCAAAAAAGCCCTTGGATAACAAGGGCCTTTTAGTTCTTATTGAGCAGCATTCACTCCAACAATAAACTGGCTACAATTCGAACCTTCAGATGCATTGCCCAATTGCTTTTCAGAGAACGTAAATTTAGATGCAACAGACCCATAATCTTTCCGTAGGCTTTGTCCAGTTAACTCACCTAATTGTTTGACCTGTTCTGGTTTCAAGATCTCATGTTCAACCGCTTGATTGACCATAACACAAGCTGTAGTCATCGCGTCGTAACGCGCGGCTGTTTTCGAATAGCCTAGAGAACCTAAGACGCCACCAACAATTAAACCGATAATGACAGATACCGCAACATGCATTTTATTCATTTTAAATGACCTAAAAATATAGCTAAATTTCAAAACAATTCAGTAAAAATAAAATCTATTTAGCAATTAAAACTAAACTAATATCAAAAATTGAAACCAAACAACCAATACAATTCAAAGTGTGAATATTTGAAATAGATCACATTTTTCATGTTTGGTTTTGCGCAGAATAATCAAATTAATCTAATATAAAAAAGAAAGAATCCTTCAATTTTACTGATAGATAACAAAACAGGAAATTCAAAAGGGTTCAACAAGGTATTAAACTAACTCAATGACAAGCAATTGTAATTTTAAAAATTACTTCGCTTTACGCTCTTTATTGACAAGATATTCGACCACTTTAACCACCTTATCATCACCCCCTTGCACAATATATTTTCCATTTACAACAACAGCAGGAACACCAGTCAATTGATATTTTTGTGCCAACTGGTTTGATTCAGAAATTTTTGCGGTGATTGCAAAAGAATCATACATACTATTAAATTTTGCTTCAGGGACACCATACTTCACAAAGAATTTAGCAAAGGCATCCTTCTGCAGAATTTTTTGATTTCCCACATTATTAATATGAAATAGCGGTAAATGAGTTCGCTTACGTACACCCAAAGCTTCACTCACGTAGTAGGCACGCGCCCCCTGCTCCCACATCGGATTCATTGCTGCCGGAGTACGAAGGAAATACACATCACTTGGAATTTTCTTTAGCCAGGCCTGCATATAAGGCTCTAATTTAAAACAATAAGTACACCCGTACCAAAAGAATTCCCGTACTTCAATTTGATTGGCAGGTGCTGAGGTTTTTACTGGATTTGAGACAACTTTATAATCTTTGCCTTCGACAAAATCGTTGGCCATCGTTTGTGTTGAAAATACCGCCGCTACTGCAAACACGCTAGTTAAAATTAAATTCTTCATTCGTTCTCTTATCCTCACCATCATTTTGTCTCATTAAAATGATTTTTAAATATTAAAGCTGCTCCAAAGCATCTTTCCTTTGGAAAGGCAGATGCGATTTTGCTATCAATCTACAATTGGAGAAAGCTATCATTAACCTTGCATATTCTTCATACACACACGAAAAATTCAACAATACATCACAAAAACAAACATATATGTATAACAAATCACCATGCTAAACAGAGGTGAATAACCAAGAAAATACTTATTTACTTCGCTGAATGTAAATTGCCCACCAAAGCCGATTAAATCTATCGAATCGCTTGAAAAGCAATATTTCTATAGGAACTGGGTGTATATTATTAGCCAGAGTAAATGATTTATTTAATTTCTATATGAGCAAGACATTTTCTGACAGTGATCAAATTAAGGTAGTTTCTAGTTTTTCTGAACTGGTAAATACTCATTTTCAAGGAGAGATGAATGCCATTTGCTGGTCTAGAAATTTGATGGGTGACTTTAAAGAAATTGTGACTAAACTTGAATTAAAAGAGAAGATTACCGAAGTTTCCATTGAGGATCTTATAGCACTGAAACTTTCAGAAAAAGGCAATCAGGCAAGAGAAATAATCTTAAGCGATATGCAACTTCTCTCTGATTTCGGGGCGTCACCTTCTCTGAATCTTCTTGAAAGTTACGAACGTGACCTAGAATTCGATTTCATCTCAACAGACGTCTATTCTTACCATATTGATCGCTCTCCCATCGCAACGGATACTTTTTTATGCACTTATTACGGTGTAGCAAGTGATATTTTGCCGAATGATCAGGTTGAACAAAAGATTCTAATCCCAGACATCAGAAACAAACTCAAAAACCTATATGACGGGCCAGAAGCAGAATTTGAACATTTCTTGGAAGATTATTTCTTTGATTTACATTATCAACCCAAACCGGATGCCCGACCTGTGAATTTAGGCTCAGGATATCTTTGGCGCTTGGCGGTAGACCATCCCACACAACAGGCCTTGCCCTGCGTGCATAGAGCACCTGCTGAAAAAGAGGGTGAGTATAGACTGCTGCTGATCTGTTAAATATTTACTTGGCTTATACAGCGAACTTGATTGTTATAAAATTTGAGTATGAGATCTATCCATTGATGAAATAGACGAGAGTCATGTAGTCGAAATTTTAAATCATTTTCAATACTTAGCCTCATGTGTAAAATCCCCTATGCGCATAAAACACAATTTTTCTCTCATTAGCATCGTCTTTTTTTAAAGCTTATATTGGCTGGATTGAAAAGTTTTTTGACTCAAACAAGCAAGTTAATTCCACAAAGGTCGATATAATAAGAAGAATCATTATCATTTATGGTCAATCTCATGTACATCAAGAACATTGAAACATTTCCCATCATTACCCTTAGCTATAAAAGTAAGGATCAGCAATCTCTAGATGAACTGTTTGAGACCTTTACGGCCCTGCTGGCTAAAAATGAAAAATTTGTTTTCATTAGCGAAGGTGCATTTGATGAGGCAGAACAGAACAATGACCATGAATCCCGAAAACGCATTGCTGGGTGGGTAAAAGCCAAACGAGAAACATTGTCTCGCTTTGTTTTAGGCTTAGTCCATATTGAACCCGATCTTGCACAAAGAACCAAAGCCGAACAGTTTTCAAAAGTATATTTACAGTTTTCAGGTTATCCAATGTATGTCGTATCAAGTAAAGAAGAATCAGATCAACTTGTCTACCAACTTTTGCATCCATAATGGAGATCAATAAGCTACATGACATTCATGCTTCCACTCTGATGAATGATCCAGTCACCGTACTCAAAGTTACTGCTGATGTGCCAGATTGGGAATTAGGCTTACATCAGCACGACTATGGCCAGTTGATGGCAACTCAATCAGGCTTAATTACGATCTCTACAGTTACAGGGATATGGGTTGTACCTCCTAAAACAGCCATCTGGATTCCGCCCAATATTTCTCATTCATCAACGGGTATTGGTCTTTCAAGCTGTTTTATGGTGTTTACTCAAAAAAACCTTTTCGATCATAACGAATGCCACGTTATTCAAGTCAGTGATTTTTTAAATAGCCTCTTTCTAAGAACCGAGGAAATTAAACCTAACTTCACTCCCCATAGTGCTGAAGCACGACTAATGCAGGTTTTAGTAGACGAAATTATCAGTGCACCTCAGCAATCGCAATATTTACCACTTCCGTCGGATAAGCGACTGAAGATGATTACAGACTCACTCCTCCACCAACCCGAGCAAAAAACCAGCTTGGCTCAATGGGCAAAACAATGTGGTATGAGTGAAAGAAGTCTCACGCGTACTTTTAAGGGAGAAATGAAACTTTCTTTAAATCATTGGCGTCGACGACTGCATATTACTTTAGCTCTTCAGAAGTTAAATGATGGCCGAAGCATTACTTATATTGCCAATGAGTTAGGTTATGTTTCGGATAGTTCATTCATCACCATGTTTAAAAAAGCAATGAAATCCTCTCCTAAAAAATTTTATTCCGAGCGACAAATCAAACTGGATAATCAAACATGAAGCCATCAAACCATGATCCTCAAGAACTGGAAAAGTTTGAAGCGATATCCGATCGCTGGTGGGATTTAAAGGGTGAATTTGCTCCTCTGCACACCATTAATCCTTTACGTTTGGGATGGATAAAGTCGATTGCAAACGGTATTCAAGATAAAAAGATTCTTGATGTTGGTTGTGGTGGCGGAATTCTAGCTGAAAGTATGGCCCGGTATGGTGCAGATGTGCTTGGAATCGACCTCGGGGAGCAAAGTATTCAGGTTGCCCGTAATCACGCGATTATGGAGAATATTCATAACCTTGAGTATCGCACTATTGCTGTAGAGGAATTGGCAAAAATAAGCCCACAACAATACGATATTATTACCTGTATGGAACTTCTAGAACATGTTCCTAACCCTGCTGCAATTGTCCAGTCTTGTGCACAATTAGTAAAACCTCATGGATTAGTATTTTTTTCAACGATCAACAGAAATCCAAAGTCTTTTTTATATACGATTGTCGGGGGTGAATATCTTTTTAAATTAATGCCCAAAGGCACGCATAACTTTAATAAATATATTAAACCGCATGAGCTTAGAAGCTTTTCAGAAATTGCTGGTTTAACGCAGATGAATACGATTGGTCTACATTATAGTCCAATCGGCAAATATTTCTGGTTAGCGCCAGACATCACCGTAAACTATATGACCAGTTGTATAAAAACTAGTACATCTTAACAGCTAAGTGTTGTTGGCTTGATATTTTTAATATGCACCCAATGATGAATTCTATAAAAAAAGCCACATCTGGAGAATGTGGCTAAAAGTATTGCTTTGCTTGCTACGGTTATTACCGTATTGTTAGGTTAAGACTAATTTCTTAATTCAAACTGAATTTTGGCCAAAATAGAGTCCCAAATTTTGTGCTTACCCACAAACGTCTCAATGGGACTAAATAAGCTAATGGTATATAACTAGCCCTAAATGATTTAATGAAAATAAATTCAATAGTATATAGTTTTTATTAATTGGATTTCATTTCAAATCAGTATTAACTCCATATAGCAGCGTGAAATCTTTCAACTTAAAAAAGTAATTAAATATACCAATTAATAGAACTCTAAAATGCAATTAACCTGCTATTTTGATATATCTAATCGAGTCAAAATTGGTTCTCTGCCATCACATCCATTCACCCAACCTTGAACGGGTGTTTGACTTTGCAGTGCAGTTAACAAGGTTGCGTACATGACTTTAAATAAAGGATGGTCGACTTTAAGCTTTAACTCACTTGAAGAAGTGCATCCCTCACCAGATGCAACAGGGCTTTTTAAAACAACAATTACATACGCTCCGCTATCATGTACAACAAGTGTATTAATTTTTGATAGTCCAAAAGAGCTATTTGCAAATGCAGAACTACTCAATAAAAAGCTAAAACACAGTGTCAAGAATATTTTTTTCATCATTTAACCCCTAATAGCATTAATTATTTAAATCACTTTCTCAAATCTAATCTTGTGATAATGGGATATTGACCATAGCAGCCATCAGCCCAACCACTAATTACCGTTTGTGCGTGAAATGCAGATAAAAGTGTTGCATACATTTCTTTAAAGAGATAATGATCTCTCTTAAGAACCACTGCATTTGAAATACCACATTTTTCGCCGGTGGCAACAGGACTTTTTAATTCGATAATAAATACATTCCAACTATCATGGATTGTAATCGCAGCAATTTTAGAGTTATAGAACCCACTATTTGCAAATGCAGAACTAGAAAAAAATAAATTTAAGAATAGTATCAAAATTATTTTTTTCATTTTAACCTTCTCATTTCAATTAAACCTCTTCAAAACCTCTAATAAAAAAATTTCAACATAGATATAATATTCTCATCAACTTCTACAATTAATACTCTCACCAGAAAATTTCTCTTATTAAAACCAAGAAAAACCCCCTGATTTTTTAAATAAAAGTCAACCACTTCCATTGAAAATTTTATTTCAATATAATTAATACCAACAATAAAATTAAAATTAATTGAAAAATTATCTAAAAAAACATTCTTATAATCCTCTAAGTTCTTTTCCCAGCTCAAAGTATTAAAAATTGGCAACCCTTTTTCAATCCGACTTTCTATCAGATAAGAATCTTCTCTTTTTATAACATGATCAGCAGATATAGAAACTACCGTTATACTATTTAAAAGGCCATTATTTAAAATCCCAACTTCAATTAATGACGTATTACCATTACCAGCTCTCCAATATAAATCCGACAATAATTTATCATAAAAATACATTGAACAAGGAACATACTTATCAAACTCAAAAAAAACGTCTTTTCCTTGAGTTTTGCTTTCCATAGTTAATATCATTTATTATATACCGCATGCATTAACACAGGTAATCTGTCACCACTTCTCATAGAAAATCTCAACTCCCACTGCCCTACATCAATTAATTTCTCATATTTTATTCCTTGAGTCGCGGCTTGACTAACTGCGGACTGTAAACTTAATAACATAGCTTGATTATTAATCATCCTAATCGATCCTAAAGAGTTAGAAGGGGTATTTCTTGTTAAATATTCGAGCATATGTTTTGTAGCATTAGGGTGTACCCAAAAGACCCCTCTGGTCGTCATTAATTCAAATGATTTAGGTATATATGTTCCTGGCATAGCAGCAGCAGTTGGTTTAATGAAATCCCATACTAAAATATTTTTATTTAATGCAATTTGATACGACAAAGAAGGTACGAATTTTTCACTAAATAAAGCAGCTTTTGATACTAAATTAAATTTTGGAAGTGGTGCTAATGTCATTAAATCTGAAGCAAAATTTTGAGAAATTAGATCTGTTAATCCTCCTCCAGTACTTGAATAAAAGTTTGTTCCATCATCAACCCAAACTCCATTTCTAACAACAGCAGCTTCGCCATTAGCATCCGTAAAATGATAAGTATCATTCCACCCATACTGATAACGATTCGTTTGACCATGCCCCCCACTTAAAAATGTAATCGGATCTGGTTGGTAGAAACGTCCCAATACAGGGTTATAGTGTCGTTGCTTTAAGTAAACCAGATCTCCTGCATCTTGCACGCCACCTACAAAGGCATTCGGATTCTTAAGATTACTTGGTTTCTTTAACTGTAATTGTTGTCCAAATGGCGCGTATTGATAGGATTGGCTGACGATTCCCTGTTCATTGATAACTTTTAAGGTTGAACCATCAAAGTTTTGTACATGGTATTGAATTCTGTCCTTAGCCAGCGTGAGCTGACTAAGAAGTAAGATCAAACTCAACACTACCAACTGCACAGCAGACGACCATACTTTTAGTGGACGCATATCATTATTTTTCATAAAGCTTTTCATCATTCGTCCTCTCAGTCATCTTCAAGAAGCATATCTAAGATTGGTGGTAACCAAGCTGCCATATCTTCTTTCGGATCTGGTTCGGTTGGCTTAATATTTGGATTCAATACTCCTTTTGCACCTAATTGTTCATATTCATAACCATCTTTATGTCCATCACCATCTGTATCTGGGTTATTTGGGTCAGATCCAATGAATCGTTCTAAGTAATCTGGTAATCCATCATCATCACTATCGATATAGCTATCCAATAAGTTAGTGATACCCAATTCAGCAGCCTCAAAATCATTCACAAAATCAAAGCCTTTATTATCATCTGGATAGCGCTCTAAAGTTGCGACTAACTTATCTGCAACATAGACATATGCTTTGCTATAACCTGTTTTATGATTTATGTCATAAGCCAAATTACCGTCAAGACCATACACATAATCGGTTATGCCATCATCTCTAATCGCTCGAACACGTAAGCCATCCGCATTATAAATATAAGTCTCACTGCCATTTGTATTCATACGACCATAAGAGTCATAGGTTAAGGTACGGATACCATCATTTGTAACATTGCCCATGGCATCGTAACTAAAGCTATAAGCTGACCCAGTTACGTTATTCAAACGTGACGTATTATTTGCATAATTATAGGTGTAAATAGCTGGAGTAACATTTGCACTTTTGGAGGTGATATTGACTGAGGTGATATCATCATTATTATA
Source organism: Acinetobacter colistiniresistens (assembly GCF_000413935.1). Lineage (GTDB taxonomy): Bacteria > Pseudomonadota > Gammaproteobacteria > Pseudomonadales > Moraxellaceae > Acinetobacter > Acinetobacter colistiniresistens. The sequence goes on along the minus strand of NZ_KE340379.1, from coordinate 584,580 downwards.
ACTATATTGATAATAAGCTTGATCCAAATCTACAGAACTCATTAAACCTGTACCGTAGCGGTTAATCGTAGCGTTATAGATTGCCCCACAATTATCGTTCAATTTATTGATACGATTCAAAGCATCATAACCATAACCAATATTAACAATGCATTTATCTAAGCCTATTGCAGAAACATTGCTTGGTAATCCATTTTCACTATATGAATATGTCCACATGACATCAGGATTGGCTTGTACTGAAGTCAATTGATGTAAAGCATTATAACCAAGTGACTGAATAACATTTGGAATTGTAGTTATTTCACCAAAAGCATTCTGACTAGTTAAGTTTACTGACTTTCCATTTGGATAAATAATTGAAGTAATCTGACCTAATGCATTGTAACCGTAACGCGTCGTATATGATTGATTGAGATCATTCCCTGCGACTATTTGTGTATGACTTTCAACACGCCCATAGTTATCACGGTCAAAAACCTGTGTCGTATTACCATTACTATTAGACTTTAAACGACCCGCTAGACTATATAAATACGTTGTAGTGACACCTCTCCAGTTTCGTGTAGCAATCGAGTCATTCAATGGCGCATAGCCAATATTTTCAACTGAACTATCTGGATGTGAGATAGCAATAATTCGTCCTGTATCATCATAATTAAATGCTTTTTGCCCATTAATTCCATTATCTTTTTCTGTCGCTAAAGTCGCATTCGCATTATAAGTATAACTTTGTACAGAGTTGCCAGAGACCGCAACTCTAGGTTTTAAAATTGCCAGTTCATATTCTGTTGTTGTTTGGAAAACGGAGCCATCGCCTCCTTTACGTGAAACCCAAGTTTTTAAATCACTACCAAAATCTCCCACGGCCAAGAAATTAGATTCTGTAAACCCTGAAACATCCGTGGTTCTCGCAATGGCTCCTGTACGACCACTACAAGATTGATAGCAGTATGTGACCGTACTACCATTATCATTGACACTGATTGGGCGATTGAACATGTCATAACTAGTGGTCACTCCAGAATTTGTTCCACCCAAACTTGAATTTGATTTGAACAATAGATTTCCAAAAGCATCATATTTATTACTATTTACTATTGATTTATCAGATGCTCGATCCTCGCTCCAAATAAGCAGACCATCACCATTATATTTTTCAGTTTTATTAAATGAAGCACCACCATTAACTGTCTTAGATATGGTTAAACCATCATAATTAATTATGGTTTCAGCTAGGCCTACGATTGGAGTCTCAACTTTCAAACGTCCAGCATCGTCATATTGGTTTTGTGAACGAACACCATCTGCATCAGCATGAAAGATGATATTACCAAACTCATCAACAACATTCGTTTCCACCCCTCCACTTGCTAGCTTGATTCGAGTTGGTACACCTTTTTGATAAGCTGCAAATTGAGTAACTTGTTTCCCATTTCCAACATCAACTTCAATTGGCAAACCGATATGCTGATCACCAAAAACATAGCTGGACATACAACCGATAAAGTTAGACCACTGGAAGTTAGCCAAATCACCTAGACAACTGGAGAAAGAACGTGTTTCATATTTATATTTGGTAATACGGCCAGCTTGTGCATCACTTCGCACCGAACCCTGCGTATCGTAATCCGTTGTTTGGATATTAAAATTACCTGAATTCTTTTGCTTAGCTAAGCCAATGATCCACGGTAAATTTCCTGCATCAACATTACTATTTGTATAATCTGCATTGAAGTATGTGATAGACGTATCCGGTAACTGAATAGAGTTAGTTCCATTCATTCCTGTTGATGAAATTGTCTGAGCATTCCCATACTGATCAAAATTACTATAAGCAGTTCTGTACTCACCAAAATGACTAATGTTTTTTTGAGCCAAACGTACTAAATAAACATCTTCATAATCAGTATAATTATTACCAGTCGCTTTTGGTTTTTGACCAATAAGAGATTTTGTTGTCCAAAAATAACTTTCATCACGGTCACCAATTTTAATTTTTTTCAGTAATCCATGTAAATAATTTTCTGCACTACCACCAGCGAAAGCATGCATTACATAGGTATAAATTTTGGAAAGTCCTGTTACCGTATCTTTTGTTGTGACAGTTGTAGTTTGCTCATGTGTTGTATCATCGCGGCTGTAACCATAATTGATTTGATACGGATTTACATCTATTCCAGAATAAACCGAGGTTGTTACTCTAAAAGCTTTATCTTCAACAAAGCCCGGACGAGATATATTGATTAATGCATATGCCCAACCTACGGACTTTCCATTAATCAATCCAGCACTAGAGCTTTTAAAATATTTAACATTAGTTAAATCACTATAAAACCACATATAGCCTTGTGCTGTAACACCGTTATTCGATTTCGGGTGATTACCAACTATCCGATATGGCCCTCCATAACTATATACAATGGCATCACCAATTACATCTCCAACACTTTTTAGATATACATTAGCCGCTTGTTTATTCTGAATTTGTCCTACAGTATTACCACCACTGGAAGACAAATAATTATTTAGGTAATCAGACTGGGCTAAACTACCACCACCATAAACATATGCTTTCCAAGTCAGATACTTACCATTAACAAAGCGTTTAATATTAGCTAAAACAATATCACCTGAGACATTTGAAAAGTCATTCTTATTTTCAGATACTATTGAGCCATTTTTATACTTAGCATATGACAATAGTAAAGCATCATTGGTAGAAGTATCTCTACCATCCAATTGATGTTTTACGCGCTCAAGAAATAATTTTGATGAGCTATTATAACCTTGATAGGTTTGGTTGGTATTTTCTACTTTGTGGTAAGTCATCAGATAAGATTCACCATACTGATTTTCTACTTTTGAAGCATATACACTTACTCGACCAGCAATATATTGACCAGAAAACACTGTTGGAAAACCAGTCTGGTTCTCTCTATTTTGAACTGGGAATGAATACGTCACCCCATTTGGTGATCTAACTTTAAAGTCATTTCCAGCATTTTCACATGAAATAAACCAGTTATCTTGTGATACATAGCGAGCTGACTGTGGATATCCAGTTACTCCACTTTTTATTGGATAAAAGGTTACATTTTTCTGTCCTGGTAAATATAGATTTATGGCTCTTTGCCGTGGATCAACAATGGCATCAAGACCAAAATCATCTGTTCTAGTATCTGCAGGTAATATTAGCCAATCTTGACTTTTAGTTACGCTTCCATTTGGCACCCACTTTAACTGCATTAAAGCCAAAAGTGTATTCGCATAAGCATTTGTATTGACTAAAACTTCAAGCTGCCTCGTATCGAGAGGCGCACCATTAGCACCTTTTAAAACAATTGGTAAACTTGATGTATTATTATAAAACCTTATAATCGGATCACCACCAAGAAGGTCACTATTAAAAGAATTGATAACATCAACCACAAAATCAATAGTACTTTTTGATCCTTTAACAATAGATTTTGTATTATATGAATATACTAGTTCAACCTTAGTGACATTATTTTGATTAAAAGAAATATTTAACAAATCTTTTGTAATGTTTAAGTTAGCAACAAGCGCATTAATATTATTTTTATTTCCAGAAGCCAAATTATCTGTAAAGTTTTTTGCACTTGCTGATATTGTAGCAGTATTATTTACAACACTTCCTATCCCGTTATAGACCCCGCTAGAGTAATAAGAGTTAATTGCTCTATTCTGATCTACTTCGCTTTGTTTAGGCGTAGCCTTAGTTAAAGCAAAGGATATTTTTTTTAAGTAATTAGCATTTACCAATTCTAAATAAGATTTAATCGTTTCATTTTTATATCCTGCATCAATAATCGATGTGCTATAAATTGGGGAGCCGGCATAACTCTTATCATTTGAATAATCTCCATTACTTTGGCATATCCCACTCCCATCCATATCACCTTTTAATTTTGTCGATGCGCCAGTCATCATAACTAAGCGTGGTGACTCCAACTCCCAATTTCCCATTGAACGGAAGCCATTATTTACCTTTCCATACGAACGTGAAAGCGTAAAATTTAGACCACGATCACCCTTTAACGTTACTTCAGGCACATCAAATACAAGATTCCCACTCGTTAAATCAACATAGCCATTTGGTGTTTTCTCTTGGCCTGTGTCTCCAACACTTTGGTCAGATGGAAATGAAGTCATTGCAACCGACCAATCAATTGCTCCTGCATAAAGCATAGAACTCAATAGACTTAAAACAAAACTTAAAATTATTCTCATGAACAGCACCCATGCTAATTATTTGAATCAATCACTTATGGTTTCTCAGTATAATTGCTTCTATATCTTCACCATCAGGCCATCTTGTACATTTATTCGTACCAGTAACACTAACGGTTTTGTTCGTAGCTTGAGCCATCATCAGCATAGCGAGTTGTCTTCTCCCAGTAGGGCTATTTTCATTTTTTATCATCATATAACTTGTATTTTTTGCACAATCAGGAATATCACTTGAACGATTACCACTTAAATAAATATAAACAAGCCCATCTGAGTCACGTACTACAATGGCCTCAATTTTCCCAGTGTATTCACTTGCAGAAACATTATTTATGAAAAAAATTGAAGAAAACAATAAAATAAGTTGACTTAGATATCTCATATATTACCCCTGATATTGCATTTGATATTTGTAGTAATTACTTCCATAAATTTTTATCTTGCTATTTTGATAGCATTTAAAATAGACTTTTTTATCAAAAAAATATCTATTCTATGAAAACTACGCTTAAGCCATCACCATCATCTCAGCGATTCTAAATATTCACACCTTCCGTTGGCACTGATTTATCTTAAGCTTTTCCTGACGTAAAAATTATCAACAGTTTTTATCCGTTGAACCATTTTCATTTTTATAACCATATACAAACTTGTTGCACATGTAGGTCTTTTACCTATTCTTTCACCTCAAATGTAAAACTGAACCTTCCTTATCTCGGACACTGATTATTTAAACCTGATCAGAGTAAGCACTAGCGCAAGTAGTGTTAACACTTAGAACACTTGCAATAAATAAAAGGAATATTGAGATTCTTCCACTTATAAAGCCTGTTTACTTTTCCTTATCTTTTGTATATAAAAAATATAATATTGTCAAATATTGTATCAAAAACCAAAAAAAATGGAGTAAATATGAACAAATATTGCATTTTAATTACATTGTCGCTAATTTCTACGTTTTCTTCAGCACAAACTGATTGTGGACCTTACAAGGTTTCTATGGTTCAAACTCAAACTAATGATTTATTAGTATTACTTAGATCTCAAAATGGAAAAGAGTCTTGGAAATTTATTGGTCTATGTCTGCGCCATCAACAAAACCTTACTTGGGTATATTAATGCAAGCCTATGCAATGAAAAAAAATATCAATTTGCGTTATTGGGAAGATAATTACAATTGTGATGAAACTGATTATTCTAATACACCAGCAATGGTGAGAATGTATTAACCACAAGGAAACTAAAGTGTTTAAAAACATAATATTTATTTTAATTTTAGCAATTAGCTCTACAACATTTGCAGCAGAAAGTATTTCGAATCGCAAAATCATAGATATAGGCTGTCATATTTCTTCTGATACATGTTTTGTTACTTTATCAGGCCCAGTATTTGGGTCTCTTGAGAATTGCACTTATACACCAACAAATGAATTTCGATTTTCTGGGGGAACTACCAGTGGAAAAAGAACTTATGCTTCTCTACTTACAGCATTTATTTCAAAGAAAACCGTTGATGTGTATATAACTGGTTGTTATGGTGGATGGGCAACTCTTGAATTCTTTCACATCCGCTAAATTGGAAAAATTTAAAAAATGAAACAAATACTAATGTATATAATATTATTAGCCGTAGGAATACAATCTATTCATGCAGAAGCTATATATACAACTGGGACTCTCACTAGAATTACGAGTATAACAGAAGGATTGTTAATTAAATTAGAAGCAGGGAATCTTCCTGATGTGTGCAAAAATAAAACAGCATATGGTTGGATGTTAATTCCACAATCTAGAAAAACAATTATAGCTGTAACACTTTCTCAATGGTACCAGAAGAAAAGAAGTGTGACTGTCTACGTTGATGGAGATTACTCTCACAATCCAAATTATTGTACAGTACAACAAGTAGAACCACAGTAAACAGAGATATTACGATAATACATATTTATGAGTTAAAAAACATGATTTTATAAAATTGTTTAATCGTATTAAATGCAATAAGCCCACTAAAAAATCAAGCTAAAGTCTGAATAATCCGATCCATTCTAATTATGTTCTATTTAGTCCAGTTTTTATGTGTATTACTATATAAGGTAAGACAAAAACACAAAAAAGCCCTTGTTTTCACAAGGGCTTTTTGAATTTGGCGGAAGCGGTGTCCGTCTAACACCAATCCTAAGAAGTCCAATCCAATATTATAAATTAATATTTTTCAATTAATTACAATTACACCCATCCAACTCAGTCTTGTCTAATCCGACTATTTCCAGTATTTTATGAGGGGTAATTTGAGGGGTAGACAATAACATGCCAAAGAAAGCTAAAGAACTATCTGCGCTTAGTGTAGCAAAAATTAAAGAGACTGGTCGATATCACGTAGGTGGTGTTGATGGTCTTTGTTTAAACGTCGAAGGAACTTCCCGTGTCTGGATTTTACGTGCGGTGGTGGGAAAACATCTGGATAAAGATGGAAAATTAAAACCTCATCGACGTGATATTGGTATTGGTCCATACCCTGAAGTTTCTTTAGCTGAAGCTCGTGCTAAAGCCACTGAATTAAAATTACAAATACGAAGTGGTATTGATCCAATTGTCCATCAACAGGAACAGCTTGCAAAGCTTCATGTTCAGCAACTACGGAACAAAACATTCATGGAATGTGCAAAAGTTGTTATTGCCAATAAAACCCGTGAACTCAAAAATGAAAAACATATTGGACAATGGTCATCAACACTAGAAACTTATATTTACCCAACTTTGGGCAATCTTACTATTAGTAACATTACCAAAGCCGATATTGCTGAAGTTTTAAGACCTATTTGGGTTGAGAAAAACGAAACAGCCAAACGTATCCGTGGTCGTATAGAAACCATTTTTGATTATGCCAAAGCAATGGGATATTTTGAGGGTGACAACCCTGCCGAATGGAAAGGCAATCTTGAACCTATATTAGGTAATTTAAAGCAGGAATCACGCCCTCACCCATCCCTGCCCTATGAACAGGTTGCTGAGTTTATCCAACACTTAAGACAGAAAAAAGGAATTTCACCAAAAGCTCTGGAATTTGCAATTTTAACCGCCTGTCGCTCTGGTGAGATTTTTGGGGCGAAATGGCAGGAAATTGATTTTAAGAATAAAGTCTGGATTATTCCTAAAGAACGTATGAAAGCAGAAAAGGAACATCATGTGCCTTTGTCGAAAGAAGCGATAAGTTTGCTTGAATCAATTCAAAATCATACTCTAATTCAAGATTTCATCTTCCCTGCGCCACGGAGTGGTGAGATGCTTTCTGATATGTCTTTGACGACCCTAATCAAACGACTGCATGAGCAAAAGCTTAAAGAAAATGGCTTAGGCTATATTGATCCCAAACAAAACCGAGTCATTACAACGCATGGCTTTCGGTCTACTTTCCGTGATTGGTCGGCAGACAAAACAGATTACCGTAGAGAAGTGTGTGAACATGTTCTCGCACACAAACTTCCAGATAAGGTTGAAGCTTCTTATTTACGTGGAGGCTATTTAGAAAAACGTAAAGGCTTAATGGCTGATTGGGCAACATATATCATGCACAAATAGCCTGAAGCCATGTGGTACAGCTCAAAAAAGTACAATCCCAATTACAAAAACACTTAATATAAAAATAAGAGATAAAGGAATTTTATCTCTTATAAATCTGAATTTTAATTGCTCATCCATCCAACTAATTTGATGTTCCCAAAAGAATTTGTAATGAGCATACCAATTACTAAAAAGGATCTGTGATGTGTGCTGAAAAAACAGGAGGTTTTAACTTGGTAAACTAAACACACTCATCAGGAGTTTACCATGAGCAAGAAACACAAGACTTACACCACAGAATTTAAAGCTGAAGCCATCAAATTAATTGAAGCCAATCAAGGCAATGTCTCGGAAACAGCTAGACAACTTAGCATTTCAATGCAAACTCTTTCAAATTGGAATACCAAAGCAAAGGCTGGAACTTTAGCAGGTACAAAACAGTATTCACCTGATCTAAACGCTCTACTCGAAGAAAATAAAAAACTCAAACAACAGCTCAAAATAGCTGAAATGGAACGTGAATTTTTAAAAAAGGCAGCAGCGTACTTTGCCAAAGAAAGTCAGTAAGGTACGCCTATATGAAACAAAAAAGATATTCTTTTCCAATTACCTTAATGGCTCGATTACTTCATGTTTCAGTTTCATGTTTTTATGATTGGCTCAAGAGAGGCGTGAGCAAAAGAACGATTCAACGAAATCAACAGACGATATTGGTGAAAATAGCCCATGAGGAGACAAGGCAGAGCTATGGTTATATTCGATTAACCAAATACTTACAAGCTCAGGGCATAAAAATGAGTATGTACGCTGTACGTCAGATAAAAGCGCTGAACCACCTGTATTGTAAGCGACACAAGCGTTTTAAAAGGACTACGAATAGTGACCATAATCGAGCGATCTATGAAAACCTGCTGGAGCAACAATTCTCAATGACTAGACCAAATCAAGCATGGTCAAGTGATATTACGTACATATGGACTGTTGAAGGATGGCTGTACTTAGCAGCGGTAAAAGACCTTTACACGAAGCAAGTGGTTGGCTATAGCTTAAATGAGCGCATGACAGCACAGCTTGTTTGTAATGCGCTAAATATGGCTATTCACAATCAAAAACCAACCAAAGAACTGATTGTGCATTCAGACAGAGGAAGTCAATATTGCAGCCATGAATATCGAAATATACTTGAGCAATATGGTTTTCAAGGTTCAATGAGCAAGCGCGGAGACTGTTACGATAATGCACCGATTGAAAGCTTTTGGGGAATACTGAAAAATGAGTTAGTGCATCATTACAACTATCAAACCAGAGAAGAAGCCAAAGCAGATATTATAAAATACATTGAATTATTTTATAATCATCGAAGAATTCAAAAGGGTTTGGGTTTTAAGACACCAAATCAAATGGCCGAAGACTTTTATAAGTTGGCTGCCTAGAATCTCCCAAGGGAAAGTCTCCTGATAATTCAGCGTATATCACTGCTTACTTATCCCACACTCGCTTTAAGTAAGCGAATCCGAAATAGAGAAACGCTGGCGTAACACTATAAGTAGCTAAATAAAAAAACAATATAGAAAATCTAACTCCACCCATGAGAGGTGGAGTTAGCTTGATTTATTTCAGTGAATGTATTGATTATTCTTGATTGTCTAAATACTTTTCAGCATCCAATGCTGCCATACAACCCGAACCAGCCGAGGTAATCGCTTGACGATAAATACTGTCTGCCACATCACCCGCAGCAAATACACCCTCGATAGATGTAGCTGTTGCATTACCCGTAGTTCCACTTTGGACTTGGATATAGCCATCACGTAGGTTCAATTGACTTTCAAACATTCCTGTATTGGGTTTATGTCCAATCGCAACAAACAAGCCTTGCACTTGAACATCTTGGATACTTGCATCTTGAGTGGATTTAATACGTACCGCCGTTACACCTGTGTTGTCACCTAAAACCTCATCAACTTGATGGTTCCAAATAATGCTGATTTTGCCCTCTTTTTCTTTGGCAAAAAGATGGTCTTGCAAAATCTTTTCAGAACGCAGACTGTCACGACGGTGTACCAGTGTCACATGTGCAGCGATATTTGACAGATATAAAGCTTCCTCAACCGCAGTGTTACCACCACCAACCACCATGACATTTTGGTTTTTATAGAAGAAACCATCACAGGTTGCACAGGCACTCACACCCTGCCCCATGAAAGCTGCCTCTGACTCAAGACCTAGATATTGAGCCGTTGCACCTGTTGCAATAATCAGTGCATCACAAGTATATTCACCCATGTCACCTTTGAGTACGAATGGGCGAGTTTTGAGATCCACCTCATTGATGTGATCATAGACCATTTCTGTACCAAAGCGTTCTGCATGCGCCTGCATACGCTCCATGAGTACAGGACCAGTTAAGCCCTCAGCATCGCCAACCCAATTATCAACTTCAGTCGTTGTTGTTAATTGCCCGCCTAATTGTAGTCCAGCAATCAATGTTGGTTTGAGGTTGGCACGAGCTGCATATACGGCTGCACTATAACCCGCAGGTCCCGAACCTAAAATAATTAAACGAGAATGTTGATTTTGCATTTAATTTTCTCCAGCATTCTACAAACTTCGCTGATTAACACGTTTTGATAATTCTTCAGCAGATTCTTTACGCTCAGAATAACGATCAGTTAAATACTGACTTTGCCCCCGTGTCAGCAAGGTGAATTTATACAGCTCTTCCATCACATCCACGATACGGTCGTAATACGATGATGCTTTCATTCGCCCATCTTCTTCAAACTCTAAAAATGCTTTTGGAATTGAAGACTGATTCGGAATCGTGATCATCCGCATCCAACGCCCTAAAATACGCATTTGATTGACACTATTGAAAGATTGCGAACCACCACTGACTTGCATTAGTGCCAGTGTTTTTCCTTGAGTGGCACGAATCGCACCACCTGCCAATGGAATCCAATCTATCTGTGACTTAAAGATCGAACTCATTGAACCGTGACGTTCAGGCGAACACCACACCATGCCCTCTGACCATGCCAAAAGCTCATGTAGTTCTTTTGCTTTTGGGTGTTCCATATCCGCATCTTCTGGCAAAGGTAGCCCTTTCGGATGAAAAATTTTAACCTCAGCACCAAACTGTTCCAAGATTCGACCTGCTTCCATCACGGCTAAACGACTATACGAACGCTCACGGTTAGAACCATATAACAACAAAATACGTGGCGCATGATCTAACGATTTAGCTTGAACTTTTTCCAAAGTTGGCTGTTCAAGTAGCTCCATATCAACATTAGGAAGATTCATTACAATTACACCGATTTAAAATACTTTTTTCTGAGCCATAGAGACACACTCACTAAAGCGATCAATACAGGTACTTCAACTAAAGGACCAATCACGGTGGTAAATGCCACAGGTGAAGCCAAACCAAAGGTTGCAATCGCTACAGCCAAAGCCAACTCAAAGTTATTACCAGCAGCCGTGAAAGAAATTGCTGTGGTTTTAGGATAGTCATTGCCCATCCATTTACTCATAAAGAAGCTGATGAAAAACATCACAATAAAATAAATCGTGAGTGGGATTGCGATACGCAGAACATCCAATGGTAAGCTCACTACATCACCACCTTTTAGGCTAAACATTGCCACGATGGTAAAAAGAAGTGCCAATAAACTGAGTGGGCTGATCTTGGGTAAAAAGACATTTTGATACCAATCTAAGCCTTTGGCTTTGACCAAAACCAAACGAGTCAAGAAACCAAGAAGAAATGGAATCCCCAAGTAAACCAACACCGCATGGGTAATCGTCCAGAAATCAACATTGATCACTTGCCCTGCAATACCGAAATAGGGTGGCAAGAATGTGAGGAACAGCCAAGCATAGGTACTAAAAAACAGAATCTGGAAAATACTATTGAATGCCACCAACGCTGCTACATATTGGTTATCACCACAGGCTAAACCATTCCACACCAAGACCATTGCAATACAGCGAGCCAAACCGATCAGGATCAAGCCTGTCATGTACTCTGGATAGCTATGTAAAAAAATAATTGCTAATGCAAACATTAATACAGGCGCAATCACCCAGTTCTGCACCAAAGACAAAGTTAAGGTTTTCTTGTCTTTAAACACTTGTGGCAAAGTAGCATAGTCCACTTTGGCTAAAGGTGGATACATCATCAGAATCAAACCAATCGCAATTGGAATATTGACGGAATCCACACTCATTTTGTCTAAAGTAACGGAAGCTTGCGGAAAGAACACACCTATCGCAATCCCCAATGCCATGGCGATAAAAATCCATAGAGTGAGGTTACGATCTAGAAAAGATAATCTTTGTTGAGCCATGATGTTCTCATTCAATATGCGAAATTTGATTGATTGCTGCAATCAAATCTGGGCGAGACATATGAGTTGTATCTAGTGCCAATAAAGCGTCTAAGCGGCGGTTGATATGATCAACAGTAACTTGGAATGCTTTTAATTTTTCTTCTTTCGGCAAATCTAAATGTGAAGGATCAGCCAAGCCCCAATGTGCCTTAATCGCTCCACCTAAATAAAGTGGACACGCTTCTTGAGCTGCTGAATCGCAAACAGTAATCACGACGTCAGGTTGATATTGTTCGCAGTCATCAATGGTTTTACTCCACAAACCATCTGTTGAGAGACCAAGATTTTCTAAAGTTTCTATAGTCAATGGATGTACTTGCCCTGATGGCTTACTACCTGCACTGTATGCTTTCCATCCTTCAGGCGCACGACTGTTAAAAAGGACTTCTGAGAGGATGCTACGGCAACTATTTCCAGTACACAAAAAAAGAAATTTCATATTCTATTACTCACAATAGCTATTTATTTGGATATTTTGGGAATCTTTATTTACTATGGTTTGACTGCTTACCAAAAGATTCAGAACGTCATGGCACCACATTGGTAATTGCGGATTAATGCTGTAATACACCCATTGGCTTTGTCTCCTGTCCTGTAAGAGACCAGAAGAACGCAATAACGCTAAATGCCTAGAAATCTTTGGCTGACTCAGTTGCAACTTTTCAGTCAAATCACAAACACATAATTCTTTATTCTCAGCGACTAAAGTCACGATATTTAGTCGAGTTTCATCTGATAAGCATTTAAAAAAATTAACTTGGTCCATTCTTAACTCCCATTCACTTATTTGGATATGCGGATAATCACATACAAAAAGTAAAATTTTTAATTCACTCGTTGACCATTTTCATCAATCACTTTTTCACCATCCTCTTTCGTAAAGGCACCCTTCTGAGGTAATGGTAGAATATCTAAGACAACTTCAGAAGGACGGCTTAAGCGAGTGCCTAATTCAGTAACAACAAATGGTCGATTAATCAATATTGGATGATCAAGCATAAAACTAAGTAACTGCTCATCACTCAAATCACTACGATCAAGGTCTAAATCCCGATAAGGATCTACATTCTGGCGAATGGCCTCTCTTACTGTTAATTTTGCATCCTGAATCAATTTAACTAATTCGTCATGACTAGGTGGTGTAATGAGATATTCAATCACAGTTGGCTCAATCCCTGTATTACGGATCAAAGCCAAAGTGTTGCGAGATGTCCCACAAGCTGGGTTGTGATAAATCGTCACAGTTGATGAAGTTGTCATCGAATTGAGCTCTTTTGATAATTTATAATATCTTTATATTCGAATTACCATATATATGCAATACCATATGTTTTGTTTTTTATTAGAGAATAAGGCTCTTTTGAAAAGAACCTCATTACTATCAAAATTCTATCTACTAAATCATCCTATTTTTTTAACTTAGCAGCTACGACTGTGTATGTTTCTCCCTCAGCCTTTAATTCAAAATCAACTTTTTGCCCTACTGCAAGCCCATTCAATAATGCAGGATCAGCAACTTTAAAGCCCATGGTCATCGCAGGCCATTTAATCGCAGGAATTGCCTCATGATCGAGTGTCAAAATATTTTCTTTCGTATCAATAGCCGTAATCACTCCAACTGCTTGAGTTGTCGTTGCTGTAGATGATTCTTTACTCATCTGCTCCATAGGCGCTTCCGCTTTCTTTTGCTCTGACGCCTCATTTTTACTACATGCACTTAACGCAGTAACAGTGGCAACAAGAGCGACAATTTTAATAAATTTAAACATAATAAAACCTCTTTGAACGAAATAAGAAAACTATCAAGATTTTGATAGTTTTCTTTTGATTAAAAGCTGATATGCAGCGGGAATAACAAACATTGATAAAAGTGGAGCTGAAATCATGCCCCCAACCATAGGTAAAGCAATACGACTCATCAATTCAGAGCCCGTTCCAGTTCCTAAAAGGATAGGAATCAAACCCGCCAGAATGACAGCTACAGTCATCGCTTTAGGGCGAACCCGTAGTACTGCCCCTGTACGAAGGGCATCATTGAGTTGCTGCTCAGTTAAAGATGATAAATTTTGTTGAGCATGTTCTATCGCCTGCTTTAAATAAAACAACATGACCACTCCAAACTCTGCGGCAACACCGGCAAGTGCAATAAAGCCTACTGCAATGGCAATTGAGAAATTATAACCACTGAAATACATTGCCCAAATACCACCAATTAAAGCGAATGGTAGAGTCAGCATAATCAGAGCAGCATCTTGTACTTGTCTAAAAATCAGATACAGCAATAGAAAAATGATCATCAAAGTGATTGGTATTACTACCTTTAGGCGAGCATTTGCTCTTTCCATAAATTCAAATTGACCTGAATAACTAATACTCATACCCGCAGAGCGTTTCACTTGTTGGTCAATAGACTGTTTCAAATCCCGAACAACGGAGGCTAAATCACGTCCTTGTACATCAACATAGACCCAACCACTTGGACGAGCATTCTCACTTTTTAACATCGGAGGACCATCTGTGATTTGAATGTTGGCAACACTACTCAAAACAATTTGCTGACCTGATTCAGTCAGAATTGGTAAATTTCTTAATGCCTCAAGTGAATCTCGAATTTCTCGCGGATAACGTACATTAATAGGATACCTTGCTAACCCTTCAACAGTTTCACCAATATTTTCCCCACCAATTGCTGATGACACAATTTGCTGTACATCGGTGATATTGAGACCATAGCGTGCAGCTTCCATTCGATTAATATCGATATCAACATATCGCCCACCAGTGAGTCGTTCAGCTAAAGCTGAGCTAACACCGGGCACTTTTTTGGCAACCTGTTCAATTTGTTGTGCTACCCGATCAATATCTTGCAAATCATTTGCTGAAATCTTGATCCCGATTGGGCTTTTAACCCCGGTCGCCAACATATCAATTCTGTTACGAATAGGCGGCACCCAGATATTTGTTAAACCCGGTACTTGAACAGCTTTATCCAGTTCTTTTATCAACTTATCTGGTGTCATACCTGAACGCCATTCAGATCGTGGTTTAAACTGAATCGTGGTTTCAAACATTTCTAAAGGTGCAGGATCTGTAGCCGACTCTGCTCGCCCAGCTTTACCAAATACAGTGGCAACCTCTGGAACAGTTTTAATCATTCGATCAGTCTGTTGAAGTAATTCAGAAGCTTTTGCTGCGGACAATCCCGGTAAAGCTGAAGGCATATACAGTAAATCACCTTCATCCATATTAGGCAGGAACTCTCCACCTAATTGCGTTAAAGGAAAAAGACTGATAAGAAAAATGAGTAACGCACCTAATAACGTTGTCTTTGGATAAGCTAAGACTTTATCTAACATAGGACGGTATATTTTGATGAGAAAACGGTTTAATGGATTCCGTTGTTCAGATGGTAACTTCCCGCGAATCCAGTATCCCATCAAAACTGGAATCAATGTAATAGATAGCCCCGCAGCAGCAGCCATGGCATAAGTTTTAGTAAATGCCAATGGAGAGAACAATCGTCCTTCTTGTGCTTGCAAAGTAAAAATGGGAATAAAGGATAAAGTAATGATGAGTAAACAGAAAAATAAAGCAGGCCCAACCTCACTGGCAGAACGTGTAATGATGTCCCAACGCTCTTGTATTTCTAAAACTCGATCAGGATGTTCATGTTGCCAAGCTTCGATATGCTTATGTGCATTTTCGACCATAACCACAGATGCATCAACCATAGCACCAATCGCGATTGCAATCCCACCCAATGACATGATATTGGCATTTAGTCCCTGATAATACATCAATAAAAAGGCTGACAAGATTCCCAAAGGCAAAGAAACAATCGCAACCATTGCTGAACGTAAATGCCAGAGGAATAGCCCACAAACCAAAGCCACTACAATAAACTCTTCAATTAATTTATGGCTGAGATTCTCTACCGCCCGATCAATCAATTGACTGCGGTCATACACAGAAACAACTTGTACACCTTTCGGTAGACTTTGTTGTAATTCAGCAAGTTTTTCTTTTACAGCAGTAATGGTTTCACGTGCATTTTTACCAGCACGTAAAATCACAACACCTCCAACAGTTTCCCCTTGTCCATTGAGTTCAGTAATTCCACGACGCATTTCAGGACCGAGTTGAATCGTTGCAACATCTCCAAGAGTGATTGGAACACCTAAATCGTTTGTACGTAACGGAATCTGCCGAAAATCTTCTAATGTTTTTAAATAACCTGAAGCTCTCACCATATATTCAGTTTCAGCCATTTCTAGGACTGAACCGCCAGTTTCCTGATTTGCCTTTTGAATTGCTTCAATTATGCTTCGCTGAGTTATACCGAATGCTGCCATTTTGGTTGGGTCTAAAACAACTTGATATTGTTTAACCATCCCCCCAATTGTGGCGACCTCAGCCACATTTGGTACTGTCTTCAGTTCATACTTCAAAAACCAATCTTGTATGCTTCGCAGTTGTGAGAGATCATGTTGCCCTGTTGGATCAACCAAAGCATATTCGTAGATCCAACCAACACCTGTAGCATCTGGTCCTAATGAAGATTTTGCATTTGCAGGCATTCTTTCTTGTATTTGATTGAGATATTCCAATACACGAGAACGTGCCCAATAAAGATCAGTATGTTCATCAAAAATGACATAAACAAACGAATCACCAAAAAAAGAATAGCCCCGAACAGCTTTAACACCGGGTACTGATAACATGGTCGTTGTTAAAGGATAAGTCACCTGATTTTCAACAATTTGTGGTGCTTGACCGGGAAAATTAGTTCGCACAATCACTTGTACATCAGACAGATCTGGCAAAGCATCAACCGGAGTATTCTTGACAGCCCAAGTTCCCCAAACGGCAAGAACTACAGCAGCTAATAAGACAAATACTCGATTTGTAATTGAAAAACGAATAATACGGGCGATCATAATGGTTCTCCCGTTTAGTTCTGCATAGATGTCATAGACATCTTGGAAATGTCAGAAATAACATAAGCATCCCCAACACGTGTAAAACGAAAACTGACCTGCTCGCCTTGCTGAATTTGGGTAAATGGTTGTACTGGTTGTTTAAAGCTCATGGTCATAGCCCCCCACCCCAATTCAGCAATTGCATGATGTGAAATGGTAATGTCTTGAGCTGTAACTTTTTCCACTTTACCAATGCCTTGGTATATTGATGCCTTAGTCACTTGAGATGATGTAATCGATTGTCCAGTGTTCAGCTTATCCAGTACACCCTGTAAATTGGCCTCAGAATCAATTAGGAATTGTCCCGAAATCACGATTTTCTGACCAGCGTTCAAACCCTGTAGAATTGCTATTTTATTTCCGTCACTCTGTCCTAACTGTACAACAACAGGTTCGAAACGCCCTTTTTCATGTGCGACAATAATAATATTACGAGTACCTGTACGTATAACAGCTTGCTCTGGCACAACTAAACTGCTTTGAGGATTGTTGGAAAATTTGACAGAAGCAAACATTCCGGGCTTGAGTTGCCCCTCTCTATTGGGTAACTCAATACGAACTTTTATGGTTCTGCTTGTAGTATCTAATGTCGGTAAAATATCAATGACTTTGCCAGACACTTTTTGAGGGTACGCAGCAAAAGTTGCTTCGATTTTATCTCCTCGCTTTATCCCAGCAATTTGCGTTTCAGGCACTGCTGCTTCTAACCAAATTGGATTCACGCCTTTAATGGTGGCAAGTGTTTGCCCCATAGCTAAAGCCATTCCACTACGAACTTCTAGTGAGTCAATGAATCCACTCAAAGGAGCACTCAAAGTCATATTAGACTGTACTTGATGTGTCCGTTCGACTTGATGGATCACATTTGGTGGGATTCCCAGAAGCTGTAGGCGTTGTCGACTTGCTTGAATAAGAGAACGGTCTCCTATTTTAAGTACTGCCAAAAACTCAGTCTGTTCCCCAGTCCACTCAGGGATTGAAATATCAGCAATCGGACTCCCTTGAGTCACTATATCCCCGACTGCTTGGCCATAAACACGCTGAACAAAACCACTTGCTCGTGTTTGCAGAATTGCTACCTGTCGTTCATTCGCTTGTAATATGCCATTGGTTAACAAGGTATTGCCCATTACAGCCTGTTCGACTGTGGCATAACGAATGGCTAGATTTTGTTGAAGAGCTGGATCAATCTTTACTCCTGCACTTTCAGTTATTCCAGAAGTACTTTCATCCGCATACTTAGGGACTAACTGCATATCCATAAAAGGGGATTTCCCTGGCTTATCAAAATGCTGTTCTGGTTTCATTGGATCGTACCAGTACAACACTTTAGCAGTTGCCTGATCACTTACAGTTTGCTTTTCATCATTTTGATGCGCATACCAATATCCAATCCCACTACCGACTCCCAAGCTGCCCACAATCAAGCCAGCAATTACAAATGCCAATTTATTTTTTAACATTATCTTGACTCCTCAGCATGGTTTAAGGTGGGTTCTACAAAAGAAAAATAGAGCTGGGCTTTGATAATTGCTTGCTGTTGTTGTAAATCGATGAGACGTAATCGCTGATTTAGTAATGCTTGTCGTGTCTCAATGACATCTGACAAATTGGCTTTACCAGCCTGATAACTTGCTAACTGTAAAGTTACTTTTTCTTTAGCCAAAGGAAGTGTACTTTGAACGGTACGTTGGATTTGTCTTTCAAGAGCTTTTAAATCCGATAGCCCCTCATCTAACATGGTGAGATGGTCGCGGTATTTTATCTCCTGATCTGCTGTAATCCGATTTTGTTCAGCTAATGCTGCCTGAATGAGCGGACCACTACGTTTTTTTGAAAATATTGGTAGTTCTGTTGTCAGTTGTACACCAATCATATCTCCAAATTCAGGAGCACGATGCTGATAGGCAAGCTCAATACCCCAATCTGGTTTTTGAAGGGCTTGGGCTTGCTTAAGCTTTGCTTCAACAGTTTGCTTTTCTGCTTGGAATGCTTTTAGTTCAGGGTGTTGATGCAGATGATGATATAAACGTGATGTATCAAAATTAATTATAGGTTCTTGGGTAGGCAAACTTTCTATTTCAGTTGTACCACTAGAATCCTCACTGATTAATCGGTGTAATTCTAGTTTTGCCTTATTTATATCTCGAAGCAAATCATCTTTTTGATCAAGCAAAATAGTTTTGTCCAGCCTAGGGGAAATTGTATTAGCAACCATGGTTCGACCAGACGCAACCTGTGTTTGTGTAATCTGGGATAGCAATCCATTTTCTGAAAGAAGGTCATCATATAACGCCAGTTTACGCTCAAGATAAAAACGTTTAAGCCATGCCGATGCTACTTTTTGACGTAACTCAATTTGCAGAATTTCTGTTTGAGCATTTGCTGAACCCAATTCAGCTTTTGCTAATTCAACTTCAGCTAATCTTTTGGCACGATTTGGAAAATCTTGCATGATGCCAATCTTTTGCATCGTCATCCCCTCTTGTGTGACAGACCATGCAGCATCACCTGATACAGGGTAATTATCGAGACCCACAAATAGTTTAGGATTGGGCAAAATACCTGAAGCTGAAACTATATTCTCAGCACCTTCAATCTGAGCACTATTAGCTCTTAGAGCAGGCGCATATCGCTCAGCAAGCTTCAATGCTGTATCCAAAGTCAGTGGCTGGGCATAAGCATGTCCATAACTCAAGAAAAAACAGATCGTCGCAATCGAGCATCCACCCCATTTTAGGGACAGCTTTCCTTTATTAAAGTTCATATTTTTAGCTCTAAAATGATGTACACGCGCACGTGCAGAACACCCATAGAAAACTCTATGAATGATGAAGAATCATCAAATTAGTTAAAGCGTGGGGGTTTCCATAAATTGGAAAGATCAGATGAGATGAAATTTTGATTTAATGGAGAAAAAGTAGACTGTTCCGCAGGTAAAAAAATCATCGACTGCAAAACATCCAGCGCTGTAGATGTATATGCAATTTTAGAAAATGACATAATACAATCTTGCTTAGACATACATGATGGATCATGTAATTGCTTCTTAATCTTTACCTCAGCTTTCATACAATCCATGTGCATAGCACTTGCTTTTTCATGATCTTCAGAATTCATCATTTGCATGGATTGTGTATCTTGAGATGACATTAAACATGGGCTATGTACAGATGCAGCAGCTGCTGCCGATCCTACAATTAGGATAGCAAAAGATAAAAACAGCGATAAGCATGTCCTTAACAAGTGCATAACATCAAGACCAAAATTTAACCTTTTTAGTTTTACAGATTATCCTGTAAATAACAATCCTATAATTAATTAAACTAATTCATTAAACAGCGGTTGTTGGTTTATATCAACAACCGCCTTCTAAATTAAAACCGACTTATAACTTGATAAGTTATAAAGGAAAATAAATAAGCCAATGAAAAGAGATATACAGCCATTACGACTGGTTGTTTCCAACTCCCTGTTTCTCTTCGAATGGTCGCTAGTGTTGCTAAACAATGCGGGGCAAAGATAAACCAAACTAACAATGACATACCTGTCGCTAGCCCCCATCCATCCGGACCAGATATTTGAGATAATAAAGTCTGGGTAACTGCATCTTCATCACCAGACATTGCATAGATCACCCCTAACGCAGCAATAATCACTTCACGAGCTGCCATTGCAGGAATCAAAGCAATACAAATTTCCCAAGTAAATCCAATCGGAGCAAATATTGGATGGATTAGATGCCCTAACTGTCCAGCAATACTATAATTGATTGGTGGCATTGTTGGATTATCAGGTGGTAAAGGGAACGTTACCAAGAACCATAATAAAATAGAAAGTGCGACAATAATTCCACCAACTCTTTTTAAGAATATAGTTGCTCTATCATAAAGCCCCAAAGCTACATTTCGAACATCTGGAATACGGTATGTAGGTAATTCAAAAATGAAAATACTTTCAGTTTTATCTTTTCTGACTAATTTCAGGAATAAAGAAACCAATAAAGCGGATACGATTCCTGACATGTAAAGCCCGAACAGAACTAGACCTTGTAAACTGAGCCAACCATAAACCAACTTGTTTGGAATGAATGCAGCGATCAGCAAAGCATATACAGGTAGTCGTGCAGAACACGTCATTAAAGGTGCAATCATAATCGTTGCTAAACGATCTCTTTCAGAGCTAATACTTCTAGTCGCCATGACTCCGGGAATTGCACAAGCAAAGCTCGAAAGTAGTGGAATAAATGAACGCCCACTTAAACCAGCTTTAGACATCAGCTTATCTAACAAAAAAGCAGCTCTAGGTAAGTATCCCGATTCTTCTAAAATTAAAATAAAGAAAAATAAGATCAGAATTTGAGGCATGTACGCGAGTACACTACCAGCACCTGCAATTACACCATCAACGACCAAACTTCTTAAAAGTGGATGAGTAATCAGAGGTCCTATCGCCCCACCAAACCATGAAATCGAATCCTCAACAAAGGAAATTAACGGTTGAGCCCAAATAAAGACAGCCTGAAACATTACAAACATGGTAAAGGTCAATATTAATAATCCAAAAACTGGATGTAAGAATATTTTGTCCAAGAAAGCCGTTCGTTTATCACCATTATCATTTTTCAAGATGACTTGTTTTGTAATATATTTGATTTGGTCAAAGTGACTCAGATCAGAATGATAAGGGGCAACAAACAAATTCTTTTGATCCAATTGGGTCAATAGCCCCTGAATGCCTTTTGTTTTTACAGCTACTGACTCAACAACAGGAATACCTAAAAGCTGAGATAGCTTCGTTGTATCAATTGAAATCCCACGCTTTCTAACCTCATCCATCATGTTAAGAACAAGTAACATTGGTCTGTTTAAAGCCCTGACTTCAAGTACAAGACTTAAATGAAGATGAAGATTCGTAGCATCGACAACACATACAAAAATATCAGGTATAACTTCGCCTTTTAATTCACCAAAGCATACTGCTCTAGTTACCTCCTCATCTAAACTGCTCGGTTTTAAACTATAAGTCCCAGGCAAATCCAATACTCGAACGGTATCACCAGATGGCAGTTTAAAAAATCCCTCTTTCCGTTCTACCGTTACCCCAGCATAATTTGCAACTTTTTGACGAGTCCCTGTGAGGGTGTTAAAAAGTGATGTTTTACCGCAATTAGGATTACCAACAAGTGCAATATTTTTAGTGTCCATTGGTAATCTCTACAAAAATTCGTTCTGCTTCATTTTTTCTTAAGGCGAAACGTGAGGTTTCGATTTGAACCAACACAGGATCACCACCAAAAAGCCCTTTCGCAAGCACTTGTAAGGATTCACCTACTCTAAAGCCCAGCAGTTCTAAACGCTCCAGAACAGGATCATTTTTATCTTGATACTGTTCACCCTTTTTAAGATCAATGATTTTTACAGTCTGGTCTTGCTTTACTTGAAATAAATTCATTGTCAGCACCCTACTTCAACGCCAAAATTTTTCGAGCGCCATTCAGTACAAACAGTGAAACAAGAATACCAATAATCAAATCTGGGTAAGCTGAACCAGTCCATGCAACAAGTACACCTGCTAAAATAACCCCCATATTTACTATTACGTCATTAGCTGAAAAGATCCAACTCGCTTTCATATGGGCTCCGCCATCTCTATGCCCAGAAATGAGATACAAGCACGTCACATTGGCAATAAGTGCTAAGAAGCCAATAATGATCATCAAATCTGACTCTGGTTCACTACCGAACATGAAACGTCTGACAACATCAATAATAACGATCAAAGCTAATAAAAGTTGAATCCATCCTGCAAAATGAGCTGCTTTTAATTGGTATTTAGCCGCTTTCCCTACCGCGTAAAGTGCTATACCGTAAACGGCCGCATCAGCAAACATATCAAGAGAGTCCGCAATGAGCCCCGTCGATGCGGCAATAATTCCACTTATGAACTCAATAAAAAAAAGAACACCATTAATCGCTAGTAATAATTTAAGGACTTTCGCCTGCTTAGTCGGATCTGGTGTTTCAGGCAATTCCCCAGTGGCTTTTACTGTTTCCACGAGCTTTGCACCAAAACCTAGGGCTTCAAGTTTTGTGGTAATTTCATTAATCCCATTGGTATGGAAAACAACTAACTGTCTTTGCGCCAAATCAAAAGATAAACCTTTAACTTCATGCAAGGGAGAAAGTGCCATTCTTACCATTTGCTCTTCTGCCGAACAA
Source organism: Acinetobacter colistiniresistens (assembly GCF_000413935.1). Lineage (GTDB taxonomy): Bacteria > Pseudomonadota > Gammaproteobacteria > Pseudomonadales > Moraxellaceae > Acinetobacter > Acinetobacter colistiniresistens. The sequence goes on along the minus strand of NZ_KE340379.1, from coordinate 561,171 downwards.
TCCATCTTCGGAATCAGAAAAGTACTAGCTTCTTGTGCTTGTTCTTTATTTTCATAAGCTTCAGTTTTATTTAATTTTGCCCCAAATCCAAGAGCTTCAAGTTTTGCAGTGATTTCATTACTTTCACCATTATGCAGAACTTTTAGGTTTCGGTTCGGCAAATCAAAAACCAAGCTCTTAACATCTACCAATGAAGATAAAGTCATCCGAACCATTTGTTCCTCTGCGGAACAATCCATTTTCGGGATGCTATAGTCACTGATGAAAGTCGCTGTATCTTCACTCCCCCTAATCTTTTCAGGTGAAGTTATCGAATCCGAACCACAGCATGAATTCGACTGCTTACTACCGCATGAATCTTTTTCATCAGGGTTAGGTTCTTGCTGTACCTCATTATCGCAACAAGAACTTTCACTTTCTTCTGTAGCTAAATCTTTAATTTTACAAGAATCTGTTTTTGATTCATTTTGTTTTTGCTTAGTGTCTTCACAAGAACTTTCTTGATTACAACCGCAACCACTCATTGATGTGCCTATAGTCATATCTTCACGTATTGCATATTAAAATCCCTATAGCTACTATAGAGTCAATAGATCAGGTGACTTGAAATGAACTTAAAAATTGGTGAATTATCTCAGCTATCCGGTTGCCCTGTTGTTACAATACGGTTTTATGAAAAAGAAGCTTTATTACTAGCCCCTAATCGTTCGGAAGCTAATTATCGACTTTATAACAAAGACCACTTAGAGCGACTTCTATTTATTCTTAATTGCCGAACTTTGAATATGAGCTTGGACGAAATAAAAATTTTATTAGCATACAAAGACAAACCTTGTGGAAACTGTAGTTCTATTAACATCTTAGTTGATAAACATATTCATCAATTAGAGCAGAATATCCAAAAACAGATTCAGCTTAAGCAACAACTTTCTGATTTAAGAAGCAAATGCTCTGGTTTTTTGGAAATTAACTCTTGTAAAGTACTTGAAGGGTTATCCGTAAGTTTAAAATAATTAAGAATGAATAATGGAATATCACCATTATTCATTCTTAATAAAATATTTAGAAAACTAATTCAATACCTGCCCCGTATAACCACCCCTTTTCAGAATTTGTAGCTTCTTGAAAAGTTGTTAATTTCTGTCCTTTTTCATATTGATAAGCGACATCAACAAATGGTCTTATACGCTTATTAATCTCGTAACGAGTTTTTAGACCTGTCTTTAACTCAGACAAACCTGACTTTGTAGCAAAATCAGAATTATCATTAAACACAATATCTGCTGCAATATATGGCTGAGTAATTAGCTTTTGAGTGAGTAATAGATCTCGATCAAACTCAAAACTGGCTCCCCAAAAATTATTTTCACCACCATAAAGGTAGGCTTTTGTCTCAAAGAAATAAGGTGCAAGGCCTAATAATCCAATAACGCCATCAATGCGATTACTATTACGGTTATTTTTGTCCTCACTATACCTTACCCCAGCTTGTACATCCCAAAATGGTGCAACATTTCTACTGTAAAGAGCTGATACATCATATTTGGGATCATTACTCTCCGCTTTATTCATATTAGCTTCAACAAACATTCGATTTTCATCTGTTCCAATCAATGCCTCGAAACTCGAACCTAAGCTGCCCTTTCCATCTTTATCAACTATCCACTCATTGGAAAATTTAGTTGTCTGATAAATTTGCCCACCATGCTCGTTCATATGATTTTGGCTAAAAGCTAAAGTTTCAGACCCTTTGCTGTTTGAAGACTTTTGATCAGTATTACGTTCAACATAGCCTAATCCGCCTGATTCGCGTAAAAGCACACTCATACTTGACGTACTCTTATTTAGATTTTCAGTCGAATTATCATTCGCAAATGCCATACCCGCTAAGCCAATTAAAGCAACAGATAAAATTGTTTTTGAATATAACTGTTTAGTGATGTGCATGTTGATTCACTCCCTCATGGCTAGTTTGAGGTTGGGCAACGATACTTTTCGTATCATCATCATTGCTATCTACATTTGCCACAATGAGTTTGTTCATCATTCCAGCTGCCATGTGATATAACAAATGGCAGTGGATAGCCCATTCACCCAATTCATCAGCAGTAAGTAAAGTTGTAACTGTTTTCCCCGGTGGCACAATGATCGTGTGTTTATTTGGCATATTACTTGGATCTTGACCATTTTCAAGCTGCATAAACATACCGTGCAAGTGCATTGGGTGAGCCATCATACTGTCATTCACAAATTTCAAGCGTATACGTTCCCCGTATTTCACTTTGAATGGTTCTGTTTCATTAAACTTCTTACCATTAATTGTCCAAATATAGCGCTCCATGTTCCCACCAAGACGGATTTCCATTTCACGTTCAGGGGCACGAGTATCTGGTTGAGGCTTTAAAGATTGTAAGTCACTATATTGAAGTGCTTTTTGACCAACAGGTGTTGAAGCATTTGCCCAGCCATATACAACATCACCATTCTTTTCTTGTGTAGGTGCATTAGATGTAGTCATTTGCATGCCATGGTTCATACCTGACATAGATTGATCTTTTGAGCTGTCTGTCATAGACGACATATCGTGATCCATGCCTTTCATTGAAGACATGTCATGGTTCATTCCAGACATTGACTGATCTTTTGAGCTGTCTGTCATAGATGACATATCGTGATCCATACCTTTCATTGAAGACATGTCGTGATTCATGCCCGCCATAGAAGACATATCATGCCCCATCCCCATATCTTCCATAGTTAATAAAGAACGAGGACGTGACTTCGGCATTTTGATTTGATTTATTGGAGGAGTATTCTCATCATGTAAGGAACCAACTGAAAAACCACTCCTATCAATTGATTCTGCTTCAATTTGATAATTTGATTGTTTGGGTTCTACAATAACATCATACGTTTCAGCCGTCCCTATTCTGAATTCATCAACCGGAACAGGTTTCACTGGTTGCCCATCTGCACTGACTACCGTCATTTTCAAGTTAGGGATTCTGACGTCAAAGAATGACATTGCTGAGGCATTAATAAACCGAAGACGTACTTTTTCACCCGTCTTAAAATTACCAGTCCAATTTTGTTCTGGAGTCTTACCATTCATCAAAAAAGTATATTTTGTCACATCAGACATATCTGTCTTGAGCATTCGCATCTGGTTCCACATCGAACGGTCTTGCCATGTTGCTTTTAAACCATCTTTTTTAATTTGTTTAAAAACATCAAAAACAGTTTCACGACGGTTCTGATAATAGTCAGCTTCTTTCTTTAGATTATTCATGATTTTATCACTAGTTGAATCATGAAAATCTGAAAGTAATACGACATAATCCTTATCTGTTTTCTCAGCTACAGTTAAAGGTGTCCTATTTTTGGGGTAAATGACTAACGGACCATACAAGCCCTCTTGTTCTTGACCTTTACTATGCGAATGATACCAATAGGTACCATTTTGGCGTACCTTAAACTTATATTCGTAGGTCTTATTAGGGGCAATACCGTCAAACTGATTAAATCCGGGTACGCCATCCATGATGCCCGGTAGAATTAACCCGTGCCAATGAATAGAAGAATCTTGTTTTTTTAGCTTGTTATGGACACGAATAATAGCATCATCACCTTCCTCAAACTCAAGAAGAGGTGCAACAAATTTCCCATTAACCGTAATTCGTTTTAAAGGCTTACCTGTGATATTCACCGTTTGCTCAGCGATTGTTAAATCATATTCTTTAACTGCTGCCACAACCCAAGTTGATGAAAATAAACCGACTCCTATTAAAAGGACATGCGTTAATTTTGTAGACATTTATTTCACCTATCTAATATAAGGATGGGAGAATCAAGCAAACCTATTATTCGCTTTAATTTCCCCCGATCTTTCATTTATCGTATTTGTTATTTATTTGATGTATTTGACATGTTCATCTTTGAGTGGTCCATGTTCATCATACTGGAATTATCCATATTACTCATTTTAGATTGCCCCATATTCATCATCTTAGAATGATCCATCTGAGACATATCCGTCATGTTACCATGCTCATGCTGACTATGATCCTGTTGGGTTTTATCATCATTCTTCATATTACAAGGTTTTTGACATTTCTCTTGCGTCTTTGAATCGGCTTTAATTTCAGACACAACTGTAGTTCCTTGTTTCACATCTGCTGCCCAAGACTGAGTTCCTACAATTAAAGTACCAACACACATAAGAGTGGTTAAGCTACGGCTGAATAGAGTTTTCATGTTTTGCTCCAAAAATTAACTTTATGTAAATACCTTAAAGGCCTTCACTAAACATCTATGTGACATGAAAATGACATTTTTGTAATCTACAACGAATCACGTATTTATAACGTTATTATGTTCTTAATGAGTGATATGGGATTTTTATCAATGAGAATCTTACTAGTTGAAGATGAACAAAAAACCGGTGACTACCTTAAACAAGGTCTATCTGAAGCTGGGTATATAACGGATTGGGTAACGGATGGATTATCTGGTAAACATCAAGCGCTTTCCGAAGAATATGACCTCATCATTTTAGATGTGATGCTTCCAAAGCTAGATGGTTGGGATATCATTTATGATATCCGAAAAAGTGGCAAAACTATGCCTATTCTTTTTCTTTCAGCACGTGATCAAATTGAAGATCGTGTGAAAGGCTTGGATTTAGGTGCTGATGATTATCTAGTCAAGCCTTTTGCTTTTGCTGAGTTATTAGCACGAATTAAAAGCTTACTCCGACGGGGACAACAAAAAGAAGATAGTAACCTTATTACAATTGCTGATCTTGAACTTGATCTTCGTAAACGCCGCGTCACTCGCGCTGGGCAACGTATTGACTTAACAGCTAAAGAATTCGCGCTGATGGAATTATTTATGCGTAGACGTGGTGAGATATTACCTCGTACGCTCATTGCCTCTCAAATATGGGACATGAATTTTGATAGTGATACCAACGTTGTAGAAGTCGCTATCAAACGTTTGCGCAGTAAAATTGACAGTAATTTTAGCCCAAAGCTGATACAGAACATACGTGGAATGGGGTATGTTTTAGAGGTAGAAGATGACTCGTAAATTGTTTAATGCAATCAGCTTTCGTATAGCAATCATCTTTTCTCTTTCTACTGTTATCATCTTAATGATTATGGGGTTGGTTATTCACAAGCTCGTAATGCATCATTTTGAAGCTCAAGACCGAACTCAATTAGAAGGCAAAATTCAACTTATAGAGAATCTACTTGAACAGAACCCATCTAACTCTCAAGAACTAAATTTATATTTAAAAGATGCCTTAATTGGACATCACGATCTGATTGTTCAGATTGAACGTCCAACAGGTCAAGTTATTTTTAGCTCAGCACCATCAGTAATTCATCCCCAAGCACTCAACAAATCAAAACAAGATCCATGGCTTGAATGGAAAATTAAAAATAAGACTTATCGTGGATTAATTTATAAAAAGACTTTTGATCATAATGACTCGTTTATATCAGCTCAGATTATTGTTGGAATCGATACCTCTGAGCATCTACATTTCTTAAATGACTTTAGACGTCAACTTTTATACATTGGATTTGTGGGTACAATTTGTTTAATGTTCTTAGGGTGGTTCGCAGCATGGCGAGGGCTACGTCCAGTACAACAAATGGCAAAAGTAGCAGAGGGTATCTCAGCCCAACATCTTTCTGAACGTTTAGAAGTCGAAAATACTCCAACCGAACTTAAATCACTGGCTGTCGCTTTTAATGATATGTTAGATCGGCTAGAAGCCGCAGTAGAAAAACTTTCAGATTTTTCATCTGATCTTGCTCATGAAATAAGAACACCTATTAACAATTTGATGACTCAAACTCAAGTATGTTTATCTCGTAGTCGAAATATTAATACTTATCAGGAAGTTCTATTTTCAAATTTAGAAGAGTTTGAGCATTTAGCTCGCATGGTCTCTGATATGCTATTTTTGGCAAAAGCAGAACATGGTCTACATTTACCTAACCTACAACAGGTTAATTTAGTTAAAGAAGTTTCAGCATTATTTGATTTTTATGATGCTATCGCTGCTGAAAAGGGAATGTCACTCGAACAGAGTGGTTCAGGTAGTATAAAAGGTGATCCTTTAATGCTACGCCGCGCTTTAAGTAATTTGTTATCGAATGCAATTAAATATGGCAAATCAGATTCGGTCATCAAAATCAATTGCCAACAAAGCTTTGATAAAACTGTTTTTACAATTGAGAATGAAAGCTCACCTTTATCATCAGACCAGCTAAATCGATTATTTGACCGTTTTTATAGAACAGATGCTTCCAGACAGCGAGTTGAGGAAGGTACTGGCTTAGGGCTAGCAATTACCAAATCTATTCTTGATGTGCATGGAGCTTCCATTCAAGCGACTTATAACGAGGGACATATTTCTTTTAAAATTATCTTTAAAAATTAGTGATATCTCGGTTATTAAGCACTCATTCTAATGATGCTTACCACTCATTAACTTACGCTAATGAGTGGTAAGTCGTGATTATTTTTGATGACGTAATCGTAAGGCATTACCAATTACCGATGCTGAGCTTAGGCTCATTGCTAATGCAGCAATCATAGGCGAGAGTAACCAGCCAGTAAATGGATATAAAATACCCGCTGCTAAAGGAATACCTAAAGCATTATAAAGAAATGCGAACATAAGGTTCTGCTTCATGTTTTTAATGGTTGCTTCTGATAATGAACGAGCAATTTCAATACCACGTAAGTCACCTTTTACTAATGTAACTTGGGCACTATTCATTGCTACATCAGTACCCGTGCCCATTGCGATTCCAATATCAGCTTGAGCCAAGGCTGGTGCATCATTAATTCCATCACCAGCCATAGCAACAATTCTCCCTTCTTTTTGCAATTTTGTGACCAAATCTAATTTATCAGCAGGTTTAACCTCACCATAAACCTCACTAATTCCTAACTTAGCCCCAACTGATTTTGCTGTAGTTAGCCCATCACCTGTTGCCATGATGATTCTTAAACCTGAGTCTTCCAACGATAAAAGGGCCTCTGGAGTGCTTGCTTTGATTGGATCTGAAACTGCCAGAAGACCTAGCAGTTTTCCATCGGCTGCCAAATACATAACACTGGCACCTTCAGCTCTTAATACCTCTGCTTGTGGAATAAGAGTGTTAACAGATATCCCTAATTGCTTCATCAGTGCCGTATTGCCTAGCGCTAATTTTTGTCCGTTTATCTCTCCATTAACACCAATACCTGAACCTGATTCAAATGAAGTAGGTTTACTTAAAGTAAGATTTCGCTCACGGGCGGCACGTACAATTGCATTTGCTAAAGGATGCTCACTGCCCTGATCTAAACTCGCAGCTAAACGGAGGACTTCATTCTTTTCATATCCTGAAGTGGCTACTACTTTATTGAATGATGGTTGTCCTTCTGTCAAAGTTCCTGTTTTATCAATAATCAATGTATCAATTTTACGTAGATTCTCTATTGCGGCAGCGTCTCGAAAAAGTACTCCATTTGATGCACCTCGCCCTGTTGCTACCATAATTGACATTGGCGTAGCTAATCCCAAAGCACATGGGCATGCGATGATTAAAACAGCTACTGCATTGATTAATCCATAAACCCAACTAGGTTCAGGTCCGAATAGCCCCCACCCCAAAAAAGTTAGAACAGCAATACCTATAACCCCCATAACAAATCGTCCTGCAACATGATCCGCCATCCGCTGCATAGGTGCTTTTGAACGTTGAGCCTGAGCAACCATTTGCACGATTTGAGAAAGTACGGTTGATGATCCAACTTTTTCTGATCGCATCACCAATGAACCATTCATGTTCATTGTTGCACCAATGACTTGATCACCCACACGTTTTGTAACTGGCACAGGTTCACCAGTTAACATCGATTCATCTACAGAGCTTGAACCTTCTGTAATGACTCCATCAACAGGAACTTTTTCACCGGGGCGTATCCGTAATAAATCGCCTACGTGTACATGAGATAGTGGAATATCTTCTTCTATACCATCAACACTGATTTTTCTTGCTGTTTTAGGTGCTAGCCCAAGTAGGGATTTAATTGCCGCTGAAGTTTGGGAACGTGCTTTTAACTCTAGCACTTGACCTAACAATGTGAGAGAAATAATCGCTGCGGTCGCCTCAAAATACACAGCAACACGCCCCATAGATACAAATGAGTCTGGAAATACTTGAGGTACTATTGTTCCAACAAGGCTGTATATAAAAGCAGCTCCTGTACCTATTCCAATCAAGGTCCACATATTTGGACTCCGATTCCAGATTGACTGCCAACATCTCACAAAAAATGGCATTCCTGCCCACAAAACAATTGGTAAAGTCAGTACCAGTTCAATCCAGCTTTGCACCTGCATTTCGAACCAGTTCAATTGATGACCAAACATTGCTAAGAAAACTACAATAATGGTTAGCGGTAAGGTCCACCAAAATCTATGCTTAAAATTCTTGAGTTCTGGGTTTTCATCAGCGTCATCTAAGTCAGGAAGTAAAGGCTCTAACGACATACCACAGATCGGACAATTTCCCGCATGGTTCTGTCTAATTTCAGGATGCATTGGACAAGTGTATATCGTGAAGGTATTAACATGAGCAGGCTGATTAACTTCATTTGAATCCTCACCATCCCTCTTTTGTGGTTCTTTTAACGTAACTACATTCTCAACTTTAGTAATATAAAAATGAGGATCACTTTTAAACTTTATGTGGCATTTCTCACTACAAAAGTAAAAAGTTCTATTTTTAACTTCTTCATAAAACTTGGATGCTTCTGTAACTGTCATACCACAGACAGGGTCAGTAAGTCTGTTATTGAGTACTTTGTTTTCATGATGATGGTCCATAAAAGCCTCCTTCATATTTAATTTTTTAAATTAATAATTTCATTAAGATGGAAATAGACTCCCTCTTATTAGTTTGTTTAGTGATCATTGTTTTCTTTAAAGCCAGTGTACCACTTGTGGTTTTTTAATTTTTAAAATGACAAAAATGTAATTTTGAAGTCATCGGGATGTTTCTCTCATCCTTTAATAATAAGCGTGAGAAAGGTGATGACCAAGCAACCAATTGATGCATTTCATTCGGTCATTACTGAGCCCAAGATTAGTTTAAAGAGGATGAAGAAATGAAAATTTTCAAAAATAAAATGTCAGCTCTACGTAACACTCTCGTAGGTGCAACACTGATTGTTACTGCTTCAAGTGCATTTGCACACGTGAAACTTGAAAGTGCAATTCCTGCGATCAATGCTTCTGTAGCAAGTCAACCAAAAAACATAACACTCAATTTTGGTGAAGAAGTCATGCTAATGAACGTTAAGTTACTTGATGCCCAACGTAAGGATATCCCTTTGAACTACCAAATAACTCATGATATGAAAAAATCATTTGACGTAGCGGTTCCAAAACTAAAAAAAGGAAAATATACGGTGGTTTGGACCACAATGGGTACCGATGGCCATAACATGAATGGTGAATATAATTTCACTATTAAATCGGCAAAATAACAATGAGTGAAAATAGTCAACATGCCAGCAGCTTGCTGGCATGTTGCTATAATAAAGGGAGAAAAATATGATTCCTGAGACTTGGATATATGCAACATGGTTGGTTAAAGTCATTTTATATTTAGGGATTGCATTTGTTATTGGCGGTGCTTTCTGCTATTTCTTACTTGGACGTTATGTTGAAATCAAGGAGACTATTCTAAAATACATGACTATTGGTACAGGTTTAGGCCTTTTTTCAAGTGTTCTCGGCTTCTTCATTCTTATAGGAAGTTTTGCCAACACTGGCCTTTCAGGTATGTGGGATAGCAACTATATAAATATACTAGTCAATACTCCTACTGGACATGTCTCTATCATTCGATCAATCAGTTTTGCACTTTTACTCATATTTATGATAGTCAAACTTAGTAAAGGGACGATTGATATTTCCAAAACTGAAGGAGCAATCTTTACCATACTGCTCACACCAATCGTTTTAAGTTTTTCACAACTCGGACACGTCACGAATTTACCCTTATTCGCTCAAGCTTTGTTATCAATACATGTACTTGTAATGTCCTTATGGATGGGGTCGCTTTATCCATTATGGAAAACAAGCAAAAAAATTAATGGCTTACCACTTAAAGAACGTATGCATCTATTTGGGCAAATAGCAGCCTTTATTGTAGGAATACTCATCGCTTGTGGTCTTAGTATTGCTTTATTACTCTTTAAAGATTTTAATACTCTAATCAATACACCTTATGGGCATGGATTTATTATTAAAATATTATTTGTCCTAAGTATTTTATTGTTAGCAGCCTTTAACAAATGGTATTTCACACCTCGCTTACAAGACCCGAAATTTGCGAAACAATTGGGCTATGCCATTTTATTTGAGATGTCATTAGGTCTATCAATTCTTTTAGCCACTGGTTATATCACCACTGTAGTCGGTATTGAGTAAAAAAGGATCACGCTATGACTTCATGGATGAAGTACAATTTATTATTTTTCATTTTTTTGAATACGACATCATGGGCTGAACCTAGCACTTCAAAAACGATTCGCTCCTTAGATGATACCGAATTACGTAATATCACTGATCATAATCATGGCGACACCAAAGTCGAAGAGAATAAAGACCATCATTCTAAAGATAAACAACTACGTAATGAAGATAGTAGACAACAAAAAGTTATAAATGGATTAATGTTACAAAAGCCTAACGTACTACCGCCCTCCAAATAAACGATACTTAAGTAATGTTTATTGATTCAATAAGTAGTTCAAATTTTTTAATAAAAAATAGTAGCAATATTACTGTTGGGGGCTTCTTAGCCCCCAACAGTATTTAATTCAGAGCTTGAACCGACTGCTGTAAGCCTTTCTGAATATCTTGAACATGAGTGAGATCATGCGTTTGCTGATGCTCTGTTTGAGATTCAACGCTGTAAAACTCCTCCACTATATCCAAACCCTCTTCACCTCCCACCTCAAAGCAGGCATTACCATAACCCTGCCGTGCCACATGATCCAAAGCCTCCTGATAGAACCCTGCTGTCTTACTTTGTTCATCCATCTGTTTGGCTGAACTAATCGCATCTTTCAGGTTTGTGCCATCACGTAAAGTCAGATCCACGTAGTAGATCGGGGTACGGTAACTTTGTGTGGTGCTTTTACCTCGCAAGGTCAATTGCAATGGCAAACAAGAAAGTAAGTCACCCGATGCTGCGTGATAGTAACGAAGTCGAGCTGCCAAAGTGCGGATGCTGTTAAAGCCTGTGGTTCTAAAGATGAAAGTACCAAACTCATCTGATTCATCTAAGTTGACGTAGAGTCTGCCATAGGGCTTGCATAATCCACCCTGTGCCAATGGACATAAATCAGGGGATGGACAAGGATGTTGTTCAATGCCATTTTGACCGAGTCGCTGACAGCTTTCGCCATTGCCTGAACAGATTAAACGTCCAGTTTGGCGGTCAAATAGGCTGTACTCTGCTCTTAAGTTGAGATCGGGATCATTGAAGATCATGCGGACTGGAATGCTTCTCAGCTTTTGGTTCTGATTGGGCGCTTTGGCACGTAGTTGCTCATCCAGTGGATGTTTGACCCACCCATCTTTATTTTGGATTTGGCTGGTAATGGTAAATTGATCATCTTTTTCAGGCAGACGTTTTCCATTCTTTTCGACAATTTTGCCGATACTGATACGCCCCAACACAGGTGGGGTAATAGCTAAACCTTTAATCATGATGATGTACTCTATATAGATGTTGAAATGGCGTTTAAATTTGGATAAATAAATTTTGGGCATAAAAAATCCCATACTTGTTTGGGGTATGGGATCAGTTGGTTGGGGTGTTAGTTAAATTGAAATGGGTTACTTGGGTATCAGCCCTATCCACCATTCGGATAAATCTGAAAGCGTCGTGTTCCTGCTTTGGTTTGGGGAAATTGCTGTAGGTATTCAGGATGCTGTTTAAGCAATGATTTACTGTCTAGGCTGATTGAGTCTTGTGATTTCTTCCATGTGACTGAACCACCTGTAAATACCGCTCGCTCTGCTTCTTTCATCATCATTTGTAGTTGATGTTTCAGTTCATCAAAATACTGCTGGTGTTGTTCAACTTTATGTCGCTCCTCTAGTAACTGATTAAACAAATAATTAGCTTGTTCATTTTGGGTCAGGTCTTCTACTGTTAATGGAATCTGTTCAGGATAAAGTTGTTGCAAGGCTTTAGCTGCTGAATCCGAAGCATCTACACTGGGTGGAATACCTGTTTCGACACATTGCCAGAAATGACGTTCCGCATTAATGATGTGCTGAATCACAGTTTCATTACGAGTCACTTTATAGATTTTGGTTTCATGCCCACAGATCAAGGCACAAATATGCGCTGCCTGTTTACCTGTCACTGCCAATTGATGCTGTACCTGACACAGCACATATAAAGGCACGCCATCTCGCCATAGTTTTGCGCCATATTCCCCCACGGTTTTACATTCCAAAATTTGCACTTCTTCATTACCGACTACAGCATAATCCAAGTTCGCCAACATAAACTGTTTGTCTTCATCAGGGTGTTGCAATACTGCATTAACTCGACGGACTTTATGATTGGTGTGCATGCTGTAGTATTCAGCCACCAAAGGTTCTAGCTTTTTTCCCCAGTACAAGGGTGCGTAACCTGCACTTTCATCCTCGATGTTTTGTTGCATCCGCCCTGTCTTGATCATCCACAGTTCCAGCATCGACATATAGGGATTCAGTCCACAGGCCGTTGCTGCATCACTGCTGCCAATACCCTGTTTTCTGACTTCTAACCATTGTTGATAGTTCATCTGTTTGGTGTTGGCAAGTCTTTTTGCTGTAAGGGCTTTGGTCTTTCGTGGTTGCGTATTCGGTCGATCTCGTTTGGTTCGGGTTCCCACCTCAATCTGCTGAATGGATTGATTTAGATTCGGTAAATAGGGTTGTAGTGGTGGGTTATTTAGCGTGTTTTGAATTTGAGTATGACTATTCATTGCAATTATTCCTGTATCGATAAAATCGTAAAAGCTGAATTTTGGGCATAAAAAAGCCGCATGAGGGTGCGGCTAAAGGTGTTGCTGTGCTTGTACGGTGTTACTGTATGCTTAGGCTAATGGAGCTGGCTTAATTGAAACTGAATTTAGGCAATCATTCTCAATGCCTGTTCCAGACCACGCTGTTTAATGGCAGCCCCTGCACCAAACCATGCTGAATCGAGTCGATGATCGGTACTCATCGCTCGACGTTCATGGTCACAGAACTCGGTGATGCTGCACAATAATCCATAAGCGGTATCCTTGGCTGAACTCAGTTCTGCACCACGTCCATGTCCGTTAAACATGGTCATGACTTTCGACATGGCACGTCCATTTGGCTCGGTTTTATTGTCCGCTTTGGTTGGGGTGTTGATGCCTTGGTTTGGCATAGCAGCATTTCGATAGAACTGAATGATGCTTTCATCTTGTTCAGCCATAGTTAGGTTGGTATTGTTAAACACCGCATCAAAGAAGGCTGCTGCTTCCTGCTGAGTTACCTTACGCTGGCTCAGTTGTTTCATTTCATACATGTGTTCATCCCATGCACGGACTGAAATACCCAACTGTTGTTTAACTTTCTCAGCATCGAAACGAGTGCTGTGTGGGACTTTAACCACACCTGCACTGGTATTTTGTCCTTTGAGAGCAATTGCCAAAGTATTGTTACATACCACCCGGATACTGGTGAACTGTGCAGTGGTTGCTAGAGTGCCATCACAAGCCGTCGCTAGTAGAATATAGCCATTACTCACATCCTTACCCTTGAGTGCTGAAGTCTGTCCAGTCTTGGCTAATGCCCAGAATTTCTTGCCACCTTTCAGTACCCCTGCGGTTTCCAGTTCAAAGCCTGATTGCTCCGTCAGGTCTTTGTAGAAGTGTAGGATTTCCATCGGTTGGACTTCTTGAAAGCGTTGGCTGACCACGGATAAAGGTGCATGCGTATCTGAACGGTAAAGCACTCGTTGTTCTTCAAAAGGCATGATGATGCTTTGTCCACGTTCATTCTGTGCCATGTAATTGACATCCGAGGATTCTATCCGCCAGTCCATGCCTGCTTGTTGTGCCCAAACCTCGATGGGTTGGTTTGGTGTGAGTTCATTGCCTAACCCATGCCAAGGGGTTTGTCCAGTGAATGCCATAGTTTCAACTAAATGTGCCATAAGAATAATTCCTGTATCGATTTTGAATGGGTAAAAGGGTTCGATTTAAATTTTGCTAAATACTTAATTGCGTAAATTCGGGCTAAAGCTGCGGTCACAGTTGTTGCAGTAATACTGTTTGCGATAAGTTGGGTGAAGCGGTTGTTGCTGTTCATCTTCAGTGATCAACATCCAGATACCGCCAATCAGTACCCCAACGATTGCACCTGCAATTGGAGGAATATTCAGGCTTTTGGAAACACTCACTCCTAATGTGGCAAGTGCCATCGGTGACATCACACTATTGGAAATGGGGTTATTGGTTGAGGTACTGGGTAAATGTTGGGTTGATTCAAGCAGTACCGTCTCTCGGGACTGGCAATAAGGACATGGCAAACTCATTGTGGTATTTCCTGTAAATGAATAAAAAAACCTGCTGGGGAAGCAGGCAAAATGATTGCAATGTAGCTGAAGCATGTATTGGTGCTATCTCAAATGGAGAAACACTGTTCTCAATTAGATGCTATGTATTTGTATTTTTTTAGAATGCGTTTTTTTTCATCAGTTTTAGGCAATTTTTGAATGATGATTAAACAGATCAATTGACCTGTTTTTTAGCAGCGATTATGATGCAAGGGCTGACCTACATTGTCAGTCGGTTTTGACAGACCGCTCATCTAGCGCATCGGAGTTTATTCATCTGAGTATTCTTTGTATGTGTAAAAACCTTCTCGTCCCCCTTTGCGGTAGAACGGGAGGGGGACGCGTTCGCGCGTGCTGGTTCTAGATGTCCAGTCTGTCAACCCCTTTTCGTTCTGCCACCATAATCAATTGACAGTGATTCGGTAGAACTTCTAATTCATCTAGGAGTCAACCATGACGCAATTTACTGTGCTTTATTATTCCCCTGCACTTTCTCTGCCTCTCAGGCATTTTATTCCAATTCATTTATCACACGCTTTCACTGTGTCCTGATTGACTCAAGGCATCAATTAACTGCTGCATCCATTTTGGTCAGTGGTGTTTTGTGCTGGATAAAAATCATGAAATTCATCGCACAGCTTATTTTGGTTGTCCTTATTGTGCTCAGTAACAGCATCGCTAGAGCCTATGACAGCCAAGCAAAATGTATTTGAAATTACAGGCAATTTCATAATTCATTTTTAAAAACTTAAAAAATATTGGATGGGGAAAATAATAGGATGAAATACATTTCAATTGCGCTGCTCACCAGCCTTGCGTTGGTCGGCTGCTCAAAACCACAACAAGATGATGTAGAGAATAAAGAACTATCTCAAAAGATTGAAAACATGTCATTGAATGATGCTGTCCCTGCACAGGCTGTTTCTTCTCCTTTGATTATCGCTCGCAATAAAATTACACCTCCGCTAACAAAGACTGGAGAAGACTTTCAGGAACTCATCAAAGATGAGGGGTATTTTTCCTTTTATCCACCGTATAAAACCATCTATGGATTGCAGATGTTTGCTGAAAATGACGATGTTGCAGATTATTGTGCAAACTGCGTGTATTTCCAGTCCATTCTCAATGATTTAAGAAATGTGCTGGCTTTAAAAAACAATCAAGTTTTAGTGATCGGAAATACAGGTCAACAGTTTCCTGCATTCACTTTTGCTTTAGGTGATGACTATTCTTTGCGTGCAGCGCATGATACGGCAATCAATTATATAAGATCGACAATGCAGGTGACTCCACCACAAAAAGATCAATTTGAGAGTACAGAACAATATCAACAACGTATTCAGACACTTCAAAATGAGTTGGATACTAAAAATGCCCATCTAAATTATGACTTGAAGCTTTTAGAACTCAGTTTAAATGCTACGTCTGGTCAAAGTCTGTTTATGCCAAGCAGCTATACACCGAATGATCGACCAAATGGTCCGATTGATAATTTTGTTTATTACGATGCTGATTCGAAACAATTACATTTTGAGAATATGAATTTCGCATCTGATCTTATTGTGAATTTCACAGCCCCATCCACGCCAGAGTTAGCACAAAATATTATTACGGCTAGTGGACAGAAGTATGTCGGTTACATTTTTAACTTCAATAATCATAAATTGGAATTAGAGAGCTTAGTCATTTATCAGGCCAACAACACTCAAGCTGATTCTGCGAATGAACCGATTGCCATCCTTGAACCGAGCACCATGTCCTTTCAACGCAAACATTTCAACGGCATAGAAAATGCTCGATTAAAGCAATTTGATGTGACACTGAAAAAGCCAATTCCTTTTGATTTTAGCTTGGAAAACTACACGCCGATCGAAAAGGTATTTAAAAAGATCGATGAGTAATTCCCACTTTTATAAAAAGTAAAAAATTGATTGACCAAACAATTAAATACACAGAGTTGGGCTTTCACCCAACCCTGTAGATCACAATATTCGATTAAATATAGGCATGTGTAATGAATTTTATTCCATCGATTGTTTTATCCAGTGTGTTGCTACTGACTTTAACTGCGTGTAATTCAGGTAACGATGCACCAAAACCAAAGGATACCCCAACTCAAACAAGTGAGCATAGCACTGCTGATGCGACTGAAACTCCGCCTCAATCTGAAGATGATTTTCCAGCCGTTGATAAATCCTTTCTGGAAGATGAGTCATATAATGCTGAGGAAGGGACTGAACCCACTGTACAAGAACAATTTGAAGTCCGTGTCCGTCGTGAAGAATCACAATACTCCATGACAGGCTATACCGATTTGTTAAACATCATGTCCTTGAACGATGCGCCAACCACCATCACAGGGGTTTTAATCAACCGTGGTAATTGCAGAAGCAAAGGCACTTACGATTACCAAAATATGCGCTATGGCTCAGTGGCAAAAGTCTACTTGGGCTGTTCCGCTGAATATGTCCGTGAAGTGACCATCACCACCAACAGTGGTTTGACCTATACCTATAATTTTTAGAGATTTAATCACAGCGATTTATACAAGCATAAAAAAGGCGTTCTAATCAGAGCGCCTTATATTTGAAAAGTTTACTTAGCAGGGATATTCCCTGTATAGCTTTGCCATAAATAGGAAATATGCTGACTCATATACCGATAAAGTTTGAGGGGGCCATTTAGAAACTCAAGCTGTTTACTCCAGTAGCTACGCATATCACTGTCCGCAAAGTAACAGTGTTTTTCCCAAACCAAATAAGGTGATCCTTGCACAAGCTCATGTCCCTTGTGTAAACAAGCCCCTCTCCATACCCGTAAGATAAAATCAGAATATTTACACTCATCACCAATCACATAAATGATGGCATGGACTGAATAAAATCCATTCAGTGATTTCACAATACGCCATTGCACATCATACAGCTTGCCAGCTAATTCTTCGGATTGATGTAATCTTTCCAGCCATTTACTAGCAAGTTTTGGTAATTTAACTTCGGCATCAAATTGTAAGGGAATAGTAAACATACAAGGTAAATCATAGATCATACAATTGATCTGCTTATGTTTGTCTAGACAACGTTTAAACAATGCCTTTTGGAATTTAATACTTTCATTAATTGGTTCAATAAATTTTGTATATTCCAGTGCAATCCGTCGTTTCAGAAACTTATGTTTAAATTGATCATGAATAAGCTCTGCATTCTCTACAAGGTAATTCATATTACCGTAATGAGAAAAGCCTACTGTATCAAAGATTGCAGCCCAATAAGGATTTAGTTGAAATCCATGTAATACCAAACGGTGATAATGCAGCCAAGGTAGAGAATTTAAAAATATACGATAATTCTTATCCAAACATTTGGGTGATCGTTTATCCATAACCGCTAGTTTCCCATTTTCAATTTGAGCTGCATTTTGAATACTCTGTCCTAAGAACAAATGAGTATTAACATCCAGCATGAATGGGATAATTGGTGTCTGCGGTATATAGTGTGCTTGAGGAGTCGCTGAATAATGAGTCATTTCATGCCTCCTTTTGACCAGTATTTTTAAGAGATTTACCCATTTTTATCGCAACATCCTTAGCAATATTTTTACCAAATACACGTATGAAGTAGGCTTTATCATTTCTAAGGTTTTGCTCATTCTCTTCATCCTGCTTAATCCTTTTATGCACAATGAATTGGTCTCTTTTGGTTATATAACGGATGGCTTTAATCAAATACTCGTATTTTTGTTTATCACTGCGATGTAAGGTGCCAATACCGACATCTTTGTATTTGCCATTGTGAGCATCAATATTGCAATTATAGTAAGTCCCCTCATCACCAATCACTCTTTTCCAGACCTCACCAATCTGTTGTGCTAACTTAATGTCCTGTGAGTGTTTACGACCATCGAGAAAGAAAAAACAGTGGTAGTGATAGCCCGTTTTTTCGGCAAATTCCAATTTCCATAGATAGCCCAATATACGTAAATTTGAAGTACGCTTTAAATAACGAAGGCATGTGATTAAATCTGCTTTGACTTGGGCAAGTTCAGGGTTTTGTGTTTTTCCATAACGAAAATCGACACGAGCAATGACAATTCTCGAATGTTTAGCCAGTATCGTATCTACACATTCTGTAGCGACCTTTTGCTGATATTGGGAACGTTCCCTTCGTTTTTTCTGTTGGTATTTGAATTCCTTTTCTTGAGTTAGCAAATACAAACGTTCAATGAATAGATTAATTAATTCTGCATAACAAATTGAAGTTATTGTTCCATCAGTATTTCTTAGCTGAATAATATCATTGGGGTAATGTAGATAAAAATCAGCATGAAAATAACCCTTTAGAATTTCGTTATACGCTTGCATAACAATCTTATGATGCTCACAATCATAATGCTCTAGAGGATCAAACCCTTGGATGAGTATTTGCTTTAATAATTCAATGAATTTTTTATCAATAGGCTCATACCATCCATGATACAGAGTGCCTTTGATCTTACGATAAGCCTGCACATAGTTGTGTTTTAAGATTTGTTTTACTAATTCAATTTCTGAGAATATTTTCTCAGCTTCAGGATTTGATCGAATTTCATATTGGTTATATTCAGTGTTGAAATCTAATAAGTAATCCAATGCCAATGAGCTTGAATGCTGATCGTCTGCTGCATTGAAGCATTCTTCATACATTGAATTGAGTAAAGACTGTTGCTCTTCCAATGGTGCTGTAATCTGAATGGGCTGATTAGATGAATCAGTATCAGTTATTTCAGTCTGCTGATTTAGAAAGTGTTCAGGTACTTGTGTTAAGTATTCATGTGCTAAAGCAGGTGTTTGATTATTACTCATAAGATAGGATGATTGATTCATAATAATGAACTTCTCTGTACGTAATTACACCTAACAATTTGTTAATTAAGTCAATTTATATAATAATTAATATTATTAGATATACTGATCATATAAGTAACACAAATGGTCAGGCGTAAAAATCACTGTAATCCCATGACCTCGAAATCAAGGAATTACAGTGTTATAAGGGTTAATAGGGTATGTGAGAGTTGTAAAGATATCTTGCTAATCTGGTTAGCTTTTTTTTGAATTGATCCAATCAATTATGTCCTGCTCTAACCAACCAACGGCTGATAGTCCCAATCTAATCGGACGAGGAAAAGACGAATCATATCTCTTGGATTTCGGGTTCATTTTGTCATACAGACTTGATTTACTTAAACAGACTAATTCTGTTACTCCTTTCATTCTAAGAATCTGATTTTTTTTGGTTTCTGAGGTTTGCATTGTTTACTCCGATTTAAACCTGATGTGGATGTCTTCGGATATAAATATGCTCTAGAATCCTCAGAAACATCAGCAAAACAAGATTCACAATTGTTAAGTAGCGTATTTAAATGAGTAATCCCGTCTTCGATCATGAAATTTACAGAATAGCTCACCCTGTAATGCAAAAATTAGTAAAGCAAGCTGTAAAAGCAAGAGAGTTTCAAGCAACTTTCCCAAATCTGTATAACGAGTTAATACGTATTAGGGATGTAATATTGAGGCAACTGGTCAACCTGCTAACTGAAAAATATAAAGAAAGAAAGTCACTACCTATTGAGCAAATCAAGATTGAAGTAGAGATAATTGTCTTTGGCAGACAGTTACTCAACCATGTAATGGGATATTGTCAAACAAGGCAATTAGTGGATGAAGATATATTTTTGTTAAACCATTTACTTCAACCAGATGAACTAACATCAATATTTGAAGAACTTTATTGCATATTTTGGGAAAACATCAAAAGTTATGAAGAATGGACACAATTCCCCAATTTTTCGACAAACCTCAAACGTATTTTGAACGAAAAGTATTTCTTACCTGACTTGTTACCATTCTGGGATATTAAATCTCTATTTTTGGATTATCTTAAAATTTATATTGAATATCATAATTTTAAGAATAGCAAAGATATAAAAGGCACAAATATAACTCAAGTCCCTTCATATCACGAAGTTAGGAATGCAATTAAAGGATTGAAAATTTATGGTACACCACTACAGAAGTCCACAAAATCATTTATTGGATGCTCTCCGTTAGATGCCAATTTGCCACCTTCAAAGTTCATAAATCTTCATCTAAATCTAGAAGAGGATGTTAGCAATCTGCCTGTGCTTTTAAGTAAATTTATACATGAATTTATGGCTACAAGATTAGATAATCAGAGAAATGGGACAGATGCCCAGCCTATTATTGACAATAAGGTTTCTGAAAAAATTCATAGCTTGAGCATCATTTTAGATGATTGTGCAAATTCACTTGAAGTACTCAAAAGAGCTGATGCAATTCTTACTGCGCTAATCAGCCTGATTTACTACGATAAAATTTTTGAAACAAAGATCAACAAGGGTAACATCCAGCAGTTTGAATCAGCGAATTATTCTAAATTTATGCTAAGTGAAATTCACGGCTCTGCAAACCAAACTATAATTGAGAATGCTATCAATCAAGATCGTCGCAACTCAATCAATCATACAGGCATGGATTATTTTTCCGATTTGTTCCAAACGCTTTATGAATTACTTGAAAATGATAAAGATATAAAAACCATAAAGCCTAAAAAAGCAACAATATTTATCACTTGTGGTATGAGGGACATACTTTATGAACATACATTTAGTAAAGCAAGTCTAAGTAAAGGTCTAAATGATATGGTGAAAAATTTATCACCAGAAAATTTATATGAGATCATCAATCTGTAAGGATGCAGACAACTTAACAGTCCGTATGATATACCAGTATCATCAAATTTATGGGTTTAACATCACTTACAAGCATCTAAAGAATATGGGTAGATTTATTTTTTTACAGTCTGCCCATAATTATGAATCGATAAAATCTCATAAACAGAATGTATAAGATCAAGAAAACTCATCCAAGATGAAAGTAAAGATAAGCAACAGTAAAAAACCAAATACAACAGACCATTCAAGCATAAGACCAAAGTGGATATTTGCAAAATTCCCCACCTTAAAATCAGTTTGGAATTCTACTAGAAATTTTCTTTCAACTAATATGATGTCCAAATAAGTAAAAAGATGTCTCTTTAGATATCACCTAATCCAATGTTTGATGAGGGGTAGGTTGAGGGGTAAAATCATAGATAAAAAACAAGCCCTTGTAAAAACAAGGGCTTATTTAAATATTTGGCGGAAGCGGTGAGATTCGAACTCACGGAGGACTCACACCCTCGTCGGTTTTCAAGACCGGTGCATTAAACCGCTCTGCCACGCTTCCATGTGCGTAAGAATACAAAGCTTGCCCTCTTTATACAAGAGAAATTTAACTGCAATGTATTCAAATGCATAATGTTTCATCAATTTTAGAGTTTTGCGGCTAATTCAGCACCATCCCGGATCGCACGCTTGGCGTCAAGCTCAGCTGCAAGCTTGGCACCACCAATAATATGGTAGTTCGCTGAAGTATTTTCACCGTCTTTAGGCATGAGATCTTTCACCGACTCTTGCCCTGCACATACGACAATGGTATCTACACGCAATAATTGATCATGGCCATTATGCTCAACCCACAAACCCTCATCGGTCACGGCTTTATACTGTACACCACGCAGCATACGCACCGCATGTTTTTTCAACTGTGCACGATGTACCCAACCCGAGGTCTTACCCAGACCAATCCCAAGCGGTGTGGTTTTACGCTGCAATAAATAGATCTGACGCACGGGAAGCTCAACTTCTGGACGCTGCATCCCGCCTTCAGAGATATAGTTAGGATCTGGATCAACCCCCCACTCACGTTGCCATTCAGCCAAAGGTTGTGGCTGAGGTTGATGTGGTGGTTTTAACAGGAACTCTGATACGTCAAAGCCAATCCCGCCTGCACCAATCACGGCGACTTTATGCCCCACTTCTGCACCGCGTAATACTTCTGCATATGACAACACCTGAGGTGCGGTACTACCTTGAATTTTTAATGCGCGCGGTACAACACCTGTTGCAACAACCACTTCGTCAAAACCTTCACGTTCTAACTGCTCGCGACTTACACGTGTATTTAAACGGACATCTACACCTGTCTGTTTCAACTGCACTTTAAAATAACGAATCGTTTCATGAAATTCTTCTTTCCCTGGAACGACCTTGGCTAAATTAAACTGACCGCCGACATCATGATTGGCTTCAAACAGCGTTACGGCGTGACCACGGCTTGCAGCCACAGTTGCAGCTGACATCCCAGCGACACCACCGCCGACAACGGCAATACGTTTTGGTTTTTTAGTTTTGATATAAACCAGTTCTGTTTCATGACAAGCCTGTGGATTGACCAAACAGCTGACACGTTCATTCTTAAATGCATGATCCAGACAGGCTTGGTTACATGCGATACAGGTATTAATTTCATCCACACGATTGGTAGCCGTCTTATTCACCCAATAAGCATCTGCCAAGAATGGACGCGCCATTTGCACCATATCAGCCTTGCCAGAAGCAATAATCTCTTCAGCAACATCAGGCATATTGATACGGTTGGATGCAATCACAGGAACTGATACATGCTGTTTTACCGCTGCAGTATAGTCGACGAATGCGGCACGTGGCACTGAAGTCACAATCGTAGGTACACGGGCTTCATGCCAGCCAATCCCTGTATTAAGCAACGTAATCCCTGCTTTCTCTAATGCTTTAGCTACCACGATCACTTCTTGCATGGTATTGCCGTCATGCACCAGATCAAGCAAAGAGAGACGGAATGCGATAATGAATTTTTCACCGACTTTGGCCCGGATCGCTTTGACAATCTCTACAGGGAAGCGCATACGATTTTCAATATCGCCACCCCAACGGTCAGTACGTTTGTTGACATGGCTGCTGAGGAACTGGTTAATTAAATAACCTTCTGAACCCATGATTTCTACGCCATCATAGCCTGCTTTTTTTGCCAAGCTTGCACAACGGGCATAATCTTCAATGGTTGCCAAAATTTGAGAATCCGACATCTGACGTGGTTTAAAGGGATTGATCGGAGCCTGAATTGGTGACGATGACACTGAAAATGGGTGATAACCATAGCGGCCAGAATGCAGGATCTGCATCAAGATTTTTGCACCATGCTTATGCACTGCGTGAGTCACAAGACGATGATGAGGAATATCTGCCAAGCTATTCATGGTTCCGCCTGCAGGGAGTAACCAGCCTTGACGGTTTGGAGAAATACCTCCAGTAATAATTAAGCCAACCCCACCCTTCGCCCGTTCACCAAAATAAGCAGCGAGCTTTGGATAGTTAAAGAAACGATCTTCTAAACCTGAGTGCATTGAACCCATTACCACGCGGTTTTTAATGGTGGTAAAACCTAAATGTAATGGTTTTAAGATATTTGCATAGCTAGTCATGATATTCCTTCTTAATTTTGGCTTTGCAACTTGTTGCATAGTACTTTAATACTTTTTTGTTGATTTGGGATGACCCTAGATAAAAATTTAATGGTTGAAAGTGTCAATTCAGCTTCAACAAGCATCTTGATGCTGTCTATTCAGCATTGCAATCTAATGAAAACCAAACATAAAAAAGCAGCCATATTGCTATGGCTGCTTTGAGGTGCAAACTTAAATCTTTCCAGTCTCACTTAAGGAATAAAACGACTATTTCTCCAATCAAATACGGATATAAAAACAAATCAATGCTGCTGATGACCCGAATAAGCAAGAGGATCTTTTGGCACTTTCATTTTTAAAGAACTCATCACGATTCCCAAACAAATCAAGACCGCGCCTATTAAGATGTTTAAGCTTAAAGGCTCATGCCAGATCAAAGAGCCAAAAAACAGGCTCAAAATTGGAATACACATAATTGAGATCGAAGCCACAAAGGTATCCACCTGACTGACAATCCAGTTCCAAAGCACAAATGCAAAACCAGTTCCAATCACTGCAATATAAAAGAGTGCTGATTCATTTAAAGGATTCAACCAAACTTGAGCATCAACAGGCTCAAAGCATAAAGCCATGATGAACATGAGACTGCCACCCAGCAAAAGCTGCCAAATGGTCAACTTGATTTTGTCATAACTCGCAAAATTCTTTTTGATAAAAACGGTTGATAATGCCCAAAAGAACCCTGAACCAATCAATAACACTTGTCCCAGCAATGACATATTCAGATGCACATGATGCAGTTGCGGCCAGAGAATTGCGATCAATCCCAATGCTCCAAGAACCAGTCCAATAACTTTCTGCTGATTCAATCGTTCATTTAAGAAGTAATGTGCCAATACCCCAATAAAAATTGGCATGGTAAAAACCAGTACTGCAGATAAACCTGAATCTACAAATTGCATGGCAAAAGTCTGGGTGGCATAGAAACCAAAACAGATCAACATGCTTAAAATGATCAAAGGCTTCCACTCAGCTGGCCGTGGCAAAATAGATTTTTTTAAAATCCGTTGTACTAGCATCAAGGTTAATGCTGCTAAAATCAATCGCGTAGAGATAAATAAGAATGCTGGGAAAACTTGTAAACTATGCTTGACCAAGCCCCATAACGAACCCCAGACCAAACACAGCAATGTAATTGCACTGACGACTCGAATATTCACATCTGGTACTCAACCGCTAGAAAGTCTGCTTAGTGTATAAAACAAATGACATCATGAATAATGTTATGTTTTAATAGATACATCATTTTTTTTGATGCCATTATGATTTTTCATGCTTTTCTTGAATGGCTCAGATATTGAGGACTTGCCGTGAATATTGATATTAGCGATATCCGATCTTTTGTGACTGTGGCCGAGCTAAAAAGCATTACTGCTGCGGCAAATAAGCTCAATTATTTACAGTCTAATATGACTGCCAAAATAAAAAAGATTGAAAATCACTATAAACGCCAATTGTTCATTCGCAAGCCCAAAGGTGTGGAACTGACTGAATCAGGCATGAATTTGTATGCTCAATACAAAAAAATGATTTTTACGTGGGAAGAAACTGAAAATAAGATCTATCAACAAGAAAATGTACTGCGCTTTGGCACCAATACCAGTCTAGGCGGTATGCGTTTTCACCCCTCTTTTAGCCAGCTCTATGAAGCCTATCCTGACCTTTCGATTACCATGAAGACAGGTCCAACAGGTTACATCGAGGATGAGATTTTAGCGGGCAATCTGGATATTGCGTATGCCCTGGGACATCCTAAACATAAAAATCTACAATATATTCAAAAGGCAGAAGATCAACTGGTCATTATCGGTAAAAACATGATCAACCATGACAGTCTGGAGGAATGTCTGAATCATCAAAATATCTTGCTCGCGTCTGAACAATGCTGCTATGCCACAACCTTAGAGAGTATCTACACAGACTATAAGCTTAAAAAAGGTGAACTCACTCATATTTATGATCATGAAGCCTTAATTCATTTTACCCAATTGGGTATGGGCATCTCGATGATTGCCAAATCATTGATCGAAAAATATAACATTCAATATTATCGGGAAACGCCTGAGCAGTATCGAGATATCGGGCTCTATCTGATTGCACGCCATGATCATGTGTTCACACCGATTGAGAAACAATTTATTGGCTTAAATGATTCGCTTTGAACGAGATACTTTTTATCAACGGTATTTGCCTACTTTTCACTGAAGACCTTTTAAAGTTCAACGCCTGTTAACACCTTATGCTGAATACTTATCGTAAAACTTTATATTTTTCTGTTGTTAATCTATTTTTCAAATGAAAAAAAAAGAATTCCTTTCCCAACAGAAAAAAAATTGATTTGAAAAGTGATATAGTACTGAGCGTATAAATTCTCTTTGGTCACCGATGTATTAGGGTGCCTATTTCGAAATAGTTAGGACTAGCAATGACTGATAATGCAACGATCTTGCAGCATGTACCAGTAGGTAAAAAAGTTGGGATTGCCTTCTCTGGTGGTTTAGACACTTCAGCAGCTTTATTATGGATGAAACAGAAAGGCGCAGAGCCTTATGCATATACTGCAAATCTGGGCCAGCCTGATGAAGATGACTATGATGCTATTCCAAAGAAAGCTGAACAGTACGGCGCAGTCAAAGCTCGATTAATCGATTGTCGTTTACAACTTGCACTTGAAGGGATTGCTGCAATTCAATGTGGCGCATTCCATATCAGCACGGGTGGTTTACCTTACTTCAATACCACACCTTTAGGTCGTGCAGTGACAGGTACAATGCTTGTTACCGCGATGAAAGAAGATGACGTCAACATTTGGGGTGACGGCTCGACTTATAAAGGTAACGATATTGAGCGTTTCTATCGTTACGGTTTATTAACTAACCCTGCGCTTAAAATCTATAAGCCTTGGTTAGACCAAACCTTTATTGATGAGTTAGGCGGCCGTGCCGAAATGTCGCAATTCTTAATCGACAATGGTTTTGACTATAAAATGTCAAAAGAAAAGGCGTATTCAACTGACTCGAATATGTTGGGTGCGACGCACGAAGCCAAAGATTTAGAATATTTAAATGCTGGTATCAAAATCGTAGACCCGATCATGGGCGTTGCGTTCTGGAAAGACGACGTTGAAATCCAGCCTGAAGAAGTGAGCATTACTTTTGAACAAGGTATGCCAGTGGCACTGAATGGTCAACGTATCGAAGATCCTGTTGAATTCATTCTTGAAGCGAACCGTATCGGTGGTCGTCATGGTCTAGGAATGTCTGACCAAATCGAAAACCGTATCATCGAAGCGAAATCTCGTGGTATCTATGAAGCACCGGGTATGGCTTTATTACATATCGCTTATGAGCGCTTGGTCACAGGTATTCATAATGAAGATACGATTGAGCAATACCGCATTAATGGTTTACGTTTAGGTCGCCTACTTTACCAAGGCCGTTGGTTCGATTCTCAAGCGCTCATGCTTCGTGAAACGTCACAACGTTGGGTTGCTAAAGCGATTACTGGAACTGTCACTTTAGAATTACGTCGCGGTAATGACTACACCATCATGAACACCGAATCTCCTAACCTCACGTATGAAGCTGAGCGTTTAACCATGGAGAAAGGCGATTCGATGTTTACGCCAATGGATCGTATCGGTCAGTTAACCATGCGTAACCTTGACATTACCGATACCCGTGCAAAACTCGGTATCTATACTGAAACAGGTTTGCTTGCAGTTGGCCAAGGTTCTGCAATTCCACAATTGGAAAACAAATCAAAATAACAGATGAGTAAATTAATTTACCCATTTGAAAAGGCTGAATATTTTTATTCAGCCTTTTTTATTTTATCCAAGAAAATACACACGATTGAATCATCTTATTTATAGAACAATATGTCGCATTAAAAGACTGTTCATCCCTATTATGAATCGATAATATAAGCATTAAGCAATACATAATAATTTGGGAGATGAAAGATGAATGCTTATCTACATCGTAGTGAAAACCGTGGTCATGTCAAAGCAGGTTGGTTAGACACTTATCATAGCTTTTCATTTGGAAGCTGGTATGACCCAAAATACATGGGCGTCAGCGCACTACGCGTGATTAACGACGATACGGTTGCTGCACATAATGGTTTCGGTACTCATCCCCATGACAATATGGAAATCTTGACCTGTGTACTTGATGGCACCATTTCCCATAAAGACAGTATGGGTAATGAAGGCCAAATCAATGCCGGTGAATGGCAGTTGATGAGCGCTGGAACTGGGGTCACTCACAGTGAAATGAACAAGCATGATAAAGCGGTGCATCTGTTACAGATCTGGATCCAACCCAATGTGCAAGATGCGGATCCAACCTATCAGCAAATTCAACTCAATCCAAAAGATCATCCAAACCAATGGCACTTGATTGCTGGTGATGAATCTGCGCCAATGTCGATCCGTCAAAATGCTGAAGTGAAAACTGCGGTTCTTGAAAAAGATCAACATTTAGAAATTACAGCACAGAAAAAAGTAAACTATGTGCATGTGATTTCAGGTGAAGTGATGATTGCCGATCATTTGGTAAAAGTAGGTGATGCATTATTGTTTGATGAGACTACAACCATTACTGCATTGCAAGACAGTCAAATGATCTGGTTTGACCTACCTTAAGCCCAGTTTGACTTGTACCTCTTCCCCTCAAGGGGTACAAGCTTTTTAATCATTACTACTATCACAACTGTTTGAATCAGAATTTGATTCAGTATTAAAACTACAATCATCCATACGTCTATCATCATTATCTTGAAATGAGTCACCGCTAGATGTGGTCGAAGAATATGAATCGTTATAATCAGAAGAATCTGGTGTAGTGCTAGTGCTCTGTGCGAAGAAAAACAATAAAACGAGACCAATCACAATAACTAAAATGATAAACATCAGCATCGCCACCCCCTATTATTTCTATTGTTCTATTTCATTAAGGATATCACCTAAAGTCCCTTAAAATTGTAGGCATTAAAAAAGCCCGATTAACGGGCTTTTCTACAACCTTGAACATTTTTAAAAACGATCTAAACCGTTTCGTTCGTTGTTAGCTGTGTATTCAGGTCATCATATCTTTGTTCATTTAGGCAAGATTTCTCTTAAATCCCAAATAGTATATGACTTCCTTATTGTTTAAATTAGCACCAACCATCGAGTGAGTCAAGGGCCGAATATCTCATAAAAATTACAGCGCCTTTCACTAAAAAATGTTGAGCATAGTATTTTATTTTCTAATACATATGAGGAATTCTTCTCAAACTCCCCTCTAATCCCACTTACTTATATATTCAAGAAAAGTTATTCTCAATAAAAGAAGCTGTTCTATTTTTTAGATTAAAAATTAACATCATTTCAAATATTATTATGGCCTCTAAGCGAAATTTATCACTTTTTCTCCTTTTTATCTTTCCATTCACATCTGGATTTTCGTCATGAATAGTAATAATAGTTATTAGGCTAGGAGCTGATTCCAACCCCATAGCATCGCCTACTTTTAATTGCTCCATAATGATTACTCAATAAATCAAAATTGAACTAAAATAACTAAATAAATCAGAGATTGAAGCACAGTATAAGAGTCAGGCAATTATCATTTAAATTAATACTTGGGGGTTTTGGTATATTTCTATCAATATAAAGTGGATTTAAAAGTCGTTTATTAAAAGCCTTGCTTGATTAATTTTTTTCAATAAAATACCTTCTTACATAAATTTACAATGGGTACTAAAAATTGTCAGCAGTACAAAAACCAGAACAAACGCTTTTTTCAAGTGGTAATGTAAGTGTTACAAATGCAAGATTTATTGTAAACAATCAAACTTATGCTGTCCGTAATATCACTTCTGTAGATAAAAGGCTTAAGAAAGCGCCAAAACTCGGGTGGTGGATTTGCGGTGTAATCTTTCTTCTCGCTGGTATTTCAGGCAGTAATTTAACTGCTGTTATAATAGTCGGCCTTATTCTTATTGGTGTTGGATTTTTAGTTAAACATAAATACTATGTGGTCCTTAAAACATCCGCTTCTGAGCTACAAGCGCTTGAAAGCGAAGATGAGAATTATATTGATGAAGTAATTCATGCAATAAATCAGGCTATTCTTTATCATTAAAATGAAAGCATAGAAAAGCTCTTCTGGGCTTTTCTATGCGCCAAGTTAAGTATTCCTCATATTCACATATTATATAAAGCCGTACTAACCTAAATGTTTTCAATAATTGAACCTGAAACACAGAGCCAGAAAACGCTAAGTGCTTCAATTTTCAGGTAGCTAAAATATTTGAATAATAATGAAATTGGCTCATAAATATTGGCCCAAGTCAAACAATAGAGCCAAGGTGTTCAACTATTTGAATAAAATGCATCAACATTATTCAAAAGATGTTTATAATTTCTTGACTATAAAATCGGTAGAGTTAAAGTTTAAAATAACTGAAATCTAAAGATAGCTTTTAGACATAAGCTCGTTATAAGCCCCTCTTTTTCTTGGTTTTGGCAGTTTCATCTTGTCGAAGATTTGTCGTAAAGAGCCTAAAATACTGTTCAGCACCCACCACCAAGAATAAACCATGTCAAATAGACATAAAAAAAGACCTATAAGCCGCTGATTCGCTTATAAGTCTTTGATAAATCTTGGTAGGTATATCCAGACTCGAACTGGAGACCTCTACGATGTCAACGTAGCGCTCTAACCAACTGAGCTATACACCTAGAATGAGAAGCATCATATTCATTTTTTATGAGCTTCACAAGTTTTTTTACGACTGTTTTAGTGCAATCGCACAGTCTTTAAGCAAGCGCTTAAACTCTTGAATATTTCCGCTATCTTTTTGCTCTAAAAAAACAATTTGTTGATATAACACAATTGCTTGTTCAAATACCTGTTTGTTCTGAACCTGATCTGCTAAACGCTGCATCCACACCTGAAAAGTCTCTGCGGGTTGCTTATGCAAATGTTTAGGCAACTGCTTTTGAAACTTAAATACCGCTCTTTGATAATCTGCCTGCTGTCGTGTTTGTCTCCACCAATAAACCCCCACATAGATCACTAAAATCGTACCAGTGCCTGCAATCAAAACGATTACATAAGTATAACTTGAATCCAGACCGAGTCGGGACAACCAGTTTTTCTGCTTCTCTGCATCATAGCCTACGACTTTGCTTTGCCATTGATAGCTTAAATAGTCACTCCAAATCCGCATATTTTTTAAAAACTTAAACTGTTGTAAGCGCCAAGCCTTGCTTTCATCTCCCCATACCGTCTGGTCTTGTGCCAGATAATTTTGCATGCCTGTATCAATTCGTTGCGGTGCAATCATGGCTGTTGGGTCAATTCTTTTCCATTTTCCATTGAGATAAACCTCACTCCATGCGTGTGCATCTAACTGGCGTACTTCCCAGCTCTGCCCATCAAGTGCTAATTGCCCACCTTGATAGCCTATTACCACCCGTGCTGGAATGCCGGCATAACGCATCAGCATGACAAAACTTGAGGCGTAGTGTTCACAAAAACCTTTGCGACTGGAAAACAAGAACTGATCAATACGATCGCCACCTAAAGTACCTGGTGTTAAGGTATACACAAAGCCACTTTTTCGGTACCAAGAAAGCACAGATTGTAGATATTTTTCAGGTTGCTTCTGGCTCTGTTCAAAAAGCTGATGTGCCAATTGCTGTGCTTTTTCATCACGATTCGAATCAAATTTGAGATTTAACTCAAGTTGACGTGGTGGTAGGGAAATTGCTTCGCCTGAGTTAGGTCCTAACCACAACATTTGTATAGGTACATTGCGCTTAACCAATTTAGTCGGGCGAATACTATTGTCTTGATACAACTGCAAATAGCGTTCCTGTGGAATCGAGTATTCCAATCCCATAATCCAGTTGGCTTGCTCATCTGCCGATAAATATTGATAAGGCACACTCCGTGGTGTGGACTGCACATTTTTAATCTGCTGATTAAAGTCACTACTGGTCCATGTACTGCCATCATATTGATCCAACACCAAAGCTCGCCAGTACAGCTCAGATCGACTTGGAAATTGCGACATATCAGCTACAATCCGAAAGGCCAAAGCCGAAGACTGTGATAATTGAGCAATATCTCCTGGTGACATGCGATCACTCATGCCTGTAGTGGCTTGATTACCTTGAATTGGAACCGCCCAGAGTGGTGGTAAGCGAGGAAAAAAGATAAATAGAATCAGAAAGAAAGGAATTGCGATTCCAACAAATTTAAGAATTTGTTTAACATCTTGCTTCAGTTGATTGGATGACAATTTATTTTGATTAAATAATCCCGTCTGGATTCGATACAAGCCGACTAAACACATCACAAATGTAGCAAAAACAATCATAGCCATCCAAAATGCTTGGCTATGTAACAGCAAACTCGCACTGACGAATAAGGCAAAATTAAAGATGATTAATAAATCACGTGTGTTTTTCGCTTCTAAACATTTGGCAAATAAACACGTGCTTAAAAAGGCAACTCCGGCTTCAACCCCCAATAAGGTTTGATAGTTGAAATAGACCAAGCCTAAACACAATAAAATAAAAAGCAGCAAGAACCATTTTGGAAATGCACTGTAACGCTGTTGACGATAGCGACGCACTAACAGCAACCAGATGACAGCCCACACGCCTGTTAAAGTGACAGGTACAAAAGCAACTTGCCCCAGCAAGACCAAAGTTAATGCAGCCAACACACAGAAATAGATTTGTTGCGTCATCATTAAGCCTGCGCCAATAAAAGTTTTGCTTTAATCAACTGAACCTGCCCTTGCCCACTTTCCAAACGTGCATGCGGTAAAATCAAGGCATAATCATCACCCAATTGTTCGCATTGTTCGACCAAGCCCATCATAAAACTTAATTTTTCTTCATGACCTTGTGCTGGAATCTGTTGATAATCAATTTCCAAATGTTGATGACTGGCCTGAGCCTCAAACATTTTGATCAAAAAACCCTGCCCACGCGCCACCTGTTTCCAAGCCACATTCTGATAAGAATCGCCTTGTTGAAAGCCTCTGAGCTCCTTAAATTCATCCAGACGATCATGTGCTGAAGTTGGTTGGCTTTTATGTTCTTTTTGCCAATCATAAGCTTTGGGGGCAATCCATATTTTTTGTTTTGGCGATAAATAAGTCCAAGCCCGAACTAAGCCCAAAGGGTAAGTCGAATAAATTTTAATGGTCTCAAATTCATAGTATCCACGTACCGTAACAACAACAGGCAGTTCAATACTGTGTTGAGTCTGGTCTAGATAAAGAAGTTGCTCTTGAGTTTGCCACTGGATTCTCAAATAACGTGCTGAACTGACAGGCTGCTTAAATAGGAGCTTTAAAATGAGTGTTTGATCGACTTGCCCAACCTCAGGTATCACAACATCGATTTGCAAAGCATGTAATTGTTTAAAGGTCAGATAAAAACTGATACACAAAATGGCGCTGATTAAAAAACAAAATCCTAAAATCAGGTTATTGGCATAGTTAATCCCTGCAATAAAGGTAATCAGAATCAGGATTAAATATAAAAAGCCTTGCTTATAGATAAAAACCAATACATCTTTTTGTCGTAGCGTTTTACTGACACCCACCTGAAAGCGTTTGGCAATCCATTGGCTAAGCTGCTGTTTGAATCCAGTTTGCATATGCCTATACTCGCTTACAATGCTTCAACCGACTGCAAAAGTTGTTGTACCTCGGTTTCACCCAAACTAATACGATGCGCCGTAACAGCGACAAATACGGTTTGCACATCATCAGTCGTGACAAAACTGCGCCCCTCAACCAAGGCATAGGCTTGCGCTGCAGCCTTCAGTGCAAGTACACCACGTGTAGACAGCCCATGACGTTGCTTACGTGTTTCAGCAGCGAGATCCAGAATATAGTTGAGCACTGCATCACTGAGGAAAACCTGCTTTGCTAACTCACGTAAATGTAAGATATCAGCTTGATTAAACACGGCATCTAATTGATGAATCAGCACTTGGCGAGAGCTTTGCTGCAATAGTAACTTTTCTGCCTGACGAGATGGATAGCCCAGTGACAAACGCATCAGGAAACGGTCAAGTTGAGACTCTGGCAATGCATAGGTTCCACTTTGGAACAGCGGGTTTTGCGTTGCCAGTACCCAGAAAGGTTGTGGTAACGCATAATGTAGCCCATCTACAGTCACAGCACCTTCTTCCATCGCTTCGAGTAACGCACTTTGGGTCTTAGGACTACAGCGGTTAATTTCATCCGCAAGTAAGATCTGAGTAAACACCGGTCCTTGCTTAAACTCAAACACATGTTCTTTTTGATTAAAAATATTGATGCCAATCACATCACTGGCCAACATATCATTGGTGAATTGAATCCGTTGAAAATGCAATCCTGCCAGACGCGCCAGAGCACTGGCCAAGGTGGTTTTCCCCAATCCTGGTAGATCCTCAAACAGTACATGCCCACCTGCCAATAAACAGGTCAAAGCCAATTTAGTTTGCTGAGGTTTATCTAAAATCAGCTGATTCACTTCAATTAAAAAGTGCTCAATCTTCTGTGCAAAACTTCTGATATCTTGTTCTAATGACTGATTTTGCTGTTTTTTGTCCTGAACCGAAGTCTGACCCATGCCCCACATCATATTCTCCCCAAAATAAAACAGTGCATGCTTCAACATACACTGTTTTGGTTTTTTTTCAACGAAATCAATTGATTTCTAGCAAGGACATTTTTTCATATTGCCACCCGCTGAAGGATAACGCGCATCGATACAATGACGATAAAAAGTCTTGGCATCCATGGGAGTTAAATCCGGATGATGTGCTTTCATATGCTCAACATAGGTTTCATAATCAGGTACACCAACCATGAGACGAAAACTTTGCTGTAAACGTTGCCACAGTACGGCGATGCGTGACCAATTCTTTGGCGACAATAGCAAATGCTTCTGTGACATGATGGTGAATTTAATAATCTTCACAATCACTGAACCACCTTGTCGGGCAATTTTAAAATCCATACTTACTCTCCTTTGATGCTATTCGCAGTCATCGGTGTTTCTGAATAAACCGCAGGTGCTTCATTGGCAGTAGGCGTTGGACTTGCCAAAGCACGGCGTACGATGCCAATAGAAGCAATCACCATCACGATTGCAACAATCATAAAGAACCCACACAACGCAGCATTGATCTGGTTCGACATCACAATGGTCTGCATTTCAGCCACTGTTTTGGCTGGTGCAAGCACTTCGCCACGCGCAATCGCATCCGAGAAACGGTTCGCTTGTGCCAAGAAGCCAATCTTCGGATTTTCATGGAAAATCTTCTGCCAGCCTGCAGTCATTGAGGTAATAAACAAGAAAATAGTCGGGACAATGGTGACCCATACATACTTCTCTTTCTTCATCTTAAATAGAATAACTGTCCCCAAAATCAACGCCATAGAGGCAAGAATCTGGTTACCGATACCGAATAATGGCCACAAGGAGTTAATCCCGCCTAATGGGTCAACAACGCCTTGATAGACAAAGAAGCCCCAACCCGCTACCGCGACAAACGTTCCGACCAAATTCCCAAAGAATGAACTTGATTGTTTAATTGCTGGCACTACGATACCCACAGTATCCTGCACCATGAAACGACAGGCACGTGTTCCTGCATCTACCGCAGTTAAAATGAATAAGGCTTCAAATAAAATGGCAAAGTGATACCAGAATGCCATCATTGAACGGCTATTGAAAATTTCAGAAATGATATGCGCCATACCAATCGCGAAGGTTGGTGCACCACCTGTACGTGATAGAATTGAGCTCTCGCCCACTTCTTGTGCCAACAAAGTCAGCATTTCAGGACTAACGACAAAGCCAAGGTTACGTACTGCTTCCGCAGCAGTATCGACCGTTGTTCCCAGAATTGCCGCAGGTGCATTAATCGCAAAATAGACACCCGGATCAAGTACCGTTGCACAGATCATGGCCATGATCCCGACAAAGGATTCCATGAGCATCCCACCATAACCAATCATACGAATATTGACTTCGTTATCGACCAGTTTTGGTGTTGTCCCTGAAGCCACCAAGGCATGGAAGCCCGAGATCGCACCACAGGCAATGGTAATAAATAAGAAAGGAAATAAACTACCTGCAAATACAGGCCCTGTGCCATCAATGAAATGCGTTACCGCTGGCATTTTCAAATCAGGCATCGCAAAGATAATCCCGATCGCCAAACCTGCAATCACACCGATTTTTAGGAAAGTAGAAAGATAATCACGTGGTGCTAATAACAACCAAACGGGTAAAACTGACGCGATGAAACCATAAATAATCAACGCCCATGTCAACTGGGTACCACTCAGGGTAAATAACTGGCCCCAATATGGATCTTTTGCAACATCACCCCCATAGACAATTGCAGCCATCATTAGTACAAAACCAATAATCGATACCTCTGCAATTTTTCCAGGGCGCAAATAACGCATGTAAATGCCCATGAATAGCGCGATTGGAATGGTAGTTGCAATACTAAATACGCCCCAAGGACTATGTGCCAGTGCCTTGACTACAACTAATGCCAATACCGCAAGGATAATAATCATGACTCCAAGCGTACCGAGCATGACAATGACACCAGCAAAAGTACCGAGTTCCTGCTTGGCCATTTCTCCCAACGAACGGCCATCACGGCGTGTTGAAATAAATAGAACCAGAAAATCCTGTACAGCACCTGCAATCACCACTCCAACTAAAAGCCAGATTGTTCCAGGTAAATAACCCATTTGCGCTGCCAGAATCGGCCCAACCAAAGGACCAGCACCAGCAATAGCAGCAAAGTGATGCCCAAATAAAACGTATTTATTGGTTGGAACATAATCCAGACCATCGGCAAGGCGATGTGCTGGAGTTAACCGTTTAGGATTTAATTCAAAAACTTTGTTTGCAATAAATAAACTGTAGAACCGATATGCAATGCTATATACACAGACCGCCGCAAGAACCAACCAGACTGCATTGACATGCTCACCACGACTAACTGCCAAAATCCCAAATGAAATTGCCCCAACAATGGCAACCAAACTCCATAGGAGTTTTGAGGGAAGTGATGACTTTGCTTGTGTTGTCTCCATTCAAAAAACCTCTCAAATACATAACGCGTGGTTATTTAGATTTCCCTTTCCATATTTTCTGTAGAAGAAATATCTTTGTAAGTTTACCTTCTAGCTTCAATTATTTATCTAATACTTTGGCATAAAAAAAGGGATGATTGTTTAATCATCCCTTCGATAATTGTATGTCTTGAGTAGCTCTGCCACTCATTCACAATTATGCACGCTCTAGGTAATCACCCGTACGCGTGTCTACACGAACACTTTCTTCTTGCTGTACGAATAATGGAACACGGACTACAGCACCTGTTTCAAGTTTCGCAGGCTTACCGCCACCGCCAGAAGTATCACCACGAACACCTGGATCAGTTTCAACAATTTTGAGCACAACGAAGTTCGGTGGGCTTACAGTCAAAGGTACGCCATTGAATAACATGATCGTACATTTTTCATTAGAATCGTCTTTTAACCATTTCGAAGCATCACCCATTGCTGTTTTATCAGCAGCGATTTGCTCGAAAGATACAGGATCCATGAAGTTCCACATTTCGCCATCGTTGTAGAGGTAATCCATTTCTACTTCTACAATATCAGCTGCTTCTAAAGAGTCACCTGATTTGAAAGTTTTTTCTAATACTTTACCAGAGCGAAGGTTACGTAATTTCACACGGTTAAATGCTTGACCCTTACCTGGTTTTACATATTCATTTTCCATGATTGAACATGGGTTGCCATCAAGCATAACCTTAAGGCCTGCTTTAAAATCATTTGTAGAATAATAGGCCATGAAAGGCGCACTCCAAACTTAAAACTCAAATCTATTAATGTTAGACTACACGCACAGGTGTGACACTAACACTATTTTTAACGTATGGCATGATAAACTATTTACATCAAGAGCAAAACTGGCAATCACAACTCAGTGATCTAATTACCGATCCTTTAGAGCTGTTAAATCTGCTTGAGTTATCTACCGATCAGCTATTATCAGGTGCAATCCTCGCCTCTGAACAGTTTAAATTGCGCGTCCCGCGTGCATTCGTCGGAAAAATGAGCATTGGCGATCCGCTTGACCCTTTATTGCTACAAGTATTACCACACCATCTGGAACTGGAACAACATCCCGAATTTGTCACCGACCCGCTCGGCGAAGAAGCGGCCAATCAAATGGCTGGGGTTTTACACAAGTATCAATCGCGTTTTTTACTGACTTTAACCGGTGCATGTGCAATTCACTGCCGTTATTGTTTCCGCCGTCATTTTCCATATCAGGACAACCTTCCTAAAAATGACGACTGGATCAACATCAAGCAATATATTGAGCAAAATCCACAAATCAATGAGGTGATTTTAAGTGGCGGTGATCCACTGACGCTCAATAATCGAAAAATTTCTTTGTGGCTAGAACGTCTAGCATCTCTCCCTCAGATTAAGATATTGAGAATTCATTCACGCGTTCCGATTGTGATCCCGAATCGTATTGATGAAGAGCTGATTTCTATATTAAAAAACAGTAGGCTGCGCATTGTAGTAGTGGTACACTCAAATCACGCAGCTGAACTCGATGATTTCACCTGTTCGAAGTTATTGCAGTTATCACTTCACCATATAACCGTGCTGAATCAAGCGGTTCTACTCAAAGGTGTGAATGATTCTGCAGAAACGCTCAATGCCTTGAGTCTCCGTTTATTTGAAGCACGAGTAATGCCCTATTACCTTCATGTTTTAGATAAAGTCAAAGGTGCTCAGCATTTTGATTTAAGATCTTCAGAGATAGATCAGATATACAGTGATGTATTAGCGAGTTTACCTGGATATTTAGTTCCTAAACTTGTCAGGGAAATTGCGGGCGAAAAAAATAAAACACCGCTTTTTGGGGTTCAAACGTTCTGAGATTGATTACACAATGATGAATAATGCTTTTTCGGATATTTTTCAAATTCCAACGGTCTTAAGACGAGACAAACTGAGTTTTTGCGATACCAATTCAAAAAGTCTGAATGAATGGATCTCAAACCTGTCAATTATGCAGTTAGGTGATACCTCGAAGGCGTTATTTGCTGCCTTATTAGAACTTAGTGAATTAGAATGTTCTGAAACCTTGCGATTTGATTTAGTACAGGTTCTACATCCGACCATTGAAAACGTTCTGGGCAGCCTGGAAAAAAACTTTTTCAATCAAGGTGTGATCAGTTCAGATCGCAATGAGCACATCATCGA
Organism: Acinetobacter colistiniresistens; assembly: GCF_000413935.1. Lineage (GTDB taxonomy): Bacteria > Pseudomonadota > Gammaproteobacteria > Pseudomonadales > Moraxellaceae > Acinetobacter > Acinetobacter colistiniresistens. The sequence goes on along the minus strand of NZ_KE340379.1, from coordinate 521,726 downwards.
ATTGGCGATGTTATTGCGTTGTTACTTTGCTGCTATTTATATCAATATCGTACGCCGTAGTAACGATCAACTCGATCAACAAAAGTTTTCTATTTTTGCTCTAAATCAAAAGAAGAACCTGCAAACGGCAAGAACACTTGCAACCTTTCAATCCTTGCAACAACTAACACAACTACTCTATCAACAACATATGTTGTATAGCGAGCCTGTTGCAGGACAATGGTTAATTGCACATCAGCTCTATGATGCAGCAGTCATGCATAAATACCAGCATACCAACCTCGATCAAGCTCAGGGTAAACCAAGCGCTATTAGCAACATTAGCCAAGCCTACGCCCAATTAATTTTGATGGATATTTTTAATACCAATCAAATCCGTCAATCTGAAATCCAGGCTCTGTTCCAGTGTAGTTTTGACTGGGCTAAAATGGTTCAAGTGCTATCTAAAGAAACAGATTTAACCAAATATGTCGTAGATACCACGAAAGACCATCCACCAATTTATAATAAAAAGCAAAGCTCAGGCTTTAATCCAAATATATTTATCAGTACCCATAGCCTTTTGGATCATGTCACGGCGACACTGCATAAAAATGCGGAATACATTTCCAAGAATGAAAAAATTTATTTGACCCCTGCGCTTAAATTTCATGTGCAAACCATCTTAGGCACAACCGCGGAACGCCGTCATGAACGTTATGAGTATTCCGCGCAACTGCATATCTGTTTTGGTTTGCTTACCGCTCACTTTTATCTTTCCAAAGCCAAAAACTTTTCGGAAACCTTATTGCTAGACCATAGTTACGGTCTGCAAAATGAATCGAAGTTTATGTCCGCTTGGGACAAAAAAAGCACTTCAGATAACCAAGAGTCAGCAATTCAACGCCTAAGCCGGGAAAGTAAAGCGGTATATCAGGCTGACATTCTGGATATCAGCGTCAATGGTTACCGTATTAAATGGTCTGGAGAAGCACCAAAGAATCTTAGAACAGGCGAATATATTTTAGTTAAAGAAACATCACATGGGCATTGGCGCGGAGGAGTAATTCGTTGGCTCAAACAATCAACCGAAAAAAGTTTAGAACTCGGTTTGGAAGTATTGGCACAGGAGATTTTCCCTTGTGCAGTTCGTTTACAAGCAGATCGACATATCAGCAATTATCATCCAACACTTTTATTAAAAAATCAAAATCTGGATGAAACAAAAACTACATTAATTTTACCGGGTTCACAAATTTTTAGAGAACACCAAGCTATTCATTTAAGATTGGGGAAAGAGGAAGTCAAAGTGTATTTATTAAACGCACAATTAATTACCCAGAGTTTTGTTCAATTTGAGTTTGAACTACTAAATGAAGAAGAACTCCCTGTTCTGCAAAAATATATGGCTCAAAAAAATATGGACACAATTGATCAAGATTTATGGGAAGCATTGAAGTGAGAAATTCTTTACTCTCTAAAAAACTAAAACGCACTGAAACACGCTTACTGATTATTGACGACAATCAGCTTCGATATAATCAAATTGCGGCAATTTTTAAAGCACAAGATCATCAAATTAAAGCCACTTTGTTAGATGATCTTAAAACATTTGAAAAGCAGCTTAATTTACCTTGGGATATTGTGATTTTTGGTCGTGCCTATGACCTAAAAATCGAACAAACGCTTTCCTTAATACAGGCTTCATCCCAACCAAGTTTACCTGTTCTACTATTAGAACCTGATGACTTCAATGCAGATCAATACCAGGGCTATATTCATAAAGGTATCTATGATGTAGTGAATTTTAAAACGCCTGAAACGTTTTATATCAACATGATCCGCGCCCTGTCTTATAGTCGCTTGGTACAGGCCGAGCACCGCTTGCTCAATGAACTGGAAGTCGCTCAATCCCAAGCACAATCTTTGGTTGCAGAGACACATAAAGCTGTTGCCATTTTACAGGAAGGCATTCATCTCAGTGCCAATACTGAATATGCCAACCTATTTGGTTTTAGCAATGCGGATGAATTGATTGGCTTGCCAATTCTTGACGTGTTACAACCCGAGGATTTAGGGCAATTTAAGCTCCGCTTTAAAAAGATCTCTCAAGGGCAATTTGAGCAAGGCCGATTTGAACTTCGTACTCAAAACTCAACCGTAAAGAATAATCCATTACACCTAGAGTTTCTGCCTTCAGGCAATGAAGAGGAAATTCAACTCAATATTGAGTGTCCTACATCTGCTCAGGTGATAGCTCAACCGCCAGCAGCGACTGTTTCATCCGAAAAAGTCTCGACTCTAGGCACAGCTTTACAACAGCTCAATCGACAACTGACCAATCATCCAGCCAATGCCAATGCCATTGTGCTATTTAGTCTCACTAGCTGCCCAAATGAAGTTTTCCAAAATGATTGGCGCGGAACAAAAGCATATTTTGCTAATATCCAAAACTTTATCAAAGAACAAGTGAGTGTTCCTGTCTATCAAGTCGATAGCACACTCTTCGTTGCATTATTTCAAGCTGAATCCAAGAATGTTTTAAATTCACTGCTGATCGGTTTAAATAGCTTGCAAAAACCCCAACTTTTGGCAACAGCAAATTACACCTTCCCTTTACACCTTAAATTAGGGTATTGCGAACTTGCACAAGCCATTCCAGATGAGGCTGTTTTTGAGCAAGTTCTCAGCAAAGCATTCTCTGCAGCTTTACCCGTATTCAACAGTCCAAAAATTGATACTGATATTGGTTTGACGACCGAACATATTCCAACAAAAGTCCAGTTAAGCTTGCTACAAGAGCTTAAACAAAAACTGGATGCGGGTGATATCCACCTTAAATATCAGCAGCTTTATGATAAACAAGATCAGCACACGCATACTTATGAAGTTTCTGGTGGCTTTATCTATAACAATCAATGGCAAGATTTAAGTGATCTGGCTGATCTTAAAGATGATACCGAACTCTCTGTTCAACTTGATCGTTGGGTTTTGGTTGAAGCATGCAAACAATTGCACAATTTTATTACCCAATACCCTAAGGCAAAACTGATTGTTAACCTAAATCATCAGGTACTATTAAATGATAAGCAGTTGCCTGAGCTGGTTGCAAAACTACTCACCATTATTGGTAGTAAACAAGCACATCCACTGATCTTGCAATTCTCAGAGCAGGCGCTCCAACAGAATCTTTCTCAAGCACAGCCACAGATTGCCTTACTACGCCAACATGGCGCCGAAATTTCAATTCGTGGTTTTGGCGACTCGCTGTACAGCGACAGCATGCTGCAGCAAATTGATACCCAGTATCTCAACTTACATAGCAAACTCACCAAAATGCTGAGTTCAGATAAAGACATTGCAACCTTACAAGAGAAAATCCTACATTTTATCGGTCAAAAACCTGTGGAAATTTTCTTGATGGAACTGAATGATATGAATTTATTCGCAAATGCATGGAATGTTGAGGCTCGCTTCTTGCAAGGTAACTATTTCCAGAAGAAACTTGATCGTTTAACCGATGTACAAGACCAATAAGGTCTTGCACATCGCAGACTATATACATTATTAATAAAAATATAGTCACAAAAAAACGGGCATATTGCCCGTTTTTTTCTTTCTTGATATTAACGTTTGATAGAACGTGACATACCAGAGAAACGTTGTTTGAATTTGTCGATACGGCCGCCTGTATCCACATTCTTTTGTTTACCAGTATAGAATGGGTGGCAAGCTGAACATACGTCAAGGTAAATTGTTTCTTTACCAAGAGCAGAACGAGTTTCGATTACGTTACCACATGAACAAGTAGCAACTAAGTTTTCGTATTTAGGGTGAATATCGGCGCGCATGGTCGATGCTCCTATTAAGTAAGAAAGGCTTAAGCTGTTATCGCAATTGATCACTCTCAATCTGAGGAAAGCAAAGTGTTTTCACACTTGCAGATCAACACCACAACAGACCATTTCTTTTGACTCACCGAGACTCTAACGGTCAGAGCAAAGCCAACAAGTGGCGACTATTATACGCCAAAAAATTCAATTTTGCGAACTATTCCTGTTTTGATTTTGACCAATGGTTCGCAATCATGCCACACACCATCAACTGAATTTGGTGAAAAATCATAATTGGCAACACAATCATACCTAGGGGTTGTCCAATAAACAGAATCTGTGCCATTGGCACGCCACTCGCCAAGGTTTTTTTTGAGCTACAAAAGAAAATCGTGACTTGATCGGCACGATTAAAGCCCAACCACTTTGGTAAATACAAAGCCAATAGCATGACGATCGTTAACAGCACCGAACATGCCAGCACCAGATATAATAAAGTTAGACCACTGACCTGATGCCAAAGTCCTGCAATTACAGCACTACTAAACGCGCCATATACCACCATTAAGATCGACCCCTGATCAAACGCTTTAACGACACTTGGGACTTTAACCATATAAGGAAACACATAAGGACGCAGCAACTGCCCCAGAACAAAAGGCACCAGCAGTAGCAATGTAATCTGGATAATAGATTTAGTCGGATCAAAACCATGTTGGCTTTGTCCTAAAATGAAGTAGCTCACCAAAATCGGGGTAATGAACATACCGATAATATTAGAGAAAGAGGCGCTACAAACGGCAGCAGCCACATTGCCTTTAGCCATCGAGGTAAATGCAATCGAAGATTGTACTGTAGATGGCAAGAAGCACATAAACAGAAAACCCCAATATAACTGTTGCCCTAAAAGTGGTTCTAGCACAGGTTTCGCCAACAATCCGATTGCTGGGAAAATTAGAAAAGTAAAAGCAAAGACGAGCGCATGCATTTTCCAATGCAGCATACCTTCAATCACAGCTTCACGTGATAACTTGGCGCCATGTAAAAAGAACAATACGGCAATCGCAACCGTGGTCAGCATATTAAAATAATGTGCAGCCTGCCCAGAGACAGGTAAAAAAGTCGCCAGTACCACCATCGCAATTAATAATATTGTAAAGCGATCCACTGCCAATAGCTTCAACATAACCTATCCTTATCTACTCACGAATAACTATAAAGCCCAATATGATGTTGTTGACCATTTGATCGACTCATCATACTGGGCTCTACAAATAAAGCTAGGGCTTTAGATCAGAAATCTTGGACTGACCAGACCAAAGCTTAATTATTACGTGCGTTTTGATCCTGTTGAATCAATTCAACTTTATAACCATCAGGATCTTCGACAAAAGCAATTACCGTAACGCCACCTTTCATTGGGCCTGCTTCACGCACGACTTTACCACCACGTGCCTTGATTTCTTCACATGCTTTATAAGCATCTTCCACACCAATCGCAATATGGCCATAAGCATTGCCGAGATCATAACTCGCGGTATCCCAGTTATGGGTTAACTCAAGTACCGTGTTATTTTCTTCATCACCATAACCCACAAAAGCTAGCGTAAAACGCCCTTCTTCATAATCACGCTGGCGTAGCAATTTCATACCAAGCACCTCAGTGTAGAACTTTAAAGATTGTTCTAAATTACCTACTCGTAGCATCGTATGTAACATGCGCATAGTTATTCACCTGTCTGTTGTGTTGTTCGGTTTTCATGGTCGCGTAATAATTTCGCCACCCAAACCACGAGGAATAAAATTGGAATTCCAATGAGAGTCGTCATTAAAAAGAAATTCGGATAACCGATATTGCTGACAATCGTTCCTGAGTACCCACCCAATAACTTGGGTGTGAGCGTCATCAGAGAACTAAAAATCGCATATTGAACTGCAGTAAACGATACGCTGGTTAAACTAGATAAAAAGGCAATAAAGGCAGCACCCGCCAGACCTGAAGCCAGATTATCAATAATAATTGCAAGGTACAGCCATAAAGAGCTATAACTTTTGATCACTTTACCAGAAAGCTCTACAGTTCCTGACTGCCCTGGATCAATCACAGCCACCGGCTGGATATCAATATCTAAAACATCCGCATGAGCAGCAGGATTAATACGATATTGTCGCGTTGCCAACACTTCGTGTCCAGCAGGAACTTTTAAGTTCGCCACAGCCTGGAGTGTTTTAGTCGGAGAAGCCTGTAATAACTTTCCATCGACAGCACCTGTAAACAAGCCCTTTTGGTCAATTTTTGCGGTAAATTCCTGTCCATCCAACTTTAAAATCACTGGACGTTCTGCATCTAACTCTTCCGCTTTCACCCCTGCGAGCTGACCTTTAATCACCAAACTTTGTTTAAGTTCTTTGAGTGTTAATTGATCATCATTGTTAATCGGCAATATTTGAATCTCAGGCTGTTGCGTATGAATGAGATATGGCACTTCTAACTGAATATGCGACGCTGCCTGATTCTGATATTGAGTACTCACCTGCACTTGGTTTGCTTTTAATAAAACCTCGTTCGGTACTTGTAACTTCCAATACCCAACTTCATCTGGCTGTACCTGATAGTGCTGATCTCCGACCTGAACTTCAACCTGATCAAGTGGCTTGCCCGATTTGACTAGACCGATAAAAATCAAATTGGTTGAACTAGCTAAAACTGCACCGACGAACATCAATTTCATAATGTTCATACGCTGTGCCAGCAAACCACCCAAGAAACCACCAACCAGACTAAAAAGTACACCGTAAATTTTAACCGCTTCTGCAATCTGCTCTTTACTAAAGTTCAGATCTTGGTAGAACACATTGGAAATTACCCCTGCAATAATGTCAGAGATACGGAAAAATCCAATCAACAGCAATAAAACTAAAGCCAGTTTTACACCATAGCGTTTAAAGAAATCCAGAATCGGCGCGACCCATGTTTCTTTCGCCATTTGCTGGTTAACCACCCCCATCTTGACCAGTCCAAAACCTGCCAATAATGCAATTGCAGTTGCGGTTAAAAAGCGTAATGCTTCTAAACCAAACAAAGTTGCAGTGTCTTTGATTGCTGCTGATTTCGCAATCGCATCGGTCACATTACCTGAATAGATATAGCTCAGCACGAAAGTCACAACGGCAATAAAAAATACAAACACCAAACGGTAATAATCTGTGGTTTTATACTGCTTATAAACACGATTTACTTGGGGTTCACGTACACATAAGGTCGTGATAATACCGACAACCATCACTGCTGCCATGGTTAAATAGGTATATTTCCAAGCTTCGTAAATATAATTGCCTTTCGCTGTGCCTAAATAGGCTGCCAAGAACAAAGCACCTGCACCTGCAACGATCATCCCGATCCGATAACCGGCATTGTAAGTCGAAGCTAAAACCGTTTGCATTTCAGTCTCGGCCAGCTCAATCCGGTAGGCATCAATTACAATATCTTGTGTAGCTGCAGAGAAACCCAGTAAGACCGCACCTGCCGCCATCTGGATCAGATAACTTTTTCCAAGCGCCGGGTCAGAAAAGGCCATGATACAAATTGCACAAATAATCAAACATTGTGCAATTAACAACCAGGCACGACGTCGACCTAAACTTTTAGTCAAAAAAGGAACAGGCAGCTCATCAATGAGTGGTGCCCAAACAAATTTAAAGGAATAACCGAGTGCAGCCCAACTAAAAAAAGTGACTGCACTTTTATCAATACCAGCCTCACCTAGCCATAATGACAAGCTAGAAAAAATCAATAAAATTGGAATCCCTGCCGAGAAACCAAGAAATAACATAATCAGCGCACGGCGATCTAAAAATGCTTTAAATGCCGACGCCCAACCAGAGGCTTGAGTTGTCATTGGTTATTATTTTCCATGAACATGCGTGAATGTGCTTATTCAATCGTTTCTTGCTCTCTCTTGCAAGTTGCTTTATGCAATCATTCTTTTGTTTTGTCGATAAAAAACACAAGTTCGCTTGATCTTTAGGGCTAAAACTGTATACCTTTAATTACTCAACTTTAGTTTATTTGTTGGATAGCAACAGTGACCCAAAAACTCGATCAAATGACTGCAACAACTTTATCTTTAACACCAACAAACACTATCAGCGCAAATATAAACTCTTTACCAAGTGCCTTTGAGCAGACGGAAATACAAGCAACACTGATTAAAACAGCTTTACGTGCCGACCAACTGACACATATTCCAGATCTCGCAGAAATTCCGAGTTCAACCAAACGAATCAAACCACTGAATAATTTTTTAGGGCAAGACCGCGCGCGCGCTTCCGTCGAAGCCGGTATTTCCCTACCATACTCAGGCTACAACATTTTTGCGGTTGGGACTGCAGGATTAGGTAAACGTACCATGATCAAGCGTTTGCTCCAGCAACATGCGAAAACCATGCCAACACCCAATGACTGGGTGTATGTGAATAACTTCAAAAACCCAAGACAACCCATTGCATTACGCTTTCCAGCAGGTCAAGGCACTAAATTCCAAAACACCTTGCAACAAGCATGGCAAATCATTTTAAAACAATTAGAGCGCCGTTTTAGCGCTGAAAGTTATCACAACCGGATTGAACGTATTCGTCAGGATACCGGCGATGTACAGCAACAGGCTTTAGTCGAGTTAACCAAAGAAGGCGAAGAACTCGATTTGAAATTGGTTTCTCGTAATGACAAACATACATTCATCCCGATGCAACTACGCAACGATGAATATCACGAGTTAAGTCAAAATGAACTGAATGCACTTGGCAGTAAAGAACGTGCTGAAATCAACGCCAATGTTCGTTATATGGAGAAAAAACTCGAACGTTTGGGTCTGCATCTGGGTGATTTAGAAGATGATGCTCGAGATCAGGTTTCAAGCCTAAATCGCGACATTGCCACTCAAGTGGTCATGCCACGTGTAGAATCTATCTTAAATAAAAACAAAGAAGTCAAAGGTCTCGACTTATATTTAAAACATTATGCTGAAGACATAATTGAAAATGTAGAGTTGATTCTAGAACAAGAAGAAGATGACTTTACCCCTGCTTTATTCAATCGTGTTCCTTCGCGCTATCAGGCCAATGTGATTGTTGCCAACAAGCCCAATAGCGGTGCACCAGTTATTTTTGAAGACTTCCCAACGCACTACAACCTGTTGGGTCATGTCGAGCAACTCACGCATAACGGTACCATTACCACCGACTTTACCTTGATTCGCCCCGGTTCTTTACACCAAGCCAATGGTGGCTTTTTAATGCTTGAAGCAGAACAACTGCTTGAACAGCCTTATGCATGGCAAGGTCTAAAACGCGCTTTAAAATCGGGACAACTCAAACTGTCATCACTCGAACATATGCTGACCTTAACTGGCAGCATTTCAATTGAGCCAGCATCCGTTCCACTTGATATTAAAGTGGTTTTACTTGCAGAACCTGAAATTTATTATGAAATTCTGGAAGTTGAACCCGAGTTAGGCAGTGTCTTTAAAATTCGTGCCGACTTCACCGATACATTACAACGTAATGACAGTAATGAGCAGGCATATATGCAGCTGATTGCAGATTATGTTCAAGCTGACAAGTTACTTCCCTTTGATCGTTCTGCACTTGCGGCTTTGTTAACGGATTCCAGCCGTCAGGCGGAAGATCAAAGTTCATTATCGCTACATGCATCTACCCTAGGTGACCTCATTCGTGAAGCACATCATCATGCATTTAAATCAGATGACAAGATCGTTACTGACCAGCATGTCAATCAAGCATTACATCACCGTCAATATCGCTTAGGCTATTTAAGAGAACTGTATTGGCAGGATCTTTCTCGCGGGACTCAATTAATTGAAACCTCTGGACACCGTCTCGGTCAGATCAATGCCTTATCCGTGATCCATTATGCCGATGTTGAATTTGGTCTACCTTCTCGCCTGACTGCATCGGTGTATCAGGGCGGCGGTGATATTCTGGATATTGAACGCAGTGTTGAGCTCGGTGGTTCACTGCATGCCAAAGGCGTGTTATTGATGTCGAGCTTTTTGAAGGCTCACTTTGGTCGTGAACAAATCCTGCACTTCTCTGCCGCTTTAGCTTTTGAACAAAGCTACGGACAAGTCGATGGCGATAGTGCGACGGTTGCAGAACTTTCAGCGCTGATCTCTGCGATCTGTCAAATTCCGATTGATCAATCTTGGGCAATTACAGGCTCGATGAATCAATTGGGCCAAGTACAGCCGATTGGTGGCGTCAATGCAAAAATTGAAGGCTTCTACGATGCATGTAAACTTCAAGGCTTAACAGGCAAACAAGGCGTCATCATTCCACGTCAAAATATGCAGCACTTAATGCTACGCCAAGATGTGAGCGATGCGGTACACGCAGGTCAATTCCATGTCCATGCGATTGATACTATTGATCAAGCTTTAGAAATTTTAATGGCACGTCCAGTCGGAACACTCGATAAGAAAGGCCGCTATACCAAAAACTCGATCTATGCTGCAGTGATGGAACAACTTGAGTATTGGCAAGCGATCGAAGATGGTGAGGCCGTTGAAGATGACGAACCAAAGAAAAAGAAAAAGCGTAAGAAAACCAAAAAAGATGAGCTCGCGGCGAAAAACACTGAAGAAACAGTAGTTGAAGCAAAAAGCTTAAAGCCAATCAACCGAAAGAAACGAAAATAGAAGTAAAGAAAAAGCCATGCTCCCAAAGGAACATGGCTTTTTTATGAATCAGGCTACGCCCTGCAAGGAACGCCCACCAGGTAACTGAGCAAAATATTGCTTCAGTGCGTCAATACAGCGATGTACTTTCATTGGATATTGTTCACGTTTCGATGTTAACGCATGTAAGGTATATGCAGGTAACTGCCAATCTGGTAACACTTCAACCAAAGAGCCACTCACCAATTCCTTTTGAATATCCATATATAAAATACGGGCAATTCCATGTCCTTGTTGGCATAGTGACTTAGCAACAAAGACATTATTGGTGCCTAAACGTGATTTCATATCCACATTAACAACTTCCCCACTTGTCCCATGACGGAACGAAAAGTGTTGGTAGTTTTGCATCAAGGTGATTGGAAGTAATTCATGATGATGCAAATCTTCAGGGCGCGTAATTGGTTGGGCTTGATTCAAATAGCTCGGGGAAGCAACCAATACCTGATCAACTCTTGCCAAAGGGACAGCTGACAGTTGATGATCATCCACTTTAAGACTCATTCGAATCGCAATATCAATACGCTCTTCAATGAGATCGATATAACGATGATCCGCTTCAAAATGAATGGCTAAGCCTTTATGTGCTGACATCCAATGAGAAAGCGCAGGAATAATATGCAATGCACCAAGTTCAGGTGTGGTCGCAATACGCAGATCTCCAACCAGATCATCACGTAATTCATTAATTCGGATTTTGCCACGCTCAGCCGCAGCTAACATTTCTTGGCAACTTAAAAAGAATGCTTGCCCAGCCTCGGTAAGACTCAGTTTTCGAGTTGAGCGATGAAGTAAAGTGACATCCATTTCTTGCTCTAAAGAGCGGATTTGTTGACTCACTGCGCTGGTTGTGATTCCTAACTCTCGTGCTGCACCACTGAAAGAGCTTCTTTCCACAACACAGGCGAAAACCCCCATTGCACGCAATTGATCTAGCATAGACTTCCCTCTTACCTTAATTTATTAATATGCTTATTGTTCTAATGAAAGCAATCTCAATTCAGTATACAAGGAAGTCTATTTGCGCACTAGAGGATTATTAATAAATTATTGAATGATTATTAATAATCTTAACGTTAATTTGGTAAAACCGTGACTGGGTTCACAGGTTTACCATCTAAACGAACTTGGAACTCCAACATGACACGTGATGCACCTGATGATCCCATTTCTGCGATTTTCTGTCCCGCAGTCACTGTATCGCCACTCTTCACTAGCATTTTACTGTTGTGCGCGTAAGCGGTGATGTAACCATCAATATGCTTCACCAAAACCAGATTACCATATTCTTTTAGGCCATCCGCGGCATAGACTACTTGTCCATTTGCTGCAGCAAAAACTGGATCACCTTCGTTACCACCGTAACGCGTCCCTTTCACATTACTCGCTAAATTAAAGGTTTGAATAATCGGACCATTCGATGGTTTGACCCAACGCAGACTCGAAGCCAAAGTCGTTGATGGGTTCACTGGTACAGCAGGAACAACGGGTCTCGGTACAACAGGTTGTGTTTTTGGTACAACAGGTTGCTGAGATGGCAAATTAATACTTTGACGTTGAATAGGTGTCGTTTGTGTCATGGCTTGCGTAGACGTTGTACGCTGCGCTACAGAACCTTTTAAACGCAAAGACTGATTCACATAAATTCGATAAGGCGGTGCAATTCCATTCAGTGCAGCAACATCCAAGTAGTTCAAACCATAGCGATTTGAGATTGCACTCAGTGTATCACCGGAGCGTACAGTATAATAATTCGGTGCTTGCACATAACGTGTTCCATTATTTACTTGCGGTTTAGATGCACAACCTGTCATAACTGCCACTGTAGCAACCGCCATAGACAAAACGATTGTTTTAATCATCTTCTGTGATAGAAAAACCGAGACATGGTTTAAGTGCATCTTCGCCCTCATCGAAAAAACCTTATTTACTTTGCGCCTAAGAGTATCAAAAAAGTGAGAAAAAACGAGTTCTCACTTTCTATATTCACAAACTTATAACATTCATACGGCTAACCATTTACATGAGCATGTAAATTTTCAAGTACCGCATAGTTGGTTGCATCCATCTGGATCGGTGTAATACTGACATAGCCATTTGAAACAGCAAAAAAATCGGACTGGATTTCACTTGACCCAGCTTGCGGATCAGTAATTGCTTCTCCAGCTAAGCCAATCCAATACACTTGACGTCCACGTGGGTCGACATGACTACTGATCGGCTTTGATTGTGCACGGCGACCCTGATAGGTGACCTGCGCCCCTTTGATCTGTTCAATATCCGGGATATTAATATTAAAGATGTGACGTGGTGGCAGCACTGGCAGACCTTTAGCAATAAAGTCATGTACCCATTTTGCCGCTACTGCATAATGCTGTGGATGTTCATAAGCACGAACATTGGATCCCGCTAGCGACACGGCAATTGCTGGATGTTTCATTAAACGCCCTTCAAAAGCTGCACCGACCGTACCTGAATATAGAACATCATCTCCCAGATTTGCCCCGCTGTTGATACCACTGACCACCAGATCGAATTCAAAATCAAAAAGACCGTTCATTGATAAATAAACACAATCCGCAGGTGTTCCATTAACAGCCCAGACATCTTCAGAAATCTGGATAGGACGTAAGGGACGGTCTAAGGTCAAAGCACTCGAGTAACCGCTTCGCTCACTTTCAGGAGCAACCACAACCACTCGGCCTAATGGCTTTAACGCTTGCGCTAAAGCCTGTAATCCTGGTGCAAACACACCATCATCATTCGCGATTAAAATATTCACTAAAATCAAATCTCTTCAATGTTACTAGGCAGTTTTTTCAATTGAATTATTCCTTGAATTATATATATTTATGGCTTCATAGTATTAGAAATTTATACAGCCATGAGACATTTATCTAATTTTATTCGAATTTTTGGGGTAAGTTTCACACTTTTAACAGCACCCGCTGTTTTTGCAGATGAAGCGGTTTCAGCAAAAGAAGCGGATGCATTAATTAAAGATGACATTGCCAATGCACAAGTCCTTATTGAAATGTGCCCTAATCTAATTGGCAAGAATGCTAAATTTGACCAGAACATCAAAAAAATGCTGGGTTCATATTTAAGTAATTACTCAGACAAATCTGCATCTTTAGACAGTCTACAAAAAGATGGAGAATTTAAAAGCCTACTCAAAGAAGCACGCGAAGCCGCCTCAGAAGTGGACAAAGCTGAACAAAAATCAGTATGTGAAGACGTACTCAATTTCGAAGGCTAAACTGCTTTCAAGATTTTGTTGTGGTTTTACACATAATCGTTTAAAACCACACAACCTGTATAAGCCATCTATCAACCTCTCAACCGCCATCCACATTTTTTTGAATTCAAGCAATAACCAGTTATTACCAAGCATCGGGTTCTCGAACCATATGAATAATATTGGCTGGGCTTGTAATCCACCCTCCTCGAAATCCTTCTGGCAAAGGTTCAATTGCATCACAACGGGTCACCCCTTGCGTATTTAAATATTGAGCAGCCTCAGGAAAATTATCCGTAAACAATTCCAGCCAAAGCTCAGCTTGACTCATTTCTGGCGCTGGAGCCAGCCACAATTTAACTGGACCAAGTTCAAAACCAATATCAGGCGATTTTTCTGTAATTTGTTTAAGACCAATCACGTCACGATAAAATATAACCGTAGCTTCAAATTGGTGTGGTGGAAGTTTAAGGGCGATATCAACACCACCCGTGAATTTTGCCTTCATCTTTTAACTCCTTTTCCATGTGATTTGTTATTTTCTCTTGTGCTTTTTTTGCTTTATTCATTCACCCTACAGCTCTAGCCACTTCATGCCTACTCATAGCAACACTCGGGGCAACCACTGTAGCTTATTTTTTTAAGCATGTTATGTACAAACAAGGATGTCAAGCCAAGGAATATCTACTCTTATCGTACGAACCATATTTTATATTTTGAAAGCTGAAAGCCACACTTTCTCTACGCTTCCTACAGCAAACATACATTTTTTAACATGCTTTTATGCTATAAGTTATTCAAATTCTTTAAGTCTTGTTTTGAGTTTGATTTCTTATGAAGAAAAATGTTTTTAAAACACTAGGTTTATCATTGCTCATCGCTTCGAGCGCTTTAGCTCCTACAGCCTTTGCAGCAGATAAAAAAACCGCTGAAGCAGAAAAGATTGAAGTAACCCCTACGTCTGATAGTGTGACCAAGCAAGAACTTGCGGCAATCTATGTTCTATCTGAAATTTGCCCAAGCTTAATCGGCAAAGATTTAAAATTTAACAAAGCCTATGACAATTTAGTCAAAGCCTATTTAAATAACGATGCCAAAGCTGTCGAAACCCTAAACAAACGTGTCAAAGGTAAAGATTTCCAAGAAGCGTTAAAAGAAGCGCGTGCTGATGCAAAAGCAGCTTCTGACAATGACAACCGTCAAATTTGCGATGATGTTCGTAATTATTATTCGAAATAATCCGACCAATTAAGCGTCAGGTTACAATACTGTATGAAAAAGCCGATTTCTCCCGTAGAAGTCGGCTTTGCTTTGTCCTAAAATGCTAGGCTCGTCTGCTTCATACAAGATACTGGAACCACCTAGAATGACTCACAAAAGCGCTCTTGCTGCATTACTCCTTTTGCCAAGCTTTTCATATGCAGCAACTGTCCTATCCGCTCCGCCAGAATTAAATAATAAATCCTATGTACTTATGGATTACGAGACTGGACAGATTCTCGCTGCAAAAAATGAAAATGAAAAACTTGCACCTGCTTCAATGACAAAAATGATGACAAGCTACATCATTGAGCAGAAGCTTTTAAAAGGTGAATTGACTGAAAACGAACAAGTCCGCATGAATGAATCTGCGTGGTGTCGTGGCAGCAGTTCTGAATCATGTATGTACGTTCCATTAAATGGTACGGCGACAGTTCTGGAAATGCTACGTGGTATCATTATCCAGTCGGGCAATGATGCATCTAAAGCAATGGCAGAACACATTGCGGGCAACGAAGGCACTTTTGCTCACATGATGAACCAAGAAGCAAAACGTGTGGGTATGGTAAATACACATTTTATCAACTCAACAGGTATGCCAGCTGACGGTCATTATTCAACTGCAAAAGATATGGCGATTCTTGCTCAGCACATTATCAAAGACAGTTCGAAGTACTACCCGATCTATTCTGAAAAAGAATTTACTTTCAACGGAATTAAGCAAGGTAACCGTAATGCCCTGCTTTATACCGATCCAAGCGTTGATGGCTTAAAAACAGGTCATACCAATGAAGCTGGCTTCTGCTTAACCACATCGAGCAAACGTGGTCCAATGCGTTTGATCTCGGTGATCTTTGGTACACCAAGCATGAATGAACGTGCCAGCCAAACTCGTACTTTATTGGCTTGGGGCTTTGCCAACTTTGAAACGGCAAACGTTCAACCGGCCAACCAAGTACTTGCTAAAGCAAAAGTATGGTTTGGTAAACAAGATGAAGTTCAAATTGGCTTAGCTGAAAACTTCAACGTTACCATGCCTAAAGGCCAAGCTGACAAAATCAAGACTCAGCTTGTGGTTCAACCGAAACTCAATGCACCTTTAGCCAAAGGTCAAGTGGTTGGTAAATTAGTGGCGAGTCTTGATGGTAAAGTGATTGCTGAGAAACCACTTGTGGCATTAAAACCTGTTGAAGAAGCTGGTTTCTTTGCCCGCATGATTGACCATATCAAAATGTTCTTCAGCAACTTATTCTAAATTTTAGAAGAGTCAGATTAAGCATTCATGCCCTTGGGCATGAATGCTTTTTTATTTTATAATTCCTTTAAATTTTTCGATCGAAAGCAACTATGCCAAAGAACATCCGTCCTTATTTAGACCAAAATCCTGATGTTGATCCAAGCTGCTACGTGGATGACATGTCCGTGGTCATTGGTGATGTCAAATTAGCAGAGAATGTTTCAGTTTGGCCATTTGCGGTGATTCGTGGTGATGTCAATTCAATTCAGATTGGTAAAAACAGCAATGTACAAGATCATTGTATGTTGCATGTCAGCCATAAAAATCAATCTAAACCGAATGGTTCTCCATTGCTAATTGGCGAAGATGTGACGGTTGGACATCATGTGACTTTACATGGTTGTAGCATTGGCAATCGTGTCTTGATCGGGATTAATACCGTGGTATTAGATGACGTCATTATTGAAGATGATGTGATGATTGGTGCAGGCAGTCTGGTTCCACCACGTAAAGTGTTAAAAAGTGGTTATCTCTATGTCGGTAGTCCAGTTCAGCAAGTTCGCGCACTGACTGAAAAAGAAATGGAATTTTTACCTTACTCAGCACGTCATTATGTGAAAGTGAAGGATAATTATCTCAATCAAGAGAATTAATTTGAAAATCAGCATTTAATGCTCTATTAAATGCTGATCAAATATAAATAATTAAGCGCTGACACCAGTGAGATATCACAGCTCACATAAAGAACAATTCACGCCTCGGCAATTGTGCAATACCGATGTCCGAGCACCCTTTTTATGGGTCCCGGGTCCTTCAACCAATGGCCCTGCCAATTGCTCGGCACCCGATGAGGGTCTCCATTTATTTTTAACCGAGATCTTTTGATGCCCTGTAATCATCGGTTTTAATAACATGGATTGCTGACAATATGGGCAGGACGTATTATCCCTTGCAATACTGACCATCGGGACATTCTGCTCAAAAATCCCTTCACAATGTTCACATCTAAAATCATACAATGGCATCTTAAAATCCTTCTTATACGCTGGTATTCATATTACTAGCGGTGTCCCCAAAACTTATTCTCGTTTAAGGCACCCTGCGGCAAAATATTCTTCTCAAAAATAGAGGTCGGTAAAGAAATTGTGCAGGCACAGTTTGGAATATCCACAATACCACCGATACGCCCTTCAACAGGTGCAGCAGTCAGCAACATGTAGGCTTGAGATCCGGTAAATCCAAAATTCTCAAGATACTTAATCGCTTTTAAACAGGCTTGGCGATAAGCAACCGTGGCATCCAAATAATGATTTACCCCATTTTCAACACTGATGCCTTCAAAGGTTAACCACTGATCGTAATTAGGTCTGACATTACTTGGAACAAAGATCGGTGAATCAATATTATATTTTTCCATTCCGCCTTTAATCAGATCAAAACCAACACGGGTTACCCCATCCATTTCAATCGCGCCACAGAAACCGATTTCACCATCACCTTGTGAAAAGTGTAAATCCCCCATAGAGAAGCCGGCACCTTTTTGATATACAGGAAAATAAATACGGCTGCCCGCAGCAAGATCTTTAATGTCGGTATTACCCCCATGCTCACGCGGTGGCACTGTACGTGCTGCTTCAGCAGCCATCCGATCAAACTCTGCTCCTGTCACGCCTCTCAGCACCGCAGTTCTTGGATCGGGTGGATTGGCCTGCCCTTTAGGCACCAATAACGCTTCTCGACGATTCCACTCCTTTAAAAGTTCATGCGAAGGAAGCGTTCCCATTAATCCGGGATGTTTTAAACCTGCGATACGTACACCGGGAATATGACGCGAGGTTGCAAATAAGCCTTTTAAATCCCAAATCGCCTTATCTGCTTCAGGAAAATAATCAGCTAAAAACCCACCGCCATTTTCCTTGGCAAAGACTCCAGAAAAGCCAACCGAAGAGATTGGCTGTATATCCAGTAGATCGATCACCAATAAATCCCCTGGCTCAGCCCCTTCAACATAAAAAGGCCCTGTCAGTGGATGCGCTCGTGTGAGATCCACATTTTTCACATCGGAGACATCATCGGTATCTTTGATTTGGGCATCTAAAAAATCCAGACTTTCAATCAGAATTTCTTCACCTGGTTTCACCGATGTTAAAAATGGAATATCTGGATGCCAGCGATTATGGCCAATCTCTGCTTGTTCCGCTAAAGCGACACCAGGTTTAATTTTAATATGTTGCATATGACTTCAACTCCGTGTGATGTATATGAATCTAATCAATTATCTGTTCTACTTCTAAATCATTGAAAGGCCAAACAAAGGCTACACTTCTTGGATGGAATAATTATTTTTACCTTGCGATCAAAAAACACACTAGCACATTCTGTTTTTTTGAAGCAATTCCTTTTCGATTCTCAACACAACAAATACTCACCAATGGCAACAAATATTTTTCTTCTACTTTAGTGAATTAACCTTCCTATATAGCCAAAAACAGCCAAATTTTGTAGAATACGTTTTTTAAAACCATGGTGCTTTCTATGACCGCTTGGACACCTCATGTCACAGTCGCCACTGTAGTCGAAAAAGACGGACGTTTTCTGTTTGTTGAAGAACACAGCGAAGGCTTTGTACATACCGTGTTTAATCAACCTGCGGGTCATGTCGAATGTGGTGAAACCATTATCGAAGCAGCAATCCGTGAGACCTTAGAAGAAACAGGTCATCATGTCGAAATTGATCATCTGCTCGGGATTTACACCTATACACCGCCAATGTTTCCTGACCGCACCTATTACCGCTTTTGCTTCTTGGCCCATGTCACGGCAGTTGAAGAAAATGCGCAACTGGATACAGGCATTGTTGCTGCGGTCTGGATGAATCTGGATGAACTAGAAGAATCCGCACGTGCACGTAGTCCATTGGTTTTAAAAGCTGTTAAAGATGCCCTTGCTGGCAAAAAATATCCTTTATCGCTTATTTACGAGCACCCTTTCTCTCCCTCATTAACTTCTCATTTGGACGCTTAATTAGATGCAACAACGTGTCATCGTCGGTATGTCTGGTGGTGTAGACTCCTCTGTTTCTGCCGCATTATTACTTCAACAAGGATATCAAGTTGAAGGTCTTTTCATGAAAAACTGGGAAGAAGATGATGGTACGGATTACTGCACAGCATTAGAAGACCTAGCAGATGCACAGGCTGTTGCTGATAAGATTGGCATCAAGCTACATACTGCCAACTTTGCCATGGAATATTGGGATCGTGTCTTTGAGCACTTCTTGGCTGAATACGCTGCTGGGCGTACCCCGAACCCAGATATTTTATGTAATAAAGAAATTAAATTCCGTGCCTTCCTTGATCATGCCATGACCTTAGGTGCAGACTTTATTGCAACAGGTCACTATGCGCGTCGTGGTGCGAGCATGCAGAACTCACGCGGTGAAACCTATGCCCCATTGCTGCGTGGTGTCGATAACAATAAAGACCAGACTTATTTCTTACATGCGGTACATGGTCGTGAAATTAACAAGACCTTGTTCCCAGTCGGTGAAATTGAAAAGCCCGAAGTGCGTCGCATTGCGGAACAACTTGATTTAGCAACAGCCAAGAAAAAAGACTCAACGGGTATTTGTTTTATTGGTGAGCGCCGTTTTACTGACTTCCTCAAACAATATTTACCTGCACAAGCTGGAAAAATTGTTTTGGAATCAGGTAAAGAAGTTGGTGAACATCATGGCTTGATGTACTATACGCTGGGTCAACGCGGTGGTATTGGTATCGGTGGGATGAAAGGTGTACAAGAAGGTGCATGGTTCGTACTGCATAAAGATATTGCCAATAACCGACTGGTGATTGGCCAAGGACATGAACATCCATTAATGCAAAGTACACAGCTTTGGAGCGAGTCGATTGATTGGGTTGCAGGTGAACAGGATATTCCAAGTACTGGATTCCGATGCACGGCAAAAACCCGTTATCGCCAACCTGATCAGGCGTGTACAATTTATCGTGATGAACAGACTGAACATGGTATTCGGGTTGAGTTTGATGAACCACAACGCGCTGTAACGCCTGGGCAAAGCGTGGTGTTCTACTCCGGAGAGGTGTGCTTAGGTGGTGGTGTGATTCACCATACCAATGCACCTGAACCAGATTTTATTTAAGGAAATTGGAAGCGAAGCATGGTCGAGTTACCCTTTCAGCACACTCAAGCGTTGAATGTTAGACAGAACCGTGCTCTGGCATTGGCTGCGGTCTTTCAAGCAACCCAGCTTACACATATGACCGCAATGGCAGGTCAGCAAAGTATTGGCGATAGTGGTAATTTTTACTTTGAACTCTTGATCAAAGCCAGTCTGAATATCCGCCCGACCGCTAATAATGCCAAGCAAACCCTCGATTTCTTTAACCAGCTTGCTGATATTTCACTTGGTTTAAAAACATTAGAAGGTTGTATTACCCAACCTTTTAATACGTCACCCAAATCTCGTGTTCCCAAAATGTCCACCGCTAAACTGCCAATGTCCTATGCAATGGCCTTATTGCAACTGGAAAAGAAAGTCTACAGTAATCCCGAATACGTCAAAATCATCGAAACCGCACAACAAAAAATCTTAAAGCAACTCTCATTTTTCGATAATAACTATCTGCACCCAAGCATTATTGCCAATCTCGCACAGACCTATGTTGAAACTGCCGGGCAGATTAATCCACGTATTTTAGTGCGTGGCAATGCAGAAGCTTTTAAAGACATCAACCATACCAACCGTATTCGTGCCTGCCTATTTACAGGCTTGCAGATGGCGCATTTATGGAAACAGCTCGGTGGTAGCTCTTGGGCGATGATCTTTAGCAAACGCAAGTTATTACAAGATATCCAAGCTCTCGCTCGTTTGCAGTATCAGGTGGTATAGACCGATGCTACAACGAATTTATTTTTATACCGTTTTACAACCTCTCTAAATCTCTCCTGTAAGGAGAGACTTTAATTTAAGGAATCTGTATGAATGCTTTAACCGCACTCTCGCCACTTGATGGACGTTACGCTAGCAAATGCGATGCCCTACGCCCTTTTTTGTCTGAGTTTGGTTTAATCCACGCTCGTGTCACGGTTGAAGTGCGTTGGTTACAAGCACTTGCAAATCGTGCAGAAATCATCGAAGTTGCGCCATTTTCAAATGAAACCAATGCTGCTTTAGATGCGATTGTTGCAGATTTCTCTGAACAAGATGCAAACCGCATTAAAGAAATTGAACGCACCACTAACCACGATGTAAAAGCAGTTGAATACTTCCTTAAAGAAAAAATTGCCAACATCGATGAATTACAAAATGCAGGTGAATTTATTCACTTTGCTTGTACGTCTGAAGACATTAATAACTTGTCTCATGCGCTTATGTTGAAAAATGGTCGTGAGGTTCTCGTTTCAAGCATGAAACAAATTCTCAATGCGATCTCAGCTTTGGCGATTACACATGCCGACCAACCGATGTTATCTCGTACACACGGTCAAACTGCAAGCCCAACCACTTTGGGTAAAGAGATGGCGAACGTTGCTTATCGTTTAGCGCGCCAAATCAAGCAATTTGAAAATGTTGAGTTATTGGGCAAGATCAATGGTGCTGTCGGTAACTATAACGCCCACCTTTCTGCTTACCCAGAAATTGACTGGGCTGCACATGCACAAGCATTCGTTGAGTCTTTAGGTTTAAG
The DNA here is from genome assembly GCF_000413935.1 of Acinetobacter colistiniresistens. Lineage (GTDB taxonomy): Bacteria > Pseudomonadota > Gammaproteobacteria > Pseudomonadales > Moraxellaceae > Acinetobacter > Acinetobacter colistiniresistens. The sequence goes on along the minus strand of NZ_KE340379.1, from coordinate 499,713 downwards.
CTTCAACCCGTACACCACGCAAATCGAGCCACATGACTATATGGCTGAATTGTTTGATGCTTTACGCCGTTACAACACCATCTTGATCGACTTTAACCGTGATGTTTGGGGTTATATCTCTCTCGGTTACTTCAAACAAAAGTTAAAAGATGGCGAAGTGGGTTCTTCAACTATGCCACACAAAGTAAACCCGATCGACTTTGAAAACTCTGAAGGTAACTTGGGTATTGCCAATGCTGTCTTGGGTCACCTTGGTGAAAAACTTCCAGTTTCTCGCTGGCAGCGTGACTTAACCGACTCAACTGTATTACGTAATATGGGTGTTGGTTTTGCGCAAAGCTTAATTGCGTTTGATGCCTGCTTAAAAGGGATTGGTAAACTTGAATTGAATGCTGCACGTTTAGACGAAGATTTAAACGAAGCACAAGAAGTTCTTGCTGAACCAATTCAAACAGTTATGCGTCGTTATAACGTTGAAAAGCCATACGAAAAATTAAAAGCGCTTACCCGTGGTCAGGCTATGACACGCGACATGATGGTAAACTTTGTGAAAGGTGATGAACTTGCGCAAGTGCCAGAAGATGAACGTACTCGTTTAGCTGAGCTTACTCCTGCAACTTATACAGGAAATGCCGCTGAACAAGCAAAACAAATCAATGATTTGATTAGCAAGATCTAAAACTGATTGACTTAAAAAAGCAGAGCTTCGGCTCTGCTTTTTTTGTTTCATCACCCTACAATTATTTTTAGAAGCCATTCTCACAGCCTATTTCTAAAAAATTTTTAAAATTTTGATTTAATAGACTTCACTTTAAGCATCACTCCTAATATCACCCAAATTCAGATGGTTCTATTTTATATTTCTTGAATAGCATTTCACGCATCTTTGGATTGATATCCTCATCATATTTAATAGTTAAAAATATATCCCTTATAGTAGAAAATAGCTTATTCCCCCATAACAACTAGCTTCTTTATACTCAAAAACTGAAAAGAAAATTAATATAAAACATGGAAGATTGCTACTCCTCAATTTTCAAAACAAAATCTTTATTAAAGTCTTTCAGCCCATCCCTGACTGTACCAGAAATATTAATCTTATAAATACCAGACTTGATTGGCGTACCTTCAATCTTAGTCAAAGCATGAGGAGCAAAATCTTTATCCCCTTGACTTGATAAGACAATCAAACCACTCTTTTGATCTATATTTGATTCCACAAAAAAAGTATCCTCAATCACACGGTATTCCTTCATCTTTATTTCCGCATAATAAGGGCTTCCAACCTTTCCTCTAGGGATTTCTTTTGTCAAAAAGACATCATTACTTATATTAGAGCAACCTAATATAAATAATGATATTAGTATCAGAATTTTTTCATTTGTTTGAACTCTATTTTTTAATTTCATTTTTAAACTATAAGTTATTTCTTATTCGTCACTTCTAAATGCCAAATCGTTTCTCCCTAGCTACTTCTCAATCTTTTGAAGTACTTCACCACATTCAAAATAACGGGACTGCAATTGACTTACAGGACTTCACCAATCAACTGGTATGGAAATAGGCTCTATTTAAATCGTATCTAGTCATTTCAACCCCATACAAGATGAGGCTTTTAAAAACTAAAACTTATTATGACTCGCTATCAAAGATCCAGTATTCCTCACCCCAGTCTTTGTTATATTTAGGAATTAATGTTCCTTTAGTAAAATACAAACGCTTCTCCTTTTGGCTAGATAAAATCCAATAACCTGTTCTTGGGCATAGCTCGCCACCTATAACTTTTAAATCAGGTGTAGCAAAAACACTTATCTCTTCTCCCCCAATATCTTCAAACTCACCTTCTACTAATTCAACAAAATACCAACTACAATCAACCTCAGAAAAAACATTATTTGCAATCAGCTCTGGGGCCAATCCTAATTGGCTATCATAACTTAGTTTTACATAACCAAAATCATCATCTATTTTCTTCTTTTTAATATTTTCAATTGCGAATGTTCTTAGTTCTTCAGATGGAGTCCATGCTGTATATTCATTAAACTTAGAAAACAATTGCTTACCTAAAGCATTTATTGTACGGCACTCTTCTAACCATCCTCTTTCAAATGTATCTGACTCCTGATAAGTCCAAGCAAATTGTGGTACGCCATATTGATCACCCACAGGGATATATACGCCTGTTTTTGGGATAAGTTCCCCACTATTTACTCGTATATCTGTATGAACTCGAAGCTTTGGCACTTTACGATCAAAAATTCCCAGTTCTTTAATCACTTCAAATAAAGTATATAAACTCCATGATCTTGGAGGCTTAACACAAGAATCGTAATAACTACATAATCTATATAGTTCATCAAAGCGCATTTTAAAATCTGTTTCTTCTTCTTCTGACATCCAGTTGGGTTGAAACTCGCCTAACATACGTGCTGTATTATATGCAGGTGTCCAGCCATATTTTTCCTGTTTAGTCTGTTCTATAATCCTAATCAAACCTAATCTGAAATCAAGTAAAGACGGGTAAGCATAGGTGCTCCAATTGGCTGAGGTATCCCCCATTCCCCAACCTTCTTGCAATAGGACACGATCCCGATATTGTTGATCAGCTAGATCAATTACTCCACCAGTATATTGAATCAAATCATCCAATTTGGTCAGTAACATCTCTAAATAAGATCGTGAAGTAACATAATAGATTAGGGCAACTGATTGCTTTTGAAAACGAGTCAATTGCTGTTCTATATTCTGCATTATGAGCATCTCTCAATTTTATCTATTAATAACTTGTCCAGATATATTTGGAAGACCAATTCTGACATCTTTTAGCTGCTCATCAAAATCAGTCATTCCCCAATTTGTATCATAAGGACCATGAATATTCTGTTCTTTAATTTTGCTTCGTACTGCCTGATATTTAGCTTTCTCAGCCGGAGACAAACTATTATAGGCATCCCGTCTTATTGGGGATTTAAGCGATAAACGTCCATAAGTATCCACGGGATAATAAATGGTATTGTCGAACTTTCCTTCTTTGAAAATAACCTGTTCCCAACCACCTGATAAATGATAACTATCTCCTAAAGCATCTTTTGTTTGGCTTGAGGCAGGGCCACGCCATACCTTAATTGATTGACCAGCAGGAATATCATAAATTACAAACTGTCCATTTGCATTCCAGTCTGGCCATACCGCTAGATATTTACGCCAAGCCGCTTTCGGATCAGGACTATTTTTAATTTTAACAAAGACTTCTTCTGTGACCCAACACTCACCAAATGCACCATTTGCAGGTGAAGTTACACGGTATAATCTGGCAGGGCCAGTAATAATATCTGCTGACAACCTACTAAATGAAGCAATATTATAATCAGCCAAAGGAGGATAACCATCTTTTACCATTTCATTAACCGTCTTTCTTTTACTAGCAGGCTCTAATGGTGCATGTTCTAAATCCCCCCTACTTAACCAAGTCGGCCGTGGCTTTTTAGTACGCATTAAAGTAATAGCACGCGCTTCTGGCAACGTTCCTCTAAAATGAACATTGGTAGTATTCCTTACCGCTGTTCTTTGTAGATATGACTCCATATCCAATCTATAAATAACTCTTGCCAAAGCATCATTAAGAGGCGCTAAAGCTTTTGCCAGTGGGGCATCTGCAGCTTTTCGAATCTTTCTAACAATGGCGACAGTATTTTTAATTTTATCTTTTAAACCAGGAATATATTTAGCCTTATTCGTTAAGTTATCTAATAGTTGAATCCCTCGGTCAAAAGCAGCCAATAACTCCTTTGCACTAAGCTTATTTTTTACTTTTATAATTTCATTCTTTAAATAAACGAGAATATCCACGTTCGGTAGATATTTTTTAATATAATCTTGTACTTGTTTTTTCCTTAAAAAAGTAATAACCCATGTCATAGCTGAATCGACAGCTTTAACAACGGCTTTTCCTCCACTTCGTCTTACAAACAAGAAGAAGATTTTTAAAACCCCTTTAACCAAACTCCCTAGGCTTGGAAATAGACCAATTAAAGTAAGGGCCAATGCGACCCAAGCCCACTGATCCGAAATATCTTCATTTAACTTCTTACAATTTGCCACCAAATCGCGAACATCACATATCTGATCCACAAATGGGATCATGGAAATTGCTGCATCAAATACAATTTGCCCCGTACTACGATTGTCATTGAAGTCTCCTTCAATGGCTTCTACCATCCACTCCCATATACTTTTTTCCTCTTGAATGTCTTTTTGCTCACCAGTCATCCAAGCCAATGCATCTCTAGCTTGTGTAGCATTAGGAATATTATTTGCCATTATTTAAATCCCCAGAACTACGGATTGTTGAATCGTCTTCAATTTCTAATAACTCTTCTAGTGGATTGGCAATTTTTTCTTTACCGTCTTGAGTTTCATACACTACTTTTTTTATAGTTTCAGGTGGTACATTTTCATGCCTAGCAAATCCATTAGCATCTTGAACCGTACCGGGTTTGTCGGAGACTTTTTTATTTAAGTTAAGCCACCTGACCTAACGGGTTAATCTTATCATAGTACATTGCTTCAAACTCAAAAGGCGATACATAACCCAGTGCACTGTGTACACGCTTTTTATTGAACCAATCTACCCAGTTTAGTGTCGCAAGTTGTACATCTGCTAAACCTTGCCAATCTGCTTTTAAATATTCAATCACCTCTGTTTTGTATAAGCCATTCACCGTTTCAGCCAGAGCATTATCGTATGAATCACCCGTTGTACCGACTGATGCTCGTAAATTTGCTGCTTCTAAACGATTGGTATAGCGAATGGAAAGATATTGCACACCTCTGTCGGAATGATGAATCACATTCTTTGGCATGCCTCGATCATGCAATGCTTGCTCTAATGCATCAAGCACCATATCTGTATTCATCCGTGTAGATACTTTCCATCCAACAATTGCTCGTGAGAACACATCAATAACAAATGCGGTATATACCCAGCCTGAATGAGTTTGAATATACGTAAAGTCACCCACCCATAGTTGGTTTGGATGATCAGCATTAAAATTACGTTTCACTAAATCATCTGCCCGTTTTTGGTCATCTCGGTTACGGGTGGTTTGTTTATTCTTACCACGCCAAACACCTTGTATACCTAGCTTTTGCATCAATCGAGCAACTGTACAACGTGCAATAACATAACCCTCACGTTTCAATTTTTGCCAAACTTTACGTACACCATATCGACCTGAACTTTCTTTCCAAATTCGTTTAATTTGTTCAGCATGATACTCATCATGTAGATCTCGTTTCGCTCGATGTTCTGGATTGTCAGTGAGATCTAAAGTTCGGTAATAGGTTGAAGGTGCAATCGGTAAAATTCTACAAATCGCTTCAACACCATATCGATCTTTATTGTTATGGATAAAATCCACCATTATTTGTGTGGGCGGTCGAGCTCCGCCTGGGCGAAAAAAGCGGCTGCTTTACGTAGAATTTCATTGGCACGTTTTAATTCTTTAATTTCACGTTCCATTTGCTTCATTTTTTCTTGGTCAGATATCTGTTGTACTTTGGCAGGATTTAGTTGATCCAGATGCTTTAAATACCAAACACGCAATGTTTCAGGAGTACAACCGATTTTAGGAGCAATAGCTGTGATTGCTGCCCAAGTAGAAGGATAATCTTTTTCAGATTCAATTAGTAATTGAACCGCTCTTTCTCTAATTTCGGGGGTATAGTTTGGTTTTGTCATCGGGATAGTCTCTCAGAATATTGACTCTCCGACAAACCCGGTACGGTTCATCTAATTTTCCTTCTAACGTCGTTCCATTTTTAAAGAAAATTTTATAACCATTATCTGCAATCCCTTTTCTTGTTTCAGGGTCGCGATAATCTAATTCGATCCAATTTTTTATATCAGCACCTGGTAAATTAATTGGTGTTAACTGAACCTTCGCCCCACCCATAAATAAATGCTGCCCTGCCTTCACCTCAAACTTGCCACTGGTAATCGGGAAAATACCTGAACTATTCAGCTTGATCTGAGAACCACCTGCGGTAATCACAATCTCTTTTGGACTAGTAATTTCAATGCGGTCTTCGGTCGAGGTAATCTGGATGCCTTGCTTGGCAAGTAAATCCATACCATCCCCTTGGGCATGCATTTCAAACTTACCTTTGGCAGCCACTTGCTTAATGCCATTCTGCGCGGCAAACACACTGATTCTGTTTTGGACATGGCTAATCAGATTTTTTTGCGTACTTAAATTAATACTATCGCCTGCAATCTGATTAATTTGCCCATCGGCTGATAAATGAATATCTTCATTGCTGCTCAGACCTATGCCCGCTGGTGAATTAAGTAGAAGTACAGCTTTATTAAACTTGGCAATATCAGATTCAATGGATTCAAAAAATGCCTTTAACTGCGTTAAAGATTCAACCTCATCGGTTTGCTGATTCTTAGCTATTTCGCTCAGTGCCTTGGCATTGCTCTGGTTGCCCTCAAGCTGCTGTTTAGCAACTTGTGCATCAAGATGTTCACCTTGGGCTTGATCCTGTTTATAGGTGGAAAGCAATAAACCTTCGCCTGCCCGCACTGCACCCCACTGGTCGGTACGTAGCTCAAAACCTTCACCTCGATCTTCACTTTCGGCTTTATCTTTGGGATGACTCAGTTTGCCGAGGTTTAGTTGACTGGCCGCATGGCTACTTTGCAACTGGGCGCTGATCTGTCCTGTGGTGTCATCAAAACGCAGTTGGTTAAAGCCTTCTCCTTGGTACTCTTTAGATTTGATTCCTGCCAGTTTCTTGGTGTCTGGCAGCTTGCCTGCGTTGTCAAACTTGGTTGGGCTACGATGGCCTTCATGAATTCTTCCCACCACAAACGGACGGTCAATATTGCCATCAAAGAAGTCAATCACCACGATTTCACCAATACGCGGTAAAAAACGTGCACCATAGCCTTCACCAGCCCAAGGCGTGAGTACATCAACCCAAGCTGAATCGGTATCGTTGTCATTGGCACCCGCACCGCCATCATGGCTGTGATCATCGTTACGAGTGAATAGGAAACGGACTTTGATTCGCCCCCATTCATCGACATGGATTTCTTCACCACTTGGCCCAACCACTTTGGCACGCTGCGGTGAAGCGACTGGACGGTGTTGTAAGGGATTAAATTCGGGTACGGTTTTAATGCTGCGGCGTTGTAGCGTCAGTTGATTGGCTTGGCGTTCTTCATTGTTGGTTTGGGTTGGCTGCCAATTACTCTGCGCTAATAATTGGTTGATCTGCTGATTGAGGTCTTTAGGCAAGTTGTTTTGGTTATAGAAGTTTTTGCCTGTAATCAGGAATTCTTTATCTGCCCCATCGTGTTGATCAATTTCAGGATGTTCGGTCAATTCAAACCAGTAACCGACATGGGTATCTCGAACAGTGCTATCGGCAGTAAATTGTTTGGATTGCTGGTCGTAATATTGCCCCAGATTCTGATTCAGCTTTTCAATCTGTGCATTGCCTGATGCGGTTGCACCATCTTCCCCATTCAGGTCTTGCATCCACGCAGGTGAAAAATGCCATGCCTGTTCCAGACCTAGACTGGCATTGTTGTATTGCTCACTGTGTTTATGTGTGCTTTGTACGCTGCCTGCACCATCTTCCTGTTCCAGTGCATCAGCTTGCCAACGCTGTACATGTACACTGCTCGGTTGTAAGCTGCGTTGCCCGACCAGACTGGTCATGCTGTCGTATTGTTCAGTGGCACTGCTGCGATGGTAACGAATCTGACGACGATCGAGTGCTTGGTATTGGCTATTGTCATCAATCAAGCGTAATTTTTGTGGCTGAATCGCAGCACTACTGAGTGCAACGGTTCGCTCCGCTTCATCAATTAACCAATTAATGCCTTCGCTACGCATCAAGGATGTTAAAAATGCTTCATCCGATTGATTATATTGCATAATAAAGGGACGGATATCGTAATCCTGACTCAGTCCGCTTAAATCTAAAGTTAAGCTTGATGCAAACAAGGGACTTTTTTGTTGCCACTCTTTAAAGATGATTTGCACCACATCAGGCACGCTCTTGTTCATAAACACGCGGCTGTTACGGCGTTGTTTCCACAATGCGGTTGGGTCTTCTAAAGTCAGTTTATATACCGTGAGGCTACCATCCGATTGCCCTTGCAGGGCTTGGGTGATAATGCCTGTGACACGGGTCAATTGCCCCTGATCCGTAACGGTGTCAATTGCGGCTTGGCTACCAATAAATTGTTTCAGCGGAATAGTAGCATTGGTCGATAGGCAAATTAATTCTGCTTTAAAGCCCGCATTCAGTTGATGCTGACCATCAATCCGTTGCAGGAAAACCTGTGAATTTAGTTTTTGATTGGAAAACTGAATATGGATTGCACGTCTCTGTGCAGTAAGGCCCAAACTGTCCAAGGCCTGATAGATATTGTTCAACATTTTATAGATTTTTTTGCTTAAATTTACGGCATTGTAACGATATTAATCCGCCTCTGTCTATACAGCATGGTCTGTTTATGACGTTTTTTGTCACCCATTATTGATTGGCTTGAAAGAATCCTTTCTATTCATGTAGATACATCTGCATTCAAATCAATGTTCTTAGCATTTAAATAAAAAAGCAGAGCCTTCACTCTGCTTGCGTATTTAAAAGCCAAAAATCTATGATGACAACAGATCAAATTAACTTAAACATAATCAACCGCTCTTGCTTTTAACAGATCCAATTGCAGCATTTTTTTCTTTTTACGACGATATGCAATCAGCAAGCCAATGAACCACACAGGTGAAAAAGCCAGCGCAATCATTGTATCGTGATCTAAAGCCAAGATCACAATGGTAAACACCAAAAATGACATGGTCAGCCATGCCATAACCAAGCCACCCGGCATTTTAAATTTAGACTGTTGGTGCAACTCCGGGAATTTTTTCCGATAGCAGATATAAGACAGAATAATCAGCATAAAAGTAAAAATACATAGAATCGACGTCAGGGCCGAAATAATGGTAAACGCCGTCATGACATTCGGTACAATAAATAAAATCGAGGTTCCAATGGTGACACAAGTCATTGAAAAGATCAGACCACGAATCGGTACCTTTCTTTTTGACAATTTACTAAAACTTTTCGGCGCGTCATTGTCCAAAGCCAAACCGTAAAGCATACGACTGGTCGCAAAAATACCGCTATTCGCTGAAGAAAGTGCAGAAGTCGCCACCACAAAATTGACCAACCCTGCTGCAATCGGCAATCCAATCAAGGAAAACATTTCTACAAATGGACTTTTTTCTGGTGAAATTTTTGCCCATGATGTAACTGCGATAATACAAACCAATGCACCAACATAGAAAAGTAAAATACGCAATGGAATCGAGTTAATCGCTTTAGGCAGTGATTTATGCGGATCTTTAGTTTCAGCCGCTGTGGTTCCAACCAATTCAATACCAACAAAGGCAAAAATCGCAATCTGGAAACCAGCTAAAAAGCCAGTAACCCCATAAGGAAACATCGACTGAGTTTCAAATACATGACTCATCGACGCTTTGACACCGCTCGGCGAAGTAAAACCAGTACTGATTAAATAAATCCCTGCCAGAATAAACATAATAATGGCGGCGATTTTGATCAATGAGAACCAAAACTCCAACTCACCAAACATGCGAACCGCAACAAAATTCAGAATCGTAAGAATAGCTAAGGAGGTAAAAGCAGGAATCCAGACAGGAACATCGGGATACCAGAACTGCATATACCCTCCTATCACAATCACATCTGCAATTGCGGTAATAATCCAGTTACACCAATACGACCATCCGAGAAAAAAGCCAGCCCACGGACCGATATACGCTGTTGCAAAATCAGCAAAAGTCTTAAAATTGGTATTTGCCAGCAACAGTTCGCCCATCGCCCGCATCACAAAGAAAAAGAAAAAGCCAATAATTAAATAAGTTAAAATAATGGAGGTACCCGAAACACTTAGGGTCTTACCAGAGCCCATAAATAGCCCCGTACCAATTGCACCGCCAATGGCAATCATCTGAATATGACGATTGGTTAAAGAGCGTTGTAATTTTTCTTCATCCTGCTGAGTCATATGTTGACTACCAAGCAGATCTCCTTCCAGAAGCTGCTTATCTTTATCCTGACTCATGTAATCCTTACTCCAATGTATAACAGCCGTTATAATTGCCTAATAAAATTAAAATATTTTTAAAATGCCTGAATATCAAAATTCCATTTTTCTCAATAAAATTATTTTTAAATTTAGTGCTTAACTCAGCCACCTCGCTTATCTGTTATTTTCCATAAAGTCCTTATATGCACCCTAAAACCTGTTGTTATTGGTCAAAAGTTCTTTGGGCGAAAGCATCATATCTCATTCCTCAAACACTGTAAGATCATGCCGTGCTTTTCCGCTCAATTTACCAACAATTAAACGTGAAATATATTCAATTAACAACGCGAATATTTTGTGCAAATTAAAATTGAATTGATCTGCTTACACGGTTTGCAAACAAATCAAAACAGGTTTAATTAGCGCATAAAATTACGAGATAAGTAGATTAATTAAGTCCTCATCCTCGTTCTCATTTTCAACTGACAATGCCTCAATTTTTCTTTGGAATATTGATATTAAGCATCCGTGCCGATGCTCCTTCTTTCACATGTAACTGATGGGCCTGCTGAGGATCCAATGTCACTTGGTTTGTATCTGGCTGGCTGTAAATGAGGAGAGCGCGAAAATTTTTATAATCGTCATTGGCAATGATATAAGGATCATTACCTAGAATGATGTGATCAGATGGCTCAATCTTTACCGTCACCGCATGGCTGTCTTTGATCGCTCTTAAATTTTCAATATCGGCTTGCAAAGTCGCACCTGCATCAAAGATATCGACATAGCCCTTATAACGTAGACCTTCTTCAATCAAAAGATTATAGGCAGGTACCGTATTGGGATGGACCGCAGCAATCACCGCTTTGGCTTCATCGGGCAGCATATCTACATAAAGTGGATGTCGTGGCATCAGTTCTGCAATGAATGCCTTTTTACCTGTACCACTCAGATAATCTGCCTTACTAAACTCCATATCAAAGAATTTATGGCCAACTGCATCCCAAAATGGTGAACGGCCATTTTCATCTGAAAAGCCCCGCATTTCAGCCACAATAGTTTCTTCAAAATATTGTCTAAAAGCAGAAAGAAACAAGAACCGAACCTTGGATAAAAATTTGCCATTCTTATTTAAGCGATAATCGGGGTCTAAAAATAAAGTACATAACTCACTACAGTTGGTGTGGTTATTACTCAAATATAAGGTCGGTAATGATTTATAGACATTTAATGGCTCTGAAGAGTGCACTTGTGTACCGACGTGAAAGTTATACCAAGGTTCTTTTAAACCTAAGGCCACCTCGATTCCGCATACACCAACCACTTTATGCAGTGTGGTATCTTCTAAGGCGAATAAATAGCCCTGCTCCGACTTGTCCAATTTGCCTTCGACCGTCTTAATTGCTCGATCTATCCGTGCAGCCAGTATTTCCATATCAGGTTGCAAAGAGGTTAAACCAAAACCTGCTTTTTGCGCCAGTTGATAAAGATCATGGATATCTTTTTGTTTGATATAACGAATCAGCATCATATGACTTAACCCCTTTTTTGAATCACAATCAAGCCACGGCTGCTTGGATGATTTTGTGGGCTAAGGCCATCTAAATTACTTTTTCTATGCTGAACCATGCACAATACAGACATTGCCTCTTCCTTAATTATTCAATTTTCCCTAGTAACAACCTATTCAAGGCTGAACTGGCTTTATTTATGTCAGTCTTTTTTAACGTCTTTCATCAAGCTGAAATCAAATTTGAATACGCTAAAATGCTCAACAACCAAGCTAATCACTCTATTATTCAAAAACTAATTGGCACAAAAAATTTAAAATTAAGCAAAAAAAGGGCTGTTTTTTAGCATTTTATTTATTGACAGTGACAATGTGAAAAAACAGAAGTCTGTCTAAAAAGAACGTTCAGACATTTTTCTGCTCAAACCAATCCCGGATCATTTCTAAAAAAAGCTTCATCCCCATCGAGTGAATAGTAATTGACTTATAGACTGCACATGCATGCCAAGTGAAAGCAGGGTTCTGATAATCCAAAATCGCAATCTCTTTTTGCTTTAATAAGGCTTGAAACAAATGGCTAGGCCCTGCCGTTATGGCATTGCTGTGTTTAACTTGATGAATCAATAAATCATAGTCATTGACTGTCAAACAAATACGAGCTGAATGCCCCGCATGAGTTTGTGATCTCAACCATTGTATTTTTTGTTTTGCAATCCGCGGCAATGCAAATGGATAAGCCAACAGATGCTTAAATTCAAGCTGCCCAACTTCGAGTAATGGATGTCCAGCGCGAACAATAAAACGAGTAGGATCCTGCAACAGTGATACTGAAATCAGCTCTTCACTGAGATCGACATATTCAGTACTGAGTATGCCTAAATCCAAAGTTCCATTTTCCAATTTATCAATAATGTTCTTGGGATGATCTACATATAAATGCACTTCAATTTCAGGATATCGTTTTGAAAATAATGGAATCACATCTTTCATTAGCGCATGAATAATGACAGGCCCTGTACCGATATGTAGTTCCCCAACCTGACCACTTGAAAGTAACTTAATTTCTTTATGTAAAGTATCTAACTGCTGCAAGATCTGTGGTGCCTGTTTTAGAATATGCTCGGTATATAAAGTAGGTTTCACCCCTTTACTGGTCCTTTCAAACAAGCTCACTCCCAAATCATGTTCTAATTTTTTAATACTATTGGTTAACGAGGGCTGAGTCATACAAAGTACCTCAGCTGCCTGATTGATGGTTCCGATTTCAGTCAGTACCATAATTTGCTGTAAATGTCTTGGCTTAATCATCTCTCTTCCTTGAATATTTTATTGTGATTCATCAATGTATTAAAAAGGGTCCCTCTCACCTTTGCCTAAAATATAGCTTATTTTTATTCTCCTTCTAGCTATATCTAAAAACTATAACTTCCATACAAAAAATCCATTATCCAATATATCTGAAACTTTCTATGCTCGTTTTGGATTAAACATTTTTTAATCCAAAATTCGTCAACAGAGATAAATGTCATATTCACAAGGATGTAAAATGAATCGCTCTTTCATACCGCTGCTGATTGCAAGCGCTATATTTTCGCTTAGTTGTTCCACACAAGCACAAGAAGTCACACCCCAAATAAACGCTCAACAGCCAGACGCAATTCCGGGGCCACGTTCATGCTTTTGGGCGCGTGGCCCTGTCAGTGCTGACCCATACATCAATATCGCCTACCCAGATGCTAATGTTTATTATTGGGCAGGTACCTTCACGATTCCCGACGGTGCAAAACTTCAATTAAAAGGTCAATTTCCCCATTCTCGTTATATCTCATTTATTAGCTATAATGAGGCAGGAAAACCCATTGAGTCTGTTGCCGACTATTTAATCAAACCAGACAATAATTCTGTGAATCCTTTCGTTTATGGACAGCAACGCAGTTCATTACAACGTAATTACACATTAGATCTATCAACTACACCTGTAACAGTACAACGCAAGGTGGGGCAGCTCGGTCAAGCACAAAGTGTTAACCAGCTATACGCTCCAGCCTATGGTAAAAAACAACAAACCGTTCTATATCGGATCTATTTGCCTGATAACGGACAAAGTGTCACAGGCGGCGTCAGTTTACCCACTCCTCAACTGACCCTTGCAGATGGTCGCGTGCTTGAGGGCGATCAAGCCTGTGCACAACTCAACACCAAACAACCGCTCCAACTCTCTGCCGCTGCGGTGAGTATTCCTGCTAATGATTATCGACAGCTAGTTCATCAAGCGGGCAAACCAGATACATGGCCTGCACAGAATCCTGCAGAATGGTTTATTCAATTAGACAGAGAAAGCCTTTTGGGTATGTTCACTGGCAAAATCAATGAGCAAGCAAGACGTTCAGAAGGTGGCTTTTATCCAAACCTCGATAATCAGTACATCCGAACGATTGTGAATCGAAAATATGGCAAGGTCTTCGTTCTACGAGGGAAAGCACCCACCGTTTCTAAAACCTTCAATAATATAGGGCGATTCACTCAAGGTGAGTTGCGCTATTGGTCAATCTGTTCAAATCAAGGTTTTGCCAATACACGTGTCAATGACTGCTTATTTGATGAAGAAATCCCTGTCGATCAAAATGGTTATTACACCGTTGTCGTCAGTCGAGTTGCTGATCGTCCACGCAATGCCAAACCAGAATGCGGTATCGGTTGGTTACCGATGGCAGAAGACGGCGATGGTGCAGTCGATCCAGATATGACCATTGTCCAAATCAGACATATGCTCGCATCTAATAATTTTAAACACACCATTGCCAATGTAGAGCAGCAAAAAGATTTAACGTCGGTTATGGGTGAATATCTACCCAAAACCCATTACCTAATGCCAAATCAAGTTGAAATTTTTAATCCGTGTTTTAAATAACAATCAAAATATTCCATACAGCACCCAAGAAAAGAATAAAAACTTGCGTGTTGTATGCCCCAAAAGGAATTTGGAGGCTGCAATGAATTCACCTATCAGACAATACACACTAGCCACTTTAATCATGGCACCCTTTATGATCAGCGCTGTATATGGCGCAGGTCTAGATCGCTCTGGCCAATCCATTACTGATTTTTTTCAGAATGGAAGCTATGCATCCCTCTCTTATAATTATTCAATGCCGAATGTCAGTGGACAGGATAAAGGGTTGAGTAGCCAAGGCAATCCCAATGACATTCCCAATATCAGTGCCAACAACAGTACCTTGCGTGGCAGCCTTAAAACAGATTTAACCGAGAAGGTAAGTTTAGGACTGATCTACGATCAGCCTTTCAATATTGACCTTCAACATCGTGGACAGAGCGATTTTGTCTCTCAATTTTCGAATAAGCCCGCAGAAGGAACGCAGGCCAGCCTAGACAGTCATAATGTAACTGGGCTGTTTGGCTTAAATATCAATAAAAACCTAAGCATCTATGCAGGCCCAGCGCTTGAGCAAATACAAGGTGAAATCAAGTTACGTGGGCAAATTTATAGAGGAACAGCCAATTACAATGCTAAATTACATTCAGATTATGCGATAGGTTGGGTCACAGGGTTCATCCTGAAAAAACCTGAAATTGGATTAAAAGCAGCACTGACTTATCGCTCCGAAATAAAACATCAGACACGCACCACAGAGCAGTTTTCAGCATTAAGTAATGATCTTTACACGCTACCTGTCACATTTACTTCGCCAGAATCAGTAAATTTTGATTTTCAAACAGGCTTAAGCAAACAAACCTTACTCAGTGCCAATATTCGCTGGGTGCCTTGGCAAGACTTTCAATTTAAACCCGCCAAATTGGCAGAGCGAACAGCCCCAGTCAGTCCAGATCAAACAGGACTCCCCTTACTCAGCTATGAGAAAGATCAATGGTCTGCGCAACTTGGGATCGCGCAAAAACTGACTGATAAATTTTCAGTCTCAACCTCAATCAGTTGGGATTCAGGGCTGGGTGATCCTGCCAATGCGCTTGGACCTGTCAATGGCTACTGGGGTGCTGGCCTTGGATTGCAATATAATTTCCAACCTAACTGGGCACTTTCACTCGGCGGAAAATATTTATGGCTTGGAGATGCTCAGGCCAAACGTCAAAATGGTGATATTGTTGGAAGCTTTGCCGATAATCACAGTATGCTTTTGGGCTTAAAACTGGCATATCAAAAGAAATAGACCATAAAAAAGCCCTTGTTTTCACAAGGGCTTTTTTATTGATTTGGCAGAGGATCAAGGACTCGAACCTTGACGAACGGTTTTGGAGACCGTCATGCTACCATTACACCAATCCTCTATAACCACATGATTAAATCCACTCAGATTTAACCATAAAAAAAGCAAGATAAACTTGCTTTTTAAATATGGTGGGGGCGAAGAGACTCGAACTCTTACACCTTGCGGCGCTGGAACCTAAATCCAGTGCGTCTACCAATTTCGCCACGCCCCCGATGGCTATGCATATTAGTGAGAAAGATGCAGTATGACAAGTCCTTCGTATAAAAAAATCAATCAACTGAACACATAATATTCAAATCGCGTATTGATGTTTATTTTTACGGCAAATCAATGCCGTTTAGGCAGTTTTTTGCCACTAAAACTGAATTAAAACGTTGTTTAACATGCTTTTGAGTTAACCCATTCAATAAAGGAAGAAAAACCTCAAATTCAGTTGGAAGCTGAATCTGTAATTGCTGGCAATGCAAAACGGCCCAATCATGATACGTACTGGCCTTTAATCGAGATTGAGTCAACCATTCATACACAATGATCCCCAAAGCATATAAATCACTTTGAATGCTTTTGCCTACCCCGTGAAAAAGCTCTGGTGCCATATAATGTGGTGTTGCATCTAAAGTCTGGATGGGTTGTTCCGCTCTAAAAGATTGCTCAAAATCAATCAACCGACATGTGTATTCATATAAACGGAAATGTTCAGTCTTCAAATCAGCATGAATCCAGCCTGCTTGGTGCAAGGCATCTAAAGCATCTAATGCACTTATAATCTTTTGTTTTACTACTTCTATATCATTGATTACCGTGATATCACTAAAAAATGCATCTGAATTGACAGTCAACAGCCCCTGCTCAGCTCCCCCAAGATCTAAGCCTGTTGCAATATGGCTTAATTGAATCACTTGATAGGGCAATAAAAACAATTGCTGCGCCTGAGCAGATTGCTGATAGAATACGAGTTCCCGCAGAAAGGCCTGTTCTAGAAGCGGATGAGTCCCCAGCTTATGAAATTTAAGCCAATAAGCTTGTTGCTCCACTTGAAAAGTATAGACACGCCGCCCAAAGGCATAGCTTTGCGCTTTTGTTGTTAAATTTAAATCTTCAAGTTGAATGTTGGGATTAGAGATCCACGTAGTAAAACTCATTCTGCTGCTTTTCGTCCTGCTTTCGCAATGATGTTAAACAATGCTCAATCGTTTTACCAATCCGTGCATGGATTTCAATCGAGGCAATTTTCGGCCAAGTTGCCCGTTCGCCTTCTTGTTGCAATACTTTAAACAGTTTCGGACGCGGATTTTTTAGCATATAGCTATAGTGTCGCAGCCCATATCTGGCAATAATATTGACATCGCCATAGTAGCGTTGCCCTAAAATCCCATAACCATGATCGAGCATACGGCGAATCGGGAAAAAACTCCCCATATAGCTGCGGGTTAAATCCATAACATCCATCGCAATGGTTTTACCTTGATGGCGAATAATTCTTTCTGGCCAACTCAGTACATCTCGACGAAATCTTTCTGAATCACTCTGCATAAACGGCACGATATGTGGATTCACCTGACTGGCAATGGTGTAATTAATATTATATAGCCGAGCCATTTTCTCCTGCGGAAAATCACTGCGCATACTGCCATCCACCCATTTGGTATTGGCGAGATACGGCGTATGTTGTCCATCATAGCGCTTACTGGTCAAATGCACAGGTGGAAATAATACAGGCACCGCACAAGAAGCCAATACTGCACTCCAGACCAATACATTCGGTGCAGTTAATGCATTCATAATGCGTGGGTTTTGTGCGGTGTTGTAGGGCGCAATCACAATATTAATATGGCGTTTCGACTGTTTGTATGCTTCGGCAAAGGTGACATCACCCAAGTTCTGCATCAGGAATTTTTTCAAATACATCACATCGGCAACACCGCCACGACCCCGAACCAGTTCACTGATTTTTCTGAACTTAAATGCATCACTAAAAAAATGTTCACCTTGCAGCAATTCAGGAACTTTATCGGGTATAGAAACCCCCAGCATGCCTGTCATGATCGCCCCTGCACTTGAGCCAGATAAAACTTGCGGCATCAGGTCTTGCTCTAAAAGTGCCTTACAGACCCCGGTATGAAATAAACCCAAAGTGGCACCACCAGAAAACATTAAAGCAGGTTGACCATAGGCTTTTTGGCATTCCTCAAAAAACTGAATTTTCTCTTTTAACTGAAACGTAATACATTCACTCGAAGCCAAGTAACGTAAACAGTCACTCATTTCTTCAACATAGTTTTCAATAATTTTCTTCGTGCCAAAATAGGTTTCGGCAAATAGCATCGGATGTCCAATATTGGCAAAGTCATAAGACAACCCTTCTCTTAATACATAGATCAGATCAAGCGTTCGGTGCTGGGTTCGATATTTTTTTAATAGGTTATAGCGTTTAGAGAGTATTTCTGCATCAAAATAAGGCGATTCATTGTCATATTTCCAGGCCTCTTGCCCCGACTCTTCATCCAGTTTCAGTGCAATGTCTTTCCATTCATCATATGAGCTGGCATGTCGTAAGCGTTCTTGCAACACATCAACTCTATACGACTGATATGTATTCTTTTTTTCCTGAACTCTATTGAACATTTGCAATCCCGATTTTCAGCTTATTTTTTGTATTCTTGCACCTATACAATGCAAAAAGCCGCAGCAACAATCAAGGGTAAAATCGATTTATTTCGATATTTCTGATGATATTTTCTTTATTTCCGTAATAGCAGTGATAGTATCCCTATTCATCATTGAGTTTGGTTTATATTTATGGCTATCCTTGATTTACCCGAGTCTATTCTTCAATCTTTATCCAGCGTGTTAACACAACTGCAGCAAGTTCTACCTGCCCCAAAGCAACCCACTGATTTTTCGGCAATTGCTTTCCGTTGGGAAAATCAACAGTTGGTCGCAATACAGCAGCCCAAAAAAATGCATCTGGAAGATCTAAAAGGGATTGAACGCCAAAAAGACAAAATCATTCAAAATACGCTCCAGTTTCTGAATGGTTTACCTGCCAATGATGTATTACTGACAGGTTCTCGCGGTACCGGGAAATCATCGATTGTACGTGCCCTGCTCACTCAATATTCAGCTCAAGGTCTACGTTTGATTGAGATTGAACGCGATGATTTGTCGGATTTACCCAAGATTCAAAAGCTGATTGAGAATCGTCCTGAAAAATTCATCGTCTATTGTGATGATCTAGCTTTTAATGCCGAAGATGAAAATTACCGCAGCTTGAAAAGTGTGCTGGATGGTTCTCTACAATCAGGTTCAAGTAACTTCATTATCTATGCCACCAGTAACCGCCGCCACTTACTGCCCGAGTTTATGCACGAAAATACCCCTGTGCGTAAAGTCGATGTACCGCAATATACCGAGCTGCATCCACAGGAAGCGATTGAGGAAAAAATTTCGCTTTCTGACCGTTTTGGCCTATGGCTGTCTTTCTATCCAATGGATCAGCAACTCTATCTGGAAATCGTTGAACACTATATTGTGAAGGCCAATTTGGACTATAACGATCTGGTTCGTGGTGAAAGTTTGAAGTGGTGTCAGGCACGTGGCCAACGCTCTGGTCGTGCTGCTTATCAGTTCTCAAAACATTGGATTGGTTCACAAAATCTAGAAAAATTGCCCAATAAGATAAGTCAGTAATTGTCCTCAAAAGCTGTGGTTTTGTCCTCATTTCCGCTTAGCACTGGCAATTGTTTTTCATACCCTAGCTTTCACAGCATGGATTGAGTCTAGGAAACCAGATGAAGAAACAATTGCCACCAACCTCCCTGACCAGCAAAATCATGGGCAAAAGCTTATTGCTTGCTCAAGGTACGCTCGATAAAGCCGTCAAATATTCTACCCTTCCGTTTTCGGAACCTGAAATTATCCGCCCACGTACAGAAGAAAAATTTTATACTTGGACACATTATGGAATTTTCTTTCCACTCCTCCCAGAACCTCATCGTTATTTAAATATTATGATTTTGTTGGGTACGCCTGGCGCATTGGCTTTTGACCATGATGACATTACTGTAGGTGACCCGAGAAAAACCGCAACTTTCTTTTCTAGTACCGCTGCTGTAGATGAACATCTACTAAAAGCCTACATCATTCCAGAAGAAACCAATATCCAAGACAATGGCACATTGATCGAACTGGGCGAAGAAGTTTCCATTCAAGGCACATTACCGAATATTCATCTCAAAGGCAGCTATCATGGGCTCAGCTTTGAGTTTGATTTGGATGTCACAGACCAAATTTCATGGTTTATTAAAACCCCGATCTATGATCATTTTAGTCTATTGGCGAACTTTAAAGGTCAGCTTGAGTATCAAGGTAAAACCACCCCTGCCGAAGGCTTATGTACTTATGAATATGCCCGTGCAGTAGGTGCCCATGGCGTGGTGAAAAAACTCCTGCCTGAACCCTATAAATTGCCTTTAGACTTTTTCACTTATCAAATTATTAATTTAACCGAGACCACCCAGTTACTGCTCACCAAAGCAGATATTCTGGGGCAACCTGCGGCCTATAGTCTGCACGTCCGTCATACCGACCAACCAGCAGAAATCTATACCAAGGTCGAATTTAAGGTGATTGCCCATCAAGTTGATGATTATGTTTCCCCGAGCGGCAAGAAAATGCGTTTACCGCAACTGTTCTCTTGGTCAGTCAAAGATGATGCTGATCAAAAGGTTCTCGAAATCACTGCAGAAATTGATAGTCCATTCCGCTATGGTCATGGTGTTGGTTATGCCAGTGCTTATACCTTCACGGGGGAATATTTAAATAAACCCGTTCAAGGTCGTGGTTATATTGAATATGTAGATGTAGAAGACCAAAACGCATTTCAACAATAAATAAAAACAGTAAGCCTTTGGTACTTGATCAAAGGCTTACTGTTATACGATAAGAATAATGCGACCAACAACATTTAATCTGCTGTTGGATTAAATGCATCGATCATTTGCTGAATAGATACCTTGATCTGCGCTGCTACATTTGCATCATAACCTTCCACCAAAAAGCGACTAATCAATCCTTCAATCAAGGTATAACTTACTTCAATCAACATCTCTGCCTTTGGATAAGCATGCAGATATGCTCTGATTAAGTTTCTAATCCAAACTTTGTGTTCTTTTGACACGGAGATGATCTCTTGATCGCCCAAATGCGACTCAGCGACCGCTCTTACGAATAAGCAACCTTTAAAGTTATCTTCTTGAAACCATAATAAATGCCAATCGATCAGCCTGCTCAACGCCTCTCGTCCTGTTGCATCCGCAACATAATCCAGCAGGCTGTTTCTAAACTTTTCATCCCGCGCCTTTAAGACGGATTTCACCAATTGATTTTTATTTTTAAAATGGGTGTACATGGTGGTTTTTGAACAGCCAGACTCATCTCGAATCAGGTCAACCCCCACTCCAACAAAACTATTTTCATAAAATAATTTTTCTGCGGTATGCAAAATTTTATTGGCTGACTTTGACATAAAAATTTACTCAATCAAAAATAGTACAGACCTGTACTATTTTTGATTTTAGTTTTATTATCGCCGTAAAGCAACCCCGCAGAGAGATCACCATGTTATCTTTATTCAACGGTAGAGAACATCTCGCCCCCATGCCCCAATCCATTGATGTCATAAGAAGTCTCATCGGTGGAACATTGAGTATCTTGATCTTAATTTTCCTCAGTAAGCTCACTCACAATCTATTTATCATGGCACCATTCGGTGCAACCTGCGTTATTCTCTATGCAGTATCACAATCGCCTTTAGCACAACCTCGTAATGTGATTTTGGGGCATTTTGTCTCGGCTTTTATTGGCCTACTGTTTCTTAAAGTGTTGGGTGTCTCAACACTGAGCATTGCGCTGTCTGTTGGCTGTGCCATCGCAGCCATGCAAATTTTGCGCTGTGTGCATCCACCCGCTGGTGCAAATCCATTGGTGATTTTACTCACGGCAGATACCATTCAATATCATTGGAGTTTCTTATTCTTCCCTGTGCTCTTAGGCTCAATTGCATTGGTGCTGGTTGCATGGCTGGTCAACAATCTAAAATCCGAGAAGAAATGGCCTGTGTATGGATTGGCTTTTATCCACAGTAAAAAGAATCTTCAATAAATCCTGATCGATTAAAACCTGATCAATACGCTTTAATCGATTTCCTTTTATCAATCCAACTTAAATAAATAGAACGCATAAACTTTTGCTTGCAAATAATTTACTTTTCCATAAAATTAGGTAGGTCGGTATACATAAATATATTTTCTTATGAGCTCAAAATCAGCAAAACAAAAAATCCTGGATGCAGCAGCAACCCTATTTTATAACGATGGCATCAGTAATACAGGCATCAACAGCATTACAGAGAAAGCCAATGTCGCCAAAATGTCGCTGTACAATAACTTTGCCACCAAATCAGACTTGATCACCTGTTATATCGAAGCCCGTCATCAAGAATGGCTGGATTTATACGAAAAAAGAAAAGTGCAAATCCAAACCCCGATTGATGGTATTTTGGCGGTTTTTGATGCTTATCAAGATCATGCCGAATTTGCCTATGAAAAAGGCTTCCGTGGTTGTGGCTTACTCAATGCAGCCGCCGAATTTCCCGCACATAGTCCTGAACGTTTGGCCGTTAAACAGCATAAAGATGAAATCGAAGCCATTTTAGCGGGTCATTTGCAGCAACTCAGTATCACCCCACAGCGGGTAAATGAGCTGGCACTGCTGCTTTCATTTATCTTGGAAGGTTCAATTGCTCGTGCCGGTTTAGAAAGTGCCAGTGACAAAGTATTTGCCGCTAAACACATGGTTCACAACCTCTTAGAACAAGAGGTTGCAAAGTGAACAATACGTCCTTGAATTTAAGTTCTCATTCTGGCTTTATCGCTGTTTTAGTCGCTTCTATTTTATGGGGCACCACAGGCACAGCCGCCTCTTATGCACCCAATTTAAGCCCCTTAGCCATTGGCGCAATCGCCATGGGGGGCGGTGGATTATTACAGGCCTTATTGGCCCATAAAAATATCCGCAGCCATTTACCACAAATTCGCTCTTACTACCCTTTGCTGCTGATTGGCATGGTCTCGGTTGCGATTTACCCATTAGCATTCTATTCGTCG
Organism: Acinetobacter colistiniresistens; assembly: GCF_000413935.1. GTDB lineage: Bacteria > Pseudomonadota > Gammaproteobacteria > Pseudomonadales > Moraxellaceae > Acinetobacter > Acinetobacter colistiniresistens. Next base: position 476,658 of record NZ_KE340379.1, on the reverse strand, counting down.
ATGCGTATGGCAGGGATTACCATTGGTACGGTGGTTTCAATCGGTTCAGCCCCCTTATTTACCGCGTTACTGGAAAAGTTCTTTGATAAAAAAGCCCTCTCTAAAAAGTGGTTTATTAGCTTTATTTTCGGGGTTGCAGGTGTCCTATTACTCTCGATTGGTGAATCACACTCCCAAGCAACAGCACAAACGATTGCAACAGACCAGAAAACCCTTGGGATTATTCTCGGATTGATCGCTGCGCTCACCTATTCTTTATATTCTTGGGCTGCCAAAAAGATGATTGATCGTGGGGTCGACTCGAAAGCGTCTATGGGATTAATTTTTGGTTTTGGTGCTTTAATTTTATTACCAACACTATTTTTTACGGGTTATAACCTATTTGATGAACCCGTAAATCTGTATGTTGTCACTTATATGATGCTGATTCCAATGTTTCTCGGTTATCTGTTATTTGGTTATGCCTTAAAGACCATTTCAGCCAGTACTGCCACTACACTGACCTTGTTTGAACCACTGGTTGCCGCTTTATTTGCAGTCTTATTGGTGGGTGAGCAACTGGCACCGATTGGTTGGGTCGGTATGGTACTGATTTTTGTGTGTCTGGCCGTGTTGTCTAAAAATAATTAATCAGTTTGACAGAGTGTTGAATATGTGTGAATGCCAAAAGGTAAAATCTTTTTTTGCATGTCCTGATGATTTTACTGATCTTTTCAGTTTTGATTATCAGGCAAGTTATAGATTTCCAGAGTACTTAAAAGAAGAAATCCCTACAGATGACGTCCTACCTAATTTTGATTATTCTATTACGTCCTATCAATGTTCAGTATGTCAGCAATGGTGGTATTTTGAGTGCTCGCCCACAGAGAGCTCATACCCAATATTCGGTATTAAGTTAGATACTAAAGATCATGTCCTATCTGACAATGAAATTAAAGCAGTCAAACAATTTCTGGCAGTTCTTAGCCACGATGGATTTTCAGTAGAGAAATGTATTCATCATGGGTGTACGAATTTAGCGCTCAAGACGATTAAAATGTGTATCAATCATTTTATTTAATACAAAAAACAGATCTTTTCTAATAAAACGATTTTGTATAAATTTGACTAGCGATGCAGAGAAATAGATTTTCTCTGCATCGAAAATAGAGCTTAAATATCAATACTCTTTTGCTAACTTCTCTAATGTCGCGAGCATTTTTTTCACTACACTTCTTTTATGCTGCAACATATTCTTAATATTGCTTGGATTAAAACCAGTCAATTTTGCGATACCACGACTGGTCATATACTCACCGGTTTTCGCAAAGTGCTTTTCACTTAACTCAGTTTTCGCATTTGAGAATCGAACTGCCAGCTTATAATCACTAAACTCAGACCATGCACCGGTCTTATATTCGTCCGCATCAAAGCTACCCTTCTGCTGAGTAGGTTTTTCGCGCAGAATATTACTCAAGCGGTTAATCACAATCTTTTCTTCACTTTGCTCAATCAATTGATAAAGCTCAGTTTCTTCAAATGGTCGCCCCAAAGCGATATCTTTTCTATATTGTTCAATGACTTTTTCTTTTGATGCAACCTTCTCCTCACCTTTTTGAGTGAGGCAGAGAATCTTAAATAAAGACTCTAATCGGCCACATGTAAAAATATAAGAAATTTTCAACTTACTACTCCATTATGAACGACTGTTCATAAAAATATTTTCAAAAAATTTTTTGACCTATAAATTCACTATAGAGTTCATTTAAAGGCAACTCAAAGTCAGCAACTAACTGCCTTCTTGTCGTTTGTGTAATTTCACCAGTTTTCGGATTCAGCCCCGTTTTTTCAACGTCTTTCCAATAAATACCGGTACCACGCTTTTGCCATGCAGGGAGTTCATTAAAATTAATCTGTTGTGAAAAGAGTAAATCATGCTTTTCTTGACGATTTAATCCTTTCACTTGTTCCGTTGCTTCACCTACGGCATGACCCGATTTTCTTAACATCCAATAGCAGTGCGCATTTAATGCATTTCGATGAGCATCCTCTTGTCTCCAATGGAAATAGTCATCTACTAATTGCGAATTGGGTAAAATACAAACTCGAGCATCAAAAGTAGCAATTTGGCCATGCAGAACAGAGAACTTTGCGCTGGCCTCACCCGCTAAGATAGAAAGGATTTTTCGTTCCTTACGGTTAAAACTTTCATCGCGATAATGGAATAAAAGAGAAATTTCATCACTCTGAGTATAACCATAGACGATATTAAAACCACACTGTAATAAATGGGTTGTGGTTTCTACCATTAAATCCCTAAAATGTACATCAAATGGTGCTTCGAATTGCCAGATCTCTTTGGTTAGCCGTGTAAACCCCCGACCATCTAGCCTGACCACAATATAGTTTTCAGGCGGAATACAGAAATCGTAAGCCGTCTCATATTTTCTTAATCTTGTATCTAAATCTTCAAATCTCATTATTGTTCTCTTTGATACAGCAAGCTCATATTAAAGTCATTTTCTTGATCAATTGAAACGCTGTAAATTTCATCAAAACCCTCATTAAGCTCAGGTATTTCTAACTTTTTAAAAGTTGAAATAACCCCAACTCGAGGAATTTTCGCCTTACCTACACGTTGTTCATTCCGCAAAAGAGCATCATCCAGACCACTGTCAAAATAGTATGCAACCACTTTAAAATGGGCATTTTTTGCTTCTTGAACATATATCTTTCGATCTAGTTTGCTCGGATTGGTATTGTCAATAACAACTTTCTGTTTTGCTTCTAAACAGGCCTGAAACAATATTTTCTCACGATGTCTGGTTTTCAACATATCAAGATTGAGACGAATATGTGTATCAGAGAAATATTGCTTAAAAAATGTTGATTTACCTGAAGCCTGCCCACCAACAAAAATGATAAGTTCCATTTTAGGTCGGCTGTAACTCAGTCATTGGCCATCTTGGTGTTGTCGTCACCGCCAAACCATCATGTTGCCCAGCTTTTAAACGTTGATATCCAGCAAAGGCAATCATGGCACCATTGTCTGTACACAATGCGGGCTCGGCATAATAAACATGTGCCTTGATCTTTGCCAGTGACGTTTCTAATTGCTCACGCAATCTTAGATTGGCACTCACACCACCTGCAATCACCAAACGTTTTAAACCTGTTTGCTTTAAAGCCTTTACTGATTTTTTAACCAGTGTATCGACAACAGCCTCTTGAAAAGAAGCTGCCACATCGGCATCGCGATTTTCTTCACCTAACTTTTTCAGTTGTACAGAAACCGCTGTTTTAAGACCGCTGAAAGAAAAATCCAAACCCTGATGTAATATTGGTCGTGGGAATTCAAATGCTTTGGCATCCCCCTGTAACGCCAATTTCGCAATATTCGGTCCACCCGGATAAGGCAGTTTCATCATTTTTGCGACTTTATCAAAGGCTTCACCCGCTGCATCATCAATGGATTCACCCAATAACTCATATTGACCGATGCCATAGGCTGCCATTAATTGAGTATGCCCACCTGAAACCAATAAAGCCACAAACGGAAATTCCGGTGGAGTTTCCGAAAGTAATGGTGCAAGCATATGACCTTCCATATGGTGTACACCAATCGCAGGCTTATTAAATGCAAAGGCTAAACTGCGGCCAAATAAAGCACCTGTCATCAATGCCCCCATCAACCCTGGACCACGGGTATAGGCAACCGCATCAATCTCTTGTTTCTTGACGCCACTCTGTTCAAGCAGTTGATTAATCAAAGGAATCATCTTACGAACATGATCGCGTGAAGCTAACTCAGGAACAACGCCACCATATTCCGCATGCAATTTAATCTGGCTATATAAAACCTGTCCACGTAAGCCGAGCTCGCTATCATAGAGTGCTAACCCAGTTTCATCACACGAAGTTTCTAAGCCCAAAACAATCATTAAACTGCCTTTACAACGATCAAAAATAATATCGAAGCTATTATAGACTTGTGATCTGAGTTGTAAATGAGTAAAATACTGACCTTCACTTGCGATCTAGTGCAATAGTGCGTTAGATCTTATCCATAATCTTAGAGGATTTTACATGCCACAAGTTAAGTTGAAAGAAGGCGAACCAGTAGACGTAGCTATCCGTCGTTTCAAACGTTCATGCGAAAAAGCGGGTGTTTTAGCTGACGTTCGTAAGCGCGAATTCTATGAGAAACCAACTCAAGAACGTAAGCGTAAAAAAGCTGCTGCAGTTAAGCGTTATCAAAAGAAATTGACTCGCGAATCTGTACGTACTACTCGCCTTTACTAATTAATTTGTGATTGACTGCTGAAGAGACTATGAATACTTTAAAAAACCAAATTACTGACGTGTTAAAAAACTCAATGCGTGCCAAAGATATGGCAACAGTAACGGTTATTCGTGGTGTACAGGCAGCAATTAAGCAAATCGAAGTCGATGAGCGCATAGAGCTTGACGATGCTCAGGTTCTTGCGGTCATTGAAAAGCAAATTAAACAACGTAAAGAATCGATCAAGGCCTTTTCTGGCGCTGGTCGAGATGATTTAGCTAGTAAAGAACAAGCCGAAGTTGAGGTTATTTCTCAATTTCTACCAGCAGCTATGACTGAGGAAGAACTTGATTCTATCATTGAGCAAACGATTGCTGCTCAAGAAGCTACTAGCATGAAAGATATGGGTAAGGTGATGAATTCTCTACGTCCGATCATAGCCGGGCGTGCCGATCCTGCACAAGTATCTGCTAAAATCAAAGCAAAATTGAGTTAAGTAAAATTTTAACGCTTATGTTTGTATTAGCTCAAGACACTTCTCTTTGTCTTGCTATATCTTTTACAGATCAGCAAGTTTAAATAGATTGGTAAATAAGATCAGAAGAATATGCGTATATTTCGCCTTCTGCTACGCTGTCCATACTATAATACAAAATTAGATTTCCCAATTCTGAAGATACGACGCTAATCGCTTTGTCTATATGACATTCACCTAAAGCCACATATATTCTGACTGTACTATGTCCAAGTAGACAATTATCTTGGTAAACAATCGCTTCAATTTTAAAATCTATTTCATCTATCCAGCTTTTATTTGTGACTTTTTCACCTACATCATCATAATTTAAGATGATAGTTTCCGCTTTTGATTCTTTTAAGAAACCCAATAAATGCTCTCTTGCATCTTTAAATACAATTTCTTCTGTAAAAATATTTTCAAGCTGCTCTGATATCGCCATATTATTTAAAATCACACTGAACATTATATTTCGCCAGCATTTGCATTTCTTTTGATTCAACTACCTGCTTGATTAAATCTTGTTTGCTCATACTGGCATATTGCGCTGGTAATGATGAGCGATTTTTTTCAATCGCATCAGACATTTCCTGAATATAACGCTGATTAATCTGACAGTACTTTGTTTGTTGCTCAGGGCTAAATTGTGAAGTTTGTGGATTTAGACTCCGTAAAAAACTCCGAATATCCTGTGCATATGTGCCACGAATTTTATCGACTGAGTTTGCATACTGCTCAATCGATGCTGCCGAGCTGATCCCTACACTGCTTATCGCAAAAATAAAAACTAAAATCTTCTTCATAAATGTTCTAACTTGTTAGCGATTCTTTACGCTCGTCATCTTATCTTAATTCAATAAAATTTGGTTTATGCTCAAGAAAAAATTCTTCTTTAGGTGCAGGAACTTCTCCTTCGGTCACCGTACCGAGCCTTAAACGAATCACATCAGGTAAATCCTTGCGGTAAGAATAGAGTGGACTGGCGCAGTTTTGACAAAATACACGCGCCTTATTTGGCGTGTGAAAATATTCTTTTAGTTGCTCACGCCCAGTAATCAGTTCAAATTTACTTTGCTCGACTGGACTGTTCCAGCCTGCAATAGAGCCTTGTGCCTGTTGGCAATGGCTGCAATAACATAAAATGCTGTTTTCAATTTCACCATGATATTGGTACTGCACAGCGCCACACAAACATTGCCCTTGAATCATGAGCCTTTCCTTGAATTGTTTTAATGCATATTAGAGCTTCATACGACGCTCATCTTGCATCTGTTTCAACCGTGCGTCAATCTTAGCCGACATCGCCACATTTCCTTTCGCAAGTCGTTGTGCATGGAGCATCGACTTAATTGCATTCTCTTCATAACCTGACCAGTACTCAGCCTCTGCACGATAACCCAACACATTGACAGCTTGTAAGGGGGAACTCTTGTCTAAATTGGTGGCTTGTTGCAGCAACTGCCAACCTTCAATGTCACGTTGGTTTTTATGAATAAAACGCTGTACCAAAGCCTGTGCCTGCACAATTTGCCCTTGGCGGATCAGGACTTCTGCTAGCTTATAAGATAAAGCTCTATTTTCAGGCATAACTTTCTGGATTGAATTAATGCTGCTATATGCTTGATCTAATTTATTTTGGCCTAGATAGATATCAGTTTGAATCAAGGGAATCAGCACATGGTTCTTGAGTTTCGTCTTCACCAAATCCAAGTTGGCTTGCGCTTGCGCATAATCACCTTGTTCAAGATAAAACTTGCTCAGCGCCAATTGCGCTGCAGTATTGTTTTGATTCGCCAACGCCTGCAATTGAATTTCAGTGGCCTGATTTGAAACAACCAAAGTGTAAAGTTTTAAAATTTCAAAATCGAGATCATAAATTTTTGATTTCACTTTAGGTAGTTGATTGGCACGCAAACGCGCCTCACTCATCCGTTCGGTGGTTAAGGGATGGGTAAACCAAAAATCGGGTAAGAAGCTGACACGACTGGTCGCTCGATGCATCGTTTCAAAATAATCGGCCATACTTTGCGGGTTATAACCAGCAGCATACATAAACTGCATCCCGATACGATCCGCTTCACGTTCCTGATTACGGCTATAACTCAACTGCTTATCCATCAATGCTGCTTGTGTCCCCAGCATTACCGCTGCACCCGCATTACCATCTGCCTGAGATGCAATCGCAGCACCCACGATAATTCCCGCCAAAGCCAGTAAACCCTGCCCCTTAAACGCTTCTTGAGAGCGGCTATAGTGTCGCTGTGCAACGTGTGCAATTTCATGTGCCATCACACCTGCAATCTCATCAATATTTTTTGCAGATGTAATTAAGCCGGTATTCAGTGCAAATAAACCACCTGGTACAGCAAAGGCATTGATTTGAGGATCTTTGATAATGACCAAACCAATTGGCTGCCCAAGTTGAGTCTGGCTGAGAATACCCGCAAAAACTTGTAAAAATTGATCTTCCAACCATGCATCTTGCACTGTAGGCATTTGGCGATGCACTTCACGATAAACTTTTTCACCAATAAATTTTTCTTTTTGTTGATCGAGCAAACCTATGCCACTGCCAATTTCAGGCACTTCTGCTTGCCCTACGCCCTGCGAAGGTAAAAAAACTTCAGTGTGACTGAGTTGAGTTGTGGCGAAAAGGCCACAGGCGAGCAGCAACGATCTCAAGTGGTTTCTCTATGATTTTAATAAAGAAATTCAATATAGCATTGAAAGTAGGAGAAATTTGCAACAAAGTGTTATAAAAGGCAGGAAAAACCTGCCTGACTTTATGATTTTTGCAAGCGCTTGAATCACTCTGCCGCGATGTAACGCTGGTCGACACTAAATTTTTCTGGAAATTTGGCGCTGATTTCCGCATAAAAAGACATAATTTCAGTCATATCTTTTTGATAATCGCCCGTAGGATAGACAATTTTCCCTACACCAGTTTTTTTCTTGGCATAGTCCATATATGCGAGTGCAATCGGTACACCTGCTGTCATTGCAACATGATAAAAACCTGTTTTCCATTGTTCCTGCTTGGCACGTGTCCCTTCTGGGGTCACCAACATCACCAACTTGGGATGCGTCTTAAATAAATCGCTCATCAGTTGAACCATGCTTGGTCGTGCTTGACCTTCATGCTTCACGCTACGATCAATTCCAATCCCCCCCATAGCACGCACAAAGGGACCAAAGGGCAATTTCATATAACTGTCTTTGATGGTAAGTCGAACATTAACACCTAAAGCCTTCAATGCCAAACGGGCATAAAGCGCATCCCAATTGCTGGTATGCGGAGCCGCAATCATCACACATTGGTCAATATTTAAATCCCAATGATTATCAATTTCCCAGCCCATTAAGCCCAAACTTTGTTCAGCTAATTTCTCGAACACCAGATACCCCAAGACGAAGTCACAAAGGGCGCAAGTGTACCAATATTAATCAATTTAAAAAGATGGGATCGCACAAGAATGCAGCAACCAATTGGTCAGCATTGTAAGCAATTATTCAAACTTTGGATTGACCAGATAACGCGGCGTACGATCCTCTAAAGCATCAATCAGGTTTTGATAAGCCAGCTTCACCATTTTCTGACGTGTTTCGGCTGTCGCTGAACCTAAATGCGGTACAGTGACTGCATTTGCTAATTCGAATAAGGGAGAACTTTGCAACGGTTCTTTGGCATAGACATCTAGACCAGCAGCAAAAATTTTGTGTTGTTGTAAGGCTTCGATTAAAGCATTCTCATCGACCACAGAACCCCGTGCAATATTGACGAAGACGGCATGTTTTTGCATTAAATCAAACTGCTCTGCACCAATCAGTGCTTTTGATTCATGATTTAAATCAACAGCCACCACAATAAAATCCGACTGCTGTAAGAGCTGGTCTAAGTCGCGATACTGCGCATTGAAGGCTTGCGCCACTTCAATCTTTTCACGGCGGTTATGGTACAAAATATTCATATTGAAACCATAAAAACCACGGCGGGCAATGGCAGCCCCAATATTCCCCAAGCCAATAATACCCAAGGTTTTACCAAAAACATCCACACCAAATTGTTCAGTAGAAACAGTGCGTTTCCATTGACCTTGTTTGGTCCATGCATCTAAGTAGGGAATTTGACGTGCGGCACTGAGCAATAAAGTAAAGGCAAGATCAGCTGTTGTTTCTGTCAGTACATGTGGGGTATTGGCAAGCCAAATTTTCTTTTGATTAAGATAGTCGACATCGTAGTTATCGTAACCAACCGACACGGTCGAAATAATTTTAAGTTTTTGGGCAGGCGCTAAATTGCTTTCATTGAGTAAGCGTCCTGCACCAATCATGGCATCAGCATCAACCACTTCAGTTCGAATCTGTTCATTGATATCACCCAGTTTTGGGTTGAGTACCACCACCTGATAATCTTGCTGTAACTGCGCTAAAACGTCCTGATCTATTTGGCTGAATACAACGACTTTCTTCATGATTCGATTTCCGTTCTTTATTGCATGAGCTGCCACAACCGTTTTTTCAAGACAGGTTGAGCCAGCATTTCTTCTAAACTCGCTAAATGTAATATATTGGAATGCTGAATAAAGTCCAGTTGACCTAAGCATAATATTTTTTTGTTATTTGCTGTCGCGTCCAAAAAGCCTTGGATATAAGACGACAGTCCTCTGCTCTCTTGAAATGCAGCCAAGGGAAATGGCCATTTCAATTCAGCATATTGTCCGAGTTTCGCCTTTTGAATATTTTGCCAAAGCTGACGTTGCACATCGCTAAGCTGGCTGCTCTCTAATAAAATGGCACTGTTTTCCAAGATATACATTTGCAGTTCAAAGGCTTGAATCTGCGCTGTAATGACAATCTGCTCTTTTTCAACAACCGCTTCTTTGACCACAGACTTGGCAATGATCTCTGCAGGCTGAGGTTCTTCAATTGTGGTGGTTGTCGATACCGGTAAAATACGATCTTGAACAACTGATGCAGGAGCAATCATCGGTACTGAAGGCTGTGGTGTTTCATCCGCCACTTGATCTCGCCATAGACTCGATGCAGTATTTTTTTGACACACGACTTCTCTCGGAATCCAAACATCTATTCCTAAAGTTGCCAATATGTTTCTTTGCTGCCCGATCATCTTACCTACTCGTTGTCCTCATTCACAGTGATTCGCAACACTGTAACCCTGCCTAGTCTAACATAAACCAACCCAGCCTAAATGACTTCCTTTTGCTCAATCACATCAATCCAAATTCAATTCGCCTCGAAAATAAACGTTTTCTTAGTTTAGGCAAAAATTCAATAACTATAGGCAAATTTTCATTCGTCGACTTTTAGATAATATTTCATCATTTTGTCGCTTTTAGTTTTTATTACTGTTGTATCGAATGCTCAAATGAAAAGGTGGACTCCATTTATGCTTATTCTTTTTGCGATCGCTGTTGTTCTGCTCATTGCTGGCAGTGCCATATATACCCAACAACCTCTATTCGGTAAAATCCCTTCTGGTAAACGCCTCCAATTGATCGAGAACTCTCCCAATTATCGACAAGGCCAATTCCGTAACCTGATCGAAAAATCTGGAATGAGTGAAGGTTCAAGTATTGCGGTAGAACTCTACAAAACCTTTATTAAAACCATTCCTCATCGCAATCCAATTGATCCGATTCCTTCAATTAAAACCAATCTACTCAGCCTCAACCCTAAACAGGATGTCATCATCTGGTTTGGACACTCATCCGTATTTATGCAATTGCATGGTAAAACCTTTTTGATTGATCCCGTCATGAGCGGCAAAGCCTCCCCTTTTCCTTGGGGCACACGAGCCTATAAAGGGACTGATATTTATACCGTTGAAGAGTTACCTAATATTGATTATCTACTGATTTCGCATGATCACTATGACCATCTGGATTATGAAACAACACTTAAACTCAAAGATAAAGTTAAATATGTCATTACAGGTCTAGGTGTAGGCGAACACTTTGAGTACTGGGGTTATCCCAAAGAAAAGCTGATCGAAAGAGATTGGGGTGACAAAATCGAATTTGATGATGGCATTAGTATTATCACTGAAACCACCCATCATGATTCTCGACGTGCGTTTGATGGCGGCAAAAACCTTTGGGTATCGTTCGTGATTCAATCCCCTGATAAAAAGATTTTTTATACCGGCGATGGCGGTTATGACAAACACTTTATCGAGATTGGACAAAAATATGGTCCCTTTGATTGGGCCTTGATGGAAAATGGACAATACGATGCCGCCTGGCGTTCCGTGCATTGCCATCCAGATGAAGTGGCGCAAGCGACCGAAGAACTGAATGCACGCAATATGATTCCTGTGCATCATTCAAAATTCAGTTTGGCCAAGCACGCATGGGATGAACCAATTACCCGCATTGTCGAATATTCAAAGAACAGAAAATATCGCCTTGCCACTCCCATGATTGGCGAGTTGGTTGAACTGGATAATGAGCATCAAAGCTTTAAACAATGGTGGCAGAACATTCGTTAAAGAAACTCGCCTCTACAATATACCGCCTCATTTCGATGGGGCTTTTTATGGATATCTTAAAAACGGTCAAGCTCATCAAATTAGGCAAATAACTGCGCATTTCAGGTCATTTCTGTTTGACTATTTAAGCTTTAATAAAAACATCAAAAACAGTAAGAATACGCCATACAGACGGATTCTCTATGCAGAGGGCAGCTAAAATGAAACATGTATTGATTCTTGGTGCATCAGGCCAAATCGCTAAATGGGTTATTGACATGTTAGCCAATGAAGCTGATCTCACCCAAACCTTATTTGTCCGCGATGCAAGAAAATTAGCGTCGAATCTACCTGCCAATACAAGAGTTATCGAAGGTGATGCATTGAACTTGGAACAAGTGCAACAAGCCGTTCAAGGTCAAGATATCGTCTATGCAAACTTGGCTGGTGAGCTCGAAGCGCAAACAGAAAACATGATTGCTGCCATGTACACAGCGGGTGTTCAACGCATTATTTTGATCAATTCATTAGGCATCTATGATGAGGTCAAAGGTAAGTTTAGTGACTGGAATCGCAAAGAAATTGGTGCCTACCTCGGCCCCTACCGTAAAGCAGCTGATTTGTTAGAAGCCTCTGATCTGGATTACAGTATTTTGCGTGCAGCATGGCTCATGGATGAAGATGAAATTGATTATGAAACCACTGAACGTGATCAAGACTTTAAAGGCACCGTGGTTTCCCGTAAAAGTGTTGCGGCGCTGGTCGTCAAAATCATTCAGCAGCCCAACGTTGCTTCACGAAAAAATCTCGGGGTGAATAAACCCAATACAGCTGCAGATCGACCTTACTTCATCAACGCATAAAAAATCGGACAATGAGTTGGATCATTGTCCGATTCTGCCAATCGAGCAGCAGTAAAGGGGTTTATCAATTTTTAAACGGCAACCTGCTGGGCCTTTTGCTGTGCAGCTTTTAAGGCATCTGTTCTTAATGCTGGCATATCCAGGCCTTCTGCATAGACAAAATTCACATCATGGATACCCATCAGGCCTAGAACAGACTGAAGATAAGGCGTCACTGCATCCGTTACCTGTCCCAAATGAATTCCACCACGACTAGTCATCACAATGGCTTTTACATTTTCAACCAGACCTTGCGGGTAAGTTTCGGTATATCGGAAGGTGTGACGGGCACGGGCCACTAAATCAAACCAGTTTTTTAACTGTGTCGGAACATTCAAGTTATACATTGGCGCCCCAATGACCAATAAATCGGTTGCCTTCAACTCGGCAATAAGTTCATCTGATAACTGAATAATCTTTTGAATCGGTGCTGCAACATTCTCAGCGCCACGTAACGCTTGGAATATCTCGGCATCAAGTACAGGTAGATTCAGTGTTGCTAAATCACGGATGATGACTTCATCCTGCAATCCTTTCTCCACACGCTCTTGTAAAAATACATCGACTAAACGACTGGTTTGTGATTGATCACCCATAATACTTGATTTTAATACCAGCACTTTCGCCATGGTTGTTCTCCATATCTTTGATGAAGCTATCTTACTATTAGATTTAAATCACCAGTAGTGATACTATTTCTATAAATTGATTCCAAATAATCTACAATAATGCAAACTGAACTCAATACCATCTCAATCTTTGTCACCGTGGTTGAAGCAGGAAGTTTTAGCAACGCGGCTGAACAATTGCATCTGACTCGCTCAGCTGTCAGTAAGAGTATCGCTCGCTTAGAAGAGCGCTTGGGCGTGACTTTGTTTAAGCGCACCACTCGTACACTGAGCCTAACTACAGAAGGTGCTCTGTTTTATGAACATAGCCATCGTGCGCTCGCAGAAATCCATACTGCTGAAAGTTTATTAGATCAAGGCAAAATCAATGCGACGGGGCTATTGAGAATTTCAGCCCCAGTACTGTTTGGACAGCTCTATGTTGCGCCACTGATGGTTGAACTTGCACAACAACATCCTGATTTGCAAATCGAACTCTCATTGAATGACCGAACCATAGATCTGGTTGAGGATGGCTTTGACTTGGCCATTCGGATTGGTACGCTGCCCGATAGTCATCATTTGGTTGCAAGAAAACTGGGGGATCACCGCATGCTGCTCTGTGCAACACCACAATATCTTGAAAGGTCGAGTGCTTTACATCAGCTCGATGATCTACAACAGCATACGACGATTGCTTATCCCTATTCAGGACAGCAACCCAAATGGCATCTTCAAGATGAACATAAACAGAGCTATACCATCAAACCACAAGCAAAATTGATGTTAAATGATATGCAAGCGATTAAAAATACGGTCCTGTCACATCATGGCATTGCTTGGCTACCCGATTGGCTGGTTCATCACGAGCTGCAACAAGGGACCTTAATTCAGGTATTGGCAAATTTCTCCAGTGTTGACTTTCCAATCTACGTCCTTTGGCCCACTCTGCCCTTCATGCCCCTTAAAACCCGTTTGGCGATTGATCAACTCGTGGAAAAATTACCGCAACAACTGTATGCATAACCGTTTCAAAGTCTGAAAATATAAAAAAGACAGACCAATCGCCTGTCTTTTTTATCGCGTTATATTAAAGCTTGGCACTAAAGAACGCCGTTAACTGTTGTATGGCTTCATCAACGAAGTTTAATTTGTCATAAAGTGACATGTGGTTGGCTCCAACCACGATATAGAGTTGCTTATCACTACTTGCCGCACGATGAATCAAGTCTTCACTCATCCATTTACTGCCTGCTACGCTTCCTGCAATTGCCAATAAAGGTTGAGTCAAAAAAGCTTCAGCTTTGTTGTAAGCATCGTAAGTCATGATCTGGGTTAAACTACGCGCAGTGGCAAAACCTGGTGCATTCGGATGCTCGGCACGTGAAGTATGGTAATACTCCCACGCTTCACGTAATTCCTCATTGGGAGCATCTTCCTCTCTCAACGGTGCAAGCGGAATTGTGGCAATTTCAGTGCCACTGGCATCTGAAGTTCGCGCATCGGAACCTGCTTGAATATAAGGAAGCGCATCGGCATCTCTGACATTGTTCTCCCATCCATTACGGAACATTTGTCCAATGTTGACCGCACTTACCATGCCCACCGCTTTGATACGACGATCATTAATTGCTGCATTTGCGGTATAACCAGCCCCTGCACAAATCCCCATTGCACCAATACGCTCATTGTCGACATAAGGCAACGTTGTTAAATAATCAATCACGGCACTGATATCTTCGGTACGGATATATGGGTTTTCTAACTGACGTGGTAAGCCAGTACTCGCACCTTGATACGATGCATCATAGGCAATGCTAATAAATCCATGCTCAGCTAATTTTCGTGCATATAGGCCTGCTGTTTGTTCCTTGACACCACCACCTGGATGACTGACGACAATCGCGGGATAGACTTTGTTTTGATCAAATCCGTCCGGAAAATTAATCACTGCTGCAAGGGTGATCCCCTGACCATTATGATTTTGAATACTAATATCTTTAGACATAATCTTATTCCTATGAATATTTTTGATTTAGACTTAAGGCTTAAAGGTATTGCTTAAAAAAGGGAATCACCTTTTCCAAAGCTTTCGCTACAGGTTCTGGTTGATCATAAAGTTCATAATGTGAGGTGTTTTCTAACACCAATAACTCTTTTTGTGCTGATGCAGCACGACGTATGATTTCATGTCCATCACGGTAAGCCCCAAATGCACCGGGTTTATCACCGATCACCACTAAAATCGGTTGGGTTAATAGGACCTCAGATAAATGGAATGCATCCCAACCTAATGCCACACTCATACGGGAGAACAGGGCACTGGTTGCTCCATTCGGTTGCTGTCCGCGAGATGTTTTGTAGTAATCGGTCGCTTCTAGTGGATCAATATCTGTAATTCCAGCTTTTTTACCTTCTTCTACGGATGGCGGTAATAAGTTATTAACTAATAATTCTGCGCCTCGAGCTTCGGCAGTACGTTGCCGTGCAACTGCTTCTAGCCCTTCAATTAAGGCCTGCCCTGTACCGCCATAACCTTCACGCGTCATACGGCCAAAATTCACCCCTGTAATCGAGGTCACGGCTTTCAGACGACGCTCTGTTAATGCCGCATTTAAGACATACGCACCACCCCCACACACTCCTAGCGCACCAATTCGGTTTTCATCAACAAAGTCTTGTGTAACCAAGTAATCCACGGCATAGCGAATGTCTTCGACACGGTGATACGGATTCTCGATAAAACGTGGCTCACCACCACTTTCTCCCTGAAAAGATGCATCAATGACTAAAACAACAAAGCCTGCTTCGGCCAATGCCTTGCCATAAATATTGCCCGAAGTCTGCTCCTTACAACTACCAATTGGATGAACACTAACGATTGCAGGATATTTTTGAGCTGGATCAAAATCATTTGGGAATAAGAGATTTGCTGCCGATTCCCATGCCAAATTTTTATAGCGAACCGCTTGCATGTTGAGTACCTCGCTTGATGATGATGTGTAACAACAATCCATTTTTAGATTGAGGGCTACTTTTCATACTTCGAGTATAGGATGCAAAAACCTGATCAAATTGCCTATTCCGACGGGATATTTGCCTATTTTGTTAGTTCATATTTCATTTAATTTTATTTATAATTTTCAGATAAATAATACAAAGTGTTAATTAAAAAGACTGGAATAATTCGCAATTCACGCAGGCTCCACAGCTCTCACCTCCCTCCAGCAGGAGATTTTGCAAAATTTGAAAGTTGATCAGTCACCCGATCAACTCACAACACCATTTTTTAACAACAAGCAAGAATTAAAGATTGGCTTGATAGAATGGAATCAGCTTATCTAAAGCAATTTTGACCGGCTCTGCTTTGTCATAGAGGTCATAATGAGACCAACCTTCGACCACCACCAACTCTTTATTTTTTGAGGCAGCACGATTAATGATTTCAAAACCATCGCGATAGGCACCGAAACCACCCGGCTTACTCCCCACAATAATCATCAGGGGTTGAGTCAATAAGATTTCTGCCAAATGAAAAGCATCCCAACCCACAGCAACAGCGTTGTGAGAGAACAGCGTTTTATTCACACCATTTGGCTTTTCGCCCCGTACAGTACGGTAATATTCCGTCGCTTCTAACGGATCAATATCGGCATGATCCGCTTTGGCTGCTTCAACCGTTGGATACAAGCCTTGATCCACCCGAAGTACAGCCCCTCTTGCCTCCGCTGTACGTTGAGCTGCAATCGCCTCTAAAAATGCAATCGGATTACCACCACTTGCTTCGCGCATCACACGCCCATAGTTTGCACCCGTAATTGTCCCTACCGCTTTAATCCGACGTTCTGTCATGGCTGCGTTGATCGAGTATCCACCGCCACCACAGATACCTAAAACACCAATTCGATTTTCATCGACATAATCCAGCGTAACCAGATAATCTACCACGATGCGAAAATCTTCAACACGTAACGACGGGTCTTCGATATAACGAGGCTCCCCTCCACTTTCTCCCTGAAAACTGGCATCAAATGCAATCACCACAAAACCCGCTTTGGCGAGTGCTTCGCCATACACATTGCCCGAGGTCTGCTCTTTGCAACTACCAATTGGATGTGCACTCATAATGGTTGGATATTTTTTAGTTTGATCAAACGCGGGGGGGAAATATAAATCTGCGGCAATATCCCAATAGGTATTTTTAATTTTGACTGCTTCCATTTCATCACCTCTTCAATCTAGGAAAGCATAAGCAAAGTTCTCTTTGCTGATATCTTCAGTCTAGAGAGTTGCTGCAAATCAAAGTTGCCTATTCTTAAAAATAGTTTGCCTATTTTAAGGTTTTATCGCTGTCCATCTCGGCTGGGCGTACTGCCAAATAAGCGTGAATATTCTCGAATAAATTGTGACTGACTTTCATAACCAACCCGATCAGCAATTTGTTGTATATTCAGGGTTTGTGATAACACCAATTTTCGAGCTTCCTGCAACCTCAATTGTTTTTGGTATTGCAGCGGGGTCATCCCAGTGATGTTTTTGAACTGATTTCTGAATGTCGCTGCACTCATATTGGCCTGCTCAAAAGCCACTTGTAAACAATTTTCTTGCAGAAAATTATTTCTTAGCCAATGAATCACGCTGAAAATATGTTGATTCGAAATAGTTGCCTTGACTAAATTACGTAAATAAACACCGTGTTGCCCAACCAGTAAACGGAGCACAATTTCTTGCTTGATGATGGGTGCAAGTTGTTCAATCATTTGGGGTTCTTCAATCAAATCGACTAAACGTGACAATGCATTGATCAGTGGGGTATCGAGGTCCTCGATTGAAAATGCAGGCAGGTTTTTAAGTTTAATCTTGTTATCTAATGCCTGCACGGTTTCAATAATCAGGTCCAAATCCAATGGCAGCATCATACCCAAAAAAGGCTCACGATAAGATGCCTGCGTCACTCGGCTAATCGCAGGTAAATCTATGGTGGTGAGCATGGTTTGCCCAGTTCCATAGCCATACACCTTATCACGAATCAGAACTTCTTTTTGCCCCTGCAAGACAATGCCTAAACCAAGCCCATAAATGCAATGGATAGACTGTTTGACTGTACGTCGATGTAAAGAAAAACCTGAAATCCCAGTCTGAAAATCTTCATCCTGTACTAACCTGCCTACCTTATCAGCCAGTATTTTAACAAGTTCTTTGGTTTGATCTGACGCATCCATCTCATCACCTATCTTGCTGTACATCTGATCTCATATAGAAGATGAGAAATACGTACGATCTCTTTAAAGCCAATCGTTATAGACCTTGTCGCATGCGTTGAATGTCCCGTTGCGGTGACTCACCAAATAAACGGCTATATTCACGACTAAACTGAGAAGCACTTTCATACCCCACTAATCCTGCAGCATGTCCTGCATCAACATTTTGGTTAAACATCAAATGTCGTGCTTCCTGTAACCGTAACTGCTTTTGATATTGCAATGGACTCATGCCCGTCACTGCACGGAAATGTTGCCTAAAAGTTGAAGGACTCATAAAGGCCTTATCCGCTAAATCATCCATCCGCATAGGTTGCACATAATGATGCTTTAACCAACTCACCACCTGATGAATTTTCTGATTTGCTGAGCCTGATTTCACTAACTGACGTAAGTACCGACCATGTGGGCCATTCAAAACCCGCACAATAATTTCTTTTTGAATTAAAGGAGCTAAATGCGGCAACATCAAAGGTTCATCTAAAACACGAACCAGCCTCAAAAAGGCATCAATCAAGGGAGGATCAGCAATTTCCACCGAAAAAGAATGCTGGCTCTCATCTGACATGCTTAAAACGTCTACAGGCATTTCTGCCGCCACTTGGTTGACCATTTGCAGATCAAGTAGTAATAAGAGCGCTAAAAATGGTTGCTGTGGTGAAGCCTTTACAATATGTGAAGTTACGGGTAAATCAATGGTGGTCAACATACTTTGCCCTTCATGACAAAGGTAATTCCGATCACCAATCACAACCTCTTTTTGTCCCTGTAAAATCATACCGATACCCAAATTGTAAATACAATGGGTGCTATCGGTTGGGCGCATCCGATGGTGAAAAGAAAGCTGAGGAATCGTAGAAATATGATCGCCTTGCTGCATAGCTAAATCTGAAACTGCTTGAATCAGCTGATCAGTATTTCTATTTCGTTCAACAGAAGTCGTCATATCCAAATAAATTATCCCAAAATGTTGAAGTGAACAGTAATCTATTCATCTTAAAACATCAGTTCACATTATCAGCTCATATTTTTAGTGTAATCATGTGACCATGTTCAATGATTTATCTTACATCCCCCCACCCCATCACAATTAGGGTTTAGTCATGATCTCCAATACATACAAACGCTATCTAACTTTTAAAACCTGATCCCATTGGGTCAAATAGCTTGGTGATTTCTACCCAAAGCAGACAAATCATATTCGGCAAGTTCAAGTTGAAATGCTTGAGAATATTTAGCAATAGAAAAGCACCCGCCCAATTAGCATAAATCTGTCCAATTTTCAGGGTGCCGTTCACATTGTTGCAGTATTTTTTTAAGATTGCAGATATCTTAATATCTGCAATCTGGTTTTAATGATCAAGTTATTTCCACTGAACACCCACCGCAGCTCCACCGCCTACATTACCGCGGCTATCACCTGTACCTGAGAATTTCCAGACATAATTCACTGGTTTACCAAAAACTCTTCTATCCTCGGTTACACCTGATGCTCCAATTGCAACACTTGATTCACCCTGCCATACACCAGTACCCGCGCTCAGCATTGTGTAACCCTTTTCTGTTGGCTGCGGCAAACTTGCTACAGCAAGTGCAGAAGCAATACCGCCATTGGCTCTTTTCTCAACATCATTTATACGCTTATTCGTATCGTAGAAAGACTGCTCCAGACTATCAATACGATTATTAATCGCTACATCAGCCTTATTCAATGCATCAACTGCCCCACCCACATTGTTATAGTCCTTACCGCCTACGTTATATGTTGGATTGGTAAAGCTATTGGTAATGTTGTCATAACCAGCACCACCACCTAAGAACTCAACAACTTTTTGATTTGTTGCATTTAATTGAGAGCCATTGATTGCATCTGTAGATGTTTTATTGATTGCACCATCTTTAACACCAGTGACAACACGATTACCATCGGTACCAGCAACATTAACTTTAGTACCTCCAGTATCTTTGGCAACGGTAACTTCAGCACTACTATTTGCCTGTTTAACCAGACCCACCGTACCATTATTAATATCATTTTTAATGTTATTAATATTATTGGTATTGTTAGTAATTTGCCCTTGTAAATCATCTCTGATTTGCGCAACTTGCCCACCATTCACCGCATCTTTAGAGCCTTGAGCAATATTACCGTCTTTCACATTGGTAATAGTGGTTCCATTAGTACCACCCAGTGTGATCTTGTCTTTTGATGCATCATCGTATTTCACAGCATTATTGGAAAGCTCATTCACATTGTTATTCACATTGCTAATCGCACTATCCAATTGGCCCTTGTTCACGGCATCTGTTGCATTGGTACCCGCTGCAACATTGCTGATCTGTTTATTCCCAGCATTGATCCCTTGGGTCGTGACACTTGGCCCACCTGCAATGATTAAGCCAGTATTGTTCAACACAACCGCATTGTTACCGATGTTAATTCCGGCATTATTCAGAACTGTATTACCTGCTGTCACAGAATCAACCGTTAAGTCTTTGGCTGTAGCAACCTCATAGTTATCTGAACCATCTGCATTCTTGCTCTTATTCACAACAATATTCTGACCATTGGTCACCGTCGTTTTAGAGGTTGTTCCTACCGTGCCAATGGCTTTGTCGAGTGCCGTTAATGCATCACCCACATTAGTCTGTTTCCCTTGAGCCACATTATAAGTCGGTCCGGTAATGGTGCCATCGGCATTGACCGTAGCATTGCCACCCAAGCTATTCACAAGTGTATTCTGTGTAGTTACAACTTGATTGCCTACCGCTTTCAATTGTGCAACGTTCACGGCATCTGCATCTGCACTACCTGCCGCAACACCTGTGATCTGGCGATAAATTCCATTTGCAGCATCACCAACTGCAACCGCACCTGTCGTTGATGTCGTCTTATCAATGGCCGCTTTGTCTGCACCTGTCACAGCGGACAATGCATAACCTGCAACACCTGCACCAGTTGTTGCAGCAGAACCACTCCCTAATACAACTGAGCCCGCCACTGTTTTGGTCACATTGTTACCAAGTACAAAGGTATCATCTGTCAGTACCTGATTGTTATTACCTACAGAATAACTGTTTGCACCATCCACAATCGTTGGGTCACCAATCGCACCGGAGTGATCACCTTTCACTTTGTTACCCGTACCAATACTGATGGATTGCAGGCCTGTTGCTTCAGCACCTTTACCAATTGCAATGGACTCTTTGCCTCCAGCTTTACTGTTGTGACCTAAAGCCACTGCACTGTCTGCACCTGTTGAAACAATTGCATTTACACCAATCGCTGTAGAGTTGAGACCACCAGCACTTGAGTCATTGGTTGCCCCTAGATCACCTTTTGAGGTATCGGCATTGGTATGGAAGAACTTAATTCCATCGGTATTCATCTTCTGAACCGTTTGTCCAATCGTCAGGCGATCTGTGGTTTCTTGACCTTGCTTATCGTAGGTTAAGAACAATGAATCTTGGTTTTTGTTGTCTGGTTTGGTATTTACAATTTGGTCAATGATATTGACTTTGTTGCCATTACCATCAACAACTTCAGTGATATTGCTACTGATTGCAACTTTCAATTGCTCTTCAGTTGCAGCTCTGCCTTTGGTTGCAAAATCACTGGCTGTAATGTCTTTATTGCTCAGGCCTTCAATAGTATTGCTTGCCTTATCAACCACCACACTACCTACAGTCACTTTATCGAAGTTCACGTCTTTCGCTGTAGAAACTTGATAATTGCTTGAACCATCAGCATTGGTTGTTGGCGTTACAACAACGTTGTCACCCGCTGTAACGGTTGTTTTTGCTTTGGTTGCTGCGTCTTTAACGCTGGTGATTGCACCATCAATGGTGTTCGAGCCTGTGCCACCGATGTTACTAGTGGTGATCGCACCTGTGGTTGCATCAATTGTGGTTGAACCACCAATTGCATTCTTGACGCTATCCGCGACGCCATGTAACTGGCTGCCATTGATTGCATCAGTTGAAGTAGCATTCACAGCACCTGCTTTAACGTTAGTAATTGTTGTGCCACCTACTCCAGCTAATGTGATCTTGTCTTTGGCAGTTGGGTCGTCGTATTTAACCGCTGCATCATCCAAACCACCCAACTTACCGTCAACGATTGCCAATTGATCTTCTGTTGCCGCTTGGCCTGAGACTGCTGTACCGTTCCAAGTCTTGTTAGTTAAGCCGCCGATTGTACCTGCTGTACCATCAATCGTAACGGGGTTAGTTGTACCCACTTTGATGGTATTACCCAAGCCAAGCTGTACACCATCTGCTGTTGTGGTACTGGTAATACTGCCATCAGTTGAACCTTTGACATTCAGCGTATCACCCAATGCAAACTGGTTGCTACTTGTACCATTACCAAATTTGATGCCTTTGTCTGCTGTCGCTTTAACGCTGGTGAAATGGTGTTCGAACCTGTGCCACCAATGTTACTGGTGGTGATCGCACCTGTGGTTGCATCAATCGTGGTTGAACCACCAATTGCATTCTTGACGCTGTCCGCGACACCGTGTAACTGGCTACCATTGATTGCATCAGTTGAGCTTGAATTCACCACGCCCGCTTTAACGTTAGTCAAGGTTACTGGTGTGGTTGAACCTGCTCCACCTAAGGTCACTTTGTCTTTGGTCGTTGGGTCATCGTATTTAACCGCTGCATCATCCAAACCACCCAACTTACCATCAACGATTGCCAATTGATCTTCTGTTGCTGCTTGACCTGATACCGCTGTACCATTCCAGGTCTTATTGCTTAAGCCGCCGATTGTCCCTGCTGTACCATCAATCGTAACTGGGTTAGTTGTACCCACTTTGATGATATTACCTAAACCAAGCTGTACACCATCGGCTGTTGTGGTACTGGTAATACTGCCATCACTTGAACCTTTGACATTAATCGTATCGCCTAAAGCAAACTGATTATTTATCGTGCCATTACCAAATTTGATGCCTTTGTCTGCTGTTGCTTTAACGCTGGTGATCGCACCATCAATGGTGTTCGAACCTGTGCCACCGATATTACTGGTGGTGATCGCACCTGTGGTTGCATCAATCGTAGTTGCACCACCAATCGCATTCTTGACGCTGTCCGCGACACCGTGTAACTGGCTGCCGTTGATTGCATCAGTTGAACTTGAATTCACCGCACCCGCTTTAACATTGGTCAAAGTCACTGGTGTAGTAGAACCTGCTCCACCTAAAGTCACTTTGTCTTTGGTTAATGGGTCATCGTATTTAACCGCTGCATCATCCAAACCACCTAACTTGCTATCCACTGCAGCCAATTGGTCTTCTGTCGCCGCTTGACCTGAGACTGCTGTACCGTTCCAAGTCTTGTTGCTTAAACCATTAATCGTATTGGTCGCTTTATCAACGACTACACTGCCTACCGTCACTTTATCGAAGTTCACGTCTTTTGCTGTCGCGACTTGATAGTTGCTTGAACCATCAGCATTGGTTGTTGGGGTTACAACAACGTTATCACCCGCTGTAACAGTTGTTTTCGCTTTGGTTGCTGCATCTTTAACGCTGGTGATCGCACCATCAATGGTGTTCGAACCTGTGCCACCAATGTTACTGGTGGTGATCGCACCTGTGGTTGCATCAATCGTGGTTGCGCCACCAATCGCATTCTTCACGCTATCTGCAACACCATGTAACTGGCTGCCATTGATTGCATCAGTTGAGCTTGAATTCACCGCACCCGCTTTAACGTTAGTCAAAGTCACTGGTGTAGTTGAACCTGCTCCACCTAAAGTCACTTTGTCTTTGGTCGTTGGGTCATCGTATTTAACCGCTGCATCATCCAAATTACCTAACTTGCTATCCACTGCAGCCAATTGGTCTTCAGTCGCTGCTTGACCTGAGACTGCTGTACCGTTCCAAGTCTTGTTGCTTAAGCCGTTAATCGTATTGGTCGCTTTATCAACCACCACACTGCCTACAGTCACTTTATCGAAGTTCACGTCTTTTGCAGTCGCGACTTGATAGTTGCTTGAGCCATCAGCATTGGTTGTTGG
>NZ_KE340379.1:264157-451204 GCF_000413935.1 Acinetobacter colistiniresistens | reverse complement strand
GCATCTTTAACATTCAGTGTGTCACCTAAGCCAAGCTGTACACCACCTGCAACTGTGGTACTGGTAATGTTGCTATCACCTTTAACATTGATATCACTACCCAGCGCATAGTTGTTCTTGCCTGTCGTGCCACCAAAGTTGATACCTTTGTCCGTTGTCGCTTTAACGCTGGTGATCGCACCATCAATGGTGTTCGAACCTGTTCCACCAATGTTACTGGTGGTGATCGCACCTGTGGTTGCATCAATCGTGGTTGCGCCACCAATCGCATTCTTCACGCTATCCGCGACACCGTGTAACTGGCTGCCATTGATTGCATCAGTTGAGCTTGAATTTACCGCACCCGCTTTAACGTTAGTCAACGTCACTGGCGTAGTAGAACCTGCTCCACCTAAAGTCACTTTGTCTTTGGTTAATGGGTTGTCGTATTTAACTGCTGCATCATCTGTTGCTTTTTGTGCATCACTGACCGCTTGCAATTGATCTTCTGTCGCTGCTTGGCCTGAGACTGCTGTACCGTTCCAAGTCTTGTTGCTTAAACCGTTAATCGTATTGGTCGCTTTATCAACCACCACACTGCCTACAGTCACTTTATCGAAGTTCACGTCTTTTGCTGTCGCGACTTGATAGTTGCTTGAGCCATCAGCATTGGTCGTTGGGGTCACAACAACGTTATCACCCGCTGTAACAGTTGTTTTCGCTTTAGTTGCAGCATCTTTAACGCTGGTGATTGCACCATCAATGGTGTTCGAACCTGTGCCACCAATGTTACTGGTGGTGATTGCACCTGTAGTTGCATCAATCGTAGTTGCACCACCAATTGCATTCTTCACGCTATCTGCAACACCGTGTAACTGACTGCCATTGATTGCATCGGTTGAAGTAGCATTCACCGCACCCGCTTTAACGTTAGTCAAGGTTACTGGTGTGGTTGAACCTGCTCCACCTAAAGTCACTTTGTCTTTGGTCGTTGGATCATCGTATTTAACCGCTGCATCATCTGTTGCTTTTTGTGCATCACTGACCGCTTGCAATTGATCTTCTGTCGCTGCCTGACCTGAGACTGCTGTACCATTCCAAGTCTTATTGCTTAAACCATTAATCGTATTGGTCGTGCCATCAATCTTGATTTTGCTTGTACCACTGCCCACATTGATTGCATCTTTAACATTCAGTGTGTCACCTAAGCCAAGCTGTACACCACCTGCAACTGTGGTACTAGTAATGTTGCTATCACCTTTAACATTGATATCACTACCCAGCGCATAGTTGTTCTTGCCTGTCGTGCCACCAAAGTTAATACCTTTGTCTGCTGTCGCTTTAACGCTGGTGATTGCACCATCAATGGTGTTCGAACCTGTGCCACCGATGTTGCTGGTCGTGATCGCACCTGTAGTTGCATCAATCGTGGTTGCACCACCAATCGCATTCTTCACGCTATCCGCGACACCGTGCAATTGGCTGCCGTTGATTGCATCGGTTGAGCTTGAATTCACCGCACCCGCTTTAACATTAGTCAAAGTCACTGGTGTGGTTGAACCTGCTCCACCTAAAGTCACTTTGTCTTTGGTCGTTGGGTCATCGTATTTAACTGCTGCATCATCCAAGTTACCCAATTTACCATCAACGATTGCCAATTGGTCTTCAGTCGCTGCTTGACCTGAGACTGCTGTACCATTCCAAGTCTTGTTGCTTAAACCATTGATCGTATTGGTCGCTTTATCAACCACTACACTGCCTACAGTCACCTTGTCAAAACTGACCTGTGGCTGGGTACCGACCGTAATATTATTACCACTGCGGGTAATCGCAACATTACTGCCATTCAGAAACTGAACTGTATCTGAGGATTTCACAGCACTCGCTGTATCTCCATTCGCCTGAAGCTTAAACGTTTGATTCTGAAGATTACTGATATTTGTTGTGTTCTGACCGATGTTGGTAGTGTTCTGATCAACCTTCTGGTTGGTTGTGAATAGCTGTCCCCCATTCACTGCATCCTTAGAATTCGCTGCAACTGTACCATCTGCAACATTCACAATTTTCTGACCATTGGCATCAAAACCATTGGCCTTGACCTGACCAGCAAATACTGGAGCATCCACAATGTTGTATTTATAAGTATTGGTCGCAGCATCATACACTGCCTTGGTGTTGGTACCGTCTGCAAAATTGACCGTTTCCCCAAGCTTAACGTTGTCGGCTGTACCACCATTGACACTGAAGTTCAGCCCCTTGTCTGCTGTCGCCTGAGCTGTATCTGCCTTACTGGTGGCTGTATTGGCTGTATTCTGTGCTGTGGTCACATTCTGGTTGGTCGTAAACAGTTGACCGCCATTCACTACTTCCTTGGAGTTCGATGCAACATTGCCATTCTCAACACCCGTAATCTTATTGGTCGTCTTGTCCACCACAACATTACCCACCGTCACCTTGTCAAAATTGACCTGTGGCTGGGTACCGACGGTAATATTATTACCACTGCGGGTAATTGCAACATTACTGCCATTCAGAAACTGAACCGTATCTGACGATTTCACAGCAGTGGCTGTATCGCCATTCGACTGAAGCTTAAATGTCTGATTCTGAAGATTGCTGATATTGGTCGTATTTGTAGTTGTACGACCATCAATATTGGTTAGGGCAGCATTCACACCTGTAACGGTGGTTCCTCCAACATTATATGAAGGCGCAGTCACTGCACCTGTTGTTGCATTATAGCTAGATCCACCACCTAAGGCCGCAGCTGTATCTGTTCCCTGCTTATCAGTGAGTACTTTCTGGGCTTTTAACTGAGCAATCGTAACGGCATCTTGATCTGCCGCACCATCTGCTAGATTTTGAATTCTTCTAAGATTTGAAGCTGTGCCTACTGAAACAACCGATGTTGGGGCTGCAGAGTTGGTAAGATAGCCTGTACCTGTTGGTGCAGTCGTTGTTGAACCCGAACCAAGGGCTACACTATCGGCAACACTTGCATTTGCGCCATTACCTAAGGCAGTCGCATTATTTGCACCTGATGTCGCGCCATTACCCAAAGCAGATGAGTTGGTTGCGGTAGCTTGGGCACCAGGACCAATTGCCGTTGCAAACGACCCTGCTTGTGTATTACGCCCCATAGCAACACCACCAACAGCAACACCACTATTTGCAGTAACTTTGGCACCACCACCTATTGCAATACTATAATTATTACCACCGGCGTCAGCACCCACCCCAATCGCAACTTGTGCAAAAGTCGTCGTTGTTGCACCTGAACCTAAAGCAATCTGACCACCTGTACCTGCCGGATTACCGCTAGCCACATTACCATTCTTCGCATTACTACCAATGGCAATATTATTTAAGGTCTCTGTACCACTACCGCCAGTATTAGCATTATTACCAAGAGCTATTGTACCAGTATTTGTTGCACTGGCAGTATTACCAACAGCAAGTGAATTCGCACTCGATGCAGTTGAGTTTGTACCGATTGCAATAGCATCAGTCGCATTATTATTTACCGTTGCAGTTGTACCAATCGCTGTTCCATTAGTTGCCCCAGTACCGACTGTCGCTCCAGCACCAATTGCCTGAGATGAGTTGCCATTAGCCGCTGTTGTTGATGTACCCATAGCAATTTTATTGGTAAACACATTAAAGGTACTGTTTCCGCCCGTTGCATTAGAGTCGCCAATCCTGATGGTTGACTGATTGGTAGTATTGGCAAACCCTTGAAACAAACTAACATATGCTCCATTGGTCCCTACACCTGATGGTTTAGCGCGTAAGACAATCCCTTCATTGGTTCCAGCAGGAAAATTTCCATCTTGGTTAGCACTGATCGTAATCCCAGCATTCGCCCCCGCGGTACAATCACCACTAACGTTACCAATACCATCTGTAGTTTGTGTCGGATTATTAGTATTGGTAAAACAATTTTCAGCCGCCCATGTTGCTGGAACAAAACCGAACAATGCTGTTACAACTGCTGTATTGAGTACTGATCGTCTGATTATATTAAAAAACAGGAGGTTCTTTGTTTTTGGGTTCCTTAGTCCCTTAGGATTCAGCAAAACTTTAGCAGTGTGTGTTTTTATCTTACTTTTTGCGACTTCTGAAACAGCAACCCATACTCCTAAGGTTGCATTCCATATAACTTTATAAACTTTATTCATTATTACTTCCCGATATGTAAACGTATATATCCCGAATTAATAGATAATTCTTATACATACTTGTTTTTTGTTTGAAATCTAACCTATTTTTTCAAGGATCATAGCGCAATAATTTTGCACAGTAAATCACATATGATTTTTTTTATGTGTTTTAGGTCTCATCAGTAAAAACAAAAATAATATAATAAACAAATATTTAATTGTTTTTTATTAGACACCTTATGAAAAATTGTGCTGTTATTTACAATAAAATTCCGACTAAGTCTCCCCCTTTTCTTTTTAACAAATAAGGCCATTTAGCTGCCTTTATTCCCAACTCGTTATCAAAATATAGGATAAATTTAATGTATGCACATGTATAAAAAATGACTTATCTATTGAACAAACAGCCACAGTCCAAATTTTAAAAAATGAAGGTAACTCATGCGATCAATCTCTTCAATAAAAAAAATATATCTTTGATTTTTTTATATTAATTATTAAAAATAGCCAAACCTAAAACTGTTTGAATCAGCTGATCATTATTCCTATTTCGTTCAACAGAAGTCGCCATCGCCACATTAAACTTTCCAAAAAATGTTGAAATGAGGAGGCAATCTATTGATCTGAAAACATCAGTTCACGTTATCAGCTATGATTTTTAATGTAAAAATGTGACCATGCTCAATGATTCACCATGCACCTCGCCATCAGGAAATAAGGGTTTAATTATTATTTACGATAAATATAAGCTTTACCCGACTTTTAAAACCTGATCCCATTGAGTCAAATAACTCGGTGATTTATGCTTTTGTGTCATTTGCCATGCACGCCCATTGGGGGTAATTAAGCGTCCCAACTTCATGGTATCCCGTCCAAACTTTTCATTAATATCATCAAAGGCCACGGAAAGCTTACGTCGAGTAATCACTTCATCAGTATCATGGAATAAATCAACGGCATGACTGTATTGTGGAATAATATCCAACAAAATCACTTCTGCTTTTTTATAACGATGTCCAGCTTGATAAATACGGTCAAGTCCCTGCTGTACTGCCTTGATAATCTCTAAACGGTCATCGCTATAGTCAGATAGATAGACCACCGTATAAGGTCGATAATATTGATCTTTGTTAAAACGATTGGTTCGAATACTGACCCCAATGGCTTTGCACAGTAATTTTTGCTGTCTCAGCCGTTCAACTGCACGTAAACTAAATTCAGTGAGTGCGCCGCTTAAGTCACTTTTATCTTGTATCGACTGACCAAATGAGCGACTACTTAACACTTGCCGCCGATCACTCACCACATCCTCAATCTCTAAACAGGCCACGCCCTGTAATTCTTTGACGGTATTTTCCATCACTACAGAAAAATACTTGCCCAACATTTTCGGATCAGCTTGAACCAGGTCCATCACCGAACAAATATTCATTTTTTCTAAGCGCTGTCGAATCTTCCGCCCAACGCCCCACACTTCGCCTGCCGGTATCTGCTGTAACAAGTCTTCAATCACGCACGGGTCTTCAGCCACGATATTACACACACTGTTAAAACAGCTATGACTTTTGGCTAAATGATTGGCAAGTTTGGCTTGGGTTTTGGAATAACCGATCCCGATACAGCATGGTAGCCCTAACCAGCTTTTGACGGTATCCAAAATCTGATGAGCGTATTGAGTTAAATCGTAACTGTGTTGATAAGCTGTCAACTCTAAAAAGCACTCATCAATCGAATACACTTCCTGTTCGCACGGATCTACAAAACTCCCTAAGATATTCATGAAACGGCGTGACATTTCCGCATACAAAGCATAATTACTGGAAAAAACCTGTACTTGATGCTGATCAATAATCTCTTCAATCTGAAAAAAAGGAACTGCCATTCGAATGCCGAGCTGCTTCGCTTCATAGGAACGAGAAACCACACAGCCATCGTTATTTGACAGAACGACCACAGGACGATTTTCCAGCTTTGGATTAAACACACGCTCGCAACTGACATAGCAGTTATTCACATCAATCAAAGCAAAAATACGTTGTGGTAGACTCATTGAGTTACCTCATTGGCTTTAAGTTATAGGTCACAACGCCCCAGATCAGTAGCTCTTGCCCCTCTGTAATATAAATATTTTGATAATCAGGGTTTTCGGCTTTCAACCAGACTTTGGGTGGACTAAAGTGACGGTCAACCATCAACCGTTTGACAGTAAAATCATTGTCAATCAAGGCAATCACAATATCTCCCGACTTGGCAGCAAGGCTTCGATCTACCACCAGCGGATCATCAATATCAATCCCTGCATCCAACATTGACAGCGAATTGGCTTTGACAATAAAAGTCGAATTTTCGTTACGAATTAAAAATTCATTTAAATCGAGTGCTTGTTCAACATGGTCTTGGGCAGGCGACGGAAAACCGGCAGCAACGCGTTCCGTTACCAGCGGAATATGATAAATTCGATCATTCTTAGCCTGCACATTTTGGATTTTCATCGAAGTGGTTAAATCTGTACGCGCATCGGTTTTGACATTATTCAGTAACCAGTTTTTGATGAAATCAACTTGGGACTCAGGAACACGAATCACTTTGGTTGGCTCGCTGAATTGTGCCTTACGCCCCGCATTGCTTCTGGCACCGCCATGCTCAAATTCAGTTTTTTTAGACATAACTCCCCCTTACCCAAGTTTAAAATACTTGCAAATAATTTAACTTGAAAAAGTTACAAATTCAAGTTGACGTACAATAAATTTTGCATAACAATAAATTCCATAGATCAGATTTTGACTTGTTTCATTTAGACACGGATGTAGGACAAACCAAAATTAATGTTTTAAATTAATAACTTATCGTATTTAATGAAATATTAAACTGTTAAGTTATTGATCTAATTCACTAATATATTTGATCTTTCAGCAGTTAGGTTTTATTCAAATATTTTTGATGTGGAGACATGAAAAATGAACAATCAACGTGATGCTATTCTGGGTTATGCTGACGAACAACATGCTTTCTTTATTCGCCTGATCGAGAACAACACTGTGCTAGGTGAGAGCTATGGACTATTTTGCGACAACCAAAATAGTGAAGCAGCAGAGAGTATTATGACCACCCTTTTTCTAAAGAAATCTTTTTGGCTCAATGGTTCGGCATTTAATGATATTGTTAAAGGCTTGAATCCTATTCACTCGTGACAACATTGATAAATTGCATATGACGCTAGCGATATAAAGCGCTTGTATAACGACAATAAATCCGCAAGCTCTTTAGCATTTTTCTCCCGCGCTAAATGTATTTTCCAAGTGTTTCTTAAATGATCCAAATAAAAAACCCACTTAGGCATTTAGCATAAGTGGGGCTTTTTATCGCATTGAATAATAGGATTAAGTTCAAATAAATCTTTTATCATTCACAGGTGCAACCAATCTATATATTTTTCCATCTGCATTGCTTTCAAACAATAAATCAATATTTGGAAAAATGATATTTCCTTCTACTTCAATATGTTCAACCCGTTTAAAAAAAGGAATATCTTGGTCTTCTAAATCATTGAGCTGTGCAACGACAATCGATTCGTTTTCTTCTTGGTCCTTGACGATGACTGTAATCTTATCCATAACAGTTCTCCCAATATGTACAGTTCATAGGACTATGGGAAACTTTCAATAAATTGTCGACTAAATGGTTGTAACAAGAGTTATAAGTATTATCTTTTTATTTTTTAAATCGCTAAATTATTGAAATTGACTTTTAAATTATAAATTTCGTTAATATTTAATTAACCAAGCAGTTACAGTTCACTGAAAAACGTATCAAAATGATTCATCAGGCTGCTTGGTTCAATATCGAAAAATCAATACGCCACTTAACATTTATCAATGAAATTTTCAGCCATTTACAAGATGCTCAGATCAAAATGAGCGCATCAGAATTCCAGCACTAGACCAACTATGACGACACAAAAACATCAAGATATTGAAATTGTGAGTAATACCATTTTCAAATACCTTATCTCCAATCAGGAATTACTGAATCATATCATTCATCGCCTTGAATATCATGAGCTTAGTGATGGAGAGCTAATTGCATATGCAGGTCAGAATGTCGATGGATTCAGCATCATTACTTCTGGGATGGTTCGCTACTACTATACGATGTTAGATGGTAAAGAACGAAATAAAGCCTTCTTTACCCAAGGTCAGCTTATTGGTTCATTAAGTGCCTACTTAACTCATCAAACGCTTCCTTTTAGTATTCAGGCATTAGGCGATGTCCGACTATATAAAATCCCGCTTGAGCTGATTGAGTCACTCAGAGAAAAATATCCAACAGAAGTTGAACTGTTCATTGGTCGAGTCGCAAAAGAATTATTTATACGCAATGAACAACGAGAAGCAATGTTGCTCACAGCCAATGCCGAACAGCGATATCACTGGGTATTATCGAATGAGCCGTGGATTGTCGACCAAGTGGCTCAATATCATCTGGCCTCTTATTTAGGGATAGAAGCAGAATCATTATCACGGATCAAAAAGAAATTTTCGGACTAATCGATTTGGAACTTTAAACTATGGTGAGTTTACGGGCGTATGCCGCAATCAAATTATTTGGTTGGCAAAAGAAATTACTATTATTGCATCCCAATAATACTAAATTGATGCGGAGAATCTTCGAACAAGGTACTCGCATGGCTCCGATACCTAGTCAATTGAAATTTGAAAATAGTCATATCGAAAACTTGCCTATTCTCAGCATACATAATCAATCGACGAATAAAGTCAAAGGTCGTATTTTATTTTATATTCATGGCGGTGGTTTCGTCATTGGCAGCCCTCACAGTTATCGTGCCTATGTCGGAACACTGTGTAAGCTTTCCAAAGCGGAATTTGCCTATTTACCCGATTATCGTTTAGCCCCAGAACATCCCTACCCCGCTGCCCTAGAAGACGTTTTATGCGCATGGCAAAGCTTATCCGATAGATTTCCAGCGCATGAAATTTTACTTGCGGGTGACTCCGCAGGTGGGAACCTAGCCTTAGCGTTGGGTATTCTACTAAAAGACAAACAGCTCAACCTGCCTAAAAAAATCTACTTACAATCTCCATGGTTAGATCTAACCTTAACTTCATTGAGTCATACCAGACAAGACAAACGAGATCCTTTTTTGGGGACTTATTTTTTAGAACGGGATTTTGCGCGGCATTATGCCAGAGACCATATTCGGAATGATCCATTATTGTCACCGTTATATGCCGATTTTACTGGTCTTCCGCCGTTACTGGTACAGGTTGGTTCACGAGAAGTATTGCTTGATGATAGTCGTGAATTTGCAAAAAGAGCGGAGGCTGCCAATGTTTCAATCACCTTATCAATTTGGACAGGAATGTGGCATGCATGGCCACAAATTCCATTTGTTCCCGAAAGTAGACAGGCCTTACAAGAGGCAGGTCAATGGCTAGACCACAGTTGAGCAAAGACGTTAACCCAGCGTGCTTATAAATAAATGCCTGCGGCTGATCAACTCGGACTATCCTCAGTATAATTTTGGCCTTTAAACTGCCATATAGTATTTAGAAATTTTTGTTCTGCGCCCCAAGGGGTAATATGTGTTTCAAGCGCCTGATGCAATAAACTAAAATTGCCACCAAGTCTCTGCGCTAACTTTTCAACATTATAGCGCTCTACTGGTAAACCACTACATTGTGTTGGGCCATCTTCGGCAAACGTAGACAGAATCATCAATCCGCTTGGCTTCAAGGCATGCCGTACATTTTTTAGATATTGCGCTTGTTGCTCTTCTGTCACCATAAAATGAAATACAGCCCGATCATGCCATACATCGAAAAACTGAGCAGCCAGACCAACTGTACAAACATCTGCAACGAGCCAATGAATTTGGCTGCTATCCAAATTCTTCTCAATTAATCTTGCTTGCGTTGTCTTCAATGCTGTTTCGGATAAATCAAGCACATGTATATTTTTATAGCCTGCCTCGATCAGCTGATCAATTAATAGAGATGCCCCACTTCCAACATCAATAAGTTTTACATCAGGTAATAGATTCTGAGATCGGATCAGTTCTAGTGTTTTATGATCATATTGCTGATACCAGCTAACCTGATCGGCTTGTTTAGATTGATATACCTCTTCCCAATAATTTTTGCTCATTTGAGTTCCTTTGCAATAACTTCACCCTACAAGTAAGACATTCACATCAAGTAATTCGCCTCTTGTTTCATGATTATCCCACTTACATGGAGGGAACGGTGGCAATGCAATCAATTGTCCCAAGACATCAAGCAGAATCTATTTCTGTGTCATCACATTAGGAGATTCTTTCTGATTCTGAGCTTTATCATCTGACTGTTCATGATTCTGTTCCATTTCACTTTTTTGCTCCAGATATTGCCTGGCATCTTCCCGGCGATGTATTCCACCGAGTTTTAACGCCTGTGTATCGACCTCATCATCAATATCTGCTTTTTTGGTAGACTGCTTAATCAGTGAATTCTTATTTTTTTCTAGCCGTAGATTTGTAGAAGTCACCTGCTCTCCACCCTTGTTTACTTGTGTTTCATCTGCACAAATTGCCGTGGATACGATCAGAACAGACATCAAACTTAGTATTCTTCTCATGTCTATGCCCTAACTATTTTTTAATTTTAATACATTATTTCATACCTTAGCTTGAACTCTTCCTCCAAAAATTTGCAGCGCGAACTTTATCCTCCTCATAATCGAAAAGTTCAGTTAGCTTTATTCTTGTTTACTAAAATATCGTGCTTTTAAGATTCTTGCAAAATAATTCACCTCCTCTAAATAGCTCTGATCTGCATAAATAATCCCCACATTTAAACTGATATTAAAATCGTTGACCGCTACAATTTCTAGATCCGGACTAGAGATAACATGTTGATCAAAAAAAGGTTTTGGGAAAACCCCCAATCCATCACCATTTAAAATGCTATTCAATTGAGCCTCTACCCCAAAAATTTCTTTATTTGCATACAGAAGTAGTTTTTGCTCATTTAGTTTTTTATTTAGACTTTCTCTAAAGCAACACCCTTCTGGATGTATCACCCAGCCCTTTTTACTGCAACGCTCCAAACTGCTATGTTCTTTAACTCCGCTCTTGACCGAGACAATCACTAAGGGCAAAGTCCCAATATTCATAAACAGTAAATCATTAGCAAGATGAATATTGGACGGAATCATGACAATGGCAAGTGCTAACTCACCTTCTGCCACCTGTTGAATCAAACTTCGCCCCCATCCACTCTGTATTTCTAGTTCAGTCAAATAGTGATCATTTTTGTATTTTTTATAAACATATTCACATAGATCATCTACTAAGGTAACAGGAATCCCGATTTTAATTTTTTCTTGGAATGAAACCTCCTCTTGCAAAGAGAAATGCTCTAACTGCTGCATCTGTTCAAGAATATAACGCCCTTTAAAATATACTTTTTCACCCAATTGAGTCAGTTGTAAGGGGCGACTCTTGCGATTGAACAGCTTTCCTTTGAGTTTTTGTTCGATATTATTGATTCGCTTAGTCACAGTGGACTGATCAATACCGAGTTGTTCAGACGTAACCGTTAAGGTAGAATTCTCAACAGCATATATAAAAGTTTCTAGGTCTTTAATTTCTAACACTTTAATATTATTCCATTTCTTATTCAGATTGGATCTAAATAAGTTCAATCTAATCTCATCAACCTTAGTGCTAGCCTCAAGAAGAAACGACTCATGCATCCCTCTTACCAGTTCCCTCGACGATGATTACTGACCCAGCGATACATTCCCTGAATATTCGGCATTTTCATGCTACTGAAACCAATCCAGTTCTGGACATCCGGACTAAATTTCACATTACGATAGAGTTGATCCCACGACTGCCCTGCACGAACCAAATCCAGCACTTGTTGGTGCAAATCGATAATATAATGACGTAGTGCAATCTGATATTCTCGCGTTGCAGGACTATAGTGTCCGACATCAATAAAATCGACATCCTGCTTGATCACCCAATCCAAGGTGTCAATCCATCCCGTGTAGTAAAAGTCTAAGAAATCATTGTATGGCATGCTTTTACTTTCACAGACATCGGTACATTGCAGTGCTTTATATTTTGGAAAAAGTACCATGACCATACTGTCAGAATGGCTTGGCGCCACGTAATGTAATAGAACCTCTTCCCTTCCTAAACTAATTTTCATATCCTGATCAAAACTTGATCAGGCAATGCTGTTGGCAGCTTTTCTCCGACAATCGGTTCAAGACTACGTTGATTGGCAACAATGGTTGCACCATCCGCTTTAAAGATCTGACCACCACTAATGTGATCAGCATGCGCATGGGTATAGATCACATATTTTACAGGTACATCAAAACGTTTTTTAATTTCATCTTTTAACCATGTCGATGTACAAGTCATCGCAGGATCAATCACCAAAGCCCCCTCTTTGGTGATCAACACTAAACCACTGTGTACGGCTAAACCTGCACCAGTGGTATGTCGATACAGATTACCTTTAACTTGGGTTAAACTTTTGGGATTATCAGGACAGGAAGCCGCTGTAAAATCGGTTAAAACAGGACGATTCTGATATAGCGACTGGTCTACAGAAATGCCATTATCTGTTGCAAAAGCAGGGTTCAAAGGCAATGATAGCAATAATGCTACAAAAAATTTATTGCCCCAAAATGCGCTAATTCTTTGATTTTTAAATGTGCCCATCGATAAGACCTGTCTTGATTTCACGGAAACCAATTTAACAATTTCAACCCTCAGACAAAACCCACAAAAATCGCAATATACTGTCCTAAAATTAGCAACAATATAGGCTGAGAGCGTCATGCAAAAACTGGATGATCTGTTGTTATTTGCTGAAGTTGTAGAACACACTGGTTTTTCTGCTGCGGCACGCAATCTCGGCATACAACGTTCCAAACTCAGTCGACATATTGCTAACCTTGAGAACAGAATTGGGGTTCGTCTCTTACATCGAAACACAAGAAATGTTGCGCTTACGCCAGCAGGTGAAGAAGTTTATATACATGCAAAAGCCTTAAAACAGGCAGCACAAAATGCTTATGCTGTTGCAACCGATCTTGCTGGTGATCCGAAGGGTACATTAAGAATAGGCTGCTCCTCTACCTTTGCCCAAGAAGCATTACTGCCTATTCTTGATTTGTTCCTGCATGAATATCCAAAGATACGTCTGATCATCAATACATCAGATCACAATATTGATTTGATCAATGCACAGGTCGATCTGGTTTTCCGAATTTCTTCCAAACTGCTAAATGACTCCAGCCTGATTATTCGTCCAATTTGCGATTTACCCATGGCGTTGGTTGCCAGTCAGACTTATATGAGTGATAAAGAGAAGATTCAACATCCAGACCAGCTCAAGGAGCTAAACTTTATCGCCCTTGCAGTTCAAAACAACATGGTATCCAAAGTGTTTTTAAACCAAAATAATGACCTACATCTGGTACAACTGGAGCCTTATATTAGTTGTGGCAATATGTCTGTACTTAAATCAGTCGTCCAACAAGGCATGGGAGTTGCAGTCCTGCCTTTGTATTTATGTATCGATGAGTTGAAATCAGGCCAATTTGTCAATGTATTTGAAGCACAATCAGTATGGTTCCCTCAAAATTCGCTTTTGAATGCACTTATTCCTACACGACAAAATGTATTACTGACCACCAAACTCTTTTTAGATTTTTCAATTCCTCGATTACGACATAAATTCTTGCAGGTATTTAACAACTAAAGAGTTTCTTTTAAAAACATTGAATATCAATGTATTTTTTAAATCAATATAAAGTACAAATACACTCCCCAAACATATTATAAATAAAGTCAACTGGCGCATCTTCAGGATACACATCATTATCTTTTAGATAGAAAATTTCCCCACAATCCAAAATCGTTAAAACCTGAGCTTTTCTTTTTACTATCACACCCTTTCTTATTATTTTATAGATTTCTTCTGCTTCAATTCTAAATTGATAAAAAAATACGATTTGTCCTGCTTTAAAAGCTTCTGGTTCAACTTTTTTATATTTACCGCATGTTAAGCAAATCCATTTTTTCATTTTCGGTGCTCTATACAAGCTCACCCTATTGTATAAAAAACAACCTCAAAAAAATTAACATCAAACATGCAAAAAATTATCATATCGTGAAAATTTCAGCCTTTAGAACTAAAAATTATGCAGTTCAAACAAAATACAGGTGGCTAACAATGCCACCTGTATTTTTTTGGATCCTTAAAGTTATCCGTCTGGATTTAGAAGGTCTGGGAAATACTGAGTTTATAATCTCGACCTGTACCCGTCATATATTCACCTAAATACATTTTATAGTCTCGATTAAACAAGTTATCGATTGAAAGGTTCAATCTAGGCCCTTTTTCCCCTACAGGTTGCCAATCCGCATAAACGCCATGTAAGGAATAACCTTTGGTCTTAGGCAAAGAAAAAGAGGATGCCGCAATCGACTTATCATTATCCGATAAACTCCGATCTTGTTTAGCCACAAAAATCCCGCGCCAGCCCATAGTGAGATGATGTTCAGGCACATTTACCCCTAGCGTTGCAGTTGCCTTTTTCGGTGGAATATCCGTCATCCAAGTTTTTTGCTCAAACCATGGATTGACAGGTGAATTGTCACGTTGCCCCCGAATATAAGAATAGGTTAAACCCGTGAACCAAGTCGGCTGATTATAGAAAATCTCAGCTTCATAAGCTTTAATGGTATAGTCGGTGACATTGCGGTAAAAACCGTGCTTATAATTTCCATTACAGTCATTGATACTACCATTCCCACCATTGGCATTATTTTCAGCTTGTGCTTTACAGAACGTTGACCGATTACGGAAAATTTCATCACCACCCCGATTGTGATGATAGGTCAAGCGAACTTGTAAATGATCTTCTGCCGAAAAAAGATCATCAAAGTTCATTTCATTCCCTAAACGGATCGCCAACATTTTTTCAGGCAATAAATAACGACTGGTTGAGGGCACAGAAGTCATGGCGGATTGCACATAATATTGCTCATCTACGCGAGGGGCACGCCAAGTTTTACTGATATTGGCAAACCAAGTGAGATAATCTGCTTGCTTCCACGCCAAGGCTAAACGTGGCGACCACCCTGTATAAGTTTTGCTTGAATAATCATGCCCAGCACTTGGATCATTATAACGAGGTGCTCGGTTCGGATTACCGGTATTGGTAATATGATCATAACGAAGTGATGGTGTAATCGTGAAATTGGCAACCTGATATTGATCCTCCACAAATGCACTGAGCATTTGCTGTTTGCCTGAAGGCATATAGTTTGGTTCATAATAACCAAAATTATAATCAGGTTTTTTAGCATTATTCTTATCGTAAATGAGCGAATTCTGCTCCATTTTTTGATATTGCGCCCCGACCTTTACTTTATGCATCCCATATTCAGTCGCAATATCGCTGATATTACTGAGTTTAAATGCGGTATTGGTATAAGTCACCCAGCTTTCATTGCCCAGCGTTGCAGCCGACCCATTTACACTAGGTAATCTTTGATCATGCTGGTCAGTCTTTGAATAAGAAGCGACCGCTTTCAAGTTCACATAGGGATTTGCTTCAGGGTTTAACTCATAGCCCACTGAATAGCTACTATCATTTTGATCACGATAAACCAAACGACGTTTCCATGCTTCCTCATAACCATATTTCTTGATATCTGCTTCAGTCGGTACCGCATCCTGATCACGCATTGCAGCAAAAGGCTCCCACCCTTTATGCCCACTCTGCATCGCATTCAAACTGATTTTTTGACTGTCTGTCGGATGAAAATTCAGTTTGGCCAAATAGGTCTCTTGCTGTTGCGCTGAATATAAGAATTTAGAACCATCTGGACGTTTAACATCACCACTGTCCCGATTGGTATAATAGAACATCCCGTCAGCCCCACCGGCCTCAGTTTTTCCATAGACCGCACCCGTATAAGTATTTTGCTGATTATTGGAAAATCGTGAATATTTTACAAAGGCACCCACCTTTTTATTCTCATCGAGCAGATCAGTCGCATCTTTGGTTTCTAAGGTCACCTTACCACCAAAGCCACCATTACCCACTTCGACATTGTGGGGGCCCTTATCCACCGTAATTTTCTTTAAGAGTTCTGGCTCAATAAAAACTGAGCCTTGACGATATTTATCAAAACTTTTGACCGAATCATCCAAAGTAATTGGCACATCCTCAACCCCACCCATGCCGAGGATATTAATGGTTTGCCCGCCTGGTCGTGGTGAACCTGCTGAACCCACACTCGGCATATGATCCAGCAATTGAGCTACATTGTTGGCTTGGTAACGGTCAATGGCTTTTTGATTTAATACGCTCTGCCCAAACTGGATGGTATCTTCTTTCTCCGCTTGCACAACAATGGGGGTCATCTGATAGATTTGATTCTGTGCATTGGTCTTGGACAATGTTTCTTGTAAGGTCCGTTCTTTTATCGTAGCACTCGCCAAAGCCCCTGTCGTATTATCGGCATAGACGGGCGTGGTCAAGAAATTCATAGATAAAACGATAGCCATTACAAGTGGCTTTATCAACATTGCTTGAGAGAGGGATTGAGACATACATCTTCATCAAAAGATAAAAATTCATCAGCAACCTAAATAGGCCACAAAACAACCAAAAAAATTAAATAAAAAAACAATGAAGTAAAAAAATTAAGAAGAAAGCTTCGACTTAGCGATTGTCGTGGACGGCCATAGTAGTCGGTATAAAGCGTGTGAAGCAACCGTGGTGGAAATTGGGTAAGGGAATTATTCATCATTCAATGGAATAAAAGCAATAAACGATATTAATTATCATTTACATTTATAGATATGTAAATGGATTGTGACAAAAAACTGGAAATCTTTCGCAGTTTTGTATGCACAGTCTCAGTTGAATAGCCCTTTTTATTCACTGTCCTGGCTGTTATTTTTCATCTTCAAAGGTTATAAAGCTTAAGAACTGCAATTGAAATTTAGCCAATCATCATTCTAAAGCCTGCATCTCTGGCAAAGAGATCAAGACCCTGTAACACAAATAAAATTATGAATGATGATTTAAGATTTTTTTCTTTCGATATTGTAAAGGACTCATCCCAGTCCAGACTTTGAATGCTCGGATAAATGACGTTTGCTCTTGATAAGCCAACAACATTGAAATATCCAATATACTTAAATTGAGATCGGCAAGATAATCAAAAGCTAAATCTCTACGTACTTGGTTAAGCTTTTCTTTAAAGGTATAGCCTTGTTGCTTTAATTTTAACTGTAATATACGGGACGGCAAACCGATCCTATGTGCAACATAATCAACACTAATATTCCCTTTACTTACCGCTTGAATCAGCGTTTTTTGGATCAACTCATCAAAAACATCAAGATGAGGCCGTTTAGAAAGTAATAAGTTTGCTTGCTTAAGTAAAATATCATTTAGTATTGGATCAGCATTGGATACTTTTAGATCAAGACTATTCATTGAGATGTAGATTGCAACTTCTTCACTTTCGAATGCAACAGGACATCCAAAAAAATTTTCATAATTATAAAAATTTTTTGTTTTCTCCACACAAAAATCGACCTGATGTACTTCGATAATATTAGGATGAACCAATTGATTTAAAAATACATAGAAAACCCCCATTAACACCTCATCTATCAGTGCATTATTTTTAATATAAGGATCTACTCCCCAGCTTATGACAATAAACTTATCAGAGACAGACATTTTCGCTGGTTTAGTCTCACAAAAAAGTCTTTGGTATTTTATAAAAAAATTTAACACCTCCAATATATTTTCACAAGACAGCCCAATATACCCCAATATACCAAGATGCTTAGGCTGAGCATATTTTGATATTTCCAATCCCAGTGTCGGCTTTGGATATTTTTGATTAATCTCATCTAACAATTCAGCCCACTCTCCAAATGGGATCAACTGATTTGTTTTATATTCACTCAAATATTTTGCATGTTTCAGATCATTTTTTACACAGAAATAAATCAATAAATTAAGCATCGCACTTGATACTAATTTAACTTGATTAGGATGACTCAACACCATACTACCTACTCTACATCATATCAAAAACCACACCTCCAAGAAGGAATCACAAAACCAATCATGTAAGTATATTATTTAAGCAATTTAAAAAATTCACAGTACGTTGATCTTTTACCTCTTTGCACACAAAACAAAAAAGTAATTTTTTGTGACTTTTGTCACAGATAATGCTAAGAATCTACTTGAAAACTCAATAAAAAAATTATCATTTCAATAAAAAAATTTATCATTTCAAGGAAGTTTTTGAGCACAGAGGGTGATGTCTGCATAAAAATGACAGTTAAAGAATATTTGTATTCAGATTTGTAATCTCGGTTTTATAAAAACATTATTAAATCTTTATTTTTAAATTTATATTTTATCTTTCCTCCTTATTCATTAATCAAAAATTTTCTCATCGAATTGAGATATTTCAAAACCAATCGTAAAATTAAATCGGTGTTCTTTTTTATTCCAATAAGCAGACACAAAAACTACAGCTACTAAATTTTATAGCTCTTTATTTAAGAAAAATAATTCCATTAGAAACATCATAAAAACCAAAAACAAGATCACAATAAAACTAAATATAAGAGAAAAGCCAACTAAAAAATAAAACTCATTTACTATTTCAACAACAAAATTTAAAAAGTATAAAAACAAAGAACCATATCCAATATTCGTATTCCACAAGCACATCATCAACAAAAAAACCAGATAACTTCTTAGGTGAAACTTACTCACTCCAACTTCATTTTCTCTATTTATTTTCCCATATTCGGATACTATCGTTTTTTTATATACCACATGCAAGCCTTAGTTATATATTATCAAAATAACCATAAACTTTTTCATTTGAAATTTATTAGCATTTCAGACAGTAAAATTGTCTGTTTTTACACACAATCTGATTTCTATTCCTGACCGATCTCCACTCCTTGCTCACGCCATCAATCCCATACGAACTAAAAATAAGCTTACATTGCCCTATCTATGAACGTTTTTATGTCCTCAATAGAGCTTCGCTTTGTTCAGTCAACGTGAACCGTACCGGGTTTGTCGGAGACTTTTTTATTTAAGTTAAGCCACCTGACCTAACGGGTTAATCTTATCATAGTACATTGCTTCAAACTCAAAAGGCGATACATAACCCAGTGCACTGTGTACACGCTTTTTATTGAACCAATCTACCCAGTTTAGTGTCGCAAGTTGTACATCTGCTAAACCTTGCCAATCTGCTTTTAAATATTCAATCACCTCTGTTTTGTATAAGCCATTCACCGTTTCAGCCAGAGCATTATCGTATGAATCACCCGTTGTACCGACTGATGCTCGTAAATTTGCTGCTTCTAAACGATTGGTATAGCGAATGGAAAGATATTGCACACCTCTGTCGGAATGATGAATCACATTCTTTGGCATGCCTCGATCATGCAATGCTTGCTCTAATGCATCAAGCACCATATCTGTATTCATCCGTGTAGATACTTTCCATCCAACAATTGCTCGTGAGAACACATCAATAACAAATGCGGTATATACCCAGCCTGAATGAGTTTGAATATACGTAAAGTCACCCACCCATAGTTGGTTTGGATGATCAGCATTAAAATTACGTTTCACTAAATCATCTGCCCGTTTTTGGTCATCTCGGTTACGGGTGGTTTGTTTATTCTTACCACGCCAAACACCTTGTATACCTAGCTTTTGCATCAATCGAGCAACTGTACAACGTGCAATAACATAACCCTCACGTTTCAATTTTTGCCAAACTTTACGTACACCATATCGACCTGAACTTTCTTTCCAAATTCGTTTAATTTGTTCAGCATGATACTCATCATGTAGATCTCGTTTCGCTCGATGTTCTGGATTGTCAGTGAGATCTAAAGTTCGGTAATAGGTTGAAGGTGCAATCGGTAAAATTCTACAAATCGCTTCAACACCATATCGATCTTTATTGTTATGGATAAAATCCACCATTATTTGTGTGGGCGGTCGAGCTCCGCCTGGGCGAAAAAAGCGGCTGCTTTACGTAGAATTTCATTGGCACGTTTTAATTCTTTAATTTCACGTTCCATTTGCTTCATTTTTTCTTGGTCAGATATCTGTTGTACTTTGGCAGGATTTAGTTGATCCAGATGCTTTAAATACCAAACACGCAATGTTTCAGGAGTACAACCGATTTTAGGAGCAATAGCTGTGATTGCTGCCCAAGTA
Organism: Acinetobacter colistiniresistens; assembly: GCF_000413935.1. Lineage (GTDB taxonomy): Bacteria > Pseudomonadota > Gammaproteobacteria > Pseudomonadales > Moraxellaceae > Acinetobacter > Acinetobacter colistiniresistens. Next base: position 430,739 of record NZ_KE340379.1, on the reverse strand, counting down.
GAAGGATAATCTTTTTCAGATTCAATTAGTAATTGAACCGCTCTTTCTCTAATTTCGGGGGTATAGTTTGGTTTTGTCATCGGGATAGTCTCTCAGAATATTGACTCTCCGACAAACCCGGTACGGTTCAACGTTTTTATTGCCATACCCTTGATACATCATGAAATTAGAACAATACGTTTCATTTCTTCTAGATGAAACTTAAAACCGATACACTAAACTAAACTCAGTTAAAACATGGAATGAGGGGAATGATGATGTTTGATATACGTTTAGCTCATGAAAGAGGTGCTGCACATCATGGCTGGTTAAAGTCACGCCACTCATTTTCATTTGCAGATTATTGGGATCCAAAGCAAGTTGGCTTTTCTGATTTACTGGTCATCAATGAAGATACCGTTGCGCCGTCTAACGGCTTTGGGACACACTCTCACCGCAATATGGAAATTATTTCCTATGTATTAGAAGGTTCATTGCAGCACAAAGATTCAATGGGGACAGGGTCGGTCATTGTTCCTGGGGATATTCAATTGATGAGTGCAGGCCGCGGTGTAGCACACAGTGAATACAACCACTCTGCACAAGAAGAGGTTCACTTCTTACAAATTTGGGTGGTACCTAATGAGGCGAATACGGAACAAAGCTATCAGCAATTGCATATTTCACCTGAAGATAAACGTGGAAAACTGCACTTGATGATTTCACCAAAAGGTGGTGATAAAACATTAACCATTAAACAGGACATCAATATCTATTCTGGTCTATTCGATGGCGAAGAACATGCTGAATTCAGTATTCCCGAAGGTCGCTATGTCTATCTTCATATTGCTAAAGGTCACTTAGAGATCAATGGTCAAACCTTCAATGCGGGTGATGCAGCCCGTATCCGAGAAGGTGGAACCCTGTCTTTTCGCAATGGTGAGCAAGCTGAAGTGCTGATCTTCGATATGCGCCCAGAAGAACTTCCAACTATGCTGTAGATGACAGCGAGATTCCCGTTCTCCTCTAGTCTCCCTTAACACTCAGGTTAAGGGGGGACTTCATTTGTTATTTTTCCTATTTATAAAGATTGAATTGCATGAAGGAGCGTACTTCACACACAAAACATGCATTATTCGCAGCGGATCAGTAATTTATGTTCATAATAGGACATGACCAGTTCCAGCTCATTCCTTAACTGTTTCTCGGTGTATTCTTTGGATGCCAGTTTCAATAATGCAGGGATGTATTGCTTCTCAAATATCTCAGGATAATCATGGCACAGGACTTTAATCAGTTTTGCTCGCTCTGTCTGAGGACTGTCTAAGATATCCATGAGTACATTGATTTGCTGATCAATCAAATCAAATTGTTTTCTCGCCTCTGAATATTCTGCAATTTTATTCGGTTGCTCGCCACACCCTACCCCTAAAAAAGTTGCTACAAAACATAGGCTTAATATTTTTAAATTCATAGCAATCTGATAAAAATGTTTTGAGGAGTATACTTGATTTTTATTACATTTTTACACTAAGCAACACGATTAATGCTTAGAATGATCTCAGCTAAAGATTTCACAAAATCGTATAAGATTTTTTCCAAGCCATAAAAGTATTGGCTTTTAGCTCAACACTTTATCCATCTTGATTAAATACGATTGGCTCATCTCCATATTTATAGATCTTAGGACAAACGATTTCTAAACAACCACGCCGCTAAAGGCAAAGTCACAACTGCCAAGATAAACATTGGTACAAAATCCCACTTCACCTGTGAAAAATCAGCACCTTCCAAATACACCCGCTGCACCAAATCAATACCAAAGCGTAAAGGATTCGCATAAGTTGCCATTTCCAAAACGTATGGCATATTTTGAACAGGCGTTAACAACCCAGACAGAAGCATGAGTGGCATAATCAAAAAGAACGTAAACAACATTGCTTGCTGCATATTGAGTGAAATTGCTGAAATGGATAATCCCACACCAACCACCGCAATGTTGAAACACAGTAAACCAAAATAAAGTAAAGCCAGTGAACCATTCATGGGAATCTGAAACCAGAATAGAATAATGATCAGAATAATTGTGGACTGCATTAACCCCACAAAAATTGGGGGTAAAGCCTTACCAATCATAATGTGAATAGGTGTGTACGGCGTTACCAGCAATTGGTCAAAGGTTCCCTGCTCCCTTTCCCTAGCAACGGATAAAGAAGATAACAACAAAGTTTGCATCATACTTAAGGCAGCAATCAGAGATGGCATCAGCCCCCATCTTGATTCCTGATTTGGATTATACCAAGTACGGGTTTCGATATTAATGAAGGAAACTGCGCCCAAACGTTCCTGATTAAATTTTGCGACAATATTATTGATATAGGAACCAGCCATGCCCGCAGTTGAGGAATTGCGTCCATCTAAAATTATCTGAATGGGTGAGAGTTGGCCCTGATTGAGTTTATCTTCAAAATCAGGAGGAATTGTAATCACAGCTAAAGCTTCGCGATCATCAATCACCTGCTTGATTTGATTGTTATTTGCCAAAGTCGCAGTTCGGTTAAATACGCCTGAACCATCCAGATGTGCCAAAAATTGTTGTGATAGCTGCGTTTTACTCTGGTCCAATACTGCATAATCAACATGATTGACATCATAGCTGGCAGCATAGCCAAACAACAAAGCCTGCATCAGCGCGGGAACAAATAAAATAGTCCGATTTGCAGGGTCACTAAAAATGGTGAGAAATTCTTTCTTCACCAACACCATAAGGTAACTAAACCAGGCAGTAATACGTTGAATCATTGGAGTTACCTCAAGCGTTTTTTCAATGACTTGGTGGTTGCAAATGTAAGAACCACAACATAAATCATTAAAATCCCACACTGCTTAAACCATAAAGCCCAATCATCCCCACCTAAAAACAGGGTTTTGATGAGCGTCATAAAATGGGTTGCAGGTAAGAGCTGGCTAATCATTTGCACGACTGTTGGCAGATTGCGGGTATCAAAAACAAAGCCTGAAAGCATCATGGCAGGCATAAAACTTGCCAATAATGCCATTTGGCTGGCCTGAAACTGACTTTTTGAAACGCCCGAAATGGTTAAGCCCAAAAGTAATGAAACCAATAAATATAAGAATGACGAAGTGATAATAGAGAATAAAGAACCACGAATTGGAACATCAAAGACCAAAGAGGCTGCCAATAAACACACGACAATATCAATCATGCCAATCACGATATAGGGAACCAATTTTGCGAGTACAATTTCTAAAGGACGAACTGGCGTCACAAATAACGCTTCCAGTGTCCCTCTTTCACGCTCTCTGGCAATCAGCAACCCCGTCAGAAATGCGCCAATCAAGGTCAGTACCAATACCATTAAACCGGGTACTAAGAACCAAGTACTATTGGCTGACTCATTAAACCACATACGTTGTTCCACACTGACCATAGCAGCGGATGGCTGCATTTGACTACGATCGGCCTGAATCGTTTGAGGCGTCGTTAAAGCACCCGCAATATATCCTTGTAGTGCTGAAGCGACACTGGTTGAACGACCATTGCTAATGACCTGAATCGTGGCATTGTTATTGGCACTTTGCTCAGCAAAATCGGAAGCTAATACCACAATCGCATCGATTTCTGCTTTCCCCATGGCCTGTTCAGCTTGATGATAACTTTGATAATGTGTTGCGGTAATATACCGAGTCCCGTTCAACCCTGTAATCAGTTGCTGACTTTGTGGTGTCATATTTTGTACCACCACGCCAACCCGACCATTGCTTAAATCGAAAGACAGACCATAGCCAAATAATAGAATCAGGATAAGGGGCAAAATTAAGCCGATTGCCAAACTGCTTTTATCCCGTATCAATTGATGACTTTCTTTGCGAATTAACGCCACCAAACGCAGGGCAGATGCTGGGAGTTTCATACACTGTTCCCTGCCCGATCTGGATGACAACGGGCTTGCTCAACGATGGCAATAAAAGCACTGTTCATATCACTATGACCTTGCGCTCCAGCTTGTATCCGAACCTGTTTAGGCGAACCTAAAGCCAACATTTTTCCTGCATCCTGAATGGCAATGCGATCACAATATTCTGCTTCCTCCATAAAGTGCGTGGTGATAATGATAGTTATGCCTTGATTCGCCAGTTCACCAATGGTGTACCAAAATGAGCGTCTGGCCACAGGATCAATGCCACTGGTTGGCTCATCCAGAAAAACAATCTCGGGCTGATGTAATAAAGCCGCAGCCATGGATAATCGTTGCTTGAAACCATTGGGAAGATCACCACTTTTGGCATGCGGTTTCAGTTCAAAACGTTGTAGGGCCTCATCAATCTGCTGGTTTAATGTTTTCCCTGATAAACCATATGCTCCACCGAAAAACTTTAGATTATCCAAGACAGTCAAATTGCTATATAAAGCAAATTTTTGTGAAACATAGCCAATTTTTGCTCGTGCCTGTGCCCGTGCAGTCCGCAAGTTCATGCCTGCAACTTCCAGTGTGCCACTACTGGCTGGTAGCAACCCACATAACATTCTAAAGGTCGTGGTTTTTCCCGCACCATTTGGGCCGAGCAGTCCAAAAATTTCTCCCCGTTTCACTTCAAATGAGGTATTTGCCACGGCAGTAAAATCACCAAATGTTCGCACCAGATCTTTCACAGCAATTACGGGAGATTGCTGCGCAATATCCAGCACGGGGGTACCTTCGATCACACTCTGCTTATTCTTGGATTGTTCATGTGCGACCTGTTGTGCTTGTTGTAAAAACCACATAAAGGCATCTTCAAGCTCAGGCTCCCGACGAGAAACGACTGCATCTACAGGCAACTGCTCCGCTGGTAATTCTGGACAATCAGGTCTGGTAATAAATCGCACCACATTACCTTTGGGTACAGCATCAATAATATACTGATGCATATCTAATAACTGGCTTTGCAGAATCCGAGCTTTCATATTTTGAGGTGGTTCAACTTGCCAAGTTAGACCACGAACCTGCTCACTCAGACTTTGAGCGGTACCCTGTTCTAAAATTTTTCCTTCATACATCACATAAATGTCGGCACAACGCTCGGCTTCATCCATATATGCAGTACTGATAATAACGCTTAAATTTTCTTCTTTGACCAGTTGTTCAATAATGGTCCATAGATCCCGTCTAGACAACGGATCAACCCCGACACTCGGTTCATCCAATAACAATAATTCTGGTGAACGGACCAAAGTACACGCCAGTCCCAATTTTTGCTTCATCCCACCCGATAATTTACCTGCAGGTCGTTCTGTAAATTTACTCAGATCTGTAATTTCCAGTAATCGGGCAAAACGCTGTTTGCGTTGTTGTTGCGGAACACCATGTAAATCAGCATATAAATCCAGATTCTCCTGAATGCTTAAATCTTCATAGAGTCCGAAGCGTTGTGGCATATAACTGATACGGTTTTGTACCCCTTGTGGATTTTTAGCCACATCAAGACCCAATACCTCTAATGAACCTGCTGAGGGTTGATAGAGGCCTGCAACCAAACGCAGAAAGGTAGTTTTTCCCGCACCGTCAGGACCAACCAAAGCAGTCAGTTGCCCAGAGGGAATCTGTATATTCAAATCCTCAAGTGCCAAAATATCCACGCTGTTCTTATTGCCTGCCTGAAATACCTTACTTAAATTACGGGCAATCACGACATGAGAAGCATTATTATTTTGCAGGACATTCATATCAGTCTACTCAATTCGCCTTGGCAATCTTAACCGTAACGGGTTGCCCCATTTTGAGTTGATCACCTGGATCATTGACATACACCCGAACCTCATAAACCAGCGTCGTACGGATGTCTTCGGTCTGTACCGTTTTAGGTGTAAATTCGGCAACAGATGAGATATAACCTATTTTTCCTGTAATCGGCTGATGAGGTAGAGCATCCCGAATAACCTGAGCTGCCGCTCCCATTTTGATAAAGCTCAAATCATTTTCATTGGCATATACCCGTACCCATTTGGGATCAGTCAAAGCAAGCGTATAGACCGTTTTTTGTGCAGTGGTCATATCTCCTACTTCCTGTAATCTTGCCCGTACCACAGCATCGACTGGTGAACGCAATTCACTTTGCGCAATTTGATATTGGATTAAATCCAGATTGGCTTGTGTTGCCTGATATTGTGCTTTTGCTGCTGCACGTTCTTCTGCCCGTGCGCCTTGCTGCAATAACTGTAAATTTGCTTCACTTTCCTTTACTGAAGCGGCCGCGGTTGCTTGTGTACTTTGTGCAGCATCCAGTTCCTGTTTACTGATCGCCTGCCCAGAAGTTGTCTGATTCAATACGTTTAAACGCTGATAATCTTTATTAGCTTTTTGCAGTTGCGCCTGTGCTGAAACTAATTGGGCTTTTGCCTGAGCAATCTGTTCAGGCCGATTCCCTACCTTCTGCTCAATCAGGGTCTGTTTTTGCACATTCAGCTGAGCTTCCGCCTGTTGTTGCTGAATTTTCAGGGCATCTGTTTTGAGGGTAGCCAAGACCTCGCCCTGTTTCACTTTGTCTCCCTCCTGTACCGAAAGGGTTTCGATTCGTCCAGCCTGCTCAAAAGCTAAAGAGACCTGACGAATATCAACATTTCCATAAAGCGTCAGGTCATGCTCTGGATTTTTATCTTTCTTTATAAGCCATATCGCAATCCCTAAAATAACAATAATGCATAGCAGCGCACCCGCAATAACACGCTTCTTCATGGAATAACCCTTTTAATTAAATTAAAGTTTAAATTCAATTTAAATTTAAACTATATCAATTTAACAAAAAAAGCTATACTTGATCAGTAATGATTGATTCAGAGTAAAAGATGTCGAGAGCTAGGCGAAGTGATGGTGATGTAACTAAATCGAAAATTCTCGAAGCTGCGGGTCACTTGATTGCTCAAAATGGTTTTGCGCAAACTACAAATAAGCAAATTGCCAAAGCCGCAACGGTAGATTTAGCTGCAATTAACTATCATTTTGATGGTCGTGATGGTTTATATAAGGCGGTCTTAGCTGAAGCACATACACATTACATTGATGAGAAACGGCTAGCTGAGTTAGTAGAGAGTTCTGTCCCACCTACCAGAAAACTTGAAATTTTCTACGAAACACTGATTAGTAAGCTGGTTGAGCAAGATGTTTGGCATAGCAAAGTCTTTATTCGTGAACTGTTTTCTCCGACTCCCTACTTACATGAGTTTATGGCAAGTGACGGCGCAAGAAAATTCAACTTTGTACGCAAAATTATCAGTCAGGTTTCTGGGCTAGATGAGCATCATCCCGCTTTACTCCCCTGTATTTTAAGTGTAATTGCACCATGCTTAATGTTGATTATCGCAAACACCAATATCCCGACACCGATACAAAACATTTCGCAGATGCAGTCCCAACAACTTGTACAACATCTCATGACTTTTTCTATAGCAGGATTAGAAGCGATCAAGAAGCATCAATGATTAGAACGTGAGAGTTAGCCGAAGCTCTCTCACCTATAGCCTTATTCAATCAGATAAAGGTGCGCTGACAATAAAACAGGTTGGAACAATGTCGAGTGCTTTATATTCTTTGATCGATGATAAAGCCGATATAAAAACCTCAAAATTGATTGGTTGGGATTCTCATATTGATTACCGTCTGCTCGATGGTTAAAACAGCTTGCAGGAAGAGAACCAGATTTAAAATTGAATAGCTTAAATACGCAGAAAGCGGCTATTCAAGCTGGCTTAGGTATCGGCATACTTCCCTGTTTCATTGCAGATGGTTTTATTCGTATTCAACAACCCTATCTCTTTGAAGAGCCATTGTGGTTGGTCACACACGCTTCAGCAAAGCTCTCCCCAAGAATCAGACTTGTTTATGATGAAATCTCTTCGATCATGCAAGACCATCAATCCAGACTCCATCAGAAGTTTTAATCCGATCAATAGATATGTATCGAACTGGCTTATTTAAATCGCCAAAAAAAAGCCACATCTGGAGAATGTGGCTAAAGTATTGCTTTGCTTGCTACGGTTAAACCGTAGTTTTAGATTAAAACCCGTGGCTTAATTTAAACTGAATAGTTAACGTATATATCCCTTTTCGATAAATTTTGAGAACACAAATTGATAAACTTTTAAAATCCAGCTCACCAAGTAATTTCCATATTTCTGCCAAATCGAGATACCGACCATGTTAAGTAACAGTGCAAGCGTAAACGCCCCAATCATATCCAAAGGATAATGGACGCCTAAATAAACGCGAGACCATGCCACAAACCATGCAAGAATCAAAAAGAGATAACCAATACGCTTTTGCTGAGAAAATAAATATGAGAAAGCAATAGTGCTAAAAAATAGCATATGATCACTCGGGAATGATCCGCTCGGCGCATGTTCTATAATCGTCCGTCCAATCTCTACAACAAAAGGACGAGGATAATAAAAATAGCTCGAAATGATTTGGCTAACAATAAAGGCAATTAAAGTAAAAATTGTCGCTTTAACAATTTGCTTTTTAACCGCAAAACTTCCTTTTAACCAAGCAATCAAAAAACCTAAAACCACTAAATATAACAAATCATTAGCAACAAATATTGCAAGCTTTATTGTAAATTCAGATGCATTTTCAGAAGCATTGATAAAATGAAATAGGTTTAAATTAATATGCTCTATATTCATATAAGCAACCCAAAAAATTGAAGGAATATAGCATATTGGCTAAACAATACTGTTATATCCACTAAACAATTTTCCAGAGTTGCTTATATTTCAAAGAAATACAGACGCTTAGCAATGTATCGTTTCTGTGATCTTGATTTAACAAAGAAATCTAAGAATTAAGACCCTAATAATTGCCCTATTTCCAAGCTTGAATACCCTCGTTCTTTAAATATTAAAACGATGGCTTTTTTATAGGCTTCAGAATGAGAAGTTTTATATTTTGTGATCAGTTGAATTTCAGTATTCAGTTCAAGATCACTTTTTAAAGTCAATACTTCCGTAGAGATTGTGTCAAAAATCTTTAAATTAAACATACAGGCGCTCTTTAGCTAAGTTGTAGCGGCCCGACTACAACAAACACCTGCCTAAGTTTAACTAGACACCCTTTGAACAAGGATTACAAATTTAAGAAATGTCTGCAAGACTCTGCAAAAGAAAAGTGTAAATATTATTCAAGGCAAACTTATCAATAGATTGCATCTTCAAGTAAATGCGAGCCCAAGCGATAAGAGTCAGCTTTTTCTTACAAAGGACGTTGCCTTGATCTTCTCGGGTGAGATCTCTTCCATTGCCGCATAAAGAGCTCGATAATGAGTTTTTACAAACAACTTTGCACAACAGATCCGTTTATTTCTTTTTGTAATTCCAGTAAAGATCAATTTATTTTATATGCGCTCTTCTTGCTCATCTCAGTCATTCATCTGCACCTCATAAATCGATGAAGATATAGATTATACAATTTCATGATTTTACTTAAAAATATCTTTATAAAATCTTAATCATCTATTCTGAATATGGATCGAATCCAAAATTTATGACCTTGAATATTAATTGCATCATTCATCCGCAGCATAAAAAGTAAAAACACAAAACACACAAAGCAACAGATAGAAAAAACATAAAAAATATCCTGAAATTTAGCCATGAAATCTTTATAAATCTTAAGCAACTGATAAATAAATATTTAATCAGAAAAAGGCAAAATAAATTGCTATACACAAGCAAGACAATATGTGATTTAAATCACATATTAAAATAAAAGTGAGAAATACTTAACAATCAAATTATTTATGAAAAATATTCAGCCATTCCTTCCAACCAGTCTATTGTTTTTTTTAATTTCAAATCTTTCATATGCACACTCCACTGATTTATTAAGAGAAAAAGCGATTTTTCAGATTAAAAATGGACAAACAACACAAGGTTTGACAACACTTGAATTGCTGTTACAGCAATACCCTGAACAACAGAAAATTCTAGCTGACTACCTCTTGTCAGCTTCGCAAATCCAAGACATCCCCCAAACTACCTTGACCCATTTAACACAGCGGATTTTACCAAGCCAATTCCCAGAATATGCTCAGCTCGCAACAGTTAAACTTTTACGAGACCAAAAACAGTTTGCTGACGCATTGGTATTATTAGAAAAGTTTGAACCTTATCAAAAACATAATGAATTACAAGTTTCAATTCTAAAATCTGTATTATTTGCAGAAAATAAACAGCAAGTTGAAGCAGTGAAGATATTAAAAAATCTTGATGCCAAACCTATGAATGCTGAACAACTTGCCCTCGTCGCATATGTATATCGCCTATTACAACAAAATACTTCTGCCTTACAAACCATTCAGTTGGCTTATGCCCAACAGCCAACAAATGAAACCATTCAAAATGAGTATTTAAATATTTTAATTGCACTTCGCAGTTATGAAATGGCGACCGCTTTTTCTCAAAAACATCATCTCACTGATAAAATTGAGAATTTAACTTGGCAGACTAGAGTTGGAAAATTTTCACAAAACATAAATGAGGCAATCAAACAGCAAAAATATTTATCTGCTCGTGCAGAAACCGATCACAAAAGTTTTGAACAACTCGATCAAGTTCTGAAAGAAGGCGAACAAATTGCACAGCAGATTCCAGCGAATCAGGCCATGTTCAATCGTTTCTATTATGACTACCTGTATGCATTGAGTTATCGTGGGAGAAAACAACAGCTGTTGAGCATCTTAGGGCAAGTTCCCTTACCCCCTATCGAGCAAATGCCTGCCTATACACGCCATGCCATTGCAGATACCTACCTTGCAAATAAACAACCAGCCGAAGCTGAGATGATCTACCGTACCTTATTAACTGAAAAAAACTACCCAGATATTAACCTCTATACCTCACTGTATTATTCATTGATCGAACAAGAAAAATATCAGGATGCCAATGCACTCATTCGCTTGACTGATGAACTGCTTCCTACATATGAATACAGCGAAGCCAAAGGTGTCGATAAAAATGTACACCCAGATCGAAATGAATATCTATCTCTGCTTGCTCTAAATATGGCTTATAACAACCGCCTCGATTTATCTGAACAATATCTCAATGCTACCGTTGCCAAAGCTCCAAATAATGCTCAGTTTTTAAATGACTTAGCCAAAATCCAACGTTGGCGTGACAACCCTCGCCAAGCTCAACTCAGTATTGACCGTTTAAATGGTTTAGAACCTCGCTCAAAATATACACGGATCAATGCCATGCAAAACACTCAAGCACTTGGCGATATCCAAGCTTGGCGTAAGCAAACTAAAGATCTCGTTGAAGATTATCCAAACGATAGCAGCGTCATAAAAAGTAGTCAGGAATTAGATGATCGCAATCACGCGATGATTACACATGAAAGTCGATTTTCACGTAGCCGTTCGGAGCAAAATCAACTCTTACAATCACTCAAAGGGGCACGCGATCGCGAATCGAATACCTCCTTATATTCACCTTGGATTGCAGACAATTATCGTCTCTTTATTGAACATCAGAATATTTGGGGAAAATATGCCGATGGTAATCTACAAGAGCAACGCTTTGGTTTAGGCCTACACTGGCAAGACAAAGGTAAAAATTTGGCGCTTGTTGCCTCTCAAAATACTGAGGGTCAGCGCCAAGGCTTCAGAGCGGATTGGTCACATCAACTCAATGACAATTGGCAGTATGCATTATCCCTCAACACCCAAGCCAATATTCCATTACAAGCCATCAATCAAGGTGAAAATGGCGAATCTTATAGCGCTTCGATTCAATGGCAACAAAATGAATCCCGACAAGCCAATGCCGGATATGGCTACACCGATATTAGTGATGGAAATAAACGCCATGATTTTTTTGCAAACTATAATCAACGTATTTTTCAAACTGCCCATCACACCACACAAGCTGGTTTTTCCGCATTTTTAGGAAAAAATCGTTTAGATAACGTTGCTTATTTTAGTCCTAAACAAAGTTATAGCCTCGCGGTCAACTTGAACCATGACTGGCTGACTTGGCGAAATTACGAACGTCACTTCAATCAAAATTTTTCGATCAATGCAGGGCTGTTCCAGCAACAAGATTACGGCTCTAAACCCATTTTTGATGCGCAATATCGACATGAGTGGCAATTGTCTCGGATCTGGGCACTGCATTATGGCATTGGTTGGAAGCGACATCCTTATGATGGCATCAATGAGAATCAAACCTATGCCCTGTTCGGTTTTGGAGGACGATTCTAATGAAATTTTCTAATATTTTTAAAATACTCTCAGCTTGTGTCATCCTCATTCCAATCCATAGCTTTGCAGCAGACGAAGCAAAATTCGACACTCATCATTTTGTCAGCCTGACCTTTCATGATGTCCGTGACGATGTCTTGAAAACGGGTGACCGCGATATTTATGCCATTAATACCCAGAATTTAGTACAGTTTTTTGAATGGCTGAAACGTTCTGAATGGACTCCAATTACCTTAAAACAAATTATAGCCTCTCGGCAACATGGTGTTCCCCTGCCTAAAAATGCAGTTTTGATTAGTTTTGATGACGGCGCCTTAAGCGGATATAGCCATGTCTATCCTTTGGTCAAGCAATATCAAATTCCGGTTGTGTTTGCTTTGGTCACCAGCTGGACCGAAGGTAATACACAGGCTGCTTATGAAGCCTATGGTCAAAATAACTTGATGAGCTGGGAACAACTGCAAGAAATTCAAAAATCAGGTTTAGTAGAATTTGCCAGCCATAGTCATGATTTGCATAAGGGGGTACTGGCCAATAGACAGAAAAATGAAAAACCTGCCGCGCTGACTCGACAATATGATCTAAGCAATCAACGCTATGAAACTGAATCAGAATACCGCCAGCGGATCTATAACGACTTGGTGAAATCAAAACAGGTGTTACAGCAAAAACTAGGAATAGATGCACTTGCAATCATTTGGCCCTATGGTGCGGTCAACCCACAAGTCACTCAAATTGCCAATCGAGCAGGCTTTCCTCTGTCTTTTAGTTTAGGGACGGAAAAATTAAATGATGCCAATGATGCAACCTTTCAACGCGGCATTGTTTCGAATAATCCAACGGCAGAAAATTTACGTGAACAACTCACGGGTTTTATGGAATATGGTCAACGACAAGAGTATGAACCCATGCGCGGCTTGCAATTTGACCTAGCTCAATTTTCACAAGATGACGCCTTGTTTAATCAGCAATTAGGCAGCTTATTAAACAATCTAAGTGCGTTAAAAACCAATACCTTAATCGTTAATGCTTTAACTGATGATAATAAGAGAAACGATGATCAAGCGTATTTCCCAACCACACATTTAAAGCTGGCTCAGGATATTTTAAGTCGTACCCATTGGCAGGCCCGAACACGGGTTTTTCATCGGGTGTATGCCCAGATACCGATTTATCCCGATCTGAAGCAGACTCATTTAGCAGTCGATTTAAGTAAAGACCTGATTCAGAATAACCCCAATCTGGATGGCATTATTTTAAAAACAGACCAACTCCTTGCATGTCGTTATAGCACCGTTGTGGACTCAGCTTGTCTGGAAAAAGAAGCTCAAATTTTAAAGCTGACTCAGCAGGTACAAGCTGCGGTCACACCTTATCTCAATCAAAGCAATCTCTTTCATTTAACACTACAACTTTCACTCTCTGATTTAACAGATCAGGGCTTAGAGCAAATTGTTAAAACCTATCTGCCCTTCGTATCATTACTGAATATTGAGATCGACAGTCTAGACCACCTCCATACCTATCAAAAATTTATAGCACAAGTTGATCATTTAACTGCCCCACAAAAAGCCAGATTGATGGTCACCTTAGTGAATCGAGACCAAACTTCCGCAAAAGAATTACAGGTCTTGCAACAACAGTTTTTAAACTTACAAAGACATGGAATCCAAAAATTGGTTTTAAGCAATTACCGCTTTGATAATGCAAAAGTGGTGCATGAACAATTATTTACACCACTGAGCTTAAATGAGAGCCCAATCAGTTATCGCAATCCTTTTATTGATCAGCGGGTCCATGGAGCACAACCATGAGCTTAATGGAAATTCTTTTTTTATTTGCTTTTCTCTATCCATTGGTCATGGCATGGACATGGATGGTCGGTGGTCTATGGTTCTACTTTAAACGTGAATATCAACAAAACCACTTGCCCGAGATATCAGAACAGGGATGCAGCATTATCATTCCTTGTTTTAATGAAGAAGCTCAAGTTCGAGAAACCATACGTTTTGCAATACAAACACAATATCCTCAATTTGAAGTCATCGCGGTCAATGACGGTAGCTCTGACAATACCGCAAATATTTTGGATGAGTTGGCGCTTAAACATCCAAGTTTAAGGGTTGTGCATCTGGCAGAAAACCAAGGAAAAGCGTTTGCCTTACGTTCTGGCATGATGGTGAGCCAATACGAATATCTGATTTGTATTGATGGTGACGCTTTGCTGCATCCGCATGCTGCGATTTGGATGATGCATCAACTGACGGCGTTCAATCAGGTCGGCGCAGTGACTGGTAATCCTCGAATTTTAAATCGTTCAAGTATTCTGGGAAAACTACAGGTCGGTGAGTTTTCATCCATTATTGGCTTAATTAAACGTGCACAACGAACTTATGGGCGTATTTTTACAGTTTCAGGTGTCATTGCCGGCTTTAGAAAAACAGCCCTTATGCAAGTGGGGTTATGGTCAGAAGATAAGATCACTGAAGACATTGATATCTCTTGGAAACTCCAACTCGCTGGCTGGGATATTCACTATGTTCCAAATGCACTGTGTTACATCTATATGCCTGAAACCTTTAAAGGGTTATGGAAACAAAGATTGCGTTGGGCTCAAGGTGGCGTTGAAGTCATCAAAACCTACCTTCCCAAACTTTTTAAAGTTTCAGCACTCAAAATGTGGCCTGTCGCGCTTGAAGCAATTACCAGTATGATTTGGGCATACGTCATTTTTCTGATCATTATCCTGTTTTTCCTTGGATTAGTCGTTCCGCTGTCCCCAGCATGGCAGATTAAATCCTTATTTCCACAGTGGTACGGCGTCATTTTAGCGATCACCTGTCTGATTCAGTTTTTTGTCAGCTTATTCATCGACAAACGATATGACGGTAATCGTTTCTTGAGAAATTATTTCTGGGTGATTTGGTACCCGCTATTTTTCTGGATACTCAGTGCAGCAACCACCGTTGTTGCTGTCCCCAAAGCCTTATTTACACGTAAAAAAAGAGCGAGATGGATCAGCCCTGATCGTGGGTTTAGAGGAGAATCCGAATGAAACCACTCCATTCAAGTATTGTTGTTGATGAATCACAACTCGATATTCCTGAATATATTGACCAACAGCAATATGTAAAAAACAAAGGCGCACACTATTTACTTCAAGGCATCGGTTGGACGCTCTGGACACTGCTCTTTTTACCCTTATTGGCAATATTTTTATGGCTCTACCAAGGTAAATTAATTAAAAATTATATTTTTGCAGAACAGATCAGCGTACAGATCCATAATTTCTTCTGGTTAACACTGATCGTGGCGATTTGCTGTACCTCTTTATTGTTATGGGCAAGCTATAATTGGTTACGCTACCGCAAGACTGAAAAGACCACAATCAACAATGTTAGTCCATCTTTATTGGCAGAATGTTTTTTCATTCCAATGGATGATTTAGCAAAAATTCAGAATTCCAAAAATATTGTACTGCACTACGATCATGAAGGTCTGTTAGCTGACTACGAACTTAAATAAATCTTCATTCACTATGAAATAAAAAAGAGGCAAATCATTGCCTCTTTTTTATACGTTCTACGCTTCAATTTCAGCAATAAAGACGTATTTCAAACCTCACTCAATCAAACCAATAATTGATTCCGCTTGATTGGTACTTCCCTGCTCTGCCATGCTTTTTATTATGCCACTGCGATGTGCCAACACAGGGACTTCCATTTTCATGGCTTCCATAATGGCCACCACTTGTCCTTCTGTGACCGGTTCACCCTGTGCAACTTTCCAAGCGCTAATCACACCACTAATGGGTGCAAGTAAATGCTCAGCTTGTATTTCTGGTTCGGTAGATTGTGCTGGCGTTGTCGTTGTTACTGAACCTTGTGCAAACATACCTGCTGGTAAGCCTAAACGATGTAATTTGCCATCAATTTCAATATAACTGAGCAACATCGGTTGTTGATGGTTTGGAATACCGCGCTTGCTTGGCTTTAACTCTTGTTTAAAGTCATTTTCGATCCAGCGGGTATGTACATTAAATTCATCTGTAAAGTCAGGCTCATTGAGTACCGCACGATGAAAGTCTAGAACCGAGGCAACCCCTTCAATTTTAAATTGCTTTAAGGCACGTTTGGCACGAGCAATCGCAACCTCACGGGTTGGGCCAGTCACAATCAGTTTTGCCATGAGTGAGTCAAAATGACTAGAGACCAATGAGCCCGTGCGAACGCCTGTATCGACTCGCACACCATGACCAAAGGGTGCTTCAAACAAGCTCAATACGCCAAATGCTGGAATAAAACCGCGTGCTGGGTCTTCCGCATTGATACGAAACTCAATGGCATGACCTTGTGCTTTGGGTGTCTCTTTAATCGAAAGTTCATGACCTTGTGCAACACGGATTTGTTCTACCACTAAATCCACGTTTGCGGTTTCTTCAGTGACAGGATGCTCAACTTGCAAACGAGTGTTTACTTCTAAAAATGATAGCTTTCCATCACGGCTCAATAAATATTCAACTGTGCCTGCGCCGACATAATTGGCTGCCTGACAGATATTTTTTGCCGAGTGTAAAATTTGTTGGTAAGTCTCATCACTAATAAATGGTGCAGGTGCTTCTTCGACTAACTTCTGGTTACGGCGTTGCAATGAACAATCACGTGTCCCTAGCACCACAATATTGCCATGTTGATCGGCAATCACTTGAGCTTCAACATGACGGGGTTGATCTAAATACTGCTCGACAAAACATTCACCACGACCAAAAGCAGCTTTGGCCTCACGTACCGCCGAATCATACAGCTCTTTGACTTCTTCAAGTTTCCAAGCCACTTTTAAACCTCGACCGCCACCACCAAATGCGGCTTTAATCGCAACCGGTAAACCAAATTGTTTGGCAAAATCCAAAGCTTCATCAGCATTGTTGAGCGGGTCTTGCGTCCCGTGAACCAAAGGTGCACCGACTGAAGCGGCTATTTTACGCGCTTCAATTTTATCCCCCAGTTTTTCAATCGCGCTTGGAGATGGCCCTACCCATTTTAAGCCCGCATCAAGTACCGCTTGGGCAAATTCGGCACGTTCAGATAAAAAGCCATAACCCGGATGCACCATGGTCGCTTGGGATTTTTTTGCAATCTCGATAATGGCCGCAATGTTTAAATAGGTTTCACTAGCAGTCGCACCAGCCAAGCCCCAAGCCTCATCGGCAAGCTCGACATGCATACTGCCAATGTCGTCATCGGCATATAGTGCGACCGATGCAATGCCCATATCACGGCAAGCATGAATAATACGGACGGCAATTTCACCACGATTGGCAATCAATAATTTTTCAGTTTTCATCTTTTATTCTCAAAATCTGTCAATTCGGCAATTTTTTTAAATTGGATACGGCAACCCGCAGGAATCTGTGCCACCAAATTCCAATGGTGTTTCGCAACCGCAGCAATGACGGGATATCCACCCGTTAAAGGGTGATCATTCATAAACAAAACTGGTTGACCACTCGGTGGTATCTGCAAAGCACCAATGCACGCACCTTCACTTTCCAGTTCATGGCTAATTTTGCGGGTTAAAGGTTCAGCGCCTGACAGTCTGAGTCCAACGCGATTGCTTTCATTGGTCACCAACCATTCCTGCTGACATAGCAGGTCTATACTGTCTTGTTCAAACCAATCGGTGCGTGGACCCATCACAATATCGAGCTCAACTAGATCACCGACTTTGGGCAGATTCAGTTGAGCCACTTCGTTAATGCTGATATTGATGACCTTGGCCTGTCCTTGATAAATGGTATCACCAAGTTTTAACGGTTCTGGCCCTAGCACAGCCAAACTATCAAATGAAGCACTGTCTAAAACAGATTGAACCTCAATGCCACCACGAACGGCAAGATAGTTTCTAAGTCCCGCTGTAGGCGGCTGAATGTGAAACTCATCACCGTCATCCAGATCAATGAGCTGATAACTAGCAAAATCTGCAGTTTGACCATCGGCAAATTTCACACGAATTTTTGAGATGCCGCCTGTCACTGCAATTACGGCGGCATGCTGCAGTTTGGCCTTTAAGCCACCATTTAAAACCTCAATCACAGGCGTATCAGTTGGATTCCCCACAAGACGATTGGCACTGTGCATCGCAGATACATCCATTGCCCCTGCAACCCCAACACCAATCTTGGTCTGGTTAAAGCGCCCTTCATCCTGAATCAGCATCTGTAGACTAGGCATAGTGATGCTAAACAGTGGCACCGATTGTTTCGGTTCAACCATACGCGTGATCTGTTGAGGTACATTCACCGTTGTTGGACGATGCGTGACATCTTTAAAATGTACCGTCATGCCCGGCAACAAGAGCGCTGGATTTTTTCGCTCTAAATCCCACATTTTTTCTGTTGTGGTGCCAATCAGTTGCCAGCCACCCGGACTGTCTTTCGGATAAATACCAGAATATCTCCCAGCCAAGCCTAACGAGCCTGCAGGTATTTTTTTACGTGGAACCGTTAAGCGTGGAATATCGGTAAAAGGTCGGTCAGGACTGCTCATATAAGCAAAGCCCGGCGCAAAACCAATAAAAGCCACATTCCACACGCTTTGTTGATGTTTTCTAATCACATCGGCAACAGATAACCCTTGCAAGTCAGCCACCTGTGCAAGGTCTTCACCATCGTAACGAATCGGCACAATCACAGCTTGACCACTACGCTCAAATCCAGCATCAACTTTGAGGCTCTGAATTAAAGCAACCAGCGTTTTAAAGTTGGTTTCGATCTCGTTAAAAAAAACCAAAATTGTTTTGGCAGCAGGGACTAGGTCTTTAATTCCATTCAATGGCGTGTTTTGCAATGTATTGTACAAGGCCAAAGTTTCTTCTAGGCTTGCAAGCTCAATCAGGAAACAGTCGGCGTTTACCGATAAAAAACGCATTTGCTTATCCTTTTTAATGGTTCTTTATTCCAATTAGCCCATCCAAGCACGGTCAGGAATGTCGGTAATCAACATATGGCCGGGTGCATGGCTAATTGCAAAAGGAATTTTAGAGTTCATCACTGCCGCTTGTGGAGTGACTCCACAGGCCCAAAACACTGGAATTTCACCTGCTTCGATCCGGGAGGCCTCACCAAAGTCGGGTTGATTTACATCGCTAATGCCTAAGCTTTCAGGATGTCCAATATGTACGGGTGCCCCATGCACACTCGGCATACGCGCTGTAATTTTTACCGCTTCACTAATTTGATGTGACGGAATGGGTCGCATGGAAACCACCATATTGCCTGAAATACGCCCTGCGGGCTGGCACTGGATATTACTCAGATACATTGGCACATTGGTCTTATCCTGAATATGACGAACTTCAATCCCCGCTTCTTGCAGAGCAGTTTCAAAAGAAAAACTACAACCAATCAAGAAAGTCACCAAATCAGGATGTGCAT
Source organism: Acinetobacter colistiniresistens (assembly GCF_000413935.1). Classification (GTDB taxonomy): domain Bacteria; phylum Pseudomonadota; class Gammaproteobacteria; order Pseudomonadales; family Moraxellaceae; genus Acinetobacter; species Acinetobacter colistiniresistens. The sequence continues at coordinate 411,067 of NZ_KE340379.1, read as the reverse complement.
GATAAATCTCACTGGCATCGGTCACTTCATCGACCATTTCGCCCTCTTTCCAAATGCGATAACGCGGGAAATCGGTTCTAATATCTGAGTCTGCAGCAAGCTTGGTTGCATAAATGCCTTCTTCGAGCACATCCAACACTGGACAGCTTTGTGGATTACGATGTGCATAGAGCAAAAAGTCATAGGCCCACGCTTTCGGTACCGAAATCATATTCACCTGCGTCATACCCGCAGCCATGCCTGCTGTCGGCTGATCAAAACCAGCACGGATTTTTAAGCGTGCATCTAAAGCGGCTTCAAGCTGAGCTGGGTCGACTTTAATATCCTTATACATGGTGCTCATCCTTATACTTTATTTACAAACGGGCGGATTTCAATCTTGTGTTTTAGTAGTTCTGCTTTAATCGCTGCTGACATTTCTAAAGCGCCATCGGTGTCACCATGTAGGCAAATGGTGTCAGCCTGAATGGGAGTAAATACACCATCAATTGACTCTACTCCACCATTTTTCAGCATGGATACCACACGACTGGCCACAAATGCCGAGTCGTGTAAAACCGCACCGTCTAAACGACGAGACACCAGTGAACCATCACTGTTATAAGCTCGGTCTGCGAATGCTTCCGACACCACTTTTAAACCCGCAGCACGTGCCTGCTCGACCAAGTTTGAACCGGCCAAAGCCACTAGAACCAGTTCAGGGTGATACATTTTAATCGCATCAATCACTGCGGCAGCCTGAGCTTGATCATGGGCAATGGTGTTGTAAAGTGCGCCATGTGGTTTAACATATTGCACTTTTGAGCCCGCCACTTTTGCCAAACCATCCAGTGCTGAAATTTGGTAAAGCACATCAGCAATCAGTTCGTCACGTGACACATCCATATTACGGCGGCCAAAACCAACCAAATCTGGATAAGACACATGTGCACCGATCGTGACACCCAGTTCAACGGCTTTACGCACTGTTTTTAAAATGCCAAGCGGGTCACCTGCATGAAAACCACATGCAATATTGGCACTGCTCACCACAGGTAAAATCTGGTCATCATTGCCCATTTTCCATGAGCCAAAGCTTTCGCCCAAATCACTGTTTAAATCTACAAACATGGCAGTATTCCTTTTTCGCTATACGATTATCTGGCTTAAAGTTTGGTCAAATAGTTAAATACGGTCGTAAATGACATATAGCCCATCCACCACGTCAATACACAGGTGAGTGCACCTAGAATAATTAACCATTTCGGATAATTATAATTGCCCATCAAGTCTCTACGGCAAGCCGCAACATAGACAAAAATTGTCAATCCAATCGGCAAGACTAAACCATTAAACCCACCAACAAAAATCAATAGACCTGCTGGGGTTGCCCCTAATACCACATACAGTAATAAAGCCAAGGCAATGAAGCTAATCGTGGTGTAATTACTTTGCTTAGGACTGAGATTCTTTTTGAATGCACTAAAGAATGAAACAGATGTATAAGCTGCGCCAATAGTGCTACTAATACCCGCTGCCCAAAAGATCAGGCCAAATAATTTATAACCAAATGTACCTGCTGCATATTGGAATGCTTGAGCTGCTGGATTGGCATTATGACTGGCTAGATCAATGCTTGCTCCACTGACCACCACCCCCAAAAATGCTAAAAAAAGCACATAACGCATGATGCCAACCACCACAATGCCTTTAGTCGCTGCTTTGGCTACTTCATCAATATTTTCAGGGCCAACAGCACCTTTATCCAGTAAACGGTGTGCACCTGCATAGCAGATATAACCCCCAACCGTACCACCGACAATGGTGGTAATAATGGCAAAATCAATTTGGTCTGGCGCAAAGGTTTGCTGTACCGCTTGTCCAACAGGCGGCATTACAATCACAGCCACAATGATGATCAGGATAATTTTCAGCAGTCCCAATACGATCATGCTTTTATCCATCGCAAGCGTGGCTTTTCTTGAAGCAAAAATCAAAATCGCCAAGGCACCACTTAATATTCCGCCCCACTTGGTATCCATACCAAATAGCGCATTGAGACCTAATGCAGCGCCTGCAATATTTCCAATGCTAAAGAAGAAACCGCCTAGAATCACCAGAAACGCGAGCAGATAACCACTGCCCGGTAAAGCCTTATTGGCAATATCGGATGCACGCATTTGCGTGAGGGTCACTACACGCCAAATGTTTTGTTGAACCACATAATCAATCAAAATTGAAACTAAAATGGCAAACCCAAATGCGGCACCTAACTTCACCGTAAATACAGCGGTTTGGGTTAAAAATCCAGGCCCCATTGCCGAAGTTGCCATCATAAATATTGAGGCGACGATGGCCCATTGGCGATCTGATAGAAAAGAAGACTTCAGTAAAGACATATTTATGCGTTCCTCATCCATTTGAGCTCAATAACGCGATTTTTAACTTGATCCAAGAGCATCATTTTATTTACAAACGATCTTCTTTAATCCTTTTAAATCACAAAGATTCCCTGTTTTCCCACAACGCGATGGGTAATCAAATCTTCCATTTAGAATAAGAACATAAGCAAGTCAGCTGGACAATACGACTTTTTACAGAACAAATTTAAAATAAGGATATGAATTTATTAACTTTTTATTTTTAATATTTTTCAATATAAATTTTACTTATAACATTCCATAAGCTGCTTTTATGGCTTATCCAACAAATGACCTTGTTCTAGAGCAGAGAAATACACTGCAAAGTAAATGAATCAGCTTCTATTTTTTGATGTGTTGATTCAGTCTTTGCATCGCACTTTCCGAGACCATCACAGCGACATCGGTTAATTTCTCTTTTAAAACAGCATCATTCCCTTGAATATAAATCGAGGTAAAATGAAAGGTCTTTAACTGAATTGGGGTGTTTAGTATTTCCAAGCGACCATCGGTAATTTCTTTTAAAGCCGTTAGCGTCGGTACCACGGCAATCCCTAAACCTTGCTCAGCAAGACGTAAAAGTGTTGCTAAGGAGTAACTAGTAATCGAAAGTGGCTCATCAAGCCCCTGTTCTTTCATTTTTGCTTTAAGTTCTTTATAGGGATAGGTAATTTTGGGATAGGTTAAGATCGTATGCGACATCAGGGTTTTCAATGACATTTGCCCAACCCCACCTTTAAATGAGGGTGAAGCCAAAAAGCTGAGTTCAAAATCACAAAGCGCCTGTTCAATACACTCAAACGCCAATGTTGGTCCCAGCAAAAAAGCCATGTCCAGATCACCTGTGCGTACACCTTCTTGTAAATTCGGGGTCAGATCAACCACAATTTCTACAGACACTTTAGGGAATTCTTGCTGAACCTTCTCGATATATTCGACCAACCAGGTATAGACAATAGTTTCTGAAACACCCAAGCGGATTGTACCGGTCAGATGCTGATTTTCCGTTAATTCCGCAATGAGTTCAGTTTCTAAACGCATTAACTTTTCAGCATATTTAAATAAGGTCATGCCCTTATGCGTGGGTTTAAGCTGGCGAAAGCTTCGATCTAAGACTTTAAATCCTAACTCGTTTTCAATGGCGGTGATTTTTTGTGAAACTGCTGGCTGAGTGGTCTGTAATTTGATCGCTGCCTTATTAAAACTATTCAGCGTCACCACCCAGTAAAATGCTTCAAGATTCTTTAAATTCACTTTAAACCAAAGCTCGCTATCCTTTTCTTGCTATATAGTATGAGAGTGATCCGCCTGATTAAGCTACCTATTTATTGATTTTTCTTGAAGCAGATTTTGCGACTGGCTTATTTCACCCTGACAAAGATAATGTCCAAATCCCGCTTTGGAATAAAACTGTGCTTGCTCATTTGAAATTGGGTTGGGCTGATTTTTTCAACTTTGCCATCCCAGCAAAATGAAACCAGCTCATTTTTATCGCGCTCAATGGTCAACTTAAAATTTTCAATCGGTTTGGCCCAATTGGCACCTGTGGTCAAAATGTAGCTCAACGCATTAAACGGTGAATTTTCTGCTTTGGCTTTTTTTAAGCCCTGCTTAAATTGTGCATCCATACAAAAGTTCTGATTATATTCATCAGGATATAGGGCAACCGAACCACCTACCAAAGGTTGATATTGATGCTGAATTTTAGTCAACGCATTGGCTTTAAAGGTTTGCTTCCAACTATAAATTACTTGAGATGACCATGGAATTTCATCATCTGGTTTAAAATTAGCCAAAATTTTCTGCATTTTTGGCTGCTTACATTGCTTTAATTTATCTACATAATAGACAGAGTCATCATTGTTACGAACCCAGGGATTAAGCATCTCTGTTTGGCTAAAACCGCATTGTTTAAATAGATCTGTTGCATCAATCAGCGGAGACTTTTCGTCCTTTTGAATAAAAGTGCGCACATGCATTTCTGGTTGAATATTTTTACCATCGACAATAATTTTAAAGCTTTTTAACAAGGCTTCCGTATGGGCAAAATCTGCTTCAAAGAAGTTATCAATACGGGGTAAGGGAAATAAAATAGTTTCCGTCACATCTTGGGAACTTAAATTTTTATACAGGTAATTGACCTTAATCAACTTTTTGCTAATAAATAGCTCTTCACTTTGCATCGCAATCTGTGCATTTTTAAGATAGGCAACGCCACCTGTACCAACATAACCCGTTGAATCATTGGCGAGGCTATAACTCGGTATTTGAATCAAAATGGCAGAAATAAATAAAATATTTTTCATTATTGAGTACTCAGTTTAATACTGTAATTATCAAGACAATCATAGCGGCTCAAGACCTCAGCTATTAACTTATTCTGTATCAAAGTAAAATCATTTTCAAAATCACATTACATCTTTATCTATGCATCATAAGCATTTAAAAATAAAAAGTTTTTATGCAAAACCACTGCCATTCGAAGTCTATGATTTTATCGCAAATGGCTAACTGTACATTGAATATACATACTGCCATTTCACCACCCTTTTTTTCAATAACTCAAATTTGTTACCATTGCATCACTAGAAAGGCTTGAAGCCGCTTTATACTATGGATGCAATTCTCTACGCTTATTTAGTTGTCATCATTATTTGAGTGGCATCCATATTCACAAAAACTGAAATTGGTTCAATCACCAAAAGTAAATATTATTGATTTTTAAAGAGTTTAATACGCATGAATAGCGCTGAAATCATGACTGATCTTTCATCACATACGCCGATGATGCAGCAATATCTCAAAGTCAAAACAGACTATCAACATGCTTTGCTGTTCTACCGTATGGGCGATTTTTATGAGCTTTTCTTTGAAGATGCACATTTAGCAGCCAAACTTTTAGGTATTACCCTGACTCATCGCGGCAAAGCCAGTGGTCAGCCAATTCCAATGGCAGGTGTACCTTATCATGCAGCAGAGGGCTATCTCGCTCGTTTAGTCAAAGCTGGCCGTACTGTCGCCATCTGCGAACAAGTTGGTGAGGTCACAGGCAAAGGTCCGGTTGAGCGTAAAGTAGTACGTATCTTAACGCCAGGCACATTAACCGATGATGCTTTATTGGGAAGTTACCAATCGTCGAATCTGGTTGCGCTCTGTATTCAACAAAATCAAATTGGTTTCGCCTTACTCGACTTGAGTGCAGGAATCTTTAAAGTTCAACAACAAGACTATAAGCCTGAACAATTGGCCATTGAACTGGCACGTTTAATGCCAAGTGAAATTCTGATCGATGAAGATCTGGTGGATCAGAATATTATTGAGCAAATTAAGAAAAATCTGGACTGCCCAATCACCAAACGCCCGAATGTCGATTTCAATTTAAATAATGCCCAAAAGACTTTGTGCGATCAGTTTAGTGTATCGACTTTATCTGGATTTGGCTTAGATCCACTTCCACTGGCAAAAGCCGCTGCCGCAGCACTGATTCACTATGCGAAAGAAACTCAAAAAACGGCCTTACCACATATCCGTTCTATTCAAATTGAGCAAAGTACCGACTTTATTGCACTTGATCCAATCACCCGTCGCAACTTAGAGATTATTGAGCCATTGTTTGAACATGGCACATCTTTATTCCAGTTGATTAATGATTGCCAAACTGCAATGGGTGGACGCTTACTCAGTCGGACCTTGATGCAGCCGATTCGTGATACGGCTGTTTTAGATGCGCGTCTTGATGCAACCGAGCAATTATTAAAAGGCTATCACGAATCACCTGTGCGCTTAGTGCTCAAAGAAATTGGTGATATTGAACGTGTACTCAGTCGTGTCGCTTTGGGAAGTGCGCGTCCACGTGATTTAGTTCAATTGCGTCAGGCATGTGCACAGATTCCATTCTTGCGTCATGCTCTTGATCCTGTATTAAAAACACAGCAATCTAAACTGTTAACACAATTAGATGAAGAACTTGGTGATTTTAAGAGCCTGCATCAACATTTAATGGCTGCCATTGTTGAACATCCACCTGTGCTATTGCGTGATGGTAATGTCATTGCAGAAGGTTATGACGATGAACTGGATGAGTTACGTAAAATTCGTGATCATGCAGGACAATTCCTGATTGACCTAGAAATCAAGGAACGTGAACGTACAGGAATTAATACCTTAAAAATTGGCTATAACCGTGTCAGTGGTTACTATATTGAGTTAACCCGTGCACAGGCAGAACAGGCACCTGCCGATTATATTCGCCGTCAAACACTGAAAAATGCTGAGCGTTATATCACACCTGAACTGAAAGGTTTTGAGGATAAGGTGCTTTCCAGTGAATCACGCGCCCTTAGCCGTGAAAAACTGCTGTTTGAATCACTTTTAGATGAGTTACGCCAAAATATTGCACATTTACAAATGATGAGTGCCTCGATTGCACATATCGATGTATTGGCAAACTTTGCCCATCAAGCCCGATTGAACAATTGGGCAAGACCTGAGTTTAGCGCAGAAACAGGCATCAAAATTCAAGCGGGTCGCCATCCTGTGGTAGAAGCCTTAAATAAAGCGCCATTTACACCAAATGATACCTTTTTGGACACCCAACATCGTATGGCGATCATTACAGGTCCAAATATGGGTGGTAAATCGACCTTTATGCGTCAAACTGCCTTGATTAGTCTACTGGCCTATTGCGGCAGTTTCATTCCAGCCAAGTCGGCAAAATTAGGTTCGATTGATCGAATTTTTACCCGTATTGGCTCTGCAGATGATCTCTCTACAGGTAAATCGACCTTTATGGTCGAGATGACTGAAACCTCCCAGATTTTGCATCATGCCACCAGTCAATCTTTAGTCTTGATGGATGAAGTCGGTCGTGGAACCAGCACCTATGATGGCCTTTCTTTGGCTTGGGCCTGTGTGGTTGATCTGACCAAACGGGTAAAATGCTTATGCCTGTTCGCAACACATTACTTTGAATTGACTGAACTTGGCAGTGAAGCAGGTATTGATAACTACCATGTCACCGCCCAAGAACTGAATGGTAACTTAATCTTGCTGCATAAAGTACAACAAGGCCCTGCAAGTCAAAGCCACGGTTTACAAGTTGCAAAATTGGCAGGTATTCCAGCCAATGTGATTAAAGAGGCACAGAAGCGTTTAAAAATTCTGGAGAAACAGCAACATCAACATTTGCAAAGTAGCGTACAGAATGATTTATTCAGTGCTGTTGAACATGAAATAGAAACTCAGGTGGTTGAACGAGTGATTGAAGTTGAAGTCAAATCTCCGGCATTAGAATTGTTACAACAGATTGATGTTGATGATCTGACTCCTCGTCAGGCACTTGAACAATTGTATCAACTCAAAGCCTTATTCAAGACAACACAGACGCTCGAAAGTTAATCCGCTCGAAATCAGCTCTGGTTTTATGCCAGAGCTGATTTACATAGTGCGCACTAAAACCAACAATCCCTCACCCTGTTATCGGCTTGATCATGTTATTGCTGTATGAGATCAATACCTCTGTGAGGAAAATCTCATGTCTCGTGGTGATAAATCGGCTTATACGTCCAAACAGAAAAGACAAGCAAAACATATTGAGCAAAGCGAACTGGAACAAGGTCGCTCTCTAGAAGAAGCTGAGCGGATTGCTTGGGCAACAGTCAATAAACAAGATGGTGGTGGGCTGAAGAAAAAGTCAAAATGACCAAATAAATGCTGTTTTTGAGAGTTATTATCAACAAAAGTCATATAAATAAGTCCATTTCATTGATACGAATAATAAATATCAATAAAAGGAATTGTTTATGTCGGTATTTTTTGCCTAAAATACACCATTAAAGATGAAAACCATATTTTTTAGGTAGCTGCCGCCATGACCTTCGTTGTCACTGAAAATTGTATTAAATGTAAATATCAAGATTGTGTTGAAGTTTGTCCTGTTGACTGCTTCTACGAAGGTCCAAACTTTCTTGTCATCAATCCAGATGAATGTATTGACTGTGCACTCTGTGAACCTGAATGCCCTGCAAATGCAATCTTCTCTGAAGATGAATTACCAGAAGGTCAAGAAGTCTTTATTGAACTCAATGCTGAATTGTCTGAGAAATGGGCTGGCAACAATATCACCCAAATTGGCGAACAACCTGCTGATCGTGAAGAATGGAACGGCAAGCCAGACAAACTGCAATATTTAGAAAAATAATTTGAAAGGCCAGTTTTACTGGTCTTTTTTATACCTGAATCACACATTTCTTTGCAATTACCTCATTATTCATGGCTTATTTTGCATTAAAATAGTACACCTACAGATTTTGAACTGCCTTTTTATCATGCAAAATAAATTACAGGGTCTATTATCATTATTTATCATCCCTGTGATGATGGTGGGTTGTAGCAGCTCCACAACAAAAGTAAATCAAAACCAAGGTAAAAGAATTTACATCCCACAAGAACAAGTGACCTTAACTCGCCCGATTCCAAATAAAGTTGAACCCGCATCATATCGCCAATGGCTCAATCAAGGTGATAACTATGCGCGCGTTCGTGAGTATGAACAGTTTCTGAACCGAAATAACGTTGCACACATCATTCCAAGTTTTGAGTTATTACGTACAGCACGTGACTGGCAGAAATGTGGTCGTACAGAATATATGGTACCCAACCGTGAATTGTGGGGGAATGCCCTATCAACCCTTCGCGTGTTTAAATATTTAATCGCAGCCAAAGTCTTAACCGATTTTGAAGTCACTTCCGTTTATCGCGATTTGCCTCTAAACCAATGTGCTGGCGGGGCTGGCTCTTCAAAGCATTTATTTAATTCAGCGATCGATTTTCGTATCGGGCCTGAATATCCTCAACCGCAAGACTATGCATATATTGAACAAACCAAGTTTAAGCTCTGCCAATTCTGGGCACAGCATGGCCAAAGTCTGGATTTAGGGATTGGCTTATATAGTTCTGGCCAAATTCATATTGACACTCAAGGCTACCGTACTTGGGGACCTGATCTGACCCGAAATAGCTCTATGTGCAATTTCTAAAAGTAAATAACGCAGTAAAAAGGGATCGAAATGATCCCTTTTTACTGCAATCAAATTGCACTCTGAGTATAAATGTTTAAAATGCAGCTAACAGATTCATAGGTAAACTTGATTATGCAACAGATGTGGACCGAGGTTGATGACTATATCAATTCACATTTAATTCCCACAGACCCAAGACTTCAACATGCATTAGATAATACCGATACTCAGGGCTTTTCTAATCATTTGGCTGTTGCGCCTAATCAAGGCATGTTTTTGCAGATGCTGATTCAGATGAACCAATGCAAACGCGTATTGGAATTGGGTACCTTTGGCGCATATAGCACCATTTGGCTTGCCAAAGCATTACCAGAAGATGGCTATCTACTCACCGTTGAAGGTCGAGATACCCATGTCATGATTGCCCAAGAAAATATTGATTTTGCCAATATGCCAACCCGTATTGAGCTAAAAAAAGGTCGTGGTGCAGATATCATGAATCAACTGATTGCGGATCACAGTGAGCCTTTTGATTTCATTTTTATTGATGCAGATAAACAAAGCTATCGTGAATATTTTGAACTGAGCTTACAACTTTCTCATCCAGGTACGATTATCGTGTTGGATAATGTCATCCGTGCCGGTGCGATTCTGGATGAAAACAACAAGAAGCCAAGTATTGAAGGGATTCGTAAGGCATTCACCGCCCTAAAAGATCATCCTCAATTGCTCTCTTGCACCGCTTTACAGACAGTCGGTTCGAAAGGACATGATGGTTTTGCCATCGCCATCGTAAAATAGAGATTAAAAAACAACCTATTTAATTTAGTTGTGTAATATCAACAGATTATATTTATCTCTAGTGCTTTTCCATATAGTTATCCACAGGAATTGCGGATAACTATATGGAACAAAATGAATCACTTAGCCACTAATAGTGGAACATTGGCATTACGGAAAATAGTGGTTGTAATACTACCTAAGAAGAATTGATGAATTTTACTATGACTGAAAGCACCCAAGACAATTAATTGAATATCATGTTCTCTTTGATATTCAAGAATATTTTGGGCAACATCGCCATAACGATAAATAGAAACCACGTCTAAACCTGCATCGGTCAAGTACTTTTCCGGTTCCGCCAACATTTCAGGGTGATCCCCAACATACAATAAATGGCACTGAAGTTTTTTCAACAGGTCACTTTGTGCAATGCGTTGCAACATTTTTTGGCAGGTCGGTGAATATTCATAAGCAAAGATAAAACGCTTTGGTGGCTGGAAGTGTTCCCCGACAGTAATCACTGTACAATTGGCACCACGAATAAAATTCTCAACATTACTTCCTATTGGTTTATTTTTTTCTGCTGCCCGTTCCCCAACCCGTCCGATAATCACGATGTCATTTTCATTGAGGAGATTAAAACTTTGCTCTAGAAAATCACCTTTTTCCTGAATCTTGGAACTGCTTAAGCCGTACTGTTTTTCAATCATTTCTGAAATATGTTTCAGCAAATTATTACTATAATCGAGTGCTAACTCACTTTGTTTTTGTTCCAACTCGGCAAGTTCTTTGAGAAGCATAGCATTACTCTCAAAACCAATCACCCCACTGATTTCACCTAAATGATAACTCGCTGGGTAATAGTCCAAGATTTGCAACAGTACTAATTCCCTTTGGGTTTGTCTGGCCACCCACACAGCCGCCTCTGCCAAAGCATCAATGCAGGGTGAAGAATCAATACATGCAATTACACGGTTCATTTTCGCCTCTCTCTAGGTATATACCTTAGGTCTTCTACTTATTTTTAACTTAACATAGATAAAAGCATGGTAGGTTAAATTTATGTATCGAATCTCATACGCTTTTTAGTGCTTTTTATTCAGTACGATAGCGAATTTTTTTAGCTGGATTTCCGGCAACGACAGCATAGTCTTCAACATCTTTAGTAACCATGCTATTCATACCGACTACTGCATGATGCCCAATTTTGATGCCATCTTTTATTCCAACATGCGCTCCCAACCAGACATCACGCCCGACCTCAATTCCTTTAGACCTAACAGGTTGCTGATAAATAGGACGATCCATCTCCATCCCATGATCAAATGCATATAAATGGCTATAAGCTGCAATTCGGACTTGATCATTTAATTTTATCCCAGCTCTTCCCCCATCCAGAATGCAATGATGATTAATCGCAACTTCATTCCCGATTTCCAAAGGGCCATGTAAAGTACAATCCGCCGCGATGAAAGTATTATCCCCAATTGAAATTTTTCGACCACGCTCGGCAAAAATATGCGCTAAAGGTGAAATAAAACAGTTCTTTCCAATTTCAACGGTTTCCATCTCCATCAAATAGGCTTGATATTCGGCTTGCCATGCTTCTGCCCATTCACGATGCTTGGGTTTTAGCGACCAATACAGCCACGGCATATAATTCAAACGTTGTTTATGCTGTTCCCGATATTTTAATAAAGGATCATGCGTCATGTTCTTGTTCCTCTATTACTTTTAGCAGTTCACGTCCCCGACTCACATCTTGGAGTTTAAGTCTCAAAGCTTCAATTTGATGCACTTGTAATCGGGCTAATACCACTACCCCTGTATCGGTATAACTTTCCTGATACTCAATCTGTTGCTGCATCAACTCATACTGAATAATCGCCCATTCATTAAATAGACAGGCAAATTGAACTTGTTTCTTTTCAATCAACTCTATTTTTTCAGCCAAGAGCAGGCATTGTCCTGCACAGCCCCCATAAGCACGAACCAACCCACCTGTTCCCAGTTTAATTCCGCCATACCACCGATTCACCAAGACAATCACATTGGTCAGTTCATTGCCTTCAATGGTTGCAAGAATTGGACGACCTGCTGTACCAGAAGGTTCACCATCATCATTGAAGCGAACATGGTGACCAATTTTCCACGCCCAACATTGATGCGTCGTCGACTGATCTTTATGCTGTTCCAGAAAATCTTTCACCTGTTGTTCATTTTCAACAACTGCAGCAATCGCTTGGAAACGACTTTTTTTAATGTCTTCTTCAAAAGTAACCGTACTGGCAATGGTAAATGGCATAAAAACAAATATAAACTTAAAACATAATTATAGCTTTTTACACCACAAATAAAAAACCTCGCATACAGCGAGGTTTTTTAATCAACATCGTCTAGCGTTCGCGCAATGCTTCTTTCGCTTTATTAAATGGTTTAAGTAAGTAATCCATAATGGTTTTTTGGCCTGTACGAATATCTACCGTTGCCACCATACCTGGCGTAATGCTAAAAGCCTTACCTGCTTTGTTATACAAACGGTCTGAATCCGTACGAATATAAACACGATAGTAGAATTGATCTTGCTTCACTTCATCACGAATAGTATCTGGTGATATCACTGTTACTTTTCCCTCTAAGCCACCGTAGATCGAATAATCATAGGCCGTGATTTTGACCAATGCCTCCTGTCCAGGGCGAATAAATGCAATGTCGCGTGGTGAAATGCGTGCTTCAATCAATAATTTGTCCTCTAAAGGAACAATCGTCATCAGCTTTCCGTTTTGCGGAATCACGCCCCCCAGTGTCGTAACATCAATCTCTTTCACCACCCCACGAACAGGAGCCTTAAATACTGCACGCTCCAAACTGTCATTCCGACCATTGACAATTTGTTGTTGGGTTTGGATATCGGTATTTGCCTTAGACAACTCCTCTCGTGCTTTGACATAATACTGATTACGTGTGTCATTGATCTTATTACTAAGATCATTGGCTTCACGTTTCAAACGTAGAACTTCAACCTCACTGGCTGCACCTTTTGCCACGAGCGGCTCGGTCATTGCCAATTCCTGACGGACCAATTTAGCCGCCTGTTCATAGCCTTCAATCGACTGATTCAGGTTGGCACGGCGAGAGAGATACAGCGCTGTTTCCTCTTGCACAAGTTTTGGATTCTGCTGCACTTCTTCTGGAAAACTCAATGTTGTTCCGCTTACTTCAGCACGCAAACGTGCTGCCGTTGCCTGTGCAGAAACCAACAAAGACTTTGACTCACCAACATTTGAGGCAAATCGCGTTGGATCAAGTTGGGCAAGTACTTGTCCTTTTTCAACAACATCACCTTCCTTGACATCAAGTTTGGTTAGAATCCCGCCTTCAAGTGACTGAATAATCTGTTCTTTTGAAGAGGGAATCACTTTCCCTGTACCGGTTGAAACTTCTTCTAAATTAAATAACCATGCCCAGATTAAGAGTGAAAATAAACCAATCCCAATCATCCAAACAACCAGCGTCGAACGAGGTAACTTAGGCTCCTTATAAGTTACATTCATCGAACGGCTGCTGTTTTGTTGTTGTTCACTCATAAATTTTCCTCTAAGTATTAAACTATTTTTTGTTTTATCGTTGATTGTTGTAAGACTTGATCTACTGGTCCATCCATGACGATCTTGCCCTCATTCATGACAATAATTCGGTCAACCAGTTCCAAAACAGCACGTCGATGCGTAGCAACGACCAAAGTTCGATAACCCAACCAATTTTTTAAATGATCAATTAATTGTTTTTCAGCGACATCATCAATTGCAGCTGTAGGCTCATCAAGCAATAAGATATTAGGCTGACGAATTAATAAGCGAGCCAATAACAAGGCTTGTCGTTGCCCCCCAGAAAAACCAACCCCACCTTCCAAGACCAAATGATCTAGTCCTTCTTTCTTTTCATGTACAAAGCTAAGTGCTCCAGTCACTTTGAGCACTTTTAGGATATCTTCATCTCGTGCTAGAGGTGCCCCAAGCGTCAGGTTCTCACGAATGGTGCCATAGAATAAATGTGCATTCTGATTGAGCAATCCCATATCACGACGAACATCTGCCGGATCAATCAGGCTAATATCTAGATCATCTAAATGTACTGAACCAGAGTTTGGAAATTGCATTGCAGATAGAATTTGTAGTAGCGTTGACTTACCCGCACCGTTACGCCCCAAGATTGCAATCCGCTCACCAGCTCGAATTTTAAGTTGTGGAATGACTAAACTTGGACGTGGATCTTCCTCAGTATATTGGAATACCACTTTGTTCAACTCATAATCACCATGCAGCACTTCTTTGTGTACTAAATGCGCTTGATCAGGTTGATCAACAGGTTTCTGCATCAATTCATCGAGACTCTTTTTCGCTACTTTTGCCTGTTGTAAACGGCCTAAAATCCCAGTAATTTGTGAAATCGGTGCGAGCATACGAGAAGATAAAATCGAACATGCCACTAATGCACCCGTCGTCATATCGCCTTTCATTACAGCAAAACAACCCACCAGAATTACCGCAGCATAAGTCAATCCTTGAATTTTCTGTGTCCAGGCCGTGAGTACACCAACAATCTTACGTTGCTGCATACTGATATCCGCAGAGACTTCATTCATGTGGTTCCATTGATTTTGAAACCGAGATTCCGCACGTAATAGCTTAATATCCTCGATGCCTTGAACGGCTTCTACCAAGATCGCATTACGGATAGACGACTCTCTCATCCCTTCTTGAGCAAGTTCCCCCAGTTTCTTTTGCGCCAAGATTGCAGGTAAAATCATTAAAGGCACCACCAAGAGCATGACCCAAAATAAATCACCACCAATAATTGCGAAGATCACCAAGAATAAGAAGAAGAATGGCAAATCTGCCAGAGCGCCCATCGTGGTAGATGTGACGAGATCCCGTACTCCTTCCAGCTCACGAATTTGAGAAATAAAAGTTCCGGTTGACTTAGAGCGTTCACTATTTTTAATTCTTAAGGCGTGACCAAAGACACGGGCTGAAATGCGTAAATCAGCACGCTTACCAATAATGTCAGAAATATAAACCCGAGAAAGCCTTAACGTAAACTCGAAAATAGCAGCGATCAGCACCCCAGCTGCAAGCACCCAAAGCGTTGGAATCGACTGTGATGGTACGACCCGATCATAAACCTGCATGGAAAAAATAATCGTTGCCAAAGCTAAAATGTTAGCAATCATCGAAGCTAACATAATGTCGATATAACGCTTCCAGTCTTGTAATACGATAGACCAGAACCAGCTTTGCTCATAAGGTTTAATGTATTCATCGATACGCGCGTCAGGCACCGATTGTTCTGGTCTCAGTACATAAACATTCTTTATGATATGTTTCAGTGCGCCAACGGCAAATTTCTGCGACAGACCTTGATCGCCACTCAGTTGAACACTGACATGCCCTGAGCCATCAGCTTTATCAATCACCCCCACTTGCCCATCTGCAAGCTCTACAAGTATAGGCAATCTCCAAGGATTAATGACATCATCACTAAATGCAATCCTTCTTACATTCATCCCCACCTGTCGACTAATCAAAATAAGGACTTCGTCTAAATTTTGATTTTGATTCCAGTCAAGTTGTAAGCGAATCCGCTCCTCAGAGGGTTCAATCCGATAATGTTTTGCAATCGTCAGTATGGCTTGTAACCAAGGCTGATAATTTATTTTTGTAGTGATCATGGTTGTACCTCAAATCCTTGGATTTTTATATTATTGAGGTCATAGGCTTGACGAGAACGTCCTGTCGCAGCAATGTATTGTGCAATACTGCTGTAGATATCATAACGTGCTGTTTCCGCCTCTGAGTCCGCACTATGAATCGCTTGCTCTGCATTGAGCAAATCCACCAAAGTACGAGTTCCCAATTTATATTGTTCTTGGTAAAGTTCTCTTGTTCGTATTGTTGTCGCTTGTTGCCCCGCCAAAACCTGCATTTGGCGTTGTTTATTTTCGATTTGTTCCCTGCTGGTCCGGATTTGATCCAGCACTTTTAAATACACGGCATTAACCTGTGCTTTTGCTGCCTCTTCAGCAAAACTGGCAGCCCGGGTTCTTGAAGATGTCGCCCCACCTTGGTAGAACTGACTGGTCGCTTCAAACATAATGGCACTATCAAACCCACCCTCTTTTTCGTTATTGGGGTTACGACCGTACAAAGCTTGACTCAGTTCTCCTTTTACAGATAGTGTCGGATAATTACTGACCTGTGTTTGTAATTTTTGATTACGTGCAACTTCAATTCCTGCCTGTGCGGCAATCATCTGAGGAATGGTATTGAATTGCGGTGCTGCATATAAATCAGACTGTTTAACAAAATCATCTGGAATGACCCATTGTATACTTTGTGTATCAAAACCCAATAAGGTATATAAATGCTGTTGATACTGACTCAGTAAAGACTGCTGGGCGATCATTGCAGATTGTGCCGACTGCAAATACGATTGTGCTTGTATCGGGTCAGCCTGACTACTAATTCCCGCATTTGCACGTAGATTTGCAATTTCCTGAATACGTCTTATCCCAGCAATCTGCTGATTGGCAATCTGTATAAGCTTCTGATAGCGCTGAATATTAATAACTGTTTGTGCAACATCTAATGAAATATCATCAATTTTAACCAAGACATTGGCTTGCCCAACAACGACTTTTGCTTTTTCAACATCGACTCCAGACTTCACTTTGCCAAAGTCATAGAGCATTTGCGTCGCGCTCAAAGTAAGTAATTGCTGTCCTCGGGTACTTTTCTTACCCAGATCCCCAGTGCTTACTCCACCACCCACTTGTGGATAGTAACCTGATTTGGCAACATCAATATTGGCATTTTGAGAAGCTAGTGCTGAAATCCCTTGAGAAATCTCTGGGTTCCGCTGTACTGCAACCTGTACAGCATCTTTTAATATTTTACGTTGATTCTGCCAAAAAGCCGTCGAAATCGTTTCTTGTGGACGCCCAGAACCAACCACGGGTAAATCACTACCTAATGAAGAGTCCACAGAGAAATTACTTAATTTCTGCATCTGTGCAACTTTAAACTCATCGCTGCTTTGCGGAACAAACAGTTTCGTTAGATTGTTCTTTAAAGTGTGATATTGCTCACTTGGCGGTGTTGCATGTGTCATTGGCACAGATAAGGTTGCTACATAAAGTAACCACTTGAAATCTATACTTTTTATCCACAATCCATTATTCACTTTTATATCTTTTTGCAAGTTCATATTTTTTTCGTATTGTTATCATTTCAGCATTTTCATTTTAATCATTTTTTTATAAAAAACACTATGTTCCGCACATAATTTCATCTATTGATATGTTTATATTTTTGTAAAACAGTTCACACTTTCATAGAATATAAAAATCATATAAGCGCCATAAAATAAATATTTATCAAAAACTTAATTCAAAAATTCCTGATCGGTGAACAATTTTTTTCTTCCTTAATTTCGATTCGACCATAAAAAAAGAACCCTTAGGTTCTTTAAAGCTTCGACTAGCACGTCTTAAACGACAAAATCGTCACCTAAATATACTTTACGCACTTGTTCATTGTCTAAAATTTCTTGAGGAGTACCCTCTGCAATGACAGAACCTTCACTCACGATATATGCCTTCTCGCAAATCGCCAAAGTTTCACGAACATTGTGGTCTGTAATCAGCACCCCAATACCGCGATCTTTAAGCGTTTGGATAATGTCTTTAATATCTCCAACAGAGATTGGATCAACGCCAGCGAAAGGTTCGTCCAAAAGCATAAACTTAGGATCCGCAGCCAAGGCACGTGCAATTTCAGCACGGCGACGTTCACCACCAGAAACACTCATTCCCAATGAATCTTTAATGTGATTGATTTTAAAATCGCTCAATAATTCATTAAGGCGTTGCTGACGCTGTTGTTTATTTAAGTCTTTGCGGGTTTCCAAAATTGCCATGATATTTTCAGCAATTGTGAGCTTTCTAAAGATTGAAGCTTCCTGTGGTAAATAGCCAATCCCTTTACGTGCACGCTCATGCATTGCAAGATCTGATAAATCAAGATTATCTAGATGGATCTCCCCCTTGTCCATACGAACAAGCCCGACCACCATATAGAAACTCGTGGTTTTACCTGCACCATTCGGCCCAAGCAAGCCCACAATCTGTCCACTTTGCATTGTAAAAGACACATCTTTTACAACCCAACGTTTACTATAATTTTTAGCTAAGTGTTTAATACAAAGTGTTTGTGGTTGCTGTCCCGACTGTTCCATTAATCACGCGCCCCTGGGAAACTTTTTGAACTAGAAGGTGGAATAATAATTTGTACCCGATTGGTCGAAGAACCTTGAGCCTCAACGTCGCCTTTGTTCATACTATATTTTAAGCTATTACCACGAATACTCGAGCCATCCTGATACAGATAGGCCTTACCCGTTAAGGTAATGATCCCTGTATCTGCATTATAGACAATCGTCTGTGCTTCACCACGCGCTAAACCTTTGTTGGTATCCATTTGCTGTTGAAATTTTGCAGGTTGCCCTTTAGCCGTGATAATTTGAATCTCTTTCTTGCTATTTAAATTTGCAACAAGAGAATCCGCCTGAAGCTTCATCGTCCCTTGCTCAATAACGACATTACCAGTATAGGTTGTTATACCCGTTTTATCGTTATAGGTGGCACGATCAGCAACCAAAGAAAGTTGTTGATTTCGATCTGATGGCAAAGCAAAGCTAGCTGCAGAAGAAAGTGCAACAAGAGCAGCACAAGTTGCTTGTTTAAGGAAAGCAGAACGAGATTTAGAATTAAGAGCTTGGCGCATACTTTCCTCGAATTTTATAAAATTCATATTGACCATTATTTAAATTAGCCTTTAAACCCTGACTCACGAACTCAGCGGATGGTGATTGAACCGTGACTTGATGTTGTGTTTCGAGTTCTCTTGTTTTTGGGTAACCTGTAAGTTCATCAGTGTGGAACTCCATTTTACCTTGATCAGACAATTTTGTTGCAACGACATCGCCCAGCAAGATGACTTTACTATTATCATCAAAGCCATTTGCTTGTTTGGCATAAAATGTTGCATCAGGTTTACCCTGTTTGTACATAACCGCATTCAGTTGATCAAGCTGAGAAGTTTTTGATTGCATATTCTGTTGTAGCTGTTTAACCTCAGCCCGAATATACAGATTCCCCTTTTCATCTGTTTGCGTTAAATGAACACCTTGTGCTGAATAAGTCATATTCTTGGCTGAATCAACATCCAGCTTTTTTGCTTTGCCACTATAATAGTAATAGCCACCGCTCACAGCAGCGACCACAACCGCGACAACATATAAAACTTTGGTATCCATAAACAGGGTTACCTAACCTTTGAGCAAATCAACACTATATTAATGTGGTACGGCAAGATATTTTTCAAGCAGTTCTTGGTAAACACCTTTTGCCATCAACAACATATCGCACACTTCACGCACAGCGCCACGACCACCCATCGCCTGAGTTACCAGATTAGCGCGACGGCGTACTTCCTCATGCCCATTTGGCACAGTGACTTTCATCCCTGCAATCGCGAATGCAGACAAATCAGGCCAGTCATCCCCCATATAGATACAATCTTCGGGCAAGAGTCCTAATTGAGCACAAGCTTCACGCAATGCAGTGCCTTTATCTTCACGGCCCTGAAAAACCAAATCGACGCCCAGATCTGACATCCGTTTTTCAACGATGTTGCTTTTACGCCCAGTGATGATAATCACCTTCATACCCGCTTTCTGGACAAGCTTCATGCCCAAGCCATCACGGATATCAAATGATTTAATTTCATCGCCGGAATTGGTTAGTGTGACAAAACCATCACTTAAAATTCCATCCACATCAAGTACAAGTGCTTGTAAATGACGCGCTTGTTCTTGTAAAGCATAAGATGCCATAGCTTAATTTACTCCAGCCTGAATAAGGTCATGCATACCAATCACACCAATGACCTTGTTAGCATCATCAACAACCACAAATTGATTCACTTTTTTCTCATGCATTTTTTCCAATGCTTTTACTGCACGAGCCTCTTGAGAAATCGTCAGTGGATTTTTAGTCATTACAGCCGAAATAGGCAAGTTCACATCAAAACCTTGTTGTTGGTCAATCATGCGACGTAAATCACCATCAGTAAAAATACCTAATAATGTATCATTTTCATCAACAATCGTGGTTAAACCCAAACGCTTATCTGAAATTTCATACAACACCTTATTCATCGGTGTATCAGGGCGAACTTTGGGTAACTCAATCCCTGTATGCATCAAATTTTTCACATGCAAAAGCAAGCGTTTACCTAATGCACCAGCAGGATGCGAACGTGCAAAATCATCGGCAGTGAAACCGCGTGCTTCCAATAATGCAACCGCTAAAGCATCACCTAAAACCAGTGTTGCAGTAGTACTTGAAGTTGGCGCCAAGCCTAAAGGACATGCCTCATCAGCCTCACCCAAGGTCAATGCCACATCAGCCGTTTGCGGCATTGGGCCTTTATCATCACGACTAATCGTAATTAGAGGCACCTCTAAATGCTTGATGAGAGGCATCAACATCATAATTTCATCACTCTTGCCTGAGTTAGAAATTGCGATGAGTACATCTCCCCGTACCAACATACCTAGATCGCCATGACCGGCTTCACCAGGATGCATAAAGAAAGATGGTGTTCCCGTCGATGCAAAGGTAGCCGCCATTTTACGACCAATATGACCAGACTTGCCCATGCCTGTAATGACGACACGTCCCTTGCATTGCAAAAGGATTTCACATGCAACATCAAAACGCTCATCGATTTGTGCAGCAAGAACTTCAATTGCTTGTTGTTCGACACGCAAAGTTTCTAATGCGCTTTTTTGGAAATCTATGGCTTGTGACATATGAGATTGACTCAAAATAATACTCTATCCACCCATCGGGTAGACGATTTTAATCAGAAGAATGATGCAGATTCTAACATATCTGCAAATCTTACACGTTTCTAAATGTATAAGTTTTCATGAAAAATGGAGAGATGAAGCATGAAACAAGACTCATTATATACGAGCTAAATGCCAATCTTTTTAACAGCCATATATTTGGTGCATTCACATTCACCTATAAGCGCTTATTCATTCCACGCTTTGTACAAAAGACTTGCTTATTATTAATCCAAATTGTATATACATATACATGTTAGCTTATACATGAATATACTTAAGCAACAAATCATGTATTTGTGAATAACGATAAGTACTTCAAGGATACGGAGTGAAAATGAGCTCATTGGATGAGAAAGAAAAACATCAATTTATTGAAAGCCGCAGTATCGATTTCATTCCAGAACATGAAAGGCATGGCAGTATATTTGGTCAATTTACATTGTGGTTTGGTGCCAACTTACAAATTACTGCAATCGTCACAGGTGCTTTAGCAGTTGTACTTGGTGGTGATATATTTTGGTCAGTTATTGGATTATTGATTGGACAATGCTTCGGTGCCATCGTCATGGCCTTGCATGCCGCACAAGGCCCTAAACTGGGTCTTCCCCAAATGATTTCCAGCCGCGTCCAGTTCGGTGTTTATGGGGCCTGTATTCCAATCTTCTTAGTTTGTTTAATGTACATCGGGTTTACCGCCACAGGTGAGGTTTTGGCGGGTAAAGCCATCGCACAATTGATCAATGTAAGCAGCACAACAGGAATTTTAATTTACGCAGCTTTTATTGTGATCTTTGCAACCATTGGTTATCGTCTAATCCACTGGGTCGGAAAAGTTGCCAGTGTCATTGGCATCATTGCCTTTGTGATTATTTTAAGCCAAATTTTGACTCATTCAAATTTTGCAGCGTTAATTGCCGTTCAAAAATTTAGCTGGCCATCCTTTTTATTAGCGATCTCACTGTCAGCTTCTTGGCAAATTTCATTTGGTCCTTATGTTGCCGATTATTCCCGATATTTACCCTCAAACACATCTTCCACACGTGTCTTCTTGGCAGTCGGTTTAGGCTCTTTACTCAGTTCCCAAATCTCGATGACTTTAGGCGTATTCATTGCACAGATTGCTCAAGGCGGATTTGTCGGAAATGAAGTGCAATATGTCGTCGGCATGAATACGGCTGCACTTATTATTACCTTTTTATATTTCAGTATTGCCTTTGGCAAAGTCACCCTGTCAACGCTGAATGCTTATGGGTGTTTTATGTGCATTGCAACGATTTGGAATAGTTTCAAACCACATTCTCAAATTTCAAAAATGACGCGTTTATCTATCGTGCTTGCGATGGTTGCCATTTCTACAATCATCGCAATTCTCGGTGAACATACTTTTTTAAATACCTTCAAGGCATTTATTCTGTTCTTGCTCACCTTTTTTATTCCTTGGAGCGCCATCAACCTCGTGGACTACTATTTCATTTCTAAAGAAGAATGTGATGTTGCCGCGTTATACGATCCAGATGGAAAATATGGTCGTTGGAACCGCATTGGTATTGGTTGTTATGCCATGGGAGTCCTGCTACAACTCCCCTTTATTCACAGTAAAGTTTACACGGGTGCAATCGCGACCATGCTAGGTGGAGTCGATATCTCCTGGTTAGTCGGCATCTTGGCAACGGCTATCATTTATTATTATTTTGCAAAAAAGGCACAAATTCGAGCACCGCGCCCTATCAGCGATGAATAAAGAAATATTGCAAACGAAAGCCATCTTTTTTCTACTGATAACTTTATGAAATATGGTGCATACGTTATGATGAATAACGATTTTTGTAGAGTGTTTGAAAACCCTTATGCAACCTTTTGTTCTATATAACTCTGAGCAACGTAAAAAAGTTGAATTTGTCCCACGTAAAGAAGGTCAAATCGATATGTATGTCTGTGGCATGACAGTCTATGACTACTGTCATATCGGACACGCTCGGGTTATGGTTGCATTCGACTACATCATTCGCTTCTTGCGCAGCCAAGGCTGGAAAGTTCGTTATATCCGCAATATTACCGATATTGACGACAAAATCATTGCACGTGCCAATGAAAATGGTGAAAGCATCCAACAACTCACAGCTCGTTTTATTCAAGCCATGAATGAAGATGCAGCAAATTTAGGTTGTGCTGAACCTGATGAAGCACCGAAAGCCACCGAATATATTGATCAAATGCAAAATATGATCGGTACATTGGTTGATAAAGGGGCTGCATACCCTGCTGCCAATGGCGATGTTTATTTTGAAGTCAGCAAGTTCAATAACTATGGCCGTCTGTCAGGTCGTAAATTGGATGATATGCAAGCAGGTGCATCTGAACGTGTCGATGTTGAAGTTGAAAAGAAGCATCCTTTTGACTTTGTGCTCTGGAAACACGCCAAAGAAAATGAACCAGCTTGGGCTTCACCTTGGGGTAACGGTCGTCCAGGTTGGCATATCGAATGTTCAGCAATGTCAACTTGCTGCCTCGGCAACCACTTTGATATTCATGGTGGTGGTTCAGACCTGATGTTCCCGCATCATGAAAATGAAATCGCACAAAGTGAAGCATCAACGGGCGAACAATATGTAAACTACTGGATGCATGTTGGCTTCATCAATGTAGATGGTGAGAAAATGTCTAAGTCTTTAGGCAACTTCTTTACCATTCGCGATGTGATGGAGAAATTCCACCCTGAAGTGATTCGCTACTTCATTGTGTCATCGCACTACCGTAGCCCAGTTAACTTCTCTGATGTGGCCTTAAAAGAAGCAAAAACAGCACTCAGCCGTTTCTATCACTCATTTAAAGCCTATCAACAGGTGTATGGTCAAAAAACGGTTGAGACGCTAGAACAGGGCTTTGTCGAACGCTTCAACAATGCCATGTGTGATGACTTTAATACTGCTGAAGCAATGGCGGTACTATTTGAACTGAATAAAGAACTAAATCGTGCAGTGAAAGAAGAGCAAGCCGAACAAGCGACAATGCTTTACTCTACCCTACGCCACTTAACCAATATTCTTGGTTTAGTTCAACATGATGTGGATGAATTCCTTAAGTCAGATATCGGTCAAGAAGCACTTACCCTGTCTGATACTGAAATTGAAAACTTCATTCAGCAACGAGTCGATGCAAAAAAAGCCAAAGACTTTGCCAAAGCCGATGGTATTCGCCAGTCTTTATTGGATCAAGGTGTAGTTTTGGAGGATACCCGTCAAGGTACAATTTGGCGACGTGCTGATTAATTCAACACTTAGCATTATAAAGAGTTGACACTTGAATGAAACTCTCTATAATGCGTCCTATTGCGGGAATAGCTCAGTTGGTAGAGCATAACCTTGCCAAGGTTGGGGTCGGGAGTTCGAGTCTCCTTTCCCGCTCCAGATTCAAAAAAACCCTCATCGAAAGATGAGGGTTTTTTATTTGCCATACTTATCTCATCACCCCTATTCTTCAAACAATAAGACAAACTTTACAGCACAAATCAAATGTAATACTATAACATTTCACTCAAGCTTAGGAACCAAAATGAAAGTATGCTCATCCCTTAAAAGCGCAAAGCGTCGTAGTGCTGATTGCCAGATTGTAAAACGTCGCGGCAAGCTATTTGTTATCTGCAAATCCAATCCTCGCTTCAAAGCAAGACAAGGCTAACCTGTCTTGCTTTACCAAAGGTTAAATAACCCTTACATTCCCTTACTACCATTTCTTTTTAAAATCTAATAACTTGGATATTAATGTTTTCACAAGGTCATATCTAAGATGAAAAAATCAATTATTGCCATTTCTTTAGCTTCTATTTTTTTAGTAGCATGTAATAAAGCAGAAACCCCTAAAACTGATGAACAAACCCCACCCGCAACAAGCACCGAAAGCAGCGCTGAAGTTGTGGATAGCGCACATACCGCAGAAAACTCATTAGACTGGAATGGCACATATAAAGGCGTTCTTCCTTGTGCAGATTGCGAAGGTATTGAAACCCAACTTGAACTCAACCAAGATAAAACATTTGAGTTAAAAGAGACTTATCTTGGTAAAGGTGATGGAAAAGCATTTGAAAGCAAAGGTAAGTTTACTTTTGACAGCAAAAACACCTCTGTTATTGAGCTCGATAAAGCGGGTGATGGCCGCAAATACTTTGTTGCTGAAGGCTACTTGAAAGCCCTTGATACAGAAGGCAAAGAAATTACTGGCGAACTGGCTGAGAAATACGAGCTACAGAAAGAAGACCAATAAGCCCATCTATAAAAAACCCACTCTTCTTGCTGGGCTTTTTAACAGGCAATAAAAAACCCAGTCATAAAGACTGGGTTTTTTAGAAGATACGAATTACTTCGCAGCAGCTTGAGCAGCAGCAACTTCTTCTGCAAAGCTCATTTCAGCTTTCTTCTCAATACCTTCACCCACTTCGAAACGAACGAATTGAGCTACAACAGTACCAGTCGCTTTTAATACATCAGCAACTTTCTTGTCATTGTCGATTACATACATTTGACGATCAAGAGCAACTTCGTTCAAGTATTTTTCAACTGAACCAGTTACCATTTTCTCAACGATGTTCGCAGGCTTACCAGATTCTAACGCTTTCGCTTCAGCAATTTCTTTCTCTTTAGCGATCAAGTCAGCTGGAACAGCTTCAGCATTTACAGCAACTGGGTTGAACGCAGCAACGTGCATTGCAATACCTTTACCAGTGTCAGCATCACCTGTGTAAGAAACAACAACACCGATTTTTAAACCGTGTTTGTAAACAGCCAAATTTTCGCCTTCAACGATTTGAGCACGACGAACTTGAATGTTTTCACCGATTTTTTGAACCAATGCAACACGAGCTTCTTCTACAGTTGCACCGTCTTCAAGCTTAAGTTCAGCAATTTTCGCAGCATCAGTTTCGTTTGCAGCAAGTGCAGCAGCAGCAACTTTATCAGAGAAGTTTTTGAAGTTTTCGTCTTTAGCAACGAAGTCAGTTTGACAGTTAACTTCAACAAGAATTGCTTTGTTACCGTTTTGAATAATAGTGATCGCACCATCAGCAGCAATGTTGCCCGCTTTTTTAGCAGCTTTTGCTTGACCTGATTTACGAAGGTTATCAATCGCAAGTTCGATGTCACCGCCTGCTTCTGTTAATGCTTTTTTGCATTCCATCATTGCAAGACCAGTACGGTCACGTAATTCTTTTACCATGCTCGCAGTAACTGCAGTCATGTTGATCTCCTAAAATCGGTAGAAAATAAATCTGTTCAACAAAAACGGCCCAAAGAATCTCTGGGCCGTTTGCAATCTCGACGCTTTAATTTGCCACCATTACATGTCGCAAAAATGACAAGCTTGCGTCAAAACGCATTAAGCCTCAGAAGCGTCTTTAGCAGCGTCGTCGCCTTTAGCTTGTGCATTTGCTTGTGATTGAGCATATTCTTTACCAGCAAGAATCGCATCAGCCATAGCAGAAGCATATAAAGTTACTGCACGGATCGCATCGTCGTTACCCGGAATAACGTAATCAACGTTGTCTGGGTTAGAGTTTGTATCAACGATACCGATTACAGGAATACCTAAGTTTTTCGCTTCTTTGATTGCAATCGCTTCGTGATCAACGTCGATTACAAATAATGCGTCAGGTAAACCACCCATGTTCTTAACGCCGCCTAAAGCACGTTCAAGTTTTTCCATCTCACGAGTACGCTCTAAAGCTTCACGTTTAGTAAGCTTAGCAAAAGTACCGTCTTGAGATTGAGTTTGAAGATCTTTTAAACGGTTGATAGATTGGCGAAGTGTTTTCCAGTTCGTCAACATACCACCTAACCAACGGTGATCTACATATGGTTGACCAGCGCGTTGAGCTTGTTCACGGATGATGTTAGAAGCAGCTCGTTTTGTACCAACGAATAATACTTTGTTCTTTTTGCTCGCCAAGTTGTTAACGAAGTTCAAAGCATCATTTAACGCAGGAACAGTGTGCTCAAGGTTGATGATGTGAATTTTGTTACGCGCGCCAAAAATGTATTGACGCATTTTTGGGTTCCAGAAACGAGTTTGGTGACCAAAGTGTGCGCCTGCTTGAAGAAGGTCGCGCATGCTTACGTTGTAATCTGCCATTTTCTTTACCTTAAAGTTTGGGTTAGGCCTCCATATATCCGCATTCTCCACCTATTGCTAGGCACCCAGAGTAATGTGTCGATATATGTGCGGATTTTTTTTACGACTATTGTTATCAGATATCTTCGTAAAATCTTTTCATAAATAATAAAAGATAGTCACGAAAAGCATTTGATAAAATAGGCGGCTATTTATACCATAGACGCTTGCAAATTACCAAAAGTTTTTAGAGATCATGAATACAACTTATACGGCCCCACGTCGATTAATCAAAACACCTGAAGAAATTGAAAAGATGCGTGTTGCAGGGAAATTGGCGGCTGAAGTTCTAGACATGATTAAACCGCATATTAAAGCGGGTGTAAGCACACTAGAACTCGATACAATCTGTCGCAATCATATTGAAGATGTTCAACAAGCAATTCCTGCCTGCGTCGGCTATGGTGCTGCACCAGGCCGCCCTGCGTTCCAGCATTCTATTTGTACTTCGGTGAACCATGTGGTTTGTCACGGTATTCCTTCTGAAAATAAAATTTTAAAGAATGGCGATATTCTTAATATTGATGTGACCGTAATTAAAGATGGTTATCACGGCGATACCAATATGATGTATGTCATTGGTGGTGAAACTTCAATTTTAGCTAAACGCTTGTGCTCAGTGGCTCAGGAAGCGATGTATCGTGGCATGGCAACAGTAAAGGATGGTTCATACCTTGGTGATGTCGGTTATGCAATTCAGCAATATGTTGAATCTGAGCGCTTTAGTGTAGTACGTGAATATTGTGGTCACGGCATTGGCAATGTGTTCCATGATGAACCACAAGTTTTACATTATGGGCAAAAAGGTACAGGTATGCGCCTAGAGGCCGGCATGACCTTTACTATTGAACCAATGGTAAACGCAGGTGTTTGGCAGACTAAACTTTTAGGTGATAAGTGGACCGTCGTCACAAAAGATCACAAGTTATCTGCTCAATATGAACATACGATTTTAGTAACACAAACAGGCATCGAAGTACTTACTGCTCGCCCTGAAGAAGATCTATCACGCTTTATGTAATTCATAATCTTTGAATTATTCTAAAAAAGTCACTTCGGTGGCTTTTTTACGTCTTCATAATTCATTCATCAATTTATTTAAATCAAACAAAAAGATTCATAAGCATAACAATTATAAATCCTAACTAAACAAAGCCCAAATAAAAATCGCGTTAAGGTGGGCGCAAGAAAAATCCTAACAAACATTCGGACATGGAGTCCTCAAATGATGAAAAAGCCCTTCGCTTGCCTGATTACAGGCTTATGTGCCCTACCCACTTTTGCTTTTGCAGACTCACCTTATTTCAGTCTAAAAGATGGCGATGGTTTCAAACGCTTTTCGGTTTCCGCAGGTTGGTTACATGCCATGCCACAAGGCTCTGCCAATCCAGTCAATATCAACACCAGTATCGCCGAGGGTACACAGGCCAAAGTCGGTGATGTCTCCAAGCAAGCTGTACTTGCAGCAGCAGATCGAGATTCGAATAAGCTTCTTTACGATGCTATTAAAATACAACCTTTAGACCCTGTTCCAGGTCTGTTAACAGGAACTGCAACAGTGAATGGTTTGTCCAACTGGAAAAGTCAGGGCACAGGTTTAGAAGCGGACAATGTCGATACCGTTGGTATTATGGCCAATTACCACTTTACAGATCACGTCTCTTTAGAAGTTAAAGCAGGTATCCCACCGAAAGTTGATATCAAAGGGAAAGGAAATATCTACGCACCCTTAAGCGGCAAGGCAGACACAGCCTTAGGCTCAATTGGTTTAAAACAAGATCTTCATATCACAGACTTAACCCAAGGTGATAAAGCAGCCTCAGCGCGAGCTTGGCTACCAGCTGTTGAGCTACACTATCAATTTGGTAAATCTGGCGTAAATAAATTCCGTCCTTATGTCGGTGCTGGTGTGATGTATGCCTACTTTAACGATTTAAAAATGAATTCAGGAATTGAATCCGATTTAATCAAAGCAGGTCATATGATTCAAAATATTCATGATGGCAAAGCTGGTGCAGCCTTAGATGGAAAAACATCATCAGCAGACCCTATCGTGAAGCTCAAAGCAACAGATACATTTGCCCCGATTGTGACTTTAGGTGCAACCTATGACTTTAATCCAAACTGGTTTGCTGTCGGTTCGGTATCTTATTCCAAAATGAATAATGAAGCCAAAATCTCAGTAACGGATCGCAACACAGGCAAAGAGCTCATCAAAGCAAATACCAAAATTGATATTGACCCACTGATTACCTATGTCGGTGTAGGCTATCGTTTCTAAATAATCACGACATAAAAGAGCAGCAATAGCTGCTTTTTTATATTCTAAAATTCAAAACCTGAACAAGCGCATTAAATCTAAACAGCCACAATAATTTTCTTGAGCAATCGAAATATCAATAGAAGTATTTTAAAATACTTTTCACTTATTCCACGATCACAACAACAATGCTAACTCCTCAATTTTCCAAACAATTGGTCTATATGCTAATTGGAAGTGCGCTGATTCTTGCACTCTCATTAGGTGTCCGCCATGGTTTTGGGTTATACCTCGTTCCCATGAGTGATACCTACGGCTGGGGTCATCATATTTTTAGTTTTGCCATTGCCATGCAAAACTTAATCTGGGGTGCAGCGCAACCATTTACAGGGGCAATTGCCGATAAGTATGGAACGAAAAAAGTGGTCATGGCAGGCGGTCTCTTCTATGCCATTGGCTTAGTGCTCATGGCATTTAGCTCCACAAGTCTTTTACTCAATCTTAGTTTAGGCCTTGTCATCGGGCTTGCGCTATCAGCAACCTCTTTTACCGTACTGCTCTCTGCAGTTGGTCGCGCTGCTCCTCCAGAGAAACGTAGCATGGTCATGGGGATTGCCAGCGCAGCAGGCTCCTTTGGTCAGTTTATCATGCTGCCGTCTACGCTGATTTTACTTAAAACCATTGGTTGGTCATCTGCATTACTTGTGAGTGCCTTTGCAATTGCATTTATTATTCCATTGGCTTGGCTATTAAAATCCCCCTCTTCAACGCTACCCAAAGCACTCAATCAATCCAGCCTCAGTTTTAAGCAAGTGTTAAACATTGCCAGAAAACACAAACCATTTTGGTGGCTGTCGCTCGGTTTCTTAGTTTGTGGCTTCCAAGTGGTGTTTTTAGGGGTACATCTGCCCGGTTATTTAATTGATCATGGCTTTGACGCGACAACAGGAACGGTGTTTTTAGCACTCATTGGTTTATTTAACATCATTGGGACTTATGGTGCTGGCTGGTTAGGCGACCGCTATTCAAAACCGAAGTTACTGATGTTGCTCTATGGTTTACGTGGGATTGCGATTATTGCATTTCTATTGCTGCCACTCAGCACATTGACCGTTTATGCTTTTGGGATCATTATGGGCTTACTTTGGCTTTCAACCGTCCCGCTCACCAATGGCATTGTAGCCAACATGTTTGGGGTCAAATATTTATCCATGCTGAGTGGTATTGTGTTCTTTACCCATCAAATCGGTTCATTTTTCGGTGGTTGGTTAGGTGGCGTCAATCATGACCTTGCAGGTAACTATAATATGATCTGGCTGGCCTGTTTAGTACTCAGCATATTTGGTGTGGTGATCCATCTTTTCGTCAATGAAGAGGCTATCATTCATGATGAATATTGAACGGTATTTTAAATTGATCCTGCTCGTCTGCCTTGTTGGCCTCATCAGCATCTCGATTCTGATCTGGTTTCAAACGCCTGATTTATTTGAATACTTCAATCAGGCCTTCTGTGCACATTAAGCACATATTTCGACTCTTCATTATTGTCACCTAACGATCAGAAAATTGTCATCAAATCATCAAATTTCGATGCTTTAATAAAAAATAAAAAAGCTCTAAAAATGCAAAAAGCCTATTGATTGAATCAATCAATAGGCTTTTTGCGCTATGAATAATGCATAAAATAAAAGAACTGCACTTAAGCAGCCCTTTTATTAATCGACATCAATCAAGTTTACTACTGACGCTTAGGCAGCGGAATATATTGCGATTGTGCATTTTGCTGCACTTTACGCTCCCCGACTTTCACTTGCACAGTTTGCTGCTTACCTTCACGCTCAATCACGACATCAATTAAGCTTTCTGGTGCTTGTAATGCAACATAATTAATTAAATGTGATGCAGAAGAAATCTGTTCGTTATTCACCTGAATGATCTTATCACCACGCTTAATCCCCGCTGAGTCGGCAGGACCTTCGCGTAGTACATCCGCAACAGTAACGCCAACTGGTTTAGCAGCCAGTACATCTTCATCCAAGTTATTTGGAATCAAACTAATTCCTAACCAGCCACGCACGACACGACCATCTTTCAGAATAGAGTTCAGCACTTGCTGGCAGACTTTGGCAGGAATCGAAAAACCAATCCCTAATGAGCCACCAGATTGAGAGAAGATCGCGGTGTTAACACCAATCAAATTACCCGCAACATCAATCAATGCACCACCCGAGTTACCCGGATTAATTGCAGCATCGGTTTGAATAAAGTCTTCATAGGTATTAATCCCCAAATCAGAGCGTCCAGTTGCCGAGATAATTCCCTGAGTCACGGTTTGTCCCACACCAAATGGGTTACCAATTGCAAGTACAACATCACCCACTTCATTACCACTCAATTTGAATGGAAGAACAGGTAACTTGTCTAACTCAATCTTAATCACAGCCAAATCTGTATCAGGATCAGTACCAATCACTTTCGCTTCAGCACGACGACCGTCATAAAGTGCAACTACAATGTGCTCAGCTTGGGCAATCACATGATTATTGGTCAGAATATACCCATCTGCACGTACAATCACACCTGAACCTAAACTGTTTTCATTTTGAGGCTGTTGCGGTACCTGGTTGCCAAAAAACTCACGAAATACAGGATCATTCAATAATGGATGATTCATCTGCTTTACTTTCTGGGTCGTGAAAATATTGACCACGGCTGGTGCCGCCACTTTAACCGCAGCACTATAAGACACCACCCCACCCGTACGCGAGGTATCGATCAGCGGCTCAACCTTCTCGGCTGGCATTTTTACACCATCAGCAGCCACGGTTGGCTTCGGCTGATGCGATTTCTGCCAAGCCAGAAAACTAAATATAACAAGAATGAGTAATACCCAAGGTAACCATGTAAATGCACGGCGCACGTTTATTATCCTCTACGCGAAATTATGTTATGAACGTAATTTATTGAAGAACTGGAACTTTCCACTATTGTAAAGTAAATTGCTTAAAATCAATGCAAAAGTTAAAAAAGTTTTGTCTAGCTTTAGTTACATTTAAAAATATGTTCTTATTGATCTTTAGAAAAGATGTAAACAATTGAGGAATCGCATGGCAAATTTGCATGAAATTGTGCAATGGTGTAATCAGACCTTAAAAGCAAATGAGTTTAAAGACTACGCACCAAACGGCTTACAAATAGAAGGCAAGCTTGAAGTCAACAAAATTGTCTGTGCTGTAACCGCATCAGAAGATGCGATTGATGCCGCCATTGCCCAGCAAGCTGATGCGTTACTTGTTCATCATGGCTATTTCTGGAAAGGCGAACCCTACCCAATTACAGGAATGCGAGGCAATCGTATTAAGAAACTGATTCAAAATAATATTTCCCTGATTGCCTACCATTTACCTTTAGATGCCCACCCAAGCTTGGGCAATAATATTGCTATTGCCGATTTGATCGGTCTAAACAACCTTCAAGCTTTAGATCCAAGTGAAAGGCACCCGATCGGCAATGTTGCTTATTTAGACCATGCGCTTAGTCCTGAACAATTTAAAGCAAAGTTACAGGCTATTTTTGATTTTAATGTGATTCATTTACCAAGTAATAAAACTGCTATTAAAAAAGTAGGATTCTGTACAGGCGGTGCACAAGACTTCATTGCGAAAGCAGCTCAGGAAGATTGTGATGCTTATATTTCTGGTGAAGTGAGTGAACGCACCTTTTATGAAGCAAAAGAGCTTGGCGTACATTATTTCGCATGCGGCCATCATGCCACAGAACGTTACGGTGTGCAGCGCTTGGCACAAGCCATTGCCAATCAATTTTCAATCGAAACTGCGTATTTTGAACTCAATAACCCAATCTAAGCTGATTCAATGATGAACGGAGTGAAATCAGTTTCACTCCCCCTATCATGGAAATAATCAGATACTCCCAATCCCGATTACCTTCACCCATTTAAAATACCCGAACAGCCGAATTGCACGTTCGTGTTACTCACTCAATATGCTGCCAAATAAGATAAATGATAAATAAAATTTATTTTTTACCTCATTTTACATAGATAAAAGCAAATTAAAAGATATTGATTCTCATTTGCTTTTAAATGAATAATGAAGACGCTTTAATTTATGCCAATAAAATCATTTTGATTAAAAGGAATCAAACACATGGCTTATTCTTTACCAGCGCTTCCTTATGCTTACGATGCACTTGAACCCAATATTGATACCAAAACAATGGAAATTCACCACAGCAAACATCATCAGACCTACATCAATAATATTAATGGTGCAATTGAAGGTACAGAATGGGAAAAACTCCCCGTAGAAGAGTTGGTTGCCAAAGTGAATGATATCCCTACCAACCTTAAAAATATGGTCATTAACAATGCTGGAGGTCATGCCAATCACTCACTGTTTTGGACAGTCATGAGTCCACAAGGAGGAGGAAATCCAACGGGCTCTGTTGCAGAAGCCATTGATCAACAACTGGGTGGCTTTGATGCTTTTAAGGAGGCTTTCACCAAGGCTGCAATCAGTCGTTTTGGGAGTGGCTGGGCATGGCTAAGCGTCACGCCTGAACATAAACTCATTGTGGAAAGTAGTGCCAATCAAGACTCACCACTGATGCATGGCAATACACCTATTCTAGGTCTGGATGTATGGGAACATGCCTACTACTTAAAATATCAAAACCGTCGCCCTGAATATATTGCAGCGTTTTATAATGTCGTGGATTGGGATGAGGTGAATCGTCGTTACCATGCTGCATTACAAGCTAAAGCGCAGTAATTTTAGCAGTAGCCGAACTTAGATCGACATCTTTATATAAAACGGGTTAGAGTTTTTTATAACGTTCACTAAACGAGCTAAAAACTCTAATCATTGTTGTATGGTATATGTCTCATAAAGAAATTTTTTGCATATTTTGTGTATTAAAAGACTGCCCTATTGTCTATAGAATCATTTACAATAAAGGCACTTAATGTAAAACCCAGCAAATTTGCAAGGAATGAAACATGACAACCATTACTTTACCTGCACTGCCATATGGCTATGATGATTTAGCGCCACACATCACTCGCGAAACTTTAGAATACCATCACGACAAACACCACAATACTTATGTTGTTAACTTAAACAACTTAATCAAAGGTACTGACCTTGAAGGTAAGTCTTTAGAAGAAATCATCAAAGCATCTGCTGGTGATGCCTCTAAAGCAGGTATCTTTAACAATGCTGCACAAGTATGGAACCACACGTTCTACTGGAACAGCATGAAGCCAAATGGTGGCGGTAAACCGACTGGCGCGATTGCAGCTAAAATCGAAGAAGCTTTTGGTAGCTACGAAAAATTTGCTGAAGAATTCACTGCTGCTGCAACAACTCAATTCGGTTCAGGTTGGGCTTGGTTAGTGGCTGATGAAGTAAACGGTAAATTATCTATTACTAAAACTGCCAATGCAGATACGCCACTTGCACACGGCCAAGTTGCAGTATTAACAATCGATGTATGGGAACATGCTTACTACATCGACTTCCGTAACTTACGTCCAAAATACATCGCGACTTTCTTAGAAAGCCTAGTAAACTGGGACTATGCAAATGCAAAACTTGCAGGTCAACCAGCAGGTGTTGAGAAATAATTGATTATTTCTTGAATAAAAAACTGCTCTTGATGAGCAGTTTTTTTTGCGATGCGATTTATAGCATCCATCAGAGCAGCTCAAGACAATGAATGAAAGACTTAAGTTTAATTGATATTCACGCCATTCAATTGTTTTAAAAGCCACCCTCTCATCTCAGCTCGCAAAAGCCCCTCCCTATAAAACTTAAATTCAGCCCCATTAGCTCTAAATCACCACAACACATCAAAATTTTAAGCAATAAAAAAAACCCTGCTTTCGCAGGGTTTTTTTTGAATCAGTTCAGTGCTTAATGAGCAGCAAATTGGTTCATTGTGTTTTTAGCATCATCGTGTGCTTTAAGCGCATTGTCACCAGAGAAGATTTCTTTGTGATCATCACCGATGTCAGAACCCGCCATTGCTTGGTGTTTAACACAAGCGATACCACCACGGATTTCTTTACGTTGTACGCCAGCAACATAAGCCAACATGCCTTCAGAACCGAAGTAACCTTGTGCAAGTTCATGAGTAGAAAGCGCAGCAGTGTGGTAAGTCGGAAGTGTAATCAAGTGATGGAACACACCCGCTTCACGAGCAGCATCTGCCTGGAATGTACGGATCTTAGCGTCTGCATCAGCAGCTAATTCAGTCGCATCATACTCAGCGCTCATTAATTTAGCACGGTCGTAAGCAGAAACGTCTTTACCTTCAGCAACCCAACGGTCGTAAGCTTGTTGACGGAAGTTTAACGTCCAGTTGAATGATGGGCTGTTGTTATAAACAAGCTTCGCATTTGGAACTGTTTCACGTACACGGTTAACCATGTGAGCGATTTCTTCTACGTTTGGAGTCGCAGTTTCGATCCAAAGAAGGTCAGCACCATTTTGAAGGCTAGATACACAGTCAAGTACAACACGGTCAATTTGAGTGTCAGGACGGAACTGATATAAGCCAGAAGCTAAACGCTTAGGACGGTGTAATTTACCATCACGCTTGATCAGGATTTCATCTTCTTGAGCATCAGCGATGTCAATTTCAGTTGTGTCTAAGTAGCTGATGTATTGAGAAGCGATGTCGCCTGGCTCTTTAACCACTGGGATTTTTTGAGTCAAGTCAGCGCCTTCAGAGTCAGTACGCGCAACGATGATACCGTCATCAAGACCCATTTCTAAGAATGCATAACGTAATGCATGGATTTTAGCGATGAAGTCTTCGTGTGGAACAGTTACTTTACCAGCTTGGTGACCACATTGTTTTGCGTCAGATACTTGGTTTTCGATTTGAAGTGCACATGCACCAGCTTCGATCATTTTCTTAGCAAGTAAGTAAGTCGCTTCTTCGTTACCGAAACCAGCGTCGATGTCAGCAATAATTGGCACAACGTGAGTTTCAAAGTTGTCGATTTGAGCAGTGATTTCAGCTGCTTTAGCTGTATCACCCGCTTCGTTTGCTTTTTTAAGTGCGCGGAATAAATCGTTTAATTCTTTCGCATCAGCTTGACGTAAGAATGTGTAGATTTCTTCGATCAATGCTGGAACAGATGTTTTTTCGTGCATAGATTGGTCAGGAAGTGGACCAAATTCTGAACGAAGTGCAGCAACCATCCAACCAGAAAGGTAGATATAACGACGTTCAGTTGTACCAAAGTATTTTTTATTCGCGATCATTTTTTGTTGCGCGATAAAACCGTGCCAGCAACCCAATGATTGAGTATATTTGCTAGAATCAGCATCATAAGCAGCCATATCACGACGCATAATCGCAGCTGTATATTTAGCAATGTCTAAACCAGTTTTGAAACGGTTTTGCAATTGCATACGAGCAGCATCTTCAGGACTAATATCTGCCCAAGTGTTGCCAAATTTTGCTTTTAATTCGCGGATTGCATCAATCGCTGTTTGATATGTAGTCATGATCTATTCCTTTGAGGATTGGCATCGAATGTGGGCTAAAAATCCTGATTTTATTTAGTCTAGATTTCAAGCGCCTCATCAACATGTCTCAAAGCTTAGTCTTTGGCAAGCGATTTATCCAATATTCTGGCTTAATCTTCAGTATTTTCTAAAAAAATATATGTATAAGCATTTTTCAAAAATGCAAAAAATATACCACAAACACATGTTTTTATTTAATTTTTAAAATACACCACCAAACATAATTATTCATTTTTCGAATCATTTATTAGACTCATCAGTTCAGAAAAAGCTAAAATTTGATCCTTAAGAATACTCAAAATGACAATTTTCGGCTGTGTTTTTCCACAAATGACATCGAAGAAATAATCACCTAAAAACCTCCCAAATTAAATAAGTCAACAGAATGTGCCAAGTTGCATTACACATCTTGCTACTGTCGCTTTTATGTAGGATTAAGTTACACAAATTGCTTTAGATATGTCATAATTCAACACAATTTAAGGATTTTATTTTCGGTATTTTTTTTATGAATCTGGAGCGGGTCGATCTCAATTTATTAATTTATCTTGACGTACTTCTTCGTGAAAAAAATGTCACCCGTGCAGCGGAGCAACTGGGTGTTACCCAACCTGCAATGAGTAATATTTTACGTCGATTACGCAATCTGTTTAATGATCCCCTACTCATTCGCTCTTCTGAAGGCATGACCCCTACTGAACGTGCATTGGAATTACAACCACGTATTCGAGATGCATTGTCAGACCTTTCAATGATTCTTGAACCACGTACCGAATTCCGTCCTTATACCAGTAATCGTGTGTTCCGGATTATGACCTCCGATTATGCTGAAGCAACTTTAGTTCCTCGCCTAGTCAAAGCATTACGTTCAGAAGCACCCAATGTGGTTTTAGACTTCCTGACGCCTAGTGACGTGTCTTATCGTGATATGGAGCAGGGCAAAGTTGATCTAGCGATTAACCGCTTCAATGAGATCCCGCAAAGCTTCCATCAAGTCTTGGTTTGGCGTGATAGTTTTAGCTGTATTCTGAATGACAAACACCCTGCAGTAACCCACCTCAATTTAAAAAGCTATTTAGATGCACAACACATTTGGGTATCTAAAACAGGCATGGGCGTTGGTTTCGGTGTAAACCCGGAAAAACAGGCAGGCTTAGGCTGGATTGATCAAGCTTTGGAACGTATTGGCCAGCGTCGCAAGATTTCTGTCTTTACCCGTCACTATCAAATGCCCGCACTGTTGGCTCAAAATGTAGATTTGATTGCCACCTTACCCACCCGTATGGCACGTCTACAGACCCAGAATCCTAGACTGGTTATAAAGGATCCTCCGTTTTATATTCCGGAGTTTGAATTGAAAATGGCTTGGTGTCCGTTATTGCACCATCATCCTGCGCATCGCTGGCTCAGACAACTGATTTTGTTTGTGGCACGCCAAATGATCGAGGAAGAAAACCGTGAGTATTTATTAAATAATGGCAACTCACAATTACCACATAGCTTTTTTTAATTGGCCAAATTAACTAGATGAAATTTCAGCCATATCTCAAGTGTGGCTGATTGTTTTAATAAGAATATCAATAAAAACTTATTTCTTTTACTTATTGATACATTATATTCTATTACAGAATAAGCGAGTGAAATAATGCCTAACCAACCATTATTTGCATAAGCGAACTATAGGCTGCGGCCTACCAACATAGGTGATGTATGGATATTTTTCAAAGCATGATGATTCTAGTTATTCTAGTCGCATGTTCATTCTTTTTATCCTTATCTGAAATCGCGATTGCTGGATCACGAAAAATCAAACTAAAACTTCTGGCTGAAAGTGGCGAGGAACGCGCGAATAAAGTCATTGAGTTGCAAGAAAACTCAGCAGACTTTTTTGCATCAACTCAAGTCGGCGTTAATGCTGTCGCGATCTTAGGCGGTATTGTTGGTGAATCATCATTACGCCCCTATTTCTACAATTTAGCAACCGAACTTTATCCCGGCCCATGGGCAGAAACAATTGGTTTTAGTTTATCCTTTTTAACCGTCACATCTCTTTTTATCTTATTTGCCGACTTGATGCCAAAACGTTTGGCGATGATTTTTCCTGAGAAATTAGCCATCAAAGTCATCAATCCCATTACCATCTTTATCAAAATTTGTAGGCCTTTAGCTTGGGCAATTAACATCATTGCCAATTCAATTTTCAGAGTTTTTAAAATTGATACCAAGCGTGATGACAGCATGACCTTTGATGATATTTCTGCCATCATGAATGCAGGGGCGCAAGCCGGTGTCTTACAAAAACAAGAACATCATTTCATTGAAAATGTATTTGAACTTGAAGAGCGTACTGTTCCATCAAGTATGACTGCACGGGAAAACATCGTTTATTTCACCTTGAATGAAGCTGAACACAGCATTCGTCAAAAACTGGCTGACCACCCTTATTCAAAATTTTTAGTCTGTAATGAACATATCGATCAAGTGATAGGTTATGTAGATGCCAAAGATATTCTGGTTCGTATTTTAAATAATCAATCTTTCACGCAACTAAATGAATCGATTATCCGCAATGTGCTGATTATCCCAGACAGCCTCACGCTATCAGAACTTCTTGACCGCTTTCGCTCAACCAAAGAAAAGTTTGCAGTTGTGATCAATGAGTATGCTTTAGTGGTCGGTGTCATTACCTTGAGCGATATCATGATCACCGTCATGGGTGACTGGGTGACCCCGATGGATGAAGAGCAACAGATTATCAAACGAGATAATCATTCTTGGTTGATTGATGGCAGTACCCCGATTGAAGATGTAAAACATGCGCTGGCAATTGAAGAATTCCCAGAAAATGAAAACTACGAAACAATCGCTGGCTTTATCATGTATCGTCTACGCAAAATTCCACGTCCTGCGGATGCGGTCGAATATGCCGGTTTTAAATTTGAAGTAGTCGATATCGACCACTATAAAATTGACCAATTGCTGGTGACTCAAATTACACCAAACCTAGAAAATGATTCCCCTATCACCCAAGATGATTAAGCCGAGCCATCCATAAAAAAGCCCCTATACGGGGCTTTTTTTATTTCAGGACAAACCAGACTACGGCAGCCAAAATCAAGAAGATCAAAATCAAGACTTTCATTCCACCACGACTACGCTGTACCAATTGCTCTTGGATCTGTGCCTGTTCTTGTGGATGATCTTGCAGATACTGATCAATTAAGTCTTTAGATTCCTTGAGACCTAAACCTGTTTTTTCCCGTGTGATCTTAATGGCATCAATCAATTGCCCTGCCCTGAGCACATTAAGCGCTTCTGGCGGAATCTTCGGTGCTAAGGTCATAAAATTAACAATCCTTGTTATTTTCTATTGGAAACCGCATCAGAGCAGGATGTTTAGAATCCCTTAGTTTCCACCATATAATGAAATGAGCTCATCAAGTACGGCTTGATAATGAATGCTGATATCTTCTGCTAGGATTTTATAAGCATTGTCAAACTGAACCATCGGCCAACCTTCTTTCCAGAATGGGAAAATATTATGCAAATCGTGTGTGACTGTCGCATCTTCACGACCAATAGCTTGTGCAACCTGCGCCAACACTTGAGCTGTTTCCGCACCATCAATTGCCAGATAGTCAATACCACGCACTTTTAAAATACGAATACGGTCTTTTTTATAACGGATCTTTTTCGCCTGACCTGCATTCAAACCCAATGCCAGTGTCACTGCTTCGACAAACTTTTCTTCAAAGCTTGTACTCAGTGCAACTAGAGCCTGTTTATGTGCTTCTTGACGCCCAGCTTTCCCCCCATTACGAATCATCTCGTTTGCTTCCGTATCCAGCTTATCTTTTTTCATAGACTGTAAAATGTCTAAAATTTCGATATCGCTTAAAGATTCAGGAGATTGCTCAATCATGGGAGTCCTAATACACAAAAATAAAAAAGCATTGTCTCATAAAAGCAATATTAAAGCAGAATAAAAATTTAAAATGGTTAGCCATCTTTGCTATTGTTGTAATGCGTACTCTAAAGGTCCCGTTTGTAAAATCAGATCTTTTTCGATTTTTTGATTATTTATTTGCCAAATTAATTTTACCCTGATAATATTATTTTACCCAGATAAAAATATGTGATTAAAATGAATATTCAAACCACCTACACTGCATTCTCAGGCAGTACACTGATTGCAAGCGGCCAGCCGACTGATCTCGTGTTGAAGATTAAGCTTATTCCTGAAACAACCGAAAGCATTTTGATTTTTAATGATCAAACAGGGCAACAAATTGATCTCGATCTTTCCGGTTCTGAACAAGAGCTTCAACAACGCTATGCCGAACCAGAGGAAATTAAAAAAGTTGGACGACCTAAGCTCGGGGTTATCTCTCGTGAGATCACTTTACAGAAAAAACATTGGGATTGGTTAGATCAACAAAGTGCAAGCGCATCAGCAGTGATCCGCAAGTTGATTGATAAAGAGCTGAATGATCCTAATTCTGAAAGCAATATCATGCTTGCCAAACAAGCGACTGATCGTTTCATGTCTGCGATGTTAGGCAATATGCCAAATTATGAAGAAGCAACCCGTGCTTTATATCAAGGTGATCGAGAAGTCTTTTTAAAGATGATTCAAGATTATCCTAAAGATATAAAAGAATATTTAGTTTTCAAAACACGTCATATTTTCTAAATGCATTCTTTTTATCATCTGTTAAAATAACTTGCTCTACTCATTTCAAATGGTAGAGCATTTTACAACCATTTAATGACAATCATCATTTAGTCATCATATAAAAATGCTATTCAAAGATCTAAAAATAGAGATATAAAAAGGACAAGTTCAATGGCCAAACTTAAGAATGAAAATTTCCTTTATATTGGTCTATTTGTTTTGCTCTGGGGAAGTGCTGCTATTTTTACTAAATGGGGACTTCATCATGGTGCAGCAATCCCCTTCCTGTTTTTCCGCTTTTTAATTGCTACAGCGTTAATTTTATTCTTTTGTGCAATTTCAAAACAGCCTTTTTATCCACAAAATACCTCTTTTAAATATGTCATCCTTACCGGTTGCTTTTTAATTACAGGTTATACCCTGTTTTATTTTTTATCGCTTGAATTTGGAATTTCCCCAGGCCTCCTTTCAACCATCCTTGCATTACAGCCTATTTTGACCTTTTTTATAACTGAGAAAAGTTTTTCCAAAGTTAAGCTTACAGGGCTACTGCTTAGTTTTTTTGGAATCATTTGTTTAGTTTATAACAATATGTTTATCAATAAATTATCTTTATGGGCAACGCTTGCTTCAATTATGTGCCTGGCATGTATTACGACAGGTGTGATTCTACAAAGAAAAATTTCTGAAAAACCATGGCATGTTTTACCACTACAATATGCCATTTCTTTGATTTTCATTATTTTTATCATTCCTTTTCAATCATTTAATTTTGAGATGAATTGGGGCTTTTGGATTCCTGTTTTATATCAAGGCATCATTGTTTCTGTTATTGCTCAACTCATTTTTTATAAATTATTACAATCAGGCAATCTGGTGAATACAACCAGCTTATTCTATCTTGTACCGCTTGTGACCTTAGTACTCGACTTTATTATTTTTAGCACTCAACTCTCTAGGTTTGACTACATTGGAATTACAGCGATCTTGAGTGGGGTTTATTTAGTGTATAGAAAAGCCACAAAAATAAATCGCTCTCAGACCTTGGACCATACGAAAGATAGCTTATAGAGCTGATCGAGAAGAAATCATTTCTTACCTTTTACTAAAATGAAAAACAATAAAGCATGATCTACAAAATTCTATTCATCATTTATTGAAGATGTCATCTTCATATCAATATTTTTATAATCAATGACCTTCAAACATCTTAGACATTTCTCTTTCAATTCATTAATCATTTGCTGTTGCCTTACCTCTCCACCATCAAAGCTAGATAAAGCATCAATCTCATCAAAACATGCTATTACGTATTTCAGATCGTCAGAAATTATGGTGGATTTTAAGACTTCATTAGAAAAGCTCGGCCTTGCTAAAGACCATATTCCAGCTTCAGGAGAAATAACACCCTGCTGCATTCCCTCTAAAACTCCCAGAGCTAGTGAAGCGATATAGAATTCAGCATTTTTATTAAGGGTTTCAAGTTTCATTTATTAGAAATGTAGTTATATAAAAATATTGAGTATACACGATACAACAAAAAACCCGCTTACGCGGGTTTTTCAAAATCAATTCAGTCGATTAAAGACGAACCAATTCCACCACTTTTTCAGCGGCCTCTTCAACTGTTTCAGCAGCAATCTCGGTATCAGCACCTTCAACGGTCGTTGTGATAATGACAACACCAGTTTCACGTAACAAGGCAATCTGCTCAACCGTTAAATTTGCTTTTGCAATCGCAACTACACCTTGTTGAATCAATAAGCTTTCTAATGCTTGAGCTTTCTCGATCAACGATGCAGACACACCAATTACCGCAGGTTTTTGACCTAAACGTGCCGCACGATCTTCTGCAGTCACAGGATTGCTATGCGCCGTCCATTCAACTGCAGCTTCAACCATACCTGCACCAACAGTCACGTTGCTGAGACGGTCAATAAAGATAAATGAACCGGTGTAACGACTGTCTTGGTATTGGTCAAACACGACTGGTGCATCAAACTCAACCACTACATCCGCAATTGCATTCAACTCAAGTTCTTCAACTTGCGTATGTTCCAACGTATTCACATTAACACGGAAGTTAATTGCAGTGACTTTCGCTGGAACAGTTTGTGTGCCAATTTTGACGTTGTATAGCTTGCCTTTCACCAATGGATGTTCATTCATCCACACCACTGAAGCACGTACACTACGTGAAATCAAAGGTTGTTCGCCTGCACGGACCAAAACGTTACCACGAGAAATATCAATTTCATCGTTTAAAGTTAACGTCACGGCT
Source organism: Acinetobacter colistiniresistens (assembly GCF_000413935.1). Classification (GTDB taxonomy): domain Bacteria; phylum Pseudomonadota; class Gammaproteobacteria; order Pseudomonadales; family Moraxellaceae; genus Acinetobacter; species Acinetobacter colistiniresistens. The sequence goes on along the minus strand of NZ_KE340379.1, from coordinate 366,952 downwards.
TGACCAGCAACAGCTTGTTCAAGGTTACCATCAAAGGTGACGATTTCTTTCACCGTTGATTTTTTGCCAGATGGCAAAGCAACAATTTCGTCACCAACGTTGATTTCGCCCAAGGCAATGGTCCCCGCGAAACCGCGGAAATCGAGGTTTGGACGATTCACATATTGAACCGGGAAACGGAATTCATGTTTATTTGATTCGCGTTTAATTTCCACTGATTCAAGAATGCTCATCAAGGTTTGACCCTTGTACCACGGCGTACTTGCTGATGGATTCACCACGTTATCGCCATTCAGTGCCGAAATCGGTACGAACACAATATTTTCAGGACGACGATCACCAAGTTGACTGACGAAAGCATCATATTCAACTTGAATTTCATTGAAACGTGCTTCTGAGAATTCCACCAAGTCCATTTTGTTAATCGCAACCACGATATTTTTAATACCGAGCAAGCTTGCGATAAATGAGTGACGACGGGTTTGAGTTTGCACCCCATAACGCGCATCAATCAAGATAATCGCAAGATCAGCTGTTGATGCACCGGTTGCCATGTTACGTGTGTATTGTTCATGTCCTGGTGTATCTGCAATGATGAACTTACGCTTTTCTGTAGAGAAATAACGATAAGCGACATCAATGGTAATGCCCTGCTCACGCTCAGCCTGTAAACCATCAACCAATAAGGCAAGGTCAGGCGCATCACCTGTGGTACCCACTTTCTTACTGTCACGGGTCACCGCTTGTAATTGATCTTCATAAATCAATTTTGAATCGTAAAGTAAACGACCGATTAAGGTACTTTTACCATCATCGACGTTACCGCACGTCAAAAAGCGTAGTAAATCTTTTTGTTCATGCTGTTTTAAATATCCCAAGATGTCTTGGCTAATAAGATCTGATTGATGAGACATTGCTCAAAACTCCACATATTCTTTAGAAATCGCTTTTAATCTCCCTAAATCCCTCTTTAAAAAGAGGGGCTTGCTTAAGGAAATTAGAAATAACCTTCTTGCTTTTTCTTTTCCATTGAGCCCGCCTCATCATGGTCAATCATACGACCCTGACGCTCTGAGCTGGTCGCTAAAAGCATTTCTTGGATAATTTCAGGCAAGGTATCTGCTTCAGACTCAACTGCACCCGTGAGTGGATAACAGCCAAGCGTACGGAAACGTACCGATTTCATTTGTGGAACTTCTCCCTCTTTTAAACGCATACGCTCATCATCCACCATGATCAACGTACCGCTACGCTCGACCACTGGACGAACCGCAGAGAAATAAAGAGGAACGATTTGAATATTTTCCAGATAGATATACTGCCAAATGTCTAATTCAGTCCAGTTCGACAATGGGAAGACACGAATACTTTCGCCTTTGTTCACTTTACCGTTATACAGATTCCAAAGTTCTGGACGTTGGTTTTTAGGATCCCAACGATGTTTATTATCACGGAATGAATAAACACGTTCTTTGGCACGTGATTTTTCTTCATCACGGCGTGCGCCACCAAACGCAGCATCAAACTGATACTTATCCAAGGCTTGTTTTAAACCTTGCGTTTTCATGATGTCAGTATATTTTGAACTGCCGTGATCGAACGGGTTAATCCCAGCCTCACGACCTTCGACATTTTGATGCACGATCAAATCAAAACCATGCGTTTTCGCCATATTGTCACGGAAAGCGATCATGTCTTTAAACTTCCAACCGGTATCTACATGTAGTAGTGGAAATGGAAGTTTCGCTGGATAGAACGCTTTCAATGCGAGGTGCAACATCACCGCTGAATCTTTACCAATCGAGTAAAGCATCACAGGGTTTTCAAATTCAGCTGCTACTTCGCGAATAATATGAATACTTTCTGCCTCAAGTTGTTTGAGGTGCGTTAATCTATTTTCAGTCATGTACAATTTCCTCCTTATCCATGCTATCCATAAAATCTATAAGTGGAATTACACCACCACTTTGAAGACTGTGTGGAGGAACGAGTGCCATAACAACTCCAATTTTTCATGATATCGATATTCTTACTTGTAGTAGAATCTACTACTGAGTAAAGGTTATTCATTATAATAATTTAGATTCAGTTCTTTAGCTTGTTTTTTCATATCAATATGCAAAATTATGATATGAAAATAAGATTTGAGAATAACAATAGGCCCAATTTCACGTGAATTAATTAAAAAAAAGAAGCCCTTAACGGACTTCTCATTGATCGATTAATATCGGTTAGAAACGGAACATCTTAGTTTCCAATGGAATTTCAACGCCAACTGAAACACCACCATCACGACCATTTAAATCAGAGTCACTCACCCAACCATTAATTTTTAATGGAAGTGTTGGTTTGATATAGTGTGTCCAGGTTAAATCCACACCCTTCACTGTATCTTCTTTTGGAAATTCGGCATTAATTGCCAAACTTGATTGATTGACCTTTGCATAAAGCGCACGCGCACTGAGACGGTTCATCACATCAAAACGAATATCACCACCCAACGAATACATTTGACTATCACCGCCAATCGAATGACCTAACGGGAAACCATGTTGATAGTAACCATCTGTATATTGGTGATGGCTATAAGAAATTCCTCTCACCTCACCATTAGTTCGGGTATCCGCCCACTCAGCATAAAGCTGATAAGGCATATTTTTATAACTCGATGAGAAGTCAGCACCTGCTAAATAGAGGTATTTTGCCGGCAATCCACCCGCCTCATCTTCACCAACAAATTGAGTATATAAACTTACTGGCACATTGAGTAAAGGTTGAAGTAATAAACGTCCATCGAAACCAGCAATTTGGTTTGAAGCGTTGTTATCACCAACACATGTACTATCATCACAACCATTGTCATTACCAATCATTGCATTCCAATATGCTTTAAAGCTATTTGGTTGACCTTTACCACCAATTTGAATTGCTCGGGAAGCGCCTAATTCAAGATAAGGCAATGGTTGAGCGGTAAAACGCAAGCCTATCAGCTTGGTATTTGGCACAGCTTTATAATCATCCAACTGCCCTGCGAATGCTTGATATTGCCAAGGGCCAATCCAAGAAAGCCACTTAGTTTCAAAAGCATTTTGCACTGCACGTTGTACCGTCACCCCATAGACTGGGCGGCTTGCATCACCACGAATCAAACTACCGTCATGCCCTGGCCCCCAATACGTTGGGATTTGACCCGCAATCACCCATTGATTCCAAAGTTTCCCCGCAATATATGAGCCTTCAACATTCGCATCATGGCCATTATCAATCAAAGGGTCTTTTTCACCATTAACCCGCAACTTTGCATCCCAGTTCTCACCGCCCGCATTAAACTCGACAGCAGCTTGGTATTGAGATTTCTGGTTATCACCAAAGGTTTGTGGAATTTGCTTGAGATCAGTACCTGCATGTAAGCCAATTTTCACTGTTTCATTATCAGCTTGCAACGCACTCATGACAGAATTGACAACTTTCTGCTGTGCATTATTACTGACTTTTGCTTGGGATAAAGCACGCTTAACCTCATCGCCACTTAACGGCCAAGTCGATGTACTGATTTGAATCACCCCTTGTTGATTCAGCCAGTTTAGGTCCGTACGTAAATTGGCATCATTTAAGACGAGGCCCTGTGCAAAAGTAGTCGCAGAAAAAGACGTAAATAATGCGAGATAAAGCGATTTTTTTAGCAGCATGTCCGAACTGTTCTCAAATTTATTTATGTGCACATGATCGTTTTTTTACACTCGCATTTCAATCATCAAACGAAACAATTACATTTTTTAACGTTGAAATAAAAAGACCACCTTAAATCGGTGGCCTTTTTACAAGCAAAAAGATTAATCTTTACGGCGCATATGAGGGAATAAAAGTACATCACGGATACTTGGCGCATTCGCAAATAACATGACTAAGCGGTCAATCCCAATCCCCTGACCTGCTGTCGGTGGTAAACCGTATTCCAACGCCTCAATAAAGTCTGCATCGTAATGCATAGCTTCATCATCACCTGCATCTTTTTCAGCAACCTGTGCCTGAAAACGCTCGGCCTGATCAATCGGGTCATTTAACTCAGAGAAACCATTTGCCAATTCACGACCGCCAATAAAGAATTCAAAACGATCTGTAATATGTGGATTATCATCATTACGACGTGCAAGCGGTGAGGTTTCTGCCGGATATTCCGTAATGAATGTCGGCTGACGTAATTGAGTTTCTACTGTTTCTTCAAATACGATGGTTTGCAACTTACCTAAACCAAATCCTGGTTTTACTTTTTCTTTCAACACATCTTGGGTGAACTTCGCCAAGAACTCACGATCATTGACATTTTCAGGTGTAAACGTTGGATTATGCTCAAGAATCGCATCAAACATTGAGATTTTCTTGAATGGGCCTTTGAAGCTATAGACTTCTTCACCATAAGGCACATCAGTAGAACCCAAGATATCAACTGCCAGTTTTTCAAGCATGTTTTCAGTCAGTACCATCAAGTCTTTATAGTCAGCATACGCTTGATAGAACTCGATCATGGTGAATTCTGGGTTATGACGTGTTGAAACCCCTTCGTTACGGAAGTTACGGTTAATTTCAAATACACGTTCAAAACCACCGACCACCAGACGCTTTAAATATAACTCTGGTGCAATACGTAAATACAGCTCCATATCCAATGCATTGTGATGCGTTACAAATGGTTTTGCAGATGCGCCACCCGGAATCACATGCATCATCGGCGTTTCAACTTCCATGAAACGTTCATTGGTCAAAAAGGCGCGAATACCCGCAACGACTTTGGCACGAATTTCAAAGGTCTTACGTGTCTCTTCGTTGACGATCAAATCTAGATAGCGTTTACGATATTTCGCTTCAGTATCCGTTAGACCATGGAATTTGTCTGGAAGTGGACGCAGTGATTTGGTTAATAATTCAAAACCTTCAAGGTGAACATATAAGTCACCTTTACCCGAACGTCCAATATAACCTTCGGCAGCAATAATATCGCCGAGGTCCAAGCTTTTAATGGTTTCTAAAATGTCTGCTGGCAAACCTTTACGGTCTACATAAAGCTGGATACGACCTGTCATGTCTTGGATCACAATAAATGATCCACGGTTCAACATCACACGGCCTGCAACTTTGACATAAACTTTTTCAGCACCTTCAATTTGTGCTTTGTCTTGATCTTTAAATTGTTCTTGCAGATCGCCAGTATAGTGTTCACGCTTAAATGTGTTCGGCCACGGGCTCTTACCCGTTTGTTTTGCAGTCTCTTGGATTTGCTTTAATTTGGCATGACGCTGTGCGATTAAATCGTTTTCGGAAAGTGTTTGTTCAGAAGTCGATTGAGCGTTTTGTTGCGTCATCTCTGCCTCGATTAAGTAAAAAAAGAAGTGACATAGGATAGCAGATCACAATCCATTTTCGTATTGTTTCAACCAGACAATTCAAAAAAATCAAGATTTATCAACTTTTGAATCGAGATAACGCAGCAATTAGCCATCCGAAAAACACACATTGACCCCTTATTTCTCAGCTAGATGTTTGACTATAGCAAGCCCTTGATCAAAACCTTGATCAATGAATTCTACATGTTCAGGTTGAATATCGACTTCGACATGTAGTTGGGTCTCACCATTAAAATCAAACAGCATATACTTCTCTAAAGCGCCTGCCCAAGATTTCACCGCCTCACTATCCAGATCCTCCTTGCCATCTTGAATCATCCCAAGATGTTTAAAAACAACCTCTTTAGGTTCATCTATGCTTTCGATTGTTGATACCATGCCATTCCCTTTCCCGTCACCAAAAAAGGTCTTACCACCCACTTTCCAATCGGTTTTCATGGTTGAATCGCAAGCAAAGAATTTTGTCCATGCCTGATAACTTTCAGGTGCCCACAAAACCTCCCAAACTTTCTCTGGGGTTGCATAAATTTTTATATTATATGACAGCGTTTCCATGTACTTTTCTCCATTATCATTGTTGTGATTTATCATAACCTGTTCTCGAATGTTTATTTTTTATACACACTATATTCATACGATTATTCATTTTTAATTACATAAGCATTTATATTGCTGTAAAAAATTAGAGCAATTGCTCAAATAACAAGACTTTCAGATAGAATAGCCATATCGCTATTTGAATAAATGATTAAACTCTTGCATTTACTTTACTTAAATGGCGTTCTGCGTAAAAATCTAACTCCCGATCAACACAAGTTAGTTCTATTGCAGCGATCGTAGCGACATTATGGAATAGTTTTACTGAAAGGCAATTTGAGCATACCTATCAGTTTGGAGAGTCACATGAAAAAATATCAATGTATCGTTTGTGGTTGGATTTACGACGAAGCAGAAGGTTGGCCACAAGACGGCATTGCAGCAGGTACCAAATGGGAAGATATTCCTGATGATTGGACTTGCCCAGATTGCGGCGTTTCAAAAGCTGATTTTGAAATGGTTGAAATCTAAATAGATCGAGAAGGCCATGACAATGATCATGGTCTTTTTTTTGCTATCGTTTGTTTTTAAATAAAAAAATATTGGAGATTAGAATGCATCCTATCGTTATCATCGGATCAGGTATGGCGGGTTATACCGTTGCTCGAGAGTTTCGTAAACTGAGTCCTGAACAAGAGCTCGTTATGATCTGCGCAGATGATGCGGTAAATTATGCAAAACCAACATTATCCAATGCCTTTGCAGGCAATAAAGCACCTGAACAAATTGCTTTAGGCGATGCCAACAAAATGGCTACCCAACTGAATATGCGCATTGAAGCAGAAACCTGGGTGAAAGAAATCAATGCAGCCAACCATGAAATCACATTAGAAAAAAATGGTGAAACGCTGACTCAACCTTATTCAAAACTAGTACTTGCGGTCGGTGCAAATCCAATTCGCTTAGCAATCGCAGGCGATGGCAGTGAAGATATTCATGTGGTGAACTCACTCATCGACTATCGCAACTTCCGTGAAAATCTGGCTAAACGTAAAGATAAGCGTGTGGTGATTCTTGGTGCGGGCCTCATTGGCTGTGAATTTGCCAATGACTTGTTACATAGCAATTATGATGTGACCGTGATCGATCTTGCAGCACAACCTCTGGGTCGCCTACTGCCGAATCATGTCGCTGAAGCATTCCAGACCAATCTAGAACAAGCAGGCATTAAGTTTGCCCTTTCAACAACAGTTGAAAAAGTATCCAAAATTAATGACGGCGAAGACTATGCCGTCACTTTAGCCAATGGTCAGACTTTAGTTGCGGATATCGTACTGTCCGCTATTGGATTACAGCCAAATATTGCCTTAGCGAAAGCCGCAGACATCCAAACCAGTCGCGGCATCATTACCAATACTTTATTGGAAACCAATCAAACTGATGTTTATGCCGTAGGTGACTGTGCTGAGGTAAACGGTACATTGCTGCCATATGTCATGCCAATCATGCAACAAGCACGTGCTTTAGCAAAAACCCTGAGTGGTCAGAGTACTGCGGTACACTACCCTGCCATGCCAGTTGCAGTCAAAACGCCTGCTGCACCATTAACTGTTTTACCAGCTCCCCTAAACGTTGACGTGAACTGGGAAACAGAGGAGTTCGAGGATGGCATGTTGGCCAAAGCAGCTGATGGCGAAGGTACATTAAGAGGTTTTGTGCTTCTCGGTGCAACTGCAGCAAAACAACGTTTAAGCTTAACCAAGTTGGTTCCAGACTTGATTCCAGCACAAGTTTAAAGTTTAAATACGGGAGTTGCAGAGAAAAGTTCTGCACCTCCCAAACGCATAAGAAGAATTCAACTCGGAACGGATATCATGAACAGTGCTCTTCAATTTAATGTGTCACCCTATGCTTCATTTATGCAAGAGACCAAAGTCACTTTAGGTAATGGCATTGAATTGCATGTTGAAATTGGAGGAAATCCTGAACACCCAACCATCCTGTTAATTATGGGCTTGGGTGCACAAATGCTATTTTGGCCTGATTTCTTTTGTAAGGCTCTCATTGACCAAGGTTTCCGTGTCATTCGTTTCGATAATCGGGATATCGGTTTATCTTCTAAAATCCGCAATCAGGGAAAACGGCTCAACACCATGAAACTCATGAGTCGCTTCATGTTTGGCCTTGGCAATGAAGGTGCACCTTATACCCTGTATGATATGGCCGATGATGTTGCCATGTTAATTGATCAGCTAGGTCTTGAAAAAGTTTACCTGCTTGGTGCATCCATGGGCGGTATGATTTCACAGATTGTGGCCGCAAAATATCCAGAAAAAATAGAAAAAGTGGCTTTACTCTTCACCAGCAACAATCAACCTTTTTTACCACCGCCTTATCCCAAGCAATTGTTTAGCCTAATTGGCAAGCCAGCTGCACATGATGAAGAAACAATTATTAATCATAGTTTAAACGTGTTCCGAATTATTGGTTCACCCGGTTATGTCAATCCAGTCGAGTCAATTCAAACCATTCGCAAATTATATCGTCGTAGTTTTTACCCAGCGGGTGTACTTCAACAGTTTTTAGCAATATTATGTACGGGTTCTTTGTTATCATTGAACAAAACGATGACTCAGCCGACGCTGGTTGTACATGGATCAAAAGATCGACTGTTACCGCCAAGTCATGGGAAAGCTGTTGCAAAAGCAATTTCTGGTGCTAAGTTTGAATTAATCCAAGGAATGGGGCATGATATTCCTGCACATTTCATTCCACAACTTAGTGGTTTGTTTGCTCACCACTTTAGATCATCACACTAGGACACTATGGCTGCATTACCCTCATTAAGACAGCTATCATATTTAGTTACGTTGTCAGAAACTTTACATTTTACTGAAGCAGCGCGTCGTTCCTTTGTCACCCAGTCAACATTGTCGGGTGGCATCATGGAATTAGAGCGTTTATTAGGTGGCGTCTTAGTTGAGCGTGATCGTCAAAACGTCCGTCTAACGCCTTTAGGTGAACAAGTTGTGGCTCGAGCACGAGTATTGCTTGCAGATGCCCAGGACTTAATGCGCTTAAGCCGAGAAATGAGTGAGCCTTTAACAGGTGATTTACATCTTGGTATTATTCCAACTATTGCACCGTTTATTCTGACGCAACTGCTTGAAGAAGTGCATCAGCAATTGCCAAAAATTCAACTGCATCTACATGAAGCACAAAGCGAGAAAATTGTAGAAAAGTTAGAACATGGCAATCTGGACATGATTGTACTTGCGCTCCCTTTTGACACACGCAGTTTAAAAGTCGCTGAAATTGCCAAAGAGCATCTATTTCTTGTATATAACAAGAAAGATAGCAATGCCGCCAATGCAAATTCCTTAGATGACTTAGATCTCTCGCGTTTGATGTTACTTGAAGAAGGCCATTGTTTACGTGACCATGCGCTCAGTGCCTGTCCTGTGGGTGAGCGTAAAAATGATCACCGCTTAAAAGCAAGCTCATTACCAACGCTTGTTGAAATGGTTTCTTCAGATCTCGGCTTTACCTTATTGCCAGAGATTGCATTAAAAAACAGTATGATCCACTTCAATGAAGATATTGCAGTGAAATCAATTGAAGCTGCACCAAGCCGCACCTTGGCTTTAGTTACACGTAAAAGCACTCCATTACAAAGTGAGTTTGATGTGATCTTGCAAATTCTGCAAAAAATCACAGCGCATTTAGAGTAATGCAATAAAAAAGCCTGTAATGTCATTACAGGCTTTTTTGATCTATAACAATGATTACTTGATATCTAATAAATTAACCAGTTCGACTTGCACATCACTCATCCGCTGTCCTTGATCCAGTAGCTGATCAAAATAAGCCTCGACGACCTTGGCTTGGTCTGCCGTATTTTCAACTTTATACATGCTCTGACGAAACTCATTGCTTGAGCGTAAACCTTTGGTATACCAAGCAATATGTTTACGGGCAATACGACAACCTGAGTATTCACCATAGAACTGATACAGTTCCGCCAAATGCCCAAGTAATACTGTTTTAACTTCGGCAATATCAGGCGCAGCAAGATGCTCCCCTGTTTTTAGGTAATGCGCAATTTCTCTAAAAATCCATGGTCGGCCTTGAGCAGCTCGCCCAATCATAATGGCATCTGCGCCAGTATAGTCCAGCACATATTTAGCTTTTTCCGGACTATCAATATCGCCATTGGCAATCAATGGAATATCGATCAGTTCCTTAACCTGTTTAATCAGCTCGTATCGTGCCGTATTCAAATACATGTCTTCACGGGTACGGCCATGCAAGGCCAATGCTGCAATTCCAGACTCTTCAGCTCGCTTGGCAACACGCATAATATTTTCATGGCCATTTAAAAAGCCTAAACGGGTTTTTAAAGTCACAGGAACATCCACAGCTGCCACTACAGCATCAAGAATACGTGCAACCAAATCTTCGTCTTGTAGCAATGCAGAGCCTGCAAGTTTATTACAGACCTTTTTCGCAGGACACCCCATATTGATATCAACGATTTGCGCACCATTTGCGACTTGATAACGTGCAGCTTCAGCCAGCTGCTCAGGGTCAGAACCTGCAATTTGTGATGAAATTGGCGCGAGTTCACCATCAAAATTGGCTCGATATAAGCTCTTTTTACTCATGCGCAATGTCTTGTCAGCAGTCATCATTTCACTGACCGCATGTCCTGCACCAAAGTATTTACATAGCGTCCGAAAGGGCCGATCTGTAACGCCTGCCATCGGAGCAACAATCAAATTATTTGACAGTTGATATGAACCAATATACATATATTTTCTTACAATTTCTGATCAACATAGTATACTTCATTCGCCCGTTCGGCTCATCTTTTTGTGCGGTGTTGTTTCATTATGAACCAAGCGTTTTCGACTCGTCCTCTATTCAAGACATTTAGCCTCTTGGCAATCAGCATAAGTTTAGCGGCTTGTGGGGATAATGCATGGTGGTCAAATGCTAAAGAGCCTGAAATGAAGGCAGAACAAATTACCAAAGTTCTTCCGCCTCGCGTCAATGACCGCCAATCATGGTCGAAAGATATCTTCGATATCATGCAACAACTCAATATTCCGAAAACCAAACAGAATGTCTGTAGTATTGTCGCGGTGGTCGATCAGGAGTCGAACTTTGTTGCCGACCCAGCTGTACCGGGCCTAGGTGAAAAAGCAGTCAAGGAAATCAATACTCGACTGAATGAAAAGTTTGAAGCAAAACTGGGTGAAACCATTGGCGGTACCGTTGCTGGTTATTTTGAAGACGTATTAAAAAACCAGCCATCGCCTGAAAATAACTATATGAGCCAAATGCGTAAAGTGAAAACCGAGCGTGAACTTGATTTACTTTATCGTGAAATTTTTGATTATATGTCAAAGCACTATCATGTCAGTGCTTTAACTGGTGCAGCCAAGTTGGTCGGGCAAGACATCGGTGAGAAAATGAACCCGATTACCACATTGGGTTCAATGCAAGTACACATTAATTATGCCAAAGAGCACAAGCGCCAAAGTGGCAATATCGCTGAACTACGGAATGATCTCTACACCCAATACGGCGGTTTATATTATGGAATCCATCGTTTGATGGAATATTCTGCCGATTACGATAAAGCCATTTATCGCTTTGCTGATTACAACTCAGGTATGTATTCCAGCCGTAATGCTGCTTTTCAAAAGATGGTTGAGGTAATTCAAAATAAAGACCTCGATTTGGATGGTGATTTATTACTTTATAATAAAGATGGTAGCCCGCAATCGACCCTCAGCCAATCTGAAAAAGAGATTATCGCAGCCTTTACCAATAACAAGGTTTTAGTGACACCACGCCAAATTCGCGCGGATTTAAAGAAAGAGAAAGAGAAAAAATTCGAGGATACACAAACCTATTTAGCCATTCAAAAGCTGTATCAAAGTAAAACCAATAAAGAACCAATTTATGCAATGATGCCTGAAGTCATCATTTCAGGCCCTAAACTCAGTCGTGACTATAATACCAATTGGTTCGCCAGTCGCGTAAATGGACGATATGAAACATGCATGCAAAGAGCGAAACACATCAAACTCTAAATTTAGCTTTATTTGATTTTGATGGGACACTTTACCCAAGAGATAGTTTTACTGGGTTTATTTTTTTTGTGCTTTCCAAACGCCATATTGTCAAAAAAGGCTTGAAGATTCTCCCTTGGATTCAAGCCTATTATTTACGCCTTTACCCTGCGCATGCGATGCGACCCCGCCTGTTCGAAACCATGTTCAAAGATATTCCAATCGATTTTGTTGAAAAATTGGCTCAGGAATATGCACAAAAACTGATTAAAAACCTAGATCCAGATTTACTGCAACAACTTCAACAACATCAGCAGCGAGGTGATCATATTGTTTTGGTTTCCGCATCTATTGATCTGTACCTAGATTCAATCTGTAAACTACTGAATATCGACTTAATTTGCACCCAGACAGAGATCAAGAATGGCGTTTTAACAGGCCGTTATCGTTCAGAAGATTGCAGCTGTGAACAAAAGAAATTACGTATTTTGCAGAAATACAATTTAGCGAATTACCAAAGTATCTATGCGTATGGTAATAGTGAAGAAGATTTAGAGATGCTTTCTCTAGCAGACCATGCTTATATGGTGGGCACAAAGCAAGCCCTGCCCTCATTAAAGGGCACACAATTAGAACTCGCAGACATGAAAAAGCCCGCTTAAAGCAGGCTTTTTCATTGAAAACAATTTAATAAATTGCCATATGATCCCGATGAATCATTTCTAGCGAACGTGCTTCACCTAGAACCTGATACACCTTTTCCGACGATAAACCCTTGATCATTTCTGCTGAACGCGAACTAAAATTCACACGCCCAACAGCAATACGAGCACCGTTTTTATCGACGCATTCCACCACATCACCACGATCAAAATGCCCTTCAATCGCTTTAACGCCCACAGGCAATAAACTACGATGCTTGAGCTTAATCGCTTCAACCGCACCATCATCAATCACCAGACGCCCAGCAGTTTGCAAATGCGCAGCCAACCATTGCTGATGTGCAGTGACACGGTCATTGTCTGTGGTAAATAAAGTTCCCAACATCTCGCCCGCTATTAAACGTGCTAATACGTTGTCACTTTCACCACTGGCAATCAAGGTTGGACAACCTGATCGTGCTGCTAGACGCGCTGCACGGACTTTGGTGACCATACCACCACGCCCCAGTACACCACCTCCGCCTGCCATTTCAAACAGACCATCATCCAATGCACGAACAGCCGAGAACAGCTTCGCATTCGGATTACTACGCGGATCAGAATCAAACATACCTTGCTGATCTGTCAGAATAATCAACAATTCCGCTTGTACTTGTCCTGCAACCATTGCAGCCAAGGTATCATTATCACCAAAGCGAATTTCATCAGTTGATACGGTGTCATTTTCATTGATGACAGGAATCACATGCCAATCAATCAAGTTTTGCAAAGCATCACAAGAGTTAAGATAACGACGACGATCGGCTAGATCATCATGAGTGAGTAGCACTTGTGCTGTTTGAATGCCATGTTGATCCAATACACTTGACCACGTATGGATCAAGCCCATTTGACCAATCGCAGCGCAAGCTTGCAAACTGGGTAGATCGGTGGGTCGACTCGCAAGTTTCATGCGTACCATCCCTTCTGCTACTGCACCTGATGAGACCAAAATAATCTCATGTCCAGCATTGTGTAGATCTGCAATTTGTTTCGCCCAATGCGAAATTGCATTTAAATCTAAACCTTGCCCGTTTGCAGTGAGTAAAGATGATCCGATTTTAACAACGATTCGTTTACACGCATTGAGCTGACGTTGCCCATCGACCACTTCTATCATTTTTCCCTCGGTTTACTAGTCACGAATGTAGATGCTTTCTACATCGCCTTCATCCTCATCATCATCAAAGTCTTCATCATCGTCCAAACCAGCTTCACGCTGAGCTTTACGCATGGCACGATATGCTTCTTTTGCTGCGATGGTTTGTTCACGTGTTTCAGCTTCAAGCTGCTCACGGAATGCTTTCACTTCTGCTGCGTACTCAGGATCTTCAACTTCACGCTCACGTTGTTGCTCGATCTGGTCCATTAAGTAATACACAACGTCTTTAGTCCCTTCCGACATCAAACCAGAAGTTTTAAATACTGGACCTTTCCACTGCAATTCATCAAGAATGTGCTGACACCACTCTTCTCTTGACTCTTCAGGAAGCTGATCAAGCTTGTTCAACACCAATACCACTGGAAGTTTTGCCAGCGTTGGAGAGAACTTCTCTAATTCACCTAAAATTGCGCGTGCATTGTGTGCAGGATCAGAACCGTCAATTGGTTGAACATCCACAATATGTAACAGGATACGGGTACGCGCCAAATGCTTCAGGAAGCGAATTCCCAGACCTGCACCTTCTGCCGCACCTTCGATCAGTCCTGGAATATCCGCCATGACAAATGAACGATGACGATCCGCATCGACTACACCCAAATTTGGAACCATAGTCGTGAACGGATAATCGGCAACTTTAGGTTTTGCTGCGCTGACTGCACGAATAAAGGTTGATTTACCCGCATTCGGCATACCAAGCAAACCAACATCTGCCAATACTTTCAACTCTAGACGAACTTCACGATATTCGCCTTTGATGCCATGTGTACACTTACGTGGCGAACGGTTGGTTGATGATTTAAAGTGAGTATTACCCAAACCACCATCACCACCATGCGCAACTTTTACACGCTGACCATCAGCGACCAAGTCACCAATGATGTCACCAGATTCAGTATCCACAATGGTTGTACCCACAGGCACTTTTAAAATCACGTCTTCACCGCCACGGCCGGAACAATTCGCACCCGAACCATTTTTACCGCGTTCTGCACGATAACGACGTGTATAACGGTAATCTACAAGTGTGCTGGTATCATCATCTGCTTGGATGTAAATACTTCCGCCACGTCCCCCATCTCCGCCATCTGGACCACCAAAAGGGACAAATTTTTCACGGCGAAAACTGGCTACGCCATTGCCACCGTCGCCAGCCTCTACGATAATGACTGCTTCATCAACAAAGCGCATGTGCCAATCCTCAAATTCTTAAAAGCGGACTATTTTGCCACATTTTAATAAAATTCTCGAATAGAAAATTGAATGTAACAACAGTTTTTATTTCAATCTTGACCGCATTAAGCAAAATTTTTAGTATTCCATTAATTTTATCAGTATAATTAATCACTTAAAAAAATTACAGGATAAAAATAAGTGTCATCATTATTTTATATTTGGGATGCGAAACAACATCATCCTGAAGTCACAATTGACTCATTGGCACAAGCAGAATATTACGCAACCAATTCTCAATGTACAGGATTCACAGAAAAGTTTAAAAATTGGCTGCTCAATGTAGAGAATATCATCACCAATCCTGAGCTTGCCGCAAATTTCGATGAAGAAATTATTGGCTCTTTTAGCAATGTAACACGCTATTTAGATGCTGCTGACAATGTCTTTAAGATTGAACAAGGCTTATTGGTTAAAAGTAAATATCTCTATAAAATCTTGATTGAGACTTTACGCCAACATGACCTAGTTGCCTTTGATGCAAGGTCTTATCTCTTTTTTAGTCAGGAACAAATATTCCCAGACCAACACAATATTGAAAGAATGCTGGATGCTGTGCGTCCTGTAACTCAAGAGCAACTAGAACAGTTCAAAGCCATACCAGAGAATGCAGATAAATTAATAAAACTTACTGAAGATTGGTTCGAAAGTAATAAAAAATATTTAAAGTTTAAAAATATTAATAAAAATAACCAGTATCATCAAGGAGATAGGCTGTATCGAGATTTAGGTGAGAAAACGTATGAAGCTATATTAGTAATTACCTCGAATAATCCTCTTAGATATAGTGATATTTCATTGTCAAGTTTTATACAAGTCTCTAATGAAAAAGCGATTCGTATACTACGCCAACATTCAATAGATGGTTATGTTTTACAATATTTACCAACTGTTCATGGAATAATAGGTAAACCAAACCACCTTAATGATCCAAAACAATTAAAATTTATTTTACAGCAAGTTTATGATTTTCTTATTTATGATGCAGAAAAGCATCAAGACATAGATACTTTAAATCAGTGGCTTAATCATGGTGATGAAAAAGAGTATATCTTGGGCTTAGGTGCAATATCACGATTGGTATTGGCGAAGTATGTGAATGATCCTTTATTTGATCAATTGGTAGCAGAGGCCTTACCGTATATACATAGAGACAGATTCTTCAAAAATATGACCGTAGAAAAATTCCATGAGAGACTGGAGCAGGAAATAGAAAATATTCTAGAAAACTAAACCATCTCCCCCTTCCTCTTTATCATTCGACCTTGACCTATCTCAAGGTCTTACATTCTTCAACGGCAACTCCATTTGCATATCTAAATTCGCTTTAGTCTGCTGAACTGAGTTATACATGATCGCATCGAAAGAAGAGATATTGCTCATATTAATCGCATCATTCATATAAAAGCTTGGCTTAAATTGATGCTTCACAGCTAAATCAACTGACTCATCAAAATCAAAATAAACCGGCCCATCAAAAACAATTTTTACAGGAACGGTATAGGTTCGTTTCAGTTGAAATGGAATATCCAACTTCACTGGAATATTCAAACTCAAAGGAAATTTTGGTAATAATTTATTTTGATAGATTAAATCCGTATTTGTTTCAATTGGCACCACTTCATCCACTTTCAACATGGTTTCATAGTTGATATCGACCGTAATCGGTGTTTCCACCTCAAAACTTAGATCCGCCAAATACTTGCCTTTTAGTGGCAAATGCAGGGTTCGATCAATATCCAATACTGTATTCAACTGCCCCTCAGACTTGACCCTTAAATGGTCTCCCACCTGAATTTTTGTTCCCAACGACTCAGGCAAACGAATATCTGCCTGCTGAGCAGAAACAATCAAGGACGCTTGAATATTCAAATAGAACCAAAATAAAATCGCCACCAAAGTGGTCACGATCACAAAACTGATCAATAAGCTTTTAAGCGATTTGGTGATATCCATTACTCACCTGCTTTTAAATCATGTTGAGCAGCTGGCACTTCGACAGGCTGAGCTTTGACACGATCCAGATACATGGTGGATAACGGAATTTTTAACTCACCCTGCGCAATTTTAACCGGCAAGGTATTTTTAACATCGACAGTAGCATTGAGCTCAGAGGTAATCGGTACATTTAAATTACCTTGAATTGGAATATTGGCATTTAATTGCGCTTTCAACGGAATGTTCAAGTTTTCTTTCAGTTCTGTACGAACAGGCGCATCGAATTTTAAATGGACTTTTTGCTGTAAGGGAACTTGGATATCAATCGGTACATCCAGTTGCAATGGAATTGAGCCTTTCAATGGCAACGTTACATCCCGACCTAGAATTTTAACCTGAACCTTGGTATCAATCGGCAGGCTTTGATTCACTTTAATGGTTTCTTTAACGGGGATCGTGGTACTGATGGGCACCAAATTATCGAAATAGACCCGCGGTGTCAGTGTTTGAGTGAGTGGAACATTCAGTTGCTCATTAATTGGAATCTTGGCATTGACACGCCCATTCACATCCACATTGAGCGCATCTTTGACTTTGACCCGAACCTGTAAAGGTTCTTGCAAGTCAATTGCAACGTCTTGATTCTTCAATGGAATATAAATATTAAAATGCTTAAATACCCACATTGCGATATACACACCGCACAAGTTGGCCACCACAATTAAAGCAAATACCACGAACAAACGTCTGAACTGCAACAATGCACGATTCCTTAATTAATTATTTCCCTTTTCCCCTATTCTTATCGATTTTTATGTTTAATTCAGCATATATTCTGTACAGTCAATAAAAAAGCCCAGTTAAAAACTGGGCTTTTTTATTATCGCTTTGCGAACAAATTATGCATTTGTTTCAGCAGGAACTTTTGCATAGCTTACGCCACACATTTGTTCAGCAATGCGCAATACTTGGCAGCTGTAACCAACTTCGTTATCGTACCAAACATAAGCTGTTAAGCGTGTACCAGATGCGATAGTTGCTTGTGCATCAAACACACCCGCAGTACGTGAACCGATAAAGTCGCTTGATACCACTTCAGTTGAGTTGGTATAACCGATTTGACCTTGTAATTTCGAGTTGATCGAGATTTGACGAATGTATTCGTTCACTTCTTCGCGATCAATTTCTTTCTCTAAGTTCAAGTTCAAGATTGCAAGTGAAACGTTTGGAGTCGGTACACGGACCGAGTTACCTGTTAATTTACCTTTAAGACCTGGCAATGCTTTTGCAACT
Organism: Acinetobacter colistiniresistens; assembly: GCF_000413935.1. Lineage (GTDB taxonomy): Bacteria > Pseudomonadota > Gammaproteobacteria > Pseudomonadales > Moraxellaceae > Acinetobacter > Acinetobacter colistiniresistens. Next base: position 348,606 of record NZ_KE340379.1, on the reverse strand, counting down.
GCTTTCGCAGCACCAGTTTCAGTAATTACCATGTTCAATGTTGCAGCACGACCACGACGGTCTGCCTTATGGTAGTTATCAATCAAGTTTTGGTCGTTTGTGAACGAGTGAACTGTTTCAACATGACCATTTAATACTTTGTATTTGTCATCTAAAACTTTTAATACAGGTGTAATTGCGTTGGTTGTGCAGCTTGCAGCAGAGATGATCTTGTCTTCATCCAAGATATCGCCGTTGTTCACACCAAATACAACGTTTTTCATTTCGCCTTTACTTGGTGCAGTCAATACGACACGTGCAACGCCTGCACATTTCAAGTGTTGGCTTAAGCCTTCAGCATCACGCCACTTACCGGTGTTGTCGATCAGCAATGCATTATCAATACCGTAAGCCGTGTAATCCACTTCGCTTGGGCTTGATGCATAAATCACTTTAATGAATTGACCATTGGCAATGATTGCTTCATTTTCTTCATCAACAGAAATCGTCCCGTCGAAAGTACCGTGAATCGAGTCGCGACGTAATAAAGAAGCACGTTTCGCCAAGTCACCGTCAGAAGATTTACGTACAACAATTGCTTTCAAGCTTAAACCACGGCCCAAACCTGATTGGCTGATGATTAAACGTGCCAAGATACGACCGATACGACCAAAACCGTAAAGGACAACATCTTTAGGTGCAGCAGTTGCAGCATTACCTTTGATTGAAGCAACCGCTTGTGCAACAAAAGCGTCTACATCGCCACCTTGGTTCTTATATTCAACAGCAAGTTTACCGATATCAACTTCAGCAGAACCGATGTTGTCAACTTTCATTAACGCTTCCAAAATCGGGAAGGTATTTACCACAGAAAGTTCAACATCAAGCATACGTGTACGACGATGTGTCTTCAGAATTTGAATTACTGAACGGTTAATTAAAGAACGACCGTAAACAGAAACAACAATATTTTTCTCACGGTATAATTGACCGATCAGGGTAATCATACGTTCCGCGATTTCTTCACGGTTTTTCCAACGACCTTGGTGTTCTGCATGTAGGGCAACGATTGTTTCTTTGCTCACAGTTACGTCCTCTAATTTATATATACTGGGCGTGAATTTTTAAAACGCCATTATTGTAATAGAATTATCATCAAGATTGAATCAAAAGCCGCTAAACGAGCTAAGATTTTGTCCTAATTGACTATAAATTCATAAAATACCTATAATTATTTTTGTGAATTTTGGTAAAAAGTGACTTTAATCATCAAAATAGCTGAAACTTCTTCTATGCATTCAGTGATTTTACTAATAAAAAAATTTAACATTCAACGGAGTATGATCTAAATCACCCTCTAAGTTTAAAATGCCCACCGAATCTGATTAAAAGCCGGAATTGCTACACAAGCTATTGAAATAAAAATAGCGTATCAACTTGGTCTTGCCTAGTATTCAAGAACATGAAGAGCAAATGAATTTTAAAACATGGTTATTACTTATTAGCATTCCCCTTGCCTGTGAAATCTCTATGGGCCTTATTGGAATGATCGGGCTTGGGCTGACAAATATCGTTTATTTTCCTATTTCTTGGATTGGTGAACCCTTTTTCAACTGCAATGGTGAGATAGGCTGTCTTCCCCGAGAATATGGGCGTATTTTAATGTTTCTGACCATCAACCTGAGCTATTATTTATATGCAAAGATTAAAGGGATTTAATTAAAAAACTAGATTCACCTCAATCTAATCCTCATCGCTCAAACGTTGCGGGTACTGTTTCAAATTCAATTGCAAATGTTGCTTGCGGCGTCTTTGTTGATATAGATGTGTCGCACCCTCAATCACGAGCAGCAAAACGGCCAACCAAATTGGGATATACGTCAACCATTCATCAGTGCCAATTTTCTCTTCAAGCAATAACGAAACCAAGGCTAACAATACGGGTTCCAAATAGCCAAGTAAGCCAAAAATAATTAAAGGTAAGTAGCGACTGGCAAGAATATAGCTTCCCAACCCAATCGCGCTTAACAAACCTAATCCGATCACGACAAAAACCAAACTCGGTTGATCCAAGAATTTGAAATATGACATCTCACCGGACTGAGTAAAGAAAATCGCAATCGGTAAAATCAACATAAGATCCCACCAAAAACCACCTAAGTGATCGGTTTGGATCTTCTTACGCAAAATAAAGTAAGCAGCATAACCCAATGCAACAAATACCGTTTCCCAAGCAATACTGCCTAAACGCCATATTTCATGCCCAACCCCTAACACAGCTAGCAATACTGCGACATACTGGAATCTGGAGAGCTTCTCCCCGTATAAAAAACTCCCTGCCAACACCAAAACCAAGGGTAAAAGAAAATAACCCAAGGAAACTTGCAGTCCTCTCCCATGCATGGGGGCCCATAGAAATAGCCAGAGCTGAGCTGAAGTGAGTACTGAAGTGGTCAATAAAAGTAATAATAAGCGAGGATTGGCAAGAATCCGTTTAAACACAGTTTTGATCAGAGACAGATCACCACTCAACCACATAAATAGGGTCAGAAATGGAATTGTGGCAATAATCCGCCAGCCAAAAGTCTGCTCACTATCCAAAGAACCGAGGAACTGACTATAAAAATAGAGAACGCCAAAAGTGACAGAAGCCAAAATTGAATAAGCAATTCCTTTTATCATTTTCAGCCTCTGCTTGAAGAATATTTTAAAAAGTACGTGATTTATCCACTATATAAAATAAAAAAAACCATGCATGCATGGTTTTTCAACAAGTATAACTGATTTAATGATGTTCAGGATAAATAACATCCGCAATATCATAACCCAATGATTGAGCATAATTTAAATACTCATGAATCACTTCTTTTTTGGGATTAGGTATGCGTGAAAGTACCCATAAATATTTACGACGCGGTTCTCCTACCAGAACCGTTTGATAGTCATTATCGAGTTTTAAAATCCAGTAGTCACCACGAATTACAGGCACCCAACGCACGACTTCAGGCAAGAAGCTCACACGTAATTTAGTATTAAAGGGAGCATTATCAACAAAAGCCTCTCCGAGACTTTGCTGTAAATTACCTTCACTGTCATAACATTTGTTATCAACAACAATATTGCCATTTTCATTTAAGGTGTATGTAGCAGTGACGTTATAAGCACACTTCCGCTCAAAAAACATCGGTTTTCGCGCCACTTCATACCAAACACCCAAATATTTATCGAGTTCTACTTTGTCAACTGTTGGCAAGGGCTTTGCCTGTGCATAAGCAATCGTTCCAACAGCCAGCCCAGTTAAAACAGCCCCGCCAATCGCAATCTTTGCAAGGCGCCAACTCGCTTTCGGGAAATTTTTAATAAAAGGCATGAGACATCCTCAAAACAGTAATTTGTTATCAATAGTCATATAGTTAGCAATTTAAAATAGCTTACTTTGTGAACAAAAACTGTTGCGATATGTATCCCTTTTCAAGATTCCCGACCTAGATCAAGACTGCAACATATGCGCTTTGAGACGAACAATCTCATCACGCAATCTTGCAGCTTGCTCAAACTGTAACTCTTTCGAGGCTTTCAGCATTTCCTTTTCCAGTTTGCTGATGTGTTTTGCAAACAGTTTTGGATCAGATAAAAGATGCTGTTCATCTGCACTGATAGTTTGTGCTTGCTCAAGAACTTTTTCATCAATTTCATCATCAGTGAGTACCTCACCCGTATCGATTTCCTTGATGGCTTGGCGCACTGCACTGCGTGGCGTAATACCATGTAATTCATTAAATTCAATTTGTTTATTACGACGACGATCTGTTTCATCTATCGCCTTACGCATTGAGTCGGTAATACGATCGGCATATAAGATCGCTTTACCTTTGACATTACGTGCGGCACGACCAATAGTCTGAATCAATGAGCGTTCTGAACGCAAGAAACCTTCTTTATCCGCATCCAGAATGGCAACTAGAGAAACCTCTGGCATATCCAACCCTTCACGCAGCAAGTTAATCCCGACCAGCACATCATGTACGCCTGTCCGTAATTCGTGAATAATCTTCACGCGCTCAACGGTATCAATATCCGAATGCAGATAAGCGACTTTAATGCCATATTCTTTCAGGTATGAAGTTAAGTCCTCGGCCATACGTTTGGTCAATGTGGTGACCAGCACACGTTCATTCAGCTGTTTACGAATATTGATTTCAGAGAGCACATCATCGACTTGGGTTAGCACCGGACGTACTTCAATTTCAGGATCAATCAAGCCCGTTGGACGTACCACCTGCTCAACAATTTGCTCTGACTTTTCCAGTTCATAATGGGCGGGTGTCGCACTGACAAAAACAGTAGTCGGAACAATCCGCTCCCATTCTTCAAATTTCATTGGGCGGTTATCCAAAGCACTCGGCAAGCGGAAACCATAATTGACCAAATTTTCTTTACGTGAACGGTCACCCTTATACATCGCTCCAATTTGTGGAACGGTCACATGCGATTCATCAATGATCAACAACGCATCTTCAGGAATATAATCAAATAAGGTTGGCGGCGCTTCACCTGCCCCCCGACCTGAAAGGTGACGCGAGTAGTTTTCAATCCCATTGGTATAGCCCAATTGTTGCATCATCTCTAAATCATAACGCGTACGCTGTTCAATCCGTTGCGCTTCCAATAATTTGTCATGCTCTTTAAAAAATTTAAGCTGATCTTTCAACTCATCTTTAATGGTATCAATCGCACGGGTCAAATGATCTTTTGGCGTCACATAATGACTTTTGGGATAGATGGTTACGCGTGGCACTTTACGCACCAACTTTCCTGTTAGCGGATCAAACCAACGAATCGAATCGACTTCGTCATCAAACAATTCCACCCGAATCGCATCTTTATCCGATTCAGCAGGGAAAATATCAATGATTTCACCACGAATACGATAGGTACCGCGCAAGAACTCCAGTTCATTGCGGGTATATTGCATCTCCACCAAACGACGAATGATCTCATCACGACTGACGCGATCGCCTTGTACAATATGTAAAAGCATTTGCATATAGGCATTGGGATCACCCAAACCATAAATTGCCGAAACCGATGCCACAATAATGGCATCGCGACGTTCTAATAAAGCACGTGTTGCCGAAAGACGCATTTGATCGATGTGATCGTTGATCGCAGAATCTTTTTCAATAAAGGTATCTGAAGATGGAACGTATGCCTCAGGCTGATAGTAATCGTAATAACTGACGAAATACTCCACCGCATTATTCGGGAAAAAGGCTTTAAACTCTCCATAGAGTTGCGCTGCAAGTGTTTTGTTATGGGCCATAATAATGGTTGGCCGTTGCGTTTGGGCAATCACATTGGCCATGGTATAGGTCTTACCAGAACCCGTTACCCCGAGCAGCAATTGATTACGAAAACCTTGGTTAATACCACTAACCAATTTCTCAATCGCCTGAGGCTGATCTCCCGCCGGTTGGTAATTGGTGACTAACTCAAAAGGTTGGTTTTCGCTCACACGTATGCTCGTAAAAAAAGATATAGGCAAAGTATACAAAATAATTACTTTTTTGTTGAGAGAAATCTCCCTCTTTATTAAGAGAAATCTCTTTCAAAAATGACTTATTAATACGAAAAAAATCCATCTATTGCACAAAATCAAAGAACCAAAAAATAATAAGAACACAAAATAAAAGTAAATAAAAATCATTATCAACTTAAGCAAATCAGAGTCTAATCAAAACATCAAATGCATAAATAAATATCAAATTAGGACAATTTTAAACCAAGAAAAAATAAATACAATCAATAAAAAAAATTGTTGGTAAAAATATATATTTGTATTTTATTTAAAAATAAAATTTTTCAAATAAAAAATTAAATAATCACCCAAATCTAAAAAGCAGCTATTTTTGATAAAAAAACTTAAATATGATATATTTCAAAAATGTTACATTCCAAGCAAACACAGCCAATTTAATCGCCATGTTTCAGAAAAAACTGATCGGACTAGATTTATTAAGATTCATAACAGCAATTATTATGGTGATGTATCATATTCAACCATTACTAACTGAATCTTTCATTAAAAATCTAGAATACAATGGATTTTATGGAACAAGTTTATTTTTTATACTTTCCGGCTTTATCTTAACCCACGTATATAAGACTAAAATTACTCAAAATAGATTTTCAAATACAGATTTTTTAATTAAACGTCTATCTGCATTATATCCCATACATATATTTACACTACTCATTGCTTTATTTTTCACTTTAATAATAATTTTTTCACAATCAAAAAATAGCTCGAATTTTATGGAATTCGGGATACAAACCTTACCAGGAATTATTTCAGATGAAAAAATAAATCTTAGCGTAAGAGACTTTAGCACATATATAATAGAAAGTATTTTTCTCATTCAGGCATGGGATTTTAGATTTTTAGCACTAAATGGAGCAGCATGGTCTATTTCAGCTCTATTCTTCTTTTATTTATTTTTTAAGATTTCAGTAAAAAAAATATCAATATATAAAAACTATTTTTTAATCCTAATTTGCACCTGGATCATCTATTTAACCATTCCTATCCTTTTTACTTTCAGCCAGCATTTTTCTTCAGATACAATCGGTTTTATTCATAGAAATCCTCTTCTTAGGTTACCAGAGTTTATCTCAGGAATAATACTGTATTTCATATACTTAGATAAAAATAATTTAATAAAAAAATATAGATACATTTTGGGTGCAATTGGCTTATCTGGCTTTATAGTTATGGCCATTTTAGTTAAATCTTCTCCAGAAAAATGGTTCTTAGTTTCCCATAATGGTTTGTTTTTATTTACACAACTAGCACTGATATGCTTTTTTATTAATACATCCATATCAAACTTTCAGTTAGCCTCTTTATTTCAGCGATTAGGGAAAGCATCTCTCTCCATTTATATGTTACATCTGCCGCTATTAAATATATACTTTATTATACACAAAATGTTTATTGGTTTCATAAACGCAGATACCATATCAGAAATAATCCCCCTAGCAAAAGAAGTTAAAAATTTAAATTCTTTCTCAGCAATTTTATTTTTATTTATTCTGATTCCTGTAAGTCTATTTATTCAAAATAAATTATTTACCCCCTTACAATCAAAAATTTCTCAAAAATTAATTTCAGCAAGGCACAATTACAAAAATCGAAACCTCAATATGTCGAGTAAAGAATAATGTCTTTCTCTACTTGACCTAATTGTATTTCCACTGCAACATGAACTTATACTCTATTGCAATGATAACAATATGGCTTACCAATACCATGATGAAACAATAATAACCGAACTTCCTGAGGACACTGTTTTTGTTTTTGGCAGTAACTTAGCAGGTATCCATGACAGTGGCGCAGCACGCGTCGCAGCCCAACATTTTGCAGCAGTGAAAGGTGTTGGCCGTGGTTGGGCTGGGCAAACATTCGCGATCCCAACCCTAAATGAACATCTACAACAAATGCCCCTATCCCAAATCGAGCACTACATAGACGATTTTAAGATCTACGCCAAAAGTCATCCAAAAACGAAATACTTCTTAACAGCTCTAGGATGTGGGATTGCAGGTTATAAAGTGTCTGAAATTGCCCCTTTATTCAAAGGGATTCATTCCAATGTGATTTTCCCCGAATCATTTCGCCCTTATATCGAAGAGGATGCGGTTTCCCAATTTCCAGACTTAACTGCTGATGCAGTTCATGCCTTTATTTCGGATGAGGTGATTTTCTATTTTGATCATGGCTATGAGTCTTTCGAAGAAGCACTGGATCAGACCAATCTAAACCCAGCGGAAAAAGCCATTGCGCTGGTGGTATTGAATGAAGAACTCTATCCACGTGATCGTTATGGCCGCGGTCGTGAACATGAAATTAATGATATTTTAGGCAAGCTCAATGGCAAGATTTTTAATTTCCATAACAATGAAGAAGGTGCCATGACCTTTGTTAGTGTAATCATTGCCTTAATGGAATTGTATGACATTGATGAATATGATTTTCTCAAGCTTTGGCGCGGCGAGTTACAGATACAGCATCCTTTAAACCGCCAGCATTGAGCAGAAAAAAGCCAATCAACAGATTGGCTTTTTTTTAACGCTTACCCATCGAACGACGTGTACCGCGTGGCGGCATCCACGTGCGATCGGCATATTGCTCAGGTTTTGGGCGAACCTGATTATGGGTGGCATCCTCAGAGTCATCCTGAGCAGATGGCATAGGAAATGGCAATTTCACCAAAGCCTTTTTGGCTTTAGGTTGTTGGGTAGTCATTGAAATTCTCTCGAAATCTAGATTTCTAACCGCATATTGTAATAGATTTTTGTGCTTTTGATAAAAATAAAATATGTAAAAAAACAGAATGATTTTAAAGCTTAAAATTTAGTAACTTTTTATGCGATTCAGGCAAGTTTCAGCCACAAAGAAGGCTATTTAAGCTAAGATAAGCTGCTTTTTATTTTTTAATCCCATAAGAAGGAATAATGCCGTGGACGTACGTCTCTCTGATCGTGTCAATGCTATCAAACCGTCCCCTACACTTGCAGTCACCAACAAAGCTGCTGAGCTTAAAGCTGCGGGTAAAAACGTAATTGGTTTAGGTGCAGGCGAACCAGACTTCGATACCCCTCAACACATCAAAGATGCTGCAATTGAAGCAATTAATAAGGGCTTTACCAAATATACAGCGGTAGACGGCACTCCAAGCTTAAAAAAAGCAATTATTGCGAAACTCAAACGCGATAATAATTTAGATTATCAAGCCAACCAAATTTTGGTGTCTTGCGGTGGTAAACAAAGCTTCTTTAACTTAGCGCTTGCTTTGTTAAACAAAGGTGATGAAGTGATCATCCCTGCGCCATTCTGGGTAAGTTATCCAGATATGGTGATCATCGCTGAAGGTACACCAGTCATCGTGAAATGTGGCGAAGAACAACGCTTCAAAATTACACCTGAACAATTAGAAGCGGCAATTACCCCAAACACACGTTTAGTGGTATTGAACAGCCCGTCTAACCCAACAGGTATGATTTATACCAAAGCTGAATTAGAAGCTTTGGCTGAAGTGTTACGTCGTCACCCGCAAGTTTTTGTTGCATCAGATGACATGTATGAACCAATCCGTTGGGAAGATGAGTTCTACAACATCGCGACAGTTGCACCAGACTTATATGACCGTACTATCGTGTTAAATGGTGTTTCTAAAGCCTATGCCATGACAGGCTGGCGTATTGGTTACGCAGCAGGCCCTGCAAAAATCATTGGCGCCATGAAAAAAATCCAGTCTCAATCCACTTCAAACCCAACTTCAATTTCACAAGTTGCGGCTGAAGCGGCATTGAATGGTCCACAAGACGTTTTACAACCAATGATTGAAGCGTTCAAACGCCGTCATGATCTAGTTGTGAATGGCTTAAATGACATCAAAGGTATCTCTTGCTTACCTGCTGATGGGGCGTTCTATGCTTATGCAAACATTCGCCCGTTAATTCGTGCCAAAGGTTTAAAATCTTGCACAGAATTCTCTGAATGGTTACTGGAAGAAACTGGTGTTGCTGTTGTTCCGGGTGATGCGTTTGGTTTAGGTGGATTTATGCGTATCTCTTATGCAACTGCTGACGAAGTTTTAGTTGATGCTTTAGCACGTATCAAAAAAGCAGCTGATTCAATTGAAGGCGTTGATGCCGCCATTGCGTCGATTGCAGCAGAAAAAGCTGCAAAATAATTTTTGCCGCAATAAAAAAAGAAGCTTCTCTATGAAGCTTCTTTTTTATGTCTAATATAAAGTCGGAATCTTACTCAGCAGATTCACCACTAAAGAGCGCGACCACTTCAGCTTCAGTCATTTTCTTGGTCGAATTTTGAAAAGCATAAAACTCAGGTTTGCAGTCAATATAGATTTCCAGATCAAGATTCAAATCTTGCGGTGAATCATTCAATGCAAAGGCGTTGATATTGCAATAATTCTGATCTTTAGTCCGCCAAAATAAATTGGTGCCACAAGCATTACAGAAACCTCGCTCCCCCCAAGCCGATGAATTATAAACAGAAAGATGGTTTTGTTTTAAAAAATTTAAACTGCCCTGTTTCACATCAATGGTCATAATCACACCACTGGTCTGTCGACGACAGATTGAGCAGTGGCAAGCATGTACATCATGATTGCTTAATTCAACTTCAAATGTGGTTTCGCCACAAACACACTGTCCTTTCATTATAAATCTACCTGTTATTCAAAATTGTTATTGATGAATTATCGTTAGCATAAAACAAAGCAAACATGGCGCAATCAATAATTTGTAAAACTTACTCTTCAGCGATGAACTGTATTGACAGACTTGAGTGGAAAGACTACGTTATTCATAAGTTCCTTTTTAGAACTATTTAGGAAAAAAAGATGAAACACCCAAAAGAAATGAACGGACTAGAATTTCTAACCGCAATGTGTGCAGGGCAAATTCCACCGGCCAGTATTAGTGAAACGATTCCTATGCAACCTGTTGAAGTTGCTGAGGGTTATATCAAATTTGAGGTACAAGCAGATCAACGTCACCTCAACCCTCTCGGGGGGGTACATGGCGGTTTTGCTGCAACAGTACTCGACTCAGTAACAGGTTGTGCAGTTCATACACTTTTAGAAGCAGGCGTTGGTTATGGGACCATCGACCTGAATATTAAAATGTGCCGACCTATCCCTAAAAATCAAAAGTTAATTGCAACAGGCAACATCATTAATATCAGTAAAAATTTAGGCATCTCTGAAGGCAAGATTGTCGATGCAGATGGCAAGCTTTATGCCCATGCAACCGCAACCTGCATGATCATTCGCCCATAAATAGGTCTAAAGGGTAAATATGGGCTATTTCACCATAGCCCTATGCAATTGCTTTATTCACATGAAACTTTTTTGGTCGAATACATAAATGGCTAAATACTGCATATTGCCAAATGCTTTTTACTTGTACTGAGACAATCTTCTGTTCTGCCACAGACCAAGCAAGCGCAGTATTCGCGCCTAGAAAAAGCTCTCCACCTAACTGAAACAAATACAAAGGTGTTTGTTCATCAATATTAGCAGCACTCTTTTGTATCAAGAGGTCTTTAGCTGTTTGAATTTTCCATTTATTGCCAAACCATAATTGCAACAAATCGCCCAAATACAAGGCCTGCTGTTTAAATGGAAAGGTATTGAGCAAAGCATGTTCAACAAGCGTGTAATACTGCACAGGATCTTGAATAATTTCGAGATAGTGTTGTTGATAAAAAGCAAAATTTGAAAAAATAGACTGAATATTTAGAATAGTCATTTCGACCTCCAGTTTAGCCATTTTAGTGCTGGCAAGTAGGGTTAAATCCACACTGTTTAGATGAATATCTAAACGTTCTTTCTAATTCGAATCTAGCAATAGCCTGTTCAAAGTTCAAGTTATTTTTCCTACTTTATCGTAATTGTGCAAATAAAAAGCATACGATGCAAAAATGAAGGAAACATGACATTTTTATCTTGACCAATTTTAAAAGCTGCCTATAATGGCACTCAGATTCTCCCATAGCTCAGTCGGTAGAGCGACGGACTGTTAATCCGCAGGTCCCTGGTTCGAGCCCAGGTGGGAGAGCCAAGATTCTAAAAAGCCTAGATCATTGATCTAGGCTTTTTTATTTGAACCGCATAAAATATGTTTATAACAACAATTACGATTATTCTGTTCGTTTCATGTTGAGTATCGTTTAAATTTCAACCTCCCCTCTTATTTTAACTATAAAATAAAACTTAACGATAATGTTAAGGAAAACACATAATGAAAAAGCTTCTATTCTGTTTAATATTCCTATGCAGTCCAGCAATGGCCGCCCAAACCACTTGGTATGCAGGTTCCTCTTATAAAGGTACCGTGACGGTGCCCATTGAAAATGGACCCAATGTCGTCTGGAAATGTAATGGTAGTGTATGTAGCATGTCTGGTCCTTGGGGCAACTCCCTCTCCCTAGACTCCTGTCAAAGCCTAGTATTACGTATCGGTAAGATTAGTTATTATAAAAACTCGGCAGGTGCAAGCTGGAATGCCCAATCGCCTGAATTGGCGCAATGTAACCAAGTTGCACGTTAATACCTAATATTTTAGTTAAGCGATTATTATTTATACTCATTTTACTTGACGGACTTTCATTTACCCCCTAAAATTCGCTCCAGATTCTCCCATAGCTCAGTCGGTAGAGCGACGGACTGTTAATCCGCAGGTCCCTGGTTCGAGCCCAGGTGGGAGAGCCAAGATTCTAAAAACCCACTCTTATTGAGTGGGTTTTTTTATTCGCCCTTTGATAAGCATATGTTTCAATCAAACCATCTTCTCTTTCTTACCATAGGCTTCATTAGTACAGCTTTACTGCTGTTTAGCTGCCTACGCCCTTTTTTTCCAAAACAAAAGTTCTTTGCCCGTCCTGTCATTACTTCATTCGAATCCCGAATGTTTATCCGGTTACAACAAGCCTTTCCACAGCACTATGTACTTGCACAAGTTGCCTTTAGTGCGTTGATTACCAGTGATCATTATAAGATCCGTAGTAAATTTAATCGTAAAGTAACTGACTTTGTGGTTTTGGATCAGGAAATGAATGTGCTGGCGATTATTGAGTTAGATGACCCAAGCCATATCGGAAAGGAGTTAGAAGATAAAAAACGCGATCAGATGCTGCAAGAAGCAGGCTATTTGGTACAGCGCTATACACAAATTCCATCTGTAAAACAGTTACAGATGGATATTCGATAATAAATCGCCCTCAGAGGAATTATTCAGCCTGAGTGGTTGGTTCAGTTTGTTTTTGTTGTTCAAACTTTTTTGCGATTTCAGCATGTTGCTGATCATATTTTTTCTTGGTTTGTGCATCACTTCTTGCCGCAAGAAAAGCCATCCCCACAATAAAAATTGGAATCAATAATCCCAACCCCATCAATAACCAAGGAACAGATCTTTTTTCAACAGGTTGCTGGCTCATAGCTGTTTCCAACTCAAACGACATCAATTTCAAGATGCGTAACAATATAACAAAAAAGAGCCTCTATAAAGAGGCTCTTTTTAAGAGATCAAAACCATGCAGACCTATAAGCCAACACCCGTACAATGCGGGCTCTTACTTGCATCTTTCTGAGCATCAGTCAGTACAATTCCTGTACCTGCCGACATATTGGTTTGGATGAAGTCTACAGCATTCGCATTTTTACACACAATGGCCTGAGTATGGCTTGCTCCCACTACTGGCAAGAAAGTTACTTTGGTACCTAAAGCCGTTAATCCTTTTTGCAATGAATCCGTCACTGGATAAGGCACTGCCATATCTAATGTACCTTGAATAATCATTACTGGACTGTTTATTTTCTTGGTGGCCGGTTGATTGTCTGTTAGGAATTTTTTCACAGTTGGATTTTCTTGGAAGTTACCCGCTAAACCAGGATAATCCAAAACAGTTTTCGTGGTGTCCTTACTGATAAAGTCACGAATATCAGCTGCGAACTTATTATGTAAATCGTCTAAACATACACCATTTTCACCCGTCGTACCTTCCGCAAACTCAGCAATTGAGCGAGAACGTTCTTGGAAAATTTCCCGATAATTGAATTTAGGATCATACGCGGTAATACCCACCGTGGTATAAGCCGCATAAGCAAGTAGCTCAGCATAGACTTCAACAGCAGTACCTACTGGTGCAAGGCCTGCTTGTTCCTGTTGAAGGATATTTGCAATCGCCTGAGGAGCAACAACAGAAATGATATAGCCAAGACTAGAAGCAGGTGCACCAGCAACAGCCCCTTTATAATTTGCATCATTATTTGCAAATTCGGCTGTACCTAGTGAAGCATGGCCACCTTGAGATTGACCAATTGACATCCATTGCCCGTTTAACTTTGCGCCATAGTAATCCTTTGCTGCTTTGACCGCCGCAATCGCAGACTTCGCTTCACTGCCTAAATTGAGATAAGGATGAATTCCAGGTGTACCTAAGCCCTCATAATCTGGTGCAATCACCACATAACCCGCTGCTAATAGGGTATCAGCAAGGATTTTAAAACGCGGGTTCACAGTATTATTACTTGGTGCACAACTATCCCCTACACCAACTGTACCGTGCTCCCAAACAACAACTCGGTAACCATCCGTCGGCTGGGCAATTTTAGGGAACATCACCAAGGCAGTGGCTTTGGCAGTACGACCTTGAACATTCACCATGTTATAAGTCATGATCTTGATCGATGCAGCATTATCGACCTTATCCTTGGAATAAGTTGTTTCAGACAGATAAGTTTTATCCGAATCTACCCCAGTATAATTATCATCATTGTCATTACATGCTGTTAAAAATAAAGCCGAAATAGAGAATGTTATTGCTAATGCAATTTTAGACCGTTTCATAAAATATCCTTTTAGTCCTTGTTTTATTTAATGCATGAAACTACATGCCACATTATTAATGCACAAAAAAAGTGCCCTGCATAGGACACTTTTCAACTATTCAGTCAATTTAAAATATGAGTTCTAAAAAAATTCCAATAAAAATAATCAGCCCGACCCAACGATTATGCCGAAATGCCCAAAAACAGAGTTGTGGATCCCGATCTTTGGTTTTAAAAGCTTGATAGGCAAAGTCTGCCGCAACCATCAACAATGCGACCAATCCAAATGGAAGTAATAAATTTTCCCGATACAAAGCACCACCAATAAGCAGTAAGCTTAGAATCTGTAGTAAACCAATAATCTGGATATCATAACGACCAAACAGAATCGCTGTTGATTTCACCCCAATCTTCAAATCATATTCACGATCGGTAATTGCATACTGGGTATCATAAGCCACTGTCCATGCCAAATTGCCGAAATATAAAAGCCAACAGGTTAAATCCAGAGGTTTCCCCATTGCCGTAAATGACATTGGAATTCCCCATGAAAATGCCATACCCAGAACCACTTGTGGCAAGTGAGTATAGCGTTTCATAAAGGGATAAATAAACGCCAGTACCAACCCCGCTAAAGCGCAATAAAAGGTCGCAATAGGGAGAAAAAACAAGGTACAGGCACTAGCAGCAACCAAACCCAAAAAAACATAAACCGCTTCGCGTGGACGAATCACGCCTGTCGCTAATGGACGTGTTTTAGTTCGTTCCACATGCGCATCTACTTTACGATCGGCAAAGTCATTAATCGCGCAACCTGCCGCGCGCATAAAAATAGTACCTAAGACCATGGCGATTAAAATCTGCAACGGCGGTAAACCACCCGCAGCAATCCATAACGCCCACATGGTTGGCCAAAAAACCAGTTCTGTACCAATCGGTTTATCAAAGCGGCATAAATAATAATATGCTTCTAAACGTTGCCGCCATGTTGTGTGTTGCACTGTTTCCATGATGAATCCTGAGAGTCAATGCTGTCGAATAAACTGTTCAAATGCGGGAAGAAAGGTTTCTTGCACAATAAATTTGCACCCATGCCAAGTATAACAACTTTGTCTGGTCCAACCTTCTTCTAAATAAATCACCCGTCGTTCACAGGCAGGAATAGTTCGTTGAAATAAAAACCAGCCAATAGGCTTATTGCGGATATGTCTAAATATCCGTGCTTTCTTATGTAAGCTTAAAATTGGAAAGATACTTTTTGCCTTAACCCAAGCTTCTGTTTCACTGCCATATAAATTGGTTTCACGTACCCAGGCAATATGATGTGTCGGCATCTGCATCCACTGGCTGTCATTAAAAGTGAGTCGCTGGAAATGCTCTTTAAGGCGTTCGACATGAAACTCCCCTTCACCCAAATCAGTTAACTGTTGAGTGAGAGAACCTGATGCATACAACCATTTTTTTAATTCAGCTGGGATCTCTCGCCCCTTAATTCTGTTTGGTCGTAAATTTCGCATGCTTGGCTCACTAAAAACATCATTAGGGTCTGCTGATACTTCAGCCATGCATTGCGTTATAGGCTAAAACCACACAAACAAGGCATGGAACGTAGACAATGGCGATACCCTTGTCAAGTTTCATAACGAAGTTTGGGGAAGTTTTAGACATAACCCTTCGGGACAGGGTCATTTTTTGATGTTACTACGTTAGCCCGTATTCATTTAGAAGCACTAAATTTCATACGACCCGCCTTGTAACATCTAAAAAATGTCCTCTGTCGCAATGAGAGCTGTAACTCGCAAGGTGAAGTGCCAGCAGACCCTATGAGTGTACATGAATTTCTTAAGAAAAACGTATGACTTTCAATTGAATCAAAAACATAAAAAAAGCTCGCCGAAGCGAGCTTTTTGGAATTGGATATATTACAGGCTGTAATACATATCAAATTCAACTGGGTGAGTTGTCGTGTTAAGGCGACGTACATCTTCAGTTTTAAGTTCGATATATGCATCAAGCATTTCTTTAGTGAATACACCACCTTTCAACAGGAACTCATGATCCGCTTCAAGTGCAGCAATCGCCATTTCCAAGTTGTGCGCAACTGTTGGGATTTTTGCTTCTTCTTCAGGAGGAAGATCATACAAGTTCTTGTCAGCAGCTTCACCTGGGTGGATCTTGTTTTGGATACCATCAAGACCAGCCATCAACAATGCCGCAAAACCTAAGTACGGGTTCATTAATGGATCAGGGAAACGTGCTTCGATACGTTTACCTTTAGGGCTAGAAACGTAAGGAATACGGATAGAAGCAGAACGGTTACGCGCTGAGTAAGCAAGCATAATTGGTGCTTCGTAGTGTGGAACCAAACGCTTATAAGAGTTTGTACCTGGGTTGGTAATCGCATTCAACGCACGCGCATGCTTGATTACACCACCGATGAAGAATAATGCCATTTCTGATAAACCAGCATATTCATCACCAGCAAACAAGTTCTTGCCATCTTTAGAAATTGACATGTGAACGTGCATACCAGAACCGTTATCACCCACCATTGGCTTAGGCATGAATGTTGCTGTTTTGCCATATTGGTGAGCAACGTTCCAAACTGCATATTTGAACTGCTGAACTTCGTCCGCTTTACGAACTAAAGTATTGAAGCTCACACCAATTTCTAATTGGCAAGATGCAACTTCGTGGTGATGTACTTCTACACGACCAGGGCCCATGATGTCTTCGATACGTGCACACATTTCAGCACGCATGTCTTGATGAGAGTCAACTGGAGGAACTGGGAAGTAACCACCTTTAACACGTGGACGGTGACCTGAGTTACCTGCTTCGTAGTCTTTACCTGTAGACCAAGCAGCTTCTTCAGCGATCAATGTGTGGCGCGCGCCAGACATGTCGATGTCCCATTTTACTTCGTCAAAAACAAAGAATTCTGGTTCTGGACCAAAGAATGCTGTATCACCGATACCTGTAGATTTTAAATATTCTTCAGCACGACGAGCAATCGAACGTGGGTCACGCTCGTAACCTTGACCAGTTGAAGGCTCGATGACGTCACAAGTCACAACAACTGTAGGCTCAGCAAAGAACGGGTCAAGAAAACCTGTTTCAGCATCTGGACGTAAGATCATGTCAGAAGCTTCAATGCCTTTCCAACCAGCAATTGAAGAACCATCAAACATTTTACCGTCTTCAAATGTATCTTCATCAGTGGTATCAGCTGGGTAAGTTACGTGCTGCTCTTTACCCTTAGTATCAGTAAAGCGAAAATCGACCCATTTTGCGCCACTTTCTTTGATGAGTTGAAGGACCTTGTTCGCCATGCTCATTTGCTCCAATGAAGTTTTTATGCACTTGTTAAGTGCGTGTTAGTTGTTGATGTATAATTAGCAATTATCATACCAACAATTTAAAAGCATACCTAAAACATTGAAATTCTTTGCAGAAAAAATGCTTTAGGTTCCCTGTCCTATGCCTACTATAATGTCTGCATTTAAAAATGCACCATATTTAAACATTCCTATTTCGGCGCGTCCCCAAAAAAGACATAATGAACCAAAATAGTGCAATACATATAACAAAGAACCAATGTAGTGCCAATTACGCTTTTATTATTCGCGTAAATTGGCTTTTTATATCATTCTTTTCAACATCATTCCAATCAATTCATTTAGACTTTCGATTCACTTTCAGTTTTATTTCTCAAGCCTTTCAATTACAAAAATTTATTATCGATTAGCAGCTCATTTCTACAAACAAAATTGGCCCTTCATTCTGCTTTCAATCCTTTGAAAATTTCCCACATGAATGATCCGTTTTGTTATGATGATTTCCCGTTATCGCTAGAATAATCTTTTCTCTATTCAAGATAGATGAAAAAATACAGCGTTCAAATCGGTTTATCGAACTCAATAGCACACTTAAGTGCCTATCTTTCAAAAGGTTATAATCATGCTTCTAATGATTGACAATTATGACTCATTTACTTACAACATCGTTCAATACTTTGGCGAGTTGAATCAAGAAGTAAAAGTTGTTCGTAATGATCAAGTGACATTAGAGGATATTGAGCGATGGCAGCCGAAATATCTGGTGATTGGCCCCGGCCCATGCTCTCCAAGTGAAGCTGGTATTTCAATTCCAGCCATCAATCACTTTGCTGGCAAGATTCCTTTGCTTGGCGTTTGCTTAGGTCATCAAGCCATTGGTCAGGCTTTTGGCGGTCATATTATTCGTGCCAAAACAGTGATGCATGGCCGTCTTTCTGATATGCACCACAGTGACAAAGGAATTTTCAGCAATCTACCTTCTCCTTTTGCTGCTACACGTTATCATTCATTGGTGATTGAGCAAGAAACCTTACCAGAATGCCTAGAACTCACCTGCTGGACCAATCAAGCAGATGGCACGATTGAAGAAATTATGGGGGTTAAACATAAAACACTGCCTGTTGAAGGTGTGCAGTTCCACCCTGAATCAATTTTAAGCCAACATGGTCATCAAATTTTCAAAAACTTCTTGGATATTTACGCTTAGATTCAAGTTCTGATTTTAATTTAAGTCCACAGCAGCCCTTTTTAACGTAATGGGCTGCTTTTATTTTGAACATATAAAAACAATATATAACTCATACATACGGGTTAAATTTCCAGCATTAAAATAAAGCAATAAGGTTTTATTTAAAAACAAATCATTCTTTTTCAATAATTAATCCACTTTTCACATGTTATAAAAAGTGACCTAAATGCCCTATTTCTAGATAAAAGGGTTTCTTTTTAATTTTTTAGATTAACTATAGTCATAGGAATGATTAAGTTTCAGGGCTGCTGAATGGTAGAATTCCCCCCATTGTTTTGGCACCTCCCTGAAATATCGATCAGGATAACCTATTGTGAATACCTTGGTTTTATTGAATATTATAGTTTTTGTCCTGCTACTGGCAGGTTTGTTTTTCACCTATCGAAAAGATTGGAGTCTCTCTAAAAAGGTACTCATCGGTATGGTGGTGGGTATCTTCTTTGGTTTAGGATTGAAAACGGTCTATGGTGATAGTCCTGTAATCGAACATTCAATCGCATGGATTAACCTTGTCGGTAATGGTTATGTTCAACTATTACAAATGGTGATCATGCCACTGATCTTCGTTTCGATATTAAGTGCAGTGGTGAAACTACACCAAACCACGTCCCTCGGAAAAATCAGTGTATTAGTCATTGGTATTCTGTTAATCACGACAGCGATTGCCGCACTGGTCGGTGCAGGCGTGACCAATTTATTTGGTTTATCTGCCGAAGGACTGGTACAGGGCACAAAAGAAGCCGCACGTTTAGCGACTATTCAAAGCCAATACATTGGGCAAGTCACGGATTTAGATGTCCCGAAACTCCTGCTCTCGCTATTTCCGCAGAACCCATTTGCTGATTTGACTGGCGTTCGTCCTACCGCGATTATCAGTGTTGTCATCTTCTCTGCGTTTTTGGGCGTTGCTGCACTCAAACTCATGGATAAAGACACTGTCAACGGCGAAAGAATCCGACATGGTATTGAAGCATTACAAGCCTTGGTGATCAGTCTGGTTCGTTTAGTGATGCAATTTACGCCTTATGGTGTATTAGCACTGATGACTAAAATGGTCGCTACAGCGAATCTGGCTGACATCGTAAAATTAGGTGAGTTCCTGATTGCTTCTTACCTTGGACTTGCGATTATGTTCCTTGTCCATGCATTGCTTTTGTTATTTGTACGTGTCAATCCAATCGACTTTTTCAAGAAAGTATTCCCTGTATTGACCTTTGCATTTACCAGTCGTTCAAGTGCTGCCAGTATTCCACTCAATATTGAAGCGCAAACCAAGCAACTCGGCGTACCAGAAGGAATTGCCAGCTTTTCTGCTTCCTTCGGTGCAACAATTGGTCAAAATGGATGTGCGGGCTTATACCCTGCCATGTTGGCGGTGATGGTTGCGCCTACTGTTGGCATCAATCCACTTGACCCCTTATGGATTGCTCAATTGGTTGTCGTCGTGACCCTCAGTTCAATCGGTGTCGCAGGTGTAGGTGGCGGTGCAACTTTTGCTGCTTTAATCGTCCTTCCTGCAATGGGCTTGCCGATTACCTTAGTAGCATTACTGATCTCAATCGAGCCTTTGATTGATATGGGACGTACTGCTTTGAACGTGAATGGTTCGATGGCCGCAGGTACAGCAACCAGTCAATTACTGGGTGTCAGAAATCCTCAACCAGACAATGATGCTTAAGTTATCCTGAAAATAAAAAAGCCAACGGATTAACGTTGGCTTTTTTGTGACTGAATCAATTACAACTTTAACTGTTGTATGAGTGAACCATCTTGCTTCGCCACCAAAGACTCACACAACTGGATTCGTTCCTTGGTCTGATTTAAACCTCGTTCAACGCCCACCAACTCTTTGGTACGCGGTGCAAAGAAAGTGTTTAACTGCGTCACTTCTTGTTGTGAACATGCTGCCCCACTAAACAATGCAGGGAAACGCCCAGCAGAAGACTTACCCAAACGATCAAACACAGCCTCGTGATTGGCTTTAAACCATGTCCACAATCCACCTTGCTCGCCCCCGTAATTATTAATTGAATTAATCACGGTACGGACTTCCCCAACTTTAACGCGTGAATCCAAGACCAGCTGACGTGCCAATGGGCGTGTTTCTGTTTGGTTGGCTGCGCCTAAAGCCGTGAGAATCGCAAGGCGTTGTGTCGGTTGTGTAATCTGCTTTAATTCAGCCAATAGTCGATCAAATGCAGGCTTGCCTTTGTCTTGCACACGGACTGCCAGAATGGTTGGTAATAATTCTGGTGTGAGCTGTGCAAAATTCAATTGCTTCTGAGCAAACAGTGCATCAGATTGTTTTAACAATTGCTCACGGACTTCAGGCACTTGAATTTCTAATGCAAGGAATTGAGCCAATTCACTTCGCCACAAGCTATCTTCAGCTGATTCACCTGCTTTACTGACATAACCCAATTGGTTTAGCTTTGGCAGATATAAATTTGCTAAGACTTTTCTAAAATGCTCGCGTTCAGCTGCGGTTTTTAAGATATGGCGCTGGATCGTACTCAACTGCTGGAATAATGCAGTACTAATTTGACGACTGTCAGAAGAAGCGAATTTTTTTGCCACATCAATAACAGCCAACACGTTAATATCGCCATGGTTGAATGCTGCTGAAACGGCATAAGCATAGGCCAACTGTTCAGTGTTGGACAGTTTCCCCGTTGCCGCCGTCAAGCGTGCCAACTCTTTTTCTGGCAAACTAAACTGGTAATAACCTGCGGCATCGGCATTTGGAATATACCAACTGTCTGGAGTCGCCCCTTTTAATTCAATCTTGGCTTCCGCTTGGTCGATCAGTTCACACTGAACTTTACTTGGCGCATTTGGTACTTCATAGCGTACGCATAATGGGACGCCCCAAAGACTGTTGGCATCCCCTTTAGAGCCTACAGGTAGATAGCGCTTTTGCTTTACATTTAAAAAAACTTTGTTGCCTTGCTGCTCTAATGAAGTACTCACTAAAGGTACACCGGGTTGGTCAATAAAGCTTTTCACCGCTTTAGCAAACCGCTCGCCCTGACCTGACTGTTCTGCCAATGCGCTAATTAAATCATTGGCGGTAGCACTGCCATATTGATGCTTTTTAATATAGTTGCGCACCCCTTGCTTAAATTTTTCCTCGCCCAAATAGCTTTCAAACATATTTAAAACAGCTGCCCCTTTTTGATAAGTAATCCCATCAAAAGCAGTTTGAATATCAGCATTGCTTAAAATCGGCTGGCGGATACGACGTACACTAACCAGACTATCACTTTTCATCGCCCCTGCCGTATCGGCGACACGTTCCAGATCGGCATTAAATTCAGGATGTAGTTGTTGGGTGATTTTGCTTTGCATCCATGTAGCAAAAGATTCATTCAGCCACAAGTCATCCCACCACGGCATGGTCACCACATCCCCAAACCACTGGTGTGCTAATTCATGTGCATTGACGTTAAATGAACTCTGCACAAAAGACACCGGAGAGTCTTTATCCAGCAGCATCAAATAATCTCTAAATGTGATCAGTCCAGGATTTTCCATTGCACCAGCAGCAAAGTCAGGCGCTGCAAGCAAATCTAGCTTGTCAAATGGATAACCAAAAGCAAAATAATCTTCTAGGGTTTTTAAAATGGCAGGCGTTTCAGATAAGGCATGCTGCATTTTTTCAGCCTTACCATCGGGTGCGATCCCTCGCAGTTTGATTGCCTCTTTACGCCACGCAGTCGCACCAATATCAGGGCCTGTCTGTACTTGCCAAGGGCCAACTGCCAGTGCCAATAAATAAGTCGGCAGTGGCTTGGTCGGTGCAAAACTTAAAGTTTTCCAACCTGATTTTTCAGCCTGTTCCGAGACTGGGTTGGTATTGGCAAAACCTGAATATTTACTTGGAATGGTTAAACGTATCGTAAAAGGCGTTTTAAACCGTGGCTCATCGAAGGATGGGAATGACTGACGTGCACTGATCGCCTCCATCTGGGTCATGACATAAGGCTTACCTTCAAATTCGATCTTATAAATACCATCCAGTTGCTGATCATAAGCAGCATTAAAATCCAGTACTAAACTGTACTGACCTGCTGCCAGCGTTTTGCCAAACTTGATCACGCTGACCCCGTCCACCTCTGAGGCCTGTTCATATTGAGCCTTGCTTTGAGTACCATCTGCTGCGGTAATGCTGACTGCTTTCACCGATAAGGATTTACCGTGAATCCAAATATGATCTGTTGCTTGGGTCAGTTTTAAACGGATCGTGGTTTTCCCTGTATAGCCCTTTTGCGCTGGATCAATCTTAAAATCTAAATCATAGGATTCAGGTAATACCCATTCAGGTAATTTACCAATCGGAATCTGTTCCTTGGTATTGGATGCAAAAATTTGCGTTGTAGATAAAGAGAGTAATGTTGTAAGTAATAATGTTTTTTTTAATGAAGGTTTGACCAACATAGGAGATCTGTCCTCTGTAGTTTTTAAAATAAAAGACGCAGCAAATGGTGTGCCATTCCGCTGCATCCACACATCATTTTTAGAATTTATAGTTAAACTCTAACCAAGCTTGGCGGCCATAGAGAGGATAACCTGTTGCATAATAGGCCCATCCACCTGTGTAATCCAACTTATCCTTATCAAATAAATTATTCACAATAATTGAAGCCGATGCCTGAGATGAAATTTGATAAGTTCCACTCCAATTGACAACATACATCGGGTTCAACCAACCAGACTCATCGGCTTTCGGTAATTTTCCATAACGACTCAATAATACGGTGGACTCAAATGGACCGCGCCTCCAGCTCAGGCTGCTATTAAAGCGATCACGCCAATCAAGATTGCTTTTATCCCAAAGTAAATCATCAGCTGGATCTTCTTTGGATTGCTGATATTTATTCTTCAGTGTGCGGCTAAAATTGACGCTCCAGAGGAAATTGCCCCAATGATCAGTTGTCCAGCGCAATTTACTGGTCAAATCGATACCACTAGAACTGACTGAAGCGGCATTGATTGGAACAATATTAATATTGCGAATCACATTCGGGTTAACCACCGCATCCGTAGGATTACGTTCAATCCGTGCAAGTGCATCTACACATTGCGTATCATTAATATTTCTACGTCCAGCACGACAATCAGCCTCAGTTTTAAGCAACTTGTCTGCACTGATGTTCGTCACTTGATCATCAATCTGAATATTCCAGTAATCGACCGATAAATCAAAAGTTTTAGCAGGCGACCAGACAAAACCAAAACCATAAGATTTGCCGTTTTCAGGTTTTAAATCTTTGTTTCCGACTTTGATATAATCTGCGCCAGGAGAATACAATCTAAATTCACAATTACTTAATGGCTGTCCTGTTTGCTCACAGCGTAAATAATCCGTCGTACTCGAGTAATATCCTTTTTGTTTATTTAAGAATAAATAATTCATGTCAGGGGCACGAAAGCTTGTTTGGTAATTACTGCGAAGTAGTAAGGTTGGGTCTGGACGAAACTCCAGCCCTGACCCAAAAGTAAATTTATCAATACTATTATCCGAAAGCGCGTAGCGATCATAACGTCCAGACAAAGTTAAATTTAATGGTTTTGCTAAAGGAAGGAACAACTCGGTTCCCAAAGCTTGACGCGAACGCGTCCCACCATATTCACCCTAACTGGTTGTATTGAATTTACCCTGCTCAAAAGCTTTATCTGGTCTATTTTTAAAACCTTGCCGCCCAACTTCAGCAATTGCTGCCAATTTCGCCGTTCCCGCAGGTAACTCAAACACATCACCATTGGCAGCCAAACTCAGACTTTGCACCCAAGAGCGATCTTTTTGCTCACTGCTCCCCCAAACTCTTCTGATCTCGTCTGGACTGAGAGGCTGATTTAAACGTTTTAAATCCGGTGCGTAAATTGGAACACCATCTTTGTCTACTCCCAAACGAGAACCTAAGAAATATTCATCTATACCAGCAAGCTGATTGATCGGGTTGCGTAAATTACTGGTATAAATCGAACCGTTGTATGCCGCTTCATAATTCCAGCTACTGTCAGCAATATCCCCTCGAATACCAAAATTTAAATTTGATGAAAACTCCTGCCACTTCTTATTAACTTTATTCAGTCCACCAAATTCCTCTGGTGCAAAAGCACGATTCCAGATTTCATAATTGCCTGAGTTCTGATTGAAAAAGTAGCCATTCGTTCCCAAGGACGTCCATGTCGGTGAACGAGTATTATTCTGGATCTGATTGGCGCCAATGAGGACATCAGCAAATAATTGCGTTTTATCATTCAAGCTATAATCCAACCCCAAGTACCCATTCTGGCTACGATTTTGGGTCTGTACAGACCAATAAGTTGAGCGTACACGATCACTGGTACAACGATCGCCATTTTTAGCAAAGTTATGTACGGAACTCTTAAAAAGCTGCTCATATGCTTGGCAGCCATCCCCACCAATTGGCAAATATTGTCCTGTCTCCGCATTCCGGCGCCCAACAATTGTTGTCGGCGCTTCACCTTTCTTTGTACTGGTAGACATGAAGTGACGATCTGTTGCGAAAATCGGCTCACGCGCACTCAGCTCTAAGCCATAAACAAGATTCAGCTTATCTAGATTATTACTGCCACTGAGTTGTAAGCGTAGGTTTTCTCCACCTTCTTTCGTAGTACCTGCTTTGAGATTGACCTGTGTCCCATCCGTTTTCTTTTTCAGAATGATATTCACCACACCTGCAATTGCATCTGAACCATAAATTGCGGAAGCACCTCCATTTAAAATCTCAATCCGATCAATAATTGCAGTAGGAATATTGGCCAAATTGACAAAATTAACATTGCCCTCATACGCGACAGGATAATCCGCGACGCGATGGCCATTGATTAAGGTCAATGTATAATTTGGCCCTAAGCCACGTAGACTGATGGCATTTGCCGCAGGCGTTCTGATATTCCCAAAATCAGCGCCTTGTACAAACCCCGTATTTTGAGCCAGATTATTTAAAGCATCAAAAGCATTGGTATAGCCTTGTTTTTCAATATCGGCAGCGGTAATCACAGTCACACCGGTTGGACCATCTTTTTGTGCTTTTGAGATACGTGAACCCGTTACTGCAACACGTACCACCTTATCCGCTGCGACATTTTGCTGTGACGTCTCTGTATTTGTCTCCGCATAGCTTTGCAAGGGATGAAAAAGTGCGACAAATACAAACACAAAGCGATGCTTATTTTTCACGACCCCAAGATATTTCAAGTAATTTGAATACATATTAATTTATAGATAACATTAAGACCGCCTTAATATATCCACTTTTATTTGATTGATTTATACACATTTTTTATAGAGATATGTGTGAATTAGATATACCAAATGGTTGATTATTTATCATAAAAATTCAATTAAATACGCCACAAAATAAAACCTTTTTCCAGCAATCACCTCCAATCACAAACATCCCCATCTCCTCAAATAAGTTAAATTTTAAAAACTCTCTAGCAACATCCTAAATCTTGGGTTATTTTCTGCTAACATAACCCGTTAGCGAGTGGGACACACCACAAAAAGCCTAACTCTCCTTCATCCACCACCACTTTCATCCAAATTTTTAATCATTAAATGCTGTAACTCATGACTATGAATATCCAACAGGCACTCAATAACATTACCAAGAACATTCATCTGACCCAGCCACAAATGGAAGATGTCATGCGCAGTATCATGCAAGGTGAAGCAACTGATGCTCAAATCGGCGCACTAATGATGGGCTTGCGCATGAAGGGTGAAAGTATTGATGAAATTACAGCTGCCGCACGTATCATGCGTGAGTTTGCAATTAAAATTGATGTCAGTGATATCCCTCATCTGGTTGATATCGTGGGGACTGGCGGTGATGGTCAAAACTTATTTAATGTTTCAACCGCTTCAAGTTTCGTGATTGCAGCTGCGGGTGCAACGATTGCCAAACATGGTAACCGTGGCGTATCAAGCAAATCAGGCTCTTCGGATGTACTTGAGAAAATAGGCATTCAACTTGATTTAGATATGCAACAAACTGAACGCTGCATCCGTGAAATGGGCGTCGGTTTCCTGTTTGCGCCGAATCATCATAAAGCAATGAAATACGCAGTAGCGCCACGTCGTGAATTAGGCATTCGCAGCATCTTCAACTTACTGGGTCCTTTGACCAATCCAGCGGGCGTGAATCGTTTTGTGATTGGCGTATTTTCAGATGAATTATGCCGTCCAATTGCTGAAGTATTAAAACAACTCGGTGCAGTACATGTACTGGTGGTACATTCTAAAGATGGCCTAGATGAAATCAGCCTTGCGGCGCCAACCGCGGTGGCGGAACTCAAAGATGGCGAAATTACCGAATGGACCTTAAACCCAGAAGATGTCGGTATCGCCTCTCAAACCCTAACAGGCTTAGTGGTCAATAGTTCAGAAGAAAGCTTAAAGCTGATCAAAGATGCTTTAAGTCGAGATAAATCAGACGTTGGTGAGAAAGCTGCGAATATGATTGCGCTGAATGCTGGCGCAGGTATTTACGTCGCAGGCATTACCAAGACCTATAAACAAGCCGTTGAGCTGGCTCAAGATATTCTTTATGGCGGACAGGCCTTAGAAAAAATGAGTATCTTGGCTGAATTTACCAAGACATTGAAACAATATCAGGCAGACTAAGGACTTCTCATGATCGATATTCAAAATACCATTTTAGGTAAAATTGTTGACCGCAAACATGAGGAGCTTGCAGCACGTTTAAAACAACGTAGCTTGCATGATGTTGAACAGTGGGCTAAACAGGCCACCCCTGTTCGTGGTTTTGCCAATGCCTTACAACACAAACGTCCAGCCGTGATTGCTGAAATTAAAAAGGCTTCCCCATCTAAAGGCATCATTCGTGCAGATTTTAATCCTGCGGAGATTGCACAACAATATGAACAGGCAGGGGCTGCTTGTTTATCGGTATTAACCGATGTGGATTTCTTCCAAGGCGCAGATGAAAATATTGCGATCGCACGTCAGCATTGTGCCCTCCCTACTTTGCGTAAGGATTTCTTAATTGATCCTTACAATGTAGTTGAAGCTCGTGCGCTGCAAGCGGATTGTATTTTATTGATCGTGGCTTGTTTATCTGACCAACAACTCGAAGAAATGTCGAAAACCGCATTTGAACAGCAGCTTGATGTGTTGGTTGAAGTGCATGATGAATATGAGTTAGGGCGTGCTTTAAAGCTGTCAGAGCAATGTATTTTAGGGGTAAATAACCGTAATCTTAAAACCTTTGATGTCGATTTAAATACCTCATTGCGTTTAAAGAAATTACTACCAGCCTCTCGTGTTTTAGTCACTGAAAGTGGTATTGCCACGCCTGCTGACGTTGAAATGATGCAAGCTAATGATATTCATACCTTTCTTGTCGGGGAAAGCTTTATGAAGCAACCTCACCCTGATCAGGCATTTAATGCATTGTTTGGGCAACCTGAACAGATCTAAGCAAATTAAGGTTCAAGGTACGATTCCGCCTTGAACCTTTAAAATAATGCTAGAACTCAATATAAACTACTAATAAAGAATAAAAAAATCAGAGTTTGAAAATACTCAAAGATTAAATATTGATGGAACAAGATGAGTAGTTTCTTATTAATTCTAGGACTGATCTTTTTAGTTGGCTTTCCCATTTATAGTCATCTATTTTTCTACGCAAAAATTCAGAGATTTAAAGATCCAAGAGTCTTTTATTACTTTACGATCATTCCTGGCTGCATGCTGATTGGCATTGCCATATATTTATCTCCCGCAAAGACCCACATCAAAACTGAAGCGTGTGGCATCGTAGAACAATACAAAAAATTTCCAAAACGAGGAGGAGGCCACTTCGAGCGACTGGCGATTAATATGGATCAATCAGGTTATATTCGCTATTTTGACTTCGACAAAACTTTACCCCGTGTTCAAGTAAATAAACATATTTGTTTTGAACTATATGATCGTTTTAAAAATAAAGGCTTAGATCAATCACGAATTATAAATATTCTAACACCCTTAGAGATTTAGCTATCGTAGATGGCAATTAAAATAAAGAATCAAAATGAATTTATCCTCCTCTAGTTTGACCATTTTTAATGATTTTAAAATCCATATTTCCCCATGAATGCAATATAGTTCAAATCATCACAGATTCAGACTATAATTTTAAACCTCTCTCGTATCTTGCCTATTTTTCTAAAATTATGAGTAAACATGATTCATCGCTTTCTAAAGATCAGTTTAACTTACTGAAAGCCTT
Source organism: Acinetobacter colistiniresistens (assembly GCF_000413935.1). Taxonomy (GTDB): domain Bacteria; phylum Pseudomonadota; class Gammaproteobacteria; order Pseudomonadales; family Moraxellaceae; genus Acinetobacter; species Acinetobacter colistiniresistens. The sequence continues at coordinate 319,355 of NZ_KE340379.1, read as the reverse complement.
TAAAAAGCAAATTTCCAATCCGCAAGCGAGTGCGATTGCCAAACAAGCGGAGTCACAAAAGACTCAAGCTGTTGCTGAAGAGTTGGAAGATACCGAGCTTTTTAAAAAAGCCCTTTTAGGGGTAAAGCCCATCGACAATCAAAATATTGCCGATACTCGAGTTGCGCGCAGCAAAAAAGTCGACGCCCAAACCTTGGCTAAACGTGCCGCGGCTGAAGGTGGTGCAGAGCAAGAACTTACCGAGATTTCAGATACTCAAGCGATCTTAAATCCTGTTGCAAGTCAGGCCGCCTTAAGCTATCGCATTGCGACCTTACAGCACAAAGTTTTTGAAGACTTAAAAGCAGGCAAAATTCGCTGGTTTGAAGCAGTCGACTTACATGGTTGTACGGTTGAGCAAGCCCGTGCAGCAGTTCTGCAAATCATTCAAATAGCAAAAGATGAAAACCAGAACGTCATTAAAATTGTACATGGCAAAGGTCCAGAAGCCATTTTAAAAACCTATGTCAACGGTTGGCTCAGACAACACCGTGATGTACTTGCTTTCGTCAGTGCGCCTGAAAGTCAAGGCGGTACAGGTGCTGTTTTAGTACTCCTGAAACGTGCCGAAAAGAACCCTAAATACAAGCAATAATCTGCATTTATATCAAAATTAAGATTTTTAATCGTTTTCTGATACAATTGCCGTTTTTGTTCAACCCACCTAAGTGAACATTGTTATGTCTATGCAGCAATCGTACGCAAATATCTTAACTGCCGTTGGTGAAGACCTAAATCGCCCGGGCTTACAAGATACACCGATGCGTGCGGCGAAAGCGTTTTCTTTTTTGACTTCAGGTTATAGTAAAACCCTTGAAGAAGTTACAAATAGCGCACTCTTCCCTTCCGATAACCATGAAATGGTTTTGGTCAAAAATATCGAATTTTATTCACTCTGTGAACATCATTTACTGCCATTTTATGGTCGGGTACATATAGCCTATTTACCTGAAGGTCAGGTACTTGGTTTATCTAAATTTGCACGTATTACGGAAATGTTCGCACGACGTCTGCAAGTTCAAGAAAATTTAACCCAGCAAATTGCTGAAGCAGTAGCAAAAGTCACGCAAGCACGTGGTGTTGCTGTTGTGATTGACTCAGCGCATATGTGTATGATGATGCGTGGTGTTGGCAAGCAAGAATCAACCACACGTACCGTTTCTTTTGTTGGTGACTTTAAAACTGACAAAGATGTACGTCGTGAGTTCTTAAGCGCTGTGCCTGAAAACTATTAAGTTGAGCATCAAAGATGTCGACCATTCAGTTAGCAGGTTTTGGCGATTTAATCGCAAATGAAGCAAGTATTGATTACCCTCGTCCCGATCGTCTGGTTCGAGGTAATCCTGAACGTTTAACCTATAGTTTATATGAACATCCACATATGGACTGCGGCATCTGGCAATGTGAAATTGGCGCTTGGAATATTCAATTTGCAGATAATAAACAAGAGTTTTTTCAAATCATTGAAGGCACTGTCCGTATCCATGATGCGAAAAGCAATTCATTTATTGAAGTGAGTGCTGGCAATGCTGGAATTATCCCACCGGCATTTGTGGGTACATTTGAAGTCATTGAAAAAGTTAAAAAATACTATGTGATTGTTGAGGTTTGATCCTTGTAAATTCAAGTGATCAAGCCTAGTTTAGACTTAAAAAAAACGGACATAACCCAATCCCACTTTGTTCCAGTCTTTATGATCTTGCTGTTCAAAATCCCACTTTAAGCGCAAGGCATGGTTGCTACTTAAGCTATATTGAAGCTGTGTACCCACTCTTAGATTCCATTGACTTAGGTCTTGCCAATACGGCAGTTCAACTTGTACCACGCTATTGATATTGTCTGACCACTGATTCATACATCCTAAAGTTGGTCCTGCCCCAACACGCCAGCCCTTATCCAAAGCCTTTCCGCCTTGAATATGGCTTTGTAGCTGCGCATAACACAAATGTCGACGATCATAATCGGCCATGCTATAGCCCACTTGCATGTTCAGATTCATCACCCCATGTTGGGCATCTTCACTAAACTGCCCCTTCTCAATCGCTTCTTGTTTCCAACCTAAATTAAAACCCCACGTTAATGGTGATTTAAACGGTTGAATGGGGTTATAGGAGTTGACCGATAAAAGATCTAAATGTTCGAGCTTGAGTCTGTCATCACGGTATTGCAGATTGCCGTCTAAAAATAATAATTGTGCACCTGTACGATAGCCACCTTGTGGATCAATCAAGTCGTGATAGGCTTGACGATGCCCAAGTTCAATAAACTTTTGTCCTTGTACTTCACCCACATTCACCGAAAGATTCCGCGCACGATGACCTTCTACAGGTTGTTTTTTCGGACGTATCGGTTCTTGACGCTGCTTATCAATATCAATTTGACTGCGCTGTGCAAGTAACTGCCGTAATTGCGGCTGGGCAAAATCAGCATCAATCTGTTGACTGATATATTGCAGATATAAATCATCATAGGCCATTTCTAAAATCTTGGCCTGATCTTGTGGCTGATAGGTGTTTAAAATGGGTTGAACTTTATCCATTTCGGTAAAAGCGACTTGATGAGCAACTTTAGCTAAAGCAGTACCATGTTGTTTGGCTTGTGCAAGCAATTGTGTTTCAAGTGCAGGGCGATAAACCACTTCCTCGACCAAATTCTGTTGATCAACCACTTTCAGGGTTTCAATCGGAATCGCAGCATAATTGAACTGCTGTTTTAGGTTTAAATTAGGACGAACCAAGTCAATCAATCCCAATAAACGATAAGCACAGTTATCACTGACAAAATAATAAGGGAAACTCACATGTTGCATTTCCCAAATATGTTCAACCAGAAAGCGAGTTTCTTCTGGTGTTAAATTGAGTTCATATTCCCATAAATCACGGCTTTCAAAATCACCATATTCTTTTACTTTGCGATAATACGGCATCAGGGAGTATTCACCAGGATACTGCCCTGTCAAACCTTTCCACGCATAAGACCAGTTGTCCTCGCCTCTGACTGTGGCCGCATAATTGACCGCATAGGACACCAAGTTTAATTGCTTCTGATCTTTAGGGTCCAAACGCAATAAAGTATGCCCAAACATCGAACTTGGATTACCCATAAAATCTGTGGCATAGATCAAAGTGGCTTTATGCGGCTTGATTTGATTGATCCAGTCCTCAAATTCATTGCAGTTAGCTTTGGGAAGTTGTTGAGCCTCGATATTAAGCTGTTGCATCAGCCAACGGCTACGGGCTGGAAATTTACAACGAATGGATTGATTATCTGCAGCCTCAACAAATAAGGCACGAATATCAGCGTGTAATTCCTGCTTTAAATTGGTTCTACCATCTTTTGCATAAAAATAGCCGCTGTAAGCAACTTCACTGTTTTGCTTGTTGTCGGCATACATCAAACGTAGCCAAGTGGTCTGTTGATCTAATTGTTTTCGATTGGCAAGGTCCAAATAAGTCTGAACATCAGATTCAACCGCTGCATGGACAAAGTGAGACAACAAAGATGCAAACGCAAAAGTAGCTAATTTCATTCAATCGCAATTTTTAAAATAATCAGAATCATTATAAGAAAACCCTGCCATCAAGACAGGGTTTTATCGTGCAACAATTAAACGTATGCTTTAAGCACAGCGTCTTTCGCCATCACACCTTGTAAAGCATCTAAAACTTGTAGTGAGTTGGTATTTTTGCTTGAATAAATTTCAGCAAAGTTTGCTTTAGACACAGCAAAGAAACGTGCTTTGTCATTGGCTTTAATTTGCATTAATTCAGCAAGAACATTTAAGCTTTCACCTTGCCCCACCGCCATATCACGTGCTAAAGATTCAGCATTTTCATTGGTGAATGTCACCACTTGAGCGGTGACTGTACCGCCTTGACGGCATCCTAAAGTACCAAATGTAATACCTAGTAATTGATTGGTAAAGATACCATTGGTTGTTGCAGCTAGAATTTTTGGTGCAACGCCTTTTTTACCAGCCCAAATTTGGGTACCAGCACCACAACCGACATCATTATCAGCCATTGCAACAGTTGAACCAGCAGCTAACAAAGCAGCTAATGCAATTTTTTTTAACATAGGAACGATCTCCAGCAAGAATTATATTTCGCTATTTTTATCACTATTGTGTTGTGCAATTCTTCTTACACAGAAGTTAAAATAACGAGCTTAGCTAGTTTTAGCAAATAAATTTTGAAATATATCTGAAATATTTATAATAAGAGAAGTCAATAAAGCCTAAATTTAAATATTATTTAATAATAACTTAACTATCAAAACCACGATTAAATTGAATAATTTGTTGATGAAGTCAAAAAATCACGGCGATTTGCCGTGATCTAGAACATCATCAAAGCCATACTATAGGAAATAATTATAGACCAAGCATATAGCTCTCGATAGCACCTTTAGCATTAAAACTGATTACTAGAGAAGCGGCTTTATCACTTTGCCCTGTCGTCATTGCCGCGTTGACTGCATCATGTTTAGCTGAATTAACCATTGCTCCAACCTCTCCGAGCCCACCGCCTGGAATTGCAGCCATTAGACGATTTTTAATAATTCCTAAACCAGTATTGACTGTCGATGAAGATGAGCTCAATGATTCAATAGCTGAATTCGATTTTGAAGACCGATAGACCCAAGTTTCCCGTCCACTAGCATGAACACTCTTACTCACAGGCTCACCATATTTAGCCACAATATCAGCTTTGGTCGTTTTACCTTTAATCAAATTCTGTTGTAGATAACTCTGTTGAAATTTTTCAGCAGATGCTCCTCCACCAAATGGCATGGAAGTACAAGCTGTCAGACCCAACATTGTCGTGATTAAGAATATATTGACTATTTTTTCCATAAGATACTTCAGCGTAACTTAACTATTCGAGCTCACCTTATAAACCATGTTCCATATAAAAAAAACAAATGTCCTTTAATGTAAAAAAAAATGGTCAAACACGTATTCATTACAAGAAACAGCCTCATTTTTCACACTTATTCAATCAAATTTCTTAACACTTATATCTATTATATTTTTATAAATACAAAATAAAAACTAAAGAAGACTAAATTTAAATTGTTCACAAAATGGTCTACTATCTTCGTTAGTTTAACCGCCAAGAGCCATTTTTATCTCTCGTACCCAAGATTTTTAATACCAAAACCAGACTGAGTAATAATAACAGATACCATGACCCTAACTTGCCCCAGCCTACCATATGCCATGCATCCACTTGGCTTGGATACAACCAAATTTTATAAAACGTACTAATATTTTCAGCAATCCAGATCAGAAAAGCGAGCAAAAGTAAAACGGGTAACATCGGAACTTTAAAATGACGTTGCTCAAGTTGAAAAGACAGCTTGGTTTTCCAAAAAATCAAAACACTCCAAATAAATAACCCAACACGAATATCTGGAATAAAAAATTTGGTCATAAAGTTAAGATACGACAATACAGCCAAGCCTAGCATATTACCGAAACTGGGAAGTTTTTCGAAAGCGACATGATAAAGTCGTAAAGAACGGGCAAAAAAACTACCAACCGCTGAATACATAAAACCTGCAAACAAAGGCACAGTAAGTATTTTAAAAACAGCTGGCTGAGGATATTGCCACGATGCGATAGCAGGATGCGTCAAAAAGATTTCCATCCCCATTGCCATGATATGGAATAATGCAATCACCTTCGCCTCTGCCCATGACTCCAGTTTTAAGTAAATCAGACAGGCCTGAATAATCAGAGCATAAAACAGTAAATAGTCATAACGAAATAAACCATAATATTCATGGCTTCCCATCGGCGCAGTGATTGCAAATGCAATCAAAAGCAACAATCCAAATAAGGCAGCCGAAGCTGCCTTAGTGATAAAATTGAGTGGTAAAACAATCAATTGCACAAAACTGACCCTAACATGTAGACCTTGAAATATGGTTTAAATATCAACCTAAATATTTGGCACTGTATTCGTGTACAGTATCAACAAAAATCTTTGGCTGCGCAGGATCAACCCATTGGGTAATACCATGGCCCAGATTTGCGATATAACCCGTTTTTTCCCCGTTGGCATAAGCATCATCCAACATCGCTTTCACTGATTTTTCAATTGAAGCAGCTGAGCCATAAAGCACGGCAGGATCTAAATTACCTTGTAAGGCCGCGCGACCAGCAATCACATCACGTGCAGTATAAAGTGGTGTCGTCCAATCCAAACCAAATGCATCTGCACCTGTCGTCAGCATGGTCTCTAACCATTGTCCACCGCCTTTGGTGAAAACAATAATTGGAATACGACGGCCATCTTTCTCGCGTTGGAGACCTGCAATAATCTTGGTCATATAATTCAATGAGAATTCAACATATTCTCTATGCGCCAATGCACCACCCCAACTGTCAAAGATCTGGATCGCTTGTGCACCCGCATCAATTTGTGCATTCAGATAATCAATCACTGAATCCGCTAAATGATCCAGTAAAGCATGTAATACTTCTGGCTGTGCATACATCATATTTTTAGTAAAACGGAATTCTTTGCTTGAACCACCTTCAATCATATAGGTTGCTAAAGTCCACGGGCTTCCCGAAAAACCAATTAATGGCACTTGTCCATGTAACGCAGAACGAATGGTCGAGACCGCATTCATCACATAAGCTAAATCGGACTTGGCATTGAGCTTTGGTAAATTCGCCACATCCTGTTCAGTACGCACTGTTTTATGAAATTTTGGCCCTTCACCTGTTTCAAAATATAGGCCTAAACCCAATGCATCGGGTACAGTCAAAATATCTGAAAATAAAATCGCAGCATCCAGTTCATAACGGCGCAATGGTTGCAATGTCACTTCACACGCAAATTCGGTATTCTTACATAAAGATAGAAAGTCTCCTGCCTGCGCACGAGTTTCACGATATTCTGGTAAATAACGTCCTGCTTGACGCATCATCCATACAGGTGTGGTGTCTACAGGTTCACGTAATAAAGCTCGTAAAAAACGATCATTTTTCAACGTTGTCATTACCAATCTCTAAATTCTTTCATGTAGAGCGCATCATAACAAAGTTATCTAGGAATTTATAACCGCAATGCCATACAAAAGCCCTCCCTTCAAATAAATTTCGCTTTTACACAAAACTGCTACTGCAAGCCGTATTATTTTCTGTAATACTTGCAACATCTTATATCTCAATATGAATAATTCTTAAGGTTGAATTACATGTTTGTTCGCTCATTACTCGCTATGAGTTTAAGTTGTATTCTTACTAATGTTGCTTTTGCTGCGCCAACAACTGAGCAACCATTAAATCCCAAAAAAGTCGCAGGTTCAGTACAAGATCCAATTGATCCCTTAGCAATTGATCGTACCACTTCTGGTGTTGCTGCTGATCCAGCCTCTAGCGTTGCTGCGCCAGCAACATCTGATCCTCAAGTGAATACAGGTGCTGCATCCGTCGTCTCTCAAAAATTAGAAAATACACCAGATACTGCAACGGCTGCACCTACTGCTAAAATTTCATGGACATTGGATAGTATCAATAATGCTGAATGGCCTGAAACCTTACCCAGAGGACAGCTTCCAGCCTATGCACGCGCTCATGTGATGCTGAATAACGCGCATGCTTCACCAGGTGCAATTGATGGCGCAAATGGTAAAAATACATTAAAAGCCATTGCATCATTCCAGCAAATGAATGGTTTAACGCCAACAGGTCAACTGACTAAAGAAACATGGGATGCATTGGTTGCTAAGCAAACCAAACCGGCTTATGTTGAATACACACTCACCGATGCTGACTTTAAAGGCCCGTATGCGGATTCAATCCCGTCAGACTACGCCTTACAAGCAAAAATGAAAGGTTTGTATTACACCCGCGTAACAGAAATGTTAGGTGAAAAATTCCATATGGATGAAAATTTCTTAAAGAAACTGAATCCAACGGCAACCTTTAAAAAACCTGGCGAGAAAATCATTGTTGCCAATGTCCGCAATGATTTACCAGAAGATATTCATTTGATCGTTGCGCACAAAGGTGCAAGACAGCTGTATTTATTCAACAGCCGTAACCAAATGATTGCTTCATTTCCTGCAACAATTGGTAGTTCTGACACGCCTTCTCCAACGGGTACCTATAAAGTAGTCGGTGTTGCTCGCAACCCGTACTATAGCTACTCACCATCGAACTTTGTACAAGGTAAGAACCTTAAACCACTCACTTTACCACCTGGTCCTAACGCGCCAGTGGGGAATATCTGGATTGGTTTAAGCAAGAAATCATTTGGTATTCATGGTACACCAAACCCATCGTTGATCTCTAAAACTGCATCACATGGTTGTATCCGTTTAACCAACTGGGATGCGAATGATTTAGGTAATAAAGTACGCTCAGGTGTAACTGTAAAATTCTTGGAATAATGTAAAAGTTATTTGATAAAAACCGAAGACCAACATTGATCTTCGGTTTTTTTTCGCTTAAATATTTTATTCTACGTTGGGGAGTGGCTGATAATAAATCTGATTGCGACCTAATTGCTTCGCACGATATAAGGCTTTATCTGCCGTATCAATCAAAAGCTCCTGACTAATTTTTGGATTGCCATTAAAAACAGTTATCCCCAAGCTAATGGTCACATGATTTGCGACTAAGGATTTTTCATGAGGAATCATTAAGCGGTCAATTGCTCGATAAATATTGGTTGCTACAGCATAAGCTCCTTGAGCTGAAGTCTCTGGCAACAAGACCACAAATTCCTCTCCACCATATCGTGCAATAAAATCCATATGCCGAATTGAACTTTTGATGCTTTTCGCGATAGCCGAGATCACTTGGTCACCCATTTGATGCCCATAAAAATCATTGTAATTTTTGAAAAAATCAATATCGATAAAAAGTACAGACAATGATTTTCGCTCTCTACAAGATAAATCATAATAATAACGGCACATTTCTTCAAAAGTACGTCGATTTGATACATCGGTCAGTTCGTCATGCTGACTCAAATGTAACAACTCAGAGGCCTGTATCCGCAAAATCTGTTCATCAATTTCTGAGATTTTCGACTTTATAAATATTTTTCTTTCTTTGGACGTCAACATCACACTAATCGAAAAACCGAGCAGTAAACTTCCAATCAGCGTCCGCCCAATCATTAAAAAGTCACTTGTATGATTGAGTAAATATAAAATAAACAAGATAGAAATTGCAGCAAATGAGCCAATCCACAACATATGTAATGGTCGGATGCCACTCAGAATAAATCCCAACATATATAGAAAGGCAATCAATACCATCGCCTGATTCTGCAATACCAGATTGGAAACACTCATCATCAACACGGAGGTCAATACAATGGTCAAGAAAACAATGAGACAGGCTGTCGGATAAAATAAATTGCTCAGCGTTTTAAATCTTGAGAAGACCCAGAATAAGAAAAGTGCAATACCAACGACCATTAAACTCAGAATACTGTAGATAAAGTCGAGCACAAAATGCTCACTTGCACGTATGACAATAAAGTTAGAAGGTAAAATCAACAGAACAAAAACAGTATAGGTAATCACCCCCTGACCAAAGAACTGAATCGCATTGAGGCGGGTGCGATCAACATTAAAGGTCCAAAATTCATTTTCTAGTTGTTGAGGTAAAGTTTGATGGGAACTCTTTGACTTAGAATGTTGGGCAACAAGCTGCTCTAGGTCTTCTTTTGACCTCTGCAACTGATCAAGATCATAGCCATTGTCCATCCCATACACTCTTTTTATACTGCACTATTTTTGTGCCGCATAAAAAATAACATAAATTCTCATTTTGTCATGTGCTTTGCTTAACCACTTATCCGTAATTGTAGTTACCATTTTCACACTTTATGCATTATTATTTGTATTATTTTTAAGTTTGAAGTAGACCTTGAATACTCTTACACTTTTGCAACCAGATGATTGGCACGCACACCTGCGTGATGGTTTAGCTTTAAAACGTACTGTCCCTGATTTAGCCAAACAATTTGCACGCGCAATTTGTATGCCCAATCTTGTTCCACCCGTCAAAACTGTAGATGAAGCTTTAGCCTATCGCGAGCGTATTCTTGCCCATGTCCCAGAAGGGCTTCATTTTGATCCGCGTATGGTGCTTTATTTTACCGATCACACTTCTCCGGATGAAGTGCGTAAAATTAAAGAGTCTGAATTTGTCAATGCCATCAAGCTTTATCCTGCGGGTGCAACCACTAACTCAGATAATGGCGTTAGTGATATTCGTAAAGTGTACGCTGTGATCGAACAACTGGAAGAACATCAAGTTCCTCTGTTGCTTCATGGTGAAGTCACGCATAATCATGTTGACATTTTTGATCGTGAAAAAAGATTCCTAGATGAAGTACTGTCACCGTTACTGAAGCAGTTCCCACAATTAAAAGTCGTACTAGAACACATTACAACAAGTGATGCGGCAAATTTTGTACTGGAACAAGATCGTAATGTTGCAGCAACCATTACGCCTCAACATTTATTATTCAACCGCAATGATATGTTAGTGGGTGGCGTCAAACCACATTTCTATTGCTTACCAATTTTAAAACGTCAAACGCATCAAACCACCTTGCTGGAAGTAGCAACCAGCGGCAATCCAAAATTCTTCTTAGGTACAGATAGTGCTCCACATGCACAAAATGCCAAAGAGAATGCCTGTGGTTGTGCAGGCTGCTATAGCGCACCTAATGCCATTGAGCTTTATGCACAGGCATTTGACCAAGTCGGTAAACTAGAACGTCTGGAAGGTTTTGCCAGCATGTTTGGTGCTGACTTCTATGGTTTACCACGTAATACTTCAACCATTACGCTCGTCAAAGAAGACATTACCGTCGCTGAATCTTTTGATTACCTTGAAGATCAGAAAATTATTCCACTTCATGCAGGTAAAACACTGCAATGGAGAAAAGTGTGACCCAAGAAGAAAATAAAGCGCCTGTCATTGGACAGCGTTTTCGTGGATTTTTACCTGTTGTTGTCGATGTCGAAACAGCAGGTTTTAACTCACAAACCGATGCCCTACTTGAAATTGCCTGTATTCCAATTGTTTATGATGAACAAGGTCAATTTGTACCAGGTCCATCATTCCAAGCGCATATCAACCCATTCGAAGGTGCCAATCTGGATCGACGCTCGCTCGATTTTATTGGGATTGACCCATTCAACCCAATGCGTGTTGCGATGGCTGAGGATGAACGAAGTGCTTTACGTCGCATTTTCAAATCATTGAATGAAGTACGCAAAGCCCAGCACTGTACCCACGCGGTATTGGTCGGTCATAACGCACATTTCGACTTGGGTTTTTTACAAGCAGCAATTGCACGTTCTGGAACCAAAAACCAGAATCCTTTTCACAGCTTTTCGGTGTTTGATACGGTGACCTTAAGTGCGGTCATGTTTGGGCAAACCGTGTTGGCACGTGCCTGTATTCAGGCCGGAATCGAGTTTGATGGTAAGGAAGCACACTCTGCTTTGTACGATACGCAGAAGACCGCTGAACTGTTTTGCTATATTTTGAACAAACTGTCTCCTCACCTTCTTGACAGTTTGGTGACAGAACCCTAATATACACCCACCTCAAGAAGTCCCTATCGTCTAGAGGCCTAGGACATCGCCCTTTCACGGCGGTAACCGGGGTTCGAATCCCCGTAGGGACGCCAAATTTGAAAAAGCCACTGCATCTTAAGACAGTGGCTTTTTTATTTGTCAAAATAAAGGGTTCCGTAGAACCCTAAATCAGATCAAGCAGATTTACGCGAATTGACACGACCTTTCACCACCGCTTTGATATTCCCTTTCGCATAGTTCAAGAATACCAACAATGGGGATAATTTTGGATTTGGCTTCTTGCCCTGCCCAATCGCTTTGAACTGTGCGGCATACCAGATGATTTCCATGATCGCCATCTTATCGACAAAGGGAATCCCTGTTTTAATTGGTTTTACAGCATAACGAACATCATGCCCTGCAATTAAACGGTCTGTCAGATCCGTTTCAACTGCCAATGGGCGTGCAATTCCAATAAAATCACATGCACCACTTTCAAGTGCAGCATTCATTCCTTCTACGGTACGAAAGCCCCCCGTCACCATCAACTTACAAGAGACATGTTGGCGGATCTTCTCGGCAAACTCTAAGAAATATGCCTCACGTGCAACGGTACTGGCTTTACGGGATTCGGCTTTTACTCCTGCCATTGCTGGCGCCTCATAAGTCCCTCCCGAGATTTCAATAATATCGATCCCCGCTGCATCAATTGCCTTAAATACAGTAATGACATCATCTTCAGTAATACCACCGCGCTGAAAATCCGCCGAATTTAGTTTGACCGAAATGATGAAATTTTCAGAGGTCGCCTCACGGACTGCCTTATAAATTTCCAGCAAGAATCGCATACGGTTCTCAATCGAACCACCCCATTGATCGGTACGCTTGTTGGTCAGAGGTGATAAAAACTGGCTGATGAGATAACCATGTGCACCATGAAACTGCACCCCCTCAAACCTAGCCTTTTCGCATACCGCTGCGGCCGTTGCAAAACGCTGAATAATATCTAAAATTTCTTCATGTTTGAGCTCACGTGGTGTGCCAAACATTGCAGCAAGCATGGGACTAAATGGCACCGCTGATGGCGCGACAGTCTCTTTATTGAGCCCCTTAGGACATTGCCGACCAGGATGTGACAACTGAATCAATTGCACCATGCCGTATTTTTTGCCAATCGCAGCCCATTGCTGTAATTTTTCCAAATCCCGTTCTGTTTCAATTGCAACCACACCAGGCTCATTCTTGGCACCAATATTCACCATCACATTACCGGTGACGGCACAACCGAGTCCACCTTTTGCCCAAGCCTCATATAAACCAATTAACACATCATTCGGCTGTCCAGCATCATTTGCCAGCGCTTCACTCATGGCCCCTTTAATAATACGGTTTTTAAATGTGGTGTTCCGAATCTGGATACTATCTGCAATCTGACTCATGGCCATCCTCTGCTACTATTAGAGCTTTTACTCTAATTTAATCTGATTATTTTGACTGTCAAGCTCTCTTCCGACAAACTGACAATAGCATATGTCAATTTAATTACAATGAGAATATGTGCTGGCAGAAATGAGTTGACGCGTGTATTCCGTCTGAGGCTGGCTAAATAAAAGTGCTGTTGCTTGATATTCCAAGACTTTGGCGTGATGCATGACCATGACTTTCTGACAAAGCGCTTGAATGACTTGTAAGTCATGACTGATAAACACATAACTGATTTTTTCTTGTTGCTGCAAACGACGCAGTAACTGAATGATGGCCAGTTGGGTGGTGCGATCTAAAGCAGACGTCGGTTCATCCAGAATCAGTAGCTTGGGATTCAAGACCAATGCACGAGCAAGCGCTACACGTTGCCGCTGACCGCCAGAGAGCTGATGAGGATACTTAGTTCTTTCTGTTGTAGACAATTCGACTTTTGCAAGCACAGCGTCAATTTGCTCATGACACTGTTGCTTGGAAATACGTTGCAGCTGAAGCCCCTCTGCAATAATTTGTTCAACAGACATTCGTGGATTTAAGCTACTGAAAGGGTCTTGGAAGACAATCTGGAAATCTTGGCGAAGTGGCCGAAGCTGTTTTCGGGTCAATTGGTTTAAATTATTCTTCTGGAAAAGGATTTCACCTTCACTTTTGATCAACCGCGTGATAGCCAACGCCAACGAAGACTTCCCTGAACCACTTTCCCCAACAATACCCAAAGCCTCGCCTTGCGATAAGCTAAAACTCACAGCTTCAGCGGCAACTTTATAGGATTGAATCCGATTAAATAGCCCACCTCTGATAGGATATTTTACCGTAACATTTTTTAATTCCAGTAATCTCTGGCTGGGTTGTAGCTGCAAAGCCTGCCCAAAATCATGATTCAGTAGATTCTGCGTATATACCGTCTTGGGATGTGTAAAAATTTCATTGACCTCACCCTGCTCTTCAACTCGCCCTTGATTGAGTACCACAACCTGATCTGCATAATGCCGAATTAAATTCAGATCATGGCTAATCAAAATAAGTGCCATCTTTCGCTGCTGTTGTAACCGTTTTAACAACGCTAAAATTTGGGCTTGTAGCACCACATCTAAAGCTGTCGTTGGCTCATCTGCGATCAAAATTTCAGGCTCTAAAGCCAAGGCCATCGCCAACATCACCCGTTGTCGTTGCCCTCCTGATAATTCATGTGGATAGCATTTCAGAATTTGCTCTGCCTCAACAAGCCCAACCTCTTGTAATAAAGAAAGCGTCTGCTGTCGAATATCTGCCTTACTAAACCCAGATAAAATCAGGCTTTCAGCAATTATTTTTTCTACACAGTGCAAAGGATTCAATGCTGTCATTGGTTCTTGAAAAACCATGGCAATTCGTTTGCCGCGAAGCTGCTGCAATTGAGCTTGGTGAGCAGACAAAAACGCTTGGCCAGCAAATTCAACTCGCCCTTGCACCGCCAAGTTCTCGGGTAACAACCCCAATAGGGCAAGCGCACTGATTGATTTCCCAGAACCACTTTCACCGACAATCGCCACCGTTTGGGCAGAGTAAACATCGAAGCTCAAATGCTCGACCAAACAGTGTCCTATTTCGTTTTGGATCTTGAGTTGCTGAACACTTAATAAAGGCTGTAAAACAGTCTTAGCGTCTTGGGTCGAATGCATCACGCGCTGCCTCCCCAATATAAATCAATAAAGACAGTACAATCGCCAAAGTAAAGGATCCTGAAAGCACCAGCCAAGGTGCATCGAGATTATTTTTACCTTGTAATAATAACTCTCCGAGCGAAGCCGCGTCAGGAGGTAGACCATAACCTAAAAAATCCAATGCAGTTAAAGCAATGATATTCGCGGTCAACATAAACGGAATCTGTGACAGACTAGAGCTTATAGCATTAGGCAAGATGTGCTTAAAGATAATTTGATCATCACTTACCCCCAACGCTTGCGCTGCCCGAACATAATCAAGATTGCGCGCGCGCAAGAATTCTGCCCGTACCAATCCAACCAACTCCGTCCAGCCAAATAGCAACATGATCAGAAATAGCCAATATACACTGGGGCTAAACATACTGACCAGAATCATGACAATGAACAGCATTGGCAAACCGCCCCACACCTCTAGCACCCGTTGTCCAATCAGATCAATCCAGCCACCGTAATACCCCTGTATTGCCCCCACAATAATGCCAACAACAGCAGAACACAGTGTCAGGGCAAATCCAAATAAGAGGGAAATGCGAAGACCATAGAGAATTCGGGCAAATACATCGCGACCTTGATCATCCGTTCCAAGCCAGTTCTGTGGACTTGGTTTTGATGGCACAGGCACCGCAAGTGATAAATTGGGAGATTGATAGGAAAAAGACACCGGTGGGGAAATCATCCAGCCCTGCTTTTCAATTAATTGCTTCACCACAGGATCTTGATAATCTGCAGTGGTTTCAAAAACACCGCCAAAGGTCGTTTCTGGATAATCCCGAATGATCGGGAAATAAAAAGACTGCTGATAATGAACCAACAGCGGTTTATCATTAGCAATGAATTCGGCAAATAGCGACAAAACAAAAATAATTATAAATAGAATAAAACAACGAAAACCAAGCTGATTATGCTGAAAGCGAGAAAATCGTGCGCGCATTAAAGGTGACATCATTGCCCACCTCTTGATTCAAAATCAATACGCGGATCAATCACGTGATAGAGTAAATCACCGATTAACCGCAAAATCATTCCAAATAGAGTAAATAAAAAAAGAGTTCCAAAAATGACAGGATAATCACGCTGGGTAATTGCCTCAAAACCTAATAAGCCAATGCCATCCAGATTAAAGATAATCTCGATAAATAAGTTACCTACAAAGAAAATCCCGACCAGTGTTTCCGGTAAAGCTGCCACCACCACCAAGATTGCATTACGAAAAACATGCCCATAAAGGATCTGATTTTCGTTTAGGCCTTTTGATCGTGCAGTCAGCACATAGGGCTTTTTCAGCTCTTCTACAAATGAATATTTAATCAGATAGGTGCGTGCAGCAAAACTCCCCAATACCATGCTCAGAATCGGCAAACTCATATGCCATAGATAATCTTTTATTTTTGCCAATAGACTCAGCTGGGCAAAGTTTTCCGATACCAAACCTTGCAACGGAAACCATTGTAAATAACTACCTCCTGCAAAAAAAACAATCAGCAAAATGGCAAAAACAAAAGATGGGATCGCATAACTTACTGCAAGCAACAATGAACTGGATTGATCAAACAGCAAACCATTATTTTTGGCTTTTTTAATGCCCAGAGGAATCGCAATCAGGTAAATCAGAAAAGTGCTCCAAATCCCCAAAGACAGCGTGACTGGCAATTTTTCATAGAGTAGCTGCGTTACAGGCTTATCTTTAAAAAAACTGCTGCCGAAATCCAGCGTCAAATACCCTTTGAGCATTAATCCAAAGCGCTCATAGGCCGGTCGATCAAAACCATACTGTGCTTTGATTTTTTCAATCATCTCCGGGCTTAAGCCACGTGCACCCTGATACTGTGCCAGTGTACCGAGTGTAGATTGTGAATGACTACCTGCCCCTAAACCCTGTGCATTCTGGATTTGTTGAACCGCTTGTTCGACAGGCCCGCCGGGTGCAATTTGCACAATAATAAAATTAATCAATAAAATGAAAAATAAGGTTGGGATCATCAATAACATTCTTTTCAGAATATAGTGAAGCATTTAGTAAGATCCTTGATTATTTTAATCCAGATTTTTGCACAGGCTGATCAAGTTTTTTAGCTTTCGCAGCATCAACCCACCAGTATTCCCACCCCACAGAAAGCTTTGGTTTAATTTGTGGTTGCTGATATATATCCCAATAGGCGAACCATCGTTCGGGTTTCCCATAAGTCAGGATCTGATAATAACCTGCTCGCAGCAAACGATCGAGTACGCGCGTATACAACACCACTTCTTCACGTGTTTTTGCCGCCACAATCTTCCTAATCATCTGATCAATTGCAGGGTTCTTTATTCCTGAATAGTTGTAATTCCCTGCTTCATCCGCGGCAGCACTCCCCCAAAACTGGGCTTGCTCTTTGCCTGGCGTCAAGGTCTGTGGCAATTTCAGTACCATCATATCAAAATCTTGATGCCGAATCCGTTCCATATATTGGGGAACATCGACTTGTCTGAGATTGACCTGAATCCCTAAACGCCCCAGATTACGCACAAAAGGCATCAATTCACGTTGTGGGTTCTCTTGCTGCATCAATAACTCAATGCGAATCGCGTTTCCCTGACGATCATACAATCGACCTTGGCGAATAACATAGCCCGCATCTTTTAAAACCTTTTGCGCTGCCAATAAATTCTGTCGATTGAAACCACTCGCATCGGAAACAGGATAATGCCAATCCGCCAGCACTCCTTGACGCATGACTGGATCTAACTGAGCCAAGAACGGATTCAAGATTTTTAGCTCGGCGGTACTCGGTCGGCCCGTTGCTGCCAAATCGGTATTGTCAAAATAGCTTTGTAAGCGCTGATTCTGATTAAAAAATAAAGCTTTATTTTGCCATTCAAAGTCATAAGCATAGGTTAATGCCTGACGAAGATGGATATCATTCAAGGGGGCACGGCGGATATTAAACACCAAACTTTGAATATCCAACGGCGTTCCCAAACGCGCTTTATAAGTCTTGATCAAGCCCGACCTAACTGCTGGAAAATGATAGGCAGTCACCCAATTACGGATATTTTTTTCTTCATATAAATTGAACTGCCGAGCTTTAAAGCCCTCGAAACTGACCTCTAAATTTCGATAATACACATACTTAAGTCGATCAAAGTTATAACGACCTTTATTCACAGGCAAATCTTTGGCCCAATAGTTTGGGCTGCGTTTATAGCTAATACTCCGGCCTGCATCAATCCGGTCAATCACATAGGGGCCAGACCCGACAATCGGTTGTAATGTCACCCGCGTAAAGTCTTTGTTGTTCCAGTCTAGTTTTGAATAGATCGGAAGGCTTGCCACAATCAGCGGCATTTCCACATTATTCTTCGATTTAAACGTAAATTTAATCTGGTATCTGGACAATACTTCTGTTTTAGCCAAATCAGACAAATACATCTGAAAACCTAAATTGGCTTTAGTTTGATACATCTCAAAGGTAAATTTGACATCTTCTGCGGTGACAGGCTGACCATTATTAAATCGCGCATGTGGATTCAAATGGAAAGTCACTGATTGTAGATGCTCTGGATCGTAACTGACCTTTTCCGCCAATAATGGATACATGACCCGTGGTTCATCCAATGAACGATCCATTAAACTATCGAATAGATAATTGACCCCTTCAGTCGAACTGCCCTTGCCATTCATGCTATTTAAATTATCAAATGTTCCCAAACTGGATTGACTCAGGACTCCTCCCTTAGGTGCATTTGGATTGGCATAAGGCATCGCTTTGAGCTGTGCATATTTCGGCTGCACATGCATGGCCAAATAAGGTGTGGTTTGTATTGCCGCAAAGGCAATCGGAGTAAAAAGGCTTAGTCCATAACATAGACTAAGCCTTTTTGTGAAAAGCGAAAAGCTCATCTGTAATTACAAGCTAGGCACTTTAATGACATCACCAATACGTAATTGAGTACTTGGGGTCAGATCATTCATTTCAGCCAAGGCGCTGGTCTCCAAACCATAACGGCTTGCTAAACCAATTAAGGTATCGCCACGCTTTACTTTGTATTCAGTTACTGTTTTAGGAACTGAGATACTTTGACCACGCTGTAAACTTGCATTGGCTTTGAGATCATTTAAATCAGCCAATTCACGACCCGACATCCCGAAACGACTGGCAATGCTGTTCAGTGACTCACCCGCTTTAACACTATATTTTTCAGTATTTCGACTTGACGCCGCAGCCTTAGGAGCTGTTTTAGTGTTGTCGGCTTTTGCCGCTTCAGCTTTTGGAAGATCACCTGTCAACTTCAGTTTCTGACCGAGACGAACATTACTGGTCCGAGTTAAACCATTTAAACCCGCAACATAATCCAACTGCAAATTATGGCGACTCGCGATATTGCCTAAGGTATCACCCGACTTGACAGTATAGACATCTGGGGTACTTTCATCTCTCGCTTTAGCCGTATTGCTGGTCGTCGTTTTTGCAGGTACATCACCGCTTAACTTTAAACGCTGACCAACACGTACTCCTGCTGTTCGCTCCAAGCCATTCAAATCGGCAACATAGCTGAGTTGTAGATTGTACTTGGCTGCAATCGCATTCAAGCTATCGCCAGACTGAACTACATATTGGTCAGGTACAGTTGAACCCGCTGGAATCTTTAAGCTTTGCCCCAAACGTACGCCACTATTTGACTTCAAGTTATTCAAATCAGCTAATTCACTGAGCGAAATTTTCGACTTGGTCGCAATACTTGATAACGTATCGCCACGTTGTACTGTATAACTTTCCGTTTTATAACTGGTCGATGCACTTACATTGCCCTTTGTTGGCTCAGGCTCATCTTGGGTCTGAGAAACTTCGTGCAATGGCACATTAATTTTTTGTCCAGCAAACAAACTGCTGCTCGACGTTAAGCCCGATGTTAGATCAGCCAATTCTTGGTTCGATAAGGCATAACGATCAGCGATCAACTTTAAATATTCACCACGTTTCACGGTATACGATTTGGTTGCAACTTTTGCAGCCGTTGCAGCTTTACTTTCTGTAGCACGTGTCGTTTGATGTGCTGTGCGAGTATTCGTTTTCGGCTCAATCAAAGTGAGTTTTTGCCCTACGAACAAACCATCCGTTACAGACAGGTTATTATAATCAGCCAATTGTTTCAGCGTTAAATCAAAACGTGAGGCCAGATTGGTCAAACTATCACCTGACTGCACCACATAACTCTCTGGCTTCTCAGCGGCTTTAACAGGCTCAGCTTGAGGTTTGGCATCATAAAGATACAAACTGGTACCAACAAATAATGTGCCGTTTGGATCAATCTGGTTCCACTGCGCAATGTCACGCCAATTCACACCATTTTTCTGCGCAATGATTGCAAGCGTATCACCGGGCTGTACGACATAGGTACTACGCTTGCCTTTTGGTGCAACCACCACCACATCGGTATCCGTTTTGATATAAGGTTTACCCTGATTGCGCTTCGCATCATCGCTATTTGCAGTCGCAGTGTCTTCAACCAAATTCTTCGGATAAGCAAAGCCCTTACTCACTTCTTGACCTTTTTCATCAGCAACGGACTGGCTGGTCTGAATGGCAGTCAACTTAATCTTGCCATCAAATGGATCGACAATTTCTGTACCTTTCGGTGCAATGGCCTTGATTTCCGCAACCACCTGATCTCGTTCAGCTTGGGTTGCTTGTGGCTCTAAAGCTTGCGCAACAGTTTCCTTCTTACCTTCTTCCTTGATTGCTGCACTAATTTGCTCACGCTCTTTCAAAGAAATGGGTGGCTCGGTTTTGACTGGTTTGATATTCGCAGCGGGGGTAATCGCAACTGGAATACGTGGCGCACTCGGTACATCTGCAGCTGCTGCAAATGATGCTAAAGCATCTGAACCGCGTGGCGTATTCAGTTTACTGGTCGATGATGTCGTTGGGCGCGTTGTATTACTTGCGGTTAAATTCGGGGGTGTTACCGTTGCCGCACTGGTGCTAGAGCCAGTGCTTGTCGTGGTACGAATCGTCGTTGAGGTATTCGATGAACTGTTATTCATTGCTGGTGGTGTTTTATTGCTTGCCCAGAAACCACCCGAACTTGGTTTGCCTGAACGAAGTTTTGCATCAATTGATGGGCTTAAATCCGCAGGAATCAGAATTCGCATTGGACTCATTGGATCCACCATTTCACCACGATAACCCGGGTTCAATGCATAGAGCTCAGCACGACTTAAACCTGTAATCGAAGCAATCTGATTTAACTCGAGTGGTGCAGCCAAACTCACTTCACGGAAGTGAGGACGGTTGGCAATTGGTGGCAAACTTACCCCATAAGCACCCGGATTTTTAATAATCTGCGCAACAGCCAAGAAACGCGGCACATAGTTCATGGTTTCTTGAGGAAGTTTTAATGACCAATAATCAGTTGGCAAACCTGCCGCACGGTTACGGTTAATCGCCTGTTGAATACGCCCTGGTCCAGCATTATAAGCCGCCAATGCAAGTTCCCAAGAGCCAAACTGGTTATATAAGCTACCAAAAAATTCATACGCTGCACGCGTCGACTCGACAACGTCACGACGACCGTCATACAGGCTGGTTTGCTGTAAACCATAAATACGGCCCGTACTCGGAATAAACTGCCATAAACCTGCTGCCGCAGCACTACTGGTTGCAGCAGGGTCATAAGAACTTTCAATAATCGGCAGTAGCGCCAATTCAGTTGGCATACCACGGCGTTCCGCTTCTTTTACAGTGTGGTATAAATAACGGCTGGCACGTGCACTTAAACGATCCAAATAAGGTTGGCGTGAAATAAACCAGCTACGTTGTGCCTCAATACGTGAATCCCAATGGTTCAGATCCATCTTGAAACCTACCGTCATCCGCTTCCACACATCACCATGTTTCAGCACCAATAGACGGTCACCTTCTACAGCACGCATATCCGTTGCAGAAAGTAAATCCTCTAAAGAATCTAGGCTACTTGCATCCAGATAACCTGAACCCACATGTTTAGAAGATGAGGTTTTGCCAGACGAAGGTGTTGAAGAACAACCTGCAGTAATTCCCAACGCAGCTAGAGCAGAAGTGAGTACAGTGATTTTGAATAATGATGTTGCAGATTTTTGCAACATCAAAGTGCTCGATTTATACATAAAAACTTCCAGTCAACTCACGCTAGTTTATTTCTTCGATTTGCCATTGTAGTAAAGCATGGCACTTAGACAAGGCAATAATTTAACGTGATTTGCATGGAAATGTTACAAGAAATTAAAAAAGATGAGTTTTGTAACGTTCAGAATCGGAATTTAGCTTTACAATACAAGAGATAGCTCAAGAATGCTAAAATTCTGGGCACCCCAATCCAGTTTGGATGGGTTCAAATCACACTTGAATATTGCTCCCGCTTTTCGGATTGCAAATACTCAATTTTTTATTCTGCTTATTGTTCAGGTTCAGATATGTCACAAACAATCACTCTTTATGTTGATGGCGCATGCAAAGGAAACCCGGGTCTTGGGGGTTGGGGTGCTTATGTCATTACCGAACAAGGTGAACATAAACTGTTTGGCGGCGAACCAGAGACGACCAATAACCGTATGGAACTACAAGCCGCGATTGAAGGCGTTGCATTCTGTCCAACTGATGCACGCTTAATCATCTGGACCGATTCCAACTATGTCAAACAAGGCATTACCGAATGGATTCATGGCTGGAAAAAGAAAAACTGGAAAGATGTTAAAAATCCTGATTTATGGCAAAAACTGGATGCGATCTGCGCCAATCGAGATATCGAATGGAACTGGATTAAAGGCCATGCTGGACATGCAGGTAATGAAATGGCAGACCAACTGGCAAATCTTGGTGCCGAACAAACAGCTCAACAATTGAAATCTGCAACACAGGCTAACGCTGATACAAAAAAGCCTGAAGCGGACTGGCTGTTAACAGACCCCTTCGGCCTAGATGTAGAGGTAGAGGCAGACGATATGATTGAAGAAGAGCCACAAGACAATATGCTACAAGCTGAACAGACTGATAACAATCAAGTTGACCAGAACATAGAAATACCGAACTTGAATCAACACCCACACATTGTCATTACAGAGGCCAAAGTTCATCTTCAAGGCCCCCGTCAGCTCATTCTTGATACAGAGACGACAGGTTTTTATTATCAAGATGGAGACCGTATCATCGAAGTCGGTGCGATTGAAATGGTCAATCGTAAACTGACAGGTAGCTCGATTCATATCTATATCAATCCTGAAAAAGCTGTTGGCGATTCTGAAAATGTCCATGGTATCAGCGATGATTTTTTAAAAGACAAACCGAAATATGCAGAAATTGCCGATACACTCTTTGCCTATTTAAAAGGTGCCGAGATTATCGCGCATAACGCCACCTTCGATATGAACTTTCTGGATATGGAGTTCAAGCGTACTGGACTCCCTCCGCTTTCAGAGGTCTGCGAAGTTACCGATACCTTGGCAATGGCCAAAAATAAACATCCTGGGCAAAAGAACTCTTTGGATGCCTTGGTCCGCCGTTACGAAATTCCAGCACGCGATCGTACCTTCCACGGCGCCTTGCTGGATGCTGAAATTTTGGCTGATGTCTATCTGGCCATGACTGGCGGGCAAGTTTCATTTGATATGGATGCCCTTTCTCAAACTGAACAAAACCAAGGCAAAACTACCCGTCAACGTGTGCAAGTGGACTTACCTGTGATTGAACCTTCAGAGCAGGAACTGAATGAACATGAGACTTGGGTCAAACAATTTGAGCAAAAACATGGAGAGCCTTGCCTTTTCGCAAAATAAATTTTCTGCTCAATGTAAGTTTTTGTATTTCAAGCCTCTAAAGTTAAGTTATATTAACCCTAAAGATTTAGACCTCCTAAAAAAAATGAGGTCAATGGATATAACAACTTAGGAAAGGTGTAGGTCATATGTCTTACCAAACCTCGATTCATTTCGACCCAACGGCATTATTAATAATAAAAAATGAGATCGACAATTCGATTAAATTGGTAGAAACAGCGGTCAATACCCTTGCTGAAGAACAAGCTTTACCATTTGGAATTGATGATGCACTGAACCAATTTGAACAATGCACGCAAGTGCTTGCCTTAATTGACATGCCACATTTATCACAAATTACGCAATACTCTGCGGAGTTGATGCGTAAAATTATGGCGCAACCACAGCAAATTCAAACCAGTGATGTGGTGGCCCTAAGTGAAGGCACTACAATGTTGAAACGTTATATTGAATTCATCTGCTTACGTGAAGTAAAAGTGCCACAGTTCCTGCTCGACACACTCAATCGTTTAGAAAAAGCACTAGGTAAACCACTGACCAAAGAAGGTCAAACCGTACAGCCACTGCTTGAGTTCATTACGCCAACGTTTAATTTACCGCAAGCGCCAAGCCTAGAACAATCACAATATATTCATCAGCTCTATAAGCTGTGTTTAAACAAATTGATCAAGCAAGCAGAAACACCACTTGATCTGCAAGGGATTAAATTAGTCGGTGTTTATCTGGCTGGTTTAGCGGTTGGTCAGCCAAGTCAGCAATACTGGCAACTGGTCAATGTGGGCTTAAGCCATATTGACGTGCTTTCAATTACCGAAGCACGTCTACGCACTTTAATTCAAATTGAAACCAATATTGCTAAATTCCTGTTAGAACCGGCTAGCTTTAAAAATACCATCGCCGATCTTGCCGACATCTTATGTATTTGCATTAGCCAAGAAGATAATGTGTCACACCACATTCGAGAGCAACTAAATATTGGTGATGAACTACTGAGTGACACTCAACTTCAAGTGTTAAGCCGTCATTTATATGGCCCTGACTATGAAACCGTACATACTATCAGCCAGTTAATGACTGAGGAAATGGCTCAAATCCGTAATGAGATTGAGTATAACCATCAAAATATGTCCGCTGAAAAGACTCAAGAAATTCAGCAAAAATTGCATCAGCTTTCCAATGTCTTCAAAGTACTGAATTTGAATGAGGCAGCCCAAGAGCTGACTCAACAGGCAGCCAAATTAAGTCAACCCAATACATTAACTGATGCAACTTCAATACAGCAGTTAATGAACAGTATTCTGGCTTCAATGAACTCGATTGGCATCTTGGAGCGTAATTACACATCAAGCCGTTTACAACTTCGTGTCAACAATATGCAAATCTCGCTTGACCGCTTAGATGAAGCACATAAAGCCTTACTCACTGAAACAAAAACACTGATTGAAACCTTGACACAAACCCTCAGTCTTTATGTTCAAGATCCAAGCGCGCATAGTCTGGAAGCACTGCCAGATTATTTAAAAGAGCTTTCTGGTGCCGCACTGTTCTTGGGCAGTTCTGCACAACAAACCGCCTTATTAGGCGCTGCTCATTTTGCTCAACATCGTTTAGCGCAAAATCAAGCTTTCGATACTGAACAGATCCATTGCATTTTAAATGTCGTTGCTGGCTTAGATTTACTGATTGATAACCTGAAGAATAAGCAGCCTGTATTGCAATCTATGTTTGATGTGGCATTATCAAACAGTCAACAATTACAAACCATAGCCGCATAATGACTCAACTATCACTTGCTTACATTTTTCAACACCAAAAACTGTTAGTCGACCAAAATCTCCAACTTCCACAAGTTGAAAAATTGGCAAGTGACCTCCCCATCCATCATAATGATCACGTCATTGCACGTGATCTGCTTGAAAATGAATCCATTCCCGAGGGTTATCAACTTGTTCCTATTCGGGAGTTGATTCAATCTTGGTCCAGCAGTGATTTCTTGCAAGCCAGCCGAGCCGTTCAGTTATTGGAATGGCGGCGCAACCACAAGTTTTGTAGCCATTGCGGGCATGCGACAGAGATTCATCCGAAAGAATATGCAATGGTCTGTCCTGCTTGTGGCTATCATCAATATCCTCGCGTACAACCTTGCATCATTACCATTATTACCAAAGGTGATGACGAAGTCCTATTAGCCAAATCAGCCCATAATAAAAGTAATATGTATGGATTGATTGCAGGATTTGTTGAAGTTGGAGAAACCCTAGAAGAAGCGGTGCAAAGAGAAGCGTTTGAAGAAGTTGGACTGAAACTGAAAAATATTCGTTATATGTCGAGCCAACCCTGGCCTTTTCCAAGCAATCTGATGATTGCCTTTCATGCTGAATATGAATCAGGCGATATTCAATTACAGCTTGAAGAAATTAGCGCTGCACAATTCTTCAAGTTCGATCAACTGCCTGAGATTCCCTTCAAAGGCAGTATTGCACATAGCATGATCATGCAAATGATCAACAATAAAAAAGCATCTTAAACGATGCTTTTTTATTGTTTAGGGCTCTAGCGCTTCATCTAAAAAATGCAAGATGGTACGTTTGGTTTTAAAATAATGACTCATCAGACTTGCCAATGTCGCAACAATGCTAATATGCCCCGTCTTCGGAATCACAGCAATATGGCTGTGATTACCTTTTTCTCTTAACGCCTTATCTAGATCAAAACTATTTTCTTGACTAACCAGCTGATCTTGTTCAGCCATCAATAAATAATGCTTAATCTGATTCGGTTCGATAAAATAATATGGCATCACTTGTTGATACGACACTTTCTGATCAAAGGCATGTTCAGCCAATGGGTCATTCTTATAATCAAAATGATAAGGCCCCGCCATACCGACAATGGCACGAATCTTATCTTTATATTTAAAATTTTGTGAATAGGCTGAATACACCACTGACATCACATTAAAAGCACCCGCAGAATGCCCCATCAAAATGATATTGTCGGTAGAAATGTTCAGCTTGGTTTGATTCTGACTTAAGTAATGAATCGCTTGTGCGAGATCATCAATAAAGGTCGGAAAGATATGCTCAGGTGCTAGATGGTAGTTAATGACTGCAACATCATAGCCTTCCCGTGCGAAACTTTCTCCAACAAATAAATAATCGCGTTTATTACCATGTTGCCAAGAACCACCATGCACAAACACGATCAGGGGTCTTTGCTGCTTCGGACTTTTGGTTCGATACAAATCCAGACGCTGTCTGGCTTTCAGCCCATAAGCCAGATGTTCTTCCTTCTCAAAAGTATCTTTTGGGGTTAGGTAATTAATCGAATAACTAGCAAAATCATAAAGGCGAAACTCCTGATAAAATGTTTTCGCCTTGATTACATTTTCTTGTACTTGTTGGATAAGTTGCTTCATAAATTAAGGATTAGTTGGGGTAATAGTCGCAGGTTCCGCCTGATCAGGATCAATTGCAACTGGCGTCTCAACCAGAGGCTGTGTCGTTGCAGTTCCGACCATCGGTGATGCCGCGGTTGAACTGGCTACCGTACCAGAAGGTTGATCCACATTGTCAATGAGCGTGACAATTTTACTCACATTACCCACTTTTTGTAAGACATCATCTAAATCTCTTGATTCAGCAGTATTTAAACGCCCCATGACATACAACACACCATTTTCTGTATGCACCAACACTTTGCTGTCAGAGACAACAGGTGCTTTCATTAACAGGCCACGAGTATTCGCCGTCACCGTTGCATCTTGCATGATAGTGTTATAGCCAACTTTATCGCCTACTGTTATATAGTTGTGCACAGCTTTGACATCTGACATTGAACGTAAATTGTCTTCCGCCAACTGTTTTAAATATGGATCAGGCACTTGTCCTGTTAATAAGACATTACTATGGAAACTTTCAATATTGATACGTGACTGCTTGAAACGATGATCTAGCTTGTACAAATTGATATTTGCGGTACGTTTGATTGAAGAATCAATAAAAATCTGCCCCAGACTACGTTCACCACTATTCGTTCCAACGGGTGAAGTGCCTGTACCGCCAGAAATAAAACTTGCACAACCCGATAAACTTGCAGCGCAAAGCAACGTAATCGATAAACGTTTTAACACTTGGCAAGACTCCCTATCTACAAACAAATTTGTTCAATTTTCAATATTTAGCATTATATTAGACTCATGAATCAATCTAAGGTAAATGCATGTTCAATCCATTGCTGATCATACTGCAATTTTGAAAAATCTGGTTGTACTGTTTTTGCAATTTTCTGTGGAAAATCAAAACAAATCACATCAAAACGACAATCAAAGTCATCATAATGTGGAGATTTATGTAAAAACCACTGCGCCGTCTTAATGATTTTACGCTGCTGAGCCTGCGAAATCACTTCACAAGCTCCTGCATAACTCCCCACTGATCTCGCTTTAACTTCGACAAAAACCAGCTGCTTCTCCCGTTTTACAATCAAATCAATTTCACCATAACGTGAATGATAATTTCGTGCTATGCACTCATATTGCTGCGTTTGTAAAAGAACAAGTGCTGCCTGCTCAGCCCATTGGCCTAAGTCCTGCCTGTGTGTTGACATACCTGCTCAATCTTATTTTAAAACCTGGATACCCTTTTTCTGCTGTTGATAGCAATAAGGCTGACGATAAACCTTGCCGTCTTTTACATCAATCGCGCCAGTTCGGCCTTCAAAAGAAAAATGACGATCGGAACTAGTTAAAAATTGCTGACTAATACTCCACGCATCTCCACCAAATGCCAATAAACGCTGAAACGCCATATTTTCAGGTTGTTGTTGATAAGCCACGATTAAATCCGCCCACTGACTATTATATAAGGCCGGCGTATCACAAAAACTTAAGCCGATTGGAATAGGTTTATCCTGCTCAATACTTAATGCTGTAGCGTAGATATTTTTTTCAGGCAAAGTTCCAAGCTGTTCTAACCATGGCTGATCACCGAGTAGCAGCAGACCTTCTTTGCGGGCCAGTTTTTTCGGCAGTTCATTAACCACATGAATATTTGAGCCGAATTCAGACATCAGCGCCATCATAAACAGTTCTGTTGCAGATTCAGTTCCAGCTTGGCGCAATACCAATAAGCTTTTAATCTTGTCTTTCTTAAGTAATTGATTGAGTGCAACTGCATCATGTTGCTTGGCCAAGCTAAATTGCCATACGTTGCTGGTCTGGCTATTTACATCATTTAAAGCAAGGACAGGAATTGCTGGGTTCAGTTGCATGACCGTTTCAATATCAGGTCTGGCCAATGGTCCAACAATCAATCTGGTCTTGTTATTCACTCTTTTTTTAAAAATCGTATCCACGCTATTTTTGGCTGAATCTACAAAAATGATTTTTTCTTTGCTGCCAGATGCTGTATAAGCGCTCAAGAAACCACGTTTGATGCTCTGACCAGCTCGCGCCATCGTACCAGATTCAGGTAGAATCACCAGTACGTCCGCATAAACTGGACTCACACATGCTGCCAAACATAATAGCAGCCAATATTCTTTGTAATACATTAGGGAGTTACCTTTTATGAGTGCTCAATTATTTGTTGTAGCAACCCCGATTGGGCACTTAGATGACATGACCTTTCGTGCAATTGATATTTTAAAATCCGTATCGGTAGTTGCCGCAGAAGACACTCGTCAATCTGCTCAATTATTCAAGCACTATAATATCTCAACTCCACTCACAGCGTGTCATGATCACAATGAAAGTAACAAAATTGATCAACTTCTGCAAAAAATGCTCAATGGCGAAAGTATTGCACTGATTAGTGATGCAGGTACTCCCCTGATTAGTGATCCTGGTTTTAAACTCGTTCGTGCAGCACAAGAACATGG
Organism: Acinetobacter colistiniresistens; assembly: GCF_000413935.1. Lineage (GTDB taxonomy): Bacteria > Pseudomonadota > Gammaproteobacteria > Pseudomonadales > Moraxellaceae > Acinetobacter > Acinetobacter colistiniresistens. The sequence goes on along the minus strand of NZ_KE340379.1, from coordinate 289,889 downwards.
CATTCGTGTGATTCCTGTTCCTGGTGCATGCGCGGCGATTGCGGCCTTGAGTGCGGTGGGATTGCCAAGCGACCGTTTTAGTTTTGAAGGCTTTTTACCCTCTAAAGCCTCTCAGCGCATCAGTCAGCTAGAAAAGTTAAAAGATGAAACCCAAACCCTGATTTTTTATGAAGCACCGCATCGTATTCTGGCCTGTATCAAAGATATGGCGCAGGTTTTTGGTGAAGATCGTCCTGTCGGCTTTGCCCGTGAAATCACCAAGACCTTTGAAACCATCAAGAAAATGACCTTAAAAGAACTGGTCACTTTTATTGAAAATGATCATAACCAGGAAAAAGGTGAGATTGTGGTGGTCGTGGGTGGTGCAACTGCAGAAAAAGACATGGAACAAGATAAACTGGATGAATTGTTAAAACGTTTATTACAGGATTTATCGGTCAAAGCAGCATCACAACTGGCTGCCGATTTGACTGGTATTAAAAAGAAAGTCGCTTATCAACGGGCCTTGGAACTCACCCAACAAAATCAATAAAACAAAAGGAGGAGATTTTTAACATATCTCCTCCTACTATTCAGTGTCGCATCACAAGAATAACCATCAGGCCTTGGTCATTATATTGCCCTGATCTACTTTTCTTTCCACTCTCGCCTGCTTAATCACACTTAGACCAGAAGAAACACCCAAATACGCGATAATAAAGGCTACAAATAAATCAGGGAACATGGTGCCTGTTCCAAACACACCTACTGCGGCGATGATAATGGCAATATTGGCAATCGCATCATTACGGCTGCATAACCATACCGAACGCATGTTGGCATCCCCATCACGAAATGCATAAAGCATTAGTGCGCAGATCACATTCACAGTCAAAGCAAGTACACCAATTGCCCCCATTAACATCGGCTCAGGGGTTAGTCCTAACCACCATGACCAAACCACTTTCATGATCACAAAAATACCGAATGCAGCCATGGTCACACCTTTTAACAAGGCCGCGGTTGCACGCCAATACAAGGTCATGGACAGCACGGCCAAAGAAATGGCATAGTTGGCGGCATCACCTGCGAAATCCAAGGCATCAGCCCACAATGAGACTGAGCGTGCCTGTGAACCCCCAATAATCTCAACAAAAAACATCAATGCATTTAGAACTAAAGCAACCCACAAAGCCTTTCTAAACTTTGGACTAATTTTTTGTGTTGGCGAACACGTTGTATTGCAACCACATCCTGCCATGACTTTTCTCGCTAAATCTTTTATAGTGATTTAAAACCCTAGAGTAACTCCAGAGTCAAGCATGATCAGTTTTAGTATTGGACAATTGGCCAAAAAGTCAGGAGTTTCAGTCGATACCATTCGCTATTATGAAAAAATTGGGCTGCTGGATAAACCCAAACGAACGGCGGGAAATTATCGTCATTATTCTGAACAGATGCTTTCGGAACTTTTATTTTTAAAGCATTGTCGTGAATTGGGGATTACCTTGCAGGATATTCAAAAACTCAAGGATTTATCGACCAATCCCAATCAGACCTGTACACAGGTTGACCAGCTGATTGATCAATATCTTGCTGAGGTATCACAAAAAATTAGAAATCTAGAACATCTACACCAAGACCTGCTCCATTTAAAACAGCAATGCTCTCAACATCGTACGATTGAACAATGTGGCATTCTAAAAGAACTGCATCAACCACTAGAATGTGAACATGCAGCACATCAACATAAAAAAGCACCACAATCGTGATGCTTTTTAAATCTTCTCAGTTTATTCGTGAGTCTCGCCAGGTGGGACTTCTGTAATTTGTCCACCACGTGCAAGAAAGGCCGCAACTTCATCTTCCAAAGCCTGACGCTGTTTCTGTTTGGCTGTCACAGTTAAGGTCTCAGCTTCGGCAAGATCAGCATCATTGGCGCTCGACTCTTCGCTATCTGCACCACTTTCTGCCGCTTTCGCCTCTTCGTCGTCTACAGCAGAATCTTCTGTGTTTTCGTCGTAATCATTCATATCTGTCATATTATCTCCCCACAATGACTACACTTTCATCATCGCTATTTGGTCATCAGAAACTTGATGAAATTTAGCAAGCTCTTTTCATTTCGCAAAGTACAATATTGATTAAATCGTATTTTTTGCGACCAAATTCACTCTGATTTATAAATGATTGTTTAAAAAATATCTACTATTTTTTAGCACGCATATTGTGTGTCTTTCAATGCACCCAATCCATTGGCCTGTTGCATAAAGCGATCTTTGAACCAGTCGAATTGTTCAACCTGTTTTAGACCAAAGTTTCGCGCCCAGACAAATGGAAACAGTTCTGCACTTTCAAGCCAACCAATCGCTGACATACTGTGCATCATGGCATCATTTTGCCCTTTGCGCCGATGCTCATAACGCAATAAGCTCTGCTCATTGGCCCAGACCCCACGTTTTAAATCATGCAGCAATACATCACATAACACAGCTGCATCCAGACAACCAATGTTCACACCCTGTCCAGCTAAAGGATGAATCACATGTGCAGCATCACCGATCAATGCTAAGCCTGACTTGATATAACGCTGTGCAGCACGTGCTTTTAGTGGGAACTGTGCTCTGGAACGCACATCAACCACTTCCCCCAACATTTGCAGGCTTTCCTGAGTCAACAAACGCATAAAGTCCTGATCATTTAATGCCGAGTATTCATCGGCATAATCATCAGGTAAAGTCCAGACAATCGACTGCCAATAACCGTTCTCCTGCGCATTCAGACTGGCCATTGGTAAATACGCCAATGGACCTGTCGGCAAGAAAATTTGGCGTGCTACATATTGATTGGGCTGTGTGGTTTTAATTGCACAACTAATTGCAGCCTGCTGATAATCCAATACATCCAACTCAATGTACGCCTGCTCGCGTACAAAAGAATTCGCACCATCTGCACCAATTAACAACTTCGTTTTTAATGTTGTGCCATCCGCCAACTCAATTGACCAGCCTTGCGGAATTTGCTCAATCCTAACCACTTTTACTTGGGTACGATAGTCTTTGAGTAGCTGCAACATTTTTTGTTGAATTGCTACATTCAAAACACTGGGTTCAACCATTGAACCTAAAGCCTGATCTGATTGAGGTTGCTGTTCAGATGCATGGCCAAAATTAATTTCGCCATAGCCATTTTTATTCCAGACTTGCATACCTGAATAAGGCATCTGACGCGCTAAATCATTCCAGACCTCAACTGTTTTGAGTAAGTGAATCGTCGCCTGACTCAGTGCCAATACCCGAGGATTCATTACAGCCAGTGTTTTCTCTTGATCAAGCACAGGCGCAGCATCCAATACCGTCGCTTGTACCCCACCTTGTGCCAACAATAAAGCCGTTAATCCACCGACTAAGCCACCGCCAACAATCACAACATCTAACAGCTCGCTCATGCTTTTAGCCCCATCGCATAATTGGCAACCAGAGGCTTAACCCCCGGAATCACATCAAATGCAATCAATCCTGTATTGCGTAATAATTTGAGGATTGGATTTTGATTACTGAAACCACGCACCACTGAATCACAGAACTTAATCACACGTTGCTGATCCTTTAAACGAGATTGTTCATAAGCCAATAAATTTTCAGGCGCGCCAATATCATCTGACTTCGCCAATTGTTCCATCAAGAAACGAACCAGCACATCTGCATCACGCAAACATAAGTTAAAACCTTGGCCTGCCACTGGATGAATGGTATGTGCCGCATTGCCCATCAGCACCACACGACCAACCGCCTGCTTATGTGCCAAAACCTGAGCCAATGGATAGCTAAAGCGCTTGCCTGTTTTTTCAAATTTTCCAGCACGGTCACCATAGGTTTCCTGTAAGGCATCAAGAAAATGTTGATCATTTTCCTCACCTAACCACTCCGCCTCAGTGCCTTTTTTCACAGGCCATACCACTGAACGACGGTATTCCCCTGGTAAAGGTAACAGTGCCAATGGTCCTAATGCGCTAAACCGTTCAAAACCAACGTGCTGGTGTGGTTTAGAAGTTTGTACGGTGGTTACAATCGCGACTTGGTCATAGTCATGTTCGTCCACACCGACGCCAATGGCTTGTCGGCAAAACGAGTCGCGACCATCCGCAGCAATCACCAACTTGGATTTTAAGGAGTGGATATATTCACCATTACGCATGGCTTCAATTTGGACTTGGTCTACATCTTGAGTTAATGAAGTGACCTCAACACCATCAATCAACTCAATCAATGGCTGTTGACGTACTTGGGTCAGCAATACACGACCCAACCAGGCGTTCTCAATTACTTGACCAAAACTTTCTACTTTTTCTTGTTCGGCGACTAAGCGTGCCTTACCAAAACTGCCCTGCTCAGTAATGTGTACTTGCAGAATTGGGGTAGCATGTTGTTGTAAGGCCTCCCACAAACCTAACTTTTGGTAAATCTGTACACTACGACGTGACAAGGCGGTATTACGCGCATCAAAACTGGAATGATAAGGAGCAACATTTTCGTCATCGTAATTCGGATATTTCACAGCTTCTAATAGCTTTACTGCGATATTAGATTTTGCCAACATTAAAGCAAGGCTGAGTCCAACCATACCTCCACCGACAATGATGACCTGTTGCTGCATAATATTATTCCTTATCAGTTTTTCATGACTTGATGTTTCGGGACCTATCTTACTCTAACTCAAATCAGGAAGGGAATTTGTACTTTGTTTGGTCTATGTTTTTAAAATATATTCAAAAGTTGTTTTGGGCATCAAAGTCAATAAAAAGGCCTATCTATTGATAAGCCTTTTTCTCAACTTCAACTTAATGATTTGCCATCAAGCTTTCAATCTCTTCAACGGTTTTGACCACATTCTTGGTTAGAACCAATGGGCCATTTTCAGTGACCACAATGTCATCTTCGATACGAATGCCGATACCACGCCATTTTGCATCAACCGTTTCATCATCTGGCGCAACATATAGACCTGGTTCAACGGTCACGACCATACCTGCTTCATAAGCACGCCAGTCTTCGCCAGTTTTATAGGCACCCACGTCATGTACATCCATGCCAAGCCAATGGCCAGTACCATGCATAAAGAATTGGCGGAATGCTTCACTTTCAACCAGTTCATCCACATTGCCAATCAGCAAGCCAAGATCAACCAGCCCCTGAGTTAAAATCTTTACAGCCACTTCATGCGGATATTTATAGTGATTGCCAATACGCGTTGCATCAATCGCAGCAAGCTGTGCTTCTAAAACCACATTATAAAGTGCTTTTTGCTCAGGACTGAATTTACCATTCACAGGGAACGTACGAGTAATATCCGACGCATACAACTCATATTCACATGCGGCATCAATCAAAACTAAATCACCATCTTTTAACGGTTTGTTATTTTCAACATAGTGCAAAATACAGGCATTTTCACCACCGCCAACAATACTGTTATACGATGGTACACAGCCATTTTTACCAAAGATATAATTGAGTTCCGCCTCCAGTGCATACTCCATCATCTCAGGTTTAACCGTTTGCATGGCACGCGTATGCGCTTCTGCACTGATATTGGATGCGATCTGCATCAGCTCAATTTCCTGAGCTGATTTTTTCAAACGCATCTCATCGACAATACGATCAAGCTGAATGACTTCTGCTGGCGCAGCACCACCACGACGCTGCTGTGCATCTGCCTTTTGAATCCATTGACTGACACGTGCATCAAACTCAGCATTTTGACCAATACGGTAGTAAAGACACTGTTTATTTAACAGCTTGTCGATAATTTCTTCATCGAGCAGATCAATTGCATAAGCTTCATCTGCATCATAGATTTCAATCGCACCATCAATACCCGCACGATAACCATTCCAGATTTCCATTTCACGATTACGTTCGCGGCAGAACAAGCTATAGCTATATTCCTCACCTTCTTCAAAGGTTTCGATCACGGCAACGGCTTCAGGCTCGGCAAATCCAGTCAGATAATAAAAACTACTGTCTGCACGATATTTATAATCCGCATCGCGGTTACGATACATTTCTGCTCGAGTCGCAATAATTGCAATGCTATTGCTGCCTATTTGTTTAGCGAGAAGATCACGACGTTGTTTAAAATCAGCTTGACTTAATTTCATATTGTCCTTCTGATGAAGATGAATGATTGTAAGTATCTTTATTTATAAAAGCTTAAGGCACCGCCCGAGTTAACTCGGACGATGTGGGGTAAACATTTCTACAACCGTTTGCGCATCTGCTGCTTGATTGTCTTGATTTCTGCTTTTGGCATGAAAATTTTGCAATAAAGAACTTTCAGCAACAGGAATCTTTTTACGACCAATCGACAAGCTCACAGGGATCAAGCGTACAAACTCATACAATTCCTGATAGCTTTCTTCGCCTTCTTCATCATTATCCGAGTCTTCAAACTCAACGGCTGCAACATCTTGTAAATGTTCAATCAGCTCTTGTTCTTCGCCACGAATATGACCTGAAGCCAAACCAAAACCGAGGACTACGCCTGCACACCAATCCGCCAAAGCTTGCACACGATCTGCAAGCAAATGGCTATCATCAGGAAGCATAGGCAAATAATCTAATTCATCATCAGATAAAGCATGAGCAACATCTTCTGCTTCATCGGTTAAACTCTCCAGTGCCTCTGGTTGTAAAGCAGGCACATTCAGGGTGTTTAAAATTTGTGACCATTCATCTGAGGTCGGCGCTTGTGTCACACAAACGATACCTGTTAGTAAACCGTGTAACTCACTTGGACTTGAAATTTCTTCAATCCCATCAAAATGGGCTTTCCATTCTGTCCAACCTGAAATATCGTCTTGCATTCGTTTATCCAATCTCTATACTGCTGTATATATTACCTTTGATTGCAACTCTGTGCGACCTTCGTTATGTTAGAACAATTACAGCGTCTACAAGCGCATATTGGTGTTTTAAAAACACGCTTACATCACTTGGAGCGAGAAAACTCATCGCTCACCGAAGCTAAGCAATTAGCTGAAACTGACCATCATGCACAAGTTGTGCAGAAAAATAGCATCATCACGCAAAAGCAGGAAGAAGTTGATAACTTAACTGAACAACTGACTCAGTTACAAGATCAATTTAAACAACTGAATCAAGATGCAACAACTCTAGCAGAACGTTATAGCCGCTTAGAGAAAAGTACAACTGATTTGAAAAACCGCTTCCAAGAAATTTTGGCTGAGCGCAATGACTTACGTGTGAATAAAGAAAAATTACAAGCACAGCAACGTCATAACCAGCAAGAGATTCAGGATTTACAACAAGATCGTGATCGTCTGTTGCAGAAAAATGAGCTGGCTAAATCTAAGGTTGAAGCGATTATTCAGCGCCTTTCAATTTTAGGAACTGCACAAGATCAACATGCGCAAGAAATTCAGCAACTTGCACATCCGAATGCAGAAACTCAAGAGGAGACCTGATCATGAGTGAACCTATTGTTGTTGAGCTTCGCTTAATTGAACAGACCTTTCGTCTTAACACGACTGAAGATAAGCGTGAAGAGCTTGAACGCGCGGCAGAATTACTTAATCAAAAGTTTCACGACATGCGTCGTAGTGCACCACGTGTTGAGCATAATAAACTGGTGATTATGGTGGCATTGCAAATGGCTCAAGAGGTATTTAGCTTAAACAAATCTTTACAGCAGTACGCCCATTGTGAAAGGCTGCTGGAAACCATGCTTGAAGATGTTGAACAAAGCATCTAATCTTTATGGGAAGCCTGAAACTACAAATTTCAGGCTTTTTTATTGAATCGACTTTTATACAAAAATTAATTTCTTCCTTCTCTCATGCACTGATTGTAATTTTTATCGCTTCCTTATCTTTTGACCTGAATCGAAGTATCAGCATCAGGTCAATTCATATATTTATTTTTTAATTATTATTTCCCAAAAGTAGAATACCCCTGCTATTTCATGCATGCAGGGCTTAAACGTAAACTTACATATTGTTAAGTTATACTTACAAATAACTTTAGTGTAGTCCTTGCATCATTGCCAGAGTTGACTATAATGCAATCCATCTCTGGAGTACTCGCCAGCCGGTCTGATTCCCCTGAGCCGTGATATCCTTCTTAATCGGAAAGCGTTTCTGAATATTTAGCGTGTATGCCTGCCTAGAGTAGGAAACCCAGACAATATACAGCGCTTCCACCTTGAACCTTAGTGTTCAAGGGTAAAGACATGCAGCGGTACTTCTGGAGATTATTTTCTTTATCGAAAAATCATTTTTTTATTATATTTTTCAACTCAATCCCCTCTATTTAACATCTTAACTGTAAACTTAAACTTACAAATCTCTCTATTTTCTCCCCTTGCGACACCCCTTAATTTCACTATAATTAAAAACATCTCTGAAGTGTTCGCCAGCCGGTCTGATTCCCCTGAGCCGTGATATCCTTCTAAATCGGAAAGCGTTTCTGAATATTTAGCGTGTATGCCTACCCCGAGTAGGAAACCCAGATAATATACAGCGCTCTCCACCTTGAACCTTAGTGTTCAAGGGTAAAGACATGCAGCGGCATTTTGGAGACCCATTATTTTTCGAATATGCATTGATTCTGTTTTAGATTTTATAATCTTATTAAACTTAATTTTCTAATTGTTAGTAAAACATACAAATCTCAATATTCCCCTCTTGTGGTCATTGTTGATTTAACTATAATAGGAAACATCTCTAGGGTGTTCGCCAGTACGTCTATTCCCCTGCCGATACTTAAATTTATGGATGTGTTCTGTGTATTTTGAGTGTATGCCTACCCCGAGTAGGAAACCCAGTAAGTATGCGTCACCTCCACCTTGAACTCATCGGGTTCAGGGTAACGACCATGCAGCGGCACCTCTGGAGCATTATTTTTAATATAAAAACAATAACTTATAAACATAAATGCATTTTAAAACCTTTCTGCACCAACTTAATTTCATCAAAAATAGGCTTATAGTAGGCTTCAAAAATATTGTGCTATATTGCCGTGTATCGTTTCGTCCTTTTTAATCATCATGAGCCAAAGATATAAACTTACTAAAACATTTATCGACAGCATCCCTCTTGAAGAATCTGGAAGCAAATTTTATCGTGACTCTGTAACAATCGGCTTTGGTTTAATTGCAACCAAATCTAAAACCTATTTTGTTGAAACGAGAATGCCAGATGGGCGCAATAAACGTAAGTCTATTGGTAAACACGGCGTGTACACTCTAGAACAGGCCCGTACTGAAGCGAAAAAAATATTGTTAATGATGCATCAGGGTATTGATCCAGTTGCCCAGAAACGACAATTAAAGGCAGATTTTAAAACTGAAAAAGAATCTAATGATTTGATCCCAACACTAGAAAAAGCTTATGAAATCTATAAGAGTAAAAAAAACCTAAGCGCTAATACAATTGATGCTTACGATCGATGCGCGAATGATTATTTCAAAGACTGGAAAGATATTAAAATAACTGAAATTTCTCAGAAAATGACTTTAAACAAACACATGGATTTATCTGTGCGAAGCTTAGCGCAGGCAAATCTAGCAATGAAGTTTTTATCAGCAGTCTACAACTTTAATGCATCAATTCTTTATAACGATAATGACGAAAAAATTATTACTGAGAAAAGCCCTGTAGGGGTTATTTACAAAGAGAAGAAATGGAACAAGATTAAACGCCGTAAGGGCTATATCCGTTCAGATCAGATACATGATTGGTCTCTAGCTGTATGTACCACCTGGTGGGCTGGCAACCAAAATGCAAATCATAGAGGCTATACAAATCAGGATTTCTTACTTCTTTTGATTTTAACCGGATTTCGTAGAGAAGAAGGCGAAACACTGGAATGGCCAAATGTTGATTTGAAGTATGGAACTATAAAGATTCAAGATCCTAAAAACCATGAAGATCTACTTCTTCCAATGGGTGATATGCTCTGGTACATCATGAAGGAAAGGAAGAAGTTTGCAGGCAATAATAAATATGTTTTTGCTGGGGATACACCTGATTCACATATTGTTGATAAACGTGAAGCTAGATATACAATAACCGAAACTACGGGTATTCAATTTACATTTCACGACTTGCGGAGAACCTTCGGAACAATCGCAAATAGCTTGGCAATTGGCAGTTATACAATTAAGAAACTTATCAACCATACCACCGAAGATGATGATAATGACGTAACAGATGGATACGTTCAGGTAACTTTTGATGATCTTCGCAGAGCCATGAATTTAATTGAAAATGTTGTGCTATCCGATACTGCCAAAGCTTTAATTAAAAATAGAATTTACTTTGAACAAAATAAATCAGTGCGAAATATTCAGGATAAATGGACTGAGCATAATAATAGTACTTTAAAAGACACAATGAATAAATGAAGATTAATAATAAAATCTTAAAAGTCATTTTATTAATAAAATGACTTTTAAGTCTTAGCTATTATTGTTTAAAACTAAATGCCTCACCTGCATTGCTAAGCAACATGGCGTAATTTACAGCCACATCTTTTGTTGTTGCTTCACAATCTCGATAGGCTTGTTCCATAACACGCTTTACTTCTTTAGCAGCACTCTCCCATTTCTCTTTATTTGTCACACCAGTAACATCAATTGTTCCAGCAAAAGTAGTTTCTACGTTAACTGCTTTTTTCCAATCACCAATTTCGATATCAGCGATTTTATCTCGAACTTTGTCGGCTAACTTTTTCTTTGTATCTGATGTGGTTTCAGTAGGAGATACTGAATATGTAAGTAAAAACTTGTGGCTAGTCATAATTAAAACCCCTTCAAAATGCTTTTAAACTATTTAAAAGCTCAATATTAATTTGGAGCTAATTCTATTAATTCAAGTCAAATAAAAATAATTTTTATTATTTCAATCATTTATACTGTTAGTATAAAAGTTTTCTAAAACCAATATTTAAATAAACTTTACAAATTTTTATTATAAATTGATGGATAATAAAAAATAAAATTATTAAATATGGAAATAAAATGTGCGCAAACTACGAACCAATTGCCCGAAGTCGAGCACAACTCCTTAATCTGCTCGAACCCACTTTCGACTACAAAGAGGGTATATATCCTGGGTATGACGGCCCTATCCTTATTTCAACTGAGCATGGTATCGAGTGGCGAGCTGCCCGCTTTGGTCTGGTACCAAACTGGGCTGACGACATCAAGAAAGTACGTAACACATATAACGCCAGATCTGAAACAGTTGCATCTAAGCCCAGCTTTCGCCATGCGTGGTCTAAAAATCAATTTTGCTTAATACCAGTTGAAACAATTTTTGAGCCGAAATACATAGACGGTAAGTCTCATTGGTACGGGATTTATCGTCAGGATGATATGCCCTTCACTGTTGCGGGAATTTATGAATATGCAGTTGTAAACGGCGAACCAGTGGTATCGATGAGCATGTTAACGATCAATGCTGACATGCATCCATTTATGAAACAGTTTCATGCTCCTGACGATGAAAAACGCTCTATTGTCGTTATTCCGAAAGGTCGAAGAAAAGACTGGCTCACCTGCAATCATGATCAAGCACGGGATTTTTTAGTTGATATGCCACCAGATGAGTACACTGCAGCGCCGAAAAATGAAATGCATAAATTCCGACCAAATACACACTAAGTAGCGTCAATCTATGACATCTTCATGTTTATCCACAGCTTTTTAAATTTGAAATTTTAATGATAAAAAATATATCCTAAAAGGGTAAATCCAAACACGCCACGTAGCGTAGGAGAAACCAAATGTCTAAGAAGTTGCCAATATACTTCTCTGATGATGCATGGACGAGTCTACAGACTCTCATGGGTCATGACGGGAAACCTAGCCCCACTATCAACACTCTACTTGAGCAGATCTCATTTCAAACAGATTTGATTGATAAACTCGGCCTTACCCCTATCCTTCCAAAATCAAAAGCATCGATCCCGATGGCTTTAGAGCGCATACCCGCTGGTCCAGCTTTCGCCACAAAAGACGATATGTCTACAACCGTGGATCTCAATGAATATTTGATTCATAACCCGATATCGTCATTCATTGCACGTGTGGATAGTGAATCGATGCTCGGTGCCGGGCTTGAAATTGATGATCCAATAATCATCGATCGCAGCATAGAAGCTGCACATCAAGATATTGTGGTTGCCTTAATCGATAATAAAGACTCAACGATTAAGCGGCTTATGATCACAGCGAAAATGTCAAAGAGTGAGATTAAAGAGATTTTTGGTGATGAAGATTATCCATTGCCTAAACTTTGGTTAAAGGCTGAAAATCCCGCTTATGAACACATTATCCCTGCCGAGAATCAAACTGTAATCGTTTGGGGTGTTGTGACATTCAACTTAAAGCGTATGTGTTACCGCTCATAATAAGAAGAACAGTCATGAAAAGTAATACCAGGATATTCGCGCTTGTGGATGTCAATAACATGTACGCGTCTTGCGAACGTGTTTTTAATCCTGCGCTTAATGATCGCCCAGTAATAGTACTCTCGAACAATGACGGGTGCGCCGTAGCACGTAGTCAAGAATCAAAAGATATCGGCATCAAAATGGGGGTTCCTCTTTTTCAGATCGAGGACATCGTTAAAAAGCATAACGTTCAAGTGCTATCAAGCAATTACGCACTATACGCTGAAATGTCACGGCGATTCATGATGCTTCTAGGTCAATATGTCGCACCAGGCGAACAGGAAATTTATAGCATTGATGAGTGCTTTTTAGAGCTCACCTCATTTGAGAAAAACTTTGATCTAACCTCTTATGCTCAAGAAATGAGATTGAAGGCTCAACAATGGCTTGGCTTGCCTTGTTGCATTGGAATTGGCCGCTCTAAAACTGAGGCAAAAATAGCAAACCATATTGCCAAGAAAAATCGGTTTTTCGATGGTGTATGTAATTTAGCTGAAATGGACCCGTGTTCTGCTGAGCAATTGCTTGCACAGGTAGATGTTGGCGAAGTCTGGGGCGTTGGCCGTCAAAACTGTAAGAAACTAAACTTAATGAACATTAAGTCTGTGCTGGATTTGATTGAGTCAAATCCGAAGGAAATTAAAAAATCATTTTCTATCGTAATGGAAAAAACCGTCCGTGAACTGCAAGGTGTTTCATGCATCGATATAGAAAACGAGAACCCATCAAAGCAGCAAATTATAAGCAGCCGGTCTTATGGCCAGCCAGTCTATGAAAAAGATGATATTAAGTCATCGGTTCGTCTGTTTGTGACTAGAGGTGTTGAGCGCATGCGACACGATGGCTCTATTTGCAAGATGATTGGCGTGTTTATTCAGACTGGCCGCTTTAATAAAGATGAACGTTATTCGCCGTATATCATCGTACAAATGCCTGAACATACAGACGATCTGTTAGAAATTACTAAGGCAGCAATGAAAGGCATTGATCAGATCTACAAGAAAGGATTCAAGTATAAAAAGGCTGGCATTGTTCTACTCGAATTAATGCCCAAGTCTAAATTTGTTCCGGATCTATTTACTGACTACACACATCGAAATGAGCGCGAAAAACTATCTCAAACGATGGAAGCAATCAAAGAGAAATACGGAAAAGATCATGTCTCACTTGGCCTTTGCAATGACACAAAAGCAATTTGGCAGATGAATCAAAACCGCCGTTCTCCCTCATATTTAACGAACTGGAACGAACTTTTTAGAATCGGGTAATCACTATGCATATTTTTAATTTAACAAACGAACAACTTGCACAGATCCTTATTCCTAAGCGTTTTGTGCCAGAAAGACCACCTGAATTGGAAGGAAAGAACGTTGAATATGTTTTTGATAGTGAAGATAAATTCGAATTAACTTATGATGAGCTTCTTGAAATAATCGGAAAAGCTAGATTGGCTGGACCGCAGCTTATACCTGTAATTGGTACGGTGGGGGAATAATGAAAAGAAGAAGTGAATTCTTTTTAAAGGTTATATTATGGACAGTAGTTTCTTATACAATAAGTTTACTAATTTATTGGACAATGAAGAACATTATTGGCTTTAATACTGATTCTATATCAGCATTTGGATCCATTTTAGGAGCAATTGCTACTTTTTTTGCCGCATTAATAGCTATCTATATTTTTAATGGGTGGAAGAATCAACACAATAAATCAGTTATTGCAAATGAAGCAAAATTGAGTTTCAACAAAATACATTTAGAGCGTAATAAAATTCATGAAATGAAATTTATGTTATTAGAAATTCAAGATTTGAATCCCAGAGAGTTGCCAGTATTTAAGGGGCAAATTCTAAAAAAAATTGAGGAATTAGAACTTATTCATAACTCTAATAATCAACCTACAGATGAGTTTATAAACTTGATTGAGGATTCAAAGCTCCATGATCTTATTTGCAAATACAGTGATCACCTTGGAACTTTTCTAAATATTAAAGTTTCTGAAATGGACCATAATATTGAAGTTTATGCTGAAATAACAGATATTGTTATAAAAGCAGAAAATTATAATCAAGAGGTATTACAAGAGCTTAAAACATATATATTTGCCTAAAGCCCTCATTAGAGGGCCTTTATACATATTCCGACATGTACATTGTTATTGATCGTATGTGCAGTACAACCAGGTAAAAGAAAAAGAATGCAGGCGCTAAAGATCAATGAAATCACTGAGCGCCTGCAGTGAAAAATTACTTTTTTAAAAACAACTCTCGCTCAGCTGCACGGCGGCGAACAAGACCTTTCATGACTTTACCATCGCCCTTATTCCACACTAAAAACTGATCTGCTGCAGCTGTAAATTTATTGGCATTCAGCAGTTCAACCAGCGTTGAAGTCTTAAAAGCTTTCTCACCAATATTATAAGCCAAAGAAACAAGAGCATCGAATTGATTTTGATTCATCACAACAGTTAAAGCACTATTTACCGCAGTTTCAAAACGATTCAAATCATGTGCAAAGTAAGCTTTCGCTTGATCAAGCGTACACACATCACCTTTTTTGACTTTTACGCCGTCTGGGTAAACCGTGGTACCGTATCCAATCGTCCAGACACCCACGCTGTCATCATAAGCATTTAGGCGCAGATCTTCAAAACTGGTAATTAAGTTGATACCAACCGTACTTGCTTTCATACCATTCCCCTGATATTCATCAAGAAGTTCATTAAATTTATTTACTTGAGCTTGTGAAATTCGCCCACCTAATAACTCACGTGCTGCATCAAAAAAAGCTTTTCTGTCCATTTCGTTTTCCTCTATGCAATAAAAACCGCCCTAAGGCGGCATCTAATTTCTGGATCTATTAAAAATTGTCTTTGAAGTCTTTAATTTCTTTACCCACCTCTAAAATGTTTTTTCCTTCTCGGTCATTCACGTATTTAAAAAACCACCGTGCAATCGCCCAGAATGGCAATCCAGAAGCAAAGAAAATCCCCCCAATCGCGCACATCCCTGCCCATGTAGTCGCATAATCATGCATTGCAAAATGATGAATGATGAACCCACCACCACCCACACTCCCCACCACCGTTGTAATTAAACTCACCACCCATTCGCTACGTGAGCGCGGCATACGAGTCATCACTACAACCAAATACCCCAATAAAATTACAACAGCGATAAGCACACCAAGACCATACATTTTGATTGCTACCGCCCCTGCGCTACTACTAACTGGCTCTGCCATTTTTACATTGCTCCAAATAAAAAACCGCCGTAATTGGCGGTCTAAGTTATGTTTTAAAGTTAAACTTCGATTTGATATACAACGCCCGTGGGCGCACTTCTCTTTATTTCATTTCCACTGATATAAACCCGATCCCCAACGTTGAATGAAGATGCACTGGTACAAAGCACAAGCCCGGTACCATCCACCACCAGCACTTTATAATTAGGATGATCAGCACTCTGCACTGTTGCGATAAATTCGGGTGTCTTTGGCAGTAAGTCTAAAAGCCGTGATAATGCATTACTCATGATTTACGCGCTCCACTGCTACTGTTTGAGTGGCTTTCCCTTCAGAGAAAGATCCGCTAACACTATCTGCCACGCCCCACCATTCAGCATTAAATGCAATCAGGTCTGACGGCGTGCACAAGCCGATTTCATTCACGATAGGCATTAACAAGCTGTGATTTTCAACCATGCCTGCCTTTGCGAGCACAGAGCGCCCTTTCTCATGCATAGCGCTTATTGATGTAAACAGCGGATCGTTGATCGGCTCTAACTTCACATCACCTGCAGTGTCACGCCGTTTTACAGTTCCCGTTTCACCGGTTCGATCATTTGTTAAGAACACGCCGTTATAATTAGGGTAAAGTGCGTAATCTGTTGATAGATCTGTAACTACGGATTCAGGGATCAGCCGATCAAAATCAGACTGCTGAATAGCATCCCAATAAACTTTCTTATAGAGCGGCTTGATTGTCAGCGTATTGCTATTTGGCTCACTATAGACAAAACCACCTGCAGCATCGGCAATCAGCTTAATAGCGGCCATTGGCGTTAAATTGGAATAGCTGAGGCTGTTAGCTGGCAACACCCAA
Source organism: Acinetobacter colistiniresistens (assembly GCF_000413935.1). Taxonomy (GTDB): domain Bacteria; phylum Pseudomonadota; class Gammaproteobacteria; order Pseudomonadales; family Moraxellaceae; genus Acinetobacter; species Acinetobacter colistiniresistens. The sequence goes on along the minus strand of NZ_KE340379.1, from coordinate 273,333 downwards.
CCGATGCGCCTTGTGCTTTAGCATGTGAAATCACAGCCTGATCACCCGATGCGGCTGCAGCTTGCATCACTCTCTCATAGGCTTGTTTGTACCAGTACCCTTATTAATCTCTCCAATAGTTATTTGCCATTGCGTTTGGATGCGTTGTAAGGCCTTTTCTACAGTTAGTGGTAGTTTTTTATATTCTTCATCAATAACTTGCGATTGATTTTGTAAAGAACGAATCACTACTTTTGACGTTAAATCGCCATTTTCGGCCATCTTACGCAATTCACCAGTTGTAACTCCTAAGCCTCTAGCTAAAGCCTCTGCAAGACCATAGCCATTTTCCATCATGCTATTGAATTCCTCACCACGAAGAACTCCGCCTTGCATCGCCTGAATGAACTGTGTAACAGCGGCTTCAGCTCCTTGAACAGAACTACCACCCAATTTAATTGCTTGAGTAACTGTTTTTGTCAGATCTAATGCCTGTTGTTGGGACATTCCAAGATCTTTAGAAACAGTATTTAACTTAGTAAATAGCTCAGCTGTTGTTTCTAGGCTTGAATTAGTTGATAAAGCAATTTGATGAACACCAGCAATAGCAGAATTAAAATCTCCACTATCTTTGGTTGTTTGTTGAATTCTTGCAGATAAATTGGCGTAACCGTCTGCCGCCGTTGCAAGTTCTTTTATGCCTAATCCAATGCCGACAGCGGCTAGATAAGGTGAACGCATGAATACTCAATTAGAAATTAATGACTATAAGATTTTTCAGAATGGCGATGATGCTGTATATGCGGCTAAATCTAAAGAAGCGGTTTATGCCTATTTTGTTGAAAATTACGGCTCGACTGAAGAACACCAAGATGAAACTAAGGAGCAATTTATTGCAAATTTAATGGAAATCGAACTCGATAGCGAAATTGCAAAGCGCGATCGCACATGGATTAGTGATGATACTGGTGAGACGTTTGATACATCGTATTATCAGGAATACAAAATTGCGGCTGAAAAAGATAAAGGCACCGCCGTTATCGCTTATTTAACTTGGTGAGGTGGCAGCGTGAATATTGGAAAAGAACGAGAGGCTTTTGAGGCTGTATGGTTAGTTCCACATGAATTAGGTTTTTTTGAATTTAAAGATAATCAGTATGTTTTGAAAGATAACTATGCAGACGACTCCGAATCACCAATTGCAAATGAAACGTATCACTCGCTTAATTCTGGATGGTCTATGTGGTTAAAAGCCAAAGCTGATGAAGCCAAAAAGCTTGAAGGCTGCGTGGTTGTGCCAGAATGGATTTCAACAAAGGAATTCTTACCAGCTGAAGGTGTTGAAGTGCTTGTGCACCGTTATGGTCAGGTAATTCAAGCTACGAAAGATAGTGGGTATGCAGGCGGATTTAAAGAGCGCAACTGCTATGGTTGGCAAGCAACTTTTGATGTCACCTACTGGATGCCTAAAAACTTCAAACTTCCAGAAAGTTACTCATTCTATTACAACGATGAGCATCCATACAAAGTAACAATGGTAGAAGCAGCAAGGGGTGGAAATTAAATGGCTAAACGTATGAAATTAACCCCACCTAACGGCTCTAAATTGATTCGTGATTGGAAGGGTAAGCGAGTAACTAATATCCGAGACTTTAATAGTTATTCACAAAACATGCCAGCTCATTCAAAAGGCACCGTGACAGATGCTGGTAGTGGGTGTGGTTTAACAATTACTTTTGATCAATGCCCGTGCTGCAATATTCAAGCAAAGTTCACTGGGGTGCATAGTAGCGATGTGCAGTTATTAGAAGAAGCAAAAGCGGATGTGGAGGGGTCATAAATGTCATTAATTAATTCTTTTATCTGGTGGGCTGCTGTTCATAACGGCGGTGCACATCCGCTAGCTGGGACAAAGAAATCTGCACTGATTCAGATGGAGAAGTTGCAGCATGCAGGTTTAATTCATCCTGAAGCCGAGCTTATGCTTATTCGCCTTGAGTCGCATACAGCAAGCAAAAATGAATTAGAAAGTCGAATTAAAGCCGAGGCGGTACTTGAAAAAGTCCAGTCTAAGCAGAATAACGAGGTAAACTGAATGAAAATTATTGATAAACAAGCAGAGATTAATAAATTCAATGCCGCTGATGACGATGAGGAATTTTCACCAGAATCACTAGAAGCAATACTAGGCGTTTCTAAATCATGGTTACAGAAAATGCGTTGCGTGGGCGGTGGCATCCCATTTGCTAAAGTGCATTACAGAAAAATAGTTTATAAAAAATCTGATGTTCGTGCTTATATTGAGCGGAAGCGCGTACAATCAACATCACAAATGGCGGTTTAACCGCCTTTTTATTGTAAAAATTTAGTAGGCAAACAATAGGCTAAAAACCTATAAAAATAGGCAAAAATAGAGAAATAGGCAGATAGTAGGCAAATAAAGTATATTGTCGTATTATGCTAGGTGTTTTAATATTGTTTCAGATATTATCATTCAAATACAAAAACTTAATTTACATTTTTGTGTGCTTATATGTGGCTTAATATCGTTTCATATAGCTTAAAATAATACTTTCCCCGAGAACTCATCGGGTTCAGGGTAACGACCATGCAGCGGCATCTCTGGAGTACTTTTTTACATATAATTAAAAATAATAATTTAGCTTCATTTAGACTTTTAAATGGCTCCATTAAGTTTTCTCAATATTTTTATAATAATTCATCACTATCCATTAAATATTGCTGCAAAAATGCTGTAAATGAATTTGCAATTTTTATTTTTTTCACCCCAGTCACCTGATATACAGCACCATCTGAACCAATCTGATCAAGTTGTACCGCATACCCCCAACACCACACTAGATAATCCGAAAATACAAAACAGTTCGGATATAAAAACTCGTCTCTATCATAATAGTTTGAAGTACTTTCTACTGATTGGAATTCTGCCAGCGACAAAAATGTAAAATAGTGATCATCCATTTCTCGGTCGACGATCCCATTGAGCTCTAAAAAGTAGGTGCTTAAAATTGCTGACAACTTCACTTGATACTTATATTCAAAAGCTAAAATCTGTTGCCAAGTTGCTGGTTTATTTAGCTTAATACCTTATTGTATTAATTTATTTTTAAGTTGAAAAATTATATTCATGATTGATCCTATAGCTCTTCATTTCTATAAAATAAACCATTTTTATGAGTCAAATGATCAGTTCTTTGGATATGATGTATCACCAGATTGATCAAAGTTGGAAATACCAAGCTTTTAACTTAATCCTAGTATTTCCATGATTTTCTTTTCTATGCTGCAATAGTGCCTAAAACTCATTCATCCTTTAAAGCACATTCATAATTGCTTGGGTCTTGAGAACAACGAACCTGTTTCAACAACCGCATCATATCTTTATCATAGAAGCCTTCTTTAGTCATTTGAATCCGTGCTTCACGCATCAAACGAACATAACCCGGTTTGTCACTTTCATTTAAGTTCATCCAGAATTTATCTGGAATCTTTGCTTCAATCTTGTCAACAAACTCAAAAGCTGGATTCAACTGTTTTGAAATCACTTCTCGTGCAATGGACCCCATGCCTGCTGGAAACTTATTGCGCTGCATAATCAATGTCCCTGTCACCTGTATTACAGGAAACTTGATAATCCCTCCAACTGCTTTCCCTGATTTATCGGTCATGCCTTTTTGTAATTCAAGTGGTTCAAACAAAATGGCTGGACCCGCCATGATATCGACCTCTTTATTATTAAATTTCCCCCCCACACTCACCAAATCCACCGAGACGGGTTGTGCTCCCACATTCTGTACTAATTTCTTTTGGGTTTCATCAAACTGGAACACTGCCACCTTCTTGCCTGCAGCCTTGGCCAAAGTATTGATATTACGGTCAGTGACCATAATATAAGCTGCCCCTAAAGGAACGATTCCAACCACTTCATAATCTTTATTTATCATCTTGTCATCAAATTTGGGGTTGGCCAAAACCTGAATCACAGAACTCAATTGTTTATAAGTCTGCACGGCACCAATGGCATCTACACTGCCGACAAATTTATTAAACTGTTTTGCACGTAAGTTGCTAATCCCTGCACCATCACAGCGCTTACTACGGAAATCCTCAGTCAACACCGCCTCATTGGTATACACTTTGAGGTTAACCACGGTCGATGCCTGTTTTTTTAGTTTGGGATAATCAAAATCTAATTTAAATTGTAAATGCGAAGGACGCGTCACGTTCATATTGACACCAAATTGTTTGGCGACACGGACGATACTTGGAATTTCGGTAATATAACTGGTCGCTTGCTCAAACGCTTCGCTATGTTCACCATTCGGAGAAAATACACAGAGCGTGACTTGTTTGGGAATCTGCTGCCAAGTTTTAGGATCATTTAATAATTGCTTAACTTTGTTTTGTGAATGAGGAGAAAGGCTCAAATCCAACTTTCCCTCAGATGCCGCATAACTGGTATTCATAACGCCTAATGATAAAGCCATGACAGCTGACAGCAGAATTGGTCTTAAAATCGGTGTGAATTTATTATTTTGCATTGTTTGGTCCATCCTTAGCGAGCTATTTCCCAATAGTCTTTATCCAATGTAAGAACAACGCATAAAAATAGAATTGACTGATTTTATTTGGATGGTGTCAATTAGGTCAAAGTTAGAAACATGACTCATTTTATAAAAAAGAATGCATCCTTAGGATGCAATCACATATAAGCATAGATATTTGAAAAGTTTATATTTTTTAAATTAACCATCATTATAAGTGCAGGTTATTCTTTGCCTAAATAAATGACCAAATCACGTTTTCATCTTGTCGCTTTAATAGAAAACTAGTTTGGTGATCATCTTCCACCACGATATGCTGATTCGAAATCATTTTTACTTTAAGCAAAGTATCATTTTCATAAACCAAATCATGTTTACCTTCTTTGGTTAAGACTAGCATCTGATCAAGCACAATCAATTTCTTTGATTCCAACATCGTTTTACCCTGTATGAAAAGTCTGCGAATGCTGAGTATTTTGATTAGTTCGATACGTTCATATCATATTGAATAGCAATCTTTAATACCTACTATTCATAAGCAAAAAATACTCATTTTAATTATTTAATACATGAAACCGACATCTGAAGATGTTAGATCATACCTTGCATTTTAGCCTGTTTTTTAAACGATTCTGTATTTTTTGTCAGACAGATCACATAAATGACCGTTTCCGAGAAATATTCTAAAAAAGTAATTTCTATAAATAAAATCAATAATATTAGCTAGTTAGAGATTTTTATATCCCAGCTCTTGCTTCCTCCCAAATTAGAAGTCTTGACCAGTTGTAAAAAAAATCATATGCAATTGAAAAATAATAGATTTTAATCATGTATGTCTATGTATAAAAATGGCTCCTTTAAAGGAGCCATTTAGAATGAATATGGATTACCAACTCACGTTAACACGTCGATTTGGGGCCAAGCATCCAACAAGTTGTCGATTTGCCTTATGACCAGCACATTGCTGATATAAATCAGTTTGGCTATTGGCTTGAATTTGAATACGATTTGCATCAATCCCTTCATTCACCAATAGCTTAGCCACAGTATTGGCTCGTTGTGCCGATAATTGATGGTTATATGCAAATTTACCTAAAGGGTCGGCAAAGCCAGCAACAATCACAGGACTATTCGATGGTGCTTGTTTAATACGTTGAGCAATTGCTGCAACTGATGCTGAACCCTGTTCAATTGCATTTGCATTTGATCGATCGAATGCAAAAAATACGCTGGATGAGCGTAAGCTATTTAAATTAGTGTCTGCAGGAACTTGATTATTAGCCCCCCAAGCCATTAAACCTTCACACGCTTCGCCTTTCCACGACAAACGTTCTGACAATGATTTTTTATCAAAATCTATACGCAACTGACAACGCAAATAGTCTTGGCTATTTGGTTGACGAATATCTAGTACATAATTCCAGGTTTTGACAAAAAATATGCCTTCGCTAAATTGTGGATTGCCCAAAATATGTCGAATTTGATCTTTGGTTAAACCAGTTCCCAAACGGGCAACATTATCATATTCATAACGATTTACTTGCTTCAGGTAGCTTTTTTCAACCGTTGGAAACTTAATTTCTTCTTGTTGAACCATCGCTTTGTCACTTGCTGCAAATACCATCATCGGCAAACTTGAAACGAGCCCAACAAGCAATGTTTTTATCATCATCTTTTTCATATTTTTAACTCTCTTTATCTATTGGAGATGAGGAGAGCCTAAAGGCTCTCCTGAATAATGAACCCTTAGTCAATTACGCCACTGATACCGATACGTACACTTGGATCACCTTGAGATGCAGCAGCTACACCCCCTGTGATTGACCAACGACCATTATCGGCAGTTTTACGTAAGGTGACGCCGACTGCATTTTCACCACCATGATAAGAAGCGCCTGCTGAGTAAGTATATTTACCCGCTACATATGGCGCTGCTTCCAGTGCCATTGCCGCAGCAATACCTGCATTGGCTTTTTTCTCTACATCATTAATACGTTGATTAGTCGAGTAGAAAGCTTGTTCGAGACGATTACTTACATTGTCAATTTTGCTATTCAATGCTTGATCTGCTTTATTCAATGCATCAACGGCTCCACCCACATTGTTATAATCCTTACCGCCTACGTTATAGGTTGGATTGGTAAAGCTATTGGTAATGTTGTCGTAACCAGCACCACCACCTAAGAACTCAACAACTTTTTGATTTGTAGCATTCAATTGAGAGCCATTGATTGCATCTTTCGATGTCGCATTAATCGCACCATCTTTCACCCCAGTGACAACGCGGTCACCTTGTGTGCCAGCAACATTAACTTTAGTGCCTCCGGTATCTTTACCAACGGTAATATCACCATTTGGTGTTTGTTGTTGCACTAGACCTGACTTACCATTGTTAATGTTATTGATATTGGTCTGGATATTCTCAATATCATTTGTGTTTTGGTTTACTTGTTGCTGAACATTCCACAATTGCCCGCCATTCACCGCATCTTTAGAACCTTGAGCAATATTACCATCTTTCACATTGGTAATTGTTGTTCCATTAGTCCCACCCAGTGTGATCTTGTCTTTTGATGCATCGTCATATTTCACTGCATTATTGGCAAGCTCATTCACATTGTTATTCACATTGCTAATTGCACTATCCAATTGTCCCTTGTTCACAGCATCTGTTGCATTGATACCCGCTGCAACATTGCTGATCTGTTTATTCCCAGCATTGATCCCTTGGGTCGTGACACTTGGGCCACCTGCGATGATTAAGCCAGTATTGTTCAACACAACCGCATTGTTACCGATGTTAATGCCGGCATTATTCAGAACCGTATTACCTGCTGTCACAGAATCAACGGTTAAGTCTTTTGCTGTAGCAACCTCATAGTTATCTGAACCATCTGCATTCTTGCTCTTATTCACAACAATATTCTGACCATTGGTCACCGTCGTTTTAGAAGTTGTCCCTACCGTGCTAATGGCTTTGTCGAGTGCCGTTAATGCATCACCAACATTGGTTTGTTTCCCTTGAGCAACATTATAAGTCGGTCCAGTAATGGTACCATCGGCATTCACCGTAGCATTGCCACCCAAGCTATTCACAAGGGTATTCTGTGTAGTTACAACTTGATTGCCTACCGCTTTCAATTGTGCAACGTTCACGGCATCTGCATCTGCATCTGCACTACCTGCCGCAACACCTGTGATCTGACGATAAATTCCATTTGCAGCATCACCAACCGCAACCGCACCTGTCGTTGATGTCGTCTTATCAATTGCTGCTTTGTCTGTACCAGTCACAGCCGATAATGCATAACCTGAAACGCCTGCACCAGTTGTTGCAGCAGAACCATTACCCAAGACAACTGAACCCGCCACTGTTTTGGTCACATTGTTACCAAGTACAAAAGTATCATCTGTCAGTACCTGATTGTTATTACCTACAGAATAACTGTTTGCACCATCCACAATCGTTGGGTCACCAATTGCACCTGAGTGATCACCTTTCACTTTGTTACCAGTACCAATACTGATAGATTGCAAGCCTGTTGCTTCGGCGCCTTTTCCAATTGCAATCGACTCTTTGCCTCCAGCTTTACTGTTATGACCTAAAGCCAATGCGCTGTCTGCACCCGTTGAGACAATTGCATTTACACCAATCGCTGTAGAATTGATACCAGCTGCACTTGAATCATTGGTTGCCCCTAAATCGCCTTTTGAGGTATCCGCATTGGTATGGAAGAACTTAATACCATCTGTATTCATCTTCTGAACCGTTTGCCCAATCGTCAGGCGATCAGTAGTTTCTTGACCTTGCTTATCGTAGGTTAAGAACAAGGAGTCTTGGTTTTTGTTGTCTGGCTTGGTATTTACAATTTGGTCAATAATATTGACTTTGTTGCCATTACCATCAACAACTTCAGTGATATTGTTACTAATAGCAACTTTCAATTGCTCTTCAGTTGCAGCTCTGCCTTTGGTTGCAAAATCACTGGCTGTAATGTCTTTATTGCTTAAACCGTTAATTGTATTGGTCGCTTTATCAACTACGACACTGCCTACAGTCACTTTATCGAAGTTCACTTCTTTTGCTGTAGAAACTTGATAGTTGCTTGAGCCATCCGTATTGGTGGTTGGTGTCACAACAACGTTATCACCCGCTGTAACGGTCGTTTTTGCTTTGGTTGCAGCATCTTTAACGCTGGTGATTGCACCATCAATGGTGTTCGAACCTGTGCCACCAATGTTACTGGTCGTGATCGCACCTGTAGTTGCATCAATCGTGGTTGAACCACCAATTGCATTCTTCACGCTATCCGCAACACCGTGTAACTGGCTACCATTGATCGCATCGGTTGATGTGGCATTGACCGCACCCGCTTTAACATTGGTCAAAGTCACTGGTGTGGTTGAACCTGCTCCACCTAAAGTCACTTTGTCTTTGGTCAATGGGTTGTCGTATTTAACTGCGGCATCGTCCAAATTACCTAACTTGCCATCAACTGCTGCCAATTGATCTTCAGTCGCTGCTTGGCCTGAGACTGCTGTACCGTTCCAGGTCTTGTTGCTTAAACCGTTAATTGTATTGGTCGCTTTATCAACTACGACACTGCCTACAGTCACTTTATCGAAGTTCAC
>NZ_KE340379.1:260423-262302 GCF_000413935.1 Acinetobacter colistiniresistens | reverse complement strand
CAACCACCACACTGCCTACAGTCACTTTATCGAAGTTCACGTCTTTTGCTGTCGCAACTTGATAGTTGCTTGAACCATCAGCATTGGTTGTTGGGGTTACAACAACGTTATCACCCGCTGTAACGGTTGTTTTTGCCTTGGTTGCTGCATCTTTAACGCTGGTGATTGCACCATCAATAGTGTTCGAGCCTGTGCCACCAATGTTGCTGGTGGTAATCGCACCTGTGGTTGCATCAATCGTGGTTGAACCACCAATCGCATTCTTCACGCTATCCGCGACACCGTGTAACTGGCTGCCGTTGATTGCATCAGTCGAGCTTGAATTTACCGCACCCGCTTTAACGTTGGTCAAAGTCACTGGTGTAGTAGAACCTGCTCCACCTAAAGTCACTTTGTCTTTGGTTAATGGGTCATCGTATTTAACCGCTGCATCATCTGTTGCTTTTTGTGCATCGCTAACTGCTTGCAATTGATCTTCAGTCGCTGCCTGACCTGATACCGCTGTACCATTCCAAGTCTTGTTACTTAAGCCACCAATCGTATTGGTCGTGCCATCAATCTTGATTTTGCTTGTACCACTACCAACATTGATTGCATCTTTAACATTCAGTGTGTCACCTAAGCCAAGCTGTACACCACCTGCAACTGTGGTACTGGTAATGTTGCTATCACCTTTAACATTGATATCACTACCCAGCGCATAGTTGTTCTTGCCTGTCGTGCCACCAAAGTTGATACCTTTGTCCGTTGTCGCTTTAACGCTGGTGATTGCACCATCAATGGTATTCGAACCTGTGCCACCAATGTTACTGGTGGTGACCGCACCTGTAGTTGCATCAATCGTGGTTGCGCCACCAATCGCATTCTTCACGCTGTCCGCGACACCGTGTAACTGGCTACCATTGATTGCATCAGTTGAGCTTGAATTCACCGCACCCGCTTTAACATTGGTCAAGGTTACTGGTGTGGTTGAACCTGCTCCACCTAAAGTCACTTTGTCTTTGGTTAATGGGTTGTCATATTTAACCGCTGCATCATCCAAACCACCTAACTTGCTATCCACTGCAGCCAATTGATCTTCTGTCGCTGCTTGACCTGATACCGCTGTACCGTTCCAAGTCTTGTTACTTAAACCGTTGATCGTATTGGTCGCTTTATCAACCACCACACTGCCTACAGTCACTTTATCGAAGTTCACGTCTTTTGCAGTCGCGACTTGATAGTTGCTTGAGCCATCAGCATTGGTTGTTGGAGTGACAACCACGTTATCACCTGCTGTAACGGTTGTTTTCGCTTTGGTTGCGGCATCTTTAACGCTGGTGATTGCACCATCAATGGTGTTCGAACCTGTGCCACCAATGTTGCTGGTGGTGATCGCACCTGTAGTTGCATCAATCGTGGTTGAACCACCAATTGCATTTTTCACGCTGTCCGCGACACCGTGTAACTGGCTACCATTGATTGCATCAGTTGAAGTTGAATTTACCGCACCCGCTTTAACATTGGTCAAAGTTACTGGCGTAGTAGAACCTGCTCCACCTAAAGTCACTTTGTCTTTGGTCAATGGGTTATCGTATTTAACCGCAGCATCATCTGTTGCTTTTTGTGCATCGCTAACTGCTTGCAATTGATCTTCAGTCGCCGCTTGACCTGAGACTGCTGTACCGTTCCAAGTCTTGTTGCTTAAACCGTTAATCGTATTGGTCGCTTTATCAACCACCACACTGCCTACAGTGACTCTATCGAAATTCACGTCTTTTGCAGTCGCGACTTGATAGTTGCTTGAACCATCAGCATTGGTTGTTGGAGTAACAACCACGTTATCACCTGCTGTAACGGTTGTTTTCGCTTTGGTTGCGGCATCTTTAACGCTGGTGAT
>NZ_KE340379.1:84247-256808 GCF_000413935.1 Acinetobacter colistiniresistens | reverse complement strand
GCACCATCAATGGTGTTCGATCCGGTGCCACCAATGTTACTTGTGGTGATCGCACCTGTGGTTGCATCAATCGTAGTTGAACCACCAATTGCATTCTTCACGCTGTCCGCGACACCGTGTAACTGGCTACCATTGATTGCATCGGTTGAAGTTGAATTGACTGCACCCGCTTTCACATTAGTCAAAGTTACTGGTGTGGTTGAACCTGCTCCACCTAAAGTCACTTTGTCTTTGGTCAATGGGTCATCGTATTTAACCGCTGCATCATCTGTTGCTTTTTGTGCATCGCTGACTGCTTGCAATTGATCTTCTGTCGCTGCTTGACCTGAGACTGCTGTACCGTTCCAAGTCTTGTTACTTAAACCGTTGATCGTATTGGTCGCTTTATCAACCACCACACTGCCTACAGTCACTTTATCGAAGTTCACGTCTTTTGCAGTCGCGACTTGATAGTTGCTTGAACCATCAGCATTGGTTGTTGGGGTGACAACCACGTTATCACCTGCTGTAACGGTTGTTTTCGCTTTGGTTGCGGCATCTTTAACGCTGGTGATTGCACCATCAATGGTGTTCGATCCGGTACCACCAATGTTGCTGGTGGTGATCGCACCTGTAGTTGCATCAATCGTGGTTGAGCCACCAATCGCATTCTTGACGCTATCCGCGACACCGTGTAACTGGCTGCCGTTGATTGCATCGGTTGAAGTAGCATTCACCGCACCCGCTTTAACATTAGTCAAGGTCACTGGTGTGGTAGAGCCTGCTCCACCCAAGGTTACTTTGTCTTTGGTTAATGGGTTGTCGTATTTAACTGCTGCATCATCTGTTGCTTTTTGTGCATCGCTGACTGCTTGCAATTGATCTTCTGTCGCTGCCTGACCTGAGACTGCTGTACCGTTCCAAGTCTTGTTACTTAAACCGTTGATCGTATTGGTCGCTTTATCAACCACCACACTGCCTACAGTGACTTTATCGAAGTTCACGTCTTTTGCAGTCGCGACTTGATAGTTGCTTGAACCATCAGCATTGGTTGTTGGGGTTACAACCACGTTGTCTCCAGCTGTAACAGTTGTTTTCGCTTTGGTTGCGGCATCTTTAACACTGGTGATCGCACCATCAATGGTGTTCGAGCTTGTGCCACCAATGTTACTTGTGGTGATTGCACCCGTCGTTGCATCAATGGTCGTGTTGCCGCCAATTGCGGTCTTAACACTATCCGCTACGCCTTGTAACTGACCACCATTCACCGCATCTTTAGAACCAGATGTTATCGCGCCATTCGCAACATTACTGATCTTATTGTTACCCGCATTGATGCCTGTCTTACTGATACTTGGACTATTGGTAACAGGTGTTGTTCCATCTGCCTGTACAAAACTCAAACCATTGTTGTTAATAACTGTACCACCAGCATTAACACTATCAAATTTTACAGAGTCTGCTGTTGCAACAGTAATGCTAGTTCCTGTCCGAGAAAGCTTAATATTTTTGCCATCAATAAATTTAACTTCTGCGTCTTTACCTACGACTGCAGCAGTATCCGAATTGGTGTTTAACTTCCATGTCTGATTTTCTAAGCTAGTTGTACGATTATCAATATTCGTAATAGCATCACCAACATTCGTTTTTGTAGTACCACCTACATTATAAGTTGGGGTTGTAACTGCCCCCGTCGTTGAATTATAAGTTGAACCACCACCTAAAGCAGCAGCAGTATCAGCACCTTGCTTATCTGTTATTACTTTGAATTGTTTTAATTGCGCAACTGTTACGCCATCAGAGTCTACGGCACCATCTGCCAAATTAGTTAGACGACGTTTAACATTGTTAGTGCCATCACCAACTGAAATTGTTCCTTGTGTTGTTGCCCCTACATTTGTTAAAAATGAAGAGCCTGTTTGTGCGGAAGCAACTGATTTTTGCCCTAATGCAATACTATTATCACCTGTGACTTTTGCCTCTGCTCCAATAGCAACACCTGACGTAACACTACTACCAGCTCCTCGCCCAATAGATACAGCATCCGTTTTTGTTGCAATAGAACCACTACCAATTGCAACAGAACCTTCTCCACTTGCTAACGATGTACTACCTATAGCCAAGGCATTATTTGCTAGTGCAGCTGTTGCAGTACCAATAGCAATCGCACGCTGTCCTAATGTGACTGACCCGCCGTGTCCTAAAGATTGATATAATGCATTCGCTTGTTCAGCGGTTAAAGTTTGTCCGTTGTATGATCCACCAGTAATCGCACCAACTGTACCTGTCGTTGCATTACCAGTTCCAGCAGCCTGATTAATTGTTATTGCAACACCATCCACTGTTCCAGTTAGCGTACCGGCAGTCCCTCCTAGGGTATCTTTTACTGTATTAGAACCATTAAAAACTCGAGAACCGACCGTTTTATTAGTTATTGTACCTTGCCCTAAAGACGTTGCTAATTGAATAGGTGCATTTGTACCGCTTGTAACATTCGTTGCACCATTACCAATAGATAAACTTTGTTGTCCCAATGCGGCACCACGGACACCAACCACTGCTGCACCTTGTTCTGTTGCACCAGAGAAGGCCCCTATAGTCATCCCTTCATCTTTTAACGATTGAGAACCACCACCAAAAGCAATTGCGTCCCGCCCAGATGCTTTCGTTTGCCCAACAGTTTGATATGCTGCCCCAGCTTGGCCAGCAACTACAGAAGCATTATCAATATCAGGTGAACCAATCGCAATACCACGATAACCTGTAGCTGTTGCTGAATGGCCAATAGCAAGAGCACCAGTTCCTGTTGCTGCAGCTACATTACCTATAGCTTGAGCATAATCTGCAGTTGCAGCAGATTGACGACCAATTGATAAAGATGTATTTCCTGTCGATAAAGCCGCGGCACCTATTGCTACTGCAGCAACATTATTTGCAGTTGCGTATGTCCCTATAGCAGTAGCTAATCCCTGATTTGCATTTCCAGCAGAAGCACCTGTACCAATCGCAGTATTACCACCAGATGTAGTATCAAAAGTTACTCTGCTGTTACTAGTACTAGTATTATATGGATTGGATCTATCCGCAATTACAGAGTCCTTTGCTCCAGCAATACTAGAACATCCTATTGCTACTCCATTTGTAGTAGTCGCAGATGCTGTACAAGTATTAATATTGGTAATATTAGACCCACTTTTAGTCGGGGTTCCACTAACCTCAGTACCTGCATAAACCCAATTAGGGGCAACAATAGTAATTACTGCTAATGATAAAGTCTTTAAATTTATTGTTTCGGAATGACTCTTCTCATTAGACTCTTCTACAGTCGAAATTCCCCCAACTGAACCGTACCGGGTTTGTCGGAGACTTTTTTATTTAAGTTAAGCCACCTGACCTAACGGGTTAATCTTATCATAGTACATTGCTTCAAACTCAAAAGGCGATACATAACCCAGTGCACTGTGTACACGCTTTTTATTGAACCAATCTACCCAGTTTAGTGTCGCAAGTTGTACATCTGCTAAACCTTGCCAATCTGCTTTTAAATATTCAATCACCTCTGTTTTGTATAAGCCATTCACCGTTTCAGCCAGAGCATTATCGTATGAATCACCCGTTGTACCGACTGATGCTCGTAAATTTGCTGCTTCTAAACGATTGGTATAGCGAATGGAAAGATATTGCACACCTCTGTCGGAATGATGAATCACATTCTTTGGCATGCCTCGATCATGCAATGCTTGCTCTAATGCATCAAGCACCATATCTGTATTCATCCGTGTAGATACTTTCCATCCAACAATTGCTCGTGAGAACACATCAATAACAAATGCGGTATATACCCAGCCTGAATGAGTTTGAATATACGTAAAGTCACCCACCCATAGTTGGTTTGGATGATCAGCATTAAAATTACGTTTCACTAAATCATCTGCCCGTTTTTGGTCATCTCGGTTACGGGTGGTTTGTTTATTCTTACCACGCCAAACACCTTGTATACCTAGCTTTTGCATCAATCGAGCAACTGTACAACGTGCAATAACATAACCCTCACGTTTCAATTTTTGCCAAACTTTACGTACACCATATCGACCTGAACTTTCTTTCCAAATTCGTTTAATTTGTTCAGCATGATACTCATCATGTAGATCTCGTTTCGCTCGATGTTCTGGATTGTCAGTGAGATCTAAAGTTCGGTAATAGGTTGAAGGTGCAATCGGTAAAATTCTACAAATCGCTTCAACACCATATCGATCTTTATTGTTATGGATAAAATCCACCATTATTTGTGTGGGCGGTCGAGCTCCGCCTGGGCGAAAAAAGCGGCTGCTTTACGTAGAATTTCATTGGCACGTTTTAATTCTTTAATTTCACGTTCCATTTGCTTCATTTTTTCTTGGTCAGATATCTGTTGTACTTTGGCAGGATTTAGTTGATCCAGATGCTTTAAATACCAAACACGCAATGTTTCAGGAGTACAACCGATTTTAGGAGCAATAGCTGTGATTGCTGCCCAAGTAGAAGGATAATCTTTTTCAGATTCAATTAGTAATTGAACCGCTCTTTCTCTAATTTCGGGGGTATAGTTTGGTTTTGTCATCGGGATAGTCTCTCAGAATATTGACTCTCCGACAAACCCGGTACGGTTCAAACCTTCCCGTTACTACCTTTTACTTTTCCCTTAGCAAGTTCCGAAACCGCTACCCAAGCACCCAATGAGGCGTTCCATACAACCTTATAAACCTTATTCATAATATTTTTCCAAACGCAGATAAAAGTTACAACGTGTTCACTTATGTGTACAAGTCTGTCTATTAAATAAAGAAATGTAATTTATTACTATTAAAATAACTTTTTTAAAATGAGATGTAAATCACATTAGTACATGTTGTACATCTATCAATTCACCAATTTAAATTAAAATTTTAATTTTTATTTCTAAAATTAAATATTACAAATCAATAGTTAATTTTTAACTACAAGTAAAAAGTAAATCGCATAATCTTCACATTATGCAAATTTATATACAAAAAAAGTCGATACATGACGTAAATTGACATTCTCCTCCTAAATTTATGTTCAAATTTCGCATTAATATTTGTATCTAAATGTCAAAAATAAAAAAAGCCAGCATAAATGCTGGCTTTTCTGATTTGAAAAATTTTACCAAGTCACATTAACGCGTCTATTCGGAGCTAAACAGCCAACCAATTGTGCATTTGCCTTATTACCTGTACATTGCTGATATATATCAGTTTGGCTATTGGCTTGAATTTGAATACGATTTGCATCAATACCTTCATTCACCAATAATTTTGCCACTGTATTGGCACGTTGTGATGAAAGTTGCTGATTATAAGCAAACTTACCTAATGGGTCAGCAAAACCTGCAACTAAAATTGGTCCAGTTGAATTACTTTGTTTGATACGCTGTGCAATTGAAGTTACAGAACTAGAACCTTGTTCGATCGCAGCAGTATTAAAACGGTCAAAAGCAAAGAATACACTTCCAGAACGTGTACCATTTACATTTGCATCATTTGGAACTTGGTTATTCGCACCCCAAGCCATTAAGCCCTCACATGCTTCACCTTTCCAAGACAATCTTTCCGAAAGATACTTCTTATCGAAATCGACACGTAATTGGCAACGTAAATAGTCTTGGCTATTTGGCTGACGAATATCTAAAACATAGTTCCAAGTTTTTACAAAGAATACGCCTTCGCTAAATTGAGGATGGCCCAAAATGTGACGAATTTGATCTTTGGTCAGACCTGTGTCTAAACGTGCAACATTATCATATTCATAACGCTGTACTTGTTTTAAATAACTTTTCTCAACCGCTGGAAATTTAATTTCTTCTTGCTGAGCCACAACTTCTTCTTGTGCAAAAGTAGTGGTTGTTGTTAAACCGACAAAAGTTGCCATCATCAAAATTTGAATATTCTTGTTCATTTCTTTACTCACAATATCTGTTGGATAAGGAGAGTCTAGGACTCTCCTTATTGAGGGCAATTAGTCAATAATTGTACTTACACCAATACGTACCAATGGGCTACCTTGGCTGCCTAAAGCAGCACCCGTTGTCAATGACCAGCGACCATTATCTGCAGTACGACGGAACGTCACACCCACTGCATTTTGATCGTTATAGTAAGCCGCGCCGACTGCCATAGTTAACTTACCTGGCACATAAGGTGCTTGCTCAAGTGCAGCTGTCGCAGCAATACCCGCAGACATTTTGTCTTCCAAATTGTCGATACGTTTGTTGGTGTCGTAGAACACTTGTTGTAACTGATCACCAAGGTTGTTGATCTTGTTACCCAACTCTTGATTTGATTGATTCAAAGTTCCAATCGCATCATTGATATTGTTCTTACCTGTACCACCGATATTGTTGGTCGTAATACTGCCATCTTGATTAACAACAGTCTCTCCACCAATGCTGTTCTTTATACTGTTCGAGATGTTATGGATCTGGCCACCATTCACGGCTTGGTTAGAACCCGCTTTGATTTCACCGTCCTTAACACCTTGCACCACACGATCACCATCTTTACCGGCCATATTGATACTTGTACCGCCTGTATCTTTACCAACGGTAATTTCACCATTTGGCGTCTGTTGCTGAACTAGGCCAGACTTACCATTGTTGATGTTATTGATGTTGTTATTGATGTTCTGAATATCATTTGAGTTTTTATCAACTTGCTTCTGAACATCCCATAACTGACCACCATTTACAGCATCTTTAGAGCCTTCTTCAACCTTACCATCAGCAACATTTTTCAGGTTTGTGCCTTTATCACCACCACCTAAAGTCACAGAGTTTTTATCAACATTGCCATCTTTGTCTTTGTCATACTTCACAGCGTTGTCTGACAAGTCACCGATTTCTTTGCCAATTTGATCTTTAACATCATTGATTTGCTTATCAAGCTGACCTTTATTGACCGCATCTTTTGCATCAACACCATCAGCGACATTGATAATTTTCTTACCACCTGCATCAATACCGTTAATTGTGATACTTGGACCACCCTTAATCGTTAAACCATTGTTATTAATAACGGTGTTGCCAGTCGTGATACTGTCGAACTTCGCATCTTTCAACAATTCAACTTTGATACCATCTGCTGTGGTACGGGTAATCACGTTTTCACCGCTGGTTTTGTCTTCTGCTGTTGCAGCATCAGCGCCACCAACAATGTTTAACTTCTCACCCAACTTACGATGAACATCTGCACCTGCATTACCTGCAAAGTTCAGACCTTTATTGGTCAGATCATTAACACCTGTAGTAACTTTGTCATCTACCGACTTGATTGCATCATTGATGTTGTCTTTACCAGTTCCACCAATGTTATTGGTCGTGATGCTACCGTCTTTATTAACAGTCGTATCACCACCAATGCTGTTCTTGATGCTGTCAGAAATATTCTGAATCTGACCGCCATTCACTGCATCTTTAGAACCTTTGGCAATTGAACCATCAGCAACATTGCTAATGACTTTATTACCTGCATCGATACCATCTTTGGTAATGCTCGGACCATCTTTAATGGTCAAACCATTATTGTTGATGACTGTATCACCAGTGGTGATGCTGTCTAACGTTAAGTCTTTTTTGGTCGAAACTTCGTAGTTGGTACTACCATCTTTATTGGTCGTTTCTTTAACGACAATGTTATCGCCTTCAGTTACTGTTGTTTTTGCTTTGGTTGCAGCATCTTTAACATCACTAATTGCATCATTGATGTTATTTTTACCCGTACCACCAATGTTATTGGTCGTAATGCTGCCATCTGGGTTTACAACCGTGTTTCCACCAATACTGTTCTTGATGCTGTCAGAGATATTTTGAATCTGACCACCATTCACTGCATCTTTAGAGCCTTTGGCAATTGAACCATCAGCAACATTGCTAATGACTTTATTACCTGCATCGATACCATCTTTGGTGATGCTTGGACCATCTTTAATGGTCACACCCTTGTCGTTTAATACCGTGTCGCCAGTGCTAATGCTGTCAAACTTCGCATCTTTCAACAATTCGATCTTGATACCATCTGCTGTAGTACGTGTGATCACGTTCTCACCGCTGGTCTTGTCTGCTGCTGTTGCAGCATCAGCACCACCCACGATGTTTAACTTCTCACCCAACTTACGATGAACATCTGCACCCGCATTACCTGCAAAGTTCAGACCTTTGTTTTCCAACTCAGTTTTGGTGTTGTCAATTTTGCTATTGAGTTCAGTTTTAGTGTTGTTGATCGTATTATTTAACTCAGTTTTCGTATCCGTAATCTGAGTTGTTAACTGATCTTTAGTGTCGTTTAACTTGTTGTTGGTATCCGTAATTTGGTTACCTAAGTCTTTCTTCGCATCGTCCAACTTAGTATTGGTATCAGTAATCTTGCCATCTAAACCGTCTTTTACTTTAGTTAACTGGTCAACATTAACTGCATCTTTACCATTTTTACCATCAGCAACATTGCTAACAACTTTATTACCCGCATCAATACCATCTTTAGTGATACTTGGACCATCTTTAATGGTCACACCCTTGTCGTTTAATACCGTATCGCCAGTGCTAATGCTGTCAAACTTCGCATCTTTCAACAATTCGATCTTGATACCATCTGCTGTAGTACGTGTGATCACGTTCTCACCGCTGGTTTTGTCTGCTGCTGTTGCAGCATCAGCACCACCCACGATATTTAACTTCTCACCCAACTTACGATGAACATCTGCACCCGCATTACCTGCAAAGTTCAGACCTTTATTTTCCAACTCAGTTTTGGTGTTGTCAATTTTGCTATTGAGTTCAGTTTTGGTGTTATTGATCGTGTTGTTGAGCTCAGTCTTGGTATCTGTGATCTGATTACCTAAGTCTTTCTTTGCATCGTCTAACTTGTTGTTGGTATCCGTGATTTGGTTACCCAAGTCTTTCTTCGCATCGTCTAACTTAGTATTGGTATCAGTAATCTTGCCATCTAAACCGTCTTTTACTTTAGTTAACTGGTCAACATTAACTGCATCTTTACCATTTTTACCATCAGCAACATTGCTAACAACTTTATTACCCGCATCAATACCATCTTTAGTGATACTTGGACCATCTTTAATGCTTAAGCCATTATTGTTGATGACTGTATCGCCAGTCGTGATGCTGTCTAACGTTAAGTCTTTTTTGGTCGACACTTCGTAGTTGCTACTACCGTCTTTATTAGTCGTTTCTTTAACAACAATGTTATCGCCTTCAGTTACTGTTGTTTTTGCTTTGGTTGCAGCATCTTTAACATCACTAATTGCATCATTAACGTTATTTTTTCCAGTCCCGCCAATATTGTTTGTTGTAATACTACCATCTGGATTAACAACAGTATTTCCACCAACCACATTTTTAATATTCTGCGTGTTCTGAGTGACACGACGATCAACATGCTTAAGCTGGCGTACAGTAACAGCATCTGAGTCAGCAGAACCATCTTCAACATTGGTAAGCCGCTGTACCAATGGCAACACCTGCAATATCTGTAGTTGTTGCATATGAACCAATCGCTGTACCAAAATTATTTTGAGTCGTAGCACCAGTGCCTAAACTAATCGAACCACCTTGTTTCTGCGCACCTTCAAATGCGCCCGTCGAATTGTTGTATGGGTTTTGACGATTCGCAATATTTGAAATCCCGGTACCTTGAGTCTGTGCACCACAACCAATTGCGATATCACGATTTCCAGATGTACTTGCTACGCCTTCACGACATTGCGTATTTGTTCCCGAAATTGACGTTCCAGATCCTGTCCCTCCATCTGTACCCTGCGCAGCAAATGCAGCAGAAGAAAAAGTGACTGCCCCAACCAAAACCGCAGCAGATAAATTGAGAACTTTTGATTTGGTTTTTGTTTTACTTTTTGCCAGTTCAGATGTTGCAACCCATGCGCCAATTGATGCATTCCAAACCACTTTATAGACTTTATTCATAAAAATTCTCAGATCATTACTACAGTTATTGATGGTCTAAAAATGCCAGAGAGCATTTTTAGTTTCGGTGCCAAAAAAAGAGTCGCGGATGCTAATAAAATCGAGTAAATTGGTAAAGATTCTGTAAATATTGATATTAAAAATATGAGACATATTTCTCATATTTGCAAAAAAATACATTTAACAAATATATGATTTAAATCACAAAAACCTAAAAATGTTTTATTTTGTTTTCGTTTTGTTTTATTTTATAAAGAATGTGAAAAATAGAGTAATAGCTCCATAAGTCATAATAAAATAGTAATCAATACCCAAAATTCTCATTAATTATTGGAATAAATCATTGAATGTTTATTTGTTAGAAAAAATATAAATAATACTGCGAATTTAAAATTTTACTTATAAATAACAGATTCTTTACTTTTAGAATTTACTGTGTAAATCAAGTATGATGGCTTTATCAAAACTAGTTTTTATCCTTATGAGCCATACATTAAACTCATTAAGAAAACAACTTCGCTCAGCAAGAAAGCAAGTTTCTCATTACCAACAAAAACAGGCTGAACAACAAGTTCTATTTCTACTTAGACAATCACCTAAATTTAAAGCCGCATCAAAAATTGGACTTTATTTACATGCCTTTGGAGAGCTACATACTGATAAATTGATAAAGCTTTGTTTTAAAAATAATAAACAGGTGTTTTTGCCCATGATTTGTAATATGAATCAGCATTTAGTTTGGGTAAGAGTGAGTTCTAGCCAATACTTAAATAGACGGTTTTCTCATCACCCATTCGGGATGAAAGAACCGATGGCGAGTCGCGGAAAAAATGTCTCTCATTTAGATCTACTCATCCTGCCGCTCTTGGCCTGTGACCATCTGGGAACGCGAATCGGTATGGGTGGAGGTTATTATGATCGAACGTTGGCGACGGCCAAACATCGCCCCTATCGACTCGGTCTTGCCCATGCCTTTCAATATGTAGATCAACCTTTATTAAGACAAAAATGGGATCAACCACTCAATGCTTTGCTTACCCCTAAAAAATTTCATTATTTCAAGCCTTAGCAGGTTATTTTTTCTTATTTCCGCAATGAATCTTGAGTAATTTAGTCTTTTTTTTATATTTTCTAACCCCACCCCCTTGTATTTTTTGAAATGCACATCACTATAAAAACATGGCAACACCGTTGTCACTCATTAGGAGTGCCCATGTCTGAATATATTTTAAATAATGAAACAAGCTTAGAGCCACAGGTTCCAAGTGTATTACCACTATTAGCGTTACGTGATGTTGTGGTGTATCCACACATGCAAATCGCGCTATTCGTGGGTCGTGAAAAATCGATCAATGCAGTGGATGTGGCTCGTAACAGTGACAATTTAGTATTTGTAGTTGCGCAAAAAGATTCGCTCACAGAAGAAATTGATCACGATAATCTCTATCAATATGGAACTGTGGCCAAAATCGTACAGGTTGTAAATCATGAAAATGATGAAAACTGCATTAAAGTACTGATTGAAGGTCTGCATCGTTCTAAACTTGAACGTATTATTGATGGCGAAGAATACCTAACAGCTGAACATCGTTTAAGCCCAATGACATTACCTTTGGATCAAGAGACCCAAGAGACTCGCTTAAATGAATTGCGTACCCTATTCGCTCAATATGCAGAAGCGAAACTACGTAATGCACGTGAACTCGTTGCAGCAGCAAATAAAATCGAAGACTTATTACAACTCATGTTCTTCGTTGCAACGCGTGTGCCTTTAAATATCGAAGTGAAACAAAAGTTTTTAGAACACGACGAATTTGAAGACCACTTGCAAGAGTTAATGAGCTATTTGATGAATCAATCTGCTGAACAGCAAATTGAGCAAACGCTGCATGACAGTGTAAAACGCCAAATGGAAAAGAACCAACGCGAATACTTTCTAAATGAAAAGATGAAAGTCATTCAACGTGAGCTTTCCGATATGA
This sequence comes from Acinetobacter colistiniresistens, assembly GCF_000413935.1. Taxonomy (GTDB): domain Bacteria; phylum Pseudomonadota; class Gammaproteobacteria; order Pseudomonadales; family Moraxellaceae; genus Acinetobacter; species Acinetobacter colistiniresistens. The sequence continues at coordinate 244,859 of NZ_KE340379.1, read as the reverse complement.
ATGGCGGTGCTGAAGATGACGTTGCCGAAATTGAAAAACGTCTTGCTGAAGCTGATTTACCTGAACACGTCCGCAAAAAAGCTGAAGCTGAGTTTCGTAAACTGAAAGCGATGCAACCTGCGTCCAGTGAAGCGGCGGTGGTACGTAACTATCTAGAAGTGATTTTAGATACACCTTGGAACAAAGCCAGCAAAGTCAGTATTAACCTTGCGAAAGCCCAGGAAATTCTGGATACAGATCACTACGGCTTAGATGACGTTAAAGATCGTATTGTTGAATACTTGGCGGTTCAGTCTCGCGTTAAGAAACTCAAAGGCCCGATCTTATGCTTGGTCGGCCCTCCAGGGGTTGGTAAGACTTCTCTGGGTGAATCCGTTGCCAAAGCAACTGGTCGTGAGTTTGTTCGGATGGCACTCGGTGGTGTTCGTGACGAAGCTGAAATTCGTGGTCACCGTCGTACTTATATAGGTGCGATGCCAGGTAAAATCGTACAGTCATTGACCAAGGTTGGGGTGAAGAACCCATTATTCTTGCTCGACGAAATCGACAAGATGGCTCAAGACTACCGTGGTGATCCAGCTTCTGCATTGCTTGAAGTCCTTGATCCATCACAGAACAGTAAGTTCAATGATCATTACTTAGATCTTGATCTTGACCTTTCAGAAGTGATGTTCATCTGTACAGCGAACAGTATGAATATTCCTGAAGCCTTACTGGATCGTATGGAAGTGATTCGTCTACCGGGTTATACCGAAGATGAAAAAGTGAATATTGCTGAACGTTACCTTGTTCCAAAAGCAATCAAGAACAATGGCCTACGTACAAAAGAGCTAACTGTTCATGAAGAAGCAATCCGCGATATCGTACAACGTTATACACGTGAAGCCGGTGTCCGTAGCTTAGAACGTGAAGTCTCTAAAATTGCCCGTAAAGTCGTGAAAGAGGCCGTCAGCAAAAAGTCTAAAAACTTACAGATTGACGTCACTTCTGCCAATCTTCCTGAATACCTAGGTCCACATAAGTTTGACTTCGGTATTGCAGAAGATGAAGCACAAGTGGGTCGTGTCAATGGCTTGGCTTGGACTTCAGTCGGTGGTGAGTTACTCACTATCGAAGTAGCAGCAGTAAAAGGTAAAGGTAAATTCATTACTACCGGTTCACTCGGTGATGTCATGAAAGAATCGATTACCGCTGCGATGACTGTGGTACGTACCCGTGCCGATGAATTGGGAATTGAAGCATCACGTTTTGAAGAAACAGATGTCCACGTTCACTTACCTGAAGGTGCAACACCAAAAGATGGTCCATCTGCTGGTTTGGCACTGACCACTGCCCTTGTTTCGGCATTTACAGGTATTCCAATTCGTCCAGATATTGCGATGACAGGTGAAACGAGTCTTGGTGGTCGTGCGATGCGTATTGGTGGCTTGAAAGAGAAACTTCTTGCAGCTCACCGAGGTGGAATTAAACTGGTGTTTATTCCACAAGATAACATCCGCGATTTAGCCGAGATTCCTGACAATGTGAAAGAAGGACTAGAAATCAAAGCAGTGAAAAGCATTGATGAAATCCTACCTTTAGCTTTGACAGACACGCCAAAACCTTTACCGAAGACACCTATTGTGAAACCGGTAGAAGATGCGAAAGCTGCACGTCACTAAGTAAATGATTGTAAATAAAAGAGAGCTTCGGCTCTCTTTTTTTGTTACACAATGCGGTTGAAAAATAACCAATATCTTGCATAATAAAATAGAGTCGATAAAAATAAAGGCTAAATTTGACTCTGAACTCATTTTAGCGTCATCCGAACTCCAGACGGATGACACTTTGATCGCAGCTCATACGCATTTTGAGCTGCGTTTTTTATGAGTCATTTATTTGAGTCTTTTGTATTATTTATGACTAGATAAACCACGCCCTTCCGCCATAAACCAGTAACAGCGTTATAATAGCTGTCATTTCTTTAATCAAACGCGCTTATGAAAATTCGCATTCTCACCATTGGTCAAAAAATGCCGGCTTGGGTGTTAACTGGGTTTGAAGACTATTTCAAACGTATTCAACCCTTCGTGCAAACGCAAGTCATTGAGCTCCCAATGGCAAAGCGTGGGAAAAATGACTCTGCAGCCGATATTTTAAAATATTGCCAAATTGAGGGTGACAGCATTTTAAATGCACTTAAGCCCAATGAGACTTTGATCGCTTTAGAGGTGGGTGGTCGCGAACTGAGTACAGAAAAACTAGCTGACACGATGAAGCAATGGATGCTCGAAGGCAACGATATTGCGCTTGCGATTGGTGGACCTGATGGTCATTCCGAAGCTGTCCGTAAAACTGCAGCTTGGCATTGGTCACTGTCAAAACTCACCATGCCACATCCAATGGTTCGAATTCTTCTCATTGAACAGCTTTATCGTGCCATGAGTATCAATCATAACCACCCTTATCATCGGGCTTAAACTGTTCTGATTTTAGAACAATATGTTGAATTTTAAGGGATATCATTGCTGTACAGAATTTGTCAGGATAATCATATATTCCCTTTCAGGTGTTTATTTATGGACTTGCAGACTTTACCCGGATTATTTATTTCTCATGGTTCGCCCATGCTAGCACTTGATCCCGAACAAGTGGGTCCTGCACTGTATCGCCTGAGTAGCAACTTACCCAAGCCTCAAGCAATTATCGTCATGTCAGCACATTGGGAAAGCCAAGCTTTAGAAGTCAATACCTCAACACGCCCAGAAACCTGGCATGACTTCCGCGGCTTCCCACCTGAGCTCTACAATATCCGCTATCCTGCAGCGGGTGCACCCAAACTGGCAGAAGAAATATTAGCTTTATTTGCCGAAGCGGGTATTCCAGCTCATGCAAATAGTACTCGTCCACGAGATCACGGCGTTTGGATGCCGCTTTTACACATGTATCCAAATGCGGATATTCCCGTGATTGAAATTTCACTGCCTCTTTATATGAGTGCTGATGATATCTACCGTATTGGAGAAGTGCTTTCACCTTTACGAGCACGACAAATTCTGTTGATTGGTTCAGGCAGCATCACGCACAATCTAGCTGAGTTATCATGGCATGCTGATGCCGATGTACCCACATGGGCCAGTACGTTTCGCAATACTGTCGTCAGTAAACTTAGTCACCAAGATTTTGATGCTGTACTGAATTGGCCATCATTGCCTTATATTGAGCGTAATCACCCAAGCCTTGAGCATCTTGCACCACTATTCTTTGCAATGGGTACGGGTCATCGTTTCAATATTGTGCATAGTAGCTTCTCGATGGGTTCATTGGGAATGGACATTTATCGTTTTGACTAAATAACCAACTACATCACAAAATTACAAAATAGGCTTGAACCAAATAGCAGCAAGCCTATAAATCTTCTATATTTTCCAAAATTTTACAAATAGAAACATTTAACGAACTTAACTCCTAAACGGATACCATGTTCTCTTTTTAAGAATACTTTAAGCTTATGTCTGTTATTTACTTATCGTTGTTTTGAATATGAAAATCAAATATTTAGTTCTTGCATTACTTCCGCTTTCGTTAATGGCGTGCCAAACTGTGCAAAATGTGACTGATAATGTAATTTCTCAAATTAATACAACTGCTGCAAAAAACTTAGTTGAATATAACTGGACTTATCAAGGTTCTAAAGCATCAAAACCTTTGGATTTAATGCTGATCAACAACTTGCAATCCAAACAGGTTGTAATAACCAAGGTGGTACTTGGAAAATTGAAGGCAATAAAATTGTAACCTCTCCACTTGTATCTACCATGATGGCTTGTGCTGATGATTTAATGCAGCAAGAACGTTTATCTGCTGACATCTTTAGTGAGAAAAAAGTACCATTTGAAATCAGCACAGTGAATGGTCAAGCTATTTTGACTGTAACAGATAGCAAAGGTCAAAAACATGTATTTACAGGTGCAAAAGTGGCAAATAGCAATGTATTAACCAACTACACATGGTCATATCAACCTGCTGATACTAAACGCCCAATCGTATTAAGCTTCTTGGACAATGATCGTTTATCTGTAAACACAGGTTGTAACCGTCTCAACACATCATGGAAAGTTGAAAATGGTTTGATCGTTACAGGTGATGGCGCATCTACATTAATGGCATGTGAGCCAGCATTGATGAAGCAAGAACAATTTGCAGGTGAGCTTCTACAAAAACGTCAAATCGCGTTTGAAGTCAATGCAGCGAATCCAGAGCAACCAACCTTAGTGATTGCTGATGCCAAAGGTCAAAAATATACTTTTGTAGGTAAAATGACACCTGAAGCAAAATACCAGTCTGAAGGTAAAACAGTTTTCCTCGAAATTTCACCAGAAACTAAATCATGCACAGGTGTTGCACCACAAACCTGTATGCAAGTTCGTGAAATTAAATATGATGACAAAGGTTTAAAAACTTACGCAGACAAAAACTGGTCATTGTATTACGGTCAAATCGAAGGTTTTGAGCACAATCCACAACAACGTGTGATTGTACGTGTTAAACGTTTTGACATTAAAAACCCTGCTGCTGACCAATCAAGTATTGCAGACGTACTCGATATGGTTGTTGAACAAGAAATTGTGAAAAAACCATAATTTAATCGTATATATAAAAAATCCGATGCTTTGTCATCGGATTTTTTATGGCAATCCCTCTTTAATAAAGAAGGATTGAGAGAGATTTTTAATAAATTCCCTGCGCGAGAATGGCATCGGCAACTTTTACAAAACCCGCAATATTCGCACCATCGACATAGTTGATCGTACCATCTTGCTGAGTCCCATATTTGACACAGTTGCGGTGAATCTCTTTCATAATCGCATGCAAGCGTTCGTCGACCTGTTCAAATGACCAGCCCAAACGATTCGCATTTTGCGACATTTCCAGACCCGAGGTTGCAACACCACCCGCATTCGAGGCTTTCCCTGGCGCATACAAAATCTTTGCTGCAATAAATTTTTCAACGGCAGCAAGCGTTGATGGCATATTGGCACCCTCTGCAACACAGATAACACCATTTGCCAATAAAGTTAGAGCATCCTCAGCACCCAACTCATTTTGAGTTGCACAAGGTAACGCGATATCAGCAGGAATATGCCACGGTGTTTTTCCTTCAAAATATTCAAAACCATGTTTCGAAGCAAATTCGGAAATACGACCACGTTGGATATTTTTCAGATCCATGACTTCTTCCAGCAACGCTTTCGTAAAGCCATTTTTTAAATAAACCGTGCCATTTGAATCCGATAGCGTAATGACTTTAGCCCCTAAGAACATCGCCTTTTCAGCAGCATACTGTGCAACATTGCCTGAACCTGAAATCGATACTGTTTTATTGGCAAAGCTCTCACCACGGGTTTTCAGCATTTCCTCTGCAAAATATACTGTGCCATAGCCTGTCGCTTCTGGTCGTGCCAATGACCCCCCAAATGAAATCCCTTTGCCTGTGAATACGCATGAGGTGTCGTTGCTGAGTTTCTTCATCATGCCTGTCATATAGCCGACTTCACGGCCACCGACGCCAATATCTCCTGCCGGGATATCTGTATTCGAACCTAGATGTCGATATAACTCAAGCATCAAGGCTTGGCAAAAACGCATAATCTCAGCTTCAGATTTGCCTTTAGGGTCAAAATCTGCCCCTCCTTTGCCACCGCCCATAGGTAAAGTTGTTAGTGAATTTTTAAAGGTTTGCTCAAAACCTAAAAACTTTAAAATAGATAAATTAACAGAAGGATGGAAACGCATCCCGCCTTTATATGGTCCAATCGCTGAATTGTATTGCACACGAAAACCACGATTGACATGAGTCTTGCCTTGATCATCCATCCATGACACGCGGAATTGAATCACCCGCTCAGGTTCAACCAATCGCTCTAACAAACCATACTGAGCATATTTAGGGTTCTTCTCAATAAATGGCCACAAGCTGGTCATGACCTCTTCAACCGCCTGTAAAAATTCAGGCTGATAAGGATCTCTCGCTTTAACATAATCCAGAAAGTCATTTAAGCTATTGTATTTCAACATTCACCCCCGAGTGCATGAATTATCTTGGTGCGAAAAATGCACCAAAACAGGATTCTGTCCCTATTAAATACAGATTACTATTTCATCACAATATTTTTTTTACATTTAACTTTTTTATCAATTAAAATCATAAACTTGAATCAGAAAATGTTCGTTATTTATATAATAAATATAAGTAAATTTAGTTTAAAAAAATACCAATATTTTCATCCCACCTCTCAAGAAACTCCATTTATACATAAAAATGCACCAAAAATTTTCACTATTAGCACCATTGTTAAGCATTCCATTTTTTCTATTTTTCATTTTGATATTTGAGATTGCGTCGCCGTGCTAAAGCATTATTTGCTATACTAAGCTCCCTATTTTTTTGCTTCATTCTTGATACATGTCACCTTCTGCACAACACGCACTTATTGTCCAAATTGACCAGCTTTTACCACAGACACAATGTGGTTTATGTGGACATCGTGACGGCTGTTTACCTTATGCAAAATCAATTGCTGAAGGTGAAGAAGCAAATAAATGTGTGCCTGGTGGACAGCCCGTTGCAGATGCACTCGCAGCGTTATTAAAACGTGCTCCCCTAACAGCTGAACCGAGTGTTTGGGATATTCAAGCTGATGGTCGACCACAACGGATCAAGGCAGTCATTCGTGAAGATGAATGCATTGGCTGTACCAAATGTATTAGTGCCTGTCCTGTCGATGCGATTATTGGTAGCGGCAAATTAATGCACAGCATTTTGACTGACCTGTGTACTGGTTGTGAATTATGTATTCCACCTTGTCCTGTGGATTGTATTGATCTGGTTGCAGATACCAAGCCATTACCAACCACAGACCAACGTACAGCTGAACAGGATGATTTAAGACAGCGTTATTACGCCCATATCCAACGCGAAGAAGCACGCCGTCTCAGCCGTAAAGGGCCAATTGTTCGTGCAGAAATTGATGTTGAATTCTTTGCTCAGTTCTCTCAAGCATTGAACAATGTTCCTGTGATTACCCTGACGGAGAAACCCAAAGAAAGCACGACGTTGGATGCAAAAACAACCATTGAACTGGCTAAACTACGCACCCAAGTTAAAAAACTGGAAAAGCAGCTCAGTGTTCGTGCCGATGAGTCAAAGCAAGCACAATTGCTTGCTTTACAACAACGTTTAAATGAATTGCAGGACATCTAAATGCCCGTAAAAAATATGACCAAAAAGCAGATTCAGACTTTTTTTGAACGTTTGCGTGAACAACGACCTCATCCACAGACTGAGCTGAACTATTCCTCTCCTTTTGAGTTACTGATCGCTGTGTTGCTGTCTGCCCAAGCAACCGATGTTAGTGTCAATAAAGCAACGGATAAACTCTATCCTGTTGCCAATACCGCTCAGGCTATATTGAATCTTGGGGTCGATGGGCTAAAACAATATATCAAGACCATTGGCTTATATAACTCCAAAGCCGAAAATGTGATTAAAACCTGTCAGATCCTGGTCGATCAATATCAAGGGCAAATCCCAGAAACACGCAAAGAGCTGGAAGCCCTGCCCGGTGTTGGGCGTAAAACAGCAAACGTAGTGCTCAATACCGCCTTTGGTCAACCGACCATGGCAGTTGATACCCATATTTTCCGTGTAGGCAATCGTACCGGACTCGCGGTTGGAAAAAATGTTTTAGAAGTCGAAGATCGCTTGATTAAAGTGATTGCGAAAGAATTTATCATCGATGCACATCACTGGCTGATCTTGCATGGACGTTATTGTTGTATTGCACGTAAACCCAAATGTGGTGAATGTATCGTTTCCGATGTTTGCAACTGGCCTGATCGATTTGAATTTGGTGCCAATAAAACCATTGCAATAAAAAACCTCAGTTAATCCTGAGGTTTTTTATGCTGTTGCAGTTTTGGATGCAGTTGGCGTGCTTTGCCATTTTTCTTATTTTCTAAAGCTTGCTGCTGTTGTACATGGCGCAGCATTTTTTGGCTTTGATACAATAAAAACAACAGTAAAACGATGCTGAAAATTACAACTAAAATCAAAACAACTTTTAGTAGCATAAGCCTTCTCCAAATAAAAAGAGCCCTATCTTCAGAGCTCTTTTATAATCAGCAACTTAGATTATTTATCTAAGATTGCAAATAAATCAGCTTGAACGTTTTCGATTGCACGCAAACCATCTAACTTGTCATAGGTCGGGGCATTTTCACCAGAAGCAGCACGACCTTGATAGAAGCCAACCAATTGCTCAGTTTCACTGTGGTAAGACCCTAAACGCTTGCGAATCGTTTCTTCTTGATCATCTGGACGTTGAACAAGGTCTTCACCTGTTTCGTCATCTTTACCTTCCACTTTTGGTGGATTGTAAACGATGTGATAAACACGGCCAGATGCAGGGTGCTGACGACGGCCAGAAAGACGTTGCACAATCTCTTCGTCAGGTACAGCAATCTCAATCACGTGATCAATGCTAATTCCAGCTGTTTCTAATGCTTCAGCTTGTGGAATCGTGCGTGGGAAACCGTCAAAGATACAACCATTTTCACAATCAGGCTGAGCAATACGTTCTTTAACTAAGCCAATAATCAGCTCATCAGAGACTAAACCACCTGACTCCATGACGCTTTTCGCTTTTAAGCCAAGTTCAGTACCTTCACGAATTGCAGCACGGAGCATATCACCGGTTGAAATTTGTGGGATATTGTAGCGCTTACAGATCAACTGAGCTTGAGTACCTTTGCCTGCCCCAGGTGGTCCGAGTAAAATAATGCGCATAAAAGAACATCCTCATTTAAAAACAGTAAATCTTAAATTGAGCAATATCATACAGACTTATCACTCAACCAACATCAAATTAATTATAAGAAAGCAACAAATAAGTGAATTAAACCAGCAAAGAAACCAGTCACTCCACCCAGTACAATCAAGATCCACTCATCTTCTTGGAACGCAGGACGCAATAGGTTCTGGAACTCTTTCGGTGTTAGTTCACGGATGCGGTCTCTAAACATTTGAAAGATCTTCTGCGCACGACTTGCATTCAGAGCTGGGTCACATACTGGTCCCATGGTAATTTCAATTGAGCGATCAATCAAGTCGGTCTTGAGTCTAGCATACTCTCTTGGCCCTAATGAAAGCTGCAATGAGGTTCTGACCAATGGAGTTTCCATGATTTCATTGATATGGCGCTTGACAATACGGCGAGTTTTGTCTTTTTTACTGCCATACATCATTTCGGTCATGATCGATTTTAAAGTAACTAAATCTTCAGTCACGACACTGGCAAACACATCTGAAACCTCTTCCTGACGCTTCATAAATGCACCTTGAACATTATAAGTACCAATCTTCAAGACAGGCACAATCCAAGGAAATTTACGATCTTTAGTCAAACGGAAAATCTGTGGGTAACGAATATAGTGCGGCTCAATTGGATTAAATACCATCCAGATGGCAATCCAGTTGGTTAAAAAGCCCCAGATCGCGGCCCAAAATGGTACGGTCCAGTGCCAAGGCACCACAAACCACACGATCATTTGGAAAATACCAAAGAACATCCCGATTAAGGCACTGATATGCCAAATAAAATTGATCTCTTTCTGACCCACTTTCAGGAACATTCGCACCATTAAACGGCGGTCACCTTCCATTTGACTGACCACCATTTCACGCATATCCACCAGTGACTCAACGTTCATGGTCAGCTCAGTCACAAGTTCCCTTAAGGTATTTGGTAATTGTTTATGGGCTTGTGCATAGATACGGCGTTTAATTGAATAAGGCAGGTTTTCCCAGAGCACTGCATTGCGATCAATCATCACCTCATCAATCAGATGCTCAAGCTCAAAACCCACTTGCTCACCAATGATCATCGCCATATCTTCTGGGTCCATGGCTTCTAAAAATTCACGCAAGGAACCCAGTTTAGATAAAGTGTTGTCAGTAATGATGCCTGAAATACGTCCAGCTTTACGTGGCACAATCCCTTGCCAACCGACAGGTAATGGTCCTAAATGGAATCCCCAAAAGTTGATTGGGTAAAATACCATTTTCAATGCCATCCACACGTGCGCCCATGTTACAAAGGCGGTCACAGGGATGATACTCAAGACTGCCAGATGGTCAGGTCGATTTAGGAAAATCTGCCACAATTCATTGACGTAATCAAACATGCATGACTCTCTGAATTATTGATACATGATGGCCTATAAAAGGATGAACGTTAATTTCCTCTTATAAACCAAAACTTAAGGTATAAGAAAACTGGAGGACAGGCTCTGATTTTTTCACAGTATTGCCATTGCCATCTTCTATTTTTTCTCGTACCCCTGCGCCCACACTGAATGTACTAATACGTTCACTATTCAACCAAACATAAGCAATATCAGCACCTACACCTAAATTGCCCTTTTGCTTGCCGCCGTAGTTCTTACTGTCGAGATGTCCCGCATAGACTCCCAGATAATAACCATTTTTATCTGTTCCCGTTAAATAGTATGGATAACGGAAGCCAACTTGCCCACCAGGCTCATTGTCATCATTTAAAAATGCGCCTGCTTTGGCATAAGCAATACCATAGGGATTTACCCATTCAAGGTTGGCATGTAATAACTTTTTGGTAAAACCAGCACCCACATTCCATGTTGAAACGTTTGCATCTTTTAATTTAGGCTCAGGCTTAAACGGATTTTCGTCAGCATGGGCTAAGCCTGTAAGTGTTAAAACCGATAATAAAAGGCAAATTTTTCTCATTATTTTCTCCATTTTCCCTAAGAGTGTATTGGAAAATCCTATTTCGAATAGTTTGTGACTTTAACAGAATTATTTTGCTTCTAATATACAAGACCATACAATTTTCATGTCTGCAAAGTCAAAAACTGTCGCAGCATCATTTGCATGATTTGTTGAAAATTCTACAGTATGATCATGCAACTTACGTTAAAATGCGTAGCCTTGATCCTCTCTCCATCTTGTAATTAAGTCGACACCCTATGAAACAGCACTTTCCTTTAAAAAATATGCAACAAGAAAAGCGCATTTATAAGGGTCGTATCTTTTTTGCAATCTTTCTGGTGGCGATTTTTCTACTTTTGCTCATCTGTCGTTATGCATATTTACAGATTGTTCATTACGATGACTTTACAACGGCCTCAGATAAAAACCGGATTCGTTTACAGCCTTTGGCACCCGCACGTGGTTATATCTACGATCGTAATGGCGTGTTACTTGCCGATAACTACCCAGTATTCACAGCAACACTTAGCCGTGCCGATGTAGTAGATATTGATGAAACCATTAACCGTTTAATTCCAGTTTTAAGTTTGACTCAGGATGATGTTGATCGTTTTAAAAGCCGTGTCAAAACCGCACGTAAAACAGAACGTCTTGCAATTAAGTTAAATTTGACAGAAGCGGATATTGCCAAATTCAGTGAAGTCAAATACGCCTTTCCTGGAGTCAAGATCGAAACCCAAATGACGCGTTACTATCCACATGGTGAACTGTTTGCACATGTGATTGGTTATGTAGGTCGTATCAATGATAAAGAACTAAAATCGATTGATAAGGACTTATACGCAGGCACCAACCTGATTGGTAAAATCGGGGTCGAAAAAAGTTATGAAGACTTGTTGCATGGGACGCCGGGCTATGAATCCGTCGAAGCCGATGCACACGGCAATGTATTGCGTAATTTAGGCCGCCAAAATCCAGCGCGTGGTAATGATCTGTATTTATCACTTGATTATGGTCTGCAAACCATTGCGGCAAAACAATTGGCAGATCGTCGTGGCGCAATTGTAGCAATGGACCCACGCACAGGTGAAATCCTAGCCCTCGTTTCTAGTCCAAGTTTCAATCCAAATCTCTTCGTGACGGGAATTAGCTCCAAAGACTATAGTGGCCTCCGTGACAACCTCGACCAGCCCCTCTATAACCGTGCGGTTCAAGGTGCTTATCCACCAGGTTCAACGATTAAACCGATGTTTGGTTTAGGGGGAATTCATTATGGTCTCGTCGATTGGAGTACTGCAATTTCCGATCCAGGTTATTTCTCACTGCCAGGTGACAGTCATCGTTTCCGTGACCACAAGAAGACAGGTCATGGTTCAGTGAACATGCATAAAGCTCAGATCGTTTCTTGTGATACCTATTTCTATGTCCTGTCTTATCGGATGGGTATTGAAAAAATGAATGACTGGATGCGTCAATTTGGTTTCGGTGAAAAAACAGGCGTCGACTTGCCAAGTGAAAGCACAGGTCTCTACCCAAGCCCAGAGTGGAAAATGCGAACACGCAAATCCAAATGGCTAAAAGGTGAAACCATCTCCGTCAGTATCGGGCAAGGCGCATTTACCTCCACGCCTCTACAACTGGCAATGGCAACCGCCATCACCGCCAATAAAGGTTCACATGTCACACCACATGTACTCAGAGAAACCAAAGGCGCCAAAAAATTTAACGTCCACAATGCCCCCGATGGCAAAATTAACTTCAATGGTACAGAACAAGACTGGATCAATATGCATGAAGCCATGGTCGATGTCATTCAATCGGGTACAGGTCGTGGTATCAAAGGCGGATTACAATATTCAATTGCAGGTAAAACAGGAACCGCACAGGTTAAAAGTATTGCCCAAGGTAAACGCTATAACGAAGCTGCGCTGTCTTCTCGACAATGGGACCATGGTTTATTTGTTGGCTTTGCTCCCGCTGATAACCCGGAAATCGCGATTGCCGTGGTATGGGAAAATGGTAAGCATGGTGGTTCAGCCGCTCAACTGGCACGTCCAATATTTGACTACTGGTTAGTAACACGTAAAAAGAACCCACTTCGCCCTGCAGGCCATCAAGTCAGTGGTGGTTTAATGACAGCGGGAATTAAACCTGGCGAGCTACCAAGTAGCAGTATTGCAACAACTGAACAAAATACACAGGCTGCGTCAACACCTGTAACGTCTGTATCTGCGGCGGCCTCTCCCCCTGCTGCGAATAATGCTCCTCAACCCGCAGATGGAATCACTGAATAATGAAAAATCAATTGCGTATTATTGGTGGTGAATGGAAACGTCGTAGCCTCCCTTTTGCGAGTATTGAAGGTCTACGTCCAACACCAGACCGTGTCCGTGAAACATTATTCAACTGGCTCATGTGGGATATTCAAAATGCACAGGTTTTAGACCTGTGTAGCGGTTCTGGTGCGCTCGGCTTTGAGGCGCTCTCTCGCGGTGCAGCAAAAGTCGTTATGATTGAGCCCAATCCAGCCCAAGCACGCTTTTTAAAAGACAATATTCAACTGCTAAAAGCGGAAAATTGCCAGTTGTTGGTCACAACAGCACAACAGGCATTAAATAAGTTAAAGAATAGCTTTGATGTCGTGTTTCTTGATCCACCTTATGACCTTGATTTGTGGCAAGAGCTTGCTGAACTTAGCAATCCGTTGATTAGCGATAAAGCCTTGATTTATGTCGAAGCTGATCGGGACTTAGCGCAACTGACGTTGCCTGCGACATGGCACAAAATCAAAGAAACCAAAGCGGGTATTGTCAGAGCGGGTTTGTATCAAAAAATCAGTTAAAAAATCCGTAACCAGAAAAACCGGATCAGTTGTCCTCGATCAAAAGGAAAACTGGACAAATATTCATAGCCTATCCGGTTAGTCTGATTCAGTTGATACATCATTCCGTAGCCCACCGAAATTGAGAAATCATCCAGAGAAAGGCTGCTGGTATCACCCGTCAGCATCTTATGATTAAAATGGTTGGTTTGATACGCGGTATAGTTATAAACACGCCAACGTTCATTTTGAAAGAACTGATTATGCAAAACGGAATATTCTGTTTTCATCTGAGGATAAGCTGAATCAAACATTTCTTCGGTATCATCATGATCCTCTGCAAAAAAATTGTAGTCATCTGCATAAGACCAAGTCGATAGGCTGCTCAATAGAGCAAATAAAAAAATGTACTTAAACTGCATAACCCATATATTGCTAACGACCCTGATCTAGCATAACGCTAAAAATTATTTTGTATCAATCAATTAAATCTATTTTTTATCTTTCTAGCTTGAACCGATTTAAATTTGGCTTAGATCGAGTAGCTGAGCATCAAAATTTTATCGTGTCAGACATAAATAATTAATTTATAAAATTCATCATATATACAATAATACCCCTTTAAAATTTCACTTGATCGATCATGAAGCTTTTGTACTTGCTCATTGCCACTGTGGGCTTAACCGGTTGTCTCTTTGGAAAATCAAACGAGGTAAAACGTGCAGAAAAAGTCCTACAGAGTTTTCAATGTAATAATATTGAATCCAGTGAGTTAGCAAACTCATCTATCTCAAATTTTTATCAGCAATCATTGGCTGCCAATAAGGAAAAAGCGGCGTCTTATATCGAACAATATAAAAATGGTGAAGATCTGTTTGACATTCCGCTCGATGAGGTTGTAGAACAAAAATATCAACTCTATAAACAAGCATGTCAGGCACTTGGTGGCGTCTCAACAAACAAGGAAACCGTCACTATAAGGACAACAGAGTAAGCACAATAAATTTGCCTGACTGTAACTTAGGATACAGCATGATCGAAAAACAACTGGGTTTAAAACATTATCTTGCACTTGTGATCATACTTCTGCTGGTTGCGGTTGCAAGTATTCAGCCCCTTGAATTTGAAGCCTATTTACTCCATCAGGCCGGTACCATTTTGATGCTGATCGCACTCATCATCGCGATGAAAAAGATTGGTCTCAACTTTTATTGTTTTTGTCTCTATCTCGGCTTTCTTGCGATACATATTTTAGGCGCACACTACTTATATTCTTATGTCCCCTATAATGAGTGGATTGAACGGATTTTTCATTTTGATTTGAATCAAAGTATGGGCTGGTCACGCAACATGTATGATCGGCTGGTTCATTTTGCTTATGGACTTCTGCTCTACCCCTTCTTTTACCGTGGCTTTCAAGTCTGGTTACCTTCAGCCAAGCCATTGACTCTGTTTTTACTTGTTATCCAGTTTGTCATGGCATCCAGCATGTTTTATGAATTGATTGAATGGTGGATTGCAATCAGTTTATCTCCTGAAGATGCTGAGAATTATAATGGTCAGCAAGGCGATATCTGGGATGCACATAAAGATATGTTGCTTGCAACCATCGGGGCAATCTTGATGGGTGGCATCCAGCTAATCAAAGATAAAACGCTTATTCAAAAATAAGCGTTTCTATACGGCGATCTGTTAAATAATGGAATGTTGCAGTACAGCCAGTTGATCCAGCGGATCCACCTTGACGGTTTGCGCATAATCAGGATGAACCAAATCAGCATTGCTTGTATTTGTTGTTGCAGGCGTCATATTCTGATTGCTAAGTAGTTGATCCAAAATGCTATCCAACTGATTCGATGTTTGAACAGAAGAAGGTAATAACTCATTCAAATTCACCTTTTCAGTATTCATCACTTCAGTTTCTGGCAGATTACCGTGAAGCGAATTCAGATCAACTGTATCGGCCAAAAATGCTTTAGCAACCGGTGCCACCACATTAAAACTAAATGCATCACTGACTTCACTAATATTTCCCGCAGCATCCGTCAATGTTAAAGTGATTTTATGTGCCCCTAAACCTAAATCCTGATTAACATTAAAGCTCCACTTGCCATTATCCCCAACCGTTACCGTTCCAATTGGCTGACCATTATCATAGATCGTCAATAGCGCTTTTGCTTCGCCTATCCCCGATAACGTTGGCTTTGTATCATCGGTATCACCACCAGCCACAATCGGGCCTTTTACTGGGCCAACGTCATCTGTCACCGTTTGTAGTACAGGTTTATTCGGTGCAATCGTGTCTTTTGTTCCAATAACATCAGTCGCATCAGAACGATTACCAGCGGCATCTATGATATAAATTTTGCCGATATTTTTATCGGTTAGCGCCGTTGATAACGTAATCGTGAATTTTCCATCTGCTCCGACCGTACCTGAACCATACAATGTTTTACCATCAGTACTTCTAATTTCAATCTTACTGTTTGCTTCTGCCGTTCCAGTCACCGTATCCCCAGCCGCATTGATTTCCGCAACAGCTTTATCTGGCGCAATGGTATCTTTACCTGCTGTTATTTCAAGTGGCTTAGACTGATTACCCGCAGCATCCTCAACAACAAGAGAAGCTTTTTTATCTGTCGTTAATGCAGGTGCAAGTGTGATCTGAAATTTACCTTGAGCATCTGCCGTTCCACTGCCGATAATTTTTCCATCTGCATCTTTAATTTGTATTTTACCATTGGCTTCTGTCCGCCCCTGAATAGAAGTTCCTTCTTTATTGACCTCAACTAGCGGTTGGTCTGGTGCTACAGTATCTTTTCCAGCAAAGACCTGAGAAGGTTTAGATTTATTTCCAGCGGCATCTTCTGCAATAACAGTTCCGCCTTTCTCGCTGGTTAATGCGGGTGACACATTGATTGAATACAAACCTTCTTTATTTGCGATGACAGAGCCAAGGAGTTTACCGTCAGCATCATAAATGGATACTTTGGCATTCGCTTCTGCCTTACCTGTGACAATGCTGCCATCTGCATTGAGTTGTGCGGTTGGTGCGTCTGGTGCAATGGTATCTTTATTACCTGTTACCACAGTTGCTTTTGAGACATTGCCAGCATTATCAACAGCAGTCACACTCACCTTTCCACCATTGACCAGAGGCTGATCCAATTTAACACTATATTTTCCTTCGGCATCGGCTTGGCCAGTTGCAATCACTTTACCTACAGCATCTCTAATTACAATTTTTGCTTGGGCTTCTGTTTGGCCTGTAATCGTTTGAGTATCTGTACCTAAGTTCGCAGTTGGTGTAACAGGTGGTGTAATGTCAATTGGTTGCGTACTTTTGTTCTTGCCGTCATCATCATCTTTTACAGCCCATAGATATACACCTTCAGCGGCTAAGGCTGCCAGACCAACTTTAAGCAACTGTGATTTACTAATCCCCGATTCATCAGCAGCACCCGAAGCAGATGTAGCTTGTGTCGTTATCTCCGTATGTGAAGGCTGAGTCGCTGGTGTCATCGCTGAATAACGAACAAACTTTCCTGAATCATCGAACTCCGCAACAGCATAAGTTCCATCACCTTTAGAAAGGGCCAAGCTGTGCTCTGTGAGATTGGCTTCGTTATAAAAACCACTGACAATAATTTTCTCACCACTTTTTAGCGTAATAACAAGATCATTACCCTGTTTGACAATTGATTTAATATCATCCTGATTTACACCAATTTGCACAATTGAGGGCTGGTCTAAGACCACTTTCTGCAATTGTGCGTCTTGTAAAACATTCGAGTTTTTCTTGGAAAAAACAACGACTCTTGTCATTATTATGCTCACTTATCAATTATATTTTTAAGTACTTTTTAAATTAATGAATAATTAAGTAATTCATCTTGCAGTTAAAATATCAAATGATCTGAATTGCCACAATCTCTTCGATCAAAAGTTTTGTCATGTTTGTTTAATTCACCAAACATTCAAATCCCAAGTATAAAATATGCAGAAATTGATTCTGAATAAATAAAAAAACCAGCCCGATAGGACTGGTTTTTTAGAAAACACTGATTAGAATTTTGGATCGCGCATTTGTACCAGCGCACTATTGGCTTTGGCTAAACCATCTGTAATTTTACTCATGACAGCAGGAATCAAGTTCTCAGCCATTTGAGCCGCCTGTAAACCCAGTTTCTCACCAAAAGTTGGACGTTTACGCGTATTAATCACATAAATATCATGCTTAGCAAGCAAGCTTAATAAATACTCATCTGAGGTTTGCAGTTTATCCACCAAGTTTAACTCACGTGCATCCTCACCATACCAGTGTTCACCAGTTGCAACTTTTGCAACGTCCAACTGCGGACGATATTTTTCAACGAAGTGTTTAAACAGTGAATGTGTCTGCTGTAACTCTTCTTCAAACTTCGCTTTACCTTCTGGGGTATTTTCACCGAACATGGTCACAGTACGCTTATACTCACCAGCTGTGTAAAGCTCAAAATCGACATTATGCTGCTTGAGCAAACGATTGAAGTTCGGCACTTGTGCAACCACGCCAATCGACCCAACAACTGCAAAAGGCGCAGAAATGATTTCATTGGCAATACACGCCATCATATAACCGCCACTTGCCGCCACTTTATCTACGCAAATCGTGACATGAAACCCTGCATCACGTAAGCGCACCAACTGCGCTGCAGCCAGACCATAGCCATGCACCATCCCCCCTGGGCTTTCCAAGCGAACCACAACACGGTCATGCCCTGCTTTCGCGGTTGCCAGAATCAAGGTAATTTCTTCACGAATGGTATCAACAGCTGAAGCCTGTACATCCCCCTTAAAATCGAGGACATAAATTTTTTGATCATTCTTTTTACGAACTTTCGCTTCTTTCGCTAATTGTTGAACCAGCTGTAATAACTCCAGACGAGATGCTGTAGTTTGCGCAATTTTTTTTCTTTGTTCATTCACACGCGCATTTAAATGACTAATACGAATTTCAGCAGGAAATTTAGGTAAATGGAATAACATAAAGTATGTGCTCTATAAGTTCGGCATTATCTAGCTAAGATGTGGTCTGCTCAATAAAAATTCAATAGCGATTTTGCAAAATAGATTCATTTTCATCGATATAACAAAAAAGAGCCCGTAGGCCCTTTGATTGATCTGATCGAAATTGATCTGATCGAAATTAACCGAAACGCCCTGTAATATAGGCTTCAGTTAACTGATGATCTGGTTGAGTAAATACTTTTTCAGTCGAGTTCACTTCAATCAAGTCACCCAAGTGGAAATAAGCAGTACGGTCAGAGACACGCGCCGCTTGTTGCATTGAGTGCGTAACAATAGCAATCGTGAATTGTTCTGACAACTCAGAAATCAACTCTTCAATTTTTGCTGTTGCAATTGGATCAAGTGCCGAACATGGTTCATCCATCAAGATCACTTCTGGGCTTACTGCAATGGTACGCGCAATACATAAACGTTGTTGCTGACCACCTGACAAACCTGTCCCCGGCTGGCTTAAACGATCTTTAACCTCGTCCCACAAACCTGCTTTACGCAAGCTATTTTCCACGATTTCTTCTAAATCATATTTATCACGTGCTAAGCCATGCAATTTAGGGCCATAAGCAACATTATCAAAAATAGACTTTGGAAATGGGTTTGGCTTTTGGAAGACCATGCCCACTTGAGCACGCAGCAACACCACATCTAGGTTTGGATCATAGATATCTTGATTATCTAAAGTCACCTTACCCGTCACGCGACAGCTATCAATGGTGTCATTCATACGATTCAAAGTACGCAAGAATGTCGATTTACCACAACCTGATGGACCAATGAAAGCAATGACTTCATTTTGGTAGACATCAAGATCAATCCCTTTGATCGCTTCAGAATCACCGTAGTAAACATGAACATCTTTGGTACTGATTTTCACTTCACTGGTTTTTGGCTTTTTATTCGAAGCAGCCGTTTCAAACTGAGAAACAAATGCAGTGTTCGATTGCTGAACTTGCCCTTCAGGTGAAGTAAATTCTGTTTGCTGTGGATTCACTGATTTATCCTTTTCTACGGCGTTCATAATATCAATCGTATTCATTGTACTCTCCTCAATTACCAACGCACTTCAAATTTCTTACGGAGCCAAATAGCAAGGCCGTTTAAACCGATCATGAGTGCAAGTAATACAATAATTGCTGCTGCGGTACGTCCTTCAAAGAAGTTACGTAATTCGTTACCTTGCCATAAATAAATCTGTACAGGTAAGGCCGTTGCTTGATCCAGCGGTGTTGCAGGGATATTGGCAACAAAGGCACTCATCCCAATTAACAGTAATGGTGCTGTTTCACCCAAAGCTTGAGCCACACCAATAATTGCCCCAGTTAAAATACCTGGCAATGCTAGCGGCAAGACATGATGGAAAATGGTTTGTACTTTTGATGCCCCAAGACCAAGAGCGGCTTGACGAATCGATGGCGGTACGGCCTTTAATGAGGCACGTGTGGTAATAATCACGGTTGGCAAGGTCATTAAGCTAAGCACCAGACCACCTACTAATGGTGCAGATAGCGGTAAATGCATCCAACCAATAAAGATGGCAGCACCTAACAAACCAAACACAATCGAAGGAACCGCAGCCAAGTTGTTAATGTTGACTTCAATGATATCGGTCATCATATTCTTGGGTGCAAACTCTTCAAGATAAATTGCACTCGCAACACCAATTGGAATCGAAATTACAATGACAATGAGCATCATGAATAACGAACCCATGAACGCACCAGCCAAACCACTTGTTGCTGGCGAACTTCGTGAGTCTGGACTAACAAATAAATTGGTATTAAAAGTACTCTTGATGATTCCTTCTGCTTTCAATTTATCTGCGAGTTGACGCACCTCAGGTTCAAGTTGCTGCTGATCATCTGGCAATGAACGATCAATATTGCCTGCTAACCAAACATCCACATTGGCATCGGCCAAGAATTTAATTTCTTGTTTGCTGCCAATCAAGGCTGGATTTTTCAACACCATGTCACGCAGGCGATAGGCCTCAGAACTGGTATATAAACTGCCCAAATAATCACGCTGAGATTCTAAAGTTTTATCTTTCGCAACCATGCCATTGACGATCAAGGCATCCCAGTCCACCATCCCCATCTCAGTTTGCCAAGCCACAAAACGCTCTTCGAAATGTGCAGGTGTTTCACCAGCCGTTGGTTTTGGTTTCGCGCCAACATTAATAATCGCAGGATCAAAATATACAGGCACTGTAATACTGTTTTGCCAAAAGGCAGGTAAACCTTTACTTAAAATACTACTGAATAGCAAAGCAACAAAGGCTAGACCAATAACAACTGCGGAAAAACCTGCAAAACGAAATGTTTTTTCACGGCGATGACGCTTTGCCAAAGAGCTTTGAATTTTTCTTTTGCGCTGTTCACGTTGTTCAGCAGCCACTTGTGGATCTAAGCTATTCGGATCCAGAGAAGATGTATTTGATGAACTCATTCGTATTGCTCACGATATTTACGCACGATGTACAGTGCAATAATGTTTAAACCCAACGTGATGACAAACAACGTCAGACCAAGGGCAAATGCCACCAGTGCTTGTGGGCTGGCAAAATCAGTATCACCAGTAAGCTGGTTCACAATCGTCACTGTAACGGTAGAAACTGCTTCTAATGGATTTACGTGTAGTAATGGGCTATTTCCGGCAGCAAGTACCACAATCATGGTCTCGCCAATCGCACGGGATGCAGCCAATAAAAATGCACCAACAATCCCCGGTAACGCGGCAGGTAAAACCACCTGACGAATCGTTTCTGATTTAGTTGCCCCTAAGCCCAGTGAACCATCACGTAAGGCACGAGGAACTTGCGTAATAATGTCGTCAGAAAGTGATGAAACGAACGGGATAATCATAATCCCCATCACAAAACCTGCGGTGAGTGCACTGGTTGCATTAATATGTAATCCAACGTGCTCACCCAGCATTTTGAAGAATGGACCAATAATCATCAGTGCAAATACACCATAGACGATGGTTGGAATCCCCGCCAATACCTCAATCGCAGGTTTAGCCCAAGAACGTAAACTTGATGATGCATATTCAGCCAGGTAGATTGCAATCATCAAGCCAATCGGCACTGCCACAAGTAAGGCAATACCACTCACCATCAAGGTGCCCCAGATTAAAGGCAAAATGCCATAACTGCCTTCTGCATTGCCTGATGTACTAAAACCCGGATTCCACTCAGTTCCGAAAAAGAAATCAAATGGACTGACAAAACGGAAAAAGTGCAAAGCTTCATTCAACATCGATAAAACGATACCGATCGTTGTCAAAATCGCAACCCCAGAACACAGAATCAAGCCAACATTAATGGCTTTTTCAACTTGATTACGTGCACGGAATTGCTGGCTAACATGACGTTTTGCCCAAACCAAACCTGCAAGGCCAGCACTGATCACCACTGCGATCTTTGCAAAAGAACCAATCGTTTGAAATTTAGCCAGCTGTTGTGCTGCTGCAATCTCATAAGCTGCAGGCTGGTCAGTCACCCCAAAACCAGATGCAATTGCCTGTACACGACTGCTCAAGACATCGCGCCCTGCACCATCCAAAGTCGAGCTTACCGAAGCTGGGATATTATTGAAAATAATATGTTGTAAAACACTCGGTTCTACCAAGTTCCAAATAATCAAAATTAAAAAAGCAGGAACACCACACCACAAAGCAACCAATGCCCCATAATAACCAGGGCGAGAATGTAGTGCTGCTGAGTTATTTCCCTTACCTGCTAGGTTACGGCTTTTGCTCAGCCCGATTTGATATGCAATTGCCACAAGGGCTAATAACACACCGATAAGTAGCAGATTCATGTAATCTCCACTGTTTTCTCAATTTTCATGATTTGAAAAAACTTAGCTAGACAAAAAGGCTGATGAACCTAAGTCTCACCAGCCTCCCTTTTAACAATATTACTTAACTGATTTACCCGCTTTGAAATCAGCAAGGATTTTTGCACGCTCTTTGTCGCTTAAAGGAATTAAACCAGCTTTTTCTAACTTAGAACCTTTACCAGAAATTTTCTTATTCAAGAAGAATTCTGTGTATTGAGATAAACCTTTGATTGATTTCAAGTGTTCGCCTTTTACGTAGAAGAATAATGGGCGAGAAACAAGGTAGCTACCATCCAGTACAGTTTTCTCAGACGGGGTTACACCGTTCACTGTTGCTACACGTAACTTATCACGGTTTGAATCATAGAAACCTAAACCAAACACACCAACTGCACTTGGAGAAGTCTTTAAGCGAGCAAGCGTTTCAGTATAGTCACCTGAAATTTCAATCACGCGGCCATCTTTACGGAAGTTAGAGCACGCTTTCTTTTGCTCTTCTTTATCTAGGTTTTTAAAGTAATCAAATGATTCACAACCCGCATCGATCATTTTTTCTTGGAATACTTCACGAGTACCGTGGTTTGATGCAGGAATAACCAAAGTAATTGGCTCATTTGGTAATGATTTGTCGATTTGGTTCCAAGTCGTATATGGGTTTGGAACTAATTTACCATTTGAAGGTAATTGTGCTGCCAATGCAGTGAATACATGAACAGGTTTTAATTTATATGCCGCTTTTTTTACATTTGAAGCGAATACAATCCCGTCGTAACCTACTTTGATTTCTTGTACTTGGTTTACGCCAGATTTTTTACATGCATCAAGCTCTGTATCTTTAATTTTACGAGAAGCATTTGCGATGTCGATGGTGTTATCGCCCACACCTTGACAGAATTGTTTCAAACCACCACCTGTACCGCCTGAACCAACAACAGGTGCTTTAAACTGAGGAAAAGTATTGCCAAACTCTTCAGCAACAATACTTGCAAAAGGTAATACAGTAGATGAACCAGCAATTTGAATCGTTTCACGAGCTGCATTTGCAGTCGTTACAACAGTTGCCCCAGATACAGCTAATGCAATTGCGATGTGACGTGGATTTAAGCGCATTCTATTTTCTCTCATTTATGCAATTTGGTTTACAACTCTTTTTAAGTTAAGTGTTGTACTTTGGTTAACTGCATTTTGAGCAGATAATATGACAATTAAGTGACAACTTTATGACGCTTTTGTGATAGCCATTTTTCACAATTAGCTTCTGGCAAGTTATTTGTCATAAATGCTCGCTTTTTACGCTACTTTTACAGTAAAGATGTTTTTAGCGTTATTAAAAATAGATGATTAACAATTGATTTTATTGATAAATATAAAACTCAACACGTATCTTTATTAACAAAAAGCACCTTAATTCATTTGACTAGTTTATATATGTTTTATGACAATTCTCTATAAAAAAGGACAGATACAATGCTAAATCCTGTCACAATTGAAACACAAATGCTGATTCGTAAACCTGCTACTCAAGTTTTTGCAGCCTTTATTGACCCTGAAATCACGTCAAAATTTTGGTTCAGTGCATCGACAGGGAAATTGGAACAAGGAAAAACTGTTGAATGGACATGGGAAAAATATCAAGTTTCGACAAACGTAAAGGTGACAAAAATCATTAGCAATGAATTGATTCAGATTCAGTGGGGTGAACCGAGCAGTACGGTTGATTTTATCTTTGAAGCGATCAATGACGATCAAACCTATCTACGGATTCAAAATTATAATATCCCCTTACAAGGTGATGAGCTGATTGCCTTTATTATTGATAATACTGGTGGCTTCACTACTGTCGTAGATAGCTTGAAAGCCTATTTAGAACATGGGATTCAACTCAATCTAGTTCAGGACAAGTTTCCCCCCTTCTAAGTCCGTACAGGATCTAAAAATCAAAAGGCACATAACTGTGCCTTTTATGATTTATAAATTGGATTGCACTTCAGGTAAAACGACTATTTTTTTACGGTATTTAAAGAAATACATCGCTGCCAGAATCGCGAGCCAGATCGGACCAAGAATCACAGCCAAACGCATATCAGGTGTCATAGCCATAATAATCAGAATGAAACAGACAAAGCCAATGGTGAGATAATTACTCCATGGACTCAAGATGCTTTTAAACTTGGTCTGATGCTGCTTGAGTCGCATGGCCTTGCTAAATTTTAAATGCGTGACAGAAATCATCAACCAGTTAATCACCAATGCCGCAACCACCAACATCATAAACAACTGGAATGCTTCGCCCGGAATGAGATAGTTCACGACCACACAGACTGCCGTAATCGAAGCAGAAACAAGGGCCGCGGGTACAGGAATACCACGCGCATTGACTTTTTTCAGTATGGCAGGCGCATTACCCTGCTCAGCCAAACCAAGCAGCATACGGCTATTACAATAAATACAGCTGTTATACACAGACACTGCCGCAATCAGCACCACAAAATTCAGCACATTGGCAACACCATTGCTGTTCAGCGACTGGAAGATCAACACAAATGGGCTACCCCCTTCCGCCACCATATTCCACGGATAAAGGCATAGGAGAATCCCGATTGCACCGATATAAAAGATCAAAATGCGGTACACGATCTGATTGACTGCTTTCGGAATGGTGGTTTCAGGTTTTTTGGTTTCTGCCGCTGCAATCCCAATCAGTTCAAGCCCACCAAAAGCAAACATGATCACCGCCAGTGCCATAATAAAGCCATGCGTACCATGTGGGAAAAAGCCACCGTGCTGCCACAAATTGGCAATACCTGCCTGCGGGCCTGCCGAGCCGGAAAGCAATAGATAAGCACCAAAGCCAATCATACTTAAAATCGCAACAATCTTGATACAGGAAAACAGAAACTCAGACTCACCAAAAAATCTGACATTGACCAGATTAATTCCGTTAATCAAGATAAAGAAAATCAAGGCCGTTAGCCATGTGGGTACCTCTGGCCACCAAAACTGAATAAAAGTACCGATGGCACTCAGTTCAGCCATACTGACCAACACATATAGCACCCAATAATTCCAGCCTGACATAAAACCAGCCATTCTGCCCCAGTACTTGTTGGCAAAATAACTAAAGGAACCACTGACAGGTTCTTCGACCACCATTTCGCCTAAATGGCGCATAATTAAAAATGCAATCACGCCTGCAATCGCATACCCTAATAAAATAGACGGTCCTGCCAGTTTGATGGTTTGGGAAAGACCTAGGAACAGCCCCGTCCCAATCGCACCGCCGAGCGCAATCAGTTGAATATGCCGATTGGACAGTCCTTGTTTTAACTCATGTGTATGATTTGCATCCATCAATTTATCTCCAATGTGTGTGTCACATCCTGTACACCTTTTTATGCAGCGCTGAATCCGAAGCTCAACATCGAACTTCGAATCAGATGCGCTCTCTTATGAATTTATAAATTTGAAGATTTTTCACTTTCCTTCAGATCAGAAGGAAATCGCTTTTTTACACGGCAATGCTTGGGCGCGTTGCTTTAATATTTCATAACCACGATCACCATAATCAAAACGGGCAATCACCGACGCAAATTTTTTCAAGCTGGATGGGGCATCCATGGCAGGTAGTTTGAGTTCAATAAAGCTCATTCCGTCGAACTGATGCATATTGTCCAAGACCTGCTTTAACTGCCCTACGGTTTCTACGACACAACTTTTATAGTCTTGACTGCCGTTAAATACCCGAGGAATCTCAGTATAATTCCAGTCTTGGATATCGTTATAAGCCGCATTTTCCCCCATGATTAAACGCTCAATGGTATAGCCACCATTATTGAGTAAGAAGATAATCGGCTTCAATCCATGACGAATAATGGTCGAAAGCTCCTGCACAGTGAGCTGAAATGAGCCATCCCCCATAAATAGAATTTGACGGCGTTCAGGTGCGGCCAACAAACTGCCTAATAAAGCAGGTAAGGTATAACCGATAGAGCCCCAAAGTGGTTGAGCAATATATTTTGCCGTTGCAGGTAACTTTAGCCCCGACAAGGCAGAGTTAGATGTCCCCACCTCACCAATAATCACATCATCTTCTTTTAGAAAACGTTCAACATAGTGCCAAAGGATGTCTTGACTGAGTTTTTGCTGTTCTGACACATCAGGGATCTGTTGCACTTGTTTCTCCAACATCGGCTGAGCTAACTTCCGTGGAGCAACTTTTTTATTCAGCTCAACCAGAAGTTGTCCGATTTCAATGCCGGGGAAATCCTGTCCAAAAATCGTCAATCCATAAGGTTTGATTTCAATATAGTTTTCAGTGGCGATTTGATGGGTGAATACCCCTGTTCCGACATCGCTAAAACGAACACCGACACCAATCAGACAGTCGGATTGCTCGATGGTATGACGCACATGCGGCTGACTTGCCCCACCGACATAAGTTCCTACATAACGCGGTGAACCTTCATCCATAATATTCTTAGCGGTCAGCATACTGGCAAAAGGGATCGCACATTTTTGTGATAAATCACTAAGTAACGAAGTCACCCCAAAAACCGAAGCTTCATTATCAATCAGTAGTGCTGGACGTTTGGCTTGTGCAATCAGCTCACACAGTTTGCTCACTGCACTGTGCAACAACTCTGGCTCAACTGTCGGATAAGATAAATCGAGTGAACGTTCTGTAAGCTCAATTTTGACGTGCGTAATATCTGATGCTAACTGGATATGTACAGGTCGACGTTCAAGAAAACATTGACGTAACACCCGATCAATTTCAGAGACAGCATTGGCTGGTGTCAGGCGCGTCTGGGCAACGGTAAACTCTTTCATGCAGTTCATGATGTTGTCATAGTTACCATCGATCAGTGTGTGATGGACTAAGGTCCCCTTTTGAACGACATGCAGAGGTGGAGTCCCTGAAATATGTACCACAGGCACATTCTCAGCATAAGCGCCTGCAATACCATTCATCGCACTTAAATCACCGACCCCATAGGTCGTGGTTAAAGCAGCAAAACCATTGATCCGTGCATAACCGTCAGCGGCATAAGCCGCATTTAATTCATTACAATTACCGATAAATTCAAGTTGGGCATCG
The DNA here is from genome assembly GCF_000413935.1 of Acinetobacter colistiniresistens. Classification (GTDB taxonomy): domain Bacteria; phylum Pseudomonadota; class Gammaproteobacteria; order Pseudomonadales; family Moraxellaceae; genus Acinetobacter; species Acinetobacter colistiniresistens. The sequence goes on along the minus strand of NZ_KE340379.1, from coordinate 217,245 downwards.
GCCTCAACTTGTTCGAGATAAGAAAGGTTAAAATCACCAGGTACACCAAACAGATGCTGGATACCCATTTGTTTGAGACGAAGATTTAAAAAATCACCGATTTCTATGAACATTGCTCTACATCCTTTCAAGTCAATTTTTTATTCCATAGAAAAATAATATTTCATCTACCTGTTAAATTTCGTGCATAATAAAAACGCATTTTAATAAAAATACAATATTTGTGTATCATAAAAGGATTTTATGCAATGGATAAGTTCGACTGGCAAATCATTCAGGCCCTACAAAAGAATGGGCGGCTCACCAATCAGGAAGTTGGAGATTTAATCGGTTTATCAGCTTCACAATGCTCTAGAAGAAGACAACTGCTTGAACAAAAAGGCGTGATTTTGGGCTATGCAGCGCGCATTCATCAACAAGCCTTAGGCTTTGAGGTGACGGCTATGATTCATATTAACTTAAGGATCCACGAAGCAAAATCACAACAAGCTTTTCAGGATTTAATTGAAGCAGAAGACCATATCCAAGATGCTTTTTCAATCAGTGGCGATGCCGATTTTATCTTAAAAGTCGTCGCAGAAAATCTGGAACAACTGTCTCAATTCGTCACGGAACGGTTATTGTCTTATGGCTTTATCGGGCATATAAAATCTTACATTGTGTTAAAAAAAATCAAAGAACAGAATCACTTCCTCAGCAAATCCAAAAATCATAGCCATCATCCGGCCACTTAAACCAAGTAATTGAGCAAAATAAAAAAGGCGGATATCAAATCCGCCTTAAAAATAAGCTCAATTAAAGTTTATTGATGTGTCGTGTTTGCCCAACAGTATTCTCCAACAAGCCTTCAAGGCCAAACTCAGCACCAACGCCTGACATTTTCCAGCCTCCAAATGGTGCATGGGGAACAATTTCTGCATGGGTATTCACCCAAACTGTACCACACTGTAATTGTGAAGCATAAAACTGTGCAGCATCTAGATTAGAAGACCAAATTGAACCGCCCAACCCGAATTCACTGGCATTGGCGCGCGCAATCGCGTCATCAATCTCACGATATTTCAGAATTGGTAACACCGGCCCAAACTGCTCTTCCTGCACCACGCGGCAACTTTCATCCAGCCCCTTTAAAATCGTTGGTGCGATAAAATAGCCCTGCTCAGGCACCGCCTTTTGTCCTGACCATGCCTTTGCTCCTTGTGCAATTGCATCTGCAATCAAGGCTTTTACTTTTTGATATTGCAGCTGATTTTGCACAGGACCAAAAGTGGTCTCTGACACCATGCCATCGCCGACATTCTGGGCATTGGCAATATCTGCCAGTTTTTGTGCCAAAGCCTCATATTGGCTTTCATGTACATATAAACGTTTTAAGGCTGCGCAAGTCTGCCCAGCATTTAAAAATGCCACGTTAAAAATTCGATTGGCAATTTGGTCAAGATCGGCATCAGGTAAAACAATTCCTGCATCGTTGCCACCCAGTTCTAAAGTCAGGTGCTTTAAGGTTTTTACGGCTCCAGACATAATGTGCTGACCCGTCTTGGTCGAACCTGTAAAAACAACTTTCTGGACATCAGGATGGCTAGACAAAGCCTCACCAATATCACCTTTACCTACCACGATTGAAATCACGCCCGCGGGCACTTCTTGCTGGATGATTTCACACAGTTTCAAAGTCGCTAAAGGGGTAAATTCAGAGGGCTTATTAATCACCACATTACCCGCACGCAAAGCAGGCATAATATGCCATACCGCAATCATCAGCGGCCAGTTCCACGGCGTGATTGAAGCCACCACACCTAAGGGCTGATAATGACGTTCAATTCGTTTCTGTTCACTGTCTTCAATAATATCAACTGGCAATTCTAAACTTGCGCTATAACGTGTCCAGCCAATCGCACCCTGCACTTCCATTTGTGCCAATGCCAAGGGTTTGCCTTGCTCAAGTACAATCAACTCTGCCAAGGTTTCGGCATGTTGCTCAATCCCGTCCGCAATCTTATTCAGTATGGTTTTGCGTTCCTGATGGGAACTGTGTTGCCAAGATTTAAATGCTTGCTTTGCTGCATCGACGCTCTGATTCACTTGCGCAATCGAAGCCTGTGCACATTGCGCTGCAACTGCACCTGTCGCAGGATTGATAATCTCAAGTTCGCCTGCTTCACCCAGACAAGATTGACCGTTAATAATGAGTTTAAATTGGTTTTGCATATTCAATTGTTGCATGCCTTGTTCCTTCTGTTCATTGTAATCATGATTTTTGCCTTATCTAACCTACGCTACAGGTTGCAAGTACAAAATGGATGACATCTATCCATCAAAATATTGAGCATCTATCACTACAATATGGAATTTGTGCACCACAGTTTATGCATAATTATTTCTGATTGAGATTAAAAATGCACAGTTTGTGCATAACAGCGACAATTTTCTACCTTGTCATTATAAAAACATCCAATAGGCTCTGGACAGCAAGCCGAATGCACCTCTTTCTGTAATGTCATCTTAGCTTTGGCATCGCATCAAAAATTTCAGTCCAGATCCAGTGTTCTAAAAGCAGCAACACTTCATTCAATTAATTGAAATTTCTTAGAACAGCTGGCTTCGTTATATTCAATACAAATAAGCCAGAAGATAAGAAGATGAACAGCAAAGTGATCACAAGCTTTAATCCTATAGATTTGCCCGTACATATGACGTTTTCAGCGCATGATTGGCATCTCCTTATTCAACACTGGTACCCCATCGCGCTTGCCCGTGATATTTCGGAACAGCCGACAGCAGCCATGTTGCTGGATATGCCATTGGTGATTTACAAAATGGCAGATGAACTAATTGTTGCAAAAGATATTTGTCCGCATCGCGGTGTGCCCCTCAGCTTAGGCCATAACGACGGTCAGGGCATCGTGTGTCGCTATCACGGATTACGCTTTGGGCATGAAGGAAAATGCAACCGCATTCCAGCCCATCCACAGCATAAAATCTCTGAGCGCTTTCATCTCACTACCTATGCCGCCACTGAAAGGTATGGACTGATCTGGTGTTGCTTAGCCGCTCGCCCTGACGAGGAAGCGGTTATCCCCAACATGCCCTACTGGGAAGATTCAGACTACCAACAACTGGTATGTCCATTTGTCGATTTAAATTGCTTTGCGGGTCGTCAGTTAGAAGGGTTTATTGATGTCGCCCATTTTGCTTGGGTACATCCTGATACTTTTGGCGACCCTGACGATGTTGAAGTGCCAGACTATCGCACCACTGAAACCAGTTATGGATTCAGTGCGGATTATATCAGCAGTGTCGGTCGCTATCCGATCGGGACAGCGCAACGCGGGCAAGACAATTTTAACTGGCTCAGACATTTTGAAATCAGCCTGCCTTTTACGGCAACACTGACCATCCATTTCCCAAATCAAACTAAACAGGTCATCATGAATGCCGCTTCTCCCGTAAGTGCGCGACAAACTCGCCTGTTTGCACCCATCTGCCGTAATTATGATAAAGATTTACCTGTTGAGGATGCCTATGCATTCAATTTACAGATTTTTGAAGAAGATCGACTGATTGTTGAAACCCAGAAACCTGAATATCTCCCCCTGGATTTATCGATGGAAGCTCACTTCCCCGCTGACCGTAGCTCAAGTATGTATCGTCGACTGCTAAGAAAAATGGGATTCAATCCAATTTTTGCGGCCTAGTCTATGCTTAAATTTAATTTTAATACGCAATAAAAAAGAGGTCTATTCAAGACCTCTTTTTTTAGTTTGATGCGTCTGCCAGATTGAAATTAATCAATCGCTGGAACATAAGTTCCTGCAGCAATTGCATCTTTAATACGATCAGCTTCTGCAAGCACAAGTGCAAGCAAGTTTTGAACGTTTTCAAGCGTTGCAACTGGGCTTAAAGTGGTCATTTTCAATGATTGAACATTACCCACTTTAGTCACACCAATATTCGCTTCACCGCGTGCAAACAGTTCATCTGCAACGTTTTGGTTCAGGCTATCGATGAACTCAGCAGGATAAGCTTCTGGTACCACACGGAACAGAACTGATGCAAATTGTGGTTCAACCAACAATTCCAGACCTGCTGTTGCTTTAATATAATCCGCAACTTCACGTGTTAATTTCACACCATGGTCAATCATCGAACCATAAAGCTCTTCGCCTAATGCTTCAACTGTCATCCATAATTTCAATGCATCAAAACGACGTGTCGTTTGTAATGATTTAGAGACAAGGTTAGGTACACCGTGTTCTTCATCATAAGCAGAGTTTAAATATTCTGCTTCATAATGCATAAAGCGATAGTTTGCTTCGTCTTTCAACAAGAAAGCACCACAGCTAATGCTTTGGAAATAATGCTTATGGAAATCAAGCGTGATTGAGTCTGATAATTCAATACCATCCAGCATTGCACGATGGTCATTTGAAAGAATCAGTGCACCGCCCCAAGCTGCATCAATATGCATCCATGAACCATACTTCGTAGTAATTTCACGGATTTTCTTGAGTGGATCAATCGCACCAGCATCTGTCGTACCCGCGGTTGCAACAACACACGCCACAATTTTGCCTTCAGACTGAAGATGCGCCATGGTTTTTTCCAGTGCATCAACATCCATCTGTGCATTTTCATTCACAGGAACAGTCACTACTGACTGGAAGCCCATACCCATCATCGCCATGTTCTTTTGCACAGAGAAATGTGCATTTTCAGAACAAATGACTTTGACGTTCTTCATCGCTTCTGCTGGGATACCATCACGCTGAACCGACCATGGCTTGCCATTTTCGTCTTTCCAGTTTTTCGAGATACACCAGTCACGCGCCAGCAATACACCCATCAAGTTTGACTGTGTACCACCAGAAGTGAACACACCTGCTTGACCTGCACCATAACCCACTTTTTGACGAAGCCAATCAATGAGTTGTACTTCCATCAAAGAACCCGCTGGGCTTTGATCCCATGAGTCCATCGATTGGTTGGTTGCATTGATCAACACTTCCGCAATCTGGCTCATCACCATGGTTGGGCAGTGTAAGTGTGCAAGTGAATGTGGGTGATGTACTTTTAAGCTTTTGTTGAGAAAAAGCTCAACCATACGTTGTAATGATTGCTGTACACCTAAACCTTGTTTTGAAGGAGCAAAAGAAATTGCTTCGCGCAAATCTTTAATGCTGCCACCCGTGTACATTTTATCATTTTGCAACCATGCTGAAACGGCAGTTACCGCCTCGCCCATTGCTGACTGATAGTCAGCAATGGATTGAGCATCATTGCAGAGTAACGCTTTACGATGTTCTGCAAAATCAACCATGAATTAGCCTCGTACTGCTTTCAATGCTTCAGCAACAGCTTTCTTGAAGCGGGCAACCGCTTCTACGCACTCTTCTTGATTGATAATCAATGGGCAAAGTAAACGAATTACAGTACCGTTACGACCACCTTTTTCAAGCAATAATTTATTGTTGAAACAAGCCGTCTGGATCGCAGCAGCCAATTGAGCATCAGCTGGTAATGAACCCATATGGTCCGCAGGTTTACGCTCGTCAACGATCTCAACACCGATCATCAAACCACGACCACGTACGTTACCAATACATGGGAATTCTTGCGCAAGTTTCTTGAACTCAGCTTGTAAGAAATCACCACGCTCTTGCGCATTTTGAGCAAGGTTTTGTTCTTTGATCACTTGAAGTGATGCTAAACCTGTACCCATCGCAAGTTGGTTACCACGGAAAGTACCCGTGTGACCTGCAGGCTGCCAAGCATCAAACTTGCGTTTAATACCCAATACTGCAAGTGGTAAACTACCACCGACTGCTTTAGACATCACTACAACATCAGGCTCGATTCCTGCATGTTCAAAGGCAAACATTTTACCTGAACGTGCAAAACCAGCTTGAACTTCGTCCAAGATTAAAACGATGTTGTGCTTTTCAGTCACTTCACGGATTTTTTGCAACCATTTTACCGGCGCAGTAACAACACCACCTTCACCTTGAATCGCTTCAAGGATCACAGCTGCAGGCTTGGTAACACCACTTTCAACATCTTCAATGAAGTTTTCAAAGAAGTAAGTTAAAGCATCAACACCTGCTTCCCCACCTAAACCAAGTGGGCAACGATATTCATGTGGGTATGGCATAAATTGCACGCCTGGCATTAAGCCATTCACCGCATTCTTGGCTGACAAGTTACCTGTCATTGCAAGTGCGCCGTGCGTCATACCATGGTAGCCACCAGAGAAACTAATCACTGTGCTACGACCCGTATAAGTTTTCGCTAATTTAATCGCTGCTTCTGTACCATCTGCACCAGATGGACCACAGAACTGTAGGCAATATTCTTCTTGACCGCCTGGCAAATAAGCCAAAAGCGCTTCAGTAAACGCATCTTTTAAAGGAGTCGTTAAGTCTAAAGTATGCAATGGCAAACCACTTGCCAAGGTGTCTTGAATACTTTGAATCACCGCAGGATGATTATGGCCCAAAGCCAATGTTCCTGCCCCAGCTAAACAATCAAGGTACTCTGTACCTTCAACATCAGTAACCCAACAGCCTTGTGCTTTTGCTATCGCTAACGGTAATTTACGTGGATAACTACGAACATTCGATTCCATCTGACTTTGGCGAGTCAGATAATATTCGTTAGTTGCATTAGCGGCAGGATTTACGGAAGTAACGCTCATATCGAATTACCATCTCTGATATGGGTAAAAGAAATAAGTCTGGTGACTTGCGGTCGTTTGACTCGGTGCTTTTTAGAATCTAGTGCAGACACTTGTTTATATCTTTCAACTAGGAGCGAGATGATACCTAATTTTGAAATAAAATAAACACTTTTTGTGTCTTAGCTGCATCTAAACGTATTGAAAAGATGTCTCATTCCAATAGTTATGATGAATTATCATCATACTATGTGACAAGCTAAAGAAAGTAAGCTTTTTTTAATCCCGCCTGCGTTTTTAGATAAATGGTCAAATCAATACATATAATCCTTTAATTTATAAAAGTTTTTGTTTTATTTTTTAGTTGCAAAACACTGCTAATCCCTTACAAAGTCACCACAAAATATGCTGAAGTTCACCATCAGTTCTTTTTAATATCGGATGAGTAAAAATAATTTTTTGATACCCAATTCTAAGGACATTTTTATGCGTACTTTAGCACTTGCTACATTAATGATCGGGGCAGCATTAAGCCCAAGCCTTTTTGCTCATGAGACTGAGAACTTGAACTACAACATTGTCAATATCCAAGCGGATGCCTCACGCCAAGTCGCCAACGATGAAATGCGTGCAGTATTATTTATCGAGAAAAGTAACAAACAACCTGCAGAACTGTCTAGCCAGATCAACCAACTGATGAATCAGGCGCAAGCGATTGCCCGTAAATATCCACAAGTTAAAGTCGAAACAGGTGCACAAAGTACCTACCCTGTGTACGACAATGACAGCAATAAATTGAAAGAGTGGCGTGCTCGTGCTGAAATCCAACTGGAAAGTAAAGACTTTAAAGCAGCAAGTCAGTTGATCAGCGAGTTACAACAGAGTTTCCAAACTCAATCGGTTAACTTCACTGTCTCTGATGAACAACGTAAAAAAGTTGAAAATGAGCTGATGATCGAAGCATCGAAAAACTTCCAACAACGCGCACAAGCCATTACCCAAGCATGGAACAAAGGTCAATATAATCTGGTCAGTTTAAACCTGAACACCAGCAATTATTTCCCACAACCGATGATGCGTGGTGGTATGGCCAAGTTTGCCATGGCTGAGGCTGCACCTGCACAAGACATGGCCGCAGGTGAATCAAAAATCACGGTCAGTGCCAATGGTTCAATTCAATTTAAATAATAGCTCTGATAACAACAAAAAACCGTGCTCAAGCACGGTTTTTTTATCTGTACAGGAATATTTATATAGATAATATGAATTTTAAATTAAACTTAACTAAGCAATAGCTATAAACGAGAACAATAATCAATTAAGATAACGACTCAAAATAACTCCTCCAATTCAGATGCTCGGCAATCAACCTATGACGTGTTCGTTTTCTCATCCTGTTTCTTTTTCCAAATTTAAGCCCTCTGCCCTAAACTGTGCAATCACAGCCCTGATCAGCTGTGTTACTTCCACAACATTTGCAGCTGACAACCAAAGTAATACCACACAAACACTTGCCACCATTTCCATCCAAGCCGAAGGCAACTGGTTAGAACAAGCCAATGCGAAAAAAGTGCTCAACCACCCTGGTGCTCGTACTGTGGTTGATCAACAAAGTTTAGAAGCACGCGGTGCTACCTCGGTTAAAGAAGCGTTACGTACCGTTCCCGGTGTTCAGGTTTCTGAAAATTCGGGTACATCTGGCAGTGATGCATCTTTAAGTATTGGTGTTCGTGGCCTGACTTCAAGATTTTCACCCCGTTCGCAGTTGATGATTGATGGTGTACCTTTAGCGGTAGCACCCTATGGACAACCCCAACTTTCTTTAGCCCCAACGACTCTAGGCAATATGGAGTCGATTGATGTGGTTCGTGGTGCAGGCTCCGTCCGCTTTGGGCCGCAAAATGTCGGTGGGATTATCAATTTTAATACGCGCAGCATTCCAGAGAATTTTGCAGCCAGTGTCGGTATGACCACCGAAGTAGCTGAGAATGGCAACTTAAAAGTCAATCCAAATCTCTTTATCGGAACGACTTTAGACAATGGACTCGGTCTGGCTTTGCTCTATTCAGGCGTGAATGGTGATGGTTATCGTGACCAAAATGATTATGCCAATATCAATGATCTACGTTTAAAAGCCAGCTATGCCTTAGATGATTATTCAAGCATTGAAGCAAATCTACATCGTTATGAAGCCAAGGTGGATATGCCTGGCGGCTTAACCCCTGCGCAGTATGCGCAAAACCCCTATCAGTCTTTGCGCAACCATGACTATATGGAAGGCAACCGTAACGACATCTCACTCAAATATAATTATAAAAAAGACAATAATGCTTTTGAAGTTCTCACCTACCATCTTGATAGTTATCGTGATGCGGGTGTAGAACGTAGCGGCTCTAGCGTCTATCAAACTGCACCACGTGATTATAAAGTGACTGCAATTGAGCCACGCTATTCACATGCGTTTCAGCTCGGCGACACCCTAAATGAAGTGTCTGTCGGTTATCGCTATTTAAAGGAAACAAGCAGTGAATCCGTTGATCGCGCCAATTATAACCGTGACACAGGCCCAAGTGATTTTTATGGCTGGACCAAAGCCGATGGAGACACTGAAGCTCATGCTGTCTATGTCGATAACCGTACTGATTTAGGCGCATGGTCGATTACGCCAGGGATTCGTTTCGAGCGAATTAAAACCAATGAAAACATGTATAAGTTAAACCGCGATTATTCAGTTCTGAATGGGGTCAATGCCAGCAAGTCCTATGACGCTGTGCTGCCAAGCTTCGCGGTGATGTATAAAGCCAATGATCAGTGGAATATCTTTGCCAACTACGGCAAATCATTTGCACCACTGCAATATAGTCAAATGGCCAATACCAATGCCAGAGGTGCTTATCTGACCATGGATGGTTTAAATCCTGAAAAAGCAGATAATTATGAAATCGGTACGCATTATCTAGATGATTATTTATCACTTGAATTCACCCTGTTTTATATTGACTTCGCCGATCAGCTCAAGCGTGATGATGCAACACAAACCTATTCAAATTTGGGCGCAACCAAACATAAAGGTGCTGAACTCGGCTTTAAATATAATCTAGGGGCAATCAATGATGACCTAGCCAATATCTCGATGTATGCCAATACCACCTATACCAAAGCAACCGCGTCGGCAGGGCAAGACTCAGGCAATGAATTAGATTTCTATTCAAACTGGATCGGCAATGCTGGGATTGATTACAAACATGATCAATGGACCTTCAATACCAATCTCTATGCCCAGTCAAGTCAAACAGCCTCAGGTAACATCAATGATGGAACTGGTCGTTATGGCAATATTCCAGGTTACGGTATCGTTGGCGTTCGTGCAGCTTATGATTTTGCCAATACGCCCTTCTCAGGCTTAAAAGTTGGCTTGGGTGTAAAGAACTTATTTAATCATGACTACTACACCCGCTCAGCAGATCAGGTTGGTGGCATCTACGCAGGCCCTTCTCGTACCTATTATTTACAGACCTCGTTTGATTTCTAATTTAATACGGTCTACACCTAAAAGCAGAAAACACCTGTTTTCTGCTTTTTTTATTGATTCATCTCAAAATAACTCACCAACTCCAGCATATTAGGTAGCTCGTCAAATTCAGTAAGTTTTTGATGAATTTCGCCCCAACTCACTTTAGAGTTCATACAAATTTAACTCAAGTTCAGGGATAAAATCCTCCTGAACCCGTCCTTAATTATGACCCTGATGGTTTTGATCTAATGGAACTTTGCTTAAATGTTGTAAGGAATCCCAAGCCGCCTGTGCCAAGCTTTCTCTATACATTTTAGGGTTGGTCACCACTTTTCCAGACAACCAAGCGCGACAATAGCTTTCTGTTGCACCAATTACCAAAGACATCATTAACTCGGGTGGTACTGATTTTAATAAACTGGCATCTGCATAATTGGAAATATAGCCGACAATCTTTTGATTCCTAAGTTTATTTTTATCATTTAAGCTTTGCCCATACTCACCCTGCCGCACACTAAAATGAGCAAGTAATAAAAACTGTGCAAACTTGGGCTGATCAGAGACCCAATCCGTATAACTATAAATCAGCGCATCGAGCAGTTCTTTCAGCGACTTTGCTTGTTGTAAATATTGATCTCGCAACTGTGCCTGATCATCTAAAGCAGCAAATACCAATGCTGCAACGACCCCATCTTTATTCTTAAAATGATGATAAATAGCCCCCACACTACTGTCAGATTTTTCCCGAATCATTTCAATACTGGTGGTTTCCAAACCATGTTCAAGAAAACAAGACAATGCATCTAACAGAATTTGTCTTTTTAGCAACGATCGACGTTGTGGATATAAGCGTTCCAATAACTGCTGTGCCGTTTGCATAGTTCAATCAAATTTACCAATAGTCGGAACTATTGTGTATGACTTGACCGCAACTTGTAAACAGAATTATATTCTGTAAAAGAATTTAATTCTGTCACAGGAAATCTGACCATGGCTTCAACCTTAGAATTGTGGAATAAAGTCTCAGCCTTACCTGCAGGAAAGTGGACATTCACTCGAATGCTATGTGTTAAAGCACCTTATTTCAGTAGTATCTCGCCTTTGTTTGAAGAACTAAAACCCAATTCTTGTAGAATCAGCATCAAGAAAAAGCGTTCTGTGCTGAATCATATTGGTACGGTACACGCAATTGCGATGTGTAATATGGCCGAACTTGCGGGTGGCACCATGACTGAAGTCACGGTTCCCAACACACATCGCTGGATTCCGAAAGGTATGACGGTTGAATATTTAAAGAAGGCCGAATCTGATCTGGTTGCGATCGCCACCCCTGTTGATGACCATTACGATTGGGACAAAGCTGGAGAATACTTAGTCAATGTTGATGTCCTTGATCAGCACAACGAAAAAGTTTTCCATGCCACCATTAACATGTGGATTTCCAAAAAGAAGAAATAAAATAAAAAAGCCCTGAAGCAAATGCATTCAGGGCCTTTTAAGGCTTTATCGCCTACTTTTTAAAAGGCAGTGCATATTTAAAAATACGCCCAACGACTTCACCAAACTGTTTCACAAAACTGGCATTGTTATAATGCAGACCATATTTTTCACACACAGCTTGCACTTTTGGAGCAACCTGACGATAGCGACGCGCGGGAATATCCGGAAATAAATGATGCTCAATCTGATGACTCAAATGCCCTGTCAAAATATGAAAAGCTTCCGATCCCGTTAAATTTGATGAACCACGGATCTGGCGCATATACCAATGGCCACGGCTTTCATCTTTTAGAATTGTCTTCGGAAAAACCTCAACATCCTTGGTAAAGTGCCCACAGAAAATAATACTGAATGTCCAGACATTACGAATCCCATTCGCCACCAAGTTGCCGGCAAACACAGGAAGTGCTGCTGGGCCTGCAATCAATGGAAAGAACACATAGTCCTTGAACATTTGCTTCATGATTTTCTTTTGCGCAGGCTGCCATTCACGTTTGAATTCAGCCATGCTTTTACGCTTATACAGCACTTTACCCAATTCAAGGTTTTGGATTGCTACGCCCCATTGGAACAGCAAACTAAATGGCACAATGTACATGGGTTGGATCAAGGTAAATTTCGACCAACGCTGCTCAGGGAATAAGCGGAACACGCCATAACCGACATCATCGTCCATGCCTTTTACATTGGTATAGGTATGATGTTTATAATTATGGGTTTGACGCCAGTTATCTGAAGTTCCGACCGTATCCCATTCATAGGTTTGGCCATTGAACTTCGGATCATTCATCCAGTCATATTGACCATGCATGACATTATGACCCAACTCCATATTTTCCATGATTTTGGCAAAGCCAAGTAAGCCTGTCCCGAGTAACCATGCTGGTGGAAACCATCCCAAGAACAGGCAAGCACGCCCTGCTAAACTGCTATAGCGAATGGTAGAATAAACACGGCGGATATATTTTGCGTCTTTTTCACCCAAATCATCCAATACTTCTTGTTTGATTTGATCCAGTTCACGAGCAAAAGCATCTAGTTCTGCGGCAGTTAAATCACGATTTTTTGGATTTTTAAAAAATTCAATTTTAACAGGCATGTTCATAATCAATTACTCTCTTATAGATCAATCACAAGATCAGACTGGGCTGAATTAACACAAATTTTTAATAACTGCGTTGGTTCATTATTGGCAGCACCATTCAACAAGTTTTTGGTCGCACCCTGTGCCTTGTTACACGCACATTTATTACAAATGCCCATCCGACAACCATGTTTAGGCTTAATGCCTTGATGTTCCAAGCTTGCAAGAATTGACTGCCCTTTTGGAATGGCAATGGTTTTATTGGATTGCGTCAAAGTGACATTAATAAAACCGGTCTCGGATTGCTCTTGCTCAAATTGGCTTAAGCTAAATGCTTCTGTGTGCAGTGCGGCAGCATTCTGAAACAGACTTTCTGCTGTTGCAGCAAAACCTGAGGGACCACAGGCATACACGGTGGTTTCATTTAAAGATGTCAATTGATCTACATGACTTTGGTTTAAACGTGAGTCTTGCTCTTGGGTATAAAAAATTTGAGCGCTAAAATTTGAAAAATTTTCTGACACTTCTTTCAGATATTCAGCATAAGCTGCATCTGCATGGGTTTTTACCCAATACATCAATTGAACCACCGTGGTATTCAACTGTTTTGACTGACACAAAGCTTCAATCAAGCTCAACATCGGCGTGATGCCACTTCCTGCAGCCAGCAATAACAAGTGAGGAGTCACAACCAATTGTTGCATCTCACCGTAGGGTTGTCCCAAACGTAGCATGTCACCAGTTTGACTTTGTTCAACCAACCACGAACTCACCAAACCTTGATCCACTTTTTTCACGGTTAAACAAAGATGATCGGCATCGACTTGCATCAAGCTATAAGTTCGTTCGTAATGACGCCCTGCGATATCCACAGTCACTGGATGATGCTGCCCTGCAACCCCGCGAACGACATGTCGATTGCATTGCAACATTAGACTGACCGTATCTTTTGCCACAATTTGTTTTTTTACGATTTTAGCAAGAGGCTGATTAATGGACCACAATGGATTGATTTTCTGTAACCAAAAATTGGCGTCATGGCTATTCATGACACTTTGAGCCAACGAATTAAATAGAGAATTTCTCTTTTCAATTGCTTGCATGAGCAGTTTTACTCTGGTTGTTTGCTAATTATTATACATATGTATATATATTTGTATATACACTCGTATAAGAATTTACATTTCACAAGTCCACAGACAATCGTTATAATCCCGAGTAGCTTACTTATATATTGAAAACAATGGTTCATTCTTCTTTTTTACCGCTCGGCCATGACAACGTAAACGAACAAGATGTCATTCCCATGAAATCTCCTGTGCGCTCTGTAGGTAGAAAAGCAACCATTACCAAAGAAGAGTTGTTTCAAGCCACACTGAATCTCATCGGCCCACAAAAAAGTATTGCGTCTCTCAGCTTACGTGAAATTGCACGTGAAGCTGGTATTGCACCCAATAGTTTTTATCGCCATTTCAAGGACATTGATGAACTGGCTATTGCCTTGATTGATCAATCTGGCTTGGTGCTCCGCCGCATTATTCGGGAAGCACGCTTACAGGCCTCAAAACAGCAAAGTATTATCCGTAGTTCAGTCGAAGTGTTTATTCAACAATTGAATACCGATGAAGGCAACCTGAGTTTGTTATTACGCGAAGGTTATACGGGCTCGACTTCATATAAAGCAGCGGTTGATCGCCAACTCAACTTCTTTCAGCAAGAGCTTCAAGAAGACCTGATTCGTTTAGAACAAATGAATAACAGTAAAATCAGTCATGCTGATCTTGTCGCTAAAGCCATTACTCAATTGGTGTTCAATATGGGTGCAAAAGTGTTGGATTTGCCTGTTGAGCAGCGTACCGAAGTCGCTGAACAGACTATGGTGATGATTCGTATGATTCTAGAAGGTGCACGTCATATTGATAAAATGGAAATTGATTAAGCTTAATTATCGGCTTAAACTCTCCGAATGTAATCAAAATCATACTTTTGTCCTTTAGCATAACAACAACTCAAATCAGGCATATAGATCATGAATCTACTTAATGACCGTCAAAGCATCATCGCCAGTTTTATTCTGATGTCTTTATTTTTAATGATGGTCATTCCCTTGCATCTGCTGCCGAGTTTTTTTGCTGGTTTTTTAGTCTTTGAAATTATTAATAGCTTAAGTTCAATTGTTGAGAAGCATATTGATGGACAACGGGCACGAATCTTTATCAGTATTATCTTAGGCGTAGCCACTATCGTATTACTGGGTTTCTTTATTACCAGCCTGATTAGCTTTGTAATCTATGATCTAAAAGGAACTGGCCTCAATTCATTTAACTTTAAAATTGATCAAACCCTGATTAAGTTTCAGGCGGAGATGAGTCAATATTTGCCAGGCTATCTGCCGCATAGTGTTGCCGATATCAAAAACCAGATTCTATCCTTTATCAAAAATAATATCTCGATTGTCAAAAATACAGGCACAGATATTCTGCACAACCTTGCGACCATGGTCATTGGCCTGATTGTTGGTATTTTGGTATCGATTCAGAATTTTAAACAACATGCGCCACAACCTGCATTTAAAGCTGCAATTTTGCATCGCATTCAAAAGCTATCGATTTCGTTTAAGAATGTGGTATTTGCCCAAGTGAAGATCTCCCTGATCAATACAGGTCTGTTTATCATTTTCGTTTTTATCGTTTTACCGATCTTTAATATCCACTTGCCTTTTGCGAAGACGCTGACCATTCTGACTTTTATTTTTGGCTTACTCCCTATTATTGGTAACCTGATTTCAAATACCTTGATCATCATGGCGGGCTTAACCATTTCGCTGTCTGTGGCAGCCATTGCCCTAGCTTATCTGGTGATTATTCATAAGCTTGAATACTTCATCAATGCCAAGATTATTGGTACTAAAATTAATGCCAGTGCATGGGAAGTTTTATTGGCAATGCTAATTTTCGAGTCAATTTTTGGATTAAGTGGTTTAATCGTTGCCCCTATTTTCTATGCCTATATCAAATTGGAATGCAAAGATGCAGGACTAATCTAGGCGATGCTTAACACGTTAAAACATACTTTAACCCATGCAATAATCATTGAATCTGAATTAAAACAGACATGATCAAAAAGAGAATTGATGATAAGCAAACTTACAAAAGCCTAGACAACAAAAACACTCAAGCACCTATTCAAGCGATAAGCTACTAATGAAATGAATGGTTTTTCTTCACTATGTTTCATCACATTAGAATTGAATGAGGTAACTATGAGTTCTTCAACAGCAAAAGCTTTAAAAGTATATACACGCAATAATTTAGATGACTCGATCAAAGAGTCCACGATAAAAATCTTAAATCAAATCCTTGCCAACTTAATTGATCTTTCCTTGCTGACCAAGCAAGCACATTGGAACATGCGGGGGAGCAACTTTATTGCAGTGCATGAAATGTTAGACATGTTCCGAACATCTCTGATCACTCATTTGGACAATGTCGCAGAGCGTGCCGTACAGATCGGTGGGACAGCATTAGGAACGACCCAATCAGTCGCCAAAAGCTCACACCTCAAACCCTATCCTGTGGCGATTCATGCTGTACAGGATCATTTAAAAGAACTGGCTGATCGCTATGGTGTAGTCGCCAATCATTTGCGTGACACGATTGACGAAATCCAAGATCCCATTTCCGAAGATATTATTCATGCAGCATTAGAAGATCTGGATCAATATCTATGGTTCTTGGAAGCCAATATTGATCACTAAAAAGTATTGAAAATAAAAAAAGAGGACTGTAATGGTCCTCTTTTTTATTGCATTTCGTCGCGTTAAGGTTTAACGACAACCAAAACTTGAATTGCTTCTGGTGTTACAGAAAGACCATCTAGGAGACCTAGGCCCTCTTTCTGGAATTTCTGTAAACGCTCAATTTCATCTTGGCGAATACTTGGGTTAAATTGCTTGAGATAGCTTAAACGGTCAATTTCATACTGCCATTTACTGCCATAATGCTCTTTGGCTTGCTGCATTAATTCAGGTAATGAGGTCTTGGCAATTTCTAAAGCTTGCGCATAACGAGACTCAATCACTTCACGGCGCGCTTTTACCACTTGGCGGCAACTATTGCCATCAAGATGATGCAGGTACGGACGTAAAATACTTGGGTCAATCTTGGTCGATAAATCCTGACCATTTTCACTGAGCAATACACGAATCAATTGCTTCGGTAAGCTTGATGGCAAGTTCAATGCCTTCGGTGCAACCACATCGACCTTAAACCATACTTCCAACAAGACTGAACCTTGTTTCAAGGCATTGGATTTCAGCAAGGCCACATTGGTACTACCGAATGATTGTGTGCGGATCATTTCCATCACACTTTCAATAAACGGATGTTCCAAAGTCAAGTATTGCGCATCTTCACGGATCTGCGCCTGATCACGATAGAAGGTTGCGGTCATACCTTCTTCGTCCAACGTGAGACCTTGCACCTGCATTTGATCCGTTGGCTTGATGATCACCGTACCGTTGCTTTGCTCATCAAAGTCAATATTGGTGGATGACATGAAACGCTTCACAAACATTGGCAATGTGGTGTTGTCATCATAATCTTCAAGCGCTTGTACAATGCCCTGCGCCACTATTGGACGACAAGAGTTATACTCGAGCAAACGGTCACGACCTGCCTGTAGTTCAGCTTCCAAGGCTTGACGCTGTACATTGACTTCTTCCAGTAAATCTTCAAAAGTCTGGCCTTGATCTGCCAATAAACAATCCTTCAATTCAACAATGAAGTTCTCTTGTAGCGTTTGTGCAGTCGGAGAAATATTGCTGAAAATATTGAGTGCTTCGTTATACCAGCGGAACATACGCTCTTGTGCTGTACCCATCAGATATGGCACATGAATTTGAATCCGGTTTTCCTGACCAATACGATCCAGACGACCGATACGTTGCTCCAATACATCTGGGTTTGCAGGTAGGTCAAATAAGATCAGGTCACTGGCAAACTGGAAGTTGCGACCTTCCGAACCAATTTCTGAACAGAGAAGAATCTGAGCACCATAGCTATCTTCAGCAAAGTAGGCTGCCGCTTGGTCACGTTCCAATAAGCTCATGCCTTCATGGAACATCGCGGTACGAATACCCGCATGTAAACGCAATACATTTTCAAGTGCTTCAACCACTGGCCCGCTACGCGCAATCAACAACACTTTTTTGTGTTTTAATTCTTTGCGTAACACTTCCATCAACCACGGCACACGCGGATCATTTTCCATCCATGCACCATCGAGCTGGCCTTCTTCTGGCCACATTTGCTCGCGCATTTTGCCATCAAATGACCAGTCTTCTGGTGCTGGCAAAGGCGCTGGCTGGCAATCACGACCAGGGAAGCCTTGAATCGCTTCACGGGTGTTACGGAACAGGATACGGCCTGTGCCATGACGGTCTAATAATTCATGAATTGCACGCATACGCTGTTCAGGCTGATCATCAATACGATGACCCAATAAGCCGTCCAGTGCAGCAAGATGCTCTTCTGTCAACGCTTGATCTGACATCAACACTTCCGCAATTTTAGCGGTATGTTGATATTGCTCTTCCTCATCAAGGAAACGATCTAGGCTACTGAAACGTTGCGGATCAAGTAAACGAAGACGGGCAAAATGGCTTTCAACCCCTAACTGTTCCGGCGTTGCCGTGAGCAGTAATACACCTGCTGTTTGTTCAGCCAATTCTTCGACGAGGTCATAACGATCATTACCGCCCTCTTCCTCACTCCACATCAAGTGGTGCGCTTCATCGACCACCAGCAAATCAAAACCAGCTTCCATGGCTTGCTCACGCAAGTCGTCATGGTCAACCATCAGGTCGACACTGGCAATAATGCATTGTTCAGTCAGGAATGGGTTCAGATCAGGATCATGTTCTTTGATCGAAGCAGTACGGGTTAAATCGAATAGCGAGAATTGCAAATTGAAACGGCGGCGCATTTCAATCATCCACTGATACTGCAATGAATCAGGCACTAAAATCAGGATACGCTCTGAACGTCCTGTTTTCAGTTGTTGGTGGATAATCAAACCTGCTTCAATGGTTTTGCCTAGGCCCACTTCATCTGCTAACAAAACACGTGGCGCAAAACGCTTCCCGACTTCATGCGCGATATAAAGCTGATGTGGAATCAAGCCCACACGTGCACCGAGAAAACCACGTAAAGGACTGGTGTGCATTTGCGCTTGCAACAACATCGCTTCAATACGCAGGTCATACCATTCTTTATAATCGACTTGGCTGGCCAACAGACGTTCTAAAGGTTTTGACAGCTGGATCTGTGCACCGATACGGGTTTCGTTGAGTGACTTACGCTCTTGCTCGCCATTTTCAAGCTGGCGAACCACGTCATAACGAAGCACACCATGACGGTCTTCGATCGCTTCAACAATCCACTTGCTGCCTTCTTGGTCTTGGACTTCATCGTTAACATTGAAGATAATGCGAGATAAAGGCGCATTGTTGCGTGCATAAACACGCGTTTCATCGCTTTTTGGGAATAAAATGCTGATAGAACGTTCATCTACATCAATAAGAACCCCTAAACCGAGTTCAGTTTCAGTATCTGATAACCAACGTTGACCAATAGCAAACTGCTGCAATTTTTCCACCTTTATCTCAAGTTAGCCTACATATTTTATGCCCTGACACCAATAAAAGTTAAGGCATTTTATGTAGTTTTCAACGATGTATTTTGACACAAAGCGCAATCAAATAGCGTGCATCACATCGTGTTTCATAAAAAAGTTTTCGTACTAAAACGGTACGGCACAATCAAAGTTGAGTTGTGTACCTGTCTTAGGATGAGCGAAGCTTAATTGCGTTGCATGTAAGCACAAACGCGCATAAAGCTGCTGCTGTTCGGGTGTGGCATATAAGGTATCGCCCAGAATCGGATGACCTAAATATTGCATATGCACACGAAGCTGATGTGAACGCCCTGTAATCGGAATGAGTTTCACTCGGGTTACAGCTTGTCCTTGAATTTCTAAATGTTCAATCGCTTGCCATTCGGTCAATGCAGGCTTGTGATAAGAGGCATCCACAATATGTAATGGTGGACGGCTTGGATCATAAATCACAGGAATATCGACCGTGCCCTGACCTTCTAAATGCCCTGCAACCAAAGCCTGATAAATTTTTGAGGTTTGACGATCTTGAAATTGACGCGAAATATTGCTCTGTCCAAATTTGGACAAGCCAAAGACCAGAATACCTGAGGTATCACGATCTAAACGATGAATCAGTAAAGTTTTAGGTTCTAGTTCTAATAAACGATTAATTAAACAATCTTGTAAATCCGGCGTTTTCCCCGGCACAGTGAGTAAACCTGCTGGTTTATGGATGACCATAAAATCTTCATCACGATGAATCAAATGTTCACTTAGAAAATCACTCAAGGTAGCCTTCCAACGACTGGATGAAAACAAGCGGGCAATCATAAAAAGCTTAGCGCTGAATTACAATGCATGACACGTATTTTTACTGATTTTTTTCGTGTTTCTCTCGATATTTCATCCAGAATCGAATTTAAATGATGATTTAGGCTTGTTGCTCTAGAAATTGTTGAATCGCATACTGGGCAATTTCTGCATCTTGAAAAGATTGTACCCCCGAAATCCCCACAGCACCGACGACCTGTGCTTGATACACAATGGGCTCACCACCTTCTAGCATCCCCTTTGCCGCATTCACGGTTAAAAAGCCGATTTTACCATCACGGATCATATCTTCTGATGCCTTGGTTGTTCTTCGGCTGACCGCAGCAGATTTGGCTTTTTCTTGACAAATCTCTGTCGATAGTACCGATGCGCCATCCATACGCTTCATCATCAACAATGTTCCACAATCATCGACAACCGCCACGCTGACATTAAAGCTGTGCGCTGTTGCATATTGCAATGCCGCATCAACCAGAATTTCCACATCTGCGGAAGTTAGATAATGTTTAGTTTTCATCTTTTTACTCCATTCCTATGAGTTTCTTATCAACGCTTGTCTAACATATGATATCTAGCAACGTCATCCACAGCCTGCATCAGCCAAAACGTTCACGCTTTGGTACAGCCGAAGACAAATGCAAAGATAGTGGATTATTCAACCATATTTTACCTTGTAATACAGTAAAGATTATTTATCTTTATTGCTATTCGGAGCTTAGATAGAGCCTACAAGTAAATGAGAACGCAGTGAGCGTTCATGACGATCCACCCTTATTGTTTAATCAGTTAAGGGCAACCTGTTTTGAGAACTACCGAAACCATGACCATAAAAAAAGCCCGAATAAATCGGGCTTATGTGTATATCACAGCGTTATTTCATTTCAGCAAAGGTTTCTTTTGCTGCCTGAATGGTCTCTGCAATATCTTGATCAGAATGCATTGATGAAATAAATCCAGCTTCAAATGCCGATGGTGCCAGATAGACACCACGCTTTAACATACCATGGAAGAATTTCTTGAATGCTTCAACATCACAGGCTAACATTGAATCAAAGCTGGTAATGTCCTCTTGATCGGTAAAATACAAACCAAACATACCGCCAACTTGCTGGGTTTTAAATGGAATCCCCGCTTCGTCTGCCGCAGCCTGTAAACCTGCCAGTAATTTGGCTAACTGTGCTGCAAGCTTGTCATAAAACTCAGGTTCACGAAGATGCTTGAACATCGCAATGCCTGCACGCATGGCCAATGGATTACCCGACAAAGTTCCTGCTTGGTAAACACCACCTAATGGTGCAATGCATTCCATGATTTCACGTTTACCGCCGAAAGCACCCACAGGTAAACCCGCACCAATAATTTTACCTAAAGTGGTTAAATCTGGTTTTACTTTATAGACCGATTGCGCACCGCCCAAAGCAACACGGAAACCCGTCATCACTTCATCAATAATGAAGACTGATTGATATTCATCACACACATCACGAATCGCTTGTAAGAAACCATCAATTGGCGTCACCAGATTCATATTGCCAGCAACAGGCTCAATGATTACACCAGCAATCTCATGACCAAACTTGCTAAAACATTCTTTCAAGGCTTCAATATTGTTATACGGTAGCGTTAGGGTATGTTTTGCGAAATCAGCAGGTACACCTTTTGACGTTGGCTCACCTTCGCCTAAAGTTAGCAGGCCTGAACCCGCTTTCACCAATAACGAGTCTGAATGACCATGGTAACAGCCTTCAAACTTCACAATTTTGTCACGGCCAGTATAACCACGTGCCAGACGAATCGCGGTCATGGTTGCTTCTGTACCTGAACTGGTCATACGCACCAACTCAATGGATGGCATGATTTCGCAAATCGTGTCTGCCAAAGTGGTTTCATGTACAGTTGGCGCACCAAAACTTAAACCATCTTCCGCCGCAGTTTGTACTGCTTGAATAATATCTGGATGTGCGTGACCCAAAATCATTGGGCCCCATGAACCGACATAGTCTACATAACGCTTGCCATCAACATCCCATAAGTACGCCCCTTTTGCCTTTTCAATAAAGACAGGCGTACCACCAACACCGTTAAATGCACGTACAGGTGAGTTAACACCACCTGGAATATGTTTATTTGCTTGTTTAAATAACTGTTCTTGCTTTGGAGATAAACTCATAAAAGACTCAACCTAGAATCGAGGAATAGAATGTCGAAACGATGCAAAAAATTATGCAAATAACTTTGCCCATGCATCTACACGAGCAGGAATTTCGGCTGTTGATCGGCCTAATATATCACTAATTACTGCACAAAGGCTTGCACCAGCCTCAATCACTACTTGAGAATTTTCAACGGTCAACCCGCCAATCGCACAAATTGGCACAGCAAATTTTTGTTTCGCCTGCTGAATGACTTCGATTCCTACATTGCCCGCTTCAGGTTTAGTTGAGGTGGCATAGACCGCACCAAATGCCACATAAGTCGCCCCATCCGCAATTGCCTTTTCAGCCAGTTCTAATGAGTTTAGACAAGTCCGCCCAATAATCACACTTGATGGCAAACGTGTAGCCGCATCGCTAATTTCACCATCGGACTGTCCAAGATGCACACCTAGACCAAATTGCTCCGCCAAGACCAAGTCATCATTAATCACAAAAGGAGTTTGGTGTCTTTCACACAGTGCTTTAATTTTTTCCACTTCAAGTGGCTGATCAGCCTTTGCTACTTTCTTACGACGATATTGCAGAATGGCAATCTGCCCTGTCGCTAATGCAACGTCTAATTTTTCTAATAATAGTTGGATTGGATCGTCATTGGTAATGAGATAAAGACCGCGCATGAACGTTTCACTATTCACTATAATTACATTAGCTTCAGAGTATATTTTCTTTCTTAAAATTTAAAGATAGGGAGTGTATTTACATCATTAATCGCTGTAAATCAGAACAAATAAAAAAGCTGCCAAAGCAGCTTTTGAAATATCAAATGAATGTTACGACTCAATTTTATCAAACTTACGATCAATCAGACTCAAACGACCACGTGCAACGTCTGACAACATGCGCCAATCCGAAATAAAGCTATACAGCGGTTGTTTAAAGCTGGCAGGCTTATTATGTTCAAAGAAAAAATGCCCAACCCAAGCACAGGCATAGCCTGATACCAAACCATATACCGCATATTTTGCCTGACGTTTACGGATGGCTTGACTAAAAAAATATAAACCAATCGAGCTACCTGCTGCATGCAAACGGCGACTGGCGATATTGCGATGTTCAGTTAAATAAAAATGATAAAATTCGTCATAGTTTTTAATGGGTAATGAAAATTCCACTGGCTGGGTAATATTCGCTGGTGCATTCATTTTAAGATCATCCTAATCGTGCAAGACTCTCCACACGTTAATGCATTTTCTGTACAAAATAAAGTCATTGCGTGCCATCCTTTCCCTGCTTAAAACAACTTTACAATGATTTTTGAGATCAACAAGTTATACTATTTTTATATTTATCATTCTCGGTGGTCAGGAGTCATAACTTCATGGAAATAGAGCTAAAATTTCAACTCCCTGAATCTAAGAAAAAAAGTGTATTACAGCTTTTAAACAAACAAAAAGCACAGAAAATTCACCTGCAAGCAAAATACTATGACACTGCCGACCGCTTACTGGCAAAGAATTACGTCGCCATTCGTCTGCGTCAGGAAGGTGAGCATTGGGTGCAAACCTTTAAGGCCGCCAGTAAAAACCATTTACAACGTATCGAAGAAGATATTTATTTGGGCAAATGTACGAAAGAACCCGAACTGGATTTATCTTTATATAAACATAATCAAACCGTTCAAACTGTACTGCGTGATGTTTTAGGCGATTCCCCTGCTGAGTTATTGCTACAGTTTCAAACTGATGTACAACGTACTTTTCATGTCTTCGAGTTTGCAGGTTCGCATATTGAAGTCTGCTTGGATGATGGAGAAATTCGCACCCCGACTGATCAAGCCAAAATCTGTGAAGTCGAATTTGAGCTCAAACAAGGCTCGGCACAGTCTCTGATTGATTTTGCCAAAACTTGGGTAGACAAATATCAGCTCTGGCTTGATGTACGCAGTAAAGCTGAACGGGGCAATTTACTGGCCATTGGTAAACGGGTTTCCCCTGCCACCAAAGCGAAATCACTGATTTTAGATACCGATATCCGTGCTGAACAAGCCCTTAAACTGATTATCGAAAATACGCTCAATCATATCTTGCCAAATGCAGCTGCAATCGCTGATGGTGTAGCAGAAGCAGACCATATTCACCAAGCACGTGTCGGCTTACGACGTTTGCGTTCAGCTTTAAAACATTTCTCAAACTGGTCTGCACACATTGATCCTGCTTGGGAAAGTCAGTTGGCGGATATTTTTAGAGCCTTGGGGCAATCACGTGATTACGATGCAATTCAAGATTCGGTCATTCCCTTAGTCAAAGAAGTTTGTGATTTTGATTTTCCATTCCCTGCGAAGGTTGATAGCAATATTGCGCAGCTTTTAAGTCATATTCAAACCACACAGTTATTTTTATCCTTATTCAGTTTTACATATAGTGAGCATCAGTCCAAATCTAAACTTTCTAAACAAGCAGCTAAAAGCTTAAGCAAGCTATATCAAAAAATTCTCAAAGATGCGTCTCAATTTTCGAAGCTAGAAGTCGAGCAACAACACCGTACCCGTAAACGCGTTAAACAATTACGCTATTGCATCGACTTTATTTCAGCGCTGTATCCAGAAAAGCAGGTTCAACAATTCTTAAATAAGTTACAACCGATTCAGGAATATTTAGGCTTTTATAATGATCTCTTTGTTGCTGAACAGATCTTTGAACAACAGGCTGTGAAGCATCCACAATTTTTATTTGCTTTAGGTTGGGTCAAGGCACAACAACCACATGTGGTCAAGAAAGCGAATAAAAAGCTACAGGGCTTATCTGCTAAAGATATTTTTTGGGATGAAGAGTGATAACGCCGCAAGGAGAAACCACCTTACTCTGTTATCGTGATGGCGGCATGGATGCCGCCGTTAAGCTGTGGCATCAAGGATGTGCCATCAGCTTAACAGAGGGGTTTTGTTACTTTTGCCCAGTCAAAAGTAAGGCACCACCTATACAAAAGGTATTAGGTTATTCATAATTTTTGAGGTCTTGCTCACCTTAACGGAAAATGAAAATTAGTTCTTTAGCAGGCAGATAATATCTCCATATTGAGCTTAAATCATTTAGCGATATTTCCCAAAAATCTTCCACGTACCATTATCTGCAATCGGATCACTATAACTATCATTACGCTGCTTACGTGGCTTGTCCCGTGCATCCACCAATTTAAAATGCGGTTCCACACTCAAAATCACGCCATTCATATAAAACCGGGTACGGGTATAGTCACTTTGCCCATGCTGAAATACATAGGTGCGTAAATCAATAAATTCACGATGTGCAACTAAGGCAGCGGTATCGTCACTGCCTAACCATTCTTGCATCGCAAAAATTTGATCGGTCTCAAACTGGCCACATTTTTCTAACAAAGCCGCCACGCCGCGAAAAGTTTTAGACTCTTTGGCACGGGTTTTATTGATCCGAATCCGATCCACATGAAAGAAAAAAAGCGGCAGATTTAAGTGACTGGGTAAGTGAATCGCATCCACAATTTCGTCTTCCATAAAAGGCTGACATAACTGTTGTGCTCTTTCAATCAGCGGTTGCCACTGCCGATAATACTCATCTACATCCTCTTTCAGCCCATAATAAATGGGCAAGCCTTCGACATGCTCTAAATATTGGGGTGGATAAATATGCTGACGTAATAAAGCAATATCCGTTTTTAAGCTTTGAATCGCGATTGCATCTTGCATAGTGGTTATTCTAATTGCTTAGGCTATTTTAGGTTAAGGCAAAGGTTTAGTTTCGACAAGGCTTTGTCTATAATAATGTGTCTTAACTTGTCGCTGGGAAAAACCATGTCTCAAAAAATTAATGCCACAGATGTGACGGAAGAAGAAGCTTTAAATGCCGTCTTTTTTGAGCGTGCAGATGAGTTTATTAAACTTGCCAATGATTTCTGCCGACCGCCTAAAGGTCAACAAGCCAAACCAGAAGAATTACGTGGTCAAGTTAGTGCAGCCATGTTATTCGCCACTGCCCGTTTTAATACTTGGGTCGCAGCCAATAACTTTAAAGATGGCGAAGAAATGCGTGCTGCCAAAGAGCAAGTGATGTCTTATCTGCTGCAACAATTTCAAATGATGCTGGAAGATAACTTTGACGAATACTGTGAACAGTTTGAAAACTACTTACGTTTCCGTAAGAACGAAGATTTTCATGCGCATAAACATGATCACTGATTATCTCCAATAAAAAAAGCCACCTCATCGGTGGCTTTCTTTTTATGATTTATTTCAAGTCTTGTGCTTGACCATATTGGTCAGCCATGACTTCGACAAACTGATCAAGTTTGATGTATTTCTTGATCGCCGCATTCACATCTTCTTTGGTCAGTTTCGCAAGTTCTTGATCTCGCTCAGCACGATCCAACAAAGTCTTGTTACGCTCTAACTGCCCCGTGAGCATGCCATGAATATTGCGCTCGTCCTCTAAAGCGGTCACACGTTTTTTCATGATATCGGCTTTCGCAGCTTCCACTTCCTGCTCAGTCACGCCTTTGCTCAGTAACTCATTCAATACCTTATGTACTGATTGCGAGACTTGCTCAGAGCGACCAGAAGTGTAATTGGCAGTGATACTCAAAGTACCATCATCAATATCTGGATCAAGATCTAAGCCACTACCAAAGCCATATACCAAGGCGTTCTTCTCACGTAACTCTTGTGCCAAACGCGATGAGAGTTGCGAGTTCCCCAAGATATGACTCAGGATAATCAAAGCCGGTGCATCTTTGTTATACGATCCTACAGGTAGAGCCAAGACACTTTGATAGCTACCAAATTCACGCTGTTCCGATAAAGCATGTACTTTCTGCGTCTTATACACCGTATATTGACCTGTCACTTTTGTGAACGGTTGCTTTGCTTTCCAAGAACCAAAAGCCTTTTGTAAGGTCTTCTGCATTTTCTTGGCATCAAAATCACCTGTCACAGCGATTTGGGCATGATTCGTCACAAAGAATTGGTCATAGAACTGTTTAACTTGTGGCTGAGTGACTTCACTAATCTGCTTTTTCGCCAGTTCAGGTTCAAAGTGATAACGGATATCCCCTGGTTTATAGATTTCCAGAATTTTAGATAAAGTCATCGATGACACAACCGCAGGTTCTGTATACGGACGATCCAATACCGATAAGCTCTGATTTTTTGCCAGATCAAATTCAGTTTTCGAAAATTTTGGTTGTTTAACCACATCCACAATAAAATTGAAGAAATCTTCAAACTTGTCTTTCTTCGCCTGAATCACAATGGTAAAACCATTGCCATTCGAACTGACAGACGCCCCACCACTTGCAGCAATAGCTTTATCCGTAATTTCTTGCAAAGTATGCTTTTCAGATCCACGTAACATCAAATAACTGGTTAAATCTAAGGTCACACCTTTGCCAAATAATGCTTTTTCATCACCAAAATCTAAACTAATGGTGGCATAGGTTTTATCATCACGTGTAGGCGTTGGGAATAGCGCGTAGCGAATACCATTCTTCAACTCGCCACGCTGAATTTTCTGCTCATTCTTTTGCAATTGCTGAGCAGACTGCGTCATAAACTGGCTGACTTCCTGCTGATAAACACTGGCATCCTTTAACGGTTCAGGCTTTTCCACACTTTGATCTAGCGTTTTTGGCTGATTATCAGCTTTTAGCGTCATCGCTTTCTTCTGATCTTCAGGTGTTGGCAAAATATCACCTGAAATACGATGTGATGCCACTAAAAATTCTTTTAAGTTTTGATTGGCATCTTTTAATTTTAAATCTTTAACTGATTGTAAATCTTTAAAGTACTGATCCCATTGACCATGAGATGAAACAGCATAATCACTCAGACGTGATCCTAACGCCACCGCATCATTCATAATGGTATCCGCATCATTTTGCGTGATATTTTTAATCCGTTGTAACTCAGCCTCACTAAATTCGTGACTATTCTCTACACCCGCCGTGAGTGCATCATTGACCTTTTTGGCATCATGATTCGGTGCATAAATTGCCCCCATAAACACCAAATTAAAATCTTGATCTAACCATGTGGTTGACTGCACTGCGGTACTAATCCCCGTCTCCACCATACTCTTATACAAGATGCCGCTGGGTTGCATGGTATATAATGCAGGTGCCAATGCTAAAGCAGGCTGCAGCTTGGTATTTTTACCATTCATATAGATGTGGAATTTGGCTAAATCACTGCCCTTTTGCACGGTAAATTGGCGCTGTTCAATTTTGCTTGAATCCAGAACAGGCACTTGCACTTGAGCAGGTACGGCACGTGCTGGAATTGGACTAAAATATTGATCAATCTTATTCAGCACTTCGGTCTTATCAAATTTACCCGAAATCACCATCACCGCATTATTCGGCGCATACCAAGTTTTATAAAACTGATTCAATTCATTCAGCTGAATGGACTTTAGCTCGGGTAGATCACCAATCGGCAAACGACCCAAATATTGGTTGCCATAAGCGGCTTTCCACATTTGATCCATCAATACCGCAAAAGGTTGATCCATACGGATTTCACGTTCACGTTTTACGATCTCAATTTCAGAAGGCACAAATTTTTCTTGTAGCACCAATTTGTCCATACGCTCAGATTCGAGGTACAGAATTTCATTCAGTGCATTCTTTTCAGGACGAACAATATTTAAATATTTAGTCGAGTAGTAATCGGTGCTGGCATTGGTCATCAGGGTAAATTGATCTAGGCGACGCTGGAACTCATCGCCCTTCACATTCTGCGTGCCTTTAAAAGCCAAATGTTCCAATAGATGTGCCAGACCGCCTTTACCCTTCGGGTCATTCAGTGAACCCGTAAAATAAACCGTATTTACATAGACTTTGTTTTCTTTATCATTTGGCGCAAGAATTACACGAAAACCATTATCTAATTTATATTCTTCGATATTTTTTTCACTTTTTACGAGTACTGTCTGAGACCAAGACGTCGCACTCAACCCGATCAAACAAAGAGAGAGAGTAAGCTGCTTAAACCGCATTAACATAATTTATCCAAGTAATTTTGGTGATTTAAATAAAAACGTCAAGCTATAGTAGAGAACGATTCGCATTTTTAATAGTTATGTTTTGAAAAAAGCTGTTTATTTAAACAGCTTTTATCTTTGTTTTTGCACAATTTAAGCTAAAAATCAGATTAGCAATTCAGCTTGCATATATAATTTTGCATAGCCTGAAATTTCAATACGCTGTTCAGATTCAATCACGCAGTCCAGAATCCCGCCACGTGCAGAAGCTTGAAAAGCCACCAATTGTTTCTTGTTTAATTTATCTGCCCAAAGCGGAACAATTGCTGTATGAATCGACCCCGTCACTGGATCCTCATCAATGCCAATTGCTGGTGCAAAATAACGAGAAACGCAATCAAACGTTCCTTCGCCGCGTGCGGTAATTGCAACATCAGGCTGTGAAGCAGTAATTGCTGTACGAATCTTGCCGAGTTGTTTTAATTTTTCCAGATCAGGTTGTTCATCCAATACATCCTGCACGGTTTCATATTCAACAATATAAGCTTGAGCATTACGATAGACAGCTTTAAATGGTTTCGTCAGCCCTTCACGTAGTTCCTGAGGAAAATCAGAGACTAATTCAGCTTTTCGAATTGGAAAGTTCATTTTGATTTTGCCATCAGCAGCTTGGCTGACAATAAAAATTCCGAGCTCGCGCACATGGAACTGAATGGTTGTTGCTTGAGTGAAATCTTTAAACAGTACAAAAGCACTGGCTAAAGTCGCATGCCCACAAAAAGCCACCTCATCCAGTGGAGAAAACCAGCGAATCTCATAATTACTGTCATCAAGTGTTCTGACAAATGCAGTCTCTGATAAATTATTTTCCATCGCAATATTCTGCATCAAATGGTCATCTAACCATTCATCCACAACGATAACTGCGGCTGGATTTCCTTTAAATAATTCTTGGGTAAAAGCATCAATTTGATACATCTTCATGACACAACACTCTCTCTATTTTCCAGTTATTTTGAACATCTGGTCTAGAAATGATAGATACAGATTTTTCTAAATTTACGATACACCACTGTTTTTCTAATTCAATCAGCTTAAATGTTTAAAATTTAAGCTAAAAACATGTTCCGCTTGCTAACAGATCAGGCCAAAAGTCCACTGATTTAGCATAATTCAAAATAAGCCATACAGAATATTCACAATAAAAAATTTGCAGCTCTCTATGGTATTACGCAGATTAAACAAGTGAGAAAAGCAATGCGTATCCCCGTTAATGCCATCGTCTTTGAAGATTTTGAAACCCTCGACATCATGGGCCCGGTCGAGTTGTTTGGCTTATTGCAAGCGCACTACCAAGTGCAGTTTTATAGCCTAAATGGTGGCTTGGTTTCCAATAAACATGGTGTCTGCATCCAAACCCAAGCTTTTAGTGAAATTGAAACCAATGCACAAAGTATTCTATTGATTCCGGGGGGGATCGTGACATTTGAACTGATTAATAACCAGCAGTTTCTTGATGAGCTTAAAACTTTAGCAACCCAAAGTGCACACGTACTCACGATTTGTACAGGCAGTTCATTAGTTGCAGCGACAGGTCTTTTAAATGGCCTTAAAGCAACATCAAATAAAATGGCATTCGAGTTTGTACAAAAACTCAATGACCAAGTGTTATGGCAAGCCCAAGCCCGTTGGGTAATTGATGGAAAATTCTATACTTCATCAGGTGTGAGTGCAGGTATGGATATGACCCTTGCCTTTATTCACAACACTCAAGGTGAAAAGGTTGCACAACTTTGCGCGGAAGAAGCTGAATACATCTGGAACAGTAATCCTAAAATTGACCCTTTCTGCAAAGCAAAAGTGGACTAAGACCTGCCAAATATGAAGATTTATTTATTGTCGCTGGCTGTCGGTGTATTGGTTGGCGTGCTGTATTACCTCCTTGATGTGAAAGCTCCCGCACCACCAATTGTTGCATTACTGGGTTTATTGGGTATCGTGATTGGCGAACAATTGGTACCTTTTATCCGACTCTATCTGTACTAGCCTAAAGAAAACTGATTTTATCTCCCATAAAAATGAGTGGTACACCCCACTCATTTTTATCAGCACCATTACACAGCAACTCAATCGAGCCTGACATCAAAGCCCAAATTTTCTGCAATCACCAAGGTTTGATCAAGTTGAATAATTGCATCCTTAATTTGTGACTCTTTCGGATCCAAGGCACTCAGGTCACTTCCCCTTAAATCACATGCTGTAAAATCTGCGCGGTGTAACCACGCCCCAGATAAATCACTATCTCGGATTGAACTGCCTTGGCAACGAGCTCCGGTCAAATCTGCTTCTCTTAAACGGGTTCTTAAAAATGCAGCCTTTTCTAAATCTTCACCAGGCAATCCCACAAAAGCCCAATCACTATCTTCAACTCGCATATAATGAAACTGACAATCACTGAACATACTTCCAACAAATTTACAGTCGGTAAATTTACTGTCAAAGAAATTACACGAGATAAAAGTACAGTTTAAAAATGCACTGCTTTGATGAACAGATGCATTAAACCGTGCTTGTCGAAATGTGCATTCATTAAAAATAGCCCCTGTGCTTTGTGCTTCTGACAGATCCAAATCAACAAAGAGTACCTTTTCATATTTTTGATTATTCAGCTCTTGTCCATACCAGTCCAAGCTAGAGAATGTTTCTGTCGTTTTAGGTGCAGCCTCACCATATTTTCGTTCTGCCATGCTACCCAGATTTTATTTTATAAAACCCTAACATATGCGATAGCTGCATTTTTGTATATTGTTTTAATACGACTTCGTTCACTCATTTAAAAATAAAAAGAGCGGTATAACCGCCCTTTCTCTGCAAGTGAAAATTAATCTTTCATATGTTCAATAATGGCTTGAGCAAATTGCGAACAACGCAGCAAAGTTGCATTTGACATGAGACGCTCAAAATCATAGGTTACTGTCTTGGCTGAAATCGCTCCAGAAATACCCGTAATGATGAAATCTGCTGCTTCCGTCCACCCCATGTCACGCAGCATCATTTCAGCAGACAAGATAATCGAACCCGGATTGACTTTATCTTGCCCCGCATACTTTGGTGCTGTGCCGTGAGTGGCTTCATACATGGCAATCGCGCCACCAATATTGGCACCTGGTGCGATTCCAATTCCACCCACTTCTGCCGCCAGTGCATCAGAAATATAGTCCCCGTTTAAGTTCAGGGTCGCAATCACCGAGTAGTCTGCAGGGCGCATTAAAATTTGCTGCAAGAACGCATCAGCAATGACATCTTTAATAATGATGTCTTTACCATTTTTGGGATTTTTAATTTTTACCCACGGGCCACCATCCAATAACTGACCACCAAAACGTTCTATGGCCAGTTCATAACCCCATTCTTTAAATGCACCTTCGGTGTATTTCATAATGTTGCCTTTATGCACCAAGGTCACCGAAGGCTTGTCATTATCAATTGCAAACTGAATCGCTTTACGCACTAAGCGCTGAGACCCCTCTTTAGACACTGGTTTAATCCCGATACCACAATCTTTAGGAAAACGGATTTTGGTGACGCCCATTTCTTCTTGCAGAAATTTAATTACTTTTTTCGCTTCGGGAGAATCTGCTGGCCATTCAATCCCGGCATAGATATCTTCCGAATTTTCACGGAAGATCACCATATCGGTCAGTTCAGGATGCTTCACGGGTGAAGGTACTCCTTTAAACCAACGAACAGGTCGCACACAGACATATAAATCAAGTTCTTGGCGCAATGCCACATTTAAAGAACGAATCCCACCACCAACAGGTGTGGTTAATGGCCCTTTTATTGATATAATAAACTCGCGTAAAGCATCAAAAGTTTCTTCTGGCATATAGTTGCCATAAATTTTGTCTGCTTTCTCACCGCAGTAGACTTCCATCCATTCGATAGAACGTTTGCCACCGTAAGCTTTTAGCACAGCGGCATCTACTACTGCTTTCATTGCTGGTGTAATATCCACACCAATACCATCACCTTCAATAAAAGGAATGATCGGACGATTTGGAACATTTAGCGACAGATCTGCATTTACTGTGATTTTGTCTCCATCCGTAGGAACCACGATCTTCTGATAACCCATTTTGTAGGTTCTCCCTCATGTATTTTAGCGATTATGTCTATGCCTTCTCTGGCATACTTTCGTTTTTTATTGCATGAACCAGTTTAGTTCAAAACAGGTTTTTTTGAGATTTATACGGGAAATAACAACATTTTCCCATTAAATAAAAGCCTTTATTGTTATGATGCCGCCCATAGCCAAAGTAGTATATCCATATGAAAGTTGTCGTATTTAATAAACCTTTTGACGTTTTGTCACAGTTTCGCGAAGATGAAAAACATTTAACAGTTTCAAGTTTTATCAAAGATCCTGAACTTCGTATTGCAGGACGTTTAGATTTAGACTCTGAAGGTTTAATGTTTCTTACGGATCATGGTGGTTTAAATCAATTCATCACCCATCCAGACAATAAGAAATATAAGACTTATCTTGCTCAAGTTGATGGTGATGTCACAGAAGAAGCCATTGAAAAACTGCAAAAGGGTATTGAACTTGCAGATGGTATGACCTTACCTGCCAAAGCCCGTAAAGTCGATCAACCTGAATGGCTATGGGAACGTAATCCACCTGTGCGTTACCGTGCCAATATTCCAACGACTTGGATCGAATTACAAATCTGCGAAGGTCGTAACCGTCAAGTGCGTCGTATGACCGCTGCTGTGGGTTTCCCAACTTTACGTCTGATTCGTACTCAAATTGGTACAATTGATCTGGTTAAACTAGGTTTACAGCCTGGTGAACAACTGGAAATCGAACCTTTGCTTTATCCAGATTTTAAAGATGTTCCAGCCGATAAGCCTTATGAAGGTCGTTCTTTCGCGAAAAAATCGAATAATAAACCGCACTTCTCTCGCGCCAAAGATAAAGCACGTGAAGAAAAAGGTGAAAAACCATTTAAAGGCAAGAAAAAAGCAGGTGGTGGTACAACCCGTATCTGGCAAACTGACGAAGCAGATAAACCACGTCGTAAGACCAATGGCACAACCCGTCCAAATACCAAAGCACCGCGCGGTCGTAACCGTAATGGTCGTTAATCTTTGATTATATAAAGCCCACGAAAGTGGGCTTTAATATAAACTCTCATATACAAAAAAGCCGATGCTTTCGCATCGGCTTTTTTCACGACCAACAAAATGTCAGTAATATTTTAAAACTTAAGCTGTTTCAAGTGCCGCATTCAATGTAGAACTTGGACGCATTACAGCACTGACTTTCGCAGTGTCAATGGCGTAGTAACCACCGATATCAGCAGCTTGACCTTGTACTTGCGCAAGCTCAGCCACAATCTTCTGCTCATTTTCAGCCAATGCTTTTGCAAGTGGCGCAAATTTCGCTTTTAACTCAGCATCTTCGTCTTGAGCTGCTAATGCTTCAGCCCAGTACAATGCTAAGTAGAAGTGGCTGCCACGGTTATCAAGTTCACCTGTACGGCGTGATGGAGACTTGTCGTTATCAAGAAGTTTGCCTGTTGCTTGATCAAGCGTCTTGGCAAGCAATTTCGCACGGTTATTGTCTTCTTTAATGCCAAGCTCTTCTAAAGACACTGCCAATGCAAGGAACTCACCGAGAGAATCCCAGCGTAAGTGGTTTTCTTCAACCAACTGCTGAACATGCTTCGGCGCTGAACCACCCGCACCTGTTTCGTACATGCCACCACCGGCCATTAACGGCACGATCGACAACATTTTCGCTGAAGTACCCAATTCCATGATCGGGAACAAGTCAGTTAAGTAATCACGTAAGATATTACCCGTTACTGAAATGGTATCTAAACCACGCGCAACACGTTCAAGCGTATAACGCATTGCACGTACTTGTGACATGATTTGGATATCAAGACCTGTGGTGTCATGATCTTTCAAGTATTTTTCAACTTTCTTGATCAATTCATTTTCATGTGGACGGTACGGGTCTAACCAGAAGATTGCAGGCATGCCAGAGTTACGTGCACGTGTAACTGCAAGTTTCACCCAGTCACGGATCGGTGCATCTTTCACCTGACACATACGCCAGATATCGCCTTCTTCTACATTCTGACTCATCAACACTTCGCCAGTATCTAGGTCAGTGATGTTGGCAATACCCGCCTCAGAAATTTCGAAAGTCTTGTCGTGTGAACCGTATTCTTCAGCTTTTTGCGCCATCAAACCAACGTTTGGCACAGTACCCATGGTACGTGGGTCGAAGTTACCATTCCACTTACAGAAATTGATCATTTCTTGGTAAATACGTGCGAAAGTTGACTCAGGCATAACCGCTTTACAATCATAAGGTTTGCCGTCAGCGCCCCACATTTTACCACCACCACGGATCATTGCAGGCATAGAAGCATCGACAATCACGTCATTCGGTGAATGGAAGTTGGTAATGCCTTTTGCAGAATCAACCATTGCAAGTGCAGGACGGTGTTCTTGGCAAGCATGTAAATCTTCGATAATTTCTTCACGGAGTGAAGTCGGTAAAGTTTCGATCTTTTCATAAAGACCAGCCATACCGTTGTTCACGTTAATACCGAGTTCGTCAAATAATTTACCGTGTTTTTCGAAAGCATCTTTATAGTAAATTTTCACACAGTGACCGAAAACGATCGGGTGTGATACTTTCATCATGGTTGCTTTAACGTGTAATGAGAACAGGATGCCTGCTTCACGACAGTCTTCGAGTTCTTTCTCGTAGAAATCGCATAGGGCTTTTTTGCTCATAAACATCGAGTCAATGATTTCACCGTCTTGAAGCGCAACTTTAGGCTTAAGCACAATGGTTTCACCTGACTTGGTGATGAGTTCCATTTTCACATTACGCGCACGGTCTAAAGTCATAGATTTTTCACCGTGGTAGAAGTCGCCTTCGTCCATGTGAGAAACGTGAGTTTGAGACCATTGTTTCCACTCGCTCATTGAATGCGGGTGTTTTTTTGCATAATTTTTCACAGCAGCTGGCGCACGGCGATCAGAGTTACCCTCACGCAATACTGGGTTTACTGCTGAACCAAGGCATTTACCATAACGTGCCTTGATTTCTTTTTCTTCTTCAGTTGTTGGGTTTTCTGGATAATCAGGAATTGCATAGCCCTTCGACTGGAGCTCTTTGATACAAGACACTAACTGCGCAACAGAAGCACTGATGTTTGGAAGTTTAATAATGTTTGTATCTGGATCTTGGGTAAGACGACCTAACTCAGCAAGGTTATTGTTTACCTTTTGCTCATCTTTAAGGTAATCTGAAAATTCTGCGAGTACACGTGCTGCAACAGAGATATCACTTTTTACAATCTCGATGCCAGCAGGTTTGGTAAAGGTCTCAATGATCGGTAGCAATGAATAAGTCGCTAATAACGGCGCCTCATCAGTCAGTGTGTAAATGATTTTTGACTTTCCACCAGCCATATATAGCCCCTTGTGTTGGATTGAGTTACGGAAAACTGCGCTTGTGGCCCAGTTCCTAGAACCGATTTGCTGAAACAAACTTGAGAGTATCAGCGTTCATCACATGCGAGTCAACGCAATATCCTGTGATAACGACATTTCGATAAAAAATACTACAAAATGATATAATAGTAGCATTCGTCGATGTATATATGCGGCCAAGTTTTGTCTTTTCAAATACAAACCGCTGCTCGCTTCAAATCTACATATCGAATTGATCATTTAGCAAACAAATACATAAGTTACGAAATAGCCTGTCTTATTTTGACAGACTTAGATGAAGAATTCGTTAATTCTTTAGTGGTAACGTCCGCATTGCATAAAACTTGCAATTTGATTTTCAGACTATAGGGAACACCTCGCTATTGCCCTAGCAACCTTACAATAGCAAGACAAATCTCACAGTTGCTCTTTGTAAAGGACCCAATAGATCTCTTCACATTCGAGATAATAAAATGCGTTGAGAAAATGTTGAACTCACTTGCAGACATTTTATAAAAACAGCTTTTATGATTCAATAAATTTATTTTATATTAAAAATCGTATCAAATATAAACAAGAAAGATATTCAGATGAATCTTTTATTTCAACAAGATGCTGTAATGCAGATGTTAGGTGCCACACTCATCAGCTCAGGCCATCGTTCTGCTCAAGTTCAGTTAACCGTAACAGAAAACCACACTCAAGGCCACGGTACTTGTCACGGTGCCATTATTTTTGCGATTGCTGACAGCGCCTTCGCAATCGCCTGTAACAGTGAACAACCTGCAGTCGGACAGCATTGCAATATCAGCTATATTCGGCCGGGAAAAGTCGGTGATACTCTAACAGCCACGGCCAGCTTCAAAGCACCGAGCGGACGATCTGAAATTTATGATATTAGTGTTAGTAATCAGCTCAATGAAATTATTGCTGAATTTAGAGGGATCTCGCGCTTTGTGAGCAAACCTCAATAAGGCTTTTTATTCGAGCAGCTTTTGGTTTAGATCAATTGAAAGAGGGTTTGCTCTTTCAATTGATCTACATATCAAGATGTTTTTAACCAACGATCAACTTTGTGTTGATCCTCAACATTTAACTCCACCGTGGTTAAGGTGTTTTCACCCGCTTGTAGTTCAAATTGCAATAACTCATCGCGACGGAAAGCAAATACCGTAAATACGCCGTGTTGTTTTGCATATTTAGCCAAAAGTTTTTCTGAGGCTTTGATACCATCAATTGCAATAATCACATCATTAGCAGACAAACCCGCTTGTGCCGCAGCACTATCACGACGAAGCTGTTGCACCACAACCCCTTCAGCTTTATCTACAACTTTTAGGCCAAACGGTAAAGTCTTGTCACTTTTAACGGTGTAGCTCAAACCAAATTCAGGGAACAGCTGATCGAGTGGCAATTCATCAGTCGTGTTAATTAAATGATTGATCTGCTCAATCCAGTTATCGCCCGTGAGGTCATGACACAATTCAAAAATGGTGCGATCATTCACTTGAATCCCATTCTGGGTGTTTTCATATAAACGACGCATTAAGGCATCAAGGTTTGAGCCACGTAAACGTAGTCCTAAGTCTAAACAAAGTGCCACTAAACTGCCTTTGTTATAATAACTGGTTCCAGCATTATTCGAGTTTTCATCTTGACGGTAGAATTTGATCCACGCATCAAAGCTAGACTCTGAAACCGATTGAATCATACGCCCAGGATTTTGCAGATAACGATCAATTTGTGCTTTTAACAAATCTAGATAGGATTTCTGTGAAATCACGCCACTACGCAATAAAATCAGATCATCGTAATAAGACGTAAACCCTTCAAAAACCCACAGTAAGCTGGTGTAAGCTTCTTTATGCAAATCATAATTGGCAAAATTTTCAGGACGAATAAATTTCACCAACCATGAGTGAAAATACTCATGGCTACAAAGACCTAAAAAGCGTTGATAATCTTTAGACGGTTCTTCTGCCTCATTGGCTTGGGGTAAATCATCACGCGGTGTAATTAAACTGGTGCTATTACAGTGCTCCAGACCACCATAGCTATTCCCTGTCGCCATGGTCATAAAGGTATAGTTCTGGAAGGGTGCTGAACCAAACATCTGAATTTCAGTTTGACAGATCTTTTCAATATCTGCTTGTAAACGGGTCAAATTGGTTGCGTGCTGGCCTGAAATTACAAATTCATGCGGAATGCCATGGGCTTCAAAACTAAAGCGACTCTGATCAGCCAATTCAAATGGACTATCAATCAATTGATCATAATGGTCTGCTTTTAAAGTAAAACGTCCCTTCACCAAACTTTTCGCAGCCAAGCCTGTTGCAATCTGAAAATGCTTGAGTTCATCGGGTAAAAATACTTCAACTTCACATGCTGCATGTTCCTGATCTTGCAGCCCTAAACAGACACATGCAGGATTCACATACAAACGCGTTTGATCGACATAGGCACCGCGTACTGACAGATCGTAGGCATAGACATCATATTCAACCGTAATCAGTTCATGATCGGTATTGAATAAGCGCCAACGGTTTTTCTCAGTTTTTTTAATACTCAGTAATCGCCCTGCTTCATCAGAGGCCTTTACCGATTCAATATGCTTGGAAAACTCTCGAATCAAATAACTACCAGGAATCCAAGTCGGCAACCACAACTCTTGGTTTGGATTGGCAAGAAAACGTAAGGTGACATGAATCAGGTGTTGGCGATAATCGTCGAACTCAATTTGATAGTGCAACATAATTTCTAATCATGAAAAATAGGAACAATTTCACACAGCTTAGCATTTTTTTACAAAGTCATGCGTAGATGTCGTAATTGTCAGCAAAAGTTGCTGGATTCTTCAACAAAAAAGTCATAGCATTCTCCTCTCACATTTAAGGCCACTGGATCGGCTATACAAGGTATTCACGTGAAATTTCTTCTCCCCCTCTTTACGTTGTTGAGTCTCATCTGTGCAAATCTGGCACATGCAAATTTACTTAACATTGCTCCTGAAACAGTTGAAGCACAAGCTTGGTCAGTGATTGATGCCCAGTCAGGGCAAATCATTGCAGAGCATAATAGTCATGTTCAACGTGCCCCTGCATCTCTCACCAAAATGATGGTGGCCTATATTGCCTTAAAGGAGATTGAAGCAGGTAAATTACGTAAAGAAGAAGTCCTAACCGCAACGCCTGTTGTGAGTACCGTGATGTGGGATGAATCACAAATGTACCTGAAAGCTGGTGAACAAATTTCGGTTGATCAACTTTTGGCAGGGCTGATTGTCATGTCCGCGAATGATGCAGCTGTCACGTTAGCTGAAAAAATCTCGGGCAGCGTGCCACAATTTGTTGCGCGAATGAATCAGGAAGCACAAGCGTTAGGCATGAAGGATACCCATTTCAGCAATCCTGCTGGGATTACCATGACCGATCATTATTCAACAGCAGCAGATCTCAGCTTGTTGGCAAAAGCGATTGTGAAGCAAACCCCTGAATACTTATATTATTCAAAAATGCCAAGCTTTAGCTATAACCAACATTTTCACCATGCCACCAATCTTGCCTTGAAAATGGATCCAACTGCAGATGGTTTAAAGACCGGTTTCACCAAGGCCGCGGGTTATAATCTTGCATTAACTGCAGAACGCCCGACTTTTAACCCAAATGTTGAAAAACGTCGTTTGATTGTGGTGGTGTTAGGTACACCAAGTGCAGTGAAACGTGCTGAGGTTGCACACAAATTGATGAACTTGGCTTATACCTATACCCGTGATGAAGAAGTGATCCCTAAGCAAAGATTGATTGCAGAACTGCCCGTGATTAAATCAACCTTGAAAATGTTTAAGGTCGAAACACAGCAGCCAACCATTGTGACCACCTCTTTATATGGTCAAACAACACCAATTGACTTAAATACGTTTGATTTATTGACTCAACGCATTCATTTGATTGATGCCAATCAACAAGTCACCACGGTTGAACCGCTTCAAACCACCAACACACGCATTAATGTTGAACTGAATGAACAACACTTAACTGCACCTTTAACGCAAGTCATGAACTTGGCTACCGTATCAATTTATCAAAATAACCAGTTGATCCGCAGCTTACAAATCGAGAATGATGTACAGATTGAAGAAGCCAACATTTTCCAGAAAATTATGATCTGGTTTTCTAATCTGTTCAGTTTTTTTTCAACAAATGACACTAAAAACCCAAAACTTTACCCTTTAAATCAAGGTTAAAAAAAACCTACTTTTTCTATCAAGATTACCAATACAATATTGAAAAAAGGATGGCATAATCCAGCCATCCTTTCACAAAAAAAATTAGGTTAATCATGAGTAAAACCTTACATCATATCGTGATTGTGGGCGGTGGCGCAGGTGGTTTAGAGCTTGCGACACAACTAGGTGAACGTTTTGGCAGACGTAAGAAAGCCCGAATTACCCTAGTCGACCAAAACCTCACGCATATATGGAAACCTCTCCTTCACGAAATCGCAGCTGGCTCGCTCAATCCGCACGAAGAACAAACCAATTATTTTGCCCACGCCGAAAAACATCATTTTGAGTTCGTCCTTGGTACTCTCGTTGATGTTAATAAAGATAAAAAACAAATTACACTTTCTCCCCCACAGCTTTCCAAAGAACATACTCCACTCACCCAGACGCTAAGCTACGACACGCTTGTGCTTGCTGTCGGTTCTGTGTCCAATGACTTCGGCACAGAAGGTGTACGTGAATATTGTCATTTCCTTGATAGCCGCCAACAAGCAGACATTTTCCAACAGGATTTGTTTCATCTGTATATCGAAGCACAAAACCAGCCAACTGAACGTGCCTTAAATATCGGGATTGTCGGTGCGGGTGCAACGGGAGTTGAACTGGCAGCAGAACTGATTGAAACCACCAAAAACTTCTATCGTTATGGCTTAAAGAAAATTGACCCTAAACAGGTCAAAATTACCTTGATCGAAGCTTCTGATCGTATCTTGCCTGCATTGACAGAGAAAACCGCTGCGCATAGTGCCAAACAACTGAAGAAAATGGGCATTGAAATTCTGACCCAACATAAAGTACAAAAGGTCGATGAATCAAACGTCTATTTTAGTAATGGCAGCGTCTTACACTCAGATATTACCGTCTGGGCCGCAGGTGTAAAAGCACCCAAAGTTCTAGAATCTTTCCATGATTTTAAACGTGACAAGATCAATCGTTTAATGGTCTATGCAACCTTACAAACCTACTCTGATCCAAATGTGTTTGCTTTTGGTGACTGCGCCAACTGTCAACTAGATGCACGCCAGCCACCATTAGGCCCACGTGCACAAGTGGCAAGTCAGCAAGCCACTTTCTTGGTCGAGGCGATGGCTGCACGTTTATCAGGTTCTCCGCAACCAATGTTCACGTTTAACGAGAAAGGATCTCTGGTGTCACTTAGCCATAATCAGGCTGTGGGAGAATTGTTGGGTGATGTCAGCGTACAGGGTTTTATTGCCAAAACCATGTATGTATCACTATATCGACTGCATCAAGCCAATATTCATGGTTATACTCAAGCAGGCATGCTCACCATGAAAGATTTTTTGACGCGTCGTGTCCGTCCAAAAATTAAACTGTATTGAGTTGAAATTTGATATTTCGTCTCAATATTTAACTAAATCGTTTCAAAAAGTGGAAAATAGTCAACAAAATCTATTTTTCACTTTATGATATTACAGTTTAAAACTATTGATGACATGGATTCAAAACATGACTGCTATTGCAAATAACCACGTGGTTTCATTCCACTACACTTTAACAAACGCTGAGGGTGAAACACTTGACCAGTCTCAAGGTGAACCACTTGCATATTTGCACGGCGCGGGCAACATCATTCCTGGTTTAGAAAATGCACTTACAGGTAAAACTGTTGGTGAAAAATTCACTGTAAATGTTCCAGCTGCTGAAGGTTATGGCGAATACAACCCTGACCTCGTTCAAGAAGTTCCGGCTCAAATGTTCCAAGGTGTGGACAACATCCAACCGGGTATGCAGTTCCAAGCTCAAACTGATGACGGTGTTCAAATCGTAACCGTTAAAGCAATTGAAGGTGACAACATCATCGTTGATGCGAACTTCCCGCTTGCTGGTCAAGACCTTACTTTCGAAGTTGAAATCGTTGAAATCCGTGATGCTTCTCAAGAAGAATTAGATCACGGTCACGTTCACGGTGCAGGTGGTCACCACCACTAATTCTTTTGAATTAGATGAAAAAAGCAAAGCTTCGGCTTTGCTTTTTTATTGCCAAGTACTTTTCCAAAATCAGAAAATCGCTTAAGGTCATTTTAATCACCGTCTTCGTTGTCAACTATGTCTCACTCCTACCAACTGATTTGGTTTCGCCAAGATTTAAGAATCCATGATCATGCTGCGCTTTGGCATGCAACTCAGGCTGGTTCATGTCTGGCACTGGTGATCCTTTCACCTGCACAATGGCAACAACATGATGATGCACCCATTAAAATCGAATTTTATTTACGCCAACTGCAAGAATTAAAAAAACAACTGGATAAGCTCAATATTCCTTTAATGATCCAAACCATTCCGTTATGGAAGGATATCCCTGATTTTATCAGGCAACTCACCCAACGCATGCCAATCCAAAATATTTATGCCAATATTGAGCTGGCAGTTAATGAATTAAAACGGGATCAGGCTGTACAAAAGCTTTTGAATCAGCAGCAAAAAGAATTGATACTTTTTCATGATCGAACCCTATTTCCTGTCGCTTCGATCCGCAATCAATCCAGCCAACCCTATCAAGTCTTTGGTGCATTTAAGAAAACCTGTTATCAACGTTTACAGCATGGTCTACCGCAATGCTATCCAGTACCTCCGATTCAACAACCAGTAGCACTGGACGATCCGCTTTTCCAACAGTGTGATCTTCAACAACTACAAGGCGATTATAGTCAACAGATTTCAACCAGTCGCTCTACCGCATGGCCAGTGGGTGAACAACACGCCCTCACACTACTGGATCAATTTATTGATGAACACCTGACTGACTATAAAACAGTACGAGATTTGCCTGCTCTATCGGGAACTAGTCAGCTTTCAGCCTATTTAAATATCGGCGTTATTTCCATTCGCCAATGTCTGCAAGCTCTATTTCGGCAGCAGCATGGCCATTTTGAAATTCAGTCTGAAGGTCAACAGACATGGTTAGATGAACTACTTTGGCGCGAGTTTTATCAACATGTGCTGTTTGACTTCCCTCAGGTTTCAAAACATCTGTCCTTTCAGTCTG
The DNA here is from genome assembly GCF_000413935.1 of Acinetobacter colistiniresistens. GTDB lineage: Bacteria > Pseudomonadota > Gammaproteobacteria > Pseudomonadales > Moraxellaceae > Acinetobacter > Acinetobacter colistiniresistens. The sequence goes on along the minus strand of NZ_KE340379.1, from coordinate 173,007 downwards.
TCACGAAAAGAATCCGCTGGCGGGATGACCCCATTGCTTTAAAAAAATGGCAACAAGGGCAAACTGGAATTCCAATTATTGATGCAGGCATGCGGCAAATGCTGGCAACAGGTTGGATGCATAATCGTGTTCGTATGATTTGTGCCATGTTCTTAAGCAAAAACTTGCTGATTGACTGGCGTAAAGGTGAACAGTGGTTTATGCAGCATTTGATTGATGGAGATTTGGCTGCCAATAATGGTGGATGGCAGTGGTGTGCCTCCACAGGAACCGATGCTGTACCCTACTTTCGCGTATTTAACCCGATCACTCAATCACAGAAATTTGATCCAGAAGGTGAGTATATTCGTCAATGGGTTCCAGAGCTGGCCCAACTTGATCACAAAACAATCCATGAACCTTATGCAAAACATCAGGCTTCATCAGTGGATTATCCTCAGCCAATCGTTGATTTAAAAATGAGTCGTCTTCGTGCAATTGAGGCATTTAAGTTGTCTTAGCAACGATTACATAAAATAAAAAAACTTGTTATTTTGAATACTTTTTGTTCCAAAGAAATACATACTATACTGTATGTTACTGTTTATAAAATTATTTTACAAAGCCAACAACAGAAAAACTGTCGTAAAAACCGTAAAATAATGCTACCTTGTTCACAAAAGACATTTATTAAAATTAAAATTATTATGCAAAAAAATCCAGCTCCTGCACTCGTCTTATGGATTATTTCAGCTCAAATCTTTATGGGCATAGTCGCATACGAATGGCTACCAGCAAGTTACCGTGGAAGTTGGGTTTTTCTACTTCTGCTCTTAATCGCTGGCGCATTCCTAAATGTCGGCATGGCATTATTGCTGGGGCTCGTCACGTTTATTGGTGTTGCAGTTTATTTCTTTCTTGATTTGGCCAATCAAACCTATGTTGAACGCCAACTTTTATTGCTGTTTGTTCTTCCAATTACTCCGATTTTTCTCAGTGCAATCCGTCATAATATTCAAAATGCACTTAAAAGTTTCCGAGCGATCCAAAGCTATGACCGCAATTATCAACACGATATTTTGCCATTAACAGCGCTAACGCATTTTCAGGTTGAACTCAGAAAGCTCTTACAATTAACACAGAAAGATCATTATAAAATTATTAGTACCCAGATCAGCAATACCGTACTTATTCGAGAAATGTTGGGTGAAGATATCTGGAAAGAAACTCAAAATAAAATTATGACAATCTTGTCTAATGAAAGAGACAGTGTGATTTACCATTTTATTAATGAAGAGCTCAGTGAAATTAAAAGTATTGTGATACATGATCCAACACTCGATGAAAATCAAAGCTACCCCTTATTTATTCAAGACCTTCAAGTACTCACTGTAGTTAAACTCAAGATCGAACAACATATCGAATATCTGGCTCCTGAAAACAGCGAGGTGCGCTAATGTCTTTACTGCTTAATATTTGCGGTGCCTTGGTCGCCACCAGCCAGTTTCCAGATACGACCCTACAGCAATTTTATCAACAGTACTATCATTGCAATATTGAACTTGCCAAAACAGACTTGAATACTCAGGTTGAAACCCCTCAAACCGTTGCGGAACTGTTCCCACAACCAGCTACATGGTGGCCAATATTTACCTCTGACCAATTAAATTCAGAAAGTTTTAAGCAATTGATTGCCAAAGGGATTAAACCTGGTGTGATTTTGCCGAATGAATACTTTAGTGCGATTAAATATTATGAAATCAAAAAAGCGGTCAATGAAGGTGCCATTCCTGTGGCTTTCTATCAAATGACCCATTCAAAATATTTTGCTGCCAAAGCCACTTTTTCAACAGCAATTGGATTACGTCCTCTCGCTGCGCTGATTGAAACAGGCTGGGATGAAAACATCATTGCTCAACCTGCTGGCAGCTATATTATTCAATCGAATAGCCCAGATGAATTACGAATCCCTGCGCGAAAAATTCAACACCATCAACACTATTTTTATCAGGCCATTACCGATCCCTCACAAAGCACGGGTTATCAAGTCGTGATTAATCCCCCGCTCGGTATGACGCTGAATAACATTGAATATCCTCAATTCGGTATCTCATGGGATTTGAATCGTACTCAATTTACCAGTACCCAAGACGGCGTAAAAACCAGCTTGTGGGGCTATATCCTGATTGCTCTGAGTACCGTCGTCATTCCGCTCGACTATATTTATTCAGCGCATTATCCAAGCCTGCTGAGTACTTTTGGAAGTTCAATTTCTTGGATTTCATTATTACTTGGTGGTGGATTGTTGCTGGTCCTGATTATTTCGATCATCCGTAGGAGAAGAATAAATGCCCGCAATTGATATTCTTTTCTTATTTGGCTTTCTTGGGATCTGGATTCCACAAGCCTTCTGGGCTTGGCTGAGTTTTCAGGCATGGAAATACTCTAAAAATGCGGCGAAAGAACTCGAGAACCTGCCTGTACCTGAACATTGGCCAGTTTTAAGTGTCTTGATTCCCGCTTATAACGAAGGAGTCGTCATTGAAGATACCTTACATGCCATTGCACAGCAGGATTATCCGGCACATGCCTATGAAGTCCTGCTGATTAATGATGGTTCTAAAGACAATACTTTAGAAATTGCCGAACGTATGGCCGCGATTTACCCCTGCATTAAAATTGTCAATGTGCCCAAAGGAATGGGAGGTAAAGGAAAATCCCGTACCCTGAATAATGGTTTACCCCATGCCAAGGGTGAACTCATTGTGGTTTATGATGCCGACAGTACCCCAGAGCCGGACTGTGTCCGTCTCTTGGCACAGACCTTAATAGCAGATAAAAAATTAGTCGCAGTGAATGGTAAAGTCCGTACCCGTAACTGGCGAGACAGTATTTTGACCCGCTTTATTGCGATTGAATTTATTTTCTTTCAATGGATTTTCCAAGGCGGCCGTTGGCAACGTTTCGAACTGTCCACCCTCATGGGCACAAACTATGTGATTTGGCGAGATGCCTTGGAAACGCTGGGGGGATTTGATGAAAAATCCTTAGTGGATGACACTGAAATGAGCTTTCGTATCTTCCTCGGTCAAAGACGAATTAAGTGGGTTCCTTATGCTGTAGGTTGGCAACAAGACCCTCCATCATTAAGTGTCTTTATCAAACAGCGTTCACGTTGGACTCAAGGAAACTTCTACGTGACCAGTAAATATCTTCCGATTGCACTTAGAAAACCTTTTCCAATTGGCATTGAAATCTTCAATAACATTATGTGCTATGTGTTGTTTGTCCCAGCGCTGATTTGGAGTCATATCACCTTAGCTTTAGGGCTACTTGGTATCGCAGGGATCACTGTTCCTGGGCCATTTACCCTGCTCTGGGGCCTATCCTTCTGTTTATATGTCGCACAAATGTGGTTCACCCTATCTTTAGAAAGAGCCAAACCTCAACTCTATTTCTTCTCAGTCTTATCTTACGTTACGTATTCACAAGTGTTCTTATTTATCGTGTTTAAAGCTGCTTATGACATGCTGAAAAATAAGATCCAAGGCAATTCATTACAATGGTATAAAACTGAGCGTAGCAAGGAGAAAAAATAAATGAAAAATAAAACCTTACATCATCCACTCTTCAAAGTCTTCGTTGCAAGTGTTGCTCTCTCCTTGCCTATCTTTGCATCGGCAGATACCTTGAATACATGGAAGTTTGATAACATCAATACATCCAATAAATACACCATTGAGCCACACTTCTTTTATGTGGGTAAAGGTTCTGAATGGCAAAATATCCGCTTTATCAGTGATTATTCTACAGAGCATTTCACCACGCTTTTGGTCAAAATTGACGATAAACTGATCTACAACACCACCTTAAATGGCGATGGTACTTTAAGCTTCAATATTCCAGTCACTCAAAGTGGTTTTCATCGTTTAGATTTTATTTTACAGCAATACTCACCAACAACATCTCCAGCTGCCGACAAAACCACATTCTGTAGTGAAGATGTTGATCAAGTCACTTATTTAAGTAATTCCAAAATTGAGTATATTCGCCACCGACCGATTTATCGCCTCAAAGATTTACCTGATGCCCTATTTAACCCTCAAGTCGTTCGTCCTGCACCTTTTGTCGGGGTGTTGAAATACAACCCCGCAAATGTCAATGAAGCTTCGATGTTAGGACGTTTAATGAGTGCTTGGGGTTCTGTCACCCCGATCCAGTGGTATGAACAAAATGCGCCCGCAGAGCAAAGTCCAAACTTTTATATTGAAATTGTCAAATCAGCAACCGCCCTACCGAAAGGAACATTAGTTCAAATCAGTAGCTCAAATGATATTCCTACATTACAAATTCAATATGATCAACCAGAAAAATTGGTCTCGGCAATCAATGGCTTACTCAATCCAGATTATTTACAACAACTAGATACCTCTGCAACGTTCCTTCCGAATAAACTTGCCGCACCAGATTGGGCTAAAATAAAGCAAATTAATACCTTGGCAGACTTAGGTATCAGTGATTTCCGTTTAAATCAGGCTGAAAAAAACCTGTTCCTGAATTTCCCCGCCGTCTGGCAACCCACAGATATTTTACAAGGGCAGATTGCGCTACGTGTCCAAAGTGGATTACTGGAAGGTTCCAACATTACTACATGGATTGATGGTGGGCTGGCAGGCAGTTTAAAAACTGCCAACTTAGATTCAGATCCAGTGAATCGACAATTCAACTATTTTGCGAAAACCATTTCAAGTAACACCACCTTTAATCTAAAGCTCGAAAATTCCGTGATCGTAAACTCACAATGTTTACCAACAGCCAAAGGTTCACTGTGGATTGATACACAAAAATCGACCGTAAAATTACCACATAAGCTTAAAAATGGGGTTGCTTCACTGTCAATGACCTTTGCAACACATCCAACTATCGCCATTGATGGCAATGCTGGAAGTCTGGAAATTGCGATGACCACTAGTCAAGTGGCAAAGAAAATGCTCATGACCAATGATCCAATTCCCTTAAATCTGGTGAAATTGGATCCGAATAAACCGGAACTTCTCAATGTTCAGGTCAATGCTAATATTTATCGCCAACAAGTTTTAATGCATCAAAATACGCTCTACCCACCTGCAACAACAAATGGCTTTTTAGTCAGTTTCCATGACCAGCGTTTTGATATTATTACCGACTCCATGCAAGGCGCGCAAAACTTCACTAAATTATGGGAGAAAATTCAACAAAATATTCCCAACAATGCCAGTAAAATATTGGTCACAGAAAGTGGACAAGTCTTTATTTTACAAAAGATTCTTGTAGGAAACCAAAAAGCGCCTCTTATTAAACAATCATCATTCTTTATCTTGGTTGTTATAATCTCTGCTATCATGATTTTGGCAATCTTGCTCTGGTACTGGCGAAAAAGACCAAATGCTAAAAATAAAGCTGAATAAATCAACAGTTTTAACTACACTCGCTTTATCAACCCTATTGTTTTTAGGAGGCTGTGCTCATATTGAAACAGATGTGCAGCCTCCACACATTGAAGGTATATTTTGGCAGCCAGATTTAGCCACGACCCCACCGAATGGTAATTGGGATTTATTAGGGGTCTCTACCTTTGTCCCCCAATGGTCTGTGGTGCAATCCAAGTCATGGTTTGACCATGATATTGGCCTGGAAAAATGGGATAAAAATATTAATCTAAAAAAGCTCCAGCAAAAAACATGGGCACAAAATATTCTGCTCGGCTTAGCTGGAGAATATGATGAAAAACAAGCGCGTTCCAATGTGCTGCAACTTGCAGAACAATCAAAAAAAATTATTCAGAATACGAATTTTATCCCACTCAAAGGTTATTATTTTCCAGTAGAGGCCGATCCCACTTGGATCTGTGTGGATGAGCTTGCCAAAGCAATTCGAACCTTACCAAAACCGATCTGGATTAGTATTTACAGCGCTGAGCAAATGCCAGAGCACTTGGATTCTTGGTTAAAAAGCTGGTTACCCAATCACACAGGCGTATTCTTTCAAGATGGTGTTGGTGTCGGCACCCGTACCCCTCAGCAGGCACGGGCGGTTTTAGATGAACTACAAAAAGAGTTTGGGAAAGATAAGATCGTGATTGTCTTAGAAGCCTTCCGTCCTGTAAAGGAAGGACAATTCCGCTCAGCTTATCCATGGGAAATCATTCAACAGCTCAAGGCCTATGAAGGACAAACCGTATATATTTTTGATGGTCCACATTATATGAACCGTTTCAGCGTCTATAGTGTTGCCTTATGGTATAAGCTTAAATATGGCTTTAGCACAAAGACAACATCATAAATTAACCTAAAGCGATTTGATCCAGAATGCGCTGTGATGCTTTGCCATCACCAAATGGATTTGGGACATTTGCCATTTTGGCATAATGAGCTTGATCCGATAATAACTTCTCTGCTTCATGAACTATCTTGTCTTGATCAGTTCCAACCAAGATTCCCGCTCCAACCTGCACAACTTCTGGGCGCTCAGTTGTTTCCCTTAAAATAAGTACCGGTTTATGGAATGAAGGACTTTCCTCTTGTAAGCCACCCGAATCTGTCAAAATAAAGCTCGCCCGATCAATGACGGCAAGCAGGCTTGGATAATCCAGTGGTTTAACTAAGTGCACTTGAGCATGTCCATCAAATCTGGCGTGGACTACATCATGCACAGCAGGATTTAAATGGACAGGCCAAACGAAATGAACATCGGGATATTTTTCTGCCAAATACGCTACAGCATTACAAATATTTTGAATCCCTACCCCAAAGTTTTCACGACGATGCGCAGTAATCAACACAACTCGTGCCTGTGCTGGAAAACTGAGTCCATGATGCTGTAATTGATTCAGTTGCGTACCCTGCTGCTGGATGAGTTCACGACCTAAATAAACAGCATCAACCACAGTGTTACCGGTTACTGTAATTCCTTCCGCAGCAATATGCTCTTGTAGTAAATTTTGCTTCGATTGTTCGGTCGGTGCAAAATGCCATTTGGTAATTCTGGATACCAGTTGGCGATTTCCCTCTTCTGGAAATGGATGCTCTAAATCATATGAACGTAAACCTGCCTCTACATGTGCCACAGGAATTTTCATAGAAAAAGCAACTAAGCCTGCTGCAAGAACTGTTGTGGTATCGCCTTGAATGACAATTGCACTGCGCTGCTGACCATCATTAAAAATACCTTCTAATTGGCTTAAACCCTGTATTAGCAATTGATTTAAACTTTGCCCCGCATTCATCATTTTCAAACGATGATCGATTTTTATTTGAAAAAATTCAATCGCATCTCGGACTAATTCATCATGTTGACCCGTAAAAATAACTTCAACCTGAAAACGGGCATCCTGTTGAGCCAATAGAATAACTGGTGCTAATTTAATCAGTTCAGGTCGTGTTCCAAAGACAATTGAGATAAGTTTTTTCATTGTTAGAAATCCTTATAAAATACAAGTTCAGTACGTGTGTTGTTATAATTTTCTGTTCCATCGGCTAAAGCATCTTTTAAATAGCGGCCATACAAACGCTCAACCCGCAATTTTACAGGAACATAGTTAAAAGGCTGCCAAGCAAGCCCTGCCCCATATTCAAATAAATTATTATAATTTTCGCCTTTAGAGTCCGCTAGGGTATGCAGTTTGCCGTAGGCTTGCACCGTACCCGCTTCACCGCGATAAACATTGAAACCAGAACGTAATCTCAAGTCAGCAATGACGTTGTAATTTTCTCGTGAATAACTGGCGACATTACCATATAAATCAGTAAAGTAATCATTCCAGATTGTGCGTTGTTCCAATGCTGGATTGGCGTACCATTCCTGATAACCTGTAACACCACCAACCACACTTTCACGGAATTTATCCCGATTACGGTCAATCAAATCATAGCTGCCACCCACTTCCAGATAAGCACGGACTGGAATGGATTGCCAAGGCTGGTAATTTGCCCCGACACCCACCGTGACAGCATTTTCATCAATAATTTCTGGACGTACCCCACCTTTGGATTTGGTGTCACGGTTCAGATTCACAAAGCCATACACTTGGGCTCGACCACCATCCAAGTTTTTCCCGTAACGCATTTTTAATGGGAAAATCAAATCGTCATAGCGTGACTCATAGGAAGGGGCAAAATAAATATCTTTAAAGGTCGATTTCACAGCTGGACCACTTAAGTTTTGTACGGCTTGTTGTGATTTTGCTGCAATCTCTGCATCTGAAGAGGTTGATAAATGCTTAAAAATGACCAAAGCCTCTTTATTTCTTTTCTGCTGATTCAATAAATAGGCTTCTTGCAGTTTTAGTTGCTCATCTTGAGGCGCTAACTGTTCAGCTTTACGTACGCTTTGAATCGCGTCTTTTTGCTTATTGAGACGAATTTGCAAATAAGTCAGGCTCTTCCATACCTTGATATCTTGCGGTGTCAATTGCCCTAATTCGATCAGAATTTTTTCAGCTTCTTCTGGCTGGCTTTGCTCAATTTTATAAAACTTATCCCAACGGTCATAAATTGGATTGCCCGGTTTATATGCTGCATCCCCTTCTTTAACAAAATCAGGCTCGGCACTCATGACCTGCATCGGTAAAATGAGACCTAAAAGTAATAGCGTATGGCTCAGCAGCTTATTTTTGGAATTGTTCATCGCAGATCTCAACTAAAAATACTCATAATATGGACAATAAAAAATCAATGTAATCCAAAGTTAAAGTGTCAAATTATTCACATATTATAACCAAATCATGGTTATGCTATCGTTAAAATAAGTTATTTTATAATAGATTAAGTTTATGAATCATCAATAGAATTTTACAAACAAATCATAAATTACCATGTAAAACCAGATTAGATTAAATCTTATTTAAAGAGCAAAATTATGTCTTTCTCTCAACATGCAGAACCTCATGTCATACAACGTTCAGGCTGGCTGCGGGCCGCTGTTTTAGGCGCCAATGATGGCATCATTTCCGTGACCAGTTTAATTATGGGAATGGCAGCCAGTGGTGCAAGCTCACATACCTTATTGATTACTTGTATTGCTGGGTTAATTTCAGGTGCAACATCAATGGCAGCTGGAGAATACATTTCCGTCAAATCACAAGAAGATATTGAAAAATCAGATCTTCGTTTTGAAGCAAGGGAACTGGAAAAAAACCCACATGCTGAACTCAAAGAACTTACACAAATTTATATTTCGCGCGGTCTAAACCCTGAACTTGCCCATGAGGTTGCCACACAACTCACTGAGCATGATGCGCTCGGCACTCATGCACGCGATGAGATCGGTATTCATGAAAATACCGCAGCCAATCCTGTACAAGCAGCGCTTTCATCTGCCGCGTCTTTTTCTTGCGGTGCCGCCTTACCCATGCTGGCAATTCTGCTCAGTCCAAGCACATGGATCGCACGTTCAGTCCTGATCACAGGCGTTATTTCATTGGCGCTGCTTGGGGCTTTATCCAGTTATTTTGCACGTACCTCGATGCTAAAAGGCAGTCTGCGGATTACAGTATGGGGCGTTTTGGCCATGGCATTCTCAAGTTGGGTCGGTTCGCTCTTTAATGTCACCCCGATTTAAATGCTTTTTAAGTTTAAAATCCTATCTATATTCAATAATTAAATAGCGATTATTATTTGCATGGTTTTTTGTTTTTACGTTAAGGTGATACAAAATGCAATGAGTCATGCTTCATGTCAATTTTAGAATTATTAGAAATCAAGCATCCAATTTTACTCGCACCAATGGCAGGTGTTTCCACGCCAGAGCTCGCAGCTGAGGTTTCCAATCAAGGCGCTTTCGGTTCTTTAGGATTAGGAGCCAACACACCAGAAAGTGCCAAAGCACAAATCTTAAAAACTCAAGAACTGACAGATCAGCCCTTTCAGGTTAACTTTTTTTGCCATCAATCGGTCTCCTTAGAGCAGGAAGTAGCTCAGCAATGGATTGATTATCTTCGCCCACAATTTGAGAAATTTGCAGCGGAAGCACCAACCCAACTCAACTGTATCTATCCCAGCTTTTTAGATAATGATGACTTCCTCAATATTGTACTGGAAACACGCCCCAAAGCAGTCAGCTTTCATTTTGGCATCCCACACCCACATCAAATACAGGCCTTGAAAGATGTAGGAATCATCACACTGGTTTCTGCAACCAATTTACTTGAAGCACAAGCGATTGAAGCCGCAGGTATTGACATTATTATTGCTCAAGGAATCGAGGCAGGCGGGCATCGTGGTATTTTCAATCAACATTTTGATGCTGCGATAAAGACTGGCGATCTGGTTCAACTCATCACCCAGCACTGTCATCTTCCGGTTATTGCAGCAGGTGGTATCATGAATGGTGACCATGCCAAAGAAATGCTAAAACTTGGTGCATCAGGCGTACAATTAGGGACCGCTTTTGTTCAATGTAAAAGTTCAAGTACCAACAACGCCTATCGTAAAGCCCTGTTCAGTCAACCATTAACCCAAGTCAGTGCCAGTCTCTCAGGTCGTCCGGCACGTGGCTTAATTGGCACATGGCATACCCAAATCGATTCACCGCATCGACCGGCTACACCACCATATCCTTATACTTATGATCTTGCCAAACAGCTCATGAGCATTGCCAATGCACAGCAGGATTTTAGTTATGGCGCCTTTTGGGCAGGCAGTAATGTGGCGCAAATCCGAGAATTAGAAGCAGCTGATCTGGTCAATCAACTGGTCTTAGAAATGAAAACCAACTAAATCTCGACAATAAAAAAACCGACCTCATCAAGGTCGGTTTTTTTTATGAACTTATTTGATTGCTTCTAGCAAAGTATGCTGTGCATTATGCGGCTCTTCACCTTCCACAGGTCGTGCACGATCCCAAACACCATCGCCTTGTAACACCCATGCTTGCTGATTATCTTTGAGATAATTCAATAAACCGAGTTGGTAGATCCGCTTCTTCAACGTAGGATCTTCAATTGGGAAACAGGCTTCAACACGGTTGAATAAGTTGCGATCCATCCAGTCCGCACTTGAACCATAAATACGTGGATTACCATTATTACTAAAATAGTAAACACGAGTATGTTCCAAGAAACGCCCGACAATCGAACGAACACGAATATTTTCCGAAAGATTTGGCAGACCAGGACGTAGACAGCAAATCGAACGAATGATCAGGTCAACCTGAACACCGGCCTGCGATGCTTCATAAAGTTTATTAATCAATTGAACTTCGGTTAAGGCATTCACTTTAATAATGATTTGTGCAGGTCGGCCTTCTTTGGCATTGACAATTTCTTCATCAATATAATTGATCAATTGTGCATGCAGAGTGAAAGGCGCATGGAGTAGCTTTTTCGGCTTCGCCATTTTCCCCATACCCGTTAATTCCTGAAAAATACGGTGTACATCTTCACACAGGTCTTTATCGGTGGTCATCAAACCATAGTCGGTATAAATACGTGCATTGGTGGCATGATAGTTCCCCGTCCCCAAATGCACATAACGTACCAGTTTATTGTTTTCACGGCGCACCACCAGAATCATTTTGGCGTGCGTTTTATACCCAACGATGCCATAAACGACCACTGCACCCGCTTCTTGCAAAACGTTGGCCACTTCGATGTTTGATTCTTCATCAAAACGGGCACGCAGTTCAATTACTGCCGTCACCTCTTTACCATTACGGGCAGCTTCTGCAAGTACCTGTACGATTTCTGAATCAGCACCGCTTCGGTAAAGGGTTTGCTTAATTGCCAATACTTGGGGATCACGGGCCGCTTCACGCAACAATTGAATCACTGGTGCAAATGATTCAAAGGGATGATGTAGCAAAATATCCTGTTTTTGCATTGCGGCAAAAATACTTTCCGACTTTTTAAATGGTTTTGGAATCACAGGGGTATGCGAGTCATAACGTAAATGCGGACGTTTAAAATTCGACAGTAACCGCGCCAAATTCACTGGCCCATCCACTCGATACAATTGCTCTTCGTTCAAATCGAACTCATCCAACAAGTATTCATAGATATGTTTCGGACAGTTATGTGTGACTTCCAGACGTACTGCACGGCCAAAACGACGCGAGCTCAACTCCCCTTTCAACGCTTTGGCAAGGTCTTCTACATCTTCGTTCAAGGCCAAATCGGCATTCCGGGTAACACGGAACTGGTAACAGCCTGTTGCTGTCATGCCAGGGAATAAATCAGAGACATGTTCATGAATAATCGCTGACAGCATCACATGATGTTCTTTACCATCAGTGAGTTCATCAGGTAAGCGTACTACACGTGGCAAAGAGCGCGGAGCTGGTACAACGGCGAGATCAATCTGACGGCCAAACGCATCTTTCCCTTCCAAAGTCACGATGAAATTTAGACTTTTGTTAACTAAGCGTGGAAATGGATGAGCTGGATCAAGGCTAATCGGCGTCAGTACAGGAGCGACTTGTTCTTGGAAATATTTCTTAATCCATGCCGATTGCGCAGGCGTTAATTCGCCACGGCGTAAGAAGCAAATATCTTCTTCACGCAACTTCGGCAATATTTCTTCATTTAAAATTCGGTATTGGCGTTCAATCGCAGCATGTGTGGTTTTTGAAATTTGTTCTAAAACCTGTTTTGGGGTTAAACCATCTGGGGTACGACTTTCATTGCCTAAGGTTAATTGCTCCATCATCCCCGCAACACGAATCTCAAAGAATTCATCGAGATTGCGTGAAAAAATCAGCAGGAAATTCATCCGCTCTAACAATGGGTGAAGTGGATCGACAGCCTGCTCAAGTACTCGAAGATGGAAATCGAGAATTGAAAGTTCACGATTAATATAACGATCGTTATAACTATATTCTATTGGCGCTGTTGTCGTCACTGCAGTATTCATACTGAACCTTGTCGCATTATCATTCATCAAGTGATGGATTAAGTATGCTGCAAAATTATGTCAATTTGGTAAAAAAGCCCAAAAAATATTGAGCTTTTTTTGAAATTCAGCAAATTATTGTGGAAGTTGTATTGCATCCATATATTTTAGAATGACACGTTTACGGTACTGCAGCTTACGATCATTGCGATTGTCTTGATAGTACTTTGGATTTGGTAGTAAAGCCGCCAAGAAAGCTGCCTGCTCCCGACTTAGACTTTTCGAACTTTTGCCATAATAAAATTGGGCTGCGGCCTCAACGCCATAGATATTTTGGCCAAATTCAACCGAGTTCATATACACTTCTAAAATACGGCGTTTTGACCACATCCGCTCCATCATCCACGTTGCAACTGCTTCTTGTCCCTTTCGGATAAATGAACGCTCATTATACAAAAACAGGTTTTTTGCAAGTTGTTGTGAAACTGTTGAACCGCCTGCAACCAGTTCACCTTTTTCACTATTTCGTTCTAATGCAAATTGAATTCCCGCCCAGTCAAAACCATGATGATGGATAAACTTGGCATCTTCGCCCGCTAAAATAGCACGCTTGAAATTATCACTAATATTATCGTAATCACGCCATTCCTGTTTAATCGGTTTAAAGTCGGTTAAATAGTCCCAACGCATAAACATCGTGGTTTCAACAGGGTGGGTACGCCACCAAAGCAAACTACTAAAAATCCACAGCTGGATCAGAAGAATGACGCCAATAACCAACATTACTAAGCGTGCTAAAAAGGCTTTCATTAAACGGCATCACTCCATCGTGCAACAAATTCATGCTAAGCTATTTTATATATCAATAACTAGCCTAAACATATGACTGAAACGACTCCACCACAAATCAATCAAAAATTGCAAATACAAACCTGGTGGTTTACTGCGCTACTGATTGCAGTCAATGTCGGATTATTTGGTTGGCAAATTCTTTCAGGGGTGAATATTACCGACCCTGCCCCAGTAGATGCAATTGCCTGGGGTGCAGATTTTACTCCACTAACCTTTACGGGTGAGCCAGAACGCTTATTCAGCAGTATGTTTTTTCATTTTGGCATGATTCATTTGATGCTGAATATGTGGGCGCTGTATATCTTTGGCAGTATTGCAGAACAACTGTTTGGACGAAGTTATTATGTTGCACTGTATTTTCTTGCAGGTTTAATGGGCAGTGTCCTATCGAGCTATTTAAGCATTCGTGATGGCTATGAACTGTTGCAGCACTTTGATCCAAATCTCTTACCACGTATCAGTGCAGGTGCATCAGGTGCAGTGATGGGTCTCGGTGCAGCACTCACCGTAGTGTCTTTATTTCCGCCTTTACCACAGCAACGTTTCTGGCTCGATAAAAAATCATTACTGATGATTATGGGGATTAACCTAGTCTTTGGTTTTACCGTTTCAGGTATTAATAACGCCGCACATATCGGTGGCATGCTGATGGGTGCTTTACTGGCAGCAACATGGTATTTCAGCCAAAAAATGCACAATAAAGCTGTATTCCAAATCATGGCTTTAATGATTGGATTTATTTTACTTGCTGCATTTTATTGGTATTGCACGGCTTTAAGCTCAGGACTCAATCCTTTATGGCATGAAATCTTGCGCCAGAACCAGTCAACATTCTAAGACTGATGGATTTCTCTTCGGCTTTGTAGAGCAGAAATTACAATGATAGATGCAGGAATTCATCACGGAATGCGCTGCGTTGAGCCCCATAAAATACATGAACACACAGTTCTTATTGACTGAATTTTCACCGCTGATTATGCTGATTGAGTCTAAAACAGATTAGGTTTGGGAAGGTTGGCCCATTCCCTCGTCAATACGAGTTCTTCCGTTATTGCATGAACGGCCCATGACGAATAATACACTTACGCTGTGTAAGTGTATCTATGAAATCAAAAGGGATATAGATATGAAACCACGAATTTCTGTTTTAACACTTGGTGTTATCGACCTAGAACAATCTCTTATTTTTTATCGTGATGGTCTTGGATTTCCAACTGAAGGCATTATTGGACGAGAGTTTGAACATGGCGCTGTCGCCTTCTTTGATCTTCAAAATGGACTCAAGCTTGCAATCTTTGCACAAGATGATCTCGCTCGGGATGCAGGATTAATCAAACATCCTATCAGTTCAACTGCCATGTCGATTGGACATAATGTTATTCACAAGAATGAAGTTGATGAGATCATGCAGCACGCAAAAGAAGCTGGGGCTACCATCATCAAAGAAGCTCAAAGTACATTTTATGGCGGTTATGCTGGACATTTTACCGATCCCAATGGGCATCTATGGGAAATTGTCTGGAATCCGCAGCTCATCCCCTTAGAGGATTAATCTTTACAGTGATCGTATGATCACTCCTCATTACACTAGCACAGGATTCGATCCGTTAAGGCATAGATCCTGTGCCAAAAGTAGTTAAGCCTCTAAGACTGATTGATTTCTCTTAGACTTTGTAAAGGTGGAATATCGCATAAATAGCTCAGGCGATAACGACCAATCAAGGTACAAATGATCATCATGCTCAGCGGTAAGATCAGCCAAATCTCAGGATGCCATTGCACTGCCATTTGCATCCTGTGACTGGCAATCGCACTAATCACTTCGGCGAATAAACACGCCACCACACCTGCCAACAGGCCAATAAAACCAATCTCCAGACTGAGCATACGTTTTAACTTATTCTTGGCAACGCCAAATGAACGTAGTAAGGCAACCTCTTTACGGCGTTCATCCATCAGCACATTCAGACATGCAATCAGTACCAATACGCCAGAGAAGCCGACTAAGGCCGCCAGTACCGTTATGATCTGTACCAGCACATTCACCAAGCGTTTAATTTCATCCAGCACCCGCCCCACATCAATAAATACTGTATTAGAAAACTGTTGAATCAATTGCACCATTTTCGGCTGGTCAGCAGGTGGCAGGTAAAAACTGCCCAAATAACTTCCTGCATTTTCATCCATGGTTTTAGGAGAGAAGATAAAGAAAAAATTCGGACTAAAGCTCTCCCATTCAACCGAACGTAAATTCACTACCGTTGCTTCTAATGTTCCTTCTGGCAAACTAAAACTGAGTTGATCCCCAATTTGAATGCCAAGCTCCTGTGCGGTTTTTTGCTCGACTGACACTTGCCCTATTTTGCTAAATTTGGCAACGCCTTGGGTAATCACATTGTCTTTAGGATAATGATCTGTTTGAGTCAAATTCAATTCACGGCGCAATGAATTGTTTTGCTTGACCAGTTCAGGTGCAAAGGCGTGACCATTTTTAGCAACCAAACGCCCACGAATATTCGGATAAAGTGGCGTTGACTGCCAACCATTTTGCTCAATTTGCTGTTTAAACTGCGGCATATCAAATGGTGGCAGACCATAAACAAATTGATTCGGCGTCCCCACTGGCAATTGTTGTTGCCATCGCTGTAATAGGTCAGTTCTTAGCACACTCAAGACTGTAATCAAGCTCAAGCCTAAAGCCAATGCTGTGACCTGCAAAGCAGTTTGATGTGGAATCCTTACATAGGCAGCAAGAGGATGTTTCAGTTGTTTAATCGCCTTGAGTAGCAGCCAAATCACCACATACATTATCGCGCAAAGCAGTAAGATTGCGCTGAGTACCAACAAACTCAACTGTAGGTTATCACTCAGCACCAAACTAAACAGAATTAAGCTGACAATACCAATTGCGAACATTGCCAGATAAGACTTACGTGAACGCTCCTGTTGGCGAATCACCCGAATCGGAGGCGTATTTAACAACTCCCAAATGCTCGGCAAAATAAAGCCAATCAGTACCATCACACTGGTAAAAATTGCAATCGGTAAAGCATAAAGCAAATCAGCCAGTGCAAAGCTCAATTGCAGCTGTGGAATCAGTTGCAACATCAATTGTAGCAAACCATAGCCCAACGCAATTCCAATCAAACTCCCCAGTACAATCGACAAGGCACTGACGATGCCAAGCAAGGCAATATACGCCCATAAAATTTGTCGCTTACTCGCACCTAAACAACGCATCAACGCAATATGATCCTGATTCTGTTGCACATAACGCTGACTGGTTAAGGCAATCGCGATACCACAAAGCAAAATGGTCAATAAATTGGCAAGCTGTAAAAAGGTATCCAAATTTTCGATCGGTTTCATCAAACGGCTATTGGATTGGCTGGCATCTCTAAGTTTCAGCGAACCCTGCTCACTCTCCAGCTGTTGATCTGCTGGCTGATCAATCTCCTGTTCAAGCTTTTGAGATTGCTGAAAAGCTTTTTTAAAGGCTTGGGTCTGCTTTGGCTCTCCAGCAAGGAGCAGTCGATACTCAATTCGACTCCCGACCTGAACAGCATTGGTTTTGGCGATATCAGCCTGATGAATAATCACTGTAGGAGAAAAACCAGAGAAACCCATTTCCTGATTGGAGTCACGCTCAATAATGCCTGTAACCTTAAACTGACCATCTGCGATCGCAAGCGGCTCACCTAGTTTGGTCTGCAAGAGATCCATCGCCCGCGGGCTTAGCCAAACCTGACCTGGCTGTATCGTTCCTGCATTGGGTTGAATCTGTAATTGGCCACGTAATGGGAAATGATCATCCACCGCTTTGACATTGACCATCACAAACTGATCTTGGTTATGTGCCATCGAACTAAATACAGTCACTGCTGCATGTTGTAACTTCAGCTTATCTGCCTGTTGCAGCCAAATGGGTTGAATGGGCTCCTTATCAGATAGAACCAAATCTGCACCCAACATTTCAGCTGCTTGTAACGCAACAGCATTTTGCACTTGGGTATTACTGAACTTAAGTGCAGTGGTTGCACTGATTGCCAAAGACAGCGCAATAATCAGGAGATATAAACCACCTGTACGAAAACTTTGCAGCAGTAAAGGTTTCAGCACTGAACTCATATCCCCTCCGGCTGCTTGACGATTTCCTGAATTTGACCATCAACCAGTTTGACATGCCGTTGGCAAAGTGCAGCCAAGTTTTGATCATGAGTGACCAGGACTAAGGTCGTCCCTAATTCCTGATTTAAATCAAATAACAGTTGCTCGACCTCTTCCGCAGTTTGTCCATCCAGATTGCCTGTCGGCTCATCAGCAAAAATGATTTTCGGCTCCGCAATCAAGGCACGTGCAATTGCAACACGTTGTTGCTCCCCCCCAGAAAGTACTTTCGGTGTTTGCTGTGCTTGTCGAATCAGGCCCACCCGTTCCAGCCATAGCAAGGCTTTTTGTTCCGCCTGCTTGAAATTAAAATCAGGCTGCAAGCGTAGTGGCAGCATCACATTTTCCAATGCGCTTAACTGGGGTAACAGTTGGAAAGACTGAAATACAAAGCCAATATTTTCTAAACGAACACGGGCCCGTTGTTCTTCCGTTAAAGTATGCACAGCCTCCCCACACACCCATAATTCGCCCAGACTTGGTCGATCCAGTGTCGCAAGAATGCCCAATAAGGTTGATTTTCCTGAACCTGATCGACCTGTAATGGCAATCTGTTCACCTTGATAAATGTCTAAATCAATGTCTTTTAAAATGCTGAGACTTTGCTGATTGATTTGAATATTTTGTGTAACTTTTTGGGCAGAGATAATCGGTTGTGGCATGATGTCACGTATCCTTTAGGACAAATTTGAAATGCGATGCAAAAATCTAAAGTTATCTGGTCAGTATCAAAAGCAATTGGGATCATCACAATTTGTTTGACCCCAACATGGGTTTCAGCAAAGACTATTTTAATTTTGGGTGATAGCCTCAGCGCAGGTTATGGCATTGATGTAAAGCAAGGCTGGGTTCAGTTATTACAACAACGCTTAGACCAACAGTATCCGAAACAGCACAAAGTGGTCAATGCAAGTGTCAGTGGTGAAACCACCAGCGGTGCATTGGCAAGACTTCCGAAACTGTTACAAACCTATAAGCCAGAAGTCGTCGTGATTGAGCTTGGAGGAAATGATGGCTTACGGGGCCAACCGCCACAAATGATTCAAAAAAACCTTGCACAATTGATACAGCTTAGCCAAAAACAGAAGGCCAATGTTTTATTGTTTGGTATGAAAATTCCGCCGAACTATGGAACTGCCTATAACACTGCTTTTGAAAATAATTACAAAGTGGTTAGCCAACAATATAAAGTAAAGCTGTTGCCCTTCTTCTTAGAAGGCATCGCTGGGCATAAGAATTTAATTCAAAATGATCAAATTCATCCCAATGCCAAAGCGCAACCCATGATGTTAAATTTAGCTTACCCTTATATTAAAGGCGCTTTATAAATCAAGCATTGATTATTAGCGCGTGTCAGCCAATGTGTTTCTTGAAATAAACCACACGTTCAGTTTCATGAAAACCAAGCGCCTGATGCATCGCATGGCTAATACGATTATCGAGGGCTGCATCCGAGGCAAATTCAATACATCCAAACGGTTTTGCCCACGCTTCTACTTGTTGAACCAGATGTGTTGCGATGCCTGAACGCCGATAATCAGGAAGGACATAAATCCCTTCAAGAAATGCAACTGGTGAAGTTTGCGTGCCATTTACATATTCATATCGAATCGATGCTTCTAGCATGGCAATCGCTTGTTGAGTATCTGAATATGCGAGTAGCTGTAAGCTTTGTGTCTGTTGAAGTAGCCGCTGCATTTCCTGTAAATGTGCCTCGTCATGATCAGGCCAGAGCAGTTTTCTCAATCCTAACCAATCTGCCATCAGGGATTCAGATACAGGCATAATATTCATTGCGAAATGCTCTTTTGGTTGAAACATCCAAATTTTATCAATGAAGGATATAAAACATTAATCATAAAATTATGGCGAGTTTCTCAACTCGCCATCTGCTTTAAAAATCGAAGAAACTAACTTCGCCCGTTTCTAGCGAATATTCAGCTCCGACCACGATCATTTTGCCTTTCTCAATTAAACTTTCTAACACAGCAGAACCGTGACGTAGTTGATTCACTGAGGCAAATACATTGGAACGAACTGCATGGGCCGAGAGTTTTTTCAAATCGTTTTTCAATTCGGTTTGCATCAAGATTTCAACCGAAGGACGCACACGATTCACGATCGACATCAAATTTGACGATGGTGGTTGCTCTGGATGCATCAAGGTATCAATGGTCGCTTGAATTGCCCCACAATGACTATGACCTAAAACCACCACAACTGCACAATCATAGCGCTCTGCCGCAAACTCAACGCTACCCACCTGTGAAGGTGCAACAATATTCCCCGCAACACGAATTACAAACAAGTCACCTAAACCTTGGTCAAACACCATTTCAGCAGGTACACGTGAGTCAGAACACCCTAAAACAATGGCAAAAGGATTTTGATCACTTGCCATTTCGGCACGTTCCTGATGAGACAATAATCTTTGTTGAACTGCCTCTCCTTTTACAAAACGGGCATTACCAGCTTTTAAACGATCTAATGCTTCTTGTGCGGTGAGCATGCGTGTATCCATTTATAATTGACCTGAGCGGACAGTTTAATGTGCACCTGTTTGAAAGTCACTGACAAAAATAAAAACTCTCAGAACACTTGCTAATCTTTTAATCAGGAAAATAACGGAAAAATGATGATTTCATTGGCAAGAATTTCCATACAGCTGTAGATTATGCAAATGACTCCTTTCGCACTTTCCCCAATAATCAATGAATGTAAAAATAGATCAAGGATAGAGCAATGAACACAAAAAACCAGTTTGCAATGCCCTTTCGCAGGACATTAACTGCGGCTTTACTGGCATGCAGTTTGACCACAATCGCGATCAGCACCACACAGGCTGCGGAAATTGAGATGAGTTTCCAAAACCTGCTCCAACAAGAACGTAGTTGGGCTGGCTTACAAAGCAAGACCTTAAAGGTAGGCGATATCACCTGGTCTTATAGTGAAGGCGGTCAAGTTGGTAAACCAATTGTCATTTTAATTCATGGCTTGGCTGGCAGTCGAGACAATTGGAATCGTGTTGCACGTGCCTTAACTGCAAACTACCATGTCGTCATCCCAGACCTACCTGCCAGCGGTGAAACACAGGTTCCCAAAGATTTTGACTACTCAGTACCTAACGTAACTGAAAAATTACGTCGTTTTGTCGAAGCAGCCAATCTGACAGGACCAGCTCATGTTGCAGGTCATTCATTAGGTGGTTCAATTGCCATGTTATATGCAGGCCAATACCCATTTGAAACCAAAAGCCTGTTCTTGATTGATGCTGCGGGGGTCTATAAATCTGCTAACACGCCTTATCTTAAAGACCCAACCCAAGTAAAAAACATGATTGTGAGTAAGAAAGGTGACTTTAACTTCTTAATGCAACAAGCCATGTTTACACCACCGTTTATTCCAAAGGAAATTGCACAAGCACAAGAGAAAATGATGATTGGTCAAGTTGAACAAACCAAGAAAATGGTCGACCAAATCATTGCTTTGAATAAGCTGTATACACCAGATTCATTTGCCTTACTGGCTCGCTCAATTGATGCGCCGACCCTGATCCTATGGGGCAAACAAGATAAGATTATTAATGTTGAAGTAGCGCCTGAGTTAAAATCCCTACTGAAGAATGCCCAAACACCAGTGATCTTGGACAATGTAGGTCATATGCCGATCTTGGAAGCAGATCAATTGGTGGTACAGCAATACCTTCCCTTTTTAAGCAAGATTCAGGTACAAAAGCCAGCAACCTCTTCTTCACCCTAAATTTACCGTAACGATTTGAGATTTTATGTCTAAACAGCCAATGATAGAACAACTGATTGATGCACAACTTGACTTTTTAGAGCATGAGTTTGCACAAGCAGAAACCATTCAACATGAGTTTAAGCAGTTCTATCATTGGTTGCGCTTACAACAGTTAGGACATCTGTGGTCATTTGAACAAATCTTTGGCCTGATTGAAAAGCAGATTTTAGCTACACCTGCCAGTTCATTCTTAGTCGAACAAATTGCTGAACATATCCGTTTTGCCTTGATTCATCCCATCAATGATCAAACTCGTATTGAAGATGTGATTCCAGTCCTCACCATTGATTCGATTGCGCAATACGTAGCCAGCAAAAGTGGACATCGCCAACGCCTGATTAAAACCGTCGTCAATAATCCTGCTTTTTCTGCGCTGATCACCCAACTGATTCAACACTCTATTCAAGACTATCTGGATAATTCCATGTCTAAACGTGTGCCGGGTGTGGGACATTTTATGAAAATGGGGAAATCAGTTTTAGAAACCGTGACCGATTCAAATCTAAATGAAGCGATCGGAAACTACTTACAAAAGAATATTCAAAAAATCAGCCAAATGAGTGAAAAGGTATTAAACCAGCACTTCAATGATGACAAGCTATATCATTTTCAGGCCAATCTCTGGCATAAAATCAAAGTGATGCCTTTATCTGTATTGAAAAATTATGTCGAAGTCCAAGACCTGCCTCAAACCGTGGGCATGGGACATGAGATTTGGGAACATATTCGTCAAACCCCTTACCTGAAGCAACAAGTCCATGATGGCGTCTATGCATGGTATGCCCGTAATCAGGAACGTAGCTTTGATCTTTTACTACGTGATCTGAATATCGACGAAGCGTTGATTGAAAATGAGCTCAGTCATTTGCTCAGCCCTGTTTTACAGCAAGTGATTAGCACGGGTTATTTAAGACAGCGTGCGCGTGCTTATTTAGAGAAATTTTATTATTCTGAACCAGTCAATCAAATTTTAAATAAACAAGGATAAGGCATTTTCTGCCCTATCCTTTTGCTGCTGCGACTTAGAAACTATATGTCACGCCAAGATTGTAACGGCGGCCATCTAGGACATAGTTGTAGGTTGCTGTATCAATTTCTTTATCAAATAGATTATAGATCCCTGCTGCAACTGCGATATTTTGTGTTGGCTTATAGTTTAACCCGACATCCACCATGGTATAGGCAGGTTTGCCTTTCGCCATTGCAGTACGGCTTAAATAATCCGAAGTTTTACTGCGGTAGTTAACACGGCCCCAACTTGAGAACTGGTCATTAATCTCCCAGTCCGCAGTCGTATTGAACATATGCTTTGGCATTTCATTTAAAGGCTTGCCTTTGTTGATACCACTTTTTTGCTCGGTATCGGTGAAGGTATAATTGGCACTCAAGTTGACATTTGGTAAGACTTGCCAGCCAAAGGTTGCTTCCGCACCACGCATATTGGCTTTATCGACATTTTCCTTCAAGCTCACAAAATCAAATTTTTCACCCAGCCAATCACAGCCAGCAGAGCCTGCACCTTTATCACAATCACGTATCTCTGTGATTTTGTCTTTAAACTCACTATTGAAAAGCGTCAAGCTAGCGTTGAGATTATCTAGATTATCCCAATTGAAAGAAACCTCATAGTTGACACTTTTTTCTGGTTTTAAGTTTGGGTTCCCTACGATCACACCATTGCTTTGACTACCACCGGTTGCTTGTCCCCATGCCGCCACAGTTTCCCGTAATGTTGGTGTTTTATACCCCGTAGAAACACCACCTTTAATCACCCAGTTATCATTGAACCCCCAAACCCCATAGACTTTCGGACTCCAGTGATCACCAAAATTTTCATCTTTATCTAAACGAAGTGATGTGGTTAAAGTAAAGTCATCCACAATGTTCCAAGCATTTTCAGCAAACAATGCCCAGCTATAACGTTCAAGATTCGAAATAGGCTTTACCCCGCCCACACTTAACTGGTTGCCTTGGTCATCTAACTCTTCTTTTAAATATGACCCACCAAAGCTAAGGCTATTACGCCCTAAATTAATTTTATTGATGGTATTAAAGGTGGTATTGGTCGCTTCCATCTTACGAGATGGATTTTCATTTTCTTCACGCTGAATATAAGAATGTGTTTCAACTGCAGCAATCTTGCCACGATGGGTTAAGCT
The DNA here is from genome assembly GCF_000413935.1 of Acinetobacter colistiniresistens. Taxonomy (GTDB): domain Bacteria; phylum Pseudomonadota; class Gammaproteobacteria; order Pseudomonadales; family Moraxellaceae; genus Acinetobacter; species Acinetobacter colistiniresistens. Next base: position 149,186 of record NZ_KE340379.1, on the reverse strand, counting down.
ATATTCGGTACGATAATAGTCAGTTAACGAATTTGCCGGTGGGTTTCGTCCAGTTTGTACTGGAGAAATACTTTTCCCAACTGTCGCATTTCGATTTTGGATCGAACGTTGATATTCTAGATCAAGGGTATGATCGTCATTTGGTGTCAGGCTAAATGCTGCTCCACCCGCACGAATTTTCTGCTTCTTATATCCACCATAAATTTCATCTTCATCACGTTGAGAATACAGCCCATTGGCTTTAAAAGATAAAAGATTCGCAATTAATGGACCTGCAATATATGCATTGCTCTGGTATTGATTTCCTGAATCCGAGTTTTCTTGTAATGTCGTATCGACCTTAATCGAGCCAGTCCACTCGGTCACATTCTTTTTGGTGATGATATTAATCACACCACCCATTGCATCTGAACCATATAAACCAGACATTGGTCCACGAATCACTTCAATACGCTCAATCGCCCCAATATTCGGTAACCAGCCCTGTTCAATCCCAGAGTTATCACTATTTGGTCGTACCGAGCGTGAATTTACTTTTTTACCATCCACCAGAATCACCGTATAAGCACTGCCCATACCCCGGATACTGATATCACTTGAGCTTCCCCCTCCTGTAACCACCACCCCGGGCACATCTTTCAAGGCATCTGTTACATCGCGATATGCTTTTTTGTTGATTTGTTCTTGTGTAAGTACTGAAATAGAGGCTGCCGCTTTTTTAATATCCTGCTCAAATCCACTTGCCGTTACCACGATCTTGTCTAATTGCACTGCATCTTTATTGGTTTGAGTTTCTGCTGCGTGTGCAATTGTCATCATACCACTCAGCACGGAAATGGTAAGCAATGATTGACGCACGATTGTATTGGACATATTTCCCACCCGATTCAGAAAAATCTTAAGATTTGCTTAAAAATTGATGAGGATTCTAACAAAAAATAAATAAAACTCAATACAAATGATAATTATTATTATTTATATATTCATTATTTCTACACATATCTATTTATTAAATAACGAAAAATGATCTCCATTTTGATCAAAAAATAAAAAAAGCCCTTAAACAGGCTTTTTTTATTACGGTCACTTTCAAGCAATTATTTGAAATAAGCGCCTTCGGCCTGCGTATGATCGGTTTGATCCACTACGCGTTGTAACTCAGGCACATGTTGTCTTAACGTTGTTTCCACACCTTGTTTTAAGGTGACATCAATCGCAGAACAACCTTGGCAACCCCCACCAAATTTCAGTACTGCGGTCAGGCCATGTTCTGGGCTATCCTGTACTTCAACTAAACTACAGTTACCGCCATGCCCTGCTAAACCTGGGTTAATTTCAGATTGCAGCACATAGGTAATGCGTTCTTCAATGGATGCATCTGGCCCAACACGTGGCACTTTTGAGTTCGGTGCGCGGAACGTTAATTGACCACCAAAACGGTCTTTGTTGTAGTCAATCACAGCATCAACCAAATACGGAATTGATGGCGCGTCGACATAAGCAGGAAAGTTAGGATAATCCTGTTTATAGTCTGTTGGCACCACTTCTTCAGGTGCGCTATATGCCATACAACATTCAGCACGTGGAGTACCCGGATTCTCTACAAAAACACGAACGCCAATCCCTGGTGTATTTTGCTTTGCTAATAAATCACCTAAATACTCTTGTGCAGAGGGAGTAATTAAAAGGTTTGGAATTTCTTCTGCGACAGCAGTGTTGGTGTTCTCAGTCGACATAACAATAATCCTCAAGCTGATGTCGTTATATTAACCGAAGATGGAGGGTAATTAAAAAAAATCAACCATTTTTGTAGGAATTCTATGCAAGATCATTGTTTATTAAGTTTTTAATGGCATTATTGCTTAGACACTGATCAATTTAAAAGCTATATGTTACATTTACCCTTTGGTCACACTGTGACACTGATTATTATTACTGTGGCAATTTCCTTATTGGCATTTTCCAATCAAGCAGTAATGAACCGTTTAATTTTTTGGCCACCCGCCATGCAACGTGGACAATATGATCGTTTTATCACACATGGTTTCATTCATGCCGATGGAACACATTTATTGTTCAATATGATCACGCTGTTTTTCTTTGGCAATATCATTGAAAGCTTCTACCGTCAGTTTTTCTATGACATGGGTTTTGTTTTATTTTATCTCGGTGGACTGATTGTTGCGATTCTACCCAGCTATCTAAAACATCGCCATGATGCTCGCTGGGCCAGCCTAGGGGCTTCTGGTGCTGTTTCAGCAGTGCTATTTGCCTATATCCTGTTCCAGCCGTGGAACCTGATTTTCGTTTTCTTCATTCCTGTTCCTGCCATTATTTTTGCCATTTTATATGTGGCTTATAGCATCTGGTCAGGTAAACGAGGCAATAGCAATATCAATCACAGCGCCCACTTGTGGGGAGCTGCCTATGGTGTGGTCGTGACCATTATCTTGGAACCAAGAGTAGTTCCTCATTTCCTCAATCAGCTCACCAAAATTCCATTTTAAATCATTCCAGAGCAAAGCCCCGCGCTTGGGGCTTTTCTTTTTTTAAGATTAACAATCAAATTTTAATTATTTTTATCATAAAAATCATCACTCTAAACTCGCCTTAATTCTTATAGAAAATTAAGTCGATTCTAATGTCTGGTCACAACTTACTTACTACCCTTTCTATTGCATTATTCAGCCTTTCACTTTCAGCTTGCAGCGATAATGATTCAGATCGCTCCAATAGCGTGGTTGAAACCAAGAAACAACCCAATGTGCTATTTATCATGGCGGATGATTTAGGCTATTCAGATTTAGGGGCTTTCGGTGGAGAAATCCGTACTCCAAACATTGATGCCCTGACGCGAGAAGGCCGCATTCTAACCGATTATCATACGGCACCAACCTGTTCCCCAACCCGTTCGCAATTGATTTCAGGCACAGATCATCATTTGGCTGGTATTGGTGCCATGGCTGAACTTACACCACCACACCTGAAAGGACAGCCTGGTTATGAGGGCTATTTAAATGAACGCTCACTTTCCATAGCAGAGGTTCTCAAAGACAATGGTTATCGTACCTATATCAGTGGCAAATGGCACTTGGGTTTAACCGATGCAAGCAATGCACATGCCAAAGGTTTTGACCATTCCTTTACCTTGTTACAAGGTCTAGACTTACATTTTAAACAAGCACCTTCGGCCTATAAACGTAATGCAACCTATACTGAAGATGGCAAACCCGTCCCAATTTCATCTCTGCCTGATAATTTTTTCTCAACCGATTATTACACCGATAAACTGATTAGCTATTTAGACTCAGGTAAAAACTCTGGAAAGCCCTTTTTTGCCTATGCAGCCTATACTGCTCCACATTGGCCCTTACAAGCACCTGCCGAATATCGTGACCGCTATCGTGGTGTTTATGATGTCGGCTATGAGGTCATTCGAGATGCACGGATTGCCCGCCAAAAGCAACTCGGACTGATCCCCGCCAACTTTACAGCAGCAGACCCTATTGCCACACAAAATGCACCACAAAAATACGGTAAATGGAATGAACTTTCACCCGAGCAAAAGGCCTTGGAAGCACGCAGAATGGAAATCTATGCGGGTATGGTCGAAAATCTGGATGCCAACATCGGTCGGGTCATTCAATATCTAAAACGCAATAATCTATATGACAATACTCTAATTTTCTTTGTGTCTGACAATGGCGCCGAAGGTTTTATCCGTGGTAATTATGGGGCTGAATCTGGGTTTGATAATAGCGTTGATAATGTCGGAACCTCAAGCTCTTACCATTATGTCGGGCCACGTTGGGCAGAAGTCAGTGCCGCCCCCTTTCACCTTTGGAAAGATACGGCAGGCGAAGGCGCAACGACCGCACCTGCGATTGTAAAGCTGCCTGATCAAAGCAAAGCACAAGCAACCTATCATGGCTTTGCTTCCGTTCTTGATGTTTTCCCAACGGTTCTTGACTATGCCAACATTGCCGTTCCACAAGGCCAATACAAAGGTCGCCCAATTAATACACCAAGTGGCTATTCTTGGAAAGCTGTACTTGAAAATAAGGCTCAAGCAATTCGCCCTGTGAACTTTAGTTTTGCTGATGAATTACATGGCAGTAAATATGCACGTCAAGGAGACTGGAAAATCGCCCTACAAGGAACATCTGGACTTGGGACGGGTACATGGGAGCTCTACAACCTCAAAAATGACCGGGGAGAAACTCGAAATCTTGCGCAGGAGAACCCAGCCAAGCTGCAAGAGTTGGTGGATGTTTATAATAAATACACCCAACAAAATGGCGTCAAGGAATACTTCCTTAAATGAAACTCTCGCCCATTTTAATCTCACTCTGCAGCCTGTCCCTTGTGGCAGGCTGTAGCAAAGTTGCCCCAGACGCCACAACGTCCCATCGGCAAACGGCGACTGTCACAGCTCCCCTTGGCTCATTGCCGCAATGCCAACAGTATTCTGGCTTACCCCATGCATGGCAACACAGTAAAACTGCGGGCATGGTTTGGATTCCGCAAGGAACATTTCAACTCGGTTCCAATTTAGCCTACCCTGATGAGCTGAATTTTGGCAAACCACAACGCCAAGTTGAAGGGTTCTGGATTGACCAAACGGAGGTGACAGTTGCCCAATTTGCCAGTTTTATCAAAGCAACAGGCTATATCACCGATGCGGAGAAACAAAAACAGGCAGCTGTATTTTCCCCTGATGTAAATCATCCGAATCAATGGTGGCAACTGAAAAGCGATTACTCTTGGAAAACCCCCAACGGCGCAGCAGGTCAAGCTCCTCTTCCCTCCGAACCTGTGCGTTATGTCACCAAAAATGATGCAGAACATTATGCGGTCTGGTTAGGGCGAGATTTACCTTCCGAACAAGAATGGGAGTATGCCGCCAAAGCTGGATCAACAACAGATACCCCTTTACACCAAGCACCTCAAGATGCGCATCAACATCCCCAAGCCAATTACTGGCAAGGTGAATTCCCACTCAACAATACAGCGGAAGATCACTTCGACGGTGTAGCTCCCGTGGGATGTTACCCCGCCAATGCCTTTCAATTATTCGATATGATTGGCAATGTCTGGGAATGGACGTCTTCTGTCTATCACGGCGCACATGATCAACACATGGGCAATTATGCGGAACTGCGACAACAGAACAGCACTGCAACGCAATATGTATTGAAGGGCGGTTCTTTTTTATGTGCTTCTAACTTTTGTGCTCGTTATCGAAATAGTAGTCGTTACCCACAAGAATTTGATTTAGCTGCAACCCATGTCGGGTTTAGAACCATCTTACGCACGCAATCTTGATACCTACTGCTGTTCAGCATTTTTGACGACCTATGCGTAAGAAATTCAATATCGCGTTCAAAGTGAATCAAAAAATAATGCATCAAATTTCTGGTGCATTCTCTTTTGCACTCGTTCTGTTCAAGCTGATTGTTCAGTGATGAAATTGAGCCTTTCCCACTACAAAGTAATTATGAATCCACCTTAAGTCTTTATAGGTTTAGGTCTCTTATCGCCTTTTTATTTATACCAAATAATCCACTTCATCCGATAATTGCATAATAAATCACATTTTTTCCAATTAGTAATTTCATTTATTAACAACCGATATAAACTACAAGGATATATTTTATTCTTCTGATGGAATTTTTAGATGAATCTAATCCAGCATGGCGCTGTCCTCAAAATATTGAACAAGGTTCAGCATGCTGATGATTGGATGATTTTTCTGGAACAACTGAACCATTACTTTGATCTGCAGGCATCCCAACTGCTGGCTGTCGACCTTGAGGTACAAGCGCTTTCTTTCAGTGTTCATCACGGCGTCGATTTTGATGCCAATCAACTTGAACAAGCTGCTCTTAAACAGATCCGCCTCGAATTTGATGATGATCCACGTTTAAAAAAATTATTAGCAGCCCCGATGTCAGGCTGGATGCATTGCGTCCAACATTTTGCAGAACAAGAAATTATCCAGACTCAAGTCTACCAACAAGTCTTAGCTCCCCTGAATTTACGCTTCTGCTCAGCCATTCAGGTGATTTATGACCACAAAGTTTGTGTCATTCTAGCCTTTCTCACCAGTCCTGATCGTGGTGCTTTAAACTGCACTGAGCTAGAACCGGTGTACGAGATTTTGCCAATGCTGCAGCAAAAGATTCAGCAATATCGGCATCATTTTGAATATTCCACCATGACCTTACTTGGGTCACAACTGATTCAAAAAATGAATCAGCCGATCGCAATTATTAATCTGAATGGCGATATCCTTGAAATTAATACTGAGGCAGAACAATTATTAGCATCGAATGAACAGATCCAGATTAAGCAACGCCGCTTCCTATTGAATGAAAACAAGCAACAACAATTCGATCAGAACTTGATTGAATTAGAACGTCTTTATAAAAACCATCACGATCTGGCACATGCACAACGCAGCAAAGTCATGATGCTAGATCAACATTTATTCCTAACACTGGATTTACTCAGCCCAGAAAAAACACATAAGATTTTTGGTTTACGCCCAGTCTTACTGGCAACATTCTCAGGGCTTAAGCCTAAGCCCAAATACCAGAAAGACATTTGTACGCAACTTTTTATGTTTACCCCTGTTGAGCACAAAATCTGCGAGCAACTGCTTGAAGGTAAAACCACCAAAGAAATTGCCCTTACACATGACATTCAAGCAGATACCGTAAAAAAACATTTACAATCGATTTTCAAGAAAACCAACACGCACCGACAAAGTGAATTGATTCAATTGTTGATGCAGTGGGTATAATCTCGAATACCCCTTATGCAATCTCGGCGGGAAAGGCAATCACCTGATTAATGTTGAGCTGGTTCATAACCACCATCAACAATCGATCCACACCTAAAGCAATACCTGAACATTCTGGCATGTTCGGCAAGGCCGCCAACAAATGCTGATCCGTTGGAATGACAGGTAATCCTTGCTGAGCGCGCTCTGTATTGTCTGCCTGAAAACGAGAAGCCAGAACCTCGGCATCCAAAAGTTCATCATAGGCATTGGCTAGCTCCAAGCCTTCGATATACACCTCAAAACGTGCTGCAACCAGTTCACCGTCTGCATCCTGTTTCACTTTTGCCAGCGAAGCCATTTCAGGTGGAAAATCAGTTAAAAATACAGGGGCATCAAAGCCTAAACTCGGCTCGACAAAATGAGAAAATAACAAATCCATATAGCCCAGACGGTCATCGCCCAAATCAAGATTCAGGCCAACCCGATTGGCCGTGTCTTTAAGCTGCTTCAGGCTTGCCTGTAAAGGATTAATTTCCAAACGATCCTGAAACGCATGTTTATAACTGAGAACAACAGGACGGATTTCGCCAAAGCGATGCGCCAAACAGCTTTCTAACAGATCAGCAGTTTCATGCATTAATCCTTTCAAATCGAGCCCCGGTCGATACCATTCCAGCATGGTAAATTCACTATTGTGCTTACGACCATGCTCATCATCGCGGAAAACTTTACAGATTTGATAGATCGGCCCACTGCCACTGGCCAATAAACGCTTCATTGGAAATTCGGGAGAGGTCTGTAAATACTGGGTATTTAATTTGCCATGAATATGGCGTTGCACCTGTACTGAAGCCAAATGCACATCGGTTACCCCTGCCTGTGACAAAACTGGTGTTTCAACCTCAAGGACTTGCCGCTCAGCGAAAAACTGGCGAATCTTACGATACATTTCTGCACGCGCTTTTAAAGCATCGATTGAACAGGTCGGTTGGTAGGTTTTCATTGCTTGACTCATGCTTTTGGCCCACCATGTGCAGCCCACTCACGGCGCAAAGGATAGTTTTTACGAAGTAAATCAAATGCTTTTTGCTCAACCTTTCCATTTTGGACATAGGCACGAAGTTGCTGATCATCAGCAGCGATATCATAAATCTGCGTCAAATACCGCTTAAGTACCGCTTTTAAATCCTGTCGCTCAAAATATTGTTCTACTGGCGGCAATTGACTTTCAAAACGCTTGGAGATGTCATATTTAAAGCTATGGCAAAAGGCTTCATAAATCATTTGCGTCCCTCTGGCCTTACCTTCCAAGCTATAACCTGCAATATGTGGAGTCGCCAAAGCCAGCATGTCTAAAAGCAGTTGCGAAATCTCTGGCTCAAACTCAAAGACATCCAGTACCACTTGGCGTTTCGTCTTTGCAATATCATCCATTAACGCAGTTTGTTGGATCACAGGACCACGTGCACTATTGATTAGAATCGCAGATGCCTTCATCTCAGCAAATGTGGCCGCATTAAATAAATGCTGTGTTGGATAATCACCCGATACAGTTAAAGGTACATGAATTGAAATGGCATCGGCACGTTTTAACAGCTCGTCAAAAGAGACATTTTCAATACCAGCCAACTGCACATAAGGATCATAGCCAATCACATGCCAGCCCAGTAATTGTGCCATCACAGCCAGACGGCTTCCGACATTGCCTAGCCCCACGATGGCTAAAGTAAACGCTTTATTCTGTTCTAAAAGATCGCAATCTAAATGGAGTAAGGCGGTAATTACATATTCTGCGACTGCCTGAGCATTACAGCCTGGTGCGTTGCTCCAAGCAATATGTTGTTGTTCTAATGCTTGCAAATCAAGATGATCTGTTCCAATGGTGGCACTGCCCACAAATTTTATTTTGCTCTGATCAATCAACGCATGATTCACTTTGGTCACCGACCGAACCAAAAGTGCATCGGCATCCTGCACATCACTGTGTGTTAGCGTTCGCCCTGCACGATGCTGTATTTCTGCAAATTCCGCAAAGAAATAATCGGTAAATGCCAAATTTTCATCTGCGATAATTTTCATACAGAAGCTTCCATCAATAAATCTCAGCCTATTATCCTTAGCAGACTCCCAATTGACAATTCATAAATACAACTCTGTAGTGATTAAATGACCGAAAAATGCTGCTCTTGCTACACGCATGCGACATATTGCCAATTTACTGCAACATCTTTGCTCTTATACTAGAACTTTCCCTAATTCCTCCATCGTAATGACGCAATACTCTCCTTATAAAGGCAAAAATGGCATTAAACGGATTCTCAATGCCACAGGCTATTCAGTTGCTGGTTTTAAAGCTGCTTTTCGCTATGAAGCTGCTTTCCGACAAATTCTATTACTCAATGTAATTTTGATCCCGCTCAGTTTCTTCTTGACTGTCACCGCAGTTGAGCAAGCGCTGATGGTCGCTGTCTGTTTACTGGCGATTATTGTAGAACTATTTAACTCAGCCATTGAAGCCGTAGTTGATCGCGTTTCCTTGGAAAAAAATCCACTGTCTAAAAATGCCAAAGATATGGGCAGTGCTGCACAATTTGTCTCTTTAGCCATTATCTTCTTTACATGGATGATTATTTTATTTCGATAGAAATTCGATCTTTTTACATAAAAAAATCCCTGCATATGCAGGGATTTTTTGATCTAGACGAAGATGTATTACATCATGCCGCCCATACCACCCATACCGCCCATATCTGGAGCAGCTGGTTTATCTTCTGGGATATCAGTAATCATACATTCAGTTGTCAACATCAAACCAGCCACAGAAGCTGCGTGCTCAAGTGCAGAACGTGTTACTTTCGCTGGGTCAAGAATACCCATTTCCAACATATCGCCATATTCGCCAGTAGCAGCGTTATAACCGAAGTTACCTTCGCCCGCTTTAACTGCATTGATCACAACTGAAGGCTCATCACCTGCATTCGAAACGATTTGACGAAGAGGCGCTTCGATTGCACGACGTAAAATGTTAATACCCGCAGTTTGATCTTCGTTAGCACCTTTTAAGTTATCTAACACATTCACTGCGCGTACCAGTGCAACACCACCACCAGCAACAACACCTTCTTCAACCGCAGCACGCGTTGCATGAAGTGCATCGTCTACACGGTCTTTCTTCTCTTTCATTTCAACTTCAGTTGCTGCACCAATTTTGATGACTGCAACGCCGCCTGCTAATTTAGCAACACGTTCTTGAAGTTTTTCTTTGTCATATTCAGAAGTAGATTCTTCAATTTGCGCACGGATCTGTTGAACACGTTCAGCGATTTGCGCTGCATTACCAGCACCATCAACAATCACTGTGTTTTCTTTAGAAACAGTGATCTTATGTGCAGTACCTAAATCTTGAAGAGAAGCCTGTTCTAAAGACATACCCACTTCTTCAGAAATCACAGTCGCGCCAGTCAAGATCGCGATGTCTTGAAGCATTGCTTTACGACGGTCACCAAAACCAGGTGCTTTTACCGCACATACTTTGATGATACCGCGCATGTTGTTCACAACAAGTGTCGCAAGCGCTTCACCTTCAACATCTTCAGCGATGATAAGAAGTGGTTTACCTGTTTTAGCAACGGCTTCTAGTACAGCGATCAATTCACGAATGTTGCTGATTTTTTTGTCAACAAGAAGGATGAATGGATTTTCAAGTTCCGCAGTCAATGTATCTTGCTTGTTCGCGAAATATGGAGAGATATAACCACGGTCGAACTGCATACCCTCTACAACGTCTAAAGCGTCTTCGAAGCCAGAACCTTCTTCTACAGTAATTACACCTTCTTTACCCACTTTTTCCATTGCTTGTGCAATCAACTTACCAACAGTGGTGTCAGAGTTTGCAGAAATCGAACCGACTTGTTCAATTGCCTTGAAGTCATCTGCAGGTTTTGCATTGGTACGGATATTTTCAACAACCGTTTTCACTGCGATGTCGATACCACGTTTTAAATCCATTGGGTTCATACCTGCAGTTACAGATTTGATCCCTTCGTTCAAGATTGCTTGAGCAAGTACAGTTGCCGTTGTTGTACCGTCACCCGCGATGTCATTGGTCTTAGAAGAAACTTCACGAACAAGTTGAGCACCCATGTTTTCAAACTTGTCTTTTAATGAAATTTCTTTTGCAACGGTTACACCATCTTTAGTGATGTGTGGAGCACCGAAAGAACGGTCGATCACAACGTTACGGCCTTTAGGACCTAAAGTTACTTTTACCGCATCTGCAAGTACGTTGACGCCTGCAATCATTTTTGAGCGAGCTGAATCACCAAATTTTACGTCTTTAGCTGACATGTTAAACTCCGAATCTTTTTAAATACTGAATCTGATAATAAATTTGAGTTAGGTATCGATTAGCCTTCAAGTACCGCTAAGATGTCTGACTCTTTCATGATCAAGAGCTCTTCACCACTTACTTTTACTGTTGTACCGGCATAAGTACCAAACAATACTTTATCGCCAACTTTAACGTCTAAAGCACGAACGCCATTGTCAGTGATCTGACCATTACCCACTGCGATTACTTCACCTTGAGATGGTTTTTCAGCAGCAGAACCTGGAAGTAAAATACCACCAGCCGTTTTAGTTTCTTCTTCTACGCGACGAATCACAACACGATCATGTAATGGACGAATGTTGCTCATAGTTAACTCCATCAGACTTAGTCTTTTTGATTAATGTGTACCGCCAGTTCTTGGCAATACATAAAATTTTGATATGCCACTTTTGTGGGGTTGAAAAAAATGGCTTCAAGGGGGAAATGAAAAAAAACTCGACTTTTTTAGTATTTTTTCTGCAAACTGATTTTGATTGAACAAATTGTCTACAGCTAACAAAAAAAGCTGTCATTGACAGCTCTTCATTTTGATAAAAAAGACGTTTAAAAAATAATTTGATGATTACCCAATAATTCACTCAATGTTGTGTTGACATTGTTGAGTGCTACCAAATGAACACTGTTCTCAACAGAGGCTTCACCATCTCGATCAATACTAACGATCGTATTATCACCCTCTTGATTCACATGAATGAATTTTTCCAGAGAGGTAACCGAGCCGTCTCCAGCATAATCTGTCAATAATTGACTGAGATCAATCTTGTCCGCTTGTGAATCTGTCCAGACATTACCAACATGAAAATCTTGCCAGCGATCCACAAGCCCATCGCTACAATTCAATAGGGTATAAACCACCGTATCTGAACCAATGCCTCCAACATAGGTGTCGTGACCACCACGACCATCTAGACTATTATTTCCAGCATTGCCTGTAATCAGATTATCTAATCCATTGCCCGTGGCATTGAGATTTGCATACCCAATTAGCTCTAGATCCTCAACATATTTACCACTTTGAAGGTATTGCTGTTCCGATCCTAAAACATTTATTTCAGCAAAATCGTCACTTAAATTATAGCTTACAGAACTAAATATCTTATCGTGTCCACCGAAATCTACATCCCGATAGCCTAATTCAACTATTTGATTTTCCCAATAGCCACTGCTTATTAAAATATTTTCATAACCACTGGTGTCAATCCATTCCTTTTCATAATGACTTGTATCGACCCATTGATCCTCATAGTGACTTGTATCAACCCATATTGTTTTTTGATAATGATTGGTCTCAATCCATTGTTCTTGATAATAACTGGTGTCAATCCAAACAGTTTTCGACTCAATCCAATCTAACGCGTACCCATCCTGCCAAGTCTTTGTTTTAGCATCATAATATTGAGCCAAATATTGATAATAATGACCGCTAGGTGAATTGTCATCTATATAAACCTTTCCAGCTTGATCTTTATAAACTTTTTGTGTTTCAAAATAACCTTGCTCCACTAAAACTTGCTCTGTACGCCCCTCCACTACCTCAACTTGATCGTAATATCCACTTTCAACCCATATAGATTCATTATATCCATCAACAATCAGGTTTTGATGTTCATAGCCACTCTCGACCCATTGTGATTCATAGTAGCTATTATCAACCCAGACATCCCCAAATATTTCATAATATTCAGTACTATACTCTTGTACAAAATCAGAAGAGTGATTGACATAATAAATGTTATCTCCACTATTCCCCTTAAACTGATCAATAGACATAGCATCTAAAGTTTTAAAAAAATCAGCATCAAAAAGGCTATAAGCCTTTGATACGACCTTATGCAAAGCTGTATTCAAAAAGCTAAAAAAATAGCCTCCGTCGTAACTCTTTGTAATATTTCCAGCGATATCATGATCAATGAAACCAACTGGTTTTTCACTATTCACCCCAATATTTATATTCGTTTTTTTATCAATAAGTATGTTATTTAATTGAATTGCAGCTTGCTCAAAAAGATTCACCTTATTCAAATCAAACAGCTCATATCCTATATGATTATTTAACACTTTATATGGAATTAAAGAGTCACTCTGACTTTGCTTTTTTTTCATTTCCCCATCCTTCATTAAATTAAATATTTTTATTTTCTTAAAATTTAAGAGCCTTGAATATATTTCAAAATCAATAAAAGTTCAAACAAAACAAACTGTTAAGAAATTAATAATTATATTTTTATTTCAATATAAAAATCTTATCAATTATAAAGCCTTTAATACGGCTAGAATCTGGAAGGCTTAAAAAGCCTCTCTTGTTCATCTAACCAATAATGTTCCACCGTTCCATCCTTCAAAATCACATTAAAACTATTGGTTAATCCAAAACGTAATCGATTCGAAGTTGCTGTACCTGCATGGATATCTAAAATCGGATGATTAAATCCCAACTGAAAAATCTGATTTAAATCATGCACGGCTACGTTATGTAGATGCCCATGCAATAAACCTGATAAGCCCCGTTCCCCCCAGCGCTTTAATGCAATTTTCGCAAGTACAGGACAGTCCTTATCCCCATGCTGATTGGGAAAAGTATAAAAAGGCTGATGGAAGGTCACCAACTTAAGTTTATTTGGCGGAGCATTGTTTAGCTTTTCGTCAGTTTCGTGGATTTGCTCCAGCGAAATATGTCCACGCGTATGGTATCTACGGCGAATGCTATTCATCCCTACAATATAAAAATGCTCTGTTTCCAATGTGGTTTCCAAGCGACCAAAGAACGCCTGATAACGAACAAAGGGCGAGAAAAAACGGTTCCAGATATGGAAGAGTGGAATATCATGATTGCCAGGAACCACCAGATAAGGAATCGACAAGGCATCTAAAAATTGACGACATGCATAGAATTGCTTAAAACGTGCACGTTGGGTGAGATCACCACTGACAACCACAGCTTCTGGCTGATGCTCTAAACAAAACCGCTTGATCGCCTGAATACAAACTTCGCGTTCCGTTCCAAAATGTAGGTCAGACAGATGTAATAGCATTAGGAACCATCACTTTTAATGCAGATTTTTCAACTGAAAATTTTAATGGGGTTTGCATTTCCATAAGCTCTCCATCTACAGCTACCGTTAATTTTGGCTTTTTACAGTCAACCTGTATATGCTCGGCACAAAATGAATACACATCAGCAGCTTGATCAATTTTGCCCTGAATGAGTTTCCATAACATTTTCAATAAACTGAGACGATCACTTTTCGCAACGACAACACCTGCCAGTTTGCCATCTGCCGCACATTTCGCAATTCTTAATTTCATATCACTGAGCTGCAGTTGATTATTACCAAAGAAAATCAATGGGGTCGCAACTGGATATTTTTGACCATCTACAGTGACAGCTAATTTCAATGACTTATATTCACGCAGCAATACATCTAAACCCGATGTATAGGCATTTAAGGGAAAACGCCCTAACCGTTGATTATAAAGTTCACGTTTCTTAATAAATAAAGGATAGAGCCCCAAACTCGCATTATTCAAATAAATCTGGTCATTGATCGCTGCCACATGAACATCTTGTATTTTCCCCGTTGCGATCACCTCTGCCGCTTGAGCAACATCAATGGGGATGTTTAATGCCCGAGCCACATAATTAAACGTTCCCAACGGTATAATTCCCATCGGGATATCGGTATGAATTAGCTTCTTGGCAACCGCATTCAGAGTCCCATCCCCACCTGCAGCAACCACAACACCACGAAAATCAGCCTGTCGATGCCGAAGTAAAACATCTTGCATCATCTCATCAAAGTTGACCTGCTGATTTAACTCAAATACCTGGATTTCGAATCCATATTGCGTCCAGAAGGTCATGAGACGCTCATATTCTTCATCCTGCTGCGCTGCATGAAAACCTGATTTTTGATTATAAATAATAGATAAAGGCTGTAAATTCTGAGTCATTAACATCCACCTTAAGGGCGAGAATAATCATATTTTTGTTTACAAAATCAACAAATAAAAGCTTGTTTATGTAAATTTTGAATGAGCTTCATTCATATAATCAATAACAATTCTCAAAAAAGCAAAAAATAAATTAAATCATTGTTTTAAAATATGATTTATAACAAAAATAACATATATAAATAAACAAAATACCAAAATATAAAATAATAAAGTCATTTAAAAACAATAAAATAAAAGGAATACCCCCTAAGCACCTCAATCCCCCCACCCATTCTTTAGTCTTATATTTTTTATGATTTTATGCTTTAATACAGCCACTTTTTTTACTTCCTCTGTCTTACTGCCATCCAGTAGATAGAACTTGTACGTTGTACACACTTTAAAAAGGCATCACCATGACCCAAGTGAACGCACCAGAATTCGTTCGTCACCCTAAGCTAATTGCATGGGTGGAAGAAATTGCAAAATTAACCAAACCAGCAAAAATCGAATGGTGTGACGGCAGCGAAGAAGAATATCAACGTCTTATGGACTTGATGATCGCTAACGGCACCATGCAGAAACTCAACCAAGAAAAACATCCTGGTTCTTATCTTGCAAATTCTGACCCTTCTGACGTTGCTCGTGTTGAAGATCGCACTTATATCTGCTCTCAAAATCAAGAAGATGCTGGCGCAACCAATAACTGGGTTGCTCCTGCTGAGATGCGTGCAAAATTAAATGGATTATTTGACGGTGCAATGGAAGGCCGTACCATGTATGTGGTTCCCTTCTCGATGGGTCCTTTAGGAAGCCACATTGCTCATATCGGTATTGAGTTAACAGATTCTCCTTACGTTGCCGTCAGCATGACAAAAATGGCACGTATGGGCAAAGCAGTTTATGACGTGTTAGGCACCGATGGCGAGTTTATCCCATGTGTACACACTGTTGCTGCACCGCTTAAAGATGGCGAGAAAGATGTTGCTTGGCCATGTAATAATGAAAAATATATCGTTCACTACCCAGAAACACGTGAAATCTGGTCTTACGGTTCTGGCTACGGCGGTAATGCACTACTAGGCAAAAAATGCTTGGCATTACGTATTGCGTCTGCAATGGGTCGTGAGCAAGGCTGGTTAGCTGAACACATGCTTATTTTAGGCGTGACCAACCCACAAGGTGAAAAACACTACATCGCAGCAGCATTCCCTTCTGCTTGTGGTAAAACCAACTTTGCAATGTTGATTCCACCAGCAGGCTACGAAGGCTGGAAGATCGAGACTGTAGGTGACGATATTGCTTGGATCAAACCAGGTGAAGATGGTCGCTTATATGCCATCAACCCAGAAGCTGGTTTCTTCGGTGTTGCGCCTGGTACAAATACCAAGACTAACCCGAACTGTATCGCAACGATGCATAAAGATGTGATTTATACCAACGTTGCTGTAACCAAAGACGGCGAAGTATGGTGGGAAGGTCTAACTAAAGAAGTTCCAGCAGACCTGATTACTTGGAAAGGTCAACCTTACGTTGAAGGCGAAAAAGCAGCGCATCCAAACTCACGCTTTACTGTTTCTGCGGGTCAATGCCCTTCGATTGATGCTGACTGGGAAAATCCAGCAGGTGTACCAATCTCTGCATTCATCTTTGGCGGTCGTCGTGCAGACACAGTGCCTTTAGTTTCTGAAGCATTTGACTGGGTGGATGGCGTTTATAAAGCTGCAACCATGGGTTCTGAAACTACTGCTGCGGCTGTTGGCCAACAAGGTATCGTTCGTCGTGACCCATTCGCAATGCTTCCATTTGCGGGCTACAACATGGCTGATTACTTCGGTCACTGGTTAGACATGGGCAAAAAAGTCGGCGCGAAAGCTGAAGCTGCGGGTAATAAATTACCAAAAATCTTCAACGTAAACTGGTTCCGTCGTGATGCCGAAGGTAACTTCGTATGGCCTGGTTTCGGTCAAAACATGCGTGTTCTTGAGTGGATCATTGATCGTTGTGAAGGTCGTGCAGAAGCAACTGAAACACCAATTGGCTATGTTCCAACTTACGAACAATTGAACTGGACTGGTATTGATTTCTCTAAAGAGCAATTCAACACTGTTACTGCTCAAGACAAAGATCAATGGATCAAAGAGCTTGAAAGCCACACTGAGCTATTTACTAAACTTGGTGCTCGCTTACCTCAAGCGCTTAAAGATCGTCAAAATGAATTATTAGCAGCTGTTAAATCTGCTTAATCACCTTAATTCCCCTCTTTATTAAAGAGGGACTCAGGGAGATTATAAAAAAGGTCGCTTCGGCGGCCTTTTTTATTGTCGCCTCTTCGAAAAATTCTATTAAATTCGCCTATCAATACAACTATTCCCATCAACCCCACAGTGAAATAAATTGCAAACTCAATAAACATTAATAATAATTGTAATAATAATATTTCTCATTTACATGGTTGTAAACATGGGCCTCTCCCCCTTTTTTAAACGTACCCCTCTCTTTTTGGCAATCTCAGGATTAATCTCCATTAGCTCATATAGTCATGCGCTAGACGAGGGATCACAACAACTCCCAAGCATCAAAGTGCAAGCTACACATGACGATGATAATAGTGAAAAAACTCAGGCATACAAGATTAAAAACAGCGCCAGCGCCACTAAACTCAATATTGAAGCCAAAGAAACACCTCAAACCATTAATGTGGTGACACGTCAACAAATTGAAGATTTTGGCTTAACCAGCTCTAGAGATATTTTAAATAACACGCCTGGTGTTATCGTCAACTCTGCCGAAACTGACCGCTCAGTGTATATGGCACGGGGTTTCGAAATTTCAAATATTTTGGTCGATGGGGTTGGATTTCCTGCGAGTGGCTGGAACTATAATGACACCAATCCAGATAGTTACTTCTATGACCGCATAGAAGTCATCAAAGGTGCAGATGCACTGACCAATGCATTTGGTGATCCAAGTGCGACCATCAACTATATTCGCAAACGCCCAACCAAAGAATTCCAAGCCAATGCAGGTTTAAGCTATGGTTCATGGGATACCCAACGCTACGAGGCCGATGTCTCTGGCAGCCTCTCTTCAAATATTCGTGGCCGTCTGTCTGGATTCGAGCAAACAGGTCATTCCTATTTAGACCGTTATTCATCTGAGAAAAATGGGATTGCAGGGGTTATAGAAGCTGATATTACGGACCAGACACTATTGACCATCGGCGCCAGTCAAGAAAAAAACAAGCCTAATGCCAACAATTGGGGTGCGCTCCCGCTCATGGATGCTTCAGGCAAACAAATCAGTTATGACCGCTCTTATAACCCAAATCCAGATTGGGCTTACTGGGACAACACGTCACGCAATGCCTTCATTGAGTTAAAGCAAAAATTCTTAGAAACATGGTCTGCCAATCTAAGCTATAACTATAACGAAAAAGATCGCCAAAGCCAGCTACTCTACTATTATGGCTACCCTAAAGCAGATGGTTCAGGTATTTCACTCACTCCAAGTGGCTTTCTGGAAAACAATAAACTACATACCGCCGATTTTAATTTGCAAGGTAAATTCGACCTATTCAATCGCGAACATGAAGCAATTGTTGGCTATACCTTCTCCAAAAGTCATCAAAATGACCATGAGAAAAAAGGAACACTTCTGGATAGCAATATCAGCTATGTTGACAATAGCCCCTATACAACCGATTGGGCGAGTTGGACACCCAGCAGCGTAAGTTGGTCTAATTTTTCTCAAACAGCTGACTATACGCAACGCAACCAATCGGTTTATGCAGCCACACGCCTTCATCTGAATGACGACCTCAAATTAACCTTAGGCGCAAACTATGTTCAGGCCAAAAGTGAAGGCTCAAGCTATAATGCACCAATGAATTATAGTGAAAGTAAAGTTTCACCTTATGCAGGCCTTACCTATAACTTCACTCCTGAATATACAGGTTATATGAGTTATACCTCTATTTTTAGACCACAGACCTCAGTTGATGAAGCGACGGGCAAAGTCGCAGATCCAATCAAAGGAAAAAGTTACGAACTTGGATTCAAAAGCTCATGGCTAGATGACAAGTTAACGGGAACACTGGCCATTTTCAGAACGGAAGAAAATAACTATCCGCTACGCGCTACGGATGGCAATCCACTTAACCGTAAAGTCGCAATCAGCGACCTACGCTCACAGGGTGTAGAAGTTGGTTTGGCTGGTCAGTTAACCGATCAAGTCAATGTTTCTCTGGGTTACACTCAATTTAGCTTACAAGATTTAAAAAATGGCGGTGCAGCCAGAACCTACAACCCGACACAAAGCTTTAACCTCCTCACCACCTACTCTCCAACACAGTTACCAAAACTGAAAGTTGGTGCCGGTTTAAAATGGCAAAGTAAAATCAGTCGTTTAGACCCTACCTATGCCACTTATCTTCAACAAAGCGATTATGCACTGATCAATTTAATGGCAAGCTATGAAGTTAACCCGCGTTTCAGCATTCAAGCCAATGCCGACAATGTGACCAATAAAAAATATCTAAATAGCTTTACCGATGGTCAATCCTTTTATGGTGAGCCAGCAAACTACACCGTTGCACTCAAGTTTAAATACTAAACTGTAAAGGTTTAGCCCAAACAAAAAATAAAAAAGCCCCTTGTCTATGCATGGACAAGGGGCTTTTTTATCAATAACTTTTAAGCAGCAACCGTAGTGTTTGGTTTATTTGCCAAATAAGCATCTAGGTTTTCAATTTCATTTTGCGCAAAGTTCAAACCGAGTTTAGAACGTCTCCACAAGATATCCTGACTGTTCGTTACCCATTCAGAACCACACAAATAGTCGACTTCTTTTGCATATAAGCCTTGGCCAAAATACTGACCCAGCTGTTCAACCGAGGTTGCTTCGCCCAAAATATTCCAGATACGTGAGCCATAAGCAGATGCCCAACGTTTCGCTAAAGCTTCTGAAGCATCTGTAACTTGTGCGCGAATTTCTTTTGCCAGCTGCTCAGCCGACTCCATATTTTCACCGCCAGGCAATGCTTCTGTTGCCGTCCAGCTCCCCTTCATTTCAGGGAAGAATGGCTTTAATTGCTGCATTGCAGATTCTGCCAGCTTACGATACGTGGTTAACTTACCACCAAAAACCGAAAGTAATGGCGCTTGCTCATCACCCTCTTTTGACAGCGCTAAAGTATAGTCACGCGTAATCGCAGATGGATTATCCGACTCATCATCACACAGTGGACGCACGCCTGCAAAAGTCGAAATAATATCCGCTTGCGTCAATTGATTCTTAAAGTGTGCATTACTCACTTCAATTAAGTAATCAATTTCTTCTTGCGTAATTTTCACTTGTGCTGGATCACCTTGGTATTCACGATCCGTCGTACCAATCATGGTGTATTGGTCTAAATACGGAATTGCGAACACAATACGACGGTCATCATTCTGCATAATAAAGGCTTTATCACCTTCATACAGCTTCGGCACAATAATATGGCTACCTTGAATCAAGCGAATGCCATAGGGTGATTTAAGCTGCAAATCTTGCTTAATAAACTGTGCAACCCACGGACCCGCCGCATTCACCAAAGCCTTGGCTTTAATCTGGAACTGGCCTTGTGCATTTTCCAAGTCAACAACCCAGTACTGCCCTTCGCGTTGTGCCGATAAACAGCGGGTACGCGTCACAATGTCAGCACCCTTTTCACGGGCATGCATTGCATTGAGCACCACTAAACGAGAGTCATCAACAGCACAATCTGAGTATTCAAAACCACGCGTAATCGCCGAGTTTAATGGGCTGTCTTCTTTAAAATAGACATTATTTGAACCCAATAACTTTTCACGTTTACCCAAATGATCGTAGAAGAACAATCCTGTACGAATTAGCCAAGCTGGACGCAAGTGTGGACGATGCGGCATGATAAAACGCATTGGTCGAATAATATGCGGTGCTTTTGCCAATAACACTTCACGCTCGGCCAAGGCTTCGCGTACAAGACGGAACTCTTTATGTTCAAGATAACGTAAACCACCATGAATCAACTTACTGCTTGCAGAAGAGGTATGGCTGGCTAGATCATCTTTTTCACATAGGAATACAGATAAGCCTCGACCCGAAGCATCTGCGGCAATACCAACACCGTTGATACCACCACCAATCACAGCTAGGTCGTAAATTTTGTCATTTGACTGAGGAGAAGTTTGCATAAGTCACCGCAAATTTTCATTATTGTTCAATAACGAACATTAAAGCATGCAAAATGAAAATAAACAACAAAAAACAGTCAAAAAAATGCCAATTTATAGGCATTTTTAGATAAATAATCAAAACTGAAAATAGATGTATTCAAAAAGATCACAATTGAGCAATGTAAAGACTGCTCAAGCTTACAACATTATTTTGATTTAAATATGCCTGAGCCAAATACACTCGGCTCAAGAAAAGTAACAATTTTTCGAAAGTGAAAATCTATTCGGCAACAACCAGAGCAACCTCTAATTCACGGATTGTTTTCATAAATTCTTCGTTCGGCTGTTGATCGGTAAAAATACAATTAACCTGTTTTAAAGAACCCAAACGAATCATGGCATTACGGCCAAATTTACTGCTATCTGCCGCAAGAAACACCTGACGTGCGCTTGATACAATTTCCTGAGACACACACACTTCCTGAAAATCAAAATCGAGTAACGTACCGTCTTCCTCAATTCCACTAATCCCGACCAGTGCATAGTCTGCTTTAAACTGTTTAAAGAAGTCCGCAGTCGCCTGACCAATGACTCCGCCATCTGGACGAACACGCCCACTGGCAATCAAGACTTCAAAATCTTCTTTGGTACTGAGGATTTTGGCGACATTAAGATTATTGGTAATAATCCTTAAACCCGTGTGATTCAACAAAGCATGTGCAATGGCTTCAGTTGTGGTCCCAATATTAATAAATAAAGAGGCATAATCAGGAACGGCAGCAGCCACTGCGGCTGCAATCATTCTTTTTTGTTCCAGCATATGCCCAACACGCATTGTATATTCAGTGTTTTCTACACTCGAATCATGCGCCGCCCCACCATGATAGCGACGGAGCAAACCCTCATCTGCCAATTGATTGATATCACGGCGAATCGTCTGTGGGGTAACATCAAAATGTTGAGCAAGTTCTTCAATACTGATATAGCCACGTTCTCTCACTAACTCGAGGGTTTTCTGTTGGCGTAGTATCAAGCTCATGCTCATCCATCCTGTGTTGTTTTAAGTCCGCTTAAATTGGGGCTATTTTAGCTTAATCTTCCGCCCAATCACGAGTGCGTCCGACTGCTTTTAACCAACCTTTATAAAGTTTCTCAGTCACATCTTGACTGCACTCTGGCACAAAGGTGTTTTCGATCGTCATTCTACTCTTCAATTCATTCAAATCCGACCAGAAACCGACCGCCAAACCTGCCAAGAATGCCGCACCCATCCCCGTGGTTTCTTTCATTGCAGGACGTTCTACTGAAGTTCCCATAATGTCAGCTTGGAATTGCATCAAGAAATTATTGGCAGTGACACCACCATCAACACGTAAGGTACGTAACTTTTCACCCGAATCCTGCTGCATGGCATCCAGAACATCACGGGTTTGATAAGCAATCGACTCAAGCGTTGCACGAATAATGTGTTCGATGCTGACACCGCGAGTAATCCCCAAGATTGCACCACGTGCGGTAGGATCCCAATAAGGTGCACCTAAACCAGTAAATGCAGGTACTACATAGACCGCATTGCTGTCTTTGACTTTGGTTGCATAGTATTCAGAATCATGCGAATCATTAATCGCCTTGAGTTCATCACGCAACCACTGTACACAAGAACCACCATTGAATACCGCACCTTCCAATGCATAGTTCACTTCACCGCGTGGACCACACGCGATTGTGGTCAATAAACCATGATCAGACTGAACAATACGTTTGCCTGTGTTCATCAGCAAGAAGCAACCCGTACCATAGGTATTTTTTGCTTGGCCCACTTCCACACACATTTGCCCAAATAGCGCAGCTTGTTGATCACCTGCAATACCTGCAATCGGAATTCCGATCTCTTGTCCGCTAATGGTATGGGTATAACCATAGATTTCGGAAGAACTACGTACCTCTGGTAACATCGCTTTTGGAATGTTTAACGCTTCAAGAAGTTTGTCATCCCACTGCAAAGTCTCGATATTGAATAACATCGTACGTGAAGCATTGGTATAGTCAGTGACATGCACTTGACCATTAGTCAATTTCCAAAGTAACCAGGTATCAATCGTACCAAATAGCAACTCACCACGTTCTGCACGTTCACGGCTACCTTCCACACGGTCTAAAATCCACTTGATTTTAGTTGCCGAGAAATACGGATCAAGCACCAGACCTGTTACTTTATGCACGTAATCCTGCCAACCGTCTTGACGCAGTTGATTACAAATTTCATTGCTTTGACGACTTTGCCATACAATTGCATTATAAATAGGCTTGCCGGTCTGCTTATCCCAAATCACCGTGGTTTCACGTTGATTAGTGATCCCAATTGCTGCAATTTGCTCGCTAGAAATACCTGCTTGCGCCAAAGCTTCAACCCATACGGCGCTTTGAGTCGCCCAGATTTCCATTGGATCATGCTCAACCCAACCTGGCTGCGGGTAAATTTGCGTAAACTCACGCTGAGCAATACTGATGACATTCGCATCGTGATCCAACACGATCGCACGTGAACTCGTTGTACCTTGGTCAAATGCAACCACGTATTTCTTTTGACTATCTGTAGAGATCATGACATACCTATCCAGACTTGCTTAATTGAGGGCTAAGTAACATTTCAACAAACCCTGTGCTGCAATAAATTAAATGCCCGTTAAAAAACGGGCTCCAATACTGCAAAAAAGCAATGACTTCTGTATTAAATAAAAAACTTGGCAGATTATATGCAAAATTGTTCGAAAACGAAAATTCTTTCTTTATATTTGAAGCTAAAAAACGATGAATAGCCTGTGTTTTAAAGATTCCTCACAATAAAAAACTTATTTTATGCGATACTAAAAGCAGAAATAACAGGATCATTGATATGAAAAAAACCAATTTATTGTTAATTATGAGCGGTGCTCTTGTTCTTGCAGCCTGTCAAAGTAGTCCACATCAATACAATGGCACAACGGGCTATCAAATTGAAAATAAAACTGCCACTTCCGCGACTGTTGCTTATACCCTTGCGGCACGTAGTAATAGCGATCTAGATGAGAAAAAACTACAACATGCCTGCAAGCAAATTTTAGGTGCAGACAAAACCTATAAACTTGCAGTATTGAGTGTCAATGAAATCGTCAATCCAACCCAACAAGAGCAATATGGTGTAAAAATCGGTAATAGCCGCACAACATTTGGCTTATCTAATTCGCCAGATTTGAATAATACTGAAGGCTATGCAACACGTCAGGCACTTGAAACGCGTCCAAGCACACTTAAAGTAGTTCGTTATACTTGTTCTTGATTGTTTTGTTCAATCTAAGTGGATGTATCCAAAACTGAATACATCCATACTTATTTTTATACTTTTAACACATCACGAATCGATGGATCCTTATCAAATACAGATTTAGCAAAAGGACATAAGGGAATTACTTTCACCTGACGCTCACGCACAAAAGTGATCAATTCATCAAGAAGCTTACGCACCACTCCCTGACCGCGAAAATCCTCATTCACATCGGTGTGATCAATAATCAACATCTCATCGCCAGCCCAAGTATAGGCCATTTCTCCTGCCAACACTTCGCCTTCAAATAACTGAAATGTGCCGTGTTTACTATCATCAGACTGCTGAATAGTCATACCATGCTCCTTTTGCTTTTCGCCGTTTTCACTCAATAAAATTAAAACTTATCATGTCGCTCTTTCACTCAATGTTTTAACATGGTGTTTCAGATTGTTTTGTTAAGATTTTTATTGCTTGATCCAGTGATTTTCATCTTTCTCGGTGGTATGACCTGACTTATTTAGTCCGATAAAAACTGACATTTCGAAACTCTTTGGCTTCATCCAAATCAGGCCAAGTCGTTGCACTACGCTCATCAATTTTGAGATATTGTGGATGACTAAAGTTTTTGACACGGCTATCCGCCACCCATACTTCAGGTGCAAACTTTAAAAACTCATCCAGAAAGAAACGATTGGACTGGTCATACAGCACATCTGCTGCCAATAACACATCGACTGGCTCGGACTGATACAAATCATCCAGATATTCAAGTTCAACATCGTTTAACAATGCATTTTCACGGCATGATGCAAGACTGACTGGATCAATATCACAGCAAATCACCCGCTTGGCACCCGCCATTTTTGCGGCAATTGCCACCACACCAGAACCCGCTCCAAAATCCAACACCACCTTATCTTTGACATGATGCGGTTCTGCCAACAGCCATTGTGCCATCGCCAAACCTGAGGCCCAGCAAAAGATCCAGTATGGCGTTTCATTCCAGATTCTTCGGATGACTTCATCATCTAAGCGATCGGTTGGGAAGACGGGTGGAATCAGCCAGAGTGAAATCGGCGTTTCAGGTAATTGTTGTGCCAGCAAATCGGTGTTTGGAATCACCTCATGCAATGCTTTAAGCAATTGCTCAGGTGCTTTTGCAAATTGAAAAGTACAGCTCATATTTGTTTAGTTCTAAAAAACCCCTCTTCGCGAGGGGTTATTAATCATTTTTACGCTAATGCTTTTTCAGCAGCTTCTACAGTTTGACGAATCAAGGTGGTGATCGTCATTGGACCTACACCACCTGGAACAGGCGTATAAGCAGAAGCAACCACTTCGATACCAACTAATTGGATATCACCAACGCCACCACCATCACGTGGATGGAAACCTGCATCAACCACAACCGCACCTTGCTTGATCCAGTCTTTTTGAATCAATTCAGCCTTACCCACTGCGCCAACAATAATATCGGCTTGTTTTACAAAGTCGGCAAGATTTTGCGTACGTGAGTGGCAAATCGTGACGGTTGCATTGGCTTGTAACAACATCATCGCCATTGGTTTACCCAGAATTGCTGAACGACCAACAACAACAGCATGTTTACCTGCAATTTCAATCTTGTTTTCTTGCAAGATGGTCATAATACCTGCTGGCGTCGCAGAGCCATAAGCAGCTTCGCCCATTGCCATACGACCAAAACCTAAACAAGTCACACCATCTACATCTTTTTCCAGTGCAATCGCATCAAAACATGCTCTTTCATCAATTTGTTCAGGCACTGGATGTTGCAACAAAATGCCGTGTACATCTGGATTGGCATTTAATTTTTCAATTTCAGCCAATAACTGCTCAGTTGTAGTTTCTTTTGGCAACTCAACTTTCAGCGAGTCCATACCAACACGACGACACGCATTACCTTTCATACGCACATACGTTGCAGATGCACCATCATCACCCACCAAGATCGTTGCCAAGATTGGGGTACGCCCCGATTTTGCTTTTAAAGCTTCTACACGTACCAACAAATCCGTTTCAATTTGTTTTGCTAATGCACGACCGTCTAAAACCAATGCCACAGCGCATCTCCAAAGTGGGTATGAATCAATTGCGTAAATAATACATGATAATTTGAGCAATATTCTTTTAGATGTTGTTTTTATGTGCATATTCGCGAAAAACACTATTGTTTTTTTTTTAAAGATTGCTAATATGTGCATCACCAAGAGATGGCGGGGTGGCAGAGTGGTCATGCAGCGGACTGCAACTCCGTGTACGCCGGTTCGATTCCGACCTCCGCCTCCATTGGTAAAGCCCGAGTGGTGAAATCGGTAGACACAGGGGATTTAAAATCCCCCGCCCACAAAGCGTGCCAGTTCGAGTCTGGCCTCGGGCACCATTTTTCAGAAAATGGAATATGGTGCAAATAAAAATCCAGCGTAAGCTGGTTTTTTTATGCCTAAAATTTAGATCAAAATAAAAAAGCCAAGTACATTGACTTGGCCTTCCCTCGCTTTTTTAACTTTAAGCCACTTGCTGCCCCGTTTTTACTGGCAGTAAGTTTTTATCTAAAACCAACTGATAACCACGGCTTGTATCAATCACATATTCAGGTTTTTTGATCGAATCGACATAAATCCATTGTGATTGCACTTGTGCAGCATCAAATTGAACAATCAAATAGCCTCTCTGATTTAAGTTGCAGTAATTCAACTCATCAATCAAGGTCGTGAATGCAAATTCAAACTGCTGTAATTGTGCAAGTGGAATATTTAAATACTTTTCCAGACCCGGTGAAGACACTGAACTGGTTGCCAACTCCACCCCAACAAATACCCCGTCTTTGCTGTATAAGTTTGACGACCAAGCATTATGAGTATCCCCCGCCAGCACCACCACCTTTTTCTTTAACTGTGCCAAGGCACCATACACAATCTCACGCTCAGCAAAATAACCATCCCACGCATCCAGATTATAAGGTGCAACAGTCAATACACGCGCTTTTTCTTGTGCTGTTAAATTCGGATCACCTTGTAATAATCGAATTTTCAATTTTACTAATTCAGTGATTTGGTCATTCATTTTATTTAAAGTGTCCGTACTCGGATTACCCGCAGTAATTTCAGCCAAAGCCAGTAGCAATTCCGCTGGAACCAACATCTTGGTCATCAGAATCTGCTGACCGAGTACATTCCATGCTGCATTTGACTGCTGTAACTTACCAATCAACCAGTCTCGTTGGGTATACCCCATTAAAGTACGTGCTGGGTTGGTTAGATCAGCCTGAAATCTGGCAATATCCAAACCTGTAGCCGTCATATAATTGGCATAGTCCAACTGTTCATCACGCGCAATAATACGCGTATCCAGCATGGTCAATTGAACCAGATTACCGAAATCGAACTGGCGATAAATCTTGGTGTGTTGTTCATCCACAGGACGGATTGGCATCCATTCGAAATAAGCCTGTAAAGCAGCGAGCTTACGATCAAGGAATGGCCCTTCGTTTGGCTGATGGTTTTCAGCCCCATCGCGCCAAGCATCATTGGCTAACTCATGATCATCCCAAATCACAATAAATGGGTGACGATGATGCAATGCTTGCAAGTCTTTATCTTTACGATACAGCGCATAACGTTTGCGATAATCATCTAGTTTGATGATTTCCTTATTGTTGTCAGCTGCAAGTGTACGCCCCAATTTAGCCGCATCTTCTGCTGCATAGCCATCTGCACCATATTCATAAATATAGTCTCCCAGATGAATAACCACATCAACATTTTGCTTGGCCATTTCACGATACACATAGAAATAGCCTGCTGGATAGTTGGAACATGAACACACCGCAAAACTTACCTTTGAGGTACTGGTTGGTAAGGTCTTGGTCTGTCCAATGGGTGAAAACTTATCGCCAAAGCTAAAGCGATAGAAATAACTTTGATCCGGTTTTAAACCTGTCGCATCTACTTTCACAGTAAAATCTTGGGCTGCCGCAGTCGTAACTTTATCAGTTTTAATAATTTGCTTGAATTGCAAGTCTAGCGCAATTTCCCAAGTCACTTGTAAACGCGCACTACTGTCACTTGGTGTTAAACGTGTCCATAAGATCACTCGATCTTGCAAAGGATCCCCACTAGCCACTCCGTGTTCAAAGTTCACTTGTAATACTGCTGTTTCTTTATCCGAACTGTCATTACAGCCTGTAAATCCCGCAGATATAGATAACGCCCCGAAACCGAATAGACTTTTTTGAATGAGTTCCCGTCGTGAAATTTTTGCTGTCATTTGGATAGCTACCTTAACTTTTATCACTATAAATAAATGACTTAAATTAATCCGTGTAGATGAAACTTTGATCTCAGTTTGATGAAAGAATCATGAAAGTTATATGACAGTGCTTAATTTTCATCAGATAAACACATGAATTGATTGAAAAGAAAGCAAATAGTCTGTTTTACACTTGCCAAGTTTTAATGTGTCCTCTATCATTGCGCACATGCCCGAGTGGTGAAATCGGTAGACACAGGGGATTTAAAATCCCCCGCCCACAAAGCGTGCCAGTTCGAGTCTGGCCTCGGGCACCATTTTTCAGCAAATGAAATATGGTGCAAATAAAAATCCAGCGTAAGCTGGTTTTTTTATACCTAAAATTTAACAATCATGCATAAAAAAATGCCTTAATAAATATTAAGGCATTCGATATTTTTTGATTTAAATCAATCAACTTATTCTACGCGAATAATCTTACCATTCTCATCATGATGCACGATGCTAACTTTCTGCTGACGTCCTACCTGAATCTCTTGCTCAGGCAATTCAAAATAACGCGCATAATCGGGTAAGGTTTTTTCTACTGCATGCTTTTGGTGTACACGTTTTGCAGGCAAAAAACTCCATAATAATAATGCAATTGCACACATGAATAGTGCGGTAACACCATGTTCAATCCCATCACCAAAGGCTGTCATTAAACGCTGCGCGATATGCGTTTTTTGTAACTCAACCAACACCCACACCAAAATAAATGGACGCCACAACAACAACCAACCCGCCCACATCATTGCGGTTGTTGTCGTTGAAAAATAACGTTTATGCCATGGCAGCTGGCGGCGTACATCAATAATCAAACTGTCTGCTTTCATTGCTTTTTACTCAGCAAAATGAATCTTTCGATTCAACGAATTCCACGATCTGGGCTAATCCAACGGGCACGCTTCTCATCATTACGCAACAGCACCTTTGGAAAGGCGACGATTGTAGCAGTAATCGTGATCAACCAAAACACAAAAGGGTACCAAATCATCCAATAATAATTTTTCCCGAGGTTTGGTTCATAACGACTATCCATCCATTTGCTTAAAGCAAACTGAATTAAACAGGTCGCACCTAATAAAATTCCACTACCATATGGTAAAAATGGTGAACTCACCACGGCAAGGGCTGGAATCGCAAAGATAAAATGCAATAACCAGATCACAGCCATTATAAGCATTAAATATGACCAAACGAGCGTTAAACACAACTCAAACATCAATGGCCATAAAAAATTAAGTTTGGGTTTAAGGAAAACATCAATATTCTTAATCAGTACCTGTGCCCCACCCATAGCCCAGCGCAAACGCTGCTTCCACAAACCATTTAAGGTTTCAGGCATTAAGATCCACACCAAGGCATTTGGTTCAAAGCGTACATCCCAACCTGCACGTTGTAGTTTCCAGGTAATATCAATGTCTTCAGTCAGCATATTCGGCGACCAATAATCGACCTGATGCACGGCGCTTTTACGGAAGGCCGTAATTACACCAGAAACTGTAAATAGACGACCAAAGGTTCGCTGAGCACGCTTAATCATGCCGACAATTGAAGAAAACTCCCCAACCTGAATTCGCCCCAATAAGGTCGAACGTGTACGAATACGTGGATTACCCGTGACTGCCGCGACTGTTGGGTCTTCCAAAAAGTGGCGCATCATCCATTTAGCAGCATAGGGATCCAGTAACGCATCCCCATCAATTCCAATCAAAAATTCAGCATCTGTCATCAAGCTACCCGCTTGTAGCCCCATCGCCTTGCCTTGGTTTTGCGCCAAATGTACAACTCGTAATTTTTCATACTGAGTGGCTAAGCGGTCAAGCACCTCACCTGTATTGTCAGAGCTGCCATCATTAATCGCAATCACTTCAAAATTTGGATAGTCCAACTTAAGTGCATGACTAATGGTTTCTTCTGCATTATCACCTTCATTAAAGCACGGTACCAATACCGCAACTTTCGGATACTCAGGCAACGCCGCAGGTTGCTGATATGGCGGGTCTTGGCGCTCTTTCCAGTAAAAAATGATTGCCCCGACCATCCATAAATACGACATAAATAATGGATAGTAAAAAACAAACTTAATGGCGTATGACCACAATAAAGCAATCCAACTCATCTACATTACTCGACTATGGTACTAATTGAGATGATTTTAGACTAAAAGCCTTATGCATGGTTTCTACATCTGGATGTCCTTTGATCGGATCGTCTGGATAATACGCCACGTGCATTGCACCTTGCTCATATAAAGACTTGATCGTCGCAGCCATTTCTTCAGATGGAACTTTTTGATCATTGCGCCAGTTTACTGCCTGCAACTCCATCACGGTCTTTTTAATGCCGTTCGGATATTGCTTCACACGATTGAGAATATCTGTATAAAACTTGGTTGGATTATCCGATTGTTCCATATATGGCATTGCCATAATCGCAGTAAAGTCATAACGATTTAAGGATTGTTCCAGAGATTGTGCATACCAGTTTTCTGCATAAGCATTTAAAGCCACCTGTGCATAGAGATTACGTGCTGTCATGAGGAAGGGTTGATATTGACGTACTTCCCCTGCCAGCTCCATGGCAAAGTCATCGAGATAACGGGTTTTATAGGCTGTCCATTTCTGTAAATCTGCATCGTTGTCACGAATCTTGGCCAAATCTGTTGGCAAACCTTGTTTGGCATAGGCCGCTAAGGCTTCTGGGCTCGCATCTTCATAATCAGACAAAGTCACATCATCATGGAATAACAAACCATCAAACGGTGTCGATTTCGCTAAGTCCTGATAAATCTCTTTAATGGTTTGACGCGCTTCTGGTGAGAATGGACTTAAGCGAATATAGCCCATATTCAAATGCTCACCTGCTTTGGCTTGCTGGGTTTCGACCAAATCTTTAGATACAGGATCCGATTTTGGTAGTTCCCATGCCAACAGTGGCATCCAGGCATATAAACGCTGTACAGGTGTACGTGTTTGAATCTGCCAAGCGACACGGTTAAATAAGTCTGCACGCATTGGAATATGGCGATTCGGGAAATACACCATATCAGCAGAACCATTCGCATCAGGATCAGAAAAGGCTTGTAAATAAACGGTATTCACGCCCATGCCATTAATACGATCGATCAGATTACCTAAGTTACGCTCTTGCTGTTTTACATCTGGATCATAAATATAGTCCAAATCGACATGCATAATTTTTTGCGGTCGATTATTGTCATTTAGATTCAGTTCACGGTTTTTAATCTCTTGTGCCAAGGCTGTAGTCGACATATTCCCTTGAATCAAAATACGACTCATATTTTGCAGCGATTGCTTGGCATGGTCTGCCCCATCATCCAAAGTAATGGTAATCGGCATCCCCAACTGTTTAGATATTTGTACCAGCTGCATATTATAGCGGCCATAAGGCCAGACCATGACACGTGGTGAACGTAAGCCATGTGCTTTTAGTAAGTCATTATTTTTTTTCAGATCCTGATAAACTCGAGCTTGGTAGGCAGCATCACTTTCATAGCTTTTGGTTTTAGGATCATAAATACGGGTGATCGCAGCAGGTTCTGAATTTCCTTGCGGATTACCATTCACCCCTTGATGTAAATGATAGCTATGGCTGGCGATTTCAACCAAGCCACTGCTTTGCATTTCCTTCAGCTCATCCCAACTCAGGATTTTATTCCGCTCGATCAGCTCGCCACCAAAATCAACTTTCTGCCCTGCTTTGGGCTCTAGCCACGAACCAACCACAGCCAAAACGACTGGGATCTTTTTTGCCCGAATAACTGGATAGGCATTTTGATAAAAAGACTGATAACCATCATCCACCGTCAATAACACAGGCTTAGTCGGCAACTTATATTTCCCTTGATGGGCCTTGATCAGCTGATCCACATTAATAAAGTGATAACCATTCTTTTTCAACCAATCAATATGCTCATCAAACTGTTTTGCTGTAACCGCATAACTTGGGATCAAGGCATCTTTTCGATCCGTGATTTCATGATATCCAATGACGGTTAATGTGGTTGCATCAATTTGCGAATTCGCCGCAACAGCCGTGGAGCAGGCAACTGCCCCAAATACGAGACCAAGAAAAACTTTTAAGGTCGGAGACACGAAACGTGTTGTCATAGAGATATCGTCTCAAGATTGGAATTCAATGATCGCAGATCATGCCTTTATCATCTTACAGTTTAATGGACTGATAAGATATTTTTGAATGGTCAGCTAGAACTAAGGATTGTATTTATAATTTTAAAAACTGAAAATAAACTTAAATATATTTTTTATGAAATCAATCACACTTTAACTGAATATATTTTAACGAGATGATTGGCCTCAAATCTATTTCATCAAGATTAGAGGCAAAACAAAGACAACGATCCATTAATACTGAATTGACTGAAAGTTGGGATGATCGGCGAGCTGCTGTAAATAATGACGCTCTTTTTGATAAAAATACTTATTCAAACGATTCACCCATTCTCCTCGACGAAAGGTTTGGATTCTTTTATGCACTCCATCATAGTCCAATAACACAACATTCGTGTCATTCTCACCCAAAGCTAAACGGGTGATTTTATAGTCATGGGGAGCATATTGATGTGATGGTTGCAATGACCTGAGAATTTCAACTTTATAATTCCCATCCATCCAATAATGTTTATCAGTCAATGCTTTTTCATTGACCCAAAAGCCTGTTTGCGCACCGTCATGGGTATCTATCAGAAAAAAATGATCCAACTCTCTTAATAATTCCGATGCCGTGATATCCAGATAATCATTCATATCAGCCTCTACTCACTCAATTTTTATCTTACTTATGTCACATTTTTATAATAGGTTGCTATCAAGGATTCACCCCAATCCACTTCTAGTCACCCAAAGAGCAATGTTCCAGACGCTTGAAATAGCACATGGCTGTTCAAAATTAAAGCTGATCGGAAAATTGCCCTTTCAACTCAAAGATATACAGGACTGTATGTAGAAGCAATATTTTTTTCATGGCCTGTAATAAAATTCAGATAAAAGAAATAGTTTTAAAATCAGAATCTTATTATACAATCTACAATATCAACTTATACTTATGATTTTAAAGTGATTTTGTTGACAAACTCAACCAAATCACTTGAATTTTAACCGGTGCGAAATGTTATTCGTCGCGTGTTTTTACATCAAAAAGCTCAATTTCAAAAGTCAAATTGGCATTGGCTGGAATGATCTTCCCCATTTTACGAGAACCATAAGCCAGATGAGCCGGTACAATCAGTTTACGCTTTCCACCCACACGCATGCCCATAATGCCCTGATCCCAGCCTTTAATCACACGACCAGTTCCGATCACGGTCTCAAAATAACTGCCACGATCTAAAGATGAGTCAAACTTGGTTCCATCTTCCAACCATCCCGTATAATGCGTGGTAATTAAAGCGCCACGAACCGCCTCTTTACCTTCACCCACTTTTAAATCAATGATTTCTAATTCTGTGCTCATCAATATCTCTCCAGATCACTCAAACTAAAATTATTGCAATTGCTGCCATTGAATGTCGACTTGGCCTTGGTCACTTAACAAGGTCCATTCACCATCCATAATATTAAGCTGTAACTGCATGGTTCGCTCACATAAGCCCTCAAGTGCTTGTGTCGTTTGTGGGGCCAATTGCCACACTTGC
Organism: Acinetobacter colistiniresistens; assembly: GCF_000413935.1. Classification (GTDB taxonomy): domain Bacteria; phylum Pseudomonadota; class Gammaproteobacteria; order Pseudomonadales; family Moraxellaceae; genus Acinetobacter; species Acinetobacter colistiniresistens. The sequence goes on along the minus strand of NZ_KE340379.1, from coordinate 114,584 downwards.
ACATTACTCAAGGTTTTAATCTTGGTGTTTTTCTGCCACCAATCATCAGCTTGAGAGCCGTAGGTCACCACTGCAACCTGTTTACAACGTGCACTGGCCTTTTTCACTTTATCTTCAGACGGACAACCGACTTCAATCCATTTCTCTAACAGTCCAGTCAGGTCTTTTTGCCATAACGCTGGCTCATCTGTTTCAAATAAGTCTTTGGTAAATTCTAAACGCTCATCGGCATAACGTGCATAAGCCAGAATACGAACCATTAAACGTTCAATGGTTTCAGAAGGATGCTGAGCAAGTGTGAGCTGATAATCGGCATAGATGTGCTCATCCATATTGGCAATATTCAAATCTGCCTTATATATTGTTGCTTTTAACGCCATAAACGATACTCTTCAATACGGTGTACTCAAATTTGGCGCTAAGCATACTCTATTTTTTCAACAAGAATGTGTGCTTTGATCATCTTAGCCATTAATCTGATCAATCCGACAACTCAATAATTGTGTTTCAAATAACAGCCAATCCTGTGCTGATTGGCCAATAATCTCAATTCGGTTATCAATACCCTCTTCGGCAGACTGATAGTTAAATTGCTGCGGATTAAAGTTAAAACTTTTCCACCCCTGATCGGTATTAAATATACCTTTGATCCTTAGCCAGTCCTGCTGAGCACATAGCAGATCCAACAGATCATAAAAGTTGAATTGCCAACGCTTAGGTAACTTCCAGCCTGCTACCGTATACCCTTGAGCCATTTCAACATAATGATAAGGAAGCTGCTTTATCTCTGGCAGTTGCTCAGCAGCGAGCTGTGCTTGTTGCAACTTGAGTAATGGTTGAATCTTGCGTTGCAACGGTTGCTGGACAATATCAATCTGCTGCATCTGCACTTGCCCATGTTCAGCTTCGATCCAGTGTTGGACATACGTTTCATATTCTTGTTTTAAGGCTGTATAGGCCTGATGGTCTGCTGCTGTCATGCAGTCCGTATGTGACAACACCACAATTTGTGCAGCTTTTAATTGATCACGATATAAATTCTGCGCTACCCAGTCCTGATCATGTAAGCGGCTGCCATCGACCACAATCACCAATGCCCGCATCGCCAAGCTATTTTGCCAATGTGGTTCCGTCAGTTGTTCTAATAATTGTGCAGGATGCCCTAAACCCGTTGGTTCAATGAATAAACGATCAGGCTTAGTTTCACTCAGTAAACGAGCCAATGCGATTTGCATGGGCAGTTGACTACTGCAACACAAGCACCCACCTAATAACTCTTTTACTGCATAGCCGGGTCGTTGTGTAATCAGTTGTTGGTCCACCCCAATTTGCCCAAACTCGTTCATCAGGATTGCCCAGACTTCCTGCTCTGGTTTTTGGGTCAATAAATGCTGCAACAATGTGGTTTTACCCGCTCCTAAAAAGCCAGAAATAATATGGGTGGGAACTGTTTTGGGAGCAACAAACTTCACGGGCAACTCGCATTAAGAATTTATTTCATTCTAAAGAGAAAAATGAATGAAATAAAATAAAGTAGAAAATAGCGCACTCAACCCAACTAAAACGGCATTAAATACCAATAAAGAGACACCCATCACAAAGTAAATCTAAAAATCTTATTTATATTTTAAATATAAGTGATTTATTCAATTATTCGTTTTTAATAAAACTTAATTGAATGTTTAAACGCGTAAAAAATAAGGTTACTTTTTAATCGAAAAAACATATTTTCATACATTTTCATCCTTAATTTCTTCATGATGTTTTACATAGAAACTACATAAGGCGATTCAATATTTCATATTGTTAAGATTGACGTAATAGATTGTTAAGAATATTGCCGCATCAGCGTTTGGCACATAGCATGAACCTCATGCCGAATAAGCGATTTAGATGCTCTAAATCATTTTATTGAGGCTGTTATTTTAAATGAAATAAAGGATGCCAAACATGAAACTTATCAAAACACTTCTTGCGACGACGCTTACACTTGCAGCAGCATCGACATTTGCAGCACCTGTAGAGGCTCAAACTGAAGATAAAGTTGTTGTTTCAACTCAAGAACAACCTGAAACTCAAGCTGCAACTGATGCCACTGCGACTGAAGCACCAGCATCTACTCCTGCACCAACAAACTAAACCGATCTTAAGGTTCCTCCAGACCTTTAGACCCACATTTGTAATGACTTAACGCTTATTTCATTACAAATGTAAAAAAAGATCGAACCATGCTGCGGTTCGATCTTTATTTTTAGCGCATAGATAATTATTTAACACTGCGTCGATTTTTTAAACATACTGCATGAAGGTTGATGAACTTCTTGCAAACGCGTTGCCTTACGTTGCTCCGCGGCTTCAAAACGACAACGTTTCCATTCAGTATCCAGATTTAATGGCGGAACTTCTTTCGGCTTACGTTGCTCATCAACAGCAACCATGGTGAAATAACAGGTGTTGGTGTGTCGTATGGTTCTTTTTTGAATATTTTGTGCTTCTACACGGATACCAATTTCCATCGAGGTGCGCCCAACATGATTCACACTGGCAAGGAAAGTAACCAGTTCACCCACATAAATTGGCTCTTTAAAATTGACACGATCAACAGATAAAGTCACGACATAACTGCCCGAGTATCTGCTTGCGCAGGCATAAGCGACTTGATCAAGTAACTTCAAAATTGTTCCACCATGAACATTACCTGAAAAATTAGCCATATCAGGTGTCATCAAAACAGTCATCGTCAACGCTGACTGATCGTCAGGTGCTTGGTTAGCTTGATCTAATTGATACATGGAGAGAACTCATAGAGACTGTAACGTCTTTATTATCCTTTATTCACGCGTATAAAAATATGCGTAAAGCGCTAAAACATCATCAATTATTTTTATGATCTTTCTATGATTTTATTCAAAATAATGACATTGAAGTGCTTTTATCTGATAGAAATGCGCTGATGAAAAGCACAAATCGAATAAAAGCTGATCCAATCTCTTCAGTGCAACGAGAAAATGTCTCCTAACCAAGATTAGCTGAGCGAATCAAACCCACAATACCATTCACAATCATATCAATGGCAATTGTACCAATCAGCAGTGCTGATAAACGCCCAACAATATCAAAATAGCGGTCAATGTATTTTGCATGCTTATAGCGCAAATGATCATGACCAAATTTCATCAGAATCAAAATACTACAAGTCAAAATCAGGGTAAGTGCAATAACCGCCATTGCACCAGTAAAAGGTACACTCACCCCAGTCACAACGGCCGCACTAATGGTACCTGGGCCAATCATAAAAGGCATGGCAATCGTCCCAGCTAAATGCTCAGGCGCGCCGCGCATCTCACCAATCGTTTCAGCACCTTGGAACACATAGCGATAACCAATGACCAAGAAAATTAAACCACCAAAAATCTGGAAAGATTCAAAACGGACATTCAAATAGCGACTAAAGATATTCTCCCCACCCCAAGCAAAGAGAATAAATACCCCGAAAGCAATCAGACTTCCCTGAATCAAGGCCCTACTAAATATCTTCGCATCTGTATTACGAATCATCCCCACCATATAGACGCTCATCAGGAAGGGATTGAGCAATGAGAAAAATAATGCAAACGCATGAATATAAGGAGAAAACATAACGGTCTCTTTAATCTGCGGAAAATGTTAACTGCCTGCAATCACAGGCAAGGTCTAGAATCGCAATACAAAATTAATTTAGGGCTTGCTTACAACCTACAGTGGCATTCTTTAACGAATCATCTTTATTCAGATCAAGATTAACCCCTAATCCCAATAGGCTCATGTGAATGTTGGCCTTACTGTTGTTCAACTCTTTGACTTTAAACTTGACCCCTTTATCACTGTATAGGGTGTTATCAACCAACTTTACCTGATAAGACATGACTTCCTTACGGTCATCCATGCACAGCATCCCACTGCCTTGACGGTTCAGACTTAACGCAACTGATGCAGCACCCGCTTCACCAGTCCAACTTCCTGAAAATGGAATCTGTGTTGTACTGAGTTGGTTAAATTGAGCAGGAGACATCGTCGTGATCGAAGTACAACCAACCAAACCCAATACTAAAATCGCGGGTAATAAAATATTCTTCACAACCATCACCTAAAACGATCAAAATCAAATAATTGTTACCATTTTCCCATATTAAGGACTTTTTTGATTTGTACCGCATGTATATGACTAGTATCGGAAATGTAAAAAACATTAAATAAATCTGTGAGATCACCGTTATATTCAAGTTTTGTACAGAGATAAAACTAAAACCGCTAACAAAGTATTTAATTCTTTAAAGCAAAATAATCTGAATCATTGCATAAACAATTCATCATCAAAAATAATAAATTTTCCTTGATTTTTAGTTCAATCATCTGTAGATTTTCTTTTTGAGCGAGTAATTCAAATGAATTTCCAATCTATATTTGAAACGTTTCAAACTCTTCCAAATGGAACGGATGCCTACCAACAATTAAAACATCAATGTGAACAAGTCATTGTAGCTGCTGATCATCCACTTGAACACAACGCTTTGTTTCTCATTTATGGTTTTGCAAAAAACTATGTCCTACTCTATGAAGATCAAGCTGTGACGCCAGTTTTCGCAGACAAAGTAAAAGCACAAATTTTAACGTATATGCGTGAGCTGAATGAAGCATTAAGCACGAAAGATACTAGCCGTATATTAACCGCCTTAAATAATGTCTCTAAACAATATATTGGAAGCTCTAGAATTTTCTAAGCATTGTCGTCCAATATAATATTTAGGCTTGTTTTAGTTTTGACATTACTTCTAAACATTTATTAGGTTTCATTTCGCCAATTAAACGTTTTAGAAGTAATGTTAGCTCATGCATTTAAAATCTTACTCTATACATGATATAATATTTTTTATTGTTATTCTCTCATCTCAGGCCAAAATTAATCGAGCATGATTTACAATATGCTCAGTAAGAAGCTGCAAAGGTTTCGATTGTTGAGTCCAGTGATGCCAATATAATGGAATTTCGATTTTTGCTTCAGGCAATAACTCCTCTAGTCCATCTTCTTTATTTTCAGCATTCAGCTGCAATTCAGGCACCATGCCATAGCCGAGCCCAAACTTAATCGCAGTAACAAAAGACTCTGATGATGGAATCAAGTGACAAGGATAGGTTCCTTTCATCAAACCATATCTTTTTTCCAAGATATCGAAATGCATACGGTCTTTCTCATTAAAGATAATGGCTGGCGTCATCCGGAGGTTCTCTCTATGCACCCCTTCAGCAAACCATTTTTTTCGAAAGTGTTTAGTTGAAACCATTCTATAGCGCATCACACCGAGATATTCAGCATTGCAGCCCCGCATCGGTTTATCCTCAATCGAAATACAGGCACTGACCGTTCCCCTCTCCAATAATGAATAAGTATGAGACTGATCATCGGTTCTAAGCTCAATCACAATTTTTTCTTTCAATAAAACTTCTTTTAGTGCTGGAAGTAACCATGTTGCTAAAGAATCTTCATTTGAACCAATCACCGTCTTAAAAAAATTCGACTCGGCACTCCCCGTCAAACCGTGTAATAAATTTTGTTCCAAACGTCTTATATGCTGCAAATGTTCAAACAATTGCTGCCCCGCTTGCGTGAGTACACAGGGACGACCACGAATCAGCAATAATTGCCCCAGTTCCTTTTCAAGTGCTTGTACCCGCAAGGTTACGGCTGAAGCAGTAATATAAAGTTTCACGCCAGCCTGTTCGAAGCTTCCATTTTCTGCAACCGCAAAAAAGGCCTCACATTGTTTATTATCCAGCATATAAACCTTAGAAAAATTTAGGAAATCCCCAGCACCTTTAATTTTACTAAATTTCCAAAATAAAAAAAGATAACCCTAACAGTTAAATTTTCTATCTGAAAAATTTCCCATTCCTTCGACAATGGTTCTAGCTACTTTCAGTTCGAATTCTGGTTACCTTGGCGTTACTAGTTTCTCAAGATCGTTGCCGATTTCCCCCTAATCCTGACTAGCACAAAGGACTTGGTCCTGATTGATGTAGATCAGCCCAATCTCTTTCTCAAATAAATAATACTGAGTAAGGCAAATGCCAAACCTATAAACGACGGCGCATAACCAAAAGGTGTTGCCAACAACCCAACGATGACCGCACCTGCGACTGCGCCGCCATAATTAAAAATATTCACACGAGCAATAATTTCATCCCGTCGGCTTTCATCTAAACGGCCTACAGCAGAATAGGTAAGTGGAACCAATGCGCCTACAGCGACACCAGCCAGTGCAAAACCTAAAATAACGGGCATTAATGAATGGCTTATTCCAGCTAATACACAACCTAATGCGCCGATCAGGAGTGTGACCAAAGCAACCCAGGTCGCTGTTTTAAATTGCAACAAATAATCAAGACTTAAGCGTGTGAGTAAAATTCCTATTTGATACGCTGCATAACCTAAGGGAGCAATTGTTGCAGGGCTTGCTAAAACATCTTTGAGATAAATTGAACTCCATGTCCTGATTGCGGAATCGACCGTAAATACAATCAAAATAATCACCCCAAAAATGAGAAGTTGCTGATATGGAATTGCTGGTTTCTCTTGCGGATGTAATTCTGAGCCTTGTTTCTGCTGAAATAACCAGTGTCTAGAGAGTTGCGAGGTGAGCAATGCAATCAATACCGCAATACATAATGCTGTCGTTGCTCCAAATGTAGTTGAAACAGTGGCTGACATCATTAATGCACCTAAGAATGCAGCCGCTGTATAGCAAGCAAAGAATCCACCAAAGACACTTTTACCAAGCCGCTGTTCCATCATAACAGCTTGCATATTCAGTGCTGCATCTAAGCAGCCGAGTCCAAGCCCATAAAGTAAAAAGCTAGCAATCATCAGGATCACATTGGGACTCAATGCAGCAATTGCGATTCCGATGGCTTCAAAAATAAAACCCGTCACAACAGCAAGTCGTGATCCAAGTTTGACTGCTATCCGATCAGCTAAAATTGAACCGAGTGCCGCTGCAATGCATACCCCCAGAATAATCAGTGATAACTGATCATCCGAAAGCTTGAATCGGCCTTTTATCGTGGGGAGTGCGGTCATCACAGTAGCGTAGCCAAGTCCTTGTGTTGCAAAACCAAGCGCAATCACTTTTCGTGTTTTGCTGAGCATTAGATTGTTTACACTCTGGATACTATGATTGAGGTCCATGCCTGACTCACTGACTTATTTTTTTAAATGTTTGCTTGGTTATTGCCTCGAACACTTCCTGTGCCGACTGTTTTTAATTTTTATTTAAAATGATTCCAAAAATAAGGGGGAATAATGGAAAAATAAGGGGGGAAATTCGGACAACACTATTTTAAGTCGATTTGTTACACAAAGCTGTCTCTATACGCTTATTCAGCACTATAAATCTCAGACGAGTAAACCTGCAAGCACGATCTATCGCACACGCCATTGGCTTTCTTACAACGTCAAAACACCTCCTCTTCAGCGACCACAAAAGAATATGTCACATTGTTTTCTTATCCAGGATATAATCCTTAAAAAAATTTAGCCAAACTCAAACAATCTTAATTTTACTGACTTTTAAAAATAAAAAAAGATAATAGCCAAGAGTAAATTTCAACAGGAAAAGCCTCTAACACTTGATCCAAGCGTTAGACGGACTGCTTTTGCCTAAATTCATCTGTAAATGACACTGTGATTCTTTTCAATCCAAAGCCAGTACAGACTACCGACATGATTGAGGAGCTAAAATATGACTGCATTTTTCTATGGGCTTGGCATCGGCTTTTCTTTAATTTTAGCGATTGGGGCACAAAATGCTTTTGTCCTGAAACAGGGCTTGAAGCAGCAACATGTTTTCTGGGTCTGCTTAATCTGCGCACTTTCAGATTCTATTTTGATTTATCTCGGGGTTACAGGTTTTTCTAAAATCGTGGTCGACTTTCCTTTGATTGTTACGATCGCCAAATATTTCGGTGCTGCTTTTTTATTTTTCTATGGACTTAGAAATTTTTATTCAGCCATAAAAAATAGTTCTGCACTCAACCCAAGTGACATTGAAAAAGATTCATTGCTTAAAATTATCGGGATGTGTCTTGCCTTTACTTGGCTCAATCCACATGTCTATTTAGATACCGTGATTCTGGTCGGCTCGATTTCGGTACAGTTTGTGGATCAGCTCTATTTATTTGCGGCAGGTACAATCCTGGCCTCATGGATGTTCTTTTTTGCACTCGGCTATGGTGCAAGAGTTTTATTGCCTTTGTTTAAAAAGGCCAGCTCGTGGAGAGTTTTAGATGTGTTGGTTGGCCTGATGATGTGGGCGATTGCAACCAAATTAATTATCTAAACCATCAAACCATAAAAAGCCCTTATTTCAACAAGGGCTTTTTTATTTTTGGCAGAAATAGTGTGCGTGTAGCAACTGGCTGAAGATAGCCAAAAATACTATTAACATATATTTTTCGAACACTTAAAATATTAGTCAGTCACCCGCCTTGTCTAATCTAGCTGTCTCTAATTTTTTGTAGAAGCAACGTAGCCTATGCAGCACTTATTGACAAAAACTCAAAACTTGACCCGCGATAAAATAGTGATCATCCAATTAAATAAGAGCAGCTCAATCATTCTGTTGGGTAAGTTTTTACGGTCAGAATAAAGCCTTCCTTCAGTACACGATCTTAGAACTCTACCTGAATAGTAACAGTATCCCGATACGTTCCAGCGGGTAAATTATCTGGATTACTCTCTAAAATTTTTGCAGTGAATGCATATCCTTGTTGTGTTTTGCCGTCATAATTACCAGCATTGGTAGTCGCTGAAGCGCTAGACCAGCGTTCGCTGTTACTCCCCCAACGTTCAGTAGTGGAGTTTTTATAAATATCATAAGTTAAATAATGATTACTGGATTCTGATTTCATGGCACGTTGATTACCACTTCTTGGATACAGACCATTATTCAGACTGACATAATATGGTGTTTTTGCTGAACAGCGCACGCCCATGGAGGTCTTAACTGGCTCAAAGGCAGCTGCAAAAGCCGCGGTACCAAAATTGACATCACTGGTTGAAATCCGGCAGTCCGATTTTACTTCTATTTTTAAATTAATCGAGGAGTCTCGGCCACTACCCCAGTTCAGACTTGAGAAGATACCAGGCCGCTTAAAACCTGGACTTTCATAAAAAGAACCAAAACCAATAATAGCCAAGGCTGGTACAGAATAATACCATTTTACTTTAAAGGGTGTTTCTGCCAAATAAGTACCAGGTGACACTGTCTGACCCGCGGGTATTCTGACATAAAAGGGAATAGAGCCATCCGGACCATTAAAAAAGTTAATTAAAGAGGTCTGGCTCATATCCACTTCCCGACCCCGAGTGATAGGCTTATTGTCCGTATCTAGATAGTTGGCCGTCAGAGTATCGCCTGTCTGACTGTTGACATAATTGACTGGCATTTGGTCAACTCTATATTTGAGATAGGTTTTGTTTCCTACTCCCAAACTAAAACCAGTACATTGCAGACCAGCACTGAATTGAGAAGACTGTATCCCACTTTCAGTCAGTGCAATTGACGGAATCTGAGCAATCGTAACGTTACCACTTGAGCTGACATTACAGTCTGCATGAGCCCAGCTACCCAATGACATTAAACTTAGGAACAGTGAACTCCCCAGCAGTGTCTTATAAAAATATGGGATCATGGTTGTTTTACCTCATGACAGGTGACTGATTTAATTACAGCAATCTGGTTCTGAGCTTTCTGTAAATCGACGGGGAAAGTGGCTTCACACAGCGTTTGATCAGGGAGCTTAACCTTAATGCTATTCTCGGCATTCAAATCTTCCAGATAAGCAATACCATCCATCCCAACATAGCTTGACTCGTAGTCAGCCCGGTGGACCACAGCACCGACTGGAACTGGCTCCCCATCGTTCTTCACTAAATAAACATTAGCAGCAAATGACTGTCTGATTGGGAACTTTACAACGATCCCCGACCCCAGTTTGACCGCCATGCGGTTCTCAACCTGAGTTGCATTATAATTTGAAGGCAGATCAATCGGGTCAATACTGTATTTGGCTGCATAATAAGGGGTAACTGAAGGCACAAAAATATACCCCTTACGATTACTGCGTCCAATCAGGCTATTTTCATAACTGACAGGTACATCTGCAACCTTATTGGTGTCAATCAGGGCAAAGGACTCACCTAAACGATTTGATGCAAACATACCTTTGGACATAACAACGACTGAACCGGATAATCCAAGCCAGTAATTGTAATCGCTGGCGCCAGAAACTCCGACATCGGTATTAAAATACTGATTACGATAGTTTAGACGTGCCTGATTAAAGCTATCACTGTTTTCATTGAAGCGATGTGTCAGGTCAACACCAAAACCGCCTTGCAGAGGAACCGCCTTGTTAAAATTGACATAGCCATAATCTCCACTAGATTGCCAGCTATAACCAGAATTGACTGTAGAATAGCTTCTTGATGAAAAAGGAATAGACAATTGAAATGCTGCACTCCAGTCTTTTTCAACAAAATCCCGGTTAGCACTCAGGGAAATAGTCGCACCTCGCATATAAGCAGGCAAAATAGGAGCCCATGACAGATTCATTAACTTATTTTCAATGCTATTGGATTTGGTCTGAATATAGGCAACCCCAAAAGTACCCGACTTTTCCGTAGCAAAATAAGTATTGGCAATCGTACTTTTATTGCTGTTTACAGAAATTAAATCGGTATATTGTAGCCTGGAAAGATCATAATAATTCTGATCACGCTGCGTATGGTTGATACTAAATCCCAAACGGCTCTGATTATAACTATATCCAGCTGTATACTGATTTCCTTTCAGATTCTGACTACTAGCCCTGTTAAATGTCCTATCAGCCCAACTCTGACTGGCTGAACCACTAAACACCCCCAGATTAGCAAGCTTGACCACAGACCCTAAACCAACCAGCTGAATTTGGTCTGAAAACTCTGTTCGGCCTTCAGCAGTAAACCAGTCACTTACCCCATAACGGGCATCAGCAGAAGCTGCAAACCGACCATAGGAAAAATCTTTGATCCCATAATTTTCACGAACTTGACCCAATGACAGGGAATAATCAAATAGCCCAGGTTTTAAAAGTGCGTTGGAAATATAGAATGGGACTGCAGTTGTAACCTGACGGCCTACTGCATCCGTCGTAACAATAACAGCCTCGCCTTTACCATTGATGAAAGGTACATTATTTAAAATGAAAGGTCCTGACTGTACATCGGTGGAATTCGCCTTCTGACCATTAATCATCAAGTCTACTGTGCTTGGTAAAGCGGCCTGCCCCCTGAACTGCGGTAATGGATAAGTGATCAAATCTGGACGTGTACTGAAATTCCGCTGAATCTGCAGTCCCCCTAAACGAACCGAACTACCCCAGTAATTTTTATTTCCAGTAATAACATCCCCCACTAAAAATGAGAGTGCACTTTTCTGATGATCATATTGCCAAGTCGTATCATAACGACGATAGCCATCCTGACTCGGAGTGTTATCTTCACTTGTCGCCTTATAATCCGCTTTACTATAGATGCCCGAGTTTTTTAACACACCATAAGGCGAAAAAAAACGCTGCTCAGTAAAAAGCGTACTATTATAACCACCAGTTTCAGGGCGATAACTGTAGAAATCATAGTTATTTAGCAATCCAATACCAGATTCTGCTGTTTCTGGTTTATACCAGGAATCTCGCCCCAGCATCTGCACGGGCATCCACTCAGCAGGTATATCGAGGCTAAAATGCTGCTGAGCTGAATTATAGTTATATTTGAGTCCTGCCACCTGCCCCAGATCAATCCAGTCAGACGCTGTTCCAGAAAAGCCTAACGTCAGTACGTCCAAATCAGTCAGTGTTTTTTCCTGCTGTGGCTGTTGAGCGGCCTTAGGTATACTAATCTGTAATTCTTTAATCTTAAACTGCTGTATAAAATAATGATCCCCTTTCACAATAACTGGCACGACCTGCTGTGTCGGATACTGATTCACGATTAAATCCAGATAAAGTTTAAACAGCTGATCAACTTCAGCTACACTTCTTGGGGGAGGAGGTAAACCATTTGCGTAAACATCAGAAACAAACACAGACGTGCCTGACACCAGAAGCAACACCAAACTACGGTGTAATGCATTATGCCGGAACTCAGGTAAATGACTCACTAAACTTACCCTTCTTTCCTAATCTCAATCAACTCCTGCTTAACCCCTGAACTGTCTACCCCGTATAAGGTACTTTGACTATTCAGGCTTTTCAGAAGATTGGCATCCAGATCAAACTTCATCGTGCTCTGTGCCAATATATAACCAAAAGCAGCATTCCCTAAAGCCATCTGCTGTGAAGCAGGGCTCAATTTAATACCAGAAAGTCGGGAAAATTTTAAACCTGAATTTTTAATATAAAGTTCAGGCTTACCCTGTGCATTATTTTTCACCCACCAGCTTAGTACTGGTTTTGCCAGCGGATTCTTCAGATTGGTTTTCTGAGAGGCTTCTGTTAAACCGCTTCCCAAACCCTTACCGTAGGCAAAGAGTGGAATAGAATAGCGCATCTGAAAACTGACTTTGGATGCTTCCTTATCCGCATCTGGGTTAAGCTTAACAGGTAATTCATCCACAATAATCCGGTAAGCTTGCTCCTTTCCATCAACAACAGTGGCTGCTTTAGTCAAACGTAGCATGTGTTTTTCACCTGCTTTAATTCTGGCAACTGGTGGACTTGGAATAATTTCAGTCTGCTCATCATAGGCATCCTGCTGATTGTTCTGATTCCACTTAAACACTCGAATCTGTACCATGGCATCAGATTTACCAGTATTTTGCAGCCATACAGCAGCAGCTTTTTCATTTTCTTCAATTTTTGGATAAATTGGCCAAATGAGAAAAGTAGCCTGTGCAAATGCAGTGGAACTGGCAAACAGTGTACTAACCATCAACAGCGAACCGTGGAGACCCATTTTGAGCGGGTTTAAATTTAGCTTCATAGACATCACCATGTAATCGTAATTGCGACAGTATCTTTATATAGGCCAGCTGATCTTGGTTGATTATTGTTATTCAGATCGGCAACACCATATACAGAAAAATTCAGAATCGGATTTGAATCAGTTGCAGGTGTCATTGAGTACGTATTGCCACTAATATATTCATCTTTCAAATCATTTTTTTGATAAAGACGATATGAAACAAATTCATTCAGCGAGTTATGCTTCATACGCCGGATATTAGCAGAAAAATTATCCCCCCCATTCAGCATCACCTTCACTGGCAAGTGCTGGGTACAATGAAGATTCCAGCTTTGGGCCGTATTAATCACCTGACCATTCACTCTGTCCTGAGATGTCACTGGGTGACGACCAAAATCAAGGACCTGTTCAATATTGCTCAGACTACATCCATTTTCTATAGTCGCCTGTACTTTAAAATTTGCACTCGTTTGTGGATCAGCCGCATATACAAAAGGAATCATCTGCAATAGCAGAACACTCAGGCCTAATTTTTTCATGGTTTTATTTTTCAAAACTCAATAGTGACTGGAATGGTGTCAGTGTAATGACCAAGTGAAACAGGCTGACCGTTATTTACAGTCTGTCCAAAAATATCCAGAGTCTGTACTTGTCCATTATTATTCAGGGTAATAGACTGATTTGGACCTAGGATCTGCTTATTCGTACCATACAGCAGGTTATAAGCTAAAAAGTCCTTACCATTACTCACTGCACGAAAATAATTTGCAACGAATGCTGCGGGGACTTTATTATCATGCTGCCCAGCACCGAAAGTAACTTTAATAGAAGAATTTCCTGAGCACTGAATTTTCAGGCCAGATGATGTCCCATTACTTAAATTAGTATTAATCACACCATTGAAGGAAGCTGTAGTTTCACCAAAATCCAGCTGACCGAAGTTCAAACTAGTAGTGCCATTCTGTACAGTCTGGTTATTTACAACACATGAGGGTAAAAGTTCAATTTGAGTATTCAGTTTTGCCGCCAGTTGCCCAGCCCAAACTGATGAAGAGATAAGACCACAAACCAGCAATCCAAAGCTTTGTTTAAGCCACAGATGCATGCTGTTCTCCTATATAAAAACAGGTTTGTTACACAGAACAAACCTGTCAATTGTCACATACAGTGATTAGAAGTTGACGGTTACCAATAATGTATCTGTATAATCCCCTTGGGCTTTCGCTTCGCCAGTATTTGCGGCAATCGCACCAAAGATCGGAACTTCCTGAGCCTGACCATTTGCAACAGTAAATGTCTGCGGCGCATTGATTGCATATAAATTCGTACGTGCTGCGTCACGGTATACATTGTACGGAACCAGATCATCAGCGCTTGTATTCTTCAAGCTACGATCACTACGCTCACCGCCATCAATGGCAACAGTGAAATCTACTGGATTTGCGCTGTCACATTTTACAGACAAATGGCCACCTGTACCAGATGAAGCAACCTGAGCAGTTAATACGTTATCCCAGTTACCAGCAGTCTTACCAAAATCCAAGGTACCAAATTTGTTCATGTTGCCATCGATTTTGGAACCTTCAACAGTACAACCTGTTGAAATATTTAATTTTACATCAACCTGACCTGTAACTGCAGCCTGAGCAGAGCCAATAAATCCACAAAGCGCTAGAGTAGTCAGCGCAGTTTTAGAGATTATTTTCATAACACCACCAAAAAAACAAAAAAATTGACAAACATTAGTTAAAATGTGATTAATATCACAATTATTACACTTTTTTTCACCATTCGCCAACTTACCATTACGAAAAATATTTACCGAACGGTAAAATATAGAAATAAAATAAAAATAAAATACTGATTTAAATAGACTTATAAAAATAAAAATAAAATGTAATTTTTATGTAAATCCCAGAGTAAAACGGGTATCTCATTAGCTTATTTTCAGTTGAGTTATTCACATTAATATCGATTTTATAAATATCGAACCATTTCTTAGGTCAGTTTTTAATTATCATTTGTTATTTTAGTTGGCTCCAGAATTGATTTGATTCTTTGATAATTGAACATAAGTTTAAAATTAAAGAAAACAAAAATAATTCATCGAATTTCAGAAACGTTAAAATATAAGAAAGGGGGACTCAGTTTTCTGCACAAACAGAATAATCATTACAAGTGAAGAAAAAGCTTATGCTAATGAAGCACCAAATCACTTTTTGAAAAGCTGTATCATAATTTTTTAAGAAAAGCGTCATCAACGTTTAGAAAATATAGGAGAACAAGAAGTGTATACAAAGATGATTAAAATCAATATTAACTCATCTCAATCAAATAAGTTTTCTGAGAAAATTAAAACAAAAAATAGATGAAATATTATCTCTGACAGAAAATCTGGATTTACACCATTTAGGTAAAATAAAAACAGACAATTAAATCGAATCCCAATTTATTCTCGTTCAATTCAATCTGAAACTTGATGCTGCTTATTATATGGGACAAAAGTGTAGTCAAGAAAAAAGCCCTTATATATAAGGGCTTTTTCGTATTTGGCGGAAGCGGTGGCAGTCACATTAGAATGGTAGTTTACTGATAAATATATATAAAATATTTTAAATTTAATTTTTTACTACTATTTTTACTACAAAAAATTCAACTTATAATTTTGGCATTTAATCCATCAAAATTATTTTTATGAATTGACTTGATGATTGTACATTAAAAACTCATCACTTGCCTCTTAACTTGTTCTAAGATCATTTGGCCATAAAGTACAGTATAAGTTCATCTAGGCTATATTGAGCCTAAACAAAGTCCTGCAAACACTAGACACAGTTTAAGTTCAGCATTTCGCGACTGGTCAGCTGATAAAACTGATTACCCTCGTGAAGTCTGTGAGGTACTTGCACATAAATTACCAGATGAGGTTGAAGCTGCTTATCTACGTGGGGCATATCTTGAAAAACGGAAAGGTCTGATGGCTGATTGGGCTGGATATTGTTGTTTACCTTAAAGAATGATGCAATACGTAAGACTTGTATTTAATAAGCTCAAATAATAATCTTATCTTTTAAAATATTTATAGTAGAGAGAACATGTCGATACAAACTATTAGCAGCACCATAACTAGACTAAACAAAGAGTTAGCTGATATTACTCATCGAATGAGCTTAGAACAGAAAAAGGCAGCGGATAGCACTTCCAAAATTTTACAAATTCAAAATTCTATAGGTAAAACAACTAGTCCTAGCACCCTCAAATTAAAGCTATCTGAAATTAATAGAAAAGAACAAGAAAATGCTCGTATACAATCGAAACTTTCAGAATTACAAAAAAAGAAAACTGATATTGACAATAAGCTACTGAAAGAAAAACAGAACCTTATAAAAGAAGAAATACTGGAAAGAAAAAAAATTAGAGGCTCTGACTAAAAAACATCAGAAAGACGAAATTGAACATCAAAAGAAACTGAAACGTGAAATTGATGCTATTAAGGCTTCTACCCAATACATTACTGATGTTTCAATACCATCTTACAACAATACAATACCTGAGATTGAACCAGAATATGATTTGTTTATTTCACACGCTTCAGAAGATAAAGAAGATTTTGTCAGACCACTTGCAGAGACATTACAGCAACTTGGAGTAAAAGTTTGGTACGACGAATTCACGTTAAAAGTTGGGGATAGTTTGCGTCGTAAAATTGATAGTGGTCTCCGAAACTCTAAATACGGTACCGTTGTTCTTTCAACTGACTTTATAAAAAAAGACTGGACCAACTATGAACTTGATGGCTTAGTAGCCCGTGAAATGAATGGTCACAAAATGATTCTACCGATTTGGCACAGAATTACTAAAAATGATGTTTTAGATTATAGTCCGAATTTAGCTGATAAAGTCGCCTTAAATACTTCTGTAAATAGTATTGAGGAAATTGCCCATCAATTAGCTGATGTCATCTTAAATCGATAAGCACCTTCTAAGAGTTAAAATTTTGACTGAGATTTACAAAGAACCTAATTCTCAGTCAACTTTTGCACACCCTGCAATTTAAACAATTTTTTTGATAAGTAGTACTAAACTCACAAATATTGAAGTGTGCTGAAACAATATATAACCAAATAATTTATATAAAATCATAAACTTAAAAAACAACTGCTCTTTAGTCATTTCCGCACTTTAATATTTCTTCTGATATAAGAAATCACTTCTTTGTATTTGCCCTTTAATTTTTTATATGTAATATATTAAACAAATAAGTTGAGTATATTACATGAAAATATCCTTACTCATATCCTCATTGCCTACGCAGAACACAACCACTCGTATGAGAGTCTGGCGATCTCTCAAAGCAAGTGGCGCAGCAATTCTAAGAGATGGGGTCTACTTACTCCCTATTTCGCATAGTGAAAAGTTTGACCCTATTGCTAATGATGTTATTTCAGAACAAGGAACTGCTTATGTGTTTCATGCTGAGCAACCCTTAAATCTTGAACTTGCTCCTTTCTTCAATCGAAAAGAAGAATACGACACTCTCTATAAACAACTTTCTGAGTTAAGAGATCGACAGACTAAAGATGAAAAGAAAGAGCTACTCAAGCAAGTTCGTAAACTGAGAAAAAGTATCGATGCGCTTGTAGAAATTGACTTCTACCCCGATGAGACTCAAGCACAGGTTTTAAATGAGCTATCTTCATTAGAACTTTCAATTGCACGTCTTGGTGAAGTGAATGAGCCTCAAGCGATACAAGCTCATATTCAACTTCTAGATAAAGCTAGTTATCAAAACAGAATTTGGGCAACACGTAAAAGACCTTGGATTGATCGTCTAGCCTCTGCATGGCTAATAAAGACATTTATTGATACCTCACCAACATTCATTTGGTTAGAAATGCCAAGTGACTGCCCAGAAGCAGCATTAGGATTCGATTTTGATGGTGCAACTTTCAGTCATGTCAATCATTGGGTGACCTTCGAAGTTCTTTTACATAGTTTTAATTTAGAAACACCTGCATTAAAGAAAATTGCTGAAATTGTTCATTACTTAGATGTCGGTGGAATTGAGCCTCCCGAAGCAATCGGTATTGAAAAGGTTATTCAAGGAATTAGAAGCCAGATAAGTGACGATGACCACCTATTTGCCTTATCAAATCACATTTTCGATGGCTTATATGCCAACCTATAAAGAGAATAATCATGGAACAAGAACAAGCCGCTGTACATGAAGAACCAGCACAGCCAGTTCATTTTTGGCAAGCTTTCTTATTTTGGCTTAAATTGGGGTTTATTAGTTTTGGTGGACCAGCGGGGCAAATCGCTGTTATGCACCAAGAACTCGTTGAACAAAAACGTTGGATTTCTGAAAAGCGTTTTTTACATGCTCTCAACTACTGCATGTTACTGCCTGGGCCTGAAGCACAACAATTAGCAACCTATATCGGTTGGTTGATGCATAGAACCGTTGGTGGATTAGTTGCAGGAATCCTTTTTGTATTACCCTCTCTATTTATCCTGATTGGTCTGTCATGGGTCTATGTAAAATTTGGTGATGTTCCTATTATTGCAGGTCTTTTTTATGGGATTAAACCAGCTGTTGTTGCTATCGTTTTTCATGCGACATATCGGATTGGTAGCCGATCGTTGAAAAATAAGTTTTTATGGGCAATCGCTGCGCTTGCATTCATCTCTATATTTTTCTTTAACTTGCCATTCCCCTTAATCGTTCTAACGGCTGCGATCATTGGATATTTAGCAAGTAAAAAATATCCAAGCGTTTTTACAGGCGGAGGTTCACATCAGCAAGGTAAAAAAGATTATGGTCCCGCATTAATTGATGATGATACACCTACCCCAGAACATGCCATATTTAGTTGGAAACATTTAGCTAAGATACTTTTGATTGGAGCAATCCTATGGCTTGCCCCAATTTTCAGTTTGGTTTTAACGCTTGGTTGGGATCATGCTTATACTCAAATGGCTTGGTTCTTTACAAAAGCTGCTTTGCTCACATTTGGTGGTGCTTATGCAGTATTACCTTATGTTTATCAAGGTGCTGTTAATTTTTATGGTTGGTTGAGTCCAACACAAATGATCGATGGTTTAGCCCTTGGAGAAAGCACCCCAGGTCCTCTGATCATGGTTGTTGCGTTTGTAGGATTCTTAGGTGGCTTTAATCATGCTCTGTTAGGCAATGATCATCTGTTCTTGGCAGGTGCGTTGGGTGCTGTGATTGTGACTTGGTTTACTTTCCTGTTTTCTTTCATTTTTATTCTAGCTGGTGCTCCAGTGATTGAATCAACCCACAATGAATTAAAATTTACTGCACCTTTGACGGCAATCACTGCCGCTGTTGTTGGTGTAATTTTAAATCTTGCACTTTTCTTCAGTTACCACGTTTTATGGCCAAATGGATTCGATCATCCATTCAACTATGAAGCAATGGTTATTGCGATTGCAGCATTCATCGCCTTGTTCCATTTTGAAGTCAAAGTCATGTATGTCATTTTAGCTTCGGCATTCTGTGGTTTGATTTTGTACATTGGTGCGTAAACTTATAATTTTTAATAAAAAAGGAAGCTTAGCTTCCTTTTTTTATACCATTAGTGGCAGTGACGATCCCCTGTTTTACTATTCGTGTGGCATCCTGAAGAATCAGTACCACCTGAATGAGCAAAAGCATTTGTTACCGCAAGCCCCATTAAACATACCAAGATTAGTTTTTTCATATTGTTTCCCTTTTTATTGAACGATAAAACAAGTTTGAAATTGTACAACAAACAAACGATTTACTTCTAAGCCATTAGTCGAAAAGAATTATTTAGGCCATTTTTGATGATGGTCATCAATCACATACTCATGCACATGTACACCATTAATTTGATGCTGAATCACATGTTCGTGGTCTGCGGGTAAATCATCATGGCTATGTGCTAGAAAATCTTCATCTTTAGTTGTCCATAAGCATAATGCAAGAATGAGAGCAATAATCGCAATAACAGCCATCGGAATAAAAGTCTGTAATGTGCCTATATTCGTACTCAACCATCCAACCAATGGATAAGTGATCAGCCAACAAGCATGAGAGAAAGCAAATTGGGCGGCAAACAATGATGTTCTATTCTCACTTGATGCAGACTTACGAATCAAGCGACCTGTAGGTGTTTGTGAAACTGAATATCCAATACCAAGGACAAACCAAAGTGCTAACAAACCATTATAAGATGCAATCAAAGAACCACTGAATAGTCCAATGACAAGAATTGTTGTTCCCGTCAACATGACTGATCTATCAGGAAATTTATCCAATATCTTTGGTAAAACAAAAGCAGATAACATTGACCCAAGTCCAAAAAGACCAAATGCCCATGTCGTTGCATTTTCGGTAAGTTTAAATGTCGATTGAACCAATACAACAGTATTTACAATCACAACAGCACTCGCCGAAGCAATAGCTAAATTTAAAGCAAGCAACGCCTTAAGTCTCGGCGTATTAAAATAAATTTTAGCTCCCTGCTTTATACGGCTATAAACACCTCTAAACTCAGGCACTTTGGCGACTGGTAATTTTGCACTTACCACAAACAAAGCAGAACCGATAAAACCTAATACTGTTCCTAAAAACAGATTATGGTAGCTCATGACAGTGAGTAAGAAACCTGCCAACATTGGGCTGATAATGTTTTCTAAATCATAGGCTAGTCGAGACAATGACAAAGCATTGGTATAGTCTTTTTCTTCAGGCAGAACATCTGGAATCATTGCCTGAAATGTTGGCGTAAATGCAGCAGATGCAGATTGCAGAATAAAAATGAGAATATAGATTTGCCAGATTTGTGTCACAAATGGTAGGCACAAAGCTGTTAATGCTCGGATAATATCTAATCCAACCAATACCTGTTTTCTTGGTAAGCGCTCTGCAAATGCTGATGCTATAGGTGCTACACCGATATAAGCAATCATCTTAATTGCCAAAGCAATACCAAGAACTTGAGCAGCTTCTCCCTTGGCAATATCGTATGCCTGTAAAGCTAGGGCGATCGTGATTAACCCTGTTCCAATGAGTGCAATCACTTGGGCCAAGAACAAATGCCGATATGTGGTATTTTTTAGTACTTCTAGCATTTTATGGATTCCTTTTTAGAATCTGACATCTATAACGATTAAATCTCCTTGGAAGACTATTCCAAGGAGATTGATTAAAGCTTAAAAGACTTTCTTCATTTCACTAAACTGTCCTTCTACAAGTAGAGTTACAGTCACTGGATTTTCTGTACGGTTACGCCAGAACCAACCATGTTTACCATCAAAAGCTGCTTTTAAGACACCTTGTTGAGTTGTCTCATTCTTGCCTTTTCCATAGCCATGATAGAACCCTTTAGGGGCATTTACGGGATCACCATGAGTATCATAGTTAAGACCACCTCCTACAGCTTTCCAATCAAAGTTGACACTTGCACTTTGTGGCATTGTTAGTTTTACCTCTGTTGCCTGCCCAGGTTTTAACTCAATACTAATGCTCTCTTTATTAATCGCAGGCATGGTCATCTGAACAGTATCAATTGCCGTTTGAGTCGGAGTTTCTACTGACATTTCTTCAGCACTATTCACTACCTGTTGAGCATTGAGACCATTCACTGATTCTTGAGCGAGTGATTGTTTGATTTCACCCATTTTCGTTAAGCCAAGCACTTTACCTATACCCGTCGGATCAATCGCATACTCCGCAGGCATGACACAGGTAACCAACACGACCACAGCACTAACGGCAGCTATCGCTGTTGATTTAATTAACTTTCTTGATGAAGGTAATTCGATATCTTTTGGAATTTCAGCGTTATACATAATTTAGATCCTTATTGAGTAATGAAGCCAGTAAGTTGATAGCCAACAAGTAAAAAACCGAGGAACATGAGGAAGACATTGCTTTGATAGGCTGTTTTAAAGAAATACGATGTCTTTCTCCAAAACGTCATCAATAACATGATGATGCACAGAGCCATAAACTGACCTAATTCAACCCCAATATTGAATGAGATTAAATTTGCCAACAGTCCATCACTCGGAACTTCATACTCCTGAATTTTTACTGCGAGTCCAAAACCATGAATCAGACCAAAAATTAAAGTCGCTACTTTCGTGTTTGGTTGAAAACCAAACCAACGCTGATAAGCCCCCAAGTTATCAAGAGCCTTATAAACAATTGAAAAACCAATGATTGCATCAATGATGTAAGCATTTATCGAGATATTGTAATAAACACCCACGAGCATGGTAATCGAATGCCCAAGTGCAAATAGGCTGACGTACAAGCCGATATCTTTCATTCGATATAAAAAGAAGATAATGCCAACAAGAAATAATAAATGGTCATATCCAGTGACCATATGCTTAGCACCCAAATAGATGAATGGAATCACATGAACGCCATAAATTTCTTGAATGTAGCCCTTATCACCTTCTGCTACACCATGAGCAAAAAGTGTAGGACTTGCCAATGTAATGAATAAAGTAAGTAATCGCTTTATGTAAGCACTTAATTTCACAATGTGTGAATCAATAATTTGCATGTATATCAAACTCCAAAATTTAAAATGAATTGAAAATCCATTCACTTTTTGGGCGGTTTAAAAATACGGCTTATCATCAAAAAAACATATTCTTTACACCAATCTAGAATCGATATCCCCTTTAATAGATGAGCTAAAGCAATCGATTTAAGTACGTCATAACCAACAAAATGTTCATAGTAGTTATCCTGATGACCATGTGAATGTTGTTGGCTGACCTCATGATGATGAGAATGAATTGCGTCAATTGAAACGTGTCTCTGAAATTCATTTTCAGTTACATGCTCATTAAAGTGCAAACATAAAGCGAGACTGATCATGCAGACTAGCCACATCATCACAAATTTGCTTTGTTTATCTCGCAATATATTTGTCATTAAAGATGCCCCTAAACAACCTGTTCAGTAGCATCGTTTGATTTTCTTGACCAACCTTGGTTAAACCACACATATAAGGTCGGCAAAATAATCAAAGTCAGTAAGGTTGATGAAATAATCCCACCAATAACGACAGTTGCAATTGGACGTTGAACTTCAGAACCAATACCTACGTTTAAAGCCATTGGGATAAAGCCTAGAGAAGCCACTAAGGCTGTAATCAACACAGGGCGAAGTCGTTCCATTGCACCATGTCTCACCGCATCAATGACACTTTCCCCTTGCACTCGAAGCCTTTGAATGGCAGAAACAAGAACTAAGCCATTCAGCACAGCCACACCTGACAATGCGATAAAGCCGACGGCAGCAGAAATTGAGAATGGAATATCCCGTAAAGCTAAAGCGATCACACCACCTGTTAATGCAAATGGTACGCCTGTGAATACCAAGACACTGTTTCTAACATTACCTAAAGCCATGTAGATCATGGCAAAGATCAGAATTAAAGCAATTGGAACAACAACCATGAGTCGATTCGATGCAGACTCCATTTGTTCAAATGTACCCCCCCAAGTCAGCCAGTAGCCTTCTGGTAATTTAAAATCTGCATTCAGCTTAGATTGTGCTTCTGCAATGTAACTACCAATATCTGTACCACGGACATTTGCTGTGATGACGATACGACGCTTACCATTCTCACGAGAAATTTGGTTTGGTCCTTGAACATTTTTTAACTCGATCAATTCTGATAAAAGTACACTTGAACCATCAGGCAGATTCACAGGAACTTGATAGAGTTTTTCTAAGTCTGTGACAGAGTTTTGATCCATTCGAACAACAATATCGAACTTTCGATCACCTTCAAATACCTTACCTGCTGTCTCACCAGTGATGAGGCTAGAAACCTGTTGCTGTACATCCTCAGCATCAAGCCCATAGTTGGCAATCATGTCTTTTTTCAGCTCGACAGATACCATGGGTAAACCCGTCATCTGTTCAACTTTCAAGTCAGCAGTACCATTCACTCCCTCTAAAATTTTAGCGGCAGCGTTTGCTGATTCAAGTAGTTGACCTAGATCATCACCATATATTTTCACAGCAACATCGGTACGGACACCTGAAATAAGTTCGTTAAAGCGCATTTGAATCGGCTGAGTGAACTCGTAATTATTTCCATAAACACCTTTAGCTACTCGTTCAATATCTGCAACGACTTCCGCTTTTGGTTTCTTTGGATTTGGCCACTCGCTACGTGGCTTCAACATGACAAAGTTATCAGCCACATTGGGTGGAACTGGGTCAGTGGCGATTTCTGCTGTTCCAACTTTGGCAAACATGGTCTGAACTTCAGAAATTTTCACAATTTCTTTTTCAAGCGTGTATTGCATTTCAACGGCTTGAGTTAATGAAGTACCTGGGATACGCAAAGCATGTAATGCCACATCCCCCTCATCTAAAGAAGGTATAAATTCTGAACCTAAACGAGTTGAAAGACTTGCACTGAATATAAAGAATATTGAGACAAAGGCGATCAGTAAATATCTGTGATTTAAAGACCAATCTAAAATTGGGCTATACAATTTCTTAATAAAATGAACAATCTTTGACTCTTCTTCTTTAATTTCACCTGTAGTAACTAATGCCACCATTGCAGGGACAAACGTAATTGACAGAATCATTGCACCAACTAAAGCCATAACTACCGTTGCAGCCATTGGTGTAAACATCTTGCCTTCAACACCAGTCAAAGTCATCACAGGCAGATAAACCAAAATAATGATCAATTGACCATAAAGAATCGCTTTTCGAGATTCCTTTGTTGCTTCAAACACAGTCGTAAAACGTTCTTTTTGAGTCAGAATACGTCCTAACTCTTTTTGCTTCATGGCTAATTTAGCGAGAGATGCCTCGACAATAACCACCGCACCATCAACAATAATTCCGAAATCGAGTGCACCTAAACTCATTAAATTGGCACTGATCTTTTGGTTAACCATGCCTGTAATTGTCATCAACATGGATAATGGAATCACCATCGCCGTAATCAAGGCTGCTCGGAAATGTCCAAGAAAAAGAAAAAGTACCACAATGACCAGAATTGCACCTTCAAGTAAATTCTTCTTCACTGTCTGAATCGTTGCATCAACTAAAGTTGTTCGGTTGTAGACTGCTTTCGCTTCAACACCTTCAGGTAGCGACTTTTGAACCTGTTGTAGCTTTTGATCTACAGCATGAGCAACATTTCGAGAGTTTTCGCCAATAAGCATGAACGCTGTACCCAGTACAATTTCTTGCCCATCTTTGGTCGCAGCACCTGTCCGTAATTCATGACCAATCGATATTTTTGCAACGTCTTTCAATCTGAGGATATAACCATTGCTCGTCGTGATCGGAATATTTTGGATTTGTTCAATCGAGTTAATTTGAGAATCAGAACGGATTAAATACTGCTCACCATTTTTCTCAATGTACCCTGAACCTTTGTTCATGCTGTTCTTAGAGATCGCCTCTAAAATAGCTTTCTGATCCAGCCCTATACTACGCAAATAAGCATAATCAGGTTGAACAACAAATTGTTTTAGATAGCCACCAATAGTATTGATTTCATTCACACCCTCTACATTTCGAAGCTGAGGTTTAATGACCCAATCTTGCAAGGTTCTTAATTCAGTGGGTGAAAGTGGGTTTAGACTATTCTTGGCATTCTCAACTGTATACATGAAGATCTCGCCAAGCCCTGTAGAAACAGGTCCCATTGAAGTCGATATGCCGCTTGGTAGTGTTGGTGTCACGCCTTGCAATTTTTCATTGACAATTTGACGGGCAAAATAGATGTCCGTCCCCTCCTTGAATATCGCCGTGACCTGAGATAAACCGTATCTCGACACAGAACGTGTATATTCAAGATTAGGGATACCTGCCAAAGCTGTTTCAATCGGGTAAGTGACTTGTGACTCCATCTCCATAGGAGACAAGCCTTGTGCTTCACTGTTGATTTGGACTTGTACATTTGTGATATCAGGAACAGCATCAATAGGTAGTTTAAAATAGTTATAAACACCCAATGCAGCTACGAATAGGAAGACGATCAGTACAAGCCAACGATTCTTAATCGAAAGCTTAACAATTTGGTCAAACATAGTACTACCCCTTAATGATCATGAGTAGCGCCAGATTTACCTAGCTCTGCTTTTAATAAATAAGAATTGCCTGCCGCATAAACCTGACCTGCTTTTAAGCCTGACTTAACTTCAACAAACCCGTTATATTTTTCACCCAACTCTAATGGACGTGCTTCAAAATCATTGCCTACACGAATGAACACCACATCCCAATCACGGAAGTTTTGTAAAGCATCTTCACGAACCACCATAGGCTTCAAGCTTTGATTTTCAAAAATATGTGCGGTGATCAATTGACCTGAACGCCATTTAAATTGGTTGGCAATTTCAACAAAGACTTGAGCAGTACGTGTTTTTGGATCAATGATATCACTGATGTATTTGATCGTCCCCAATGCTTCTTCTGTGCCTGATTGAATTTGAGGTTTTACAGTCACCTTAGCATTCGGGTTAATTGTATTCAGCTTATCCGCAGGAACATTGACTACTGCAAGTAACTGAGATGTATTGGCAATTTTAAACATTGGCGAAGCTGGTGTGACATTTGATCCAACTGCCCCTAGCACTTGTAAGACTGTGCCAGACATCGCAGCCCGAACTTCAATTGTACCGTTGCCTGAACCACCATAAGAGCTGATTAAATTGTTCAGTTCATTGGCACGAATCTGAGCATTATCAAATTCACGCTTTGCATTAATGTAGTCAATTTCAGGCGATACTCGTTTTTGAAATAACGTTCGCTCTTGCTCCATCTTTTTACGTGCAAATTGCAAATTATCTACTGCAATAGAACGCTCAGCATTTAAGCGGATCAAGTCTTGGCTTTGTACTGTAGCTAATAAATCACCTTGACTTACTTTATCGCCAATCGTGCGATATGTTTTGATGAGTGTTCCACTTGCTTTCGGTGTGATAAAACTTTCAAAATTATCAGGGAACTTCAATTCTCCCTTTAACTCTAAAGCATTTTCAAACATCATGGATTCAACTTTTAGGAGCTCTAAACCACTGCTCTTGATACTACTGTCCAACATGGTGACACGACCTTCTTTGGTGTCCCATTTCCACGTATGTTTTTTACCTTGATAATCAACGTTGACAATCATTAAAAATGAATGTGGTTCATAGACAATTTCATTACCGATCAAGTAATCACTCTCTGGTTTAAATTGAATATTTTGCTCTGCATCCAAACGTTTGATGTAGACATTTGCCGTTAATGCTTCAGGTTTAAGCGGTTTATCTTTGAAATACCCATAAACACGGAGATGTGGTTCTACGCCCTGCTCAAAGATTTTCACTTCCGCTGAGAAATCGCCATCACGATATAAACGTCCACCATGAGGTCCTTTCTCGTCACCTGCTACTGCAACTTTTACTTCTGTTGCTTCCCCATGTGCTGAAGAAGACTGAGTCTTTTGACCTGTCTTGTACCATGCCACAGCACATAACACGACAAGCAAGGCAATAATGCCCGTAGCCATTAAAGTATTGGTTGGTTTATTCATATTCTTGCCCTTATTCTTGATCTAAATGAGTAATGTAGTTGCGCTCGACTTCTGCAATTTCTGTCTGCAAAGCCAACCACAAATCGAATCGAGCAAGATGTTTGTCTAACCAAATTTGCTTAATGCTATTGAACTCAAGTAACGAGTTTTTCCCTGCTTGGTATCCCATCTCTGCAATGCGAAGACTTTCATTGGTTGCGGGCAAAACGGTTTGATCATATTGGTGGATCACATCGATTAAGTTAGAAACCTCAATGGACTTGTTTTCCAGTTCAATTTTAGAATTACGGCTAACCCATACAGACTGCGTTTCAGCTTTCATCTGTTCCGCTTGGGCAATCGCAATATTGCCTTTATTTCGGTTGAAGATATTGAGTGGTATTGAGGTTGAAACTTGGAATACCTTGTCATTGGTTTCTTGATAGTTTTTGACCCCAACACCCAAAGTGATATCAGGTATTGCTTCTTTACGAGCGAGTTCAAATTGTGTCTTTTTCAATTTTGAACTCAGAAACGCTTCTTGCTCAGCCAAACTAATTTTGTCTGTGAAATTAAAACTTAGAGGAACTTCTAAAGCGTTACTTGGTAGATTCGATGTGAACTTAGAGCACAGATTCTTCTGAAACTGCCCCTTTTTCACTTCATTTTGATAACGTAGTTTTGATTCAGATGAAAGTGCTGCACTGAGCTGAGCATCCGAAGGAATGACTCGCCCAAACTTGAGCCTTTCCGAAAGAACATTGGCTTGTCTTGCATTAAACTTGCTTTCTGTTGAATAAACTTCAGCACGTTGAGTTGCCACATACCAGTTCGCCATACAGATTCTTAAATCTGCTTTGAGTTCAGCCTGACGCTTTGCTATTTCGAACTGATTACGATCACCTTGAAAACTCGCAATTTGCTTTCTCAAGGAGAGTTTATTACTAAGAGGAATCTCTTGTGACAACCCTAACAAGGTTGTTGAGCCATCCAAACCCTTCAATTTGGAATTACCAAGATTATCCAACTCCACATTGAAAGTAGGATTATTTAATCTGCCAGCAAACTTTTGGTTGATTTCATAAGCTTGCTCGGACTGCTGTAGGCTATTGAGTACAGCATCACTTGCGATAACCTGCTTTTGTAGTTCAGCATAATTCGTTTCCGCAAATGCGTTTGCTGCCGTTACTACAAAACCACAGCTAAGGAATAGCTGATAAATTTTAGACATGACTTTACCTATACAAAAAAATGAATAATTATTTTTTGTATATAAAAATCAATTTCTTAGAACAATAAGAGCTTTTGTATAGGTATAAGAATTACGTAAAATAAATATTCTTTTTCTAAAGTCAAATACCCGAATCTGATGTTCAGATAACTTTAGGAACAGAAAAATAAGAGCAGTGATAAAACTTAGAATAAACACAGGGTCTATGCTTAGATCACTATCAGAAGAAATAGGCTTCACCGAGTGATGGTAGATTGGCTCATCAAAATTCTTCCAAGTGTGTGTTTCTACATCATGATCAGTCATACTTGTAAAAGAATCACCTGAGTGCTGCAAAGACCAATGACTTGATGCATCATCTTCCACAACAATACTTAATTCATGTTGGTGTTCAATATTTTCAAGTAAAACAGGTGCCCACGCATGAACTCCCGTAATTGTTATCGTAAACAAAAACAGGATAAATGCGAGTATAAGCTTAGACAACCTACTTGAACGCATGACGATGGACATACTTCTGATTTGCTAACAAAATACTAAAAAGCGTTATTAAAGTAAATCCATCTCTCAGATATTCTAGAAGTGAATATCTTCTTATCTACAGACCAAAATCTGCAAAAAAAGAGTACGAGTACTCTTTTCTAATTAAATTCATTTCAATTCAAAGCCTGCACCGACTGCTGCAACCCTTTCTGAATATCCTGAACATGAGTGAGATCATAAGATTGTTGATGCTGCTCTGGCTTCGTTTCATCCGTATAAAACTCCTCAACAATATCCAAGCCCTCTTCACCACCCACCTCAAAACTGGCATTGCCATAGCCCTGCCGTGCCACATGATCTAAAGCTTCCTGATAAAACCCTGCTGCCTTACTTTGCTCATCTATCTGTTTGGCTGAGCTAATTGCATCTTTCAGGTTTATGCCATCCCTTAAGGTTAAATCCACGTAGTAGATCGGCGTGCGATAGCTTTGCGTGGTGCTCTTGCCTCGTAAAGTGAGTTGCAATGGCAGGCACGAAAGCAAATCACCCGATGCGGCATGGTAATAACGCAACCGTGCCGCCAAAGTGCGGATACTGTTAAAGCCTGTGGTTCTAAAGATGAATGTGCCAAACTCATCCGATTCATCCAGATTGACGTAAAGTCGTCCGTAGGGCTTGCACAATCCACCTTGTGCCAATGGGCATAAATCTGGAGATGGACATGGATGTTGCTCAATCCCATGTTGTCCAAGTCGCTGACAGCTTTCACCGTTGCCTGAGCAAATTAAACGTCCAGTTTGGCGGTCAAATAGGCTGTACTCTGCTCTTAAGTTGAGATCAGGATCATTGAAGATCATCCGTACAGGTATGGTTCTGAGTTTTTGGTTTTGTGCTTTAGCTCGTAGTTGTTCATCCAGTGGATGCTTAATCCATCCGTCTGAACCGTACCGGGTTTGTCGGAGAGTCAATATTCTGAGAGACTATCCCGATGACAAAACCAAACTATACCCCCGAAATTAGAGAAAGAGCGGT
>NZ_KE340379.1:0-82527 GCF_000413935.1 Acinetobacter colistiniresistens | reverse complement strand
AACCGCTCTTTCTCTAATTTCGGGGGTATAGTTTGGTTTTGTCATCGGGATAGTCTCTCAGAATATTGACTCTCCGACAAACCCGGTACGGTTCAACCTTATACCTCTCTTCAAGCAACTGATTAAATAGGTAATTGGCTTGTTCATTTTGAGTCAGGTCTTCCACTGTTAATGGAATCTGTTCTGGGTAAAGCTGTTGCAAGGCTTTGGCTGCTGAATCAGAGGCATCTACACTGGGTGGAATACCTGTTTCCACACATTGCCAAAAGTGGCGTTCGGCATTGATAATGTGCTGAATCACGGTTTCATTACGTGTCACTTTATAGATTTTAGTTTCATGCCCACAGATCAAAGCACATATATGTGCTGCCTGTTTTCCTGTCACGGCTAACCCACCGAAGTGATTGCTTTCATTGGATAGGTATTTGCATTGGCAAAGGCTTCCCTGAAATAGATCCCTTGCGTCGTCAGACACAATCCATTCTTGCCATGTCCTTACTGCCACATCCATACAAGCTACCGAGTAACAACAGACCACACAGGAGTTGGATATTTCGAACGGATTTATTTTTAAAGATCTCTAACATTTACAGTGTCCCCTCGATATCACTTGACCCTGCATTGAGGTTAAGCTGGGTGATTTCTTCCTCAGTTGGTGGTCTGACTTCTAATTCAGGTTCAGCTTGCTGCTGTTCAGGATTACGGTAATGCTTAAGCCCAAACTGGAAGGACAACTTTTGTTTGAGTGAGTATGGTTGTTCTGAATTGAGATTCTTGTTGGACTCATCTGCATTCAATGGTCGGGTGGTCAAATACAGTTGTGACGGATTAATCGTTGCAAGGCGTAGATAGCGATCATTGTTGTTGTGCTGATAGAGGATGGCTTGTTCTAAAACCAATTGCCCTTGCTGCATACTCAAAATAAAACCGAGATAGTTTCGCTTATCTCGTTCATCACGTAGATTGCCTAGGATAATTTCAGCATTTTTGGGTGATGCACTAAATACTAGATTGAGCTTGGATACAGTCGAATCGTAGTAGCCCGCAGCATTGGTGCTCGATGCCTGTATATGCATGACTTGCCGATCCGCATCATACTGAGCTGAGTCTTCACTAGATGGACTAAGTACATTGATCGCAATTGGGTAAGCCAAATAATTTAAGGCATCCTCCAATCGTCCAAGGTCAACATTGAGATTGGCTGTGGCTTTTTTTAAAGTGGCTTGTTCTGCCTGAATCCGTTGCTGGTATTGCTCCGTAGTTTCAAATTCGCCTTTGCTCTCTCCTGTAACTGGGGTCTTCAGCATTCGTGCATGGTTAATCACCAGATCATTAGCACTGGCAAATAGGTCATTCTTTGGAAATTCCAGTAAGGATTGCTGACTTGGTTTTTCTATCCCTAAGACCAAAATTTGATTCGGCTTGAGTTGCAGTTTTTCTCGGAATTGTAGCAATGCAGATCGATTGCCTGATTGGGCATGCAGATAGTCACGGAAGCCTGAGACATCTGCTTCGGGCAGTTGTTGTTGATTTAAGAAAGGTTGTAATGCTTTAGCTTCGACCAGAACAGGTCGATGTGTTGGTTCAAGTCGTTGGCTGAGTGCTACATTTTCGTCAGGGCTTAAAACTTCAGTGGAAGAATTTTTATTTCCACAGCCGATCAGTAAAAATGATCCGAGCACACAGACAAACAGAGGATGGACATCCTTCATTTGTTTACCCCAGATAAAATTATTGTTTTATGTATGCTGTTATTGGTTTAGTGATGACAAAGCCGTACACAGCACTGAGGTAAAAATAGAATGATAATTTAAGAATGTAGTGCACATGGTCGACTCCGTTATCAACTTGGAGTTCTGCCCAAAATACAAAGATTATGGTGGCAGAACGAGAAAGGGTTGACGGACTGGGTAAGACTCCAGCACACCCGAAGGTGTCCCTCTCTCGCCCTACCGCAACGAGAGAAGGACGAGAAGTACACACAAAGTCAGCCCTCAGAAGGGAAAACTCTGATGTCGTCTTACAAAACGGTCCGTCAAAACCGACTGACAATGTAGGTCAGCAAGCAAAGGATAATCAGCGAAGTAAAGGGTGTCAATACGTTTAGCTGTTTATAGCTTATTCGACACGCCATAATGTAAGTGAATCAACCATGATCTAGTCAGAATTTATCAATCATTAAATCCTTGAGAATTTTTAGTATAATTTATTAATATAGTCTCAATACATTAAATATTAGGAACCAGCCTATGTCAGAGCAATTTGATTTTATTTCAATAAAAAAGAAAGCCAATGTTCATTTTAATGGCGCATCGATCAGCCATGCTATTGTATTAAAAGACGGAACTAAAAAAACTTTAGGTGTAATTCTTCCATCTGAGGAACCACTAACTTTTAAGACTCATCTAGCCGAACGTATGGAAATTATCTCTGGGGAATGTAGTGTGCAAATTGGTCATGTGCCTGACATAAAAATCTTTAAATCTGGTGAGTCGTTTCAAATCCCAGCCCATAGCCAATTTAAGATTCATACAAGTGAAGTCGTAGATTATATTTGTCATTTTGAATAACAAATAAACTTAATATACCCAAAATCATAGTGTTCTATTCTGATATATAATTTACCAGTAGTAAACTTGACGGAGATAAATGTTGCGACCCAAATGTATTCGTGGTCCAAAGTATAGGCAAGAATATTCTCATCCATATAACGAATTCACCTTTCGTGATCAATAAAAAGATGAACAGCCCCGTTTCTGTAAACAAATCTTAGATTTTACCCCACCTCAAGCATTCTTCATTGCTGAATAAATTTTTCCTTATTTTGCTTACGCGCTTGTATTACAACTGATGGGGCAACAATCTTAATTCATAGCTTTTATTCAATTAGTACTGATTCCACGTTCACTGATCTTTTTATCAATCCACGTATTCACTTCATGCGCAACCCAACCAACTCGATTGCTCGTTAAATTAATCTGCTGCGGAAAACTGGCTTCGTAATATTTTGATTTGGGGTCTAGAAGTGAATAAATTATGGCACGACTCAGCCCTGTGATTTCAACTAGTTGCCTGATGTTTAAAATTTGATTGATCTGAAATGTTTGTGAATTTAACGCGTTCATCTGATGTACTCAGATGTGGTATGAAGGCGTGCTTTCTGCACATATCATGTCCATCACCGTAAAAAAATATATGCCCTCAAACTCCTCTGTATCTAATCAAATAGATACAGAGGTCAATTGTTTTACATTTGATTTGATTCAATCACCATTTTTTGCCATGAAAGGCTTTAAACCCACGTGTTAGGATACAAATCTTATTCATCTTTTCAGATACACTAGAAGCAACTTCAGGCACATTATCTAAATCATCTAATGGGTCCTGTGGCTCAGGAAATGCCAGAACGTCATCACGACCCAAACCAAAAGGATTACCTAATGGCTGCTTAGATCGCTCCTCATCTACAATCAACAATGTTCCTAATCCATCAGTTGCTTCCTGCCATAATCGCAGTATCAAAGCTGAATAATTCGTATCGATAGAATAAAAAACTTTTTGAAAGGTTAAATAAAAACGAATCACATAACAGTTTCTGTAGCCATCACGAATTAAGTGATAGTAAGTAAATATGACTTGGCCTCTAAACCAAGGTTGGCATTTCAAGTTTTTTTCAAATTTTCGAAAGGATTTAATCACCCAATCAATCGATTGCAGTTGCTCTGTCCCTGAAGGAAAGCTCAGATAAAACTTAATATCTGGTGCATCTACACTTGTCTTGCTCACCCCAATATAAGAATCTCGAATTTGATTGATATGCTTCTCATATTGCTCATTGCACTGATGTAAAAACTCAATAAAGCCCGTCGTCCAAAATAGTGTCTTGAGTTTTTCAAGAATCTGCTCAATCATCCATTTCTTAGTATACGTCGTATCTGGTACAAAGTAACGCGCATACGGATTTACTTCTGATAACACACAATAATAAGCATTTCGAAATAGAGTAATCCAAAAGCCAAGCTCAGCATCTCGATGCGAATACATCAAAAAATTCCAATCGCCAAAATAATCTAAAAAAACCTGTGACCATTCCTGTTTCAGATTCTTTTCATTTTCAACATCGCTTTTCTTGGGACCTGAAGCCCCATAGCGTGCCTGAGTAAAAAAGTCATGCACATCTTTCTCTAGGCGTGGTGCTGTTTGGTGTTCAATGTGTGTAATATCCATGGAAGTCGTTCTACAAGGTTGTGGATTTCATAGAACTGCTCCATCCATATTTTTTTACAGGCACTTAATCGGATATGAGTTGATAGTTACGCCCATGCACTCGGTAAATGCCTTTAAAGAATGTTCTTTTATTAATCGGTTTAACTAACATCTGTTGTAGATACTTTTCTGGGTTGGTTAAGTATCTGGCAACATTCAAAGCATTTTGAAGCTCTTTTGGATGCTTACGGTGAATCAAACCAATACCCAGTAAGCCTTTATTGGCAAACTGCTCCTTGTTTTCTTTAGTATTACCATTCCTCCCATAACCCCAACCATGGGTAATAGTCTGCCACTTTTGTAAGACCTGATCCCCTAGAAACCAATCCTGACAACGTTCTGAACCGTTGTAGACCAACATCAGATGCGCATGATAGCCCTTTGTATAACACCCTTGCTCTAAAGCTAAACCATAACCCAATATATGCTTAAAACAGCCATTCTTATCTTTTAGGTACTTGCATAGAAACTGAATATGGAGATAGAAGTCATGAACTGTGACATTCGACATAAATTTCTTTAAATAACCTAAATCCACACGGACAATCAGAACTTGATAATGATCTTGAATCATTTGCTGAACATAAGTCAAAAAGCTGATTTGATTATCTGATTCCTGCTGCCTGAATAAGCGAATCTCATCTAGAATCAGACTACGGTAATCTCTCAAACTTCGCATTAACTTTACTACCTCAACAGAAGATAGCCGTAGCAAGTAATCCTCTAGACATAGAGTCCCTCTTAGTGCTTCAATGGCTTGAGTCATATCTTTAAAAGCCTGAATGGATGCACTGTACTCAATGCCGTCTTGATCAAAGATCTGAAATGCAGGAATCAGTGAGCAAAGATGCGTGATAAAGGAAGATTGATTTAGCTCCAGATTCAGCACCCAGTCAACAAAGCCATGTACGGCTGTCATGACGCCAGCTTGATGAGATAAGTCATATTGCATTGAGATGCTCCTTCGTTATGTTTGGTACATAACTAAGGAGACAACATTATTTTTTTATGTATGAAGATACCTATATGGCGAATCCTACACCAAGATTCAGATCGATCTCAGGACTGATAGCTATAAGTTGCATTTAGGGATTGTAGCACATTGATTGACTATATCAAGATTCAGTAGACATCACTATTAAGTCTCTAATATCAATTGATTATTTCACTATGAGTATCTTAGTGAAGTATTTATGATTGAATATTGAATATTAATTAATATTAAGTATTTAATTAATAATATTATTTACCGACTTATCACAAGACTCAGTAGTTGCAAAATCAATCGATTCATAGGTCTATCCAATTTCCCCCACCCTACAAATCCTGTATTTTTAGAAAAAATCTCATTTACGAGAGTTAAGGCAGAAATTAGTTTTTATTGCAAACCTAAGTCGTGTCACGTTCTACAGCTTGTTAGACTATAAATCCGATTACCATGATCCCCCTTCCACAAACAGGTTCACTTAACCACAAATCCTGTTGGCAGGTCCGCCTTTGAAATTAATGAGTGGATGAAACTAAACTTGCTCAACGCTAAGGCCAACTATTTTTTAAGTATCACACCTTTAATAAAAGCTTTAGGAACTGTCTGACTAAACCGAGCGTGGAATACATCCCGATAAGCGAAATAGGGTATGACATGCTCAATGACTCTTTTTTTCATTTTACGATCATGTGCTTCAAGACAGACATGATACGTACTCTGAGTCTTATCTTCTGTATTCAATCCATCAACCGAACACATTAATATTTTCGGTTTAATGGAGCCATAGTACTTTATATCTTCTGCATCTTGCAGCTTTAAAGTCTGAGCAGCTGAACCGTACCGGGTTTGTCGGAGAGTCAATATTCTGAGAGACTATCCCGATGACAAAACCAAACTATACCCCCGAAATTAGAGAAAGAGCGGTTCAATTACTAATTGAATCTGAAAAAGATTATCCTTCTACTTGGGCAGCAATCACAGCTATTGCTCCTAAAATCGGTTGTACTCCTGAAACATTGCGTGTTTGGTATTTAAAGCATCTGGATCAACTAAATCCTGCCAAAGTACAACAGATATCTGACCAAGAAAAAATGAAGCAAATGGAACGTGAAATTAAAGAATTAAAACGTGCCAATGAAATTCTACGTAAAGCAGCCGCTTTTTTCGCCCAGGCGGAGCTCGACCGCCCACACAAATAATGGTGGATTTTATCCATAACAATAAAGATCGATATGGTGTTGAAGCGATTTGTAGAATTTTACCGATTGCACCTTCAACCTATTACCGAACTTTAGATCTCACTGACAATCCAGAACATCGAGCGAAACGAGATCTACATGATGAGTATCATGCTGAACAAATTAAACGAATTTGGAAAGAAAGTTCAGGTCGATATGGTGTACGTAAAGTTTGGCAAAAATTGAAACGTGAGGGTTATGTTATTGCACGTTGTACAGTTGCTCGATTGATGCAAAAGCTAGGTATACAAGGTGTTTGGCGTGGTAAGAATAAACAAACCACCCGTAACCGAGATGACCAAAAACGGGCAGATGATTTAGTGAAACGTAATTTTAATGCTGATCATCCAAACCAACTATGGGTGGGTGACTTTACGTATATTCAAACTCATTCAGGCTGGGTATATACCGCATTTGTTATTGATGTGTTCTCACGAGCAATTGTTGGATGGAAAGTATCTACACGGATGAATACAGATATGGTGCTTGATGCATTAGAGCAAGCATTGCATGATCGAGGCATGCCAAAGAATGTGATTCATCATTCCGACAGAGGTGTGCAATATCTTTCCATTCGCTATACCAATCGTTTAGAAGCAGCAAATTTACGAGCATCAGTCGGTACAACGGGTGATTCATACGATAATGCTCTGGCTGAAACGGTGAATGGCTTATACAAAACAGAGGTGATTGAATATTTAAAAGCAGATTGGCAAGGTTTAGCAGATGTACAACTTGCGACACTAAACTGGGTAGATTGGTTCAATAAAAAGCGTGTACACAGTGCACTGGGTTATGTATCGCCTTTTGAGTTTGAAGCAATGTACTATGATAAGATTAACCCGTTAGGTCAGGTGGCTTAACTTAAATAAAAAAGTCTCCGACAAACCCGGTACGGTTCAAGCTTTAGTATCAAGAAAGTTGTTCCAGCGCTGATCTAGATCATAGACTAGAGTTTGTAATTGCGCCTGACAACGATCATTAAAAAACAATACGACATCTATTGTAAATTCTGAAGCGATCGGCCAGTTCTTCTCTTGCCAAATACCTACGTAGCCACGCAACCAATAACAAGGTTTCGCTCGCTTTGCTAAGCGCATGAATTCAGTAAATAATTTTGATAGCTCAGACTGTTTCAAACACCCCTTTGATGAATTCGCATTGACAGTAATACGATAAGCCCAACAATTGTGCTCTAATACGCTATTCAAGTATTCTCGTGTATCTGTATACCTCCGTACACCTTGAGCATAATGCTTTTCCAGAAGTTCACGTTTATTTACTTCTAGTCTTTGTTGTTCAAGAAAATAATTCCTTACAGCTTGGAGGTTTGTATTTAACTGGCCTAACACAACAGAGTCGACAGGCTGATTGAATATAAATCCTGTAAAAATCTGCTGAAAACCAATCCACAAGTTCAAATTGTCTTCATGCCCAAACCACCATGTACGTAAACCGTAATTTTGAATTAAATGATCAATCTGCCTAAAAAAATTAAAATCACTTGCAACCTGCTTCACAAGCGATAAATACTGCTGACCAAGCTGTGTAGCGGATTCTTGCATATCTTTAGCATTCAAAAAGTAGGTCTGATGCGCTGATCTCACCTCATTAAAGACGGGTTGTTGATTATTTAACAAAGTCTCAATAAATACTTCAATTTGGAACAACCACTCACCATACTGTTTTGAAATACCTTGTTCAGCACAAAATTCTTTGTAGTAAATCTGGCTAACGAGCAGACGATCAGCTACGCGCTTCGCAAGATGTTTAACATCCCAGATACCTTTGAGTACTTTGCATTCCTGCAATACCTGTGCAAAATTTTTAGGTGGAGGGCTTATCTTGGATGACACAGCCTGCTTCTTTATCTTTGGCTGTTGCCCACTCGGATGCATATAAACCTTATTCACCTCAAGAGATTTTTCAGGATGTATAAGCTTTGCTATTGAATCCATTTTAAAAAAATAGCTGAGTACCCAATACTTAAATTGTTCAATCCGAACAGGCGTATTTATTCCGACAGAACCAACAGCATGTTTCTTACCATGTGTTCGTACAAACTCATTTCCATTAACGACATCAATCGCAGTATAGTGACTAAAATTATTCCTCAATAATGCTTGTAGACGAGTAACAATCACTTCTTCCTGATCAATGCTATAACTTCTTAGTATAAAAACACATGAAAGCTTTAAACCATTTTGATAATCATGTCCAAGCTTGGTATATGCTCGCAGCCAACCAGGGATCATCTTAAAAATTGTATTCTGTATCTCAGCCCGATCTCTAAGTACTTTTTCAATCAATTGCACTAACGGTTCATTCTCAGTTTGACTCACTATACGCAAGAAACGAACATCAATCACCAAGATATACACTTCCTGATGTATTGATAAAAGCGTATCAAAATGTGCGAAAGCATGATTGATCTCGTCTACAACCTGCTGAGTCTGCTTATTAGTTTCTTCGATATATAATGGATTTTTCTGCAACTCAGAAAAAAAATTCATCAATCTCCATGCTTTTTGATAATGGAATTTTGAAGGTGACCATTGTTGCTTTCGTTCCTGCAAACCACCAGAACCCGACAGAACCTGTTCAATACAAGCAGTATTATTTGGTAGCTTAACTGCATCTTCTTCTAAAAACTTTTGATAATAAACCCAATTTAACCCAAGCCCAAGATAAGTCATATCGAACATTTTGCGCTCAAATTGAAGGGCTTTAAAATAAACAAGGAATGAAGGGTCAAATTCAGCATGCCCAGTCACACTAATTCTCAACTGAGTCGCCCGAGGTAAACTTCCAGACTTCAAATCATCTACAAACTTATCGATTGCCCGAATAACCTGAACAGATTCTTTATATAAACAAGCAGGTTGGTACTCCTGATCTTCCTTCACGGAGCGATCTAAGGCTTGCCAGATATAAGGAACTTGATTAAAAAATAAATCAAATAGATCTTTATCTTTAATTATTAGCTTATAATTATCCATTAACATACCCAAAACCAGTAAATATCCTTTATATTAGCTGGATCGAGTCGAACTAAACAATAAATTCCATCCCATTAATCACAGTTATTTTCACTATTATTCACATCAAATTTTACCATCATTAACAATGAATAAAAACATTATGCACTGTGAGTAATATAACTACATCTTTTTAAATCTCTAATTCACTTAAAGAGTTAATTTAATTATGGCAAATCGGTCAATTTTTTTATAAAATTATGTCTAATTATACTTATTTTAGACATAATTTAATCATGAAAGAAGTGACTGTTATTGAACTGAGCGAACTGACAGGTCTCTCTAGATCAAAAATCTACTATCTCAATAAAAAAGGTAAATTAATGATTTTAAATGGTAAAATAAATTATGAAGATGCGCTACAAGTTATCACTTCATTAGTAATTAAGAAAACGAAGATAAACAATCAAGAAAATTTTAGACATATATTAAACATGATGCATTTGCAAAATATCACCTTACAGAAACAGCTAGATTTAGCTTATGAGCGTGAAAAAACCTATTTGGCAGAACTTGCAAGCTATCGGCAGAGTTTACGCCTGAAACCATCTCTCACCCCATTTATAGATGAGAATAATTCACAAGTAGAACTAGAAAATGATTTAGACAATATTGATAAAAATTGTCTAA
The DNA here is from genome assembly GCF_000413935.1 of Acinetobacter colistiniresistens. GTDB lineage: Bacteria > Pseudomonadota > Gammaproteobacteria > Pseudomonadales > Moraxellaceae > Acinetobacter > Acinetobacter colistiniresistens. The sequence goes on along the minus strand of NZ_KE340379.1, from coordinate 72,367 downwards.
ACGGAATGCCGCCCGAGAGCGAAAATCATACCCCGACAGAATCGTGTCAAAGCATCAATGAAGAAATACAATCTACAAATGAGATTAGTCTCCACGTCCTCCCTACAGCCCCCCGTCAAAATGAAATGACCTTATCCGAGACAGAACGTGGAAAGACTGCATCTACAGAACAAAAAAAAGAAGCTATTGAACAAAAAGACGATGCTCTTGGCATGCAATCACCTACCCAAGGCCAAACAGGTCAACGAACTCTATATACACGCACAAAAGCCACAACCAAAGTAGACCCAGAAAAATTAAGAAGAGGTCTGATCATAGAACGCCGCCCACCCTCACCTAAAAAAACATAAAGAGTATTAGCAGTAAAAACAGGATTAAGAATCATGGGAACCAATCTATAGGAATCATCACCCACCATTTATTTAAATATGACCTCGCTTACATTGAACTGCTTAACTAATGTAAGTGTTGAATAAGTAAATTCCTAGTCTCTATCGGCTGCTAAGGGTAACTTAAATTCTGTAATATCCATCGTAATTCATCTACTAAATCAGCACCATCGATTGGCCTAAACGTTTATTCGTCACCACCCCATTACCAACACTCCTCCCTATTTGGAATCTTTTTCAATAATCTCTGCAAGCAGCTCTGGGCAGTTCCGTACATGATTAAGAAGTGTCTGTTCTTGATCATTCGAGTTAAAAGCCATTTTTTTCTTCAAAATATCTGCAACATTATGGGCGTTTAAAGCTCGTATAAATTCTCTGTTTTCTTCTTCCAGACTTTTAATGTAGCTAATATAGGTTCGATCCTGAATTTTGATATCACAAGATCCCTCATATCGTTTTTTATTATTTTCTAAAGCATCCTGTAATTCTGCAATTTTGCCGGTATTTTCTGCTATACGATTTTTAATCCAATTTTGATCAAAAGCTTTAAGCTCTTTTTCCAGTGTCGGATAAACATCATTAATTGCAGCCGTAACAGATTTCCAGCGTCCTTTTATTTTTGCAGTTTCTCGTAATACCCTATAAATGATCTCTCGCTTTTCATAGAGATTACCTTCATAGCGCTTTTTCACATTCTTTATACCATTGATTCGGCGTTGTAACTTAGGATGCTGAAAAACATGCTGATCAAAATCAAGTGCTAGGTATGCATAAAGTATTGGTTTATAGCCAGCAACACTATGTTTATTTTTTTGCTTATCATTAGCCCCCAATAATTCTTCTTTTAATTGAGCAATACGATCTAATAACTGATTCAGCCCATAAAACTGTGAAAGTTGAGCTTCTCCTTTGAGTGCAATCTCATCAGCCATACATTTTTTTATAAACTCAATTTCGTCAGAGGCAAATTCCCTCTGCTCTTTCAAAGCCCTTACACCACCTGCATGGTAAAGGTAACAATTAAGCATTTCCACCTCTAGAATATTGATGTCTTCATTAGTAACTTTCATCATGCTCAAAATAAAAATATTATAATAATTATAAATTTAACACATATTCTAGTATAATATTTTATTATCTTTGTAGTATGCTAAAAAAAAACTCACTGAGTCACTACCATCAGGTCATGGACAGTCATTAAGTCGGCATCACACGAAAAGTCTGATGAAATTGAATTGATGATTGAGTAGAATTTGGCTTAATGGAAACCAGTAAAATGTTAGAGTTACGCTATCGTGTAAAAGATTTAGTGAACTACCCTGAACGCCCAGCAAAGGACTATGTGGATCGTAGTGGTCGTAGACGGAGAGTTTCACACAAGCCTGCCAGCAAAGGTTTGTTGAATATCGCAGAATCTACTTTTTGGAAGATGATTCGTCGTGGTGATTTTCCTGAACCGACATACTTGACCACAAGTATGCCAACATGGACTGAAAGCCAAATCAATGCTTGGCTTGAGCAGAAAGTACTTCAAGCGGCATAAAAGGAAACAGCCTGTCGATGACAGGCTGTTTTTCTTATACTTTCACATTATGTACAAAATATTGTCTGTACAGAATATTGACACTTAAATTAAAGAGACTTATAGTTAGTATGCTTAGTCGCAATTGTAAGAGTAATAAGCTAACTAGTGTCTATCTAAGTATCTAAATTTAATGCCCAAAATTGAATGACGAAAATACAGCCAGCCATAGTGTCCAAATGTAATGATCAATGTATCTAAAGAAGTGACCAAAAATAGTGTTAAATGAAATGTCAAAATATAGTGGCGAATGAATATCGTAATTAATGACTTGTAATGCTTGAGTAATAGGAAAATTAAGACTATGCAAATTTTCACTTATACCGATGCTCGCAATAATCTGAAAACGGTTTTAGACCGTGTTATTGATGATTCAGATGTTGCAGTAATTACGAGGAAAGAAGGTCAACATGCAGTTGTAATGGGCCAAGACTATTACAACAGTATAATGGAAACATTGTACCTCATGTCTTCTCCAAGTAACGCAGCACACCTAGCGAAATCAATTGCAGAATTACGGGCATCTAAAGCAATCGAAAGAGAACTTTTAGATGAAACGGAAGACTAGTTTTACTCCAACAGCTTGGGAGGATTATGTGTACTGGCAAAGCCAAGACAAAAAAACTCTTAAGCGTATCAATACACTAATCAAAGAGTGTCTTCGTACTCCCTTTGAAGGTATTGGCAAGCCTGAACCATTACTCGGTGATTTAGCGGGGTTTTGGAGCAGACGAATAGATGAAAAAAATAGATTAGTCTATGAAGTAAGTGATGTAGCGATAACTATCATTTCTTGTCGTTATCACTACGAATAAAAGAGAAGCCCTAACTTAGCATTGGGGCTTCTTTACATAAATCATTTACTATATAGCCCACTTAACTGCAATAAGCCTACTTGGACTGAAAGTCAAATTAATACCTAGCTCAAGCAGAAAAATAATTAAGCAGTATTGTAGCTAATTTTAGAAAAAGTTAATTATCAGTATCATCTACTTCATATGAAAACTCTAATGGGGTTACTGAACCCCAGCCAGCTCGTTCAGGCATTCCATTATAATGTCGTTTTGTACTTCCTTTAGTTGCAACAACTTTAAATCCCCTACGCATAAAAGCATTCACAACACGGTCTCTAGGGTGCTTTTTAGAGGATTGGGATGCTGAAACAAATGCCGTCTTATTTAAAGTAAGATTATGCGCATCAAAATTGATCGGCTCACCTAATAAACGGTTTAGTACAGTAGTAGATACATTTCTCCGACTACCGTGATGTGGTACTTGAACAAACTTTAAATCTTCTTTCAGTCTTAAATTGTTTCGTTCAGCAAAAATACAAGCCCTATCAATAGCTTCGACACCACTATCACCAGTAAGTACGAATCCGCGTCCTAATAAATTGGCATATAGCACTACACTACTATTATTTTCTGCTGAAGTTTGAACGTTATTAGGAAGATTCTCATCACCCCAAGATTCCTCTAGTAGCTTAGCAACTGTTTCAACAAAATTTTCCATGCCATCCATAATATTTTCAAAAACCATTTTTGCTTTTGGTGGAGTTGATGTGTGCTGAAAAAACAGGAGGTTTTAACTTGGTAAACTAAACACACTCATCAGGAGTTTACCATGAGCAAGAAACACAAGACTTACACCACAGAATTTAAAGCTGAAGCCATCAAATTAATTGAAGCCAATCAAGGCAATGTCTCGGAAACAGCTAGACAACTTAGCATTTCAATGCAAACTCTTTCAAATTGGAATACCAAAGCAAAGGCTGGAACTTTAGCAGGTACAAAACAGTATTCACCTGATCTAAACGCTCTACTCGAAGAAAATAAAAAACTCAAACAACAGCTCAAAATAGCTGAAATGGAACGTGAATTTTTAAAAAAGGCAGCAGCGTACTTTGCCAAAGAAAGTCAGTAAGGTACGCCTATATGAAACAAAAAAGATATTCTTTTCCAATTACCTTAATGGCTCGATTACTTCATGTTTCAGTTTCATGTTTTTATGATTGGCTCAAGAGAGGCGTGAGCAAAAGAACGATTCAACGAAATCAACAGACGATATTGGTGAAAATAGCCCATGAGGAGACAAGGCAGAGCTATGGTTATATTCGATTAACCAAATACTTACAAGCTCAGGGCATAAAAATGAGTATGTACGCTGTACGTCAGATAAAAGCGCTGAACCACCTGTATTGTAAGCGACACAAGCGTTTTAAAAGGACTACGAATAGTGACCATAATCGAGCGATCTATGAAAACCTGCTGGAGCAACAATTCTCAATGACTAGACCAAATCAAGCATGGTCAAGTGATATTACGTACATATGGACTGTTGAAGGATGGCTGTACTTAGCAGCGGTAAAAGACCTTTACACGAAGCAAGTGGTTGGCTATAGCTTAAATGAGCGCATGACAGCACAGCTTGTTTGTAATGCGCTAAATATGGCTATTCACAATCAAAAACCAACCAAAGAACTGATTGTGCATTCAGACAGAGGAAGTCAATATTGCAGCCATGAATATCGAAATATACTTGAGCAATATGGTTTTCAAGGTTCAATGAGCAAGCGCGGAGACTGTTACGATAATGCACCGATTGAAAGCTTTTGGGGAATACTGAAAAATGAGTTAGTGCATCATTACAACTATCAAACCAGAGAAGAAGCCAAAGCAGATATTATAAAATACATTGAATTATTTTATAATCATCGAAGAATTCAAAAGGGTTTGGGTTTTAAGACACCAAATCAAATGGCCGAAGACTTTTATAAGTTGGCTGCCTAGAATCTCCCAAGGGAAAGTCTCCTGATAATTCAGCGTATATCAAGTTTTTGAAAAGTCTGGTACTAGTGTATTTTTATACCAATCCTCATCAGGAGACAGAACTGTAAATGGTCCAATTTTTGCGCCTGCATAGGGTTCATACACTGGAATAGATTGTTCTATAGCTAGTTCATACACACGATGAGCCAGTCTCAATTTAGTTTTCATACGTTCACTAAGACTATTTGCAGTCATACGTCCATCATGAAATAGATCTAGAATCTCTGCACTATATTTCCACGGTTGATGAATCCAAACTTCACCAACTTGCATATTTTCCAACACATAAGTTAATCCAGAAACATGGTCACCATCCGGATGTGAATTAATAAGATAGTCAATCTTATCCATACCATAGTATTTTTTAATATGTTCAACCATAGCTTTGCCAGATGTTTGAGTGCCACCATCGTAGGCAATGATTTTTCCTACATTATCTTCAACGTAATGAAAAAGAATGCAATCTCCACTTTTTTCCCCACTCCCAACAGGCAAAAACTCTATCTCATAACTTGTAATCATCTTAAAACCCCATAATCATTCTTGTATAATAAGTGGTAGCTATTTTTGATATTTCAATTAAAATTTAATGATTTATTTTAGTTAGCAAGTTGTGCGTTATTGGGCTTTTTTTAAATTTCCCCATCCCTGAAGTTAGCTATAATTTCTACTGATAACCTTGGAGAGTGAGGGTAAGTCTTTAGAGTTCATGTAGGAATATCTAAGCACCAAATACTTGAAAACCTGCATCCAACCGAAACCATATATACTTTATAGAATGAGAAAATATAGTGAAACTATCAGACTATTTTGATCAATACTCACTTTCTGCACGAGTAAGACCTGCACTCTTTATTGTTTTACCAATAATATTAACGGCATATATACTGTTTGAACCACTTAGAACACTATTAGGCTCTCTGTTAACAATCTTATTGACTTGTGGAGTAGTTAATTTTTTTTCCAATCAAATGTCATCAAAAGGAAATGTAATTCAACAAACGTTATTTACTAAATGGGGTGGCGCTCCTACAACTCTTATTTTACGCCACTCAAACAATGAACTTGACAAATATACAAAACAAAGATATAGAGAAAAGCTAGTTTCATTAGTATCAAACTTTAAAAATGTCACTGAAAGAGCTGAAAGGTCTAATCCTGCCAATGCTGATCAATACTATATTTCAGCAATTAACTACCTAAAAGAAAAAACAAGAGATAGTAAAAAATATCCTTTAATTCTTAAAGAAAACATGAATTATGGATTTAGCAGAAATCTATTAGCTTTTAAAACCACAGCTATAATAATTATTTTAGCCTCATTACTAATAAGTCTTTCAATAATCTATGTTAAATTTAAAGATAAATATGTGGATATAAACTCTCTAATCTTATTACCATCTGAATACTATGTTCTAATCATCCTACACGTTATTTTTTTATTAATTTGGTGTTTCATGATAAATGAAACATGGGTAAAAGTTAGGGCATACGCATATGCAAAACGTCTTTTATCCTCTTGTGAAGAGATAGCTTAAAAAATTACTCACTCAGCACTCATTACAACTGCCATTTAAGACAATGGTCATTATATAAAATTAATTACTTATACATAAATATCTCATTTATTTAAAGTACACAGAGCCAATTTATTACAAATTGGCTTCTCTTAGACTTCTCGGTAATATTTTGACTAGCAATTTAATTACAAGATCAACATTCTTCTCGCTTCAATTCACTTTATTCAAGTAAAGACCCCAAATAATCTGCCCACTCCTGCATCATCTCACGACGATTATTCAGAAACTTGGTTCGGTTATAAGCTGTACCATTGTTGTCTTTTACCTTATGTGCCAGTTGATGCTCAATAAAGTCCACACGCTGCTCTAGAATTTCATCCAGCATAGTACGTGCAGTTGCCCTGAAGCCATGTGCTGTCTGTTCACCACCGTAACCTAGACGCTTTAAAGCTGAATTGATGGTATTATCAGAAATAATGTTTTTGCCATCTCGACCAACAAAGATATATTCGCAGTATGGATGTAGATCAATGATTGACTCAATTAGACCAAAAGCCTGATCTGACAAGGGTACAATATGAAGCTGCTTGGTTTTACTGGCTGTAAATTTAAAGCAGCGCTCCTCACGATAAAAATACTCCTTTTTCAGCTTGCGTATCTCCCCAGGTCGCTGAAATGTCAGCACAGAGATTTTCAATGCTACCTGCGTGGTCAATAAACAACGTGTATAAAGTTTGGAGTAGTTCCAAATTTTATTCAGCATCGGAGCTAAATCCTGTTCTTCTGTTACAGCTGCAAAGTTTCCGCCCTGTGGCTTTGGTAATTCTATATCCTCAATAGGATTATACTGAATCAGCTTTTTCTTACGCGCTGACTTAAAGATTTGGTTCAGGTCTGATTTAAGACGCTTGGCTACTGACAATGCACCACGTTCAATGATGCGCTTAAAGACCTTAGCTTCTAGTATCTCTAATGTGAGTTGTGGAAAAGTTAAATCACCAATATAAGGATAAGCATCATGCTTTAAACGACGAACAGTTTCTTCATCCTGCTTTTGTTCCAACTCCCGTTTATATAACCATGCTTCAGCAACAATACGAAAGGTGTTTTCTGCTTCTTTCTGTTTCTGAGACTTAGTTTCAATCCTTTCCATTGCAGGGTCTATGCCCTGTTTGATAAGTTTTTTATATTCATCACGAATCGTACGAGCATCGTCTAACGAAACTTCTGGGTAAGTGCCTAAAGATAAATCGTTACGCTTGCCTAAGAATGGGCGTGTGTAATTGAATATCCAATATTTGCTACCGCCCTGATCTATACGCAGATAAAGATTTCCACCATCTGACAGCTTATACATCTTATCAGGATCAGGTTTGGCTTTTTTAACTTGTAAAGCACTAAGCTTATTGATTCCACGAGTTGCCATAGTTCAGACATAAAAAAATGCAGTAAGAAATAATCTTACTGCATTTTTTACTACTTTATAACCACCGATTGGCGTAGTGCGTCACGGCTTGTTATATCGTACATTCCCAACTTTAACCTTACAAATCATAAACTTATATAGTGTTAAACAGTGTCAGAAACTTGAATTTGGCGGAAGCGGTGTCCGTCTAACAGGCATCCTATACCGTCCAACTTAATATTTTAATTTCATTATTATCAATAATTTATAAAAATACTTGTCTGATACTATTTGATGTAGTAGAGTCAAATCCATAACTTTATGTGGGTTTTAATGTGGGACAAAACACCTATGCCAAAGAAAGCAAAAGAGCTATCCGCTCTTAGTGTAGCAAAGATTAAGGAAAATGGTAGACATGCTGTCGGTGGTGTTGATGGCTTACATTTGCGTATTGTTGGTGGCTCTCGTGCGTGGGTACTCCGAGTTGCTGTTGGTAAAAAAGTTGATGATCACGGCAAAGTTAAAATTCATCGTAGAGATATTGGGCTTGGGTCTTTTCCAGAAGTTTCATTATCAGAAGCACGAGAAAAAGCTCGTGAATTAAAGAAAAAAATTCGGGATGGAATTGACCCTCTCCAAGAAAAACAGGAACGCCTTAATGCTTTAAAAATACAGAAACATCGTGCTAAAACCTTTCGTGAATGTGCAGAAGTTGTCATTGCCAAAAAAACGCTTGAACTCAAAAATCAGAAACATATCGGGCAATGGTCATCAACCCTTGAAACTTATATCTATCCAACTCTAGGGGACTTAATTGTTGGAACAATTACCAAAGTCGATATTGCAACAGTTCTTGAACCAATCTGGATTGAAAAAAATGAAACAGCCAAGCGTATTCGTGGTCGGATAGAAACCATTTTTGATTATGCTAAGGCTATGGGGTATTTTGTGGGGGACAATCCTGCTGAATGGAAAGGCAATCTTGAACCTATACTGGGGAACTTAAAGCTGGAATCACGCCCACATCCATCCCTGCCTTATGAACAGGTTGCTGAGTTCATCCATCATCTAAGACAGAAAAAAGGGATTTCACCTAAAGCTCTGGAATTTGCGATTTTAACCGCCTGTCGTTCTGGTGAGATTTTTGGGGCTAAATGGCAAGAAATTGATTTTAAGAATAAGGTCTGGATAATTCCTAAGGAACGGATGAAAGCAGAAAAGGAACATCGTGTTCCCCTATCTCAAGAAGCCATTACTTTGCTTGAATCCATTCAAGAACATACTCAGCTACAAGATTTCATATTTACAGCTCCACGTACTGGTGAAATGCTTTCTGATATGTCATTAACCACATTGATCAAGCGTATGCACGAACAAAAGCTTAAAGAAAATGGCTTAGGCTATATTGATCCTAAACAAAATCGAACGATTACCACACATGGATTCAGATCAACATTCCGTGACTGGTCAGCCGATAAGACCGATTACCCTAGAGAGGTCTGTGAGCATGTTCTCGCACACAAACTACCTGATGAAGTTGAAGCTGCTTATTTACGTGGAGCTTATTTAGAAAAACGTAAAAGTTTGATGGCAGATTGGACTAGGTTTTGTTTTCAGAAGAATTAGTACATGATGGTTTGAATCCTAAAAGATTCAAACCATCAAGATCACGTTATTTAATTATTTCACATTGATATTCTTTTCAATGTCACGAATTAAATCAATCATGTTGTCAAAGTCAAGAATTGTTCAATACAGCATTCCAGATATAACCATTTGCTGATAGTCCTTTTTCAAGGCACCTAAACTATCTGTATTTGGAATAAGCACAAGCTTACCCTGTAGGCATTGATCATAATTGGCATAACTTGCATTAAAGAATATTGACTTATGCTTAACCACATCTTTAAAAAGGTCGTGATTGAGTACAGCCTTTTGTCCACTCTCATGACCAGCCAATTTTACCAAGTCATACCAGTGTCGGGATAGTCGATCAGCACCAGCTCTCAATCCTTGTTGGCATTCTGCATGAATGAGAGTAGCCTTTTCCCAGAAAGTGCTTACCACAATCATTTTATCGACGTATACAACGCTTCTTTGCAGATCAGTATTTCGATTATCGTCAAATTTCTCAGTTAATTTTCAATATATTTTTATTCGATAAAGTCTAATTAACTTTGGATAGAACCAACTGGAAATGGGGAAAACGAGATATCAATATCTTGATGTTAGCCATCGTCTATCGCTGAATCATAAGTTTATTTGACTCACTTAATGAGTCGAATATACACTACAATCTACTCACTCCCATTCTTCACTCTTTCAGAGGATGACCAAATATGTATGATGACTGGATTTGGAAACAGCCTAACTGGACAACCTTTACATGGAAAGATGAAAATATCCTTCCTCTCACCAGACACATTCATCAAAAAATTGGAATCCTACTTGGACAAAGCCAGCATAATCCTGAAAAAGAACACCTTACCCTAGACAACCTGATTGCCAATCTTGTCTCATCTTCAGCTATCGAAAATGAAACGCTGAATGTTTATTCGCTTCGTTCATCTCTGGCGAAACGTCTAGGTGTATCACTGGAACAGCCCTATCCAAGTTCTGAACGTTCCGATGGTCTAGCCAATATCATGCTGGACGCTTTAAATAATTTTGAACAAGACTTATCTGTTGAAAGATTATTTCAGTGGCATCAATGGCTATTTAATGAAACTGACTGGACCATGCAACGTATTAGGATAGGACAATTGCGAGGGCATGAACCCATGCAGGTTGTCTCGGGGCGCATGGATTACCCTACTGTACATTTTGAAGCTCCGCCACGAGATGCTTTAGAACAACGTTTGGATGAATTTATCCAGTGGTTTAATACGAGTAGAAACAATACCCTGCTTGACCCACTGATTCGGGCTGGAATTACTCACCTATGGTTTGTGACACTCCATCCTTTTGATGATGGTAATGGACGTATTACCCGTACATTGACTGACTTGGCTTTAGCTCAGATGGATCAACAAAGTATTCGTCTATATGCAATGTCACCTGTCATCCTAAATAAGCGTAAGAGTTATTATGAAATTCTTGAAGCCACTCAAAAAAGTGATTCTGATATTACGGATTGGTTACTTTGGTTTCTACAGGCACTCAATGAAAGCCTTGAGCAGACATTAAAGCGTATTGAAAGGACGCTTCGAAAAAGTACGTTTTGGCAGGTTTTTTCGGAAGTGGATTTACATGAGGGGCAGCGTAAAGTTTTAAATCGACTGCTTGATGGTGGGGAAAATGGCTTTGAGCATGGCATCAGTGCTTCACAATATCAGAAAGTGGCTAAAGTTAGCCGAGCAACGGCAACTCGCCACCTGACTGATTTATTGGAAAAAGGCTGTATCATAAAACTTGAAGGTGGTGGGAGAAATACAAGGTATCAAATCCAAAATTTAAGGGTTTAAGTCATTCTAAACCCTTACTACAACCCCACATAAAACTTCTCAATCAACTGTCGTGTTTTCACTAACAAATTGGATAATACACTGTCCCGCTCAAAAAGCTTGATCTTGTAGTTTGGCAACTCTTTCATCTCTTCCTTTCGCGGCAAGCGCTTATTAAACTCATAATTATCTAAAACCTGTTTCATTGCTTCAGGTTTAAGCTTTTCTTGCTCACAAAAATGCTGATAGGCTTGTTCTTTTTCCGCATCCCAGAACTGAGCAAAAGCCACTTGTACGCTTTGCCCGTTGATCATTTTTGGCATATTTTCTTCGATGAATTTTTGAATCAAATCTTGCTTGTCATGCAAGCTAATATCACTACCAATCAGATCATGGACTTGAGCTTCGTATTTCTTACGCTGCTCATCTGTTTCAGCATTCACTGCCATCTGTAACAGTGTCAGGATATAACCCACATTGATACGGTCACTGTGCAGCAAATCCAATTGGAAATCGACATCATCCAGCACGGAAACTTTTTCTTTTTTGGTGGTTTTCCGAATCGCTCGACAGAGATCAGCATATTTAGATGCAAAATTCGCAAAGTGCTGTTTATCAAGCTTAGTGTCGTCTTGATCATACTCAATGAAGGTTTGTAGCTGGGCGTTGTAGCGCATGACCTCACGGAATGCTTTAATAAATTCAAGTTGTTCATCTTCTGTGACTAAATCATCTACTGTTTGATAGTCAGGCGTAATACTGAGTAGCTTTTCAACCGCTTGCTCATAATCTTGTTTGATTTCATCAAAGCTAGGGACAAGAACGGTCTTCCGTGCTTCTTTATTTGAAAATAATGCTAATGCTTCATCTGTAGCACGTTTTAGGTTACGGAAGCTAATGATGTTCCCAAATGGTTTTTTATCATTGTAAACACGGTTAGTCCGTGAAAAAGCCTGAATTAGACCATGATATTTAAGGTTCTTATCGACATACAAGGTATTCAAAGGCTTTGAATCAAAGCCCGTCAGGAACATATTTACGACCAACAGAATATCAATCTGCTTTTTCTTGACTCGATCTGCAATATCTCGGTAGTAGGCATAGAAGCCGTCACCAGAATTATAATTCGTGCCGAACTGGGCATTATAATTGGCAATGTAGCGATCCAATTTATCACGACTAGACTGATTTATTTGGCTCGGTGCATCTGTTGACTCTTCTTGAATCAATCCATTTTGGTCGTTGCTCTCAACAGCTTCATTCGCACCGTATGAGAAAATAGTTGCAATGGTGAGAGGTTTAAATAATCGACCTTCCGCTTCATCTTGTTGTTGCTTCTCAGCTTGTACCTTTTCAAACAGTTCATAATACTGCGTTAAGGTATCCACTGAACTGACACAAAACATCGCCGTAAATTCACGGTTTTTGGTTTTAGTGTCATGTGTCTCAACGATATAACGGGCAATCATTTCTAATCGTTGTGGATTATCATAAAGCTCTTTGGTGTCAATCCCCTCAACATCTTCGTCATAATCGAGGTTATTCTGCATACCCTTAGCAGTATACTTGCCACGATAATCTATTTGGAACTGCAATACGTTACGGTCTCGAATCGCATCTACAATGACATATTGATGCAAACACTGATTGAATAAATAATCTGTGGTGAGTTTCAAACCTGCTTTGGATTGACTATTTTCCTCAAAGATCGGTGTTCCCGTGAATCCAAACATCTGCGCATTACTAAAGAACTTTTTTATGTTTTGATGGGTATCACCAAATTGGCTACGATGACATTCATCAAAAATGAATACGACTTTTTTGTCTTTTAGATAATTGATCTGTTCTAAATATCGGTCTGTACTAATCGCACGATTCAGCTTTTGAATGGTGGTCACGATCAGTTTGTCATGGCGTTGATCGAGTTGCTTCACTAAAGTATGCGTACTGTCTGTGCTATCTACACTATCCGCTTTAAAAGCATTAAACTCGCGTGAAGTCTGGGTATCAAGGTCATTACGATCCACCACAAACAAGACCTTTTCTACATCAGGCATCTTCATGATGAGCTGACTGGCTTTAAATGATGTCAGTGTTTTACCTGAACCTGTGGTATGCCAGATATAGCCATTTTGTTCTGAATTTTGTACATGGGCAATAATCTTTTGCACGGCATAAATTTGATATGGGCGTAATACCATCAAACTTTTACTGGTTTCCAACATCACCATGTATTGGGTCAGCATGTCTGTAAGATGCTGATGATTTAAAAATGCATCCGCAAAATCGACAATTTCATTGATATGTTTATTGGCAACATCTGCCCACGGAAAGGCAAATTCAATCCCAGTTGTACCATTAGAATAATAGCGAGTATTTGCACCATTACTAATGACAAACAGCTGAATAAAACCAAATAGTCCTTGCCCTGCCCAATAAGCTTCACGAATATAGCGTTGCGTTTGATTGAAAGCTTCGGCAATTTCCATGCCTCGTTTTTTCAGCTCGATCTGCACCAAAGGTAAACCATTTACCAAGAGCGTGACATCAAAACGGCTGGTTCGACCATTAAAATCACGATGATCTACCGTGATTTGATTGGTGACTTGGTATAGGTTTTTGCTTGGGTCATCTGATAAAAAGAAAATGTGCTTGCTTGAACCATCATCAAATTTAACAGGAAACTGGTCACGTAGGTTTTTAGCTCGTTCAAATACAGTGCCTGTATTGAGAAAGCTAATGACCTGCTTCCATTCCGTTTCTGACAGTGGCGCTAGTCTGTTGGCACGTTCAATTTGTGTTTTGAGATTAGACAGTAGTTGGCGTTCATCCTTGATGGTAACGGTTGCATAGCCCAGTCCTTGCAGTTGTGCAATCAGTTCATTTTCAAGTTGATATTCGCTTTGTACTGTCATTTCACCATCACTTTAAATCAATATTTAACAACAACTTAACCAATACAATAACTAAGCATAGTTTTAGCTATTTATCAAATTTTAGACTCTATTTAAACAAAATATGTGCAACGCATATTTTTCATTAATCTCATTTAAAGACTTGATAAGAGGAATACCACATAGAAAACTTTTAAAGAATCAGTGCATTAATCTTAAAAACTGAGGATTATTCACCTTCATTTGCAAATTGTTTTTATATTCTTCAATTGTTCCTCGAGCACAGAAACGCTTACCTACCATGCCATCAATACGACCGAAGCGCTCTTCAAACCATTTGTAGTTATTGTCCCAAACTAAAAGCGTCAACGTTTGATTCGGATACATTCGATCAAGATTTAAATAATGCCGATTTTCTAAATGCTTAATCTCAGCTAACTGCCCACATGCCATCACGGTCTTACCAACATGGAATGGAGCTTTAATTGCCTCAATTTTAATTTCCTGCGAAAAAGCATTTAAGCTCGCCATAGACAACAAAGAAGTAATTAATATTTTTTTAGCATAGGGAACACCTTAAGTATTTAATAGCTTGAAATCTGATTTTCAACAGAGCGAATCACAATTTGAGGAACACCTTTATAGCTTTCGATTAAGCCAGTGATACAAATATTGCTACCCTCTGATGTCGGCATGATGTTGTTTGACCAAATCACTGCACTGAATTTATGTTTTGGATATATACCTCCAAAATTTATATACGTTGCTTTTGATGTTTGTGAAATTTGACTCACTTCACCACACACAGTCGTACTTTCTCCAATATGTGCATCTGCTTCATATACTGAAATCTGACCAGATGTCGATAAATTTGTATCGTCTATATTGCCTTCAAATGGATTTAAAACAGCCTGTCTTGGCTCTTCAATTTTAGGTTGATCAATTGGTTTAGTAGTTGATGCTGTATCAGTTTCTATTTGTTGCTCATGCACATTCGATGGCGTAAATCTTTCTGGCAAGCCTTGATTTTTTTGGCTGTCCACTGGCAATTGTCGTGAGGCATCCGCTATTTCTTCTGCGTTAAGAAGTATGTGATCTTCTCTAGCAACTGCAGATTCATTGTTTGAAAATAAAATATAGCCACCAATAAAAATTATCAAAGCAATCAAGCCAACAATTACAGCCTTATATTGTTTATTTTTGCGAGTCTGTTCTTGATATAAAGGATTTAGCCCTGCTAGTTTTTTAATCTCAAGCTCATGTTCTTGTTGCTTTTTTTGATACTCTAACTCATCTTTCCTTTTTTTATGCTCAATTTCATGGTCGTCTGCCATTTGAGAAAAAAGAGCTAAAAAGAAAAGCACTGCAAAGATAATCCCTATAGTCTCTAACATCATTACCTCCTAGATAATTTGCTGTAATGAATTTAGAACCATTTGTGGCTTCCCTCTGTATTCCTCAATTTTACCTTGAATACATAAGGTATTATTTTCTACATTTCGCAGTTGTTTGCTGATATGAGAGTTACTATTCCAAATGACTACTGTAAATGTTGCTTTTGGATAAGGTTGATCAAAGTTCAAATACACCCCTTTTGAGAACTCTTTTAATTGGGCTACCTTACCGCATACTATTCGATTTTGACCAATAAACATACTAGCTTGAATAGATTGAATATGATTCGCACTTGAAGTTGAATTTTGATCTTCCTGAACATCTGATGAAAGATAACTAGGTGAAACTTGCTGTGTTATGGGTATATTTTCAGCAGATTGTGAGGTCGATTTTATATATAACACTGCGCCTAGCGCAATAGAGGCAACAAGACCTACTCCGATATAAATCTGTTTTTTGATTTCATTTTTAACTGAGCCAAGCTCTTGTGTTTGCCTTCCTTTCATCTCTGAAAGTTCTTTTTGTAAATTTTGTAGTTCTTGTAAATGATTTTGTTTAAATGCATCTATACCTTTTCTTACATTGCTTAGCTCATTTGAAACATCTGAATGATTTAGTGAATTATTTGTAGTTAGCTGTTTTTCTAAATCGGCTATTTTAGCTTCTTGTTCAGCGATTAGAACTTGAATCTGTTTTTGTTTAGATTGTTCAGTAATTTGATGGCTCACTTGAGCTTGTAATGCTTTACGAATCTCAAGGATCACTTGTTGCTGTTGTTGAAATGCTTTTTTATTGGTATAGCGTAAGACAATTCCAAATTGTTGAATTAAATCATTCTGACGCTCGAGAAAGTCATTAAACTTTTCATACCCCTTATTATTGATTTTTGCGTAACCGTCCAACTCAATTGGCAATTGATAACCTTTGCTTTTATTAACGATCATGAAATCAATATACCGATTACCCGATTTATTATCTTTAAATGGATACTGAGCGATAACATCATCGGGGGAGATTTCTGGCATTTGACTTAAGATTTCATCTACAAATTTTTCTTCATACCCAACAATATGCTTAATCTTGTCTCTATTTTCATATTTCCACTTTTGCCAGTCCAACATTCCACACCCATACAAAAAAATTAAAAAACTCTAAAGTTTAAAATTCACACAAACATCTGCTGCAACAACCCTTTTTTCCACTGTTTGGCTTGTTCAATTTGCTGTGCCACAACTTCAATTTTTTGGTCGATGCTTGATAAAAAATTGGAGATTTTAATCTGCTCAGTTAGACTTTTAGGTATCTCAAAATTAATATGAATCATTTGAGAGACTTTAATTGATGGCTGAACTGCCTGCATTTCAATTGCCTTAAACTTTTTATTATTAGATTCCACAATTAATAAATAGTATAAAAAAACGGATTCAACTACTTCTTTTCTAGCTCTAAGCCCAACAAGATTTTGAGCTATACCTGCTTGAACTTGTGATGAGTAAATACTACAAATAGCTGTATTTCCAACTGTAGAAAAAAGTATATCTTTATCTTCCAAGTATGCTCTAAACCAACTATTAAAAGTATCTTTGGAAACAAATTTTGAAACTTTGCTATAATCTACATTACGATTGCCAACCGCATTAATTTCAATTAATGGGATATCAAGATCAGGTTTTGTATCTGGTGTTTTCCCTCTGTTATCAATAACCTTTAACAATAACTCTTTTAAACTATAGTTCTCCCACTCCCCAAACTCACTGCCATCATCCGCTTTAAAACGAATCTGCTGACTAAACAACTTCTGCATCATGCCTTGTTTATACTGGCTGAGTAGCTCATGTTTTTGAGTCAGTTGGCTAATCTTTTCATCGACTGCGGAAAGGAAAGAGGCGATTTTGGTTTGTTCTTTAGAATTAGGAAAATAAATTTCTCCTTTTGAAATACTTTCCCAATCAGCTCGTGGCATTTTAGAACCAGCTTGTATTTGAGTTAGTTCAAAAAAATTATCTGTCTGAATATATTGAAAAAGAAAATCTGGTTGTAATTTTTTACTTTTTAGTACCCAAATTTCAGAAGAGCAAACACCTTTAAAATCAGGTCTTGCAAATTTTCGGAGGTATGGTCTTAATTTACCGAATAAAACACTGTTTTCATCAAAAATATTTTTTATACTTTTTTGATCCTTAGCAGAAATAGTATCTAAGATTTCTCCTGTTTGCTGTGAAAGATGTTCCAGTTCAATACATGGTAAATCCTCTATAGCTTTGATAGGGTCATATTTTTTACTTTTATTACTGATGACTGAACTAATTGATTCTAAGTGCCAATCTTCACTAAAACTATTGAATCTTATTACTGGTACAGACATTACTTCACCTCCACAAAAGGCGAAGCAATCCCTAACTCTTTGCAAAACTCGCTAATCAAGGCATCGGTCTTTTGACTCTCAACTTCCAAAGTCTGCAAGGCTTGAGCAATTGCATCAAGGTCAATCTCATTCTCAGCTTCAAAAGTATCCACATAACGCGGAATATTCAGGTTAAAGTCGTTGTCTTTCACTTCTTTTAAAGTCGCCACATGCGCATACTTTTCAATATTCTGACGGTTTTCAAATGCCCCAATAATATTGTCCAAATGCTCAGGCAATAACTTGTTTTGATTCTTCTGCTTCTCAAACTCGTTGCTGGCATCAATAAACAAAATATTGTCTTTATGCTCACGGTTTTTCTTCAGCACCAAAATACAAGTCGGAATCGACGTACCATAGAAAATATTGGCAGGTAAACCAATAATGGTATCAATCACATTGAGCTGTTCAATCAAATACTGACGAATCACACCTTCACTCGAACCACGGAATAAAACACCGTGTGGCAGCACAACTGCCATCGTGCCATGCTCATCTAGTTGATGCAGCATGTGCTGAACAAATGCCATATCTGCCTTAGAACTTGGTGCGAGTTTGCCATACGCTGCAAAACGCTCATCTTGTAAAAATAATGGATCAGCAGACCACTTTGCCGAAAATGGCGGATTGGCAACCACTGCATCAAAACGCTTGTTCAAATGCTGAGGACGAATCAAGGTATCTTCTTGCTTAATATCGAACTTGGCAAAATGCACGTCATGCAAAATCATGTTCATACGAGCCAAGTTGTAGGTAGTACGGTTCATTTCCTGACCGTAAATCATATCCACATCTTGCACTTCACGCTTTACACGTAACAACAACGAACCAGAACCACAAGTCGGGTCATAAACAGAACGTAAACGGGTTTTTCCTTGCGTCACGATCTTCGCCAGTAAAGTCGATACCGTTTGAGGCGTATAGAATTCCCCTGCTTTTTTACCTGCACCTGATGCAAACTCACCAATCAGATATTCATAAGCATCACCCAATACATCCGATTCAGTATTGGAAATATCAAAATCAATATCGTCTAAATGACTGAGAACCTTTGCCACTAGCTCATTACGATCACTCGCCGTATTTCCGAGCTTGGTCGAATTTAGATCAAGGTCTTCAAACAGATTGGCAAAGTCATCGGCAGAGTCTGAACCCAGCGTACTTTGTTCAATGGCTTTTAGCGTTGCAGCCAAATCATCTAAAATAAATTCGCCTTTACGACCACGTTCAGCAAGCGTATGGAATAGTTGCTTTGGTGTCAGCGCATAGCCGACTTCTTCAATGGCATTCTTTTTAATTTCTTCAATATATGGCACATGCTCAGCGTTATTTTCATCAAGCTCTAAAAAGCTAATGTCTTCGCCATCCAATAACTCGTTGGCGAAGTTCACGGCTTTTTCAGATAAATATTTAAAGAAGATAAACCCTAGAATATAGTCTCGAAATTCATCTGCACCCATTTTGCCACGTAAAGTATTGGCAATATTCCATAGTTGTTTTTGTAGCTGTTGCAGTTGTACTTGGGTCATTGTTATAAAAATCCACAGAGAAGAATGAAACGTGAATAGTTTACCGAAAATTAATTATTTTTCAGCTACATTTGCAAGATAAAAGACATAATTTGTCGTACTAAATTTAACAGTACAGTCAATCGTAGCCAACTTAAAGATGCGTGTACCATCCTTTTGACCATTATCCCTGAAATGATACAGGTCATGCTGAATCATCCCAATGACAAAACTTGGGGTAAACCCTTTTATCCTGTGGTTAAATCTTAAAAATCTTGATTTGATTGATAAAACACTGCGACAAACTATGACCTAGTCGCAACTTGGCTGGGTTCTCCTGCCCCCAAGATTTGATAAGCTCAATTATGTTCTCTACAACATTTTCATCGAGCTAATTTCATGCAAACACAAAATAACTCATCACTCCAGATGATTCACATTTATTCCAATATTGATCTTCATCTCGAATTCTTTGATCCAACAACAGAGAAATTACGCCCTTTTTCTATTATTCAGAAATCATTATCTGAACTGCCATTTTCCGATGCAGATAAAGTTACTGCCATCATTGTAGATGATTTGGCAGAATTAACCGCAATTCCGATTGGCTGTGAACATAGCATCGTGATTACAGCCAAAAATAACCTAACTCCTTTACCTGAGCATTTATCTAATACCCTTATTTACCAGCAGGCATCCAATGAAGACTATCAGCAGGCACTGGAAAAGGTTTTTAATGCATTGATTAAAACCTATTTCTCAACAGAAATGTTTCTTGAGCCAACGGATCTTTACCAGTCTGATGCTTTTGGAAAAGGGCAACACCGTATCAATATTCATTCATTACAAGAACAACAGTTAATGAATGAAAATATAAAACCGTTGTTTAGCCCTATTGGTAAAGACGATACAGTGATACTTAATTTCAATCTGCATCAATCTTCATTCTCACTCGACAAGGTTCAGGATTTAGCTGAAATCATTATTGAACTTTTAGGAGAAAAGTTTAATGGGGAAATTTTTTATAGCTGTAACGCCACATCCGAGCCAGAGCAATCAGATTTGATTTATCTAAGTTATTTGTCAGCTTAAATACTCTATTAACTTCCCTTAACCATATCTATTTATAACAAAAAAATAAGGGGATCATTTCCCCTTACTCTTTTCGCTGAGCGATTTTTAACTCCAGCCAGTCATAGATTTCCTGAGCTACCCAGCCAACCCGAATTTCTGTTAAACGAACAGGTTTAGGAAATGTTGAATCGTAATATTTAGATTTAGGATTCATCATTTCATAGATGGTTGAACGACTCAGTGCAGTAATTTCAATCACGGCTTTGATATTAAAAATACGATATTGATATTCATTGGATGACATCATCTTATTACTCCCAGTTTGTGATTGAGAGGTGCTTCTCTCAATACAAAACCGAGTTCTGTATTTTTCTGCCAATAACGCTGACCTAATTTACAGCCCGCACACTTTGCCGAAGTCCCTGTTTTATTTCTACGGCATCATCCATTCCCTGATGAACAGATGCTGAATCAGGCTGTACCTCAACAGCATTTTGCTGATCACTATAAAACTCCTCCACTATATCCAGTCCCTCATCACTACTCATCTCAAAACTGGTATTGCCATAGCCTTGTTTGGCTATAAAATCCAGCGCCTCCTGATAAAAGCCTGCTGCCTTGCTTTGTTGGTCAATCTGCTTGGCTGAAACAATCGCATCCTGTAAATTCACACCGTCACGTAAAGTTAAGTCCACGTAATAGATCGGAGTACGATAGCTTTGCGTGGTGCTTTTACCTCGTAAAGTGAGCTGTAATGGTAAACAGGACAGTAAATTACCTGATGCCGCATGGTAATAACTCAGCCTTGCTGCCAGTGTCCGAATACTGTTAAAGCCTGTGGTTCTAAAAATAAATGTGCCAAACTCATCTGATTCATCCAGATTGACATACAACCTACCGTAAGGCTTACAGAGTCCACCTTGTGCCAGTGGGCATAGATCAGGTGATGGACAAGGATGTTGCTCAATGCCGCTCTGCCCGAGTCGCTGGCAAGTTTCCCCATTACCTGTACACACTGGTCGCCCAGTCTGTCGGTCAAACAAGGTATATTCAGCTCGTAAGTTCAGTTCAGGTTCATTAAAAATCATCCTTACTGGAATGGTTCGGAGTTTTCCATTTTGGGCTTTAGCTCTAAGCTGTTCATCTAATGGGTGTTTGACCCAGCCATCCTTAGTTTGAATCTGACTGGTAATGGTAAATTGGTCATCCTTTTCAGGCAGTCGCTTGCCATTCTTTTCAACGATTTTACCAATACTGATACGCCCCAACACAGGTGGGGTAATTGCTAAACCTTTAATCATATTTTAATTCCTTGTATGGTTAAATATTTACGAAATTACGATATTTACCGTAAAGCACTACCTCTTCACCTATTCCTGTTCAGCCTAATCAATCCCCTATTGTTATTTATTGGTCATAAGAGATTGTGTGCATCCCAGATTGACGCAAAGCTGCTCCAACGTCCTTTCTCTGTAATTTGGAGGGAGGGCAAGTGGGGGTTGCTTTGCGCTTTTTTAGGTTTAAGGGGTATTACGATTGGTGTTTAGGAACGTAGATAAATGTTAAATCTGCGACTACCTGTACGGGATTGAGGGTACTGTTGCAGAAGTTCGGGCTGTGCCTGTAACAATGCCTTTTGGTCTAGCACGGTACTGTCTTTGGATTTTTTCCATATCACGCTTCCCTGACTAAAGATGGCTTTCTCGGCATCTTTCATTAATACCTGAATCCGATGCTTGATATAGTCATATCGGGTTTGGTGATGGCTCAGTTGTTTTTCCTCATGCAACAGATCAGTAAACAATTGATCGACACCTTCCAGACTAGAAAAATCAACGGTCTGTAAAGGGATATGTTGTGGGTAAAGCAATTGCAGGGCTTTGGCGGCTGATTCACTAGCATCAACACTGGGCGGTGTGTCACTTTCCACACAGTTCCAAAATATCCGTTCGGAAGCCATGATTCGCTCAATCACAATTTCATTGCGTTCAACCTTAAATATCTTGGCTTCATGTCCACAGATCAAGGCACAGATATGGGCTGCCTGTTTGCCTGTGACTGCCAGTTGGTGCTGTACCTGAATAATCACGTATAAAGGTACACCATCACGCCACAGTTTGGTTCCCCATTCACCGACAGATTTACATTCCAAAACCTGTACTTCATCACAGCCCACAACGGTATAGTCCAGATTTGCCAGCATAAAGTATTTATCAGGATCAGGATGCTGTAAAACTGCATTGACCTTACGCACTTTATGACCTGTCTTGTGCTGGTAATAGTTGGCAATTAAAGGTTCAAGCTGATTGCCCCAATATAAAGGTGAATAACTGTTTTGGGTTGGTTGATCTGGCTGGGTTTGCATCCGACCTGTTTTAATCATCCATAGCTCTAACATGCTCATGTGGGGATTAAGTCCACAGGCTGCTGCGGCATCACTACTGCCAATCCCCTGTTTTCTAACTTGTAGCCATTGTTCACGGTTCATGCCTTTAGTTTTGGCAAGCCGTTTAGCACGATTAAGATAAGGTTTGTACGGTTTGGATTTACTGGTTTGTGGCTCAACGATATGGTTCATTAGATACTCCATGTCTGTAAAAATTAAAATTGCGGCATAAAAAAAGCCACATCAGGGCGATGTGGCAAAAGGGAGTTTTTGGGTAGAAGAAAATAGAGAGTAAGCAATGGGTATTTGCTTAGGCTAATTTGATTGACTCAAATCCAACTAAAGTTAAGCCACCATTCTTAACGCCTGTTCCAGTCCTCGCTGTTTCATGGCTGCACCTGTACCAAACCATGCAGAATCCAGTCGGTGATCGGTACTCATGGCTCGACGTTCGTGATCGACAAACTCAGTGATACTACACAGCAAACCATAGGCTGTACCTTTGGCTGAACTGAGTTCTGCACCTCGTCCCTGACCATTAAAGATATCCATGACTTTGGACATGGCTCGTCCATTCGGTTCAGTTTTATTGGTCGCATTGTCTTGATTTGCCACATTACGGTAGAACTGGATAATGCTGTCATCCTGTTCGGCAATGCTTAGACTGGTATTGTTAAATACCACATCAAAGTAGGCTGCCGCTTCCTGTTGGGTGACTTTACGCTGACTGAGTTGTTTCATTTCATACATATGCTCATCCCATGCACGTACTGAAATACCCAATTGTTGTTTGACCTTTTCCGCATCAAATCGGGTGCTATGTGGAACTTTGACTACGCCTGCACTGGTATTCTGTCCACGTAAGGCAATTGCCAGCGTGTTGTTACACACCACACGGATACTGGTAAATTGTGCAGTTGTGGCAAGTGTGCCATCACATGCTGTAGCGAGAAGAATATAGCCATTACTGACATCCTTGACCTTTAAGGCTGTACTTTGTCCTGTACGTGCCAAAGCCCAGAACTTCTTGCCACCTTTAAGAACGCCTGCGGTTTCCAGTTCAAAGCCTGATTGTTCAGTCAGATCACGATAAAACTCAAGGATTTCTTTGGGTTGAACTTCCTGAAAGCGTTGGCTGACCACCGATAAAGGTGCATGGGTATCAGAACGGTATAAGACACGCTGTTCCTCATAAGGCAGGATGATGCTTTGTCCCCGATCATTCTTTGCCATGTAACTCACATTGGATGATTCAATACGCCAATCCATGCCTGCCTGCTGTGCCCAGACTTCAATCGGTTGATGTGGACTGAGTTGATTACCCAGTCCATGCCACGGGGTTTCACCGACATACGCCATTTGTTCAAGTTGATGTGCCATGATGATTTCTCCTGTCCCTAGTTGAAATTGCACTGGCAATTGTTGCAGTGGAAATAAGCGGTAGGCTGCTGTGGCTGTGAGGGCTGTGTCAAACTATCAATTAGCCCTCCTACAACTGCTCCCATTAATCCGCCCAATAATGGTGACATCGGTATAGGCAAGCTTTTAGAAATCATCGTACCAACTCCTGCACCAGCCATAGAACCATAAGTATTAGAACGTCTAGATGCTGATGTTGAGCGGCTAATATTTTCAGAGTAGCAATATGGGCATGTAATATTCATAAGATAATCCTTATTAAATGAAAAAGGCTTACCGATCGGCAAGCCTATGTTTTTGAATGTAAGGGAAAAAGAAAACATTCAATCTTCATGTTAATGATGTATATCTATGAATTTTTGGAATCAACATTTATCCAAAGCAACGCATCCCTTTAATTTTTTCTCTTAAATATTGGTCTTTCTTCTCAGCCCTTGCCAAATAGCTAATAGCGTTCAAAGCATTTTTCACTTCATCGTTATTGTTCCGATAAATCATCCCAATACCTAAAATGCCTTGCCTGCGATAACTGTCCTTATGACCTTTTCGATGACAGCTAAAATAAAAACCATTATTTTGGGTAATATTCATCCATGTCTTGCCTATCTCTTCAGCATAGTACCCATCACGCCTATGGATCGAACCATTATAGATAAAAAGAAAATGACAGTGATAGCCTTTAGCTCGCCCCTGTTCAATTGCCCATGAATAAGCAAGTACACCCTTGAAACATTTTCGACGGTCACGAATACGACTTCGCAAAATGTTAAGGTCAGCATCAAATTGACGAATGCCTGTGTCAGCTTCATATAGATAACCTACGTCTACACGTACCAGTAGCAATTTACAATGATTATCTAGCAGGTCTTCAAACTCATCTTTTAATGCCCTGAAATTACGTTGCCGTTGTCGTTTATGTCGGTTAATGAAACGATCATGCTCATCTAAAAGTTCATCACAGAAGTTTTTGAAATCAGTCTTAGAATGAAATAGTGATCTGCTTGAGTTTGTTGCTCTTCCAAAACTACATGAACGTTCAATAGACATCAGATCAAAATAGCCTTGTAACAACGGAGAGTATTCAATGTCAGAATCATAAATTTCTATGGCTTTTTTACGATAATCTTCCAATTCAGATTGAACATCTTTCCAATAACATTTTCCTGAGCAGATATACAACATCAGGTCTTCAATCTTAATCAATAGTTCACTATGGTTCATGTATGTATCTCCTATTTGCTGGTAAGTCATAGGAGAGATGTCACTGTATTTAATTACCCAAAAATCTAACTGGTCAGTTATGGAGTTCTTAGGACTCGATTACTCAATTTGCCAATAACACTAAATTCTATAAAAATAGAGAACTCATAGTTATCACTCTTGGGATTACTTGATTGGACTATTACTTAATCCATTGTTTATTAAATATTTATATAATAATTAAATTTATATCCTAGCCATACTTTCTAATTCTTGGTATGGAAAATAATTGATGAGACAGCCCCAAAACCCCTGATGAAATATGGCTCTTCAACCATTAGATGGCTTTACTGCCTCCTCATAAATTAAGCTAGCGTAGAAACAATAGTTACGGCTTTTCTAGCCCAAGAAAGTCATCACAATTGCACAAGTTTTTAAACCTTATCCAGAGCTGTCATCACTCATCAGCTCAGAGGTTATTTCTTTTTCTACAAATTCCTCTATTTCATCTGGAGATGATGAGACAGGTTGATTGTCCTTTTTGGGGTGTGCCGAACGTACTCGCCCAAGAATCAGGCAATTTTTACGAGGTAATAATTCATAGTCATCGGGTACTACCAAGATCATAGGACTGTAAGCGTAGTAAAGGGATATTTTTTCAATAAATAACTTCTGAAGTTTTTTTTGCCCTTGAAATATTTCCACATAGCTCTGATTCAATACAGCTTCAGTTTTAACTATCTCTATGGATCGAGCTATTAATTGTTGATTTTCAAAACAACTAAACGGATTAGCATCACTTTGAAGCTTGGAATTTTTTTGTCTTTTCTTATATTCCTGAATTTGCTTCCCTTTATTTTCAACATAATTTCTCCAATATTGAGCCACAGACGCTTTTAAGTATCTAATGTTATTGTCTGTATTTTTATCATTCTGGAAAATCAGTGTTGCATCAATGTAATGTTCGTATCCATGAGGAATGTATGCGCCAACATACCCTTCAAGACGGAAGCCCTCAGTATAACGACGTTTAAGATTATTGGTATAATCCCTAAACATCTCATCAAATTTGTTGGCTTCATGCTGTTCAAAATTACCACATTTAAAGATAAAGCGAAGTATAACCGCATCTTTATCAAGTACTTTGATCAAATACTCCTGAATGGATTCAGCTTTTTTACTACACTTTCGTAATGCTATTCGTTCTTCCTGAATCATTGATCTCAATCGCCCATTCTTATAGCGCTCTAAATCTTTTTTTAAATTAGCAATTTCGTGAATCTTATAGTTTTTCTCTAAATAGTAACTAAAGCAATCAATAAAGGAAATAGCTTTACTTATTAATTTTTTTGGCAATACCTTTTCATTTTCAAAGCACCTCATTTCTAAAATCAATAAAAATTGCTGGAACAGCAACGATAACTTTGCAAATGCAGGAGTAGGATAAAAATCCCTTTGCGTGTATGTTTTACTAAATTCATAAACAGGCAAATACATCAATCTCATCAAAAATGACTCAACCCGCATCAGGTCATTTATGGTTCTTTCAGACATTTTCTCAATACCTTGCTGCATATATAGAAATTTCATCAATTGAAGCTGTGAAATTGCATCTTTTGGTAATTCTTTATTGCCAAAAAATTTATCTTTTTCAATGCGTCTACCAACCAACTGACTCAAATGAGTGATTCTTGGTTTTTTTTCTTTTTCCTCTTCAGAGGCTGCAAACTTATACTCTGCTACATGAGCATCATTTAATATTTTTTCCTTGTAGAATCTATAGTTATTCAATGTGAGATTTCTACTAGCTTCCAGATACTCTAAGTCCTCATCTTTTTCAAAATTTATAAGAAAAATACTGGATAAGAAATACTTCAAAAATTTATCACGAAAGGCTTCTTTTTCTTTTTTTGATGATAGTACCCCTGTAAAAGTTTCATTTGGATATAATTTTTTTATCATCCCCTCCCGATTTATAACTTTTACCTGCTCATCATTCCCTTTAAAAAATCGATATATGCTTTCCTTAATTAGTATCGATAGTGCTGTTGAGTTTTTATGGATCTTGGCGTTATAGAGGAATAAATAAGATAAGACAAAGTAATTGTTACTTCTGGCGTAAGCATGATTGACAATGAACAATAGCCCTTGATCCCTGCTAAACGCATATTCCAACCAATTTATAAAGCCCACTAATTGTTGAGTTGATAACAATTCAGAGTGATCCCCATCACCTAGACTATATGGTAAAACAATATCTACGACACTAATGCCAATCTTATTAACATTCGTATTTAATTCTTCATAATCACGCAAAAGCTTTTTATACAAATCATTCTGCTGATTAATAGTTTCACGAATCGAATGATAGCGGTCTTTCACTATCTCTGCACTGGGTGGTGGTAATGACAACCATGCCTGATAACCTTCAATAAATTGAAAAACCATATTCGCATTAAAATTTTTTTTATCCCATGCTCCTACCATCCTAGACAATTTGTCATTAGTAGTAATTTTACCAAGGTTATTGTTTCGATCTATCCTAGGATACTTATCCTCATTGAAGTCAGGATTCACATATTGATCCAAGAAGACTGAATAACTACTAATCACTGAATCAAAGTAGTAAAAACGACGAAAATGCTCAAAAGCATCGAACTCACTATCATTGAGCAAAGCCAACTTTTTATAGAAGTCTATAATTTCTTTTTGTCGCCCATCATTATTTTGCTTGAGTGCCTCTTCATAGTCTTCTCTGGTTGGAGCAGATCCATTTTCAATTTTTCGAAGAACCTCATGCACACTTTCTAGAGCCACGATGCTCTCATGATAAATATATTTCCCCGTATTTTTTTGCGTAGCATTTAAAGCAGAAAATTTAACTTCAAACTTACTTTTTAAGTACGCAAATACTCTTTGGAAAAACTCTTCATCAATTCCCAACCATAGTTTCTGCACTTTTAACAACTCATTTCTATACAATAAATTTAAAAAATAACATAAAATTGTACTGAAAGTACCTATTGGAAAGAGTTTTATAAAAAATATTAAAATTCTATACCTTAAATTAAATATCTATATTTCATGAAATTCAATGTTCTAAATATTAATTTTTTAATATTTATTTCTTAAAATTTTGGCAAGAAATAAGGGGTATTTGAGAAAGGTTCACGCCAAAAATAGGCATAAGAAAACCACACCTGTAACGCTGTGGTTCAGTAAGAATGGGCAAACATAAAACAAGTCAGGTATGAGAATAATGACTAGCATGACCAGACAATTTGATAAAAAGTGGTGGTTCGGACAATAGTGAGATTTTGGTTATAGTAATTTTTAATTTGGGCTTTATAGCACAGTCTCAACACAATACTGCTTGCTCTCCTAACTAACAGGAAGAAAACACATGTGATTTATAAAAGGCTGAATGGAGCTTGGAATCAATGAAATAATAAATAGTCAAAGTGATGCTAAAGACCTGAATATAGTTTTTTATTTTGAAGTACGATAAACAACTTGCAACTTTAAGCAACTGTCCAAAGGCTACCAATTTCATCCAGTTACCATTGATTTAATCAGAATTTTAATGTGGGTTACATTGTGGGACAAAAGTGTAGATAAAAAATAAGCCCTTGTAAAAACAAGGGCTTATTTCGATATTTGGCGGAAGCGGTGAGATTCGAACTCACGGAGGACTCACACCCTCGTCGGTTTTCAAGACCGGTGCATTAAACCGCTCTGCCACGCTTCCAATGGCGGCTATCATATAAATAAAAGTTCGACTTGGCAAATCTTTTATTTAAAAACATGCATCAAATGCTCAAAATAAACTCAACAACCTGTTTTTTTATGCATTTTCAGGCTTTTCATAGCGAATTGAGTTGATATACCACAGTTTTTTACCCAATGGTGTATGTACTTCAACCTCATCATCGAC
This sequence comes from Acinetobacter colistiniresistens, assembly GCF_000413935.1. GTDB lineage: Bacteria > Pseudomonadota > Gammaproteobacteria > Pseudomonadales > Moraxellaceae > Acinetobacter > Acinetobacter colistiniresistens. Next base: position 42,986 of record NZ_KE340379.1, on the reverse strand, counting down.
CTGTTTACTGAGTAATGCGCGTGCCATCGGTGATTCAATCGAGATATGCTGGGGATGGTGATCATAAATTTCATCGACACCGACTATACGCAAGCTTTTTTGCTCCCCAGTCTCATTTTCAATTTCAACCCAGGCACCAAAATAGACCTTGCCCTCTTGCTCAGGCACATAATCTACAATCTTTAATTCTTCTAAACGTTTTCCTAAATAGCGAACCCGACGATCAATTTTTCTCAATAATTGTTTATTGTATTGATAGTCCGCATTTTCTGAACGATCACCTAGACTTGCCGCCCAATTTACCTTCTTGGTAATTTCAGGCCGCTCCTCATGCCAAAGTTTCTTCAACTCAGCAACCAATAGGTCATGTCCAGTACGCGTAATTAAATTCGATTTCATAAGCCCCAATACGTGAATACAACAGTCCATTTACAAGTTTTTGCATTGTATTCCTTATTTCACCACGACTAAAGTGTATAAATTTTATTCTTTTTCGAATCATAGGTTTGTGATGCAACTCTCGCTTTTTTATTGAACAAAATTTGACATTCTTTATTTTGCCGCTTAATATGCGCCCCTAAGTTTGTTTTTGTTTATTTTTTATACACTTTGTAAATGTTGTGAAACATTTGCATTATTTTCCCTTTAATTAATGTCATTTTGAATGACGTTCATGACTTGCCCACCCCTTATTGAATTTATCAACTTTTAAAAGTTAAGGCATTGTTTTACTTAACTTTTTGGGCATAAATTACCTGTAGCGGAGACAACATGCACAGTAATTCAAGTTCTGGGTCGAGGCCTAGCCTTAACTCTTTATCTTCCAAACGACCTTTTCAAGCTTTGGCCTTAGGTGTTGCAATCCTGCCGTTCAATAGCTTGAATGCTGAAAAATCACATCAATACAACACCGTTGTGAACACGAATGTCTTAACGGTGGTTGCTGTTGAAAACCCAACAACCGTCTTCAAAGAAGATGAATTCCTACATGGTTTTGGATACGATTTAACGCGCAAATATGCACAAAGCTTAAATGTAAAACTCGATTTCAAAACCGTTCCAGACAATGCCACCGCATTGAAATGGGTTGCACAAGGTAAAGCAAACATTGCCATGACAACTGCCAATCTGGCTGCAATTGAAAATAAACAACTGGTTTCATTTTCAGCGAGCTGTGGTGATCAAGCAAGTTTGAGTAAAAATGGTTTAAACCCTCAATTGAATTGGGTGTTTAAACAAGCGGATGACCCACTCACACTAACTGCCAGTGGTTTTATCTGTCAAAGTAAACAATCGGGTATGACACAGCAATTGGCCTCATTCTATAACCGTAATGTGGTTAAGCCTGAGTCTTGGTCAACCATTCAAAGAGATTTGAAGCAACGTTTACCAATTTACAAAGCCAGTTTTAAACAGAGCGCTTCTAAATACAATTTAGATTGGCACTTACTTGCAGCGATTGGCTATCAAGAGTCCTATCTTAAACCGACTTCAGTTTCTCCCACTGGTGTCCGTGGTTTGATGATGTTGACCAATAGTACAGCGCAAGCAATGGGAGTAAGTAATCGCTCCGATCCTGTTCAAAGCATTCAAGGCGGTGCCAAATACTTTGATCTGATGTTAGATCAGTTTTCTAACGTCCCTTATCCGGACCGTAACTGGTATGCATTGGTTGCCTACAATATGGGCCCAGGTGCAGTTAGCCAGATTCAAAAACGAATCCGTGCGCAAGGTAAAGATCCGAACCAGTGGGTTAACCTGTACGATCACTTACAGCGTAATCAGGCACGTAATGGTCGTTATAAACAGGCTGTTCAATACGTTACCCGTATTCGTACCTATTTAGAGCATCTCAAAACTAACAACCGTGTAGATGTCTAAATTAAATGAAAAAAAAGCTTACCTCAGGGTAAGCTTTTTTTATGAAGAGAGAAATTAAGCAGTTTGCTCAAGAACTTTCTTGAATAAATCTTTTTGCTCTTGGCTTGGCTTAGCAGTTTGTAAAGCCATCAGCTGAGACATATCACCTTGTACTTTGATTTTGCCTGTCATGAATGCCTGCATTGCAGCAGCCATATCAAACTCTAAGAATACTTTACGTAATGTTTCAGCATCCATGTTCAAAGTCGTTTTAGCATTTGAAGATAAACCTTTTTGGATTTTACCCGCATCTAAAGCCAACTCTGTATTACCAGCTGCATCTGTTACAACCAAGTTAATCGCTAAATTCGCAAGTGCAGGTGGCAAGTTTAAATCACCAGCTTCAGCAGTCAGTTTTTCAACAGTTGCAAACCAATCATCAGTTAAAAATGCAGCCATGATTATTCCTCAAATGTATTTGTTCAATTTCTTGTGCCATCTATCCAGACGACATCACATGAAGCAATTTGCTTGTGCCCTGTTATAGCATGTAATTTTTATTTTAGGCTATGATTTTTTGTACGCAGGATTCAATTTTTAAATTTTTTATAAAAAAAAGGTACTTAACAAGTACCTTTTCAAAAAGTTTTACACTTTACTCAGCAGCAAAACTCAGATTGACCACATCCAGACGGTTTTTCATCTCTTCTGGATCTTTCAGATCAAATTCACGTTGGCCATCCAACGCTTCGAAATCAAATAATTCACGATCCGCCAGTTGTGATGGAGAAACGTTCTGTAGTGCACCAAAGATACTGTGTAAGCGTTTTGGATGCTGCTTATCCCACTCACGTAACATGTCGTTAATGATGGCGCGTTGCAAGTTCTCTTGTGAACCACATAAGTTACACGGAATGATCGGGAACTGGCGTAACTCAGCATATTTAATAATGTCTTTTTCTTCGACATAGGCCAAAGGACGAATCAAAATATTCTTTTTGTCTGAAGAAAGAAGTTTTGGCGGCATCGCCTTCAAACTACCACCATGGAATAAATTCAAAAAGAAAGTGGCCATGATGTCATCACGATGGTGACCCAACGCGACTTTGGTTGCGCCAATCTCTTGAGCGAAACCATATAACGAACCACGACGTAAGCGTGAACACACCGCACAATAGGTTTTACCCTCAGGGGTTAGGCGCTTAGTAATGGTATAGGTATCTTTTTCCAAGATGTAATATGGAATATTGTTTTCTTCCATATAGCGTGGCAAAACATCTTCAGGGAAACCTGGCTGTTTTTGATCCAGATTCACCGCCACAATATCAAAATTGATCGGTGCAATACGTTTAAACTGCAACAAGATATCCAGCAAGGTATAGCTGTCTTTACCACCAGACACACATACCATGACCTTATCACCATCTTCAATCATGTTGTAATCACGAATTGCATGCCCAACCTGACGACGAAGTTTCTTCAACAGGCGATAATACGCCGAACTTGTCGGAAGCTCTGGCTTGAAATTAAATCCTTGATTGGACTCCACTGGCGCGTACATAGACGTGATTTACTCATAAACAAAAATACCGCAAGATTTTATCTCATTCCGAAAAGATGCGCATCTAAAGAATTTTTCAATTTCTTTCAATCGTCATATTTGAGTTTCATACTGGTAAAATTCTGACCAAAATAATCCAAAAGGCGCTGGATTGCTTATATTTCAAACTTTTCCACAGTTGTCCACAAAAGCTGTGGATAAATTTGTGGATTTCTTAGCTATTGACAAAGTGTTTTTATCTTAAAATAAGGCTTCCGATTAGATTGATCATTTTTTAACCACCTATTTTATCAATTTAAAAACAATGACTTATATAAGTCAAGACTTAGTTTTTAAAAATTTTTTTTTAATTTTTTTTGCTGAACATTCGAACAAATTGACTTGATTTTTGTCTGACAGTGAAAAATAAAAAAATTGTAGCAAAAGTTCTTTTTTTACTTTTTTTTGTTAAACTTCGGAATAGAACTTATGCTCATCCTTTCGTGAATATTATAACGATGAACAAAACAACTTATTTTTTTGCTCTTTGTCTGGGATCAATCGGTTTTTTTAATAGTACAGTGTCTAGTCATGCTGGGCAGACCATTTACCAATTTAAAGACAATAATGGCACCACGCTACTCACCAATAAGAAAAAAGCCGAGTACAGTCACTTAAAAGTGATTAAAGCGACGTATTACCCTGACAGCAATATTCATAGTTATAGTAACTGGGGCACAAGTGAAGCTTCTGTCTTACCCAGCTATAGTCGCAATAAAAATGCCTTTGATCACCTGATTCGCCAAGCAGCGCAACAACACGGTGTCTCGGAAGGGTTAATTAAGGCAGTGATGCATACCGAATCGGGTTTCAATATCAATGCGCGCTCCCCTGTGGGTGCTCAAGGCTTGATGCAATTGATGCCTGCAACAGCACGCCGCTTTAATGTCAACAATGCCTATGACCCACAGCAGAACATCTTTGCCGGCGCACGTTATCTCAGTTGGTTAATCAAACGTTTTAATGGCGATACCCGACTTGCGATCGCAGCCTATAATGCAGGCGAAGGCAATGTTGATAAATATGGCGGCATTCCACCATTTCGTGAAACACAAGATTACGTCCGTCGCGTCACTAGCCGTTATCAAAATCTCTATGCCTCGGGTCTCGGCACTTCGCTCAACAATTCAAACAATGCTGCGACCAATAGCCAAGTCTTGGCTCAATCGGCAAATTATACCGCCCCTACCAATGAAGCTGTGGAAGCAGCACCTCCTGCGCAAAAACAATATAATCGCCAAATTATTACCTTGGCGGATGGTACCTTTACCGACGCCCCATCAGGCACTTATACCACCACCAATGCCACCGCTTCAGCCCGAATACATTTCAGTAATTAACAATTCCGGGGCATTATTCTCACGGGATGATTTTATCTGATATTTTTTGTACAAAATCTCCTTTAAGTCCTTGTTTCACATTCAATTCACTGTTTTATAGGCTAAATGTATCTACGCCTATTTTTTGCTTGAATTTTTAGGGTTCGCCCTGCATATTAGCGTTATGATTTATAATTTATAAATCAGATCAGTTTTAATTTATAAGAGGATTTTCTCAATGATGCGGATTGGTTTGTTCTTGCTTACCAACCTCGCGGTACTGGTTGTAGCTGGCATTATCTTGTCACTCTTCGGTGTCGGTAGTTACCATGGCGCGGGTGGCTTGAATCTAGGCAACCTATTAGTCGTCTGTTTTGTCTTTGGTATGGTGGGTTCTTTAATTTCCTTATTCATGTCGAAGTGGATGGCTAAAAAAACCACTGGAACTGAATTAATCGACCCAAATGCACCTCGTAGTCAAGCAGAAGCTTGGTTATTACAAGAAGTGGCTCAATTATCCCAACGTGCAGGTATTAAAATGCCTGAAGTAGGTATTTTCCCTTCTTACCAATCCAATGCATTTGCGACAGGTTGGAATAAAAACGATGCGCTAGTATCCGTCTCTACGGGTTTACTTGAGCGTATGAACAAAGATGAACTTCGTGCAGTACTCGCTCACGAAATTGGTCACGTTGCCAATGGCGACATGGTCACGCTTGCCTTGATTCAAGGTGTGGTCAACGCCTTTGTGATGTTCTTTGCACGTATTGCAGGTGACTTCATCGACCGTAATGTCTTTGGTCGTGAAGATGGTGAAGCACCAGGACTTGCTTATTTTGCCATTACGATTGTTCTCGACATCGTCTTTGGTATTTTGGCCTCTGCCATCGTGATGTGGTTCTCTCGTCAACGTGAATACCGCGCAGACGAAGCCGGTGCACGTTTAGCAGGTAAACAAGCAATGATCTCTGCCCTGCTTCGCTTACAAGCAGAATCAGAAATGCCAGATCAAATGCCAAAAGAAATGAAAGCATTTGCGATTGCGGAAGGTAAGGAACAAGGCTTTAGCTTAGCGGCTCTTTTCCAAACCCACCCAACCATTGAACAGCGTGTTGCAGCATTACAGCAATTAAACGTTCAATAATCAGTATCAGATAAATGATAAAGCCTCCATTCTGGAGGCTTTATTTTATTCGGAATACATCAAGATGCGTGGAAAGATTGGAAAAATTGCCACAGATAACTCAAGCCTGCCCAGAGCGCTACTACCAATAAAATCAATACCGCAATCCCCAATAAATCGGGAATACGCAACCAGATCCAGCTCACCACTGGATTACGCCAAAAGGCAGAAGTTTTCTGTTTTTGCTCAAGTGACTCATGCAGGAATGGATGAACCACATGGATATCACTGTGGACCTGATATTCCTCACGGATATGCGCATGTACAATCTCAAGCGTCTTTCTGCTAGGGCGGATAAACACGTCAAATACCGTACCAATAATCGGGATAAAGCCGACTAACATATCCATAATCGCCAGCTTCACCACACCCTTGAGTTTGTGCTGTGGAACACCGACTTCTCGGGCTTTTTTAAAAGCGTATAGCGTTAAAACAAAACCTGCGACATCACCGGCAAAAGGAATGGTACTCAGTGCAGCATCCGCCCCCACGCCTTGTTTGGTAAATGGAATCCGAACCAGACTGTCCATGGTGTTGGCGAATTTTGCTAAATCACGCTCAACAGCAATAGCTTGCTGTTGAGTTAATTTTTTTTGTTGTGATCGATCAGTCATTCACTTAACCTAAAACAATGTTTATGCTTGAGAATAAAGTAGTTTTGAACTTTTGTCGGTACAATTATTATTACGGTCTAGAATAAAATCATCGATGCAATAAACAAGTACACAATTACCCCAGTAGCATCACAAATCGACGTCACCAAAGGTGCAGAAGCGCTGGCAGGGTCTAAACCGACTTTATTCAGAATAAAAGGTAAACTCATGCCAATCAGACAGCCCATTAACACAATCCCCATCATACTCAGGGCCAGTACCAAAGCGACCAATTCATCACCCCGGAAATACCCCAACAAGGAAACCGCAACGGCCATCGTTCCGCCAAGACATAAAGCTACCAGACTTTCGCGCCCAAGTAGATAGAACCAGTCTTTAAACTGGACATCCCCTGTTGCCAAAGCTCGAACCATCAAGGTAGAAGATTGAGAGCCTGCATTACCGCCACTTCCCACCAACAAAGGCAAGAAAAACACCAAGACCAGATGCTGTGCAATCACATCTTCATAGTGCGCAATCCCAAGCCCTGACAACAAGCTTCCGAAAACCAGAAAGACCAGCCAGAATACCCGCTTCTGATAGAGTTGCAGAATAGGAGCCGATTTAATGCTTAGTTTGGACGATGCATTGACCGCACCAACTTTCAAGAAGTCTTCGGTTGCCTCTTCACTCGCCACATCCATGGCATCATCATAAGTCACAATTCCGACCATCATCTGTTGATGATCAATAATCGGTAAGGCCAGTAAATCATAACGGGCAATGGTTTTGGCCACCTCATCCTGATCGGTATCGACATAGGCTGTCAGGACATTGGTTTCCATCAGTTCATTAATATTTTGCTCTTCAGGTGCAAGAATTAACTGCTTTAAAGTCAAAACACCCAAAATTTTACGTGCTTCATCCAGCACATAGGCAAAATAAATCATTTCCGTATCTGGTGCTTCTAGACGCAACATTTTAATCGCATCTTTGACCATCATATCGGGTTTGAGCGTGGCATATTCCGAGCTCATGATGGCCCCAGCGGTTCCTTCCACATAGGATGAAAGCTGACGAATATCTTCTCGTTCCGCCTGCGCTAATGCGGGCAATAGTGCATTTTGTTGCTCTTCATCCAGACGCTTGAATACATCAGCCCGTTTATCCGATGACATTTCCCCAATAATTTCAGCCAAAATATTTCTTGGCATGGTTTGAGCAAGTTTGGCTTGTTCATGGGGAGGAAGATAAGAAAAAACATAAGCGCGTTCAGGTAAATGCGTCAGTAGTAATTGACTCTGTTCTACCGACAATTGTGTCAATACATCCGCAATATCAACGGCCCGAAAAGTTTTAACCGATGCCAATGCAAGTTCAATATGATTATTCTTTAACGCATCATTTAATAAATATAAAAAATTGTTGTAGCTCATATCCGCCTCTTCACTACAATTATCTGCAACGAAGAGCCAAATACAACAGATTATTTTACTGTCGAGTAATGGTCTTCATTCAGATTTTGGGAAATACAAAAATGTGTAATTCTTGAAAAATTACAACTCTGGGTGTCCATGTAGGCAATCAATCCTCATTCAACCGCTTATACGGCACGGCAATACTACAAATATTTTTTTATATTCTCAACTTAGACAACAAAAATGAACAATTCGAACCGCTATGCAGGGCACTAATTGTTCATTTCTACTGCTAATTTTACTGCCTTTAAGCAGTTTCAATTTTCGCTTTTGGTTTAAATAGGGTTCTGACCAAGACATACATAAATGGAATAAAGATCAGTACCAGAATAGTGCCAAACACGACCCCACCAAATACACTATAACCAATCGCCTGCCGGCTTAATGCGCCTGCACCACTCGAAAACATCAAGGGGATCACACCCGCACCAAAGGCAATTGAGGTCATCAGAATTGGTCTGAGACGAAGGCCTGCTGCTTGTAATGCAGCTTCCAGCGCACTTCGTCCCTGTTGTTGCAAGCTTGCTGCAAATTCAACCATCAAAATGGCATTTTTACAGGACAGACCAATGGTTGTCAGCAGTGCAATCTGGAAATAGATATCATTGGCGAAACCAAACCAATAACTAAATAAAATTGTTCCTCCAATCCCGAGTGGAATCGCCGCCATCACCACTGATGGAATTGACCAGCTTTCATAGAGTGCTGCAAGGCAGAGGAAAATAAAGGCAACAGAGACTAAATATAACCAGATCGCCTGATTACTGGATTCTTGTTCCTGATAAGACAAGCCACTCCATTCCAGCCCCACATCAGGCATTTGATCGACTAAGCCACGAATTGCTTGCATGCCTTGCCCACTACTAAAGCCATTGGCTGCATCTGCTTCTAAACTGATCGCAGGATAGCCCATAAAGCGCTCTAACATTGGTGGTGCACCTTGCCAAGCAATCTGGCTAAATTGTGAGAATGGCACCATTTGACCATTGGCATTTTTTACATACCAATAGTTCAGGTCTTCAGGCTTAGAGCGATATGGCGCATCACCCTGTAAATAGACCCGTTTAATACGCCCACGATCAATAAAGTCATTGATATAACTGCCACTCCACGCCGTCGAAAGGGTGCGGTTAATTTCACTGACATTGAGACCATGAATCATTGCCGCCTTATGATCAATTTTGATATTCAGTACTGCCTGATCATCATTGCCTTTTTTATCGAGATTTGCGACTGAGCCTAGCGCATTGCCCTGCTGTTGTAGCTGTTTGAAAGAATTCAATAAACTTTCTCGCCCCAGACCTTTGGTATCCTGTAACCAGAACTCCATTTTGTCAGAGTTGCCTAGACCACGGATGACCGAAGGCATCAACACCATAATACGCGCTTGATTATTTTGTGAAAAATACTTCATTGCACGCGCACGAATCTGCTGAGCGCTGTTTTCTGTGCCTTTGCGATCATTCCAATGTTTCAATGAAACAAAAGCCTGCCCCAGATTTTGTCCTGTTCCTGAAAAGTTACGCCCATGAATCACCATGACACCATTCAAGTTGGCTTTTTCATGTTCAAGGAAATAATCTGAAATTTGTTTTCCGACCTCTTCGGTCTTGCTCATCGGTGTCCCTTCCGGTAAACGGAATTGAACCCCTAATAAGCCCTGATCTTCTTGTGGTAAAAAGCTGGTTGGCAGATCACGATAAACCCAGGTAAAACAGCCAATCAGTAGCACGATACCCAACAGCGAAATAGCTTTTAAATTAATGACTTTTTGTGAAACATTGAGATAACGCGTTTTAACATAGTCTAAGCCCTGATTGAACTTGATCGCCCAACGTGCCTGCTTCTGCTGCGGTTTCAATAAAATGGCACAAAGTGCCGGGGTCAAAATTAACGCCACAAGTAATGAAAGCCCCATGGCGACCACGAGGGTAATCGAGAACTGACGATAAATAATGCCTGTCGCGCCGCTAAAGAACGACATTGGAATAAATACAGCAGTGAGAACCAAGGTAATCCCGACTAAGGCCCCACTGATCTCATGCATGGACTGAACTGAGGCCTCCTTGGCACTGAGTTGCTGCTCATGCATCAGACGTTCAACATTCTCTACCACCACAATCGCGTCATCGACCAACAAACCAATTGCCAGTACCATCGCAAACAAGGTCAGAGTATTTATGCTCATCCCTAAAACCGCTAACACGGCGAAGGTTCCGAGAATGACGACAGGAACCGTGACTGCTGGAATCAAGGTTGCTCGCCAGTTCTGCAAAAAGATAAACATTACCAAGACCACCAGACCAATGGCTTCAATCAAGGTAGACACCACTTGTGACATCGACTCTTTCACGAAAGGTGTATCATCACGTGGATAAACCACAAAATAACCTTCTGGTAATGCTTTCTCTAAACGGGCAACTTCCTTATAGACCGCATCGGCCACCTGCATCACATTGGCACCGACGGTCAAGGACAGTGAAAGTCCTGAAGCAGGATAACCATTTAAACGGTTAAAGACTTGATAATTTTCAGCACCGACTTCAACCCGTGCGACATCTTTTAAATAGACAAAGCTGCCGTCTGTATTGGCTTTGACGATAATATTTTTAAATTGTTCAGGTGTACGTAACAGTGAACCCGAAGTTACCTTGGCGTTTAAATACTGGTTATCCGTTGTTGGTAAATCTCCAATTGCACCAGCGGCCACTTGCGCATTCTGGTTTTCAAGTGCCGTACGGACATCACTTACTTGTAATTGATAACGTTCCAGACGCTGTGGATCCAGCCAAATACGCATGGCATATTGCGAGCCAAATACGCTCACTTCCCCAATGCCTTCAATTCGGCTGAGATTCAGCTCAAAGTTATTGGTTAAATAATCTGAAATATCTAAATTGGTTGAACGTCCTGATTTATCTCCCAGACCGATCACCATAAAAGAATCACTTAAGGATTTCCGAACATTCACCCCTTGTCGCTGTACATCTTCAGGTAAACGGTTGATCGCACCATTAATTGCATTCTGGACTTGCACCTGTGCCTGATCGGGATCTGTCCCCTGATCAAAGAACAGGCTAATTCGGCTATTACCACTGGCATCACTACTCGAATTGAAATAGAGCAGATGATCAATACCTTTAATCTGTTGTTCTAGAACCTGAGTAACACTATCTTCTACCGCTTGAGCATCCGCTCCACTATAGTTTGCAGCAACCGTGATTCGTGGTGGTGCAATATCGGGATAACGTTCTACAGGTAACTTCAAAATTGCAAATAAACCAACAGCCATAACAATGATTGCTAGGACACTGGCAAAGATTGGGCGATGAATAAAAAACTTAGATAACATGGCTGTTCATTCCATTGTTGAAACAGTCAATTTTTTCAAAAATACGATAAGTACAAATACGCTCAGTCCATGATCATTACCGAGCTTTCAGGCAAACACCATCCCTCTTAACATATCATTTCAAAAAGCGAGAATTGAGGAGAAATGATGGATTTTGAACGACTTCAACACAAATTCTTGCGTTGAATTTTCACGATTTGAACAGTCTAGCTGTAATGTTCACTTTAATTTGCTGTGCAATCAAATACTTCTCAATTTGTAATTGACAGGTCTCACACTTAAACCGATATTAGCACGCTCATTTCCCCTCCCCATTGTATTAGGCACATATGAAGGCCAGCTTAAAAAACTTGAATATTCTGCTGCTAATTTTGCTGCCCGCACTCATCACAGGTGGCGTGCTCATTATCGCAGGTAATTTATCCGATGGTTTGAGGCTAGGCTGTTTATCTTTACCAGGTATATTGCTCATTTATTTAGCAATTACTCGCCAAAAAGTATATTGGTATGTGCTCACCGTTGCTTGGTGGTTTATTGCTTGGTTAGACGTTTTGCTGCGTTCCAGTACCTGGTTTTTATTCAATAGTGATAATGAAGCCTATTTCATTATTGAAGCAATTGCCAATACCAATCATCACGAAATCTGGGAGTTCTTACAGCTGCATCTGCTCAGTATTGCCGCTGTGGTTTTTGCTTTACTCGGTCTACTGACCCTGTATAGTTTTTCAGTGTTTAAACTCGTGAAGCCTATCCACTTCAAGCAACTTTGGGCAAGTTATTTTTATCGTAGCTGCATTATTCTGCTTGTCTTACTGGCTGTGACCAGCTATCTGATGAAACCATCACGGAAAGTACACCCTATAATCTTCTGGTCAGAGTTCCAAACTAAAATACAGGATTTCAAAGACCGAATTAAACAGCATAAAGATGTCCATCAGCAGTGGGACGTCAGTGCTCAGCAGAATCTGAAACTGACCCAACAAGCTGCTGGCAAGCAGACCCATGTTTTGGTTATTTCAGAAAGTCTCACCAGCTTAAATTTAGGGGTGTGTGGTTATGCACGGGATACCACCCCTGAACTGGCAAAACGATTGGCCGAAATCAAGGTATTTTGTAATGCCTTTTCTCCATCGCCCTCAACTATTAACGCCTTGCGAGTCTTGTTGACAGAAAGTCCAGCCGCTGAACATGACAAATATTCACCTGAAAGTATTTTGGCTTATGCACGTGCTGCTGGTTATAAAATCTATTGGCTCAGCAACCAAGATGATACTTATTTATCGTCATTATTTGGTTCTTATGCCGACAAAGCCATTTATAAAAATACCCGTTCTGGCCGGAGTAGCACCTCTTTAGATGAAAGTTTAATTCCCGATTATCAGCAGGCACTTGCAGATCCAGATCCCAAAAAACTAATTATTCTTCATTTGATTGGTGCACATCCAAACTACCAAGAGCGATATCCTGCGGCATTTAATAAATTTAGCAGCGCCAGTAATGATCAGGTAGAGAGTGAACTTAAAAGTCGTAAGATTGATCCATGGGTACGTTCGTTACGGAATGATTATGATAATGCCGTTTTATATGAAGACTCTCTACTCGCCAAATTTTTAGATGCTTTGCAAACTGATAGGGTACCAGACTTTCGATCTTTCACCGTTGTGTCGGATCATGGCAATGAAGTTGGTCATGAAATTGACTATGCTGGACATAGCCCGAATACCAAAGCAGGTTATCAAGTGCCTGTGATCATGTGGTCTGATCACTTACAGGTCACAGGTGTCAATAAAGACAAAATCTTGAATACTGCTGAGCTCGATAATAACCTCATGCATATCATGGGACTAAAAGATAAATCATCCCCGCATCAATCGTACTGGCAAGATAAAAACTATCAGTTTACACCAGAGATCAATTGGCCCTATTGGAAGCAAAAAACTTAATCTGTGCCCCGAAAATCCAGTTTTATCTAAGAGAAACTGGATTTTCTAATGAGGAAATCCCGCTTCGCAATAAAATTCTTGATATTTTCACAAATGCATCATCAAATTGTCATTTATTTGAGAACTTTAGCTTTCACACTAAGGGCTTAAATAAAAAACTGATGAGTTTATTCATGTTTAAAAAAGCTGCTCTTTGTCTCTGCCTAATCAGTCTTGCAGGTTGTAATGATGACAATAATAATCAAGGCAATACCACTCAACCTGAATACCAACTTCCAAAAATTCTGGTGATAGGACACCGTGGTGCAAGTGCTCTTCGCCCTGAACACACGCTTGCGTCTTATCAAAAGGCCATTGATGATGGCGCAGATTTTATTGAACCAGATTTGGTTTCAACCAAGGATGGTGTCTTGGTTGCTCGTCATGAAAATGAAATTGGTGGAACCACTAACGTTGCCACCCTACCTCAGTTTGCCGATCGTAAGAAAACCAAAGTCATTGATGGCGTGACGTTAGAAGGCTGGTTTACCGAAGATTTCACCTTAAAAGAATTACAGCAGCTTAAAGCACGTGAACGTATTCCACAATTCCGACCAGACAATCAAAAATACAATGACCTCTATCCTATTCCAACCCTAGAGCAAATTATTGAACTGGCAGAAGCCCACTATAAAAAAACAGGAAAAATCATTGGTCTCTATATTGAAACCAAACATCCAACCTACTTCCAGCAACAGAATTTGGCTCTGGAAGACCCCCTGCTTAAAACACTGTCTAAGTATCAATATAGCCGCGATATTGCGCCAATTTATCTACAATCATTTGAAGTCAGTAATTTAAAATATTTAAAGAACCAACTCGATCTACACAAAAGTGTTAAACGCGCTCAATTGATTCAACTCTATGATGCGCCAGAAACAAGACCAGCAGATTACGTCGCACAAAATAATCCTAAAACCTATGCTGATCTGGCAACAGCACAGGGCCTCAAAGACGTTTCAGCCTATGCCAATGGTGTCGGTCCTTGGAAAGTTTATGTCTTTAAAGATGCCGCAATGACACAAACCACTTCTTTCATTGCCGATGCACATAAAGTCAATTTAAAAGTACATCCATATACTTTCCGTCCTGAAAACAACTTCCTGCCAGATACACTGAAATGTAGTACAGATAAAGCCAAAGCAGCTGAACGTTGCCCTACAGGATCGCTCAAAGAAATGCAGCTTTATTTTAAAGCGGGTGTGGATGGTGTCTTTACCGATGACCCTGCTTTAGGTCGCCAAGCGGTACAAAACTATCAAGCGACCTCGAAATAACCTATGGGCTATAAATAAGGGCAGCTCAGCTGCCCTTTTAATCAGGAAGCAAACTGTTTCCGCTTGACCTGCGTCCATTGCCACCAGCCATAAGCGGCTAATCCAACAAAAGCAGCGTAGAGTCCTGCGGTCAGGAAAACTTCTTTATAACTAAACATCCCCACATAGATGATGTTGACAAAAATCCACAGAATCCATGTGGCAATATGCTTACGGCTCGTCCAATAGGTTGCAAGTAAACTAAAGGCCACCAGTTGTGAATCCAACATCGGTACAGCAGCGTCGGTAAAATGCTTCAGAATCAAACCAAACAGCACACCAAAAATTAGCGCTAAACCCATTTGTGCCAATACCGTGGTCTTGGCAATCGGCTCAATCCGGATATCATGCTCTTGACGTTTACCTTTGAGCCAGTAATAGAACCCATACACATTCATCGCAATAAAGAAAAATTGCAGGATCGTTTCACCATATAACTTGATGGTAAAGAAAAAATAGGCGTATAAGCTACAAGCGAGAAAATTAAACCACCAGCACCACATATTTCGTCGAATGGTTAAGGTCACACCAATCAGGCTAATGATCACCGCAAAAATTTCTAAAGCAGACAAGAGCAAACTTCTTTCAGAATTTGATCGCATCATTATGGAAAAATCTGCAATTTAAGCAATGCCCAATTGTTTATTCTCTTAACTGATATTTTTATCTTAATTTGAGAAAACGACTATTTTTCAGCCAAAGCCTATGCTATAAAAATCTAAAGCGCATTTAAGATTTTTGATATGTTCAGCAACAAAGTTTCTTCAGCACTCATCATGATTATTTTGCATGGCATTTCTGCCCATGCAGCATGGCGACGTGTCTGCATTTCCTTGCAAGGAGACTTTGCCCCGATTCATCCGATGACAAGTTAAAACATCATTTGAACTGCAAGGTCGCCTCAACAGCGGCCTTTTTTATTGTCTAAATTTTTTAAACCAATCTACCGTTGTTATAACAGGAATATCAACATGAACCAGTTACCCGACAAGAATCTGATCTCCAGCACACAGATGCAACCGACTGTGGCCCTCGTTTCCCCTCGCCTTGCTACAGTCGGTCAATTTATTGCAGTCGTACTCATTTGGTCATTCACACCGTTGGCCGCAGTTTTGACAGTGCATGAAATTCATTGGGCTTGGGGACTGTTTTTTCGCTTCAGTATTGCCATTCCATTGGCATTGTTTTGCCTGTTTTATTTTAGACTTAAGCTTATTTTGGCACCTCAAGCTTTTATTAGTTATATCGCGGGTGCAGTAGGTTTATTTGGTTCTATGACTTTTTGTTATATGGGCGCAACCCGTGTTTCTTCAGGCATGATTTCAATTATTTATGGCACGGCGCCCCTCTGGTCAGGTCTGATTGCAGTCTTTATTCTAAAACGGGAACAGTTTTTAAAACGTCAATGGTATGGGCTGAGCGTAGCAATTTTTGGTTTATCCCTGACACTGGGGATTGTTGCTGATCATATTCAACTGGATTTGCTTGGTCTGCTTTATGAGTTCATTGCGGTTCTACTGTATGTGCTTTCAATGTTTGCCGTTGCCAAAGTTGGTGCCGAGATTCATCCCATTATTCAAACTACAGGCTCAACTTTGGTTTCATGGTTCGGCTACTTGTGCTTATTACCCTTTTTCCTTACAGAAATACCGGCACAGCTTCCCAGCCTGCAGACCTGTCTGGCATTGCTATATAGCGCCTTATTTTCTTCTGTGCTGGCCATGATTTTTTATTTTCATTTAATCCAGAAACTTAATCCAACCACCGTGATGCTGATCACCATTCTGACTCCCGTTTTTGCCACCTGTTGGGGGATCTGGTTGAATCATGAGCCTATCAGCTCACATCTGGTCATTGGCTTAATATTGCTGTGCCTCGGTCTATTTCTTTATGCCTATCGCAATCGACCACGGTTGTTATAAATATACAAACGATACGATCAGGCAACACGACCAATCCGTGATAGTAACTCTAGATTGACTCAAGTACACTGTAGCAACGCTCCGCGTGACGTCTCAAAGATTTGATCAAGGATGAAATAATCAATGCGCTCTTACGTTTTATGGCTTTGCTGCAGTCTGATCTTGCTCTTACAGGGTTGTGTACATGCGACAACACAGCCCAGTTCGCTGACGCTCAAAACAGCAGAACTCAAACAACGTTATTATCAAGCCAAAACCACTGCACCTGATGGTACAGTGCTCGCATTTACCGTATATCAACCGCATTTAACATCAAATCAAACCGCCCCATTATTGTTACATACCCATGGTTTCGGTTTGTCTCGGATGAAACGCCCAGAACTCAGTTTATATGGCTTTTTATTGCCCACAGGGCAAGTTGCAAAAACAGCGTGGCAGAAGGGCTATTGGGTGATTAGCTATGACCAACGTGGCCATGGCGATAGTCAGGGAAGAATTCGACTGACTGATCCAGAGAAAGAGGCACAAGATGTCATCACGATAATGAACTGGGCTGAAAAAAATCTGCCTCAACTGGCCAAGAATCATAACGGCGTACGCACAGGTATGATTGGTGAGTCGTATGCAGGCAGTGTACAGTATCTTGCTTCAGCAATGGATCGACGTTTGCAAGCCATTGTTCCGATTACCACATGGTATGACATCGTGGATAGCCTTGCACCGAATGGCGTGCCGAAAAGTAACTGGATTGGCTTTCTTAACCTGATTGGAGACTGGTGGAACTGGAATAAATTTGATCCAGCACTCAAACAAGCCTACTTGGATACCCAACAAGGACAGTTAAAACAGTCCACCTATAATTTCCTCAACACCCATCAAGCCAGCTGGTTTTGCAATCATAATCAAGCGCCTCAAGCAGACGCCCTGATTATTCAAGGTTTCAGGGATGTGCTCTTCCCTTTCAATGAAGGAGTTAAAGCAGCGCAATGTATGCAACAAGCGCAACACGAAGTACATTTGATTGGAGTTCAAGGTGGGCATTTACAGCCTTTTGTTCAGCATTCACCCCGTGGAAGCACTCCATTTTGGTATATTGGCCAATCCGTGCACTGTGGAAATCAACAGCAGTACAATCTACAAAACACTATCTTGGCGTGGTTTAACCAAAAGTTAAAAGATCAATCCCCAGCTGAATCATTACCAGAGTTATGTGTCGATCAAAGTCCCGTCAATCATTTTAGCGATCTTCAACCGATCAGCAGCTATGATTTGAAAAAAACATGGATCGTACCAACAGCAGCCCAAGCTGTCTTTGTGCCCATCCATACTGCCCAACAGCCTATCTCAATCACAGGCGCAGCGCTGCTGAGTTTAAACATGGAAACTACCCATGAATATGCAGACGTAACCTTGTTTATCTCCATGGCGATTAAATCAAAGATCACGGGAAAATATACCGTTTTAAATGATCAAACCGCCCCATTTAATCCAGCAAAAAAACGAAGTTATGATCAGATTCGACTAGGCTCAGCAGGTTACAATGAAAAAATGCAAACTATCGAATTACCAAGTGTTTATGGGCAACTTAATGAGGGAGATACACTCGGCTTGTTGATCAATAGCGAAAGTGTGTATTATCAAAAAATACAACAGCCTAAAATCGAAGCATGGATTTCAGGGCAAATTGTTTTACCAAAATTCTGGAAAGAAGTTGCTACAAAATAGTTGTACTTATTATAGAAACCAATCGAGAGTGTAATTTACCACTCTCGATTGGCAATCAATTCTTCCATTTCAATATCGAGATAACCGACATCTTGCACCACCATCATCATGGCTTCCGCAATATAGTCTGCGGCAGTATCATCTAAACTAGACTCCAAGTCTTCAAACTGAGGTTTCATTTCGTTAATTTCGATCAGGGTCTGATGTGCATAACGATAGATTTCAGTCTCAGATAAATCGGTACGACTCACCTTTTTAGAAAACTGTTGAATATGCTGCTTCACTTCAGCAACGAGAATATCGGGATAATATTCATCGTCAAACATGGGGAGGAGTAAATCTTCAAACATAAAAAATAATATGCCACTAAAACGCCATGCTTATAACATAATCTGACCAAAATCACGATATTTAGCCATAAAAAAAGCGGCCTTTCCGACCGCTTTTTTTAAAAATATAACTTAATCTTTTTTCGCACTTAAGCTTTTAGCAATCTTGGCAAGCTCTACGAATTCTTCACGCATTTGATAAGGATCTGGTTTTGCAGATTGCTGTGCCAACTGAATAATTTGATCCCACCCCATCGCGCCATTGTATTGCCCACCTTTTAATTGCTGCGCATAAGCAGCCACTGCAATCGCAAAACGGGTATCCGAATTGGCTTGGGCAAGTGTTTTGCTGTCTGCTTTCACCGCTTGATTGAGCAAAATACTTTTTTCTTGATTCGGTAATTTATAGCGCACATTGACAAAAGCATATTCAGACTTTTTCGCTGCATCTGTTTTTGTCGATGCTTGATAGCGTGAATCATTCAGCCAACCTTGTTGACCGGCTGGAATAATTTCATAAAGTGCGGTGACATTATGTCCTGCACCAATATCACCGGCATCGACTTTATCGTTATTGAAATCTTCCTGTTTCAACATCCGGTTTTCATATCCCACCAAACGATATTCTTTCACTGTAGCAGGGTTAAACTCGACTTGAATTTTAACATCTTGTGCAACTGTTGCGAGAGTCGATGAAAGCTGGCGTTGTACAACTTTTTTCGCTTCATTTTTATTGTCGATATAGCTGTAATTGCCATCTCCAGCATCTGCCAGTTGCTCCATCAGCTGTTCGTTATAGTTTCCTGTTCCAAACCCTAAAGTCGTTAACGAAATCCCACTTTTGCGTTTCTCAGCCACCATCCCCTTTAAAGTATTAAAATCAGTAATCCCGACATTAAAGTCACCATCGGTCGCCAATAAAATTCGGTTAATTCCGTTTTTCACAAAGGCTTTTTCAGCTTGCTTATAGGCCAGTTGAATTGCCTGCTCACCAGCCGTTGCTCCGCCCGCTTGTAAACTATTAATCACTGCGAGAATCTTGTCTTTTTGATTACCCGCAGTCGGCTCTAAAACTAACTTTTCACCACTGGCATAAGTAATAATCGTAACTTTATCTTGGGCTCTTAATTGCTCAGTGAGTAAGCGTAACGTTTGTTTGACCAAGGGGAGTTTGTCTGCTGAATCCATACTGCCAGAAACATCAACTAAAAATACCAGATTGGCAGGGGGTAGTTGTTTGGTAGTAAGGTCTTTGGCCTGAATCCCAATTTTGATCAGCTTGGCATTTTCTTTCCATGGTGAATCGACCGTTTCCGTTGTGACCGAAAATGGATGCACATTATTCGGCTGCGGATATTGATAATCAAAATAATTAATCATCTCCTCGGCACGAACCGCATCAACAGGGGGTAAACGGCCATCATTTAAAAAACGACGGGTATTGGTATAACTGCCTGTATCGACATCAATACTAAATGTTGAGACCGCTTGATCCGCAACACGATGAACAGGATTGACCTCATTCTTTTGGTACTTTTCAGTATTCTGTTCTAAACGTGGTCGCTCCATACTCGGCATAATGGCAATATAAGATGCTGGTGCGATCATTTTTCGCGCCTGAGCCAAGCCCTGATTTGACATGGTCATCGGGGCTGGTGACACAGGCATTGTCGTCTCAATCATCGCTTGATCATTTCGTTTGGCAGGCATACTACAGGCCATGATCATGCAACTGAGCAAACTAAGTGTGAGTATTTTGGTAGATGGATGCATGTTTAAATTCCCAAATTCTATTTTGTCTTTCAAATGAAATAAATATGCAAAGATTGTATGCAAAAAAACAAAGCGACACCGTATTTGTATGTATCTTTCTAAGATGACTTATCAATGATTTAAAGCTAAAGCTTTATTCAATCGCGTAATTGATCGTCACCACCACACGGGCAATTTTGTTGATGGTGGCCTTGTCATAAGCTCCACCATAATCACTGTCATCATCAGAGCCACTTTCAGGCAGAATATAGAATGCACCTTGGCTGGCTGAACGCATCATCCCGACTTTGGCTCCACCGACCTTGGCAAATTCATTTGCGCGGCTATAGGCATTCTTGGTCGCATTGGCAATTAACGACATTTTGATTTCTTCAAGATTAGACACCAGATACTCTGGCTTCTGCTCAATGGCAATTCCTTTTTCATCAAGCAAATAAGCATCTCGGGCTGCCTTTTCAATTTTCTTGATATCACGACTACTAATCACAAAAGACTGCATGGCTAAATAGCCTTTAAACTCACGATTGATACGTCCCTCCCCCATATTCACTTCCTCATAATACGGCTGCGAACTTTTATTCCCCAATTGCATATCAGCAGCTTTAAAACCATGTTCAACAAAGAAATGCTGTAAGGCTTGCATATGCTGATCCAGTAACTGATAGGCTTGAGGAATCGTGTCAGAAGTGTGGTTGGTTTGTAATTTTATTTCCCAGCGCGCCGAGTCTGCTTGAATCGGTTTTTCAGCTAATCCTTTGACTATAATTGAGTTTTTATTGTTATTTAACTGTTTAAGCGCATAGCCCATCACCGCAGCCGAGATAATAAAACCAAGGCTTAGAATCAGTGCGCACAGCCATAGACTTCTATATGTAATTGTTTTAGCTTCCATTTTATTATATTACCTATTTTATCTTATAGGCTTGTTATATTGAATCTGACTCAGCAAGTCAATAGAGCCTTAAGCGCTCTACTGACTCAGCCTAGCTTAGTTATTTTGCATCATTTTCCATACTTTAATGGCATCACTGGTGGCTTTTACATCATGCGCCCGAACAATGCTAGCACCCTGTTGAATACTCAACAAATGTCCCATTACGCTCCCCACGGCACGTTCTTGCGCAGGTACACCATTCAATGCTTCACCAATAAAACGTTTCCGCGATAACCCAGATAGGATAGGATAGCCCATTCGGTTCAGCTTCCAGAATTCATTCAGTAACTGAAAATTCTGTTGTGCATTTTTAGCAAAGCCAAAACCAGGATCGATAATGATATTTTCAGCTTTAATACCAACAGCAATCGCTTGATCCAGACGTTGTTGTAACTCCAGAATCACCTCTTCAGTTACATCCCGATATTGGTCCAACTGGTTCATATTGGTGGGTTCACCCCGCATATGCATCAAAATCACAGGGATATCCAATTCTGCTGCTGTTTCCAACGCCTGTGGCCGTGTTAAGGCACGGACATCATTCCAGATATGCGCACCTGCCTGTACAGCTGCACGCATCACTTCTGGCTGACTGGTATCAATCGACATGATCACATCGTATTGGGACAAGGCTTCAACCACAGGGACAACACGGCGGATTTCTTCTGCTAAAGCAACAGGCGATGCATTCGGACGTGTAGACTCTCCACCAATATCAATGATGCTGGCCCCATCTGCCATCATCTGCAATGCATGTTGGATGGCTTGGTCTTTTTGATGATGCTGCCCACCATCACTAAATGAATCAGGTGTCACATTCAAAATCCCCATCACTTGGGGTTCTGAGAGATCTAATCTAAAACGGCCACACTGTAACTGACATTGTGCTAAGGGCATCAACTGCATCAAAACGCTCCACATTGGAATGTGACTATATTAACAAGACTGCCATGTCGACGCTGATGATTTATTTTCAATTTAGAATGAAATCCAAACAAAAAAGAGCGACCGAAGTCGCTCTTTTTATCTTATCGTTGATTAGCCCATTGCTGGTAATGGCGGTGGTGTAGATGGACCATCTTTCGGTGGTTCAAATGCAGCCACTGGATTATCAGCAACATAAACTTTAGGTGGTTGAGGCTCACGACCTTCCATGATGTCACGGATTTGGTCACGATCGATTGTTTCCCAATCCATCAATGCTTTTACCATCGCATGTGCAATATCTTTGTTATTTTCCAAGATATCACGTGCAACTTTGTACTGTTCATCCAAAATACGGCGAACTTCTTCATCTACTTTTTGCTGAGTAGCTTCAGAAATGGTACGGCTACCAACATTACCGAAGAAACCATTTTGGTTTTCATCTTCATACACCATTACACCAAGCTTATCTGACATACCATATTTGGTCACCATTGCACGCGCCATTTTAGTGGCACGTTCAAAGTCGTTAGATGCACCTGTCGACATTTGGTTGATAAAGACTTCTTCTGCAATACGACCGCCAAACAAGATTGAAAGTTCATTCAACATCTTATCTTTATAGTGGCTGGTCTGATCTTGCTCAGGCAACTGCCAAGTCACACCCAGTGCCCAACCGCGCGGCATAATGGTTACTTTATGCACAGGGTCAGTACCCGGTAAGATCTCAGCGACAATCGCATGGCCTGCTTCATGGTAAGCTGTCGCACGACGCTCTTCTTCACGAATCACCATCGATTTACGCTCTGGACCCATGTAAATCTTGTCTTTGGCATCTTCAAAGTCGTGCATATCTACCGTGTTTTTATTACGGCGAGCAGCGAACAATGCAGCTTCATTGACCAAGTTTGCAAGTTGCGCACCAGAGAAGCCCGGTGTACCACGTGCAAGTACTTTAAGATCTACACCTGTCACTGAAGGTAATTTCTTCAAGTGCACATTCAAGATTTGCTCACGACCACGGATATCGGGTAAACCAACCATCACCTGACGATCAAAACGGCCTGGACGAAGCAAGGCTTTATCCAATACGTCTACACGGTTGGTCGCAGCAATAACGATTACACCTTCATTGCCTTCAAAACCATCCATCTCAACAAGCATTTGGTTCAAGGTTTGTTCACGCTCATCATGACCACCACCTGTACCAGAACCACGATGACGACCGACTGCGTCAATCTCATCAATAAAGATGATACATGGCGCATGGCGTTTAGCTTGTTCGAACATGTCACGAACACGAGAAGCACCGACACCGACAAACATTTCAACGAAGTCAGAACCCGAGATGCTAAAGAATGGAACCTTAGCTTCGCCCGCAATTGCTTTCGCCAATAATGTTTTACCTGTACCTGGAGGACCAACCATCAGTACACCACGTGGAATGGTCGCACCCAGACGTTTGAATTTGGCAGGGTCTTTTAAGAAATCAACGATTTCAACCACTTCTTGTTTTGCTTCGTCACAGCCAGCAACGTCACTAAATGTTAGCTTGATTTGATCTTCAGATAACATTTTTGCTTTTGACTTACCAAAGCTCATAGGACCGTTTTTGCCACCAGCGCCACCGCCCATATTACGCATGAAGAACATGAATAATAAGATGATGAGCAATACTGGGAAACTCGCAATGAGAAGTTGCATCAAAATGCCTTGACGTTGTGGCGCTGTGCCTTCAACCACTACATTTTGTTTATTCAAGCTTGGTAGCAACTCAGTGTCTTCGACTTGAGGACGAACCGTCTCAAATGAAGAACCATTGGTTTTTTCACCATTAATATTTAAACCGTCGATTGTGACTTGTTTAATTTGCCCAGCATTCACCGCTGCAACGAAATCAGAATATTTCATCGCTGCAGGCTTATTGCGGTCACTGACGTTGCTAAAAATCAAAATCAGAACACCGAGTATGATGAGCCACAATACGGCATTCTTGAAGTAATCGCTCAAGGCTTTATTCCCATATCAATCTAATTTGATCATACCTAATCTTGGCTGACCTTCACAAAAACAGCAATGAATTTGCGTTGCAAAAAACTTAAAAGGTACAAAATGCACAATTTTTAACAACTTGGCAAGTACACTTTTATTGCAATGCCTTTTTACGACCTTGGCCAATCAAAAAAACTTCTTTCGATCGAGCACGTGATGCCGCAGGTTTGGCTGTTTTTAATACATCAAAACTATCGACCACCTGTTTTCGGAATTCATCAAATCCTGAACCCTGGAACACTTTAACAATAAACTGTCCGTTTGGCCCAAGTACTTTTTGAGCAAAATCCAAAGCCAGCTCACATAAGTAAATCTGACGTGGTTGATCAACAGCCCTATTACCTGATGTATTGGGGGCCATATCTGAAATTACAACGTCTACTTGACGTCCATTTAAAATATTTAACAATTTTTCGAAAACTTCTTCCTCTCGGAAGTCACCTTGCAGGAAGGTTACATCTGGAAGTGCGTCCATTGCCAAAATATCTGATGCAATGACCAAGCCATTGGCACCTACCAATTTACCCGCAATTTGCGACCAGCTACCTGGTGCCGCACCCAGATCAACCACGGTCATGCCCGGCTTGATCATTTTATATTTTTCTTGAATTTCAAGTAACTTATATGCCGCGCGCGCGCGATAACCTTCCTTCTGTGCTTTCTTTACAAAATGGTCATCTAAGTGCTCTCTCATCCATGCACGACTGCTTTTAGACAATTTTTGATTGGTAATGCGTGTCGCCATAACTCACTAAATTTCAAAAAACTTCTGATGCATCATTGTACGTGAAAATTACTCTCAATACAGTACGGATGTACTTCATTCACACGAACTTTTACAGATTTTTTTCGATTATCATCATTGGTTATTTCGTCAATTTTTCACATATTTGTTGCAAGTGCTGTGCTCATGAATCTATCTTAGAATCGGGATGCAAGTTATACTAGGTCGTTTTCCAAATCAGGTATTTTTAATGGCGGCTTTATCTATCCATGAACGTAAGCGTTTACGTCAAATCGGTCATGCACTTAATCCAGTTGTAATGATTGGTAGCCAAGGTCTTACAGAAAACGTCATTGAAGAAATAAATCGTGCTTTAAATGATCACGAATTGATTAAAGTGAAAATTGCGGGTGAAGACCGTGATGCACGTGGCGCAGTTATTGATGCCATTGTTGAAGCAACAGGCGCTGAGTCTGTACAAAAAATTGGTAAAATTGTTTTGCTCTATAAAAAAGCAGCCAAACAAAACCAGCACCTGTCTAACTTGGTTCGTTTTGCTCATTTAAGTAATAAGTAATTACGATGGCAAGTTATGAACTGTCGGCTTTTGATCGCTTTAGTGCCATTACCGTGGTTGGAGCGATTGAGCAACAAACACCAGCAAGCTTAAATGTTGGTTTTTGGGTTCGTGACCCAAATCAATTTTTGATTTACCCAGATCAAGTCACAGCGCACCCACGTCGTGACTTTTTATGGGAACAAACTTGCTATGAAATTTTTGTGGGTGTGAAAGATCAGGATTTCTATCGTGAAATCAACCTTTCCCCTTCTCAAGCTTGGCAAGTCTATCAATTTGAAGAATACCGCTTTCCTGAAGATATGCCGCCTATCGCTGCCTATGATATAGAACTCAATCATTTGCAACGTACGCATTATGGATTGAATGTCAGTTTAGATCTGTCTCAATTTATGCGTGAGCATCAACTCAAATGGGCAGACCTCTATATTGGCTTAACAGCTGTATTGAACACGACACAAGGTCTGCATTATTTTGCAATGCAACACAGTAGTCCTCAAGCAGACTTCCATAATAAGCGCGACTGGTTACATCAGTTTTAAATAAAAAAGCGAGAAAAATTCTCGCTTTTTTATCGCTATGCCAAGTTAGCTGGCACGAACCTTATTCCAAGCTTCAACTGCTTGTTCTTTGGTACGCTTAAAGCTACCCACTAAAGTATCTTTATGCTTTACTGAAATTTGGCTAATGTCATCTTTCAGTTCTTTACTGACTTTACTCAGGTCTTCAATCAATGCATTTAATTCTGTTTTCAATGCATTTTTCAATTCAAGCAGGTTGCCTTGAGATGAATTGAGTTGGGTTTTAATCACCTCTATACGCTCTAAGATATCCTGCTTGATTTGAGTCAATTGATTTTGAATGTTTTGATTCAACTCTTTCGCTTCAGTTTCAATTTTCTCTTGCGTTTCAGCCAGTGCTTCTTTGACCTGACCTTGCGTTTCAGCAATCACTTCTTTTGCTTGTTCTTGGGTCTCGGCAATCACTTCTTTTGCCTTTGCTGTTTTTTCTGCCACCACTTCTTTCGCTTTTGCAGTTTTCTCAGCAACCACTTCTTTGACTTCAGTAGTCTTTTCTGTAACAGCTTCTTTGGCTTTCGTTGTTTTTTCAACGACAACCTCTTTCACTTCTTCAGCAGTTGCAGCAGGTGTTGTTTGATTTGCAGCCATTTTAATTTCCCTCATTTTTGATTGTTGATTTTTCGGCTAGCCATAAGATAAAACGCTCATTTGTTAAACACCTTAAAAATTGTTAGACAATTTGCATAATATCTCATCATATCGATACACGGATGATCGATTTTGCAATAGACAGCTTTGTCCGCCTCTTAAAAAAGAATTCGAGAATTCCTGACTTTAATAAATAAAACACATAGACTTTTCACCCACTCATGCGTATAATGCGCTGTTAAGTTACAAGCGAGCAGACTGGAAGGAGGGGCATGTTTTTTTAAGACGGCCTGCCTTTTTTTATGTCTACTCGCTTTTTTACAGCCCTATTTTTGTGGTCTTAGTTCAGGAGCTTTGGTTTGAGCACCCCCGCCATTTTAGCCCTCGCAGATGGAACGATCTTTAAAGGAACGTCTATCGGTGCATCGGGTAGTACGACTGGTGAAGTCGTTTTTAATACCGCCATGACTGGTTATCAAGAAATTTTGACTGACCCAAGTTACGCGCAACAACTTGTGACGCTGACTTATCCTCATATTGGAAATACTGGCTGTAATAGTGAAGACGTTGAATCAGGTCGCATCCATAAAGTATGGGCGAATGGTTTAATTATTCGTGATCTTCCTTTATTGCACAGTAACTTCCGTGCTGAACAATCACTCAGTGAATACTTGGAACAACATAATGTTGTGGCAATCGCTGATATTGATACACGTAAATTGACACGTATTTTACGCGATAAAGGTGCACAAAACGGTTGCATCCTTGCTGGCGAAAATATCACAGAAGAAGAAGCAATTGCCAAGGCACGTGCATTCGGCGGTTTAAACGGTTTAGATCTTGCAAAAGAGTGCTGTGATCCGACGGGTTTTGAATGGACTGAAGGTTCTTGGACTTTAGGCCAAGGCTTCACCCAACCAGAATTTAAATTTCATGTTGTTGCATACGATTATGGTGTCAAAACCAACATCTTACGTATGCTCGCAGACCGTGGTTGTAAATTAACAGTTGTTCCTGCACAAACGCCTGCTGAAAAAGTACTCGCTTTAAATCCAGATGGCGTGTTCTTGTCCAATGGTCCTGGTGATCCAGCAGCATGTGACTATGCCATTGAAGCAGTGAAAACTATTGTTGAAACCACAACATTACCCGTATTCGGTATTTGTTTAGGTCACCAAATTTTGGCACTCGCTTCTGGCGCAAAAACCATGAAAATGGGACATGGCCATCACGGTGCCAACCATCCTGTACAAAATCTTGAGAACGGTACAGTGATGATTACTTCTCAAAACCACGGCTTTGCTGTCGATGAAAGTACCTTACCTGCAAACTTAAAAGTGACACATCGTTCACTGTTTGACGGTACAAACCAAGGTATCCATCGTACTGACAAACCAGCATTCAGCTTCCAGGGTCACCCTGAAGCTAGCCCAGGTCCACATGACTGTGCTCCATTGTTCGATCATTTCATCGAACTTATTGAAGCCGCTAAGAAGTAATTAAGGAGCGAATAATGCCTAAACGTACGGATATTAAAAGCATCTTAATTATTGGTGCTGGTCCTATTGTCATTGGTCAGGCGTGTGAGTTTGACTATTCAGGTGCACAAGCATGTAAAGCGCTTCGTGAAGAAGGTTACCGCGTTATTTTGGTGAACTCTAACCCAGCGACCATCATGACTGACCCTGCGATGGCGGATGCAACCTATATCGAGCCAATCACTTGGCAGACAGTTGCACAAATCATTGAAAAAGAGCGTCCAGATGCAGTCCTGCCAACCATGGGTGGCCAAACTGCATTGAACTGTGCCCTTGCCCTAGACGAGCACGGTGTTCTTGAAAAATATAATGTAGAACTGATTGGCGCATCAAAAGAAGCGATTGAAAAAGCAGAAGATCGTAAACTATTTGATATCGCAATGCGTAAAATTGGTTTGGAATGTCCAAAAGCAGCCATTGCTGAAACAATGGAAGAAGCGTTGGCGATTCAAGCGGGCTTCGGTTTCCCAGTGATCATTCGTCCATCATTCACCATGGGTGGTTCTGGTGGTGGTATCGCGTATAACCGCGAAGAATTCCTTGAAATCTGTGAACGTGGTTTCGACCTCTCTCCGACGCATCAGTTACTGATTGATGAATCATTGATTGGTTGGAAAGAATACGAGATGGAAGTTGTTCGTGACAAAAACGACAACTGTATCATCGTCTGTGCGATCGAAAACTTCGATCCAATGGGCGTTCACACTGGTGACTCAATCACAGTTGCACCTGCTCAAACATTGACAGACAAAGAATACCAATTAATGCGTAATGCATCGGTTGCAGTTCTTCGTGAAATCGGTGTTGAAACTGGCGGTTCGAACGTTCAATTCGGTATTAACCCGAAAGACGGCCGTATGGTTGTGATCGAGATGAACCCACGTGTATCACGTTCATCTGCACTTGCATCTAAAGCAACAGGTTTCCCAATTGCAAAAATCGCAGCGAAACTTGCGGTAGGTTATACCCTTGATGAATTGAAGAATGACATCACGGGCGGCGTAACACCAGCATCTTTCGAACCGTCGATTGACTATGTTGTCACGAAGATTCCTCGTTTTAACTTCGAAAAATTCCCGCAAGCTGAGCCAGTATTGACGACTCAGATGAAATCTGTGGGCGAAGTGATGGCGATTGGTCGTAACTTCCAAGAATCTGTACAAAAAGCACTTCGTGGTCTTGAAGTGGGTGTATGTGGCTTTGATGAAAAAGTTGAAGCGGGTACAGCCAATGCCAAAGACATCATCTTAAAAGAGCTTAAAGTGCCTGGTCCTGAGCGTATCTGGTATGTTGCCGATGCATTCCGCCACGGTTTCTCTTTAGATGACGTATTTGAAGCAACCAAAATCGACCGTTGGTTCTTGATTCAAATCGAAGATATCATCAAAACTGAAGCACAAGTAAAAACTTTAGGCTTTGGTGACTTAAACGCTGACAATATCCGTTCGTTCAAACGCAAAGGTTTATCTGACCTGCGTATTGCCAACTTAATGGGTATTTCACAAAAACAATTCCGTAAGCATCGTTGGAACTTGGGTGTCTATCCAGTTTACAAACGTGTTGATACTTGTGCAGCCGAGTTTGAATCGGGTACTGCTTACATGTATTCAACTTATGATGAAGAATGTGAAGCAAATCCATCAAACCGTGACAAGATCATGGTGATTGGTGGTGGTCCAAACCGTATCGGTCAAGGGATCGAGTTTGACTACTGCTGTGTACACGCTGCGCTTGCAATGCGTGATGACGGTTATGAAACCATCATGGTGAACTGTAACCCTGAAACAGTTTCAACTGACTATGACACCTCTGATCGTCTCTACTTCGAACCTGTCACTCTTGAAGATGTACTTGAAATCGTACGTACCGAAAAGCCTAAAGGCGTGATCGTACAGTACGGTGGTCAAACCCCATTAAAATTGGCGCGTGCTTTGGAAGAAGCAGGCACTCCAATTATCGGTACATCTCCTGACGCAATTGACCGTGCAGAAGACCGTGAACGTTTTCAGCAAATGATTCAACGTTTACAGCTTCGCCAACCGAACAACAGCATCGTAAAATCTGCTGAAGAAGGTATTTCAGAAGCAGCGAAAGTGGGTTATCCACTAGTTGTGCGTCCATCTTATGTATTGGGTGGCCGTGCAATGGAAATCGTGTATAACGAAGATGAACTTAAACGTTACCTTCGTGAAGCAGTTCAAGCATCGAATGAAGCCCCTGTCCTGCTTGACCGTTTCCTTGACGATGCAACAGAAGTTGACGTGGACTGCGTATCTGACGGTAAAGATGTTGTGATCGGCGGTATCATGCAGCACATTGAACAAGCAGGGATTCACTCAGGTGACTCAGCATGTTCGATTCCTCCGTACTCGCTTTCACAAGAAGTTCAGGACGAAATGCGTCGCCAAACTGTGGCTATGGCAAAAGAACTTGGCGTTATCGGTTTGATGAACGTTCAGTTTGCGGTTAAAGGTGACGACATTTATGTACTTGAAGTGAACCCACGTGCATCACGTACTGTTCCTTTCGTATCTAAATGTATTGGTGACTCTTTAGCAAAAGTTGCGGCACGTTGTATGGCTGGCCAATCTTTAGCATCACAAGGTTTCACCAAAGAAATCATCCCAACACACTATGCTGTAAAAGAAGCCGTGTTCCCGTTCGCCAAGTTCCCTGGCGTAGACCCAATGCTTGGGCCTGAGATGAAATCTACAGGTGAAGTAATGGGTGTGGGTAAAACTTTTGGTGAAGCATTCTACAAAGCGGTATTAGGTTCAAATGAACGTTTACCGGGCTTGCCAACTGAAGGTGAAGTCAAACATGCGTTCTTATCGGTTCGTGAATCAGATAAGAAATACATCGCTGATGTTGCGAAAAAGTTGATTGCTTATGGCTTTAAACTTGTTGCAACAAATGGTACACATCGTGTACTCAAAGAAGCGGGTATCGAGTGTGAAGCAGTCAATAAAGTGACCGAAGGTCGCCCACATATTGTAGACCGCTTGAAAAATGGTGAAATTCATCTTATTGTCAACACAACTGAAGGCAAACAAGCTCAGTATGATTCTGCCATGATTCGTCGTGCTGCCCTCCAAGGCAAGGTGTATTACACCACGACAATTAACGGTGCAGAAGCAGTTTGCCAAGCATTTGCTGTGAAATTGCCAATGGATGTATACCGCTTGCAAGATTTACAAACTGTAGGTTAATTCTCTACCGATAAAGTCCCGTCACCTTATCGGTGGCGGGCTTTTTCTTTTTTTAATCCTGTATTTTCCCAACCAATTTAGAGGGGACCAGAATGCAACGTTATCCTATGACTCCCGAAGGCAAGGTTGCCTTAGAGAAAGAATTACAACAGCTCAAGACAGTGGATCGCCCACGTATTATCCAAGCGATTGCTGAAGCTCGTGAACACGGTGATTTAAAGGAAAATGCTGAATATCATGCTGCGCGTGAACAGCAAGGTTTCTGCGAAGGTCGTATTCAGGATATCGAAGGTAAACTGGGCGCAGTACAAGAAATTGATGTCAAAACACTTGAGCAAAACGGCCGTGTGGTCTTTGGCGTGACTGTAACCATTGAAAATCTGGATACGGAAGAACGTAAGACTTATAAAATCGTCGGTGATGATGAAGCAGATTTTAAAATCAATAAAATCTCAGTGAACTCACCGATTGCGCGTGGTCTTTTAGGTAAAAATGAAGGCGACGAAGCGAAAATTCAAACACCACAAGGTGAAGTTGAATACGAAATCGTGAGTGTCGAATATCTTTAATCGACATTCGATAGAATAACAAAAGGACTCTTCATCAATTGAAGAGTTCTTTTTTTCAGACACTCTTTTTCTAAATAGAATAAAATACAGGCATGCAAGATCAACTGATCAGTGCATTGATCTATGCTATTGCAGGAATTGTTCTAGGTATTGGGTTTTCCATTACATCAGCATTTCATGTGAATTTTACGACCAACTCTGTACGCATTATTTTTTAATCTCTCCCTATTCAGTAGGATTCTAGACTTTATATTGCCCAATCAAATTCAGCATTTATTGAGTTCGCTTTGGAAATTCTTCTGCAACTCGTATTCTCTGCTCATTTAAAAGCTATAATGACGCAGCTTTGTTTCGGTATTTTGTCTCAGTTATGGAATCATTAATCAACTCCCCTGTTAAACATTGGTGTGAGTTCGAGTTTATTGCTAAAACGGTGAAAAATCCGAATATCCAGATTAAAGGCAATTATTCTTATTATTCGGCTTATTGGGATCAAGGTTTTGAGCGCTGTGTGGTGCGCTATCTGCATGACAAGGTAGCTACGCCTGATAAGCCCATTGACCAACTGCATATTGGTAACTTTGTCTGCTTTGGGGCTGAATGCGTGATTATGATGGGTGGTAATCAATTGCACCGCCCTGACTGGATCTCAACTTTCCCATTTGATACACGTAGCTTTCAGACCGCAGGTGATACGATGATTGCCGATGGTTGCTGGATTGGTAGCCGTGCCATGATCATGCAAGGGGTCAAATTGGGTGAAGGTGCGGTGGTTGCAACAGGCGCTGTAGTCACGCAAGATGTACCTCCCTATGCGATTGTCGGTGGTGTTCCAGCCAAAGTGATTAGATACCGTTTTTCTGAACAAGATATTGAAAAACTGCTTTCCCTGAAGCTTTATGACTTAGATGAAAAGCAGATTTTAAAAATGCGTGAACAATTGCAGACTGATGATGTGGATGCACTGATTCAATTCTTTGAGCGTAATTAAGACTACTTTTATAGATAAATCATGATGATACATGTCTTTTATTTTCATGGAAATTTCATCTATTCTTGAACCCATCCAAGCTTAACCATAATGCTATAAATAATAACTATCCCTATAAAAATGCTAGGTTTTATTCTCATCCTAACAGGTTTAGAATACAATCATAGCTTATATATTAATCAAATTTTATTGACTGAATTCAACGTAAAATCATAAATATAAGGAGTATCCAACATGGCTTATCAAAAAATCTTAGTGGCGATCGATGACTCTGAAATTGCAGCAAATGTCATTCGAGAAGCAGCTCAACTGGCCAAAGCCTTAAACAGTGAACTGACGGTTGTAGAAGTGATGACTTTAGATCCTTATCTTGCAGATGCCTATATTCGTATGGGGCAAAGCAATGATTTAATAGAAAGAGTCCGAAGTTATGCTCAAGACAATCTCAGCAAAGCTGAAAAAAAGTTTGAAGAGCATGGCTTAACGGTTGCAACGCAGGTTCTGGAAGGGTTTTCAGTGCATCAAGAAATTATAGGTGCAGCACAGAACCTAGGCGCAGACTTGATCATTATGGGCTCGCATGGGCGTACAGGCTTTAAACAATTTGTACTCGGTAGTGTGGCGCAGAAAGTTTTGGCGGAAAGCCACATTCCCGTATTGATTGTACGTTGAATATGTATTGTTCAAGACACATACACTAAGGACGTATAATGATGCTATCCATTAAAATAACATGGATGTAGTGATTTATACGTTCTGAGAAATCAAACCAACCTAAGGCTGCCAAGCAAAGATTTTTAAACTGACCTTGCCATTTAATAAATACACCCCTTCCTGCTCTAACAAATTCTGCTGAACATTTTCACCCTTCTCATTGATTCGAGTCACACTAATCTTGCCTTGCGAGTTAATCACACGATACCAGGGAATCTCACTGTCTTTGTCTAAATGCTTAAGTACATAACCGACTAAACGAGGATGTTTAGGCAAACCAGCCAGCTTGGCAATTTGCCCATAACTTGCCACTTTTCCATAAGGAATTAAGGCAATCACTTCTAAAATTTGTCGATGTAGTTCATTGGTATCTCGCACCATACAAGCTCCAAAAATCTGCTAAGATGATCAAAATCATGCGAAAAGCTAGCTTTACAATAATTAAAACGCGACCATTTGAGAGAACAAAAAAATGCGATTAAAAATCACAGCGCTAAGCTTATTATTCTTGACCATCGGGACTTCTTGTACAACTCAAAAACCAACCGTAAAAACGCCCCGCGATCAATATCCTCAAGAAACTAATGATTTACCTGTAGTTAATGTCAGCTTTATTGTGACCAGCAATCGCCCTGAAGTCCAAGCCTTAGATAACAAAGTACAGATGAATAAAGAATTAGCCATTCTGAATCAATATTTTGTCGATGAAAATAATCATAAAATCTTTAAGTTTAAAATCCACCATTACTATTCATTCCAAGATTTTAGTAAACGTAAATGTGATCTCGCCAACCAGTTAAGTCAATCAAAAGTAATCATCCCCGCAAAGCTACCAAGTGCGGTCAACGCTTGTTTTCCTCGCAGGAAAAGTAAAGAAGTCTTATTTATTATTTACGATGCTTATAGTGAAAAACTCAAAGATGCCGATATCACCAGTTGGGGATTTCGCAATCAAGGGCAACCCTTTATTCTGATTGACTGGAAAAGACTCAATTATCAAACCCAAGCAGCCAGTATTCATGAAATGGGACATGCCTTTGGCCTTGGTCATGTATGTTCACCTAAAGCCACTAAAACAACACCAACCAATATCATGAGCAGTTATGATTGCCGTTTAGGCAGTGGCGGTCTGCGTAATCTTGGTTTTACAACAAAACAGGTCAATACCATGCTCAATAATTACCAACAATATCCTTAAAAACCGAATTGAAGATAAGTACCCAAATGATCTTGTCCCACACTGTAATGAGTTGGGTCTAACTGACGAGTCAATAATGCTCGGGCTTGTTCAAACTGTTTCTGATCAACGATACGTGGTTGCCAAAAGGTTTTGCGGTTATGTGTATAAATCGGATACAGCTTTAACTGCCACTCCATGACATTGATTCGAACAATGGCTCCATAGGGCAAAGCTTGATATTTCTCAAAATCACCATTGCTGTTAAATACACCATTCCCGATTCCAAAAATAACAGGTTTTTGATTGACAGATTGAATCGGTTGAATGGTATGTGCACCATGTCCAATCACCACATCTACCCCGATCTGTGTAAGCACTTTTGCCAGTTTCTCTTGCTCAGGATGGATGGGTTTGAAATCAACACCCCAATGACAAATCACCATGATCTTGTGCTCTGGATGTGCTAAACGATATTGCATAATCTGTTCAAATAAAATGGCATTGATACATGCCACTCCAGAGCTGTGACCCAGTGCATAAAACTCGTAATCTTGATAGGCCGTTTGCCGATGCCAATAGCCATTAAAAATAGCCAAACATTGCCCTGCATTATTGATGATTTCTAAACCTTGATGTGCTTGTTGTTGATCATTGCCCGCCCCAATATAATCAATATTGGCAAGCTCTAACTGAGTTAAAGTGTGTTTTAGGCTTGCCTCACCATAGTCTTTAAGATGGTTATTGCCCAAACACAGCGTATTGAGATGAATCCGTTTAAATTCGTCTAAAGTTTCCTGAGCTTTTGCCCCCAGAATATAGTCTTTTTTCCCCAATAAAACAGAATGTTCATCGAGATTAAAAACAGCTTCTAAATTGGCAATATTAATATCATCTGCGCCAAAGAATGGTTTGATCGCCTCAAAAGAGTGACCGTAACCATAGCGTTGTAAGGCATCATCAACACCTTTATTTTTTCTTTTAGCTGTATAAAACTCACCGAAATAAGTATCACCAATAATATTGATCCATTCTGTCTTGGCTTGGCGCTGCTTTGTTGGTAACCGACCTTGTTGGAAATAATGATAATACGGAGCTAAGTGATCAATACGATGTAACGGATCTAATAACTGAAAAATACCAAGTGTCTGATTGTGATGGAGGTAAGAAAAGTAATAATCTTGCTTTTGATCAGTGAGATAAAGAATTGCATCAAGTGCCTTACACGTCATTAAGGAACTGGTGGCTGCAATATCCAGATCATTTAGATTCAGTGATTTAACAAAAACTTGTTGTAACAACGCCATTGGCATACTAAATATTGCCTGAGCCAAACAGTATAAGTTTGTAAGGCTATTTTTATGGCCAATGCGCAAGTCAAATTTTCTGGCTTTTTCAGTAACGTTCATCCGCATCTCGGCTAAATTACGAAATAGATGAAAACCAAGAACCTGTTGGGTGTTTTGAGTTGGATTAAAAGTCAGTAATTGCAATGAGGCTAGAACAGTGTAGCGTTGTTGCAAGATCAAATCGGAGAGATCAGCCTGTTCGGTATGTAGTGCATGGTCTGTAGTAAGCAGCTCTTGAAGTTGCAGCTTTCCATCAATCACTCGTTCTAAAGCCTCAAGTAATAGCAGCCAATATGAACAATCCCCTGCGATTTCTGTCTGCCAAACCGGATGTTGAAAGTCTTCATGACCAAACAGACTAATAATTTTTATTTCTTGAGGCGTATTCATTTATTTCACCCTCAAGCTTCAGTTTCAAAATGCTGCACATAAGCAACATAGCCTGAAAGATTATGTTCTTGGTCATCGATACGTACACGAAAACGATCATGCCGAACATAAAAAGCATTCAGTATTTTATCTGGGCGCGCCATATACATCGCCACTTCAGGATAGAAAAAACCGGTGCGCTGGAATTCAGTTCGAAACTCAATCATCTTTTTTAATTCATCGAATCGTGCTTTGACAGACAGCTCCTGTAAACCTAAATCCCGCATGCGCTGCACCATTTGATAAGCAGCCATCATCATTTCAAGTAAAGTTGCATAAGCTGTTTTACGATTTCGAATAAACATCATATGTTTTAAATAATTATTCATGCCAAATTGAAAATATTTTTCCTCTGGACAAATTTTTGTCAGCTCATTGGTGCAGTAGCTCAGCCAATGGTCATGATAACGGTCATATTTTTTTTCAATAAATCGTTCAAACATGCATTTGACGGTTTCAAGTAGTTTTTCATCTGCATCAAGCTGATAGAGACGCAATAAAGCCAAGGCAGCTTCACCATCATAGTAAATGATGCGGAATTTTTCTTTGATGTCATAGCTTGGATAATGCAATACATGCGTGGTTTCACCTGCTTCATTGATCATCGACAGGATGCCATTGGCCAAGGCCTGAGCATCCTCAAGATATTGATCATCTGCTGTAATTTCCTGATATTTGGTCAGCATCAAAATTGCCGCAGCATTGGCTCCCAATTTAATTTCATCCAACTGTCCCTGCTCTGTTCCATCGAGCATATAGGCCAAACCTGCCTGTTTTTCGATATAAAAATGCTGTAAGGCATAATCGATTGCAGAGCGAATTTTTTCTATCAGCATTGGGTATGAATGAAGCACTAACGTCTCAATAAGTGCATAAACCGAAGTACAGTGCCGAACTGTGTTGTAACTACGAATTTCACGATCATAGGCAGGGAAAAAACCATAGTTGAATTTGCCGTCCTGCTGGATTTGTTGAAAGAGAAACTGCGCATTTGTTTCAATCATTTTTTTAAAATGGTGTTTTTTGGGTTCAAGCAAGCAACGCACACCATTTTCAGTGAACTGACTTTGCAATGGAATCAGTTGCCCCTGTTCATACATCACCGCATAGGTATCAAAAGTCCACACCTGTTGAATTTCTATTATTTTTATAGTGTGATGCTGATCTGGATATTTTCTTAAAATACTGCTATTTAAGTTTTTCTCATCAATAAAATTTGGTGTGCTATAGCTGAGTGCCCGAATAATTGCCTTACCATAGAGCTCTTGCTCCAAAAAGCAGATCTTAAAGTCTGCATCCAAACTCATCCCTTTACGATAATGATTATTATGGAATTGGTTTTTTAACGTTTGTTCGATGTGCTGCCATTGTTCGACTTGGATATTAAAGGCTACGTCAATTTTAAGAAAGGTGCTGAGCGCTTCAGCCGATGAAAATTGCTGCTCTAGAAAATCCAATAATTGTTGCTGTGTATCAGAAAAATCGGAGCAGGATGAATTCCAAACTTGGCAACGTTGTGTCTGTTCACCAAAGGAGCAGAAAATAGCTGTTTTAGACACATCAATATGTGATCGAAGCTGTTGAAAGAATTGCTCATTGAGTTGCTGTTTTAATTGCTCAAATGCTGAAATCGTTGTAATGGTCATATCTTCAGTTTTTAGAATTTTTTAAGTCTTTTAAATAAGATACCACATATTTTGATCATCTTCTCAAAATGAAAAAGAGAGCCCGAAGGCTCTCTTTTAGAGTTAAAGATTTGGATTAGTAAATGATTTGACCATTGTTGAGTAAATCATTGAGTGTCAATGATGCTGTCGGATGATCTAAATGCAGCGTCAACAATTGAGTACTTGTATAAGTTCCGCCCAGGCCATCACGATCCACACTAATGGTCGCACTTTGAGTCGTCGCATCGTAGCTTACTGATACATACGAACCAATGGTGAGACTATTTGGAGTACCAATTAATAAGTTGCTGATGTCAATCTTGTCAGCCTGATCATCCGTAGTGACATTACCGAGATGGAAATCTGTCCAAGTATCCACGCCACCTGCTGTTGTATTACCACCTGTTGCGCTAACCGTACCCGCAGCAGTTAAAGTATTGTAAATCAAGGTGTCAGAACCATTACCGAGTGTGAAGGTATCATTTGCAGCAGTACTGACTGCCAGACTGTTCAACTCTTGACTCAAATGAATTGTTAAAGTGCTCGTTGACTCGGCACCTGTAACAGATACAAGTTTATAATTAATCGTATCAATGGTTGCATTCGCTGCACTATCAAAAGCTTTGTAGTAATACGAACCATCATGGTTGAGATACAATGTCCCTTCACCTGTATTAATCGCCTGACCTGCCGCAATCTGATAATTGCCTGGTGATACTTCAACAAACAATTGAGAAGCAGTCGTAGTATCTGCGACACCACCAGCAGTATCACCCAACAGGATATTGCCATGAATCCAGTCGCTTAAACCATCTGGTGTATAGCTGTCCAAATGCGTTGTTTTGGTTGTTACCACAGAGTCAAGCGTCACAGCACCAATTGGAAGCAGACTTGATAGACTAAAGACCACTCTATAAGTACCTTCAGACAAGTGATTAACATCCGCTGAATAAGCTGGAGCACCTAAAATACCAGCTAGCGCTGTCGCAGATCCCGTATAAACAGTATTGACCCATGTACCACCAACGAGTTGCTGAATGGTATAACCAGCAGTTGGTAACACCGAAAGACTCAATGATGTCGTGTAATTCAATTGTACATGCACATCATTAACCGTATTTGCAGCAATCACAAATTGGTTAGATGTTACAGTACTACTCAACACAGGAAGCGGTGGGAAACCTGCCAAATTACCGATAGTGACATTACCGCTTGGTACATCTACTGCCGCATCCACCACAGGTTTCATGCTAATTGTTGCATCATTCGAATCCGCGTTGGCAACTGGAGCAGGAATAACAGCATCTGCACCTGGATTTGCGATATTCCAGTTGAGATTCACATCAGGCGAACCAATTTGGATATGCAATGTCGCAGTATCAGTTTTACCTGTTACAGGATCAGTGACCGTATAAGTGAAACTGTCCACTTTACCAATGTTCAAGGTATTTGCTGCTGCTTGGTAACTATAACTACCGTCCGCATTAATGGTCAAAGTACCGTATGCGCCAACAATCGTTGTTGCTGTACCTGCGATGACACCAGATACATTACCATTTTCAGATGTGACAGCAGTCACAACCGTCGTGGTTGTAATATAGTCTGGCTTATAATTCGAACCATAACCTGCTGAATTATCATCAGAAAGAACATTACCCGTAATTGGGTTTACAACCAAGGTAGGTACTTGAGTAATATCACCATTATTCAGAGTAATACCAGCCGTAACACTACCAAGCGCAGTAAGCAGTGTATTGCTCTCCATAAATAACTCATATGTACCTGCACTTAAGTTATCCACTTTGAACTTCACTTCAGAACCGAAGATACCCAGCAAATCAAGTATGCCGGCATTCGAGCTATCTGCAATTACCGTACGCGTACCGTCTGGATTGACTCGGGTTAATACCACATGTAAACCATCAACCACCGTTGCAACTGAGCCAAAGTTCACTGCAAAAATTGCTTCCGTAATATGACCAGGAGCAACCGTGAATTGCGCTGTACCTTGTTTAGTACCAATTACAACACCACCAACACCAAGTAACCAGTTATAGCTAATCGCGTTCGCAATGACTTGTGTCGTCGTTGGATAAACAAGATCAATCGCAGCAGAAGCAACGTTATCCATTGCATCCACAGGGACTGGACCGGTAATGACTGCTGGTTGTGATGGATCGTTCGGATTCCAAGTCATGTCCACATTATTACTATCCAAGTGAACATAGAGAATCGCTTGTGAAGTATTCCCCGTAGCTGGATCCAGTAAGGTATAAGTAAACTGGTCAACCTTACCGAGATTCAATCCATTGGCATTTGGTGTATAGGTATAATTACCATGTTGATCAATCACTAAGGTACCGTAAGTACCTGTAATTGTTGTTGTACCTGTTGCAGCCACCGCATTGCCATTAACCACCGAGATGACAGCATTGTTGCTTGCTGCATCCACTGCTCCGTTTAGACCTGCGTCTTTAATCACGTTGCCAGAAATCGGATCCACTGAGTAT
Source organism: Acinetobacter colistiniresistens (assembly GCF_000413935.1). Classification (GTDB taxonomy): domain Bacteria; phylum Pseudomonadota; class Gammaproteobacteria; order Pseudomonadales; family Moraxellaceae; genus Acinetobacter; species Acinetobacter colistiniresistens. The sequence goes on along the minus strand of NZ_KE340379.1, from coordinate 2,021 downwards.
CCAGCTACAACATATGGGTTATAAACATCCATTGTACCTGTTAATGTTCCACCTAGGCCGACACCTAGTAATCCGCCATAACCGATAAAGGCACGATATTGACCAGTGGTTAAACCATCAACCACAGCCGTTGCCACGCCTCCAATCAACGATAGGTTAACCAAAGTGGCTTGTGGATTTGTTCCACCAACAGAAACCCATTGTTGTGTTGTTGCATCGTATTTTTGAATAACAAGTGAATAATCACTTAATACATTCGCAGTGAGTAAACCACTGAACGTAAATGTTGCTGAACTTTCTCGATCAGCATCTACATTAAATGCAATCGTTGAGTTACCTAACAGTTGTAAATTCAAGCCGAGTAGCGAAACTGCTGCCACATAACTTGCACTACCAAGCGCAACGTCATTCGCCACAAGTAATGACTCTGGATTAATTTCAGCCACTGCAAGGTTATCTGCAGCTTTCACAGAGCTTAATTGGATATTCAGTGCTGCTTGAGCCGTATCGCCAGAAGCAGTATCTTTTAAGGTATACACAAAGTGATCTACCTGTCCAAGCCCTGCTGCATTTGCATTAGGTGTATACGTATATGAACCATTCAAGTTGATCACTAAAGTACCATAAGTACCCGCAATCACCGTACCATTTGCAAGAACAGGATGGCCATTCACCGCATTAATCACTGTTGTTGGTGTTACAACATCAACCTGACCGCCTGCATTGGTATCAAGAATCACATTACCCGTCGCATTTTCGGTAAAGAATCCACCAATTTGCGTCGTATCATAGATATCCATAGTACCCGTTAAAGTACCGAGTAAACCAACACCTGCAATACCAGTATAGGTCATAAACGCACGATATTGACCCTGTTCTAGCCCATCGATAACGATACCTGGTGTAGAACCCAATAAAGTCAGTTTCAGAATATCCGCCTGACCACCACCATAAACCGAAGTCCATTGACCAGTCGCTGTATCCAGTTTCTGTAAAACAAGCGAGTAGTTTGATAACGCATTCACACCGATTAAAGCACTATAAGTGAATGTCGCATTCCCTTCTTGATTCGCTGCAACGGTAAAACCAACCCCATCAGAACCGAGTTGTAAATTAAGGCCTAATAGTGAAACAAGCGCTAAGTAGGTTTTACTGCCCAACGCAGCATCATCTGCAATCAATAATGGTTCTGGTGCAAGAACTGCGGTAGCAGTATTGTCATAGGCAATGATCGTTGTGTTTGTAAGGGTATAACTTTGTGAACCTTGAATGCTACTACTATTCCCTGCCGCATCAGTAAATGTTGCTGTTGCCTGAATTGTCAGATCTGTATCAGCTGCAAGTTCAGTACCAGGGACAATGGCCGTCCATGTATGTGTCACAGGATTAACCACTGCTGAGTAATTTATACCATTCACATTCACTTGAATCGTGGTGGTTACCGCATCTGCTGGAATGGTTAATGTACCTGAGATTGAGACTGGACCAGATACTTCTAACGGATTAAGAACATTATCGCCAGTAATTGGATTAATTGCGATTGCAGCAGTACTAATATCCGGAGGCGTTGTATCCACTGTAATCGTGACATCTGTTGTGTTATCGACATTACCATATGCATCCACCGCTTGTGCATGAATGACCAAGGAGCCATCGCCAGCCACTGCAACTGCTGCCGTGATGTACCCATTGAGTAAATCTGCTGCTGTCACGGTGTGGTTGTTTCCATTCACAGTCACGACAGTGCCTACAACTGCATTTGGTCCTAAAGCAACACGGGCATTGAAGCTAGCATCATTGCCTAGTTCCGTAGCGTTCAAGATACCATCGCCATTTAAGTCATCTGGTACTGTGATCGCACCAATCAAATCAGCTGGAGTCGCAACTGTTTCTGTAGCTGGTAAGGACACATTCCCTGCCGCATCTGTTGCTGTCGCGGTCACCGCCTCACCATTCAACAAGCCACCCGGGTTCGGTACACTCCACACCCCAGTCACTGGGTCTGCAGTCACCTGTTCGGT
>NZ_KE340378.1:92626-435584 GCF_000413935.1 Acinetobacter colistiniresistens | reverse complement strand
CGTAAGGGCCATGATGACTTGACGTCGTCCCCGCCTTCCTCCAGTTTGTCACTGGCAGTATCCTTAAAGTTCCCGGCTTAACCCGCTGGCAAATAAGGAAAAGGGTTGCGCTCGTTGCGGGACTTAACCCAACATCTCACGACACGAGCTGACGACAGCCATGCAGCACCTGTATGTAAGTTCCCGAAGGCACCAATCCATCTCTGGAAAGTTCTTACTATGTCAAGACCAGGTAAGGTTCTTCGCGTTGCATCGAATTAAACCACATGCTCCACCGCTTGTGCGGGCCCCCGTCAATTCATTTGAGTTTTAGTCTTGCGACCGTACTCCCCAGGCGGTCTACTTATCGCGTTAGCTGCGCCACTAAAGCCTCAAAGGCCCCAACGGCTAGTAGACATCGTTTACGGCATGGACTACCAGGGTATCTAATCCTGTTTGCTCCCCATGCTTTCGTACCTCAGCGTCAGTATTAGGCCAGATGGCTGCCTTCGCCATCGGTATTCCTCCAGATCTCTACGCATTTCACCGCTACACCTGGAATTCTACCATCCTCTCCCATACTCTAGCTGACCAGTATCGAATGCAATTCCTAAGTTAAGCTCAGGGATTTCACATCCGACTTAATCAGCCGCCTACGCACGCTTTACGCCCAGTAAATCCGATTAACGCTCGCACCCTCTGTATTACCGCGGCTGCTGGCACAGAGTTAGCCGGTGCTTATTCTGCGAGTAACGTCCACTATCCTAGAGTATTAATCTAAGTAGCCTCCTCCTCGCTTAAAGTGCTTTACAACCATAAGGCCTTCTTCACACACGCGGCATGGCTGGATCAGGCTTCCGCCCATTGTCCAATATTCCCCACTGCTGCCTCCCGTAGGAGTCTGGGCCGTGTCTCAGTCCCAGTGTGGCGGATCATCCTCTCAGACCCGCTACAGATCGTCGCCTTGGTAGGCCTTTACCCCACCAACTAGCTAATCCGACTTAGGCTCATCATTTAGCGCAAGGTCCGAAGATCCCCTGCTTTCTCCCGTAGGACGTATGCGGTATTAGCATTCCTTTCGGAATGTTGTCCCCCACTAAATGGCAGATTCCTAAGCATTACTCACCCGTCCGCCGCTAGGTTAGGTAGCAAGCTACCCTTCCCCGCTCGACTTGCATGTGTTAAGCCTGCCGCCAGCGTTCAATCTGAGCCATGATCAAACTCTTCAGTTTAAAATCATTAGTAGCTTATGGCTACAAATCTTGGCTCATCAATTTTCTGACTAAAAATTCGCTCAAATAAACTTCGAGAAATTTCTACTCTTCAATCAATGAAATATTTTCGATTGATCAACTAGTAAAAATCCACACAAGTTGTTCTTCTATTCTCTTAATGATCTTCTCGATGATTCGTCATCATCAAGCTAGGTCGGCTATATTACTCTCAATTTCTTAAAAGTCAACAGGTAATTTAGATATTTATCAAACTTATCAATCAACCCAAGAATTCAACCACTTTAAGCCAAATCCTTGTTTCTCAACAAGTTTTTATCTGCATCACCGCCGATGGATGTGCATTCTACAGCATTCACAACCCAATACAACCCCCTTTCTTATCTTTTTTATTCGAGTGGGTATTTTTTGAACGTATCAGTTACTTTTAATGCTTTTTCTTTGTGTTCAAGAACTTTTTTTAAACAATTAAGTCCAGTAGAATATGTCTCTTGCTTCACATTTTTTGGCACTTTTGATTGAAAATACGGTTTGCTAGTAAAAAGGCTCGATATTTATTGCTTGCTGCATCCTTTGCTGCGAGCCCGCTTTGCTATGCCATCTCAACACATAATTTCTATGAGTTGGCTTTATCTATCTTAAGTTATAGCAAATGGTCCAATACCAATCGTCCAACAATTTGTGTGATTGACAATCAGGATGCTGCAAATCAGTTTCAATCCAATATCCGTCAGTTGGCTTATGAATATCAAGTACAAGCTGTTAGTGCGAAAGACTTTCCAAAAACGGAGTGTCATGTTGCCTATTTCACTACCACCTCTCCACAACAACAGCAAAATTTGATTCAGGCCTACCCTTCTCGATCATTGCTTTCTTTAAGTACCAATAATCCGGCGTGCGAAGTGGGGAGTATTTTCTGCTTATATAATAAGAAGACCTTTTCTACCTTTAAGGTGAATTTGGAGGCTTTAAGCTATTCCAAAGTGCATATCGATCCTCGTGTTTTACTTTTAGCAAAGAATGCGGGGTAAGCACTGTGATTCCGAACTTATACCAATCAACCTCCTTGCACGCTTTATTCCGTAAATCACAATTTGCAATCTTTGCAATTACCTTCGTGATCTGTTCTTTTACTTTCGCCACTATCTCCATGTTCACCATGGAAACTTATGCAAAGCAAAATTTACAGTTATTGAGCCAAACCGTTCTGGAACGTGTTCAGCCTGCTGTAGTGTTTAGGGATAAAGGTGCCATTGACCAAATTCTTGATGACTATACCAGTGAACATGCCATTCGCAGTATTCATGTCTATGATCCACAACAACAGTTGTTAGCTGAAAGTACCAAGAAAGTTGCTCATACCTCAGTCATGCAAGATTTAATGGATCGTTGGTTTCTTCATGATCCTGTTAAGCTCATGATTGTGCATCATAAGAAAAAAGTAGGCGAGTTGGTGCTGTATGGTAGTTCTGAAAATATTCTGCACTTTTTAAAGACCATTATTATCGGTCTCGCCATTTCAATGTTTTTCATTGTGATCGCCCTGCTTTGGTCTGTGAACATTACGTACCGCCAAATTATGCAAGCGATCAAACCATTAACGCATATTGCACAACTGGTCAGCGATCAAAAAGCTTATAATTTACGCTTCCCGAATAACCACATTCACGAATTCCAGAACTTAAATACGGTATTCAATGAACTGTTAGAAGAAATCCAGATCTGGCACACACATCTGCAAAAAGAAAATCGCCAACTCTCATTTCAGGCGCATCACGACCAACTCACCAGTTTGCCAAATCGCCATTATTTTTACCAAGAGCTATTTAATATCTTTGAAAACCCACAGTATCGTCATAACTCTGCTTTACTCTTTATCGACAATAACAAGTTTAAATTCATCAATGATGAGTTTGGACATTTAGCTGGAGATGCTGTTTTAAAGGAAATGGCAGCACGCTTAAGGCTTTCAGTCCGCCATGAAGATTTTATTGCTCGTTTAGGGGGTGATGAATTTGCCATCATCTTACATTCAATTCACCATACCGATCATTTAATAACAATTGCTGAAGGCGTTCTTGCAAGTTGTGGAGAGCCTTTAGAGTTTAATGGTCAAATGATTCATTTCAGTTTTAGCTTAGGGGTTGCTTTTTCTCAGTTTGCAGAGAATCCAGAAGATTTGATTATGCAGGCCGATCAAGCTATGTATAGAGCTAAAAATTTAAACCCACATTGGTTTCTTTATAAACCAGAAATTTAGGACATGTTATGCGCGCTCACACCATTAAAATTTCATTTATTGCGTTACTCTGCCTAACATTGGCTGGCTGCTTGAGTTTTGGTCCGTTAAAGTATCGTCAGGTCAAAATGCTCAAGAAAGAAGGCTTTGTTTTAACAGATGAGGGCTGGACCTTAGGTCTACCAGAACGTTTGCTGTTTGACTTTAATAAAGCAGAAATCAAGCCAGAACACCAAAAGGAAATAGTCCGTTTAGCAAACCAGCTAAACAAGTATGACTTACAAAAATTAAAAATTGTAGGCCATACCGATGATATCGGAAATCCTGAATATAACCAGAAACTCTCAGAAGAACGCGCTCAGAGTGTTTCAACAATCTTTGTAACACAAGGGTTCAAGCCAAATAACTTAACCGTAGTCGGTCGTGGTGCGAGTCAGCCTTTTGTACCAAATACCTCTGATGAAAATCGTGCCAGCAACCGTCGTGTGAATGTCATTATTATTCCTTAACAATTACTGCTCCAAAGCATAAAAAAGCCGACGCAATGCAGTCGGCTTTTTTATTTAAATCAGTTCAATAATATCAATCGTTGGTGGAACCCGAAACCGAAACGGCACACCAACCATTCCCGTGCCAACGGTCACAAAAACTTCTGCATGCTCATGTGTATAAAAACCCTTTTTATGACCCAAAATAGAGACACGTTTCATGATATAACTGGTAATCCATGGCAATTCGATTTGCCCCCCATGCGTATGACCAGATAACATGAGTGGTCGCGTTGGCAGCTCTGGAACCATATCTACAGTATCCGGATTGTGCGACAAAATCAGCCAAGGTTTATCTTGAGGTAAATCGGGCATAAAACGCATATTGGCCTTCCCTGCCCACAAATCTCCAATCCCGATCAGGCGAAACTCATCAAATTCGACAATCTTTCCTTCAATATCAATAACATTATTTAGTTCTAAAGCTTTTCTTAGTAAATCTTGAATAGGCGGACCCGGATATTGTTCATCGTGATTACCTGGGACTGAGTAGACGGGAGCCTGAATTTGCTTTAAAACTGCTAATTCCTGCACCAGCCGATTTTCAGGTTCATAAGTCCAATCTCCTGCGACTACGACCAAATCCGGTTGTGCTTGATTCAACTTCTTAACCATACTTTTCAGTTGACGTTCATGCCCAGAAAATAATCCGACATGCATATCGGCAACCAAAGCAACTTTGATTGGATGGCTAAACTCACGCTCTGAATTCAGTCGATATTGATGATGTTTTACATGAATTTGATGCGGCTCGATAAAACGCGCATAGATCAAGATACTGCTGAGTAAAAAGATGAATCCAGCCTGATGCAAGCTGTAATATTGAATCCATCCCGCATAAACACTAAAAAACCACAGTGGAATCAATAAATAAGACAGATAAAATGCCAATAAATGTATAAAAGCTTTAAATGGATGAATGGTTTCTGTTCGTGATTGATGTACCCAGGCCTGAATCAAAGCCCAAAGCGCCAGAACAGCGAAAATAAGATAAAAACCAAGAATAATAGTATCCGAATTCGACATTAAAGCCCTCATTAACTTCACTTTAGGACATCCATCTCATCTTATATTTATCTTTTTCGATGAAGTGGTATACTCAAGCCCAACTTTTAATCAGTGACGATTATGACGCAATTTTCTCATTTAAATAACAAACATACAAAGATAAGTACAAGTGCTTACAATAAAAGTATGATTGTGATTTATTGCTCAATTGCGCTGACCGTTACAGGTTGTAGCACCTTACCCAAGCATAAAATTGAACCGATCATTCAAACCTCTTCCCAGATTGATACCTCTCGGACGTCACTCGCACAGGTCATTCAGCCGTTACAAGAACAACATCCTGACCTAACAGGCTACCATGTTTTATATGAACCTCTGGAAGCCCTTTCAGCACGACTTCGCTTGATTGATAAGGCAGAAAAAACCCTTGATTTACAATATTATATTTGGGATAACGATAAAGTGGGTGCCTTGGCTTTACATGCCTTGATTCGTGCCGCAGATCGAGGCGTTCGGGTTCGCCTCTTGATTGATGATAATAATGCCAAACATACAGAAGGCATTTTTCTTGCACTGGCACAACATCCCAATATAGAAGTTAAGCTATTTAACCCCTATCGTTTTCGTAAATATCGTGCACTGGATATGGTACTGGACTTAAAACGTATCAATCGTCGCATGCATAATAAGAGTTTTATTGCTGATCATCAGGTTGCTTTGATCGGTGGCCGCAACATGACCAATCAATATTACAACGTCAGTGATAATTATCAATTTTCTGATGTGGATGTGATGTTGTTTGGTACAGCTGTAGAAGACATCTCCAAATCATTTGATGATTATTGGAATCATGAATATGCCTATGATGTTCGGGAAGTCGTCAAACAGAGTTCTCATCGTTTAAGCTATGACAGTCTTAAACAACAACTTGATGAACACTATAAACGCATTACGGTTCAAAACTATTTAGATTTAACCAGCCAGTCGGTCGCCATTAATGCCTTAATGAATCGTGATATTTCACTCGACTGGGTCAAAGCTGAAGTCGTCAAAGACTCCCCCGACAAAATTAAATCAAAAGCCAAAAAAGAAGAACATCTCAACTTTCAGTTGATCAATCATCTCGAACAGCCCGAAAAAAATATTGATTTAATTTCTGCCTATTTTGTTCCGGAAAAAAAAGGAGCCAAAATTTTAAGTGATTTGGCACAAGATGGAATTAAAGTCAGAATCCTGACAAATTCATTTAAAGCCAATGACGTTGCTGTAGTGCATGCTTTCTATGGTAAATATCGACAGGAATTACTTGAAAATGGTGTACAACTCTATGAGTTTTTGCCCGCGCTCGATAAAAGTGATTTAGACAAACACACCGAGGAGCTAGCCAAAAAAGCCAAGGTCAATATTAAAGGTTTAAGCCGTTCAAGTTTACATGCAAAATTAATGGCACTGGATGAAAAACAGGTGTTTATTGGCTCATTTAACTTTGATCCGCGCTCAGCCTACTTGAATACTGAAATTGGTGTATTACTGAATAGCCCCCCCTTGGCACAAGCAGTGCATGCCACCATGGATCAAAACCTGAAAACCTATGCTTATCGTTTAGTTTTGGATGCCAATAACAAAATCACTTGGCAGCGAGAAACACCACACGGCCCTCTGATTTATACCAAAGAACCGAAAATGAAATGGTGGCAAAGAGCAGGTATGAAAATGATTTCATGGCTGCCGATCGAAGGCTTTATGTAGTTTCCAAGGCTTCTTCTGGTAACACGGCAAGTACCTTTCTCTGCAAGCGCTCCAAACCCGCTCTCATTTGGCGATCTACTTCTTTGGTCAACGTTTCTACCGTATGACCTGCTACAGGAATCGCAGGTAAAGTGAGCAAATGGGCAGTGACTTTGGGCATTTCCAAAACACGCTGTACATGTTCTGCAAAACTCATTTCACCAATAAATGGCGCAACCAAATCCAGTTGCCCCTGTTGGTTCACATAGCAGATCACACAAATCTGCACCGGTCGTTGCGCTTCAATAGCAGCACCTAATAAACGTCCATGTACTTTTTTAACTTTACTGCCATCGGTCGTTGTGGCTTCAGGAAAAAACAGGACTGGAATATCTTGCTTTAAGAACTCAGCAATTTGTTCACGGATTCGAACCGAATCTCCAGAACCCCGCTTAATAAATAAAGTCCCGCCACCCTTTGCTAAATTACCAACGATCGGCCATTTTTCCACTTCGGCTTTGGCCAAGAAAAAGATACGTGCCCCAGAACCCAACACTGCAACATCCAGCCAAGAAACGTGATTACTGACCCATAGTGCCGGTTCACGCGGAATGGTACCGTGCACTTGTACTTCAATATTGAACACTTCACATAATCGACGGCAGAAATACTGTACATAACGGGTATTTACAGGATTATTCGGGTCTTTATATAAGCCATGTCGGTAAATAAGATAAAAACCCTCACCAATGGTTTCGAGACCTGCAGCTAATTTTTTACTGTACAAACTAAATTTCGAAAACAAACTTAAAGATGTGTGATTTACTGCTGTTGCTTGTTGAGTCATAAATTCTTAAAACCGTACGCCTAGATGCACGTGTGCATTGAATTAACCTTGTTATATCATGCCGATATTACCTTATAGAAGTTTCAGCCATAACAAAAAACGAATGTGAGCATAAATTTTTCCAATTTTAAAAGATTTATCAGATCAAATATTATAAATAAATCGAATTTACTGATCATAAGGTGATGTGATGAATCAGCAAAGTACAACATCAGAACCACAAACCACCATTCCTTATAGCTATGCTTTAAGAATGTTTCTGGGATGGTCAATTTTATACATGGGTACATTGGTTGGATTCATTGAGCTATTACGTCGTAATATCATATAAATCCACGAAGTCTTTGCCCTTTGCTTGAGGTTTATTCTAGAATAAGACTTTAAAAATAAGGATTTCAGAACAGCGTGGAAAATTTTGAGCAGCGTCAAAGTGGTGAACGAGCAATTTTAGTCAGTGTATCGGTTCACCTGCTCGATGATCTGGATGCTGAAGAGTTCCGATTGCTCGCTCAATCTGCTGGCGCTGAAATCCTTGAACATCTCATTGTGCAACGCAATAAGCCTGACCCGAAATTTTTTATTGGTTCTGGCAAAGTTGATGAAATTGCAGAATTAGTGAAAAGCCATGAGGCAGAGTTGGTAATTTTTGACCATTCACTCTCGCCTGCGCAAGAACGCAATTTGGAACGTATTCTTAAGTGCCGTGTGATTGACCGCACTGGTTTGATTCTTGATATTTTCGCCTTACGTGCACGTACCCATGAAGGTAAATTACAGGTAGAGCTGGCTCAGCTAAAACACCTCTCTACCCGTTTGATTCGTGGTTTTACAGGCAATTTAGAACAGCAAAAAGGCGGCATCGGTCTCCGTGGCCCGGGTGAGTCGCAACTGGAGACGGATCGACGCTTAATCCGTGTCCGTATTACCCAACTCAAAGATAAACTGACCAAAGTTCAGCAAACCCGCTTACAAGGTCGTGCCGCACGTCAAAAAGCCGCCATTCCAACTATCTCTTTAGTGGGTTATACCAATGCTGGAAAATCCACTCTGTTTAATATTCTCGCCAAAAGTGATGTCTACGCTGCGGATCAACTGTTTGCCACCCTTGACCCAACCTTACGTCGTTTAGACTGGGATGGTGTCGGTACGGTTGTATTGGCTGATACCGTTGGATTTGTCCGCAATTTACAACATGATCTGGTGGAATCTTTCAAAGCCACATTAGAAGAAACGCTAGAGGCAACACTGCTCTTACATGTGATTGATAGTAGCAGCCCGAATATGCCTGAACAAATCGAAGCCGTAGAATCAGTACTCAAGGAGATCGGTGCTGATGCGCCTGTTTTGCAGGTCTACAATAAAATTGACCTAAGTGGCGATGAAGCCAAAATCATTTATAAAGCGCCGGGTCTGCCTGATCGCGTCTATGTCTCAGCACATTCAGGGCAAGGACTTGAACAACTCAGCGAAGCAGTGCAACAATGCTTAATGGGGCAGCTACAACAATTTGATCTGGTACTCAAAGCGGCTTACGGTAAATTACGGACCCAACTCTACGGCTTGAATGTGATTCAATCTGAGCATTATGATGATCAAGGTGATCTACATTTATCTGTCTGTATCGCGCCACACAAATTGGAGCAACTCATTAAACAAGCACATTTACCATTAGACGAAATTCTTGGGAAAAAAGCTTCCCTATTCCAACGACCTTTGGAAGAATTTGAGATTGATCACCCAATACCTTAATTGTGGTCAGCCATCATCTGGATAGACAAGAGTAAAAAAATGAAAAATATAGACTGGACAGCTTGGTTTGGCACAATTCTCTTAATCATTGTCTATCGTGAAGGGGCTGTTGCGATCACAAAAGTTTTTGGTCACCCAGAACTGGGCAATCTGGTTGGTCTCATTAGTTTATTAATCACATTACTGATCTGGAGGCGGTTTAGAAAAATTTCCAATCGCCTGACAGACACCAATAATAAAATCCTGAAAGAAAGCGGCTTCGCCTTTTTGCCGATTTGTGCAGGCTCATTAATTATGCTGGTACATATGGGCAAAGAAATTCCTGCATTCTTATTTATCTTAACCTTTAGTACATTATTGCCATTATGGGTCTATGCCAAAATGGCGAAACGCTGGTTATAAGGAGCTGATCTATGTCAATGGTTATCTATGGCTTCATTATTACCCTCATTAGTTATCTGATTGCTAAACCACTGAATCAGAAATTTCCACAGATTCCGCTAATTGTGTTTGGCATGTTTATTGTCATCGCATTCTTAGCCATTTTTGGTATTCCATATCAACAGTATATGGATAATGTGAACAATGTTTTTAGTCACCTGCTTGGCTATGTCACGGTTGCTTTGGCCATTCCATTGGCTGCCATGCGTTATGACGATTTACCGCTCAAATCAATGATTGGTATCCTTGGTTTTGCCAGCATCAGTGCAGTTGCCTTACCAATGAGTTTAGCCTATTTGCTGCATATGTCTGAACCAACCATTATGGCTTTTGCCACCCGTGCCGTGACCACACCCATTGCATTGAACATCGCAACGCTCCTGCATGCTCCTTTAATGATGGTCACCCTGATTGTGATTCTATCGGGAGTGATTGGTGCTGCATTCTCGCCATGGATCTTAAAACATATTCATGATGAACGCGCTTCTGGTCTAGCCTTAGGTTTGGCTGCACATGCGATCGGTACGGCGCAAGCATGGCAACGTGGCCCGGTTACAGGACGTTATGCAGCCTTTGGCATGGCAGTAAATGGTGTATTTACAGCCATTTGGCTCCCTACATTCATTCTCTCTTTATCTTAAAATTTGCCACAAATATCACATAAAGATTGAACTAGTTGTCAGATATCCTCCATAATGTAAGCTTAAACGTTAAAAGGATTTTTAATGATGAGCAAACAATTATTAGGTGCGTTATTTTTATCTGCGGTGAGCAGTTTTACTTTTGCAGAGGATATTACGGGGCTCTGGCAAAGTATTGATGACAAAACGGGGGCGCCGAAGGCACTGGTTGAAATTCGCAAAGAAGCGAATGGCACCTATGCAGGCAAAGTAGTCAAAATTACGCCGCGTACAGGCTATACACCGAAAGAAACCTGTGTGGATTGTCCTGCACCTTATACCAATAAACCAATCATCGGTTTAGATGTGGTCACAGGCTTAAAATATAGCGAAGGCTTAAACTATACGGGTGGTCGTATTTTAGATCCAAATACAGGCAAAATTTATAGTATGAAAGCCAAACTTAGTGCCAATGGCAAACGCTTGCATTTGCGTGGCTATTTAGGCGTTTCTGCTTTAGGTCGTAATCAAATCTGGATTCGTGCCGAGTAAGTTGAATAAAATTTAGCGCTACGATACGCACATTGCACTGATCATACAGATTTCGGCGCTAGTCAAAAAAGCTTCTTCATCTTGCATTGCAATGAAGAAGCTTTTTTTATTTTCCGCTCAAAAAATTGATTGAAACATCAATGATGAATAATTTACAACTGTAAAATAATGATTGAATCTCCGATTAGAAATCAGAAATAATAAGGTACAACCATGGCAGCAAGGAGGCTTAAACATGAACTTGTCCCAAAAACTGATTTCTTTTTTCTTTCTATTGATCTTCAGTCATTTTGCTTTTGCCCAAGATATTGTCGGGATTTGGCAAAGTGTTGATGATGTGACAGGTGCCCCCAAAGGACAGGTTGAAATCGTAAAAGAAGCTGATGGTTCTTATACCGGTAAAATCATTAAAATTACCCCACGTACAGGTTATACACCCAAAGAATTTTGCACAGGTTGCCCCGCACCTTATACCAACAAACCAATTTTAGGCTTAAATGTCATCACTCAACTCAAGCATAAAAATGACCTGACCTATACCGGTGGAAAGATCCTTGATCCCAATGGAGCTCGTGTTTATAGCCTGACTGCCAAGTTGAGTTCTAATGGACAGCGTTTACATTTACGCGGTTATGTTGGTGTCTCTGTATTAGGACGAAGTCAAATCTGGATCCGAGTCAATTAAATTGCCGAGTCCAAGCCATAAAAAAGCCCTGTCAGATGCAGGGCTTTTTTATGGCTTGGACGTGATGAGTCTTAACGAGACTGCAACTTAGAATAATCTAAAAGGACGTTTGCAGCTTCAGTAATGAAGGTTTCTTCTTCCGGCAATGGTGGACGCAAGTGTGCTTTCATTTTGGCACGTGACTCAACCAAAGCATCAATAGAAGCTTGATAACTTTCCCAGTTTGCATAAGGTGCTAAACCTGTTGCGCTACGGCGCTGGTTTTCCGCATTCAAGGTTTGCTTTTCAAGATCAATTAACTCAGCACGACGCTGACCAATATCTAGAGATACCTTCTTTTGATCCGAAGTTTTCTTGGCAATTGCGGTTCGTGCTTCTAAATATTTAAACTGAGAATCTGCTGCAACACGTTGTTGAGAAGACTCTGTCAATTTAGCAATATAAGGTTGTACAGAGCCTTCGCGCTTAAAGGGTGCTGTTGGAATGGTATCCCACTTCAAGGCATTTTTCGCTTTACGCTCACCAAACTCCTCATTGTAAATATCCACCAATTTGATGTCTGGAATCACACCTTTGTTTTGTGTACTGCCGCCAGTAATACGATAAAACTTACGCTGTGTTAACGTCGCCTGACCATAAGCCAGTGAATCTAGCTGAACCTGTGCGGTGCCCTTACCTGTAGTGGTACTACCAATGATAATACCACGCTCATAATCCTGAATCGCGGCAGAGTAAATCTCACTTGCAGAAGCAGAAGCCAAGTTGACCAGTACCGCCATTGGGCCAGCATAAAGCTGTTCACCGCCATCGGTATCTTCAAAGACATTGACATTACCATTACCATCACGGATCTGCACCACAGGACCAGACTTGATCACCTGACCAAGCATACGTGCCACCTCTTCCAGTGAGCCACCTGGGTCATTACGCAAGTCGACCAAGATCCCTTCTACTTTTTGTGCTTTCAGCGACTCTAATGCTTTGGCTGTATCTTCCGATACAGAGCGATATTCGGTCCCAGCACGACGTGAACGATAGTCAAAATAGAAGGATGGAATTTCCAGTACACCAAACAGATGTTTTTTACCGTCACGGGTAATTTCAACGGTACGGGAACGAACACCAGCATCTTCTTCTTGGATAATGTCACGGGTTAAGGTCACATTACGTGCTTGGCTCATCGATGCACCAGCACCCAATAACCGTACCACAACTTTGGTACCCCGTTTACCTCGAATCAGTCCCACGATTTCCGAACTTGGCCAGCCAATCACATCAACCATTTTCTCGCCGTCTTGAGCCACCCCAATGATGCGATCACCTGATTTCACCTGCCCCGATTTACTTGCCGGGCCACCTTCAACAATAGTTTCAATCTTGGTGTAGTCTTCATTGCCACGTTCAGGACGAATCGACACCCCAATCCCTTCTAACTGCAAAGTCGTTTGACGGTTTAACTCCATCGCATCAATCGGCGGATAGTAATTACTGTGCGGATCGTAGGTGGCCAGCATGGCATTCAGCGTCTTTTCCAACACATCATCGCTTTTCACACGTCCAATACGTTCTAACTGACGGGTATAACGTTTCGTCAAAGTTTGAACTGGTGTTAAATCTTCGGGTCCAGTTAAATCCTGACCATTAGCAAGCGATGGATCTGCTTTTAACGCTTTTTGTTTCGCCTGCTCTTCTTCTTTGCTAATAGTTAAATTAATGAGCTGTGAAACCAGCATTTTTTGCCAATGCGCTTGTTGCTCAGCCGTAGTTTTGAAATATGCTGCCTTTTCACGATCCGTATCAAGATAGACATCTTTTTGATTGAGGTTTTGCGGCTTCTTCAATTCAGCCAACATAAACTCATAGAATTGTTTTAAACGATCACGGTATTGAGCATGGATCGCAAACGGTCCAGTCAAGTTACCCGCTTTTAAGGAGCTGCCAAACGTAGCACCATATTTCTTTTGATAGTCTTCCACTTCACCGCTTAAAAATAATGAATGATCTGGATCAAGACTATCCAGATACATATTCAAAATACGGTTTGAAGTCGTTGCATCCAGACGCATATTTAAATAATGCTGACGATCAACCAAGGTCGCTAACTGACGTGCAACCAAGGCCTGTTCCTGAGATGGCTTGATGACTGTTGAAACAACAGGTGTCTCAGTCGCTGCAAATGCCTCATTTATGGTATGAGAGAAAAATAAACCACCAGTCGCAATTGCAACTGCACACGCTATCATTTGAAGTTTCATAAAATTTTGGTACTTCCTTGGATATGGCAATTATTACATGCTGATCTGGTCAATATGAACACCTTTTATTCACTTCCATCACAACATGTAAAACTCATAAGTCATTATAAATAAATGACCAACAAGCACTTATCATCAATATCATCTAGTTTTATCATATTCTGTACTGACAAAATGTAGCAAATCATTGCACAATTTAGCTATCGTTTTTTTCATCATTTTTTTATCAAAATTCAAACGGAATCCTTATGATCGGCGCATTGATGCTGGATATTGCTGGCACAGAACTTACCCAAGAAGATATTGAACTCTTACAAGCTCCACAAGTCGGCGGCATGATTTTATTTGCACGAAATATTGAATCCCCTCAACAAGTTCGTGCCTTAACCGACCATATGCGCCAAATCCGTCCAGAGATTCTGATTGCGGTGGATCAGGAAGGTGGTCGCGTCCAACGCTTAAGACAAGGCTTTACCTTACTTCCAGCCATGGGTCGATTGGGTGAGCGCTACCTCAGCAATCCACAACAAGCACTTGAACTGGCTGAGCAATGCGGCTGGTTAATGGCAATCGAAGTTCTCGCAGTCGGTATTGATTTTAGCTTTGCCCCAGTTTTAGACCTGAATGATGTGAGTGATGTGATCGGTGATCGTGGTTTTGCCAAAAATATGCAAGACATCGTGCCACTGGCAGATGCCTTTATGCGTGGTATGAAAAAAGCAGGTATGGCAACGACAGGAAAACATTTCCCAGGACATGGTTCAGTCAAGGCTGACTCGCACGTTGCCGCTGCAATTGATAGCCGCTCGTACCAAGAAATCTACGACAAAGATATGCAAAGCTTTATCAAGCTGATGCCGCAACTGGATGCATTGATGCCTGCTCATGTGATCTATGACCAAGTTGATCCAAACCCAGCAGGCTTTTCACCGTTTTGGTTACAGGAAATCTTACGTCAACAGCTTAAATTTGACGGCGTATTATTCTCAGATGACTTGAGCATGCAGGCTGCCTGTGTCGCAGGTGGTGCAGATGCACGTATCCAAGCCGCTTTAAAAGCAGGCTGTGATATGGGGCTGGTCTGTAATGACCGTGCAGCTGCATGTACCGCCTTGGATGGCATCCAAACATTGGCGTTACCAAATCAACAACGCTTAGAACGTATGCGCGGTAAAATTCCAAATATCCAAGTCGGCACGACGTTGACTTTAGATGATGAAAACTGGCACAGCGTCAGAAAAGTCATTGAAGAGTTTAAGAATTCGTTCTAACTTTACTTAGAGTTTTTCATTGTTTTATTAACATAATGGAATCTTGCCGAGTGCTCATCTGATTAAAGAGTTTTGCCTTCGGCTCGACTTACTTTTCAGGGATGAAAAGTAAGCAAAAATCCTTTGTTAGGCTGAGGGTACATCCTTGTAAACCCAGCCCAACGGCGGCATCCATGCCGCCCCACGATAGTAAATAACAAACCTAAAATCGGATTTGGTGGAAAATCTCAGCTTAAAAAAGAGATTAATTTTATATATCTAAATTAGGAAAATAGAGTCTAGGACAGATGACACAACAACTTTCAAAACACCGCCACATTTCATTTACCGCACACTACACCGGCTATATCTGGTATCAAATGGGGATTTCACATCCAGCACTGGCAACAGCAAAAGGAAAAACTTTAGCGGCTCTCGTTCATCCAATTGAGAGCTGGGCAGAAAAATATGTCGGTGGCAGCATGCGCACTACACTGAAACAACGTCACAGCATGCTCGACAACCAGTTAAAAGCACTGATTGAGCAACATCCTGACCTGCAAGTGCTAGAAATTGCCTGTGGCTTATCCCCACGTGGCTGGTGGTTTAGACAACATTACCCAACGATCACTTACCGTGAACTGGATTTGCCTGACATGGCTGCCACCAAACAAGCGGCACTACAGCAAATTGAAAGCAATACTGATGCTGTACTGTCTATCGACTTATTTACCGATGCTTTTGCCTCTGCCTTTGAAGTATTTGATCCTCAACGGCCTTTGGTGATTATCAGCGAGGGACTGATCAATTACTTTGAAAAACCAATGTTACAGCAACTGATTCAAGCCATTGCCAATTACGGCCAAGGCTTTAAAACGCTGCATTATTTAACAGACATCTATCCAGAACCGACTCAAAACAAACTCGCCACCATTATCTGGAACAGTAGCCGTTTATTAAAATGGATGTCGCGCAGTGCGTTTAGCTTTCATTTTCAAACCCCTGCCGAGGTTGAACAGTTTTTTCATGAAGCTGGCTTTAATCACGTTGAGGTGTTACAACCCAAGCAATTTTTTCAACAAGTCACTTTAGAAAGTACGCAGCAACACTTAGGCGACCTAGTCTGGATGATTCAAGCCACCAATAAATAAGCGCACAAAAAAAGTGGCAAATTGCCACTTTTTTAATCTTGAAATACTCGTTATTCAGTTGGCTGTTGGCGTTGAATAAAACGAGTCAAACGCTCTGCGATATCAAAACTGCCGTGTTTAAATAAGATGCGCAGTCCTTGCTCAGTTGCATCAAAGATTAAACATTCAATTTTAAACTCACCCTCTTCATCAGCTAAATGTAAGGCTAAATCACGTGGATGTTGATTGATAAAATCAAGTTGCTCAATATTGTGAAGCTTTAAATACACGCCAAAGAAAGTGATATCAACGATCTGCACATCAGCTTCTGTCGTAAGATGGCGATGCGATAATTTGCTTTCAGGCTGTAAGACCGTAATACGCTCTTCACCACGACGTTCAATCTGCTGCATTTGTTCCCGTGTCATTGAGATAATGCCATCTAGATTGTCTATGGATTCACCTTTTAAAAAGGTGGTAAACAAATTCATGGTTTCTTTACGGCGCTGCAATTGTGGTACATGATCGGCATTGGCAATCAATGCAAACTGCATATCCTGACACTGCAATGCAAAATCTGCATTTTCATGCGGTAGAGTAAAACTGTCATACTGCCCTGCTGCCACCAAGGTTTTACATTGTGGTACAGGAACATCGCTTAAGCGCAACAAGCGATTGCAGTTGATTTCATAACGTTCGCGCTCAGTTGCACTAAACTCAGCCATCTGTTTAAAGAACAAACGCTTTGCTGTTGGCGACATTCTCGTTTTATCAAGTTTGGCGTGATTGACCAAATAAAGAATCACAGCCTGACCAAACTCTTCCATCCGGTCTTCACGCATTAAATGCAGCGATTCTTCGAGCAGCATCCGCCAGCTTTTACGGGTTTTCTGCATCACCCCCATCAAAACCATACGGTCAATCAACTCAGGGCGTTGGTCTGCAAAAGACGAAGCCACCACGGAACCCAATGACATGCCCATCATTGAAACTTTATCAATCCCAACAATATCCAGCCATTGACCCAACATTTTAGATAAATCTGGCAGTTCTAAAATACCTGCAGATTCACCCGTATCAACATTGCGAATTTGCTGATTCGCACCCATCGAAGGTAAATCAATTAAAATGACTGGCCCACTCTCGAAAAGTTGCTCAACACAATACTTATAAGAGTTAAAGTTTTGAAATGCGCCTCCGACAATTACAATCGGCGTGTTGTAGATCGTTTTCGGATCTGCAATTGCCATATATTCAATTTTCCAACCATCAATCCACGTGGTACGCGCTGGTTGTTTAAAACTGTTTTTATTGTAAATGTCGAAAAAACCAAAGCCTGTGTAGGTATGATTTATATCCGAGTCCATTTGGATAATGGAATTCATGCCCTTCCTCCATCCTTGTTTATTTTTGTGTTGCAAGCATCTCATTTTCAGCGACTTCTACTTGCAAGTTAACAAATTTATAAAATTTGTATTACATTTATCCTATACTTTTTCATTCTATACATATGCACGTTTTATACGCAATCATTTCCTTAACCACTTATCTTGTTTCGCTCCATAATCTTTTGCAAAATATGTAATCTCGACTTTAGATTCAATATCTTCATCGCACTAAAATAAAAAAAATTGTGCCAATTAACGCTTTATAATTTTTTGAATTGTCAGTTCAGCCTATTCATTGTTCAGCCGTTGACTGTTACTATCTTTATAAATACATGCAAATCTCAAACTGCTATGCAAGACTCTATTCAAAATTATATGCAACAGGTCGGTGCTCAAGCACGTCAAGCCTCTCGTATTTTAACGAGTGCATCGACACATTTGAAAAACCATGCCCTGTCTGCAATCTATACGGCTTTGGAAAATAATCAAGCCCAAATTTTAGCAGCCAATCAAATTGATATGGACAATGGTCGCCAACGCCAATTGGACAATGCTTTGCTCGATCGTTTAGAGCTTACTCCCGCACGTTTCAAAGGCATGTTACAAGGCTTAAAAGATGTGATTGCCTTGATTGATCCGATCGGAGAAATTACAGACCTCGCTTATCGTCCTTCAGGAATTCAGCTTGGAAAAATGCGTGTGCCTTTGGGTGTGATCGGCATGATTTATGAATCTAGACCGAATGTGACACTTGAAGCAGCTTCATTGGCGTTGAAATCTGGCAACGCGATTATTTTACGTGGTGGTTCAGAAGCACTAGAGTCGAATAAAGCAATTGCAACGGCGATTCAGCACGGTCTGCAAATTTCAGGTCTGCCTGAGCATGCGGTTCAAGTGATTGATACACCAGATCGTGCCGCAGTCGGTCATCTGATTACCATGACTGAATTCGTAGACGTGATTGTGCCACGTGGCGGTAAAAGCCTGATTGAGCGTATCAGCAATGAAGCACGTATTCCTGTGATTAAGCACTTAGACGGTAACTGCCATGTGTTCGTTGAAGCACAAGCAGACCTGCAAAAAGCCTTACCCATCGCACTCAATGCCAAAACGCATCGCTATGGCGTGTGTAATGCTATGGAGACCTTATTGGTCGATGAAGCGATTGCGGAAGAGTTCTTACCACGTATTGCTGAACTCTATGCAGAAAAACAAGTTGAGCTACGTGGCTGTGCGGAAACCCAACGTATTTTAGGCATCTCTGTAAAAACAGCGACAGAAGAAGATTGGTATACCGAATATCTCGGTCCAATTCTTGCAATCAAAGTAGTGACTGGGATGGATGAAGCAATTGAGCATATCAATAAGTATGGTTCACACCATACCGATGCGATTATTACTGAAAACTTTAGTCTAGCTCGTGAGTTCTTGGCACGTGTGGATTCAAGCTCAGTCATGATCAATGCCTCAACCCGCTTTGCGGATGGTTTTGAATATGGTTTAGGTGCTGAAATCGGGATTTCAACCGATAAAATCCATGCACGTGGTCCAGTCGGTCTAGAAGGCTTAACCTCACAAAAATGGATCGTTTTTGGTGATGGGCAAATCCGCCAATAACAAAATTGGGCATTTGCTCACAGAAAAACGAGAAAGACCATTTACTTGATCTTTCTCGTTTTTTTATATATTTGCATACAAAAATAATGATAAAACCAACAGATCAATCAAAAGAACAGATGATTTCCAAACTATACTGAATAGGTTGATTTATAGACGGGTTGTATAGGCTAAAGTCTATCTTCGCCAAGATGACATCCCATGTTAAAACATTGCGCTTGATCCCATTGCCTGATGCATTGCAGCAAGATCAAAGTGTTCATCATAAAATTTAAAATCTGTTAGGTGTTCAAACGTGGCTATATCGGTATTAGTAATTAACTGTGGTTCATCATCCATCAAATACGCGCTCATTTCGGAACGCCGTGAAGACCGTATTTATGGTTTAGCAGAAAATCTGGGCGCCGCAGATGCCCGTATTAAAGGGGTAACGATTGGTGGCGAACCACTGGAACTTTCAATTCCCTATGCAAATCATGCCAAAGCCCTTGAGACCTTATTGGCACGCTTAGCCAATTACAATCCACAAGCCATTGGTCACCGTGTGGTTCACGGCGGTGACATCACCAAAGCAGAACTCCTGACCCCCGAACTGGTTGAGCGTATTGAGGCCGCAACACCACTTGCGCCTTTGCATAACCCAGCCCATTTGATTGGGATTGAAGCCACCTTGCGCTTGTTCCCCCAGTTACCGCAAGTTGCCGTATTCGATACTGCGTTCCACCAAACCATGCCTGAACGTGCCTATCGTTATGCCCTGCCACAATACTTATATACCGATTATCAAGTACGTCGCTATGGTTTCCACGGTACCAGCCATGCTTATGTGACGGAACGTGCCAGTGAACTGGCCGGCCATAAGAACGAAGGCGGCTGGCTCAGTGCCCACTTGGGCAATGGCAGTTCAACGTGTGCTGTCTGGAATGGACACAGTGTCGATACCTCGATGGGGATGACTCCACTTGAAGGTGTGGTGATGGGCACGCGTAGTGGTGACGTCGATCCGAGTTTGCATTTATTCATTGCCAGCAATCTCGGTTGGGATATCCAGAAAATTGACAGCATGCTCAATAAAGAAAGTGGTTTACTGGGTTTGTCAGGTCTGTCCAATGATATGCGCACCTTGGTTGAAGCTTCTGGAAATGGTCATGAAGGTGCAACACTTGCCATTGAAGTATTCTGTTATCGCCTCGCCAAATCTTTATCGGCGATGAGTTGCGGCCTACCACGTCTGGATGGTTTAGTCTTTACAGGTGGTATTGGTGAAAACTCGGCTTATGTCCGTGAAAAGACTTTAGGCTATTTGACACATTTCGGTTTTCAATTTAGTAAAGAAAAAAATAATGCTTTGGCTCGCGGTAGTGAAGGCCGTATCGACGATGGTACAGGTCCACAAATCTGGGTGATTCCAACCGACGAAGAAGGTCGTATTGCCAAAGAAACCCGCCAAGTAATTGAAAAAATTGCTTAATCAACCGATTAGATATATTTAAGGTCATTATGAATACAATTTTACTCATCCCCACAGGTGAAGGCGTTGGTTTAACCTCAGCTTGTTTAGGTATGATCTACGCGCTGGATTGTAAAGGGATTAATGCGGGTTTCTTAAAACCATGTTCTCAGATTGCAGATACCAAAGTAGACCGCACCACCACACTGTATCGTCATTTATTTCAACATCCTTCTGTTGAACCGATCAGCTATGAACGACTCACACAACTGATTGCCTTAGGTGAAACCGATGAGTTGCTTGAAGAGGCCGTGGCCCTACATCGTCAAGTCGCTGCCGATCATGATGTCATTATCGTTGAAGGTCTGGTACCCAATGGGCAAGATCATTTTGTCAGTGAAATCAATGCCGCACTTGCACAAGCACTGGATGCTCAAGTGGTCTTGGTCAGCACTGCAGATTTAGCCGACCCACGTAAAACAGCAGAAAAAGTCGATGCACATTTACGTCAATTCGGCGGTGCCGCTTCAGCCCGCACCACAGGCGTCTTATTCATGCGGACCAAAGGTCTACCTGAGGGAACAGCTGAAATTCCAGTGACACTTGATCCAAGTCTACGTTTAGACCAGCATATTGAAACCTTTGCGCTAGAACTGCAACGCTATAACCGCTATATGGGAACCGATGAACTCCCAATTATCGGTCTGGTTCCATTTAGTAATATTCTGAGCGTGCCGCGTAGTCTGGACATTGCCCCGATCATCAATGGCACATGGTTACATCAAGGTGAAGCCAAACAACGTCGTATTTTGCACACCAGTTTGATTGCATCAAATATTGAATCCGAACTGCATAAATTTATTGCCGGCGAACTGATTATTAGTGCTTCACAAAGAACGGATGCGATTCTGGCAGCCAGTCTTGCCAGTAGCAATGGTACGCCATTGGCGGGTTTGGTTTTAACCGAGCAGACAGCACCCCCTGATAATGTACTGGAATTTTGCCAAAGTGCGATTAAGCAAGGTTTGCCGATCTTACATACTCCTTTCGACACGTTGGAAACCGCACAACTGTTACAGCGCTTTGGGAATGAAATTCCAATTGATGATACTGAGCGCGCTGAGCAAGTGACGCGTTTTGTTTCCAGCCATATTGACAATAACTGGCTTGATCAACATACCCAAAATAATCTACATCCACGTCTCTCGCCTTCAGCATTCCGCTATGAATTGGTACAAAAATCCATTTCAGCCAAGAAACGTATTGTCCTGCCTGAAGGGGATGAGCCACGCACGGTACAAGCGGCTGTGATTTGTCAAACTCGTGGCATTGCACAATGTATTTTATTGGCAAAACCGGAATCAGTCGCTGAGGTGGCAAAAGCACGGGGTATCCAGTTACCAGATGATTTACAGATCATTGATCCAGATACCATTCGTGATCAATATATCGAACCCATGGTCGAGTTACGTAAAGGTAAACTGGATGCACTACAAGCCAAAGCGCAGTTGCAAGATACCGTGGTGCTGGGCACCATGATGTTGGCTCTGGATCAGGTCGATGGTCTGGTTTCAGGTGCCATTCATACCACTGCCAATACCGTACGCCCTGCCTTTCAGTTAATTAAAACTGCACCGAATTACTCACTGGTGTCATCCATCTTCTTTATGCTACTGCCTGATGAAGTCTATGTTTATGGTGACTGTGCGATCAATCCTGATCCAAATGCTGAACAGCTTGCCGAGATTGCGATTCAGTCTGCGGATTCGGCTAGAGCCTTTGGTCTAGATCCGCGTATCGCCATGATCAGTTATTCAACTGGAACCTCAGGTGCTGGCGCCGATGTTGAGAAGGTTGCTGAAGCGACTAAAATTGCACAGCAACGCCGCCCTGATTTACTGATTGATGGCCCATTACAATACGATGCCGCTTCAGTTGAAAGTGTTGGTCGCCAAAAAGCCCCTGATTCTCAAGTGGCTGGGCGTGCCAATGTATTTATCTTCCCAGATTTAAATACAGGTAACACCACCTATAAAGCGGTGCAGCGTGCTGCCAATGTGGTCAGTGTCGGTCCTATGCTACAAGGTTTAAATAAACCGGTGAATGATTTGTCTCGCGGTGCTTTGGTCGATGATATTGTATTTACCATTGCCCTGACTGCGATTCAGGCACAATGATATTAAACCTGTGCTTTGATTAAAGTTAAAAAAGCCCTTTTCATTGAAAGGGCTTTTTTATTCGAGGTATTGAGCTAACCAGATGGTATGTCCTGTACATTCCATATCTTCAGCAATCATTTTAATTAACTTAAACCCATTGTCATGCAGCAAGGTTTGATATTCCCCCGCTGAGAGACTGGCATGGTATAGCGGCTCTCCACCGAGTTCGCCAATCGCCTCCCCCTGTGCAGGGCCACTGCTAAACATTAAAGCCGTACCTGATTGTGCATATTCAGCAAACCGCTTAAACATGTTGCGTTGATCGTCTTGGGTTAAGTGAAAGAAACTATCCCACGCAACAATGCCCTGAAATTTTTGTTCAGGAAGATACTCCCGAAAATCTTGCTGCAGCCAAACATGCTCTGGGAAAGACTGTCGTGCTGTTTCAATCATATGTTCGGAAGCATCTACACCTGTTACCTGATAGCCTTGCTCAATAAAATACGCAGCGATCGGCTGCGCTGAACCACAGCCCAAATCCAAAATATGCGCCGAGTTTGGTAGCAGGCTGAGAAATCGATCGAGCCAAACTTTCTCAGAAAGAACCTTTCCCCGTCGTTCGATCCATTCACGAGCATGCTTCTGATAGAGTTCAATAATATGCTGTGCTAGATATTCCTGTACCATTTGATTGCCTACTATGCGTCATTCATTTTAAAGCCATTGAACAAAATCTTAACAAGATTCTGGCTTACGAAGTGCTTGCGCCTTCTTGCCCTGCGGCCCTTTTACAAAGAAAATCGCATTACCGCATAAAATTAAAATGACTCCGATCACCGCATTCATTTGCCAGTGATAGCCTTCCCATACTGTTGAAATCACTAAGGCCACCAAAGGAAATAACAAGGTACTATAGGCCGCTTTGCCTGCACCAATCCGTCCGACCAAATAGAAATACGCAGTAAAACCAATCACAGAACCAAAAATAGCGAGATACAATAAAGCACTGATTGCACTGAATGGCATACTTGGGAAAAAGTTATCCTGTCTAAACCATGAAATCACAGCCATCAGTAATGAGCCATACAACATACCGTAAGCATTGGTGGTAAAAATATCCAACCCATGTTTTTGATGGCGGGTACTGATCATATTACCCAAAGAGAAACCATAAGTCCCTAGAATACACAGCCCGATACCGAGCAGAGTATGGCTATTTAAAGTCGTTCCCACCACATCATGCCAGAACAAGGCAATAATCCCGAGTACACCGAGTAAAGCAGCGGGATAAAAACGCGTCGACACCTGCTGGGCAAAGAATAATCTGGCATTGATGGTATTGAAAATCACCGCCATGGAGAAAATCACCGCTTCCAAACCACTGCTGATATATTGCACCGCATAATAAAAACAGACGAAGTTAAAGCCAAAAATACAGCAAGCCTGTAACATACAAAACAGATGATCTTTGCCTGTCAGTTTTTGTAACTTTCGACTCAATACAACAAAAGCAAACAACACTATGGCAGAAATAAAAAAGCGCCAAAACACCGCCACACTGGCCGAAATTCCACTTTGCTGTTGCAGGGTAATTGCAATCCATGTGGTTCCCCAGATCACCACAACCAAAGCATATAACAGCGCATTCATATTCTTAAAACCAAACTCAATCTCTATAGCGGCTATTTTGCGAGTTTGAGCACTCTCTCTGCTTGCATGATCTTGCGGTGATTGTCATCACCTTGCGTTTTTTAGATGAATTTGTTGAGCAGATGACAAAGCTGGCTGAAAGTTCTACACTAAACTGGAGAATATTCGGCATTGCATAATAGAAGATGAAATATCAGATTCTAGATCAATTACAGCAATATAAAGCACAATTGCTCGACTCGGTAGAACTGGGTTCGGGTATGCAGCTCGCCATGTGGCAAAATAACCAAGACCGTGTCAGCGTCTGTAGTAATCATCATACCTTGAGCATGTATATTCAAGGAGGCTATGAAAGCTACCAAAAGACGGCTCAAGGCTGGCACAATGGTGGCGGGCCAGATCGTATGTGCCTGATGCCACAAGACTTTGAGTCCACTTGGGACCTACGTGATCCACTGACCTTTGTGCATCTTTACTATACCGAACAGCACTTACAACGCGTCGCAGAACAAGTCTGGGATCGCGAGCCAAGCCAGATTATTTTAAATCCGCAGATTTTTGTGGCTGACCCGCAAATTTCCATGATCTATCGGCACTTCTTACTGAATGGTGCTTGGCAACATCGTGAAAATCATTTGCAGATGAGTACAGCGACCACGCTATTACTCAATCATCTGATCAAGAATTATAGTCATGCACAATGGCAAGCACCTGAGGTCAAAGGTGGACTGTCCCCATATATACTGAAACAGCTCTTGGAATGGATTGATCAACATCTCCATTTGAGTTTGACCTTGTCTGATCTGGCGCAACAAGCGCAACTCAGTGAATATCATTTTGCGCATATGTTTAAACAATCGATGCAGATGCCACCACACCAATACGTGATGCAACGCCGTCTTGAATGTGCTCATCAAGCACTTGAACTGAGTACAGCCAATTTGACTGAAATTGCCGTACAATTCGGCTTTAGCTCCAGCAGTCATTTCAGCAATCGCTTTAAGAAACAGTTTGGTTATAGCCCATCTCAACTGAGAAAAAACTAAAATCCAAAGCACATCTTTTGTTGATGTAATTTAGATCGAAGAATCACTTTAGACCTTTAGCCAAATCTAAGCTAAAACTCCCACATTCATTCCTTTTTGTCATATAATTTAGCCCGCCAGCTAATCGCCCGCTCAAGAGAAATTTGATATGACAACGATCATCAAACAAGATGACTTGATTACATCAATCAAGGATGCCCTGCAGTTTATTTCTTACTATCACCCACAAGACTTCATCCAAGCGATGAGCCGTGCCTATGATCGTGAAGAAAACAAAGCTGCAAAAGATGCTATTGCCCAAATCCTTATCAACTCACGTATGTGCGCTGAAGGTCACCGACCAATCTGTCAGGATACAGGGATCGTTAACGTTTTCCTTGAAGTCGGCTTAGATGTTAAATTTGATTTAAGCATGAGCTTGGATGATGCAGTCAACGAAGGTGTACGCCAAGGTTACCTAGAGAACTCAAACGTACTGCGTGCTTCTGTTTTAGCAGATCCAGCTTTTGGTCGTAAAAATACCAAAGACAATACGCCTGCCGTGATTCACTACAAACTCGTTCCTGGTAATAAAGTTGATATTACCGTTGCAGCGAAGGGTGGCGGTTCAGAGAATAAATCTAAACTTGCGATGCTCAATCCATCTGATTCAATCGTGGATTGGGTACTTAAAACTGTTCCAACTATGGGTGCAGGCTGGTGTCCACCGGGTATGCTCGGTATTGGTATCGGGGGTACCGCTGAAAAAGCCATGATGCTTGCAAAAGAAGCACTTATGGAAGAAATCAACATGGACGAATTACTTCGTCGTGGCCCACAAAGCAAAATGGAAGAACTCCGTATCGAGATCTTCGAGAAAGTGAATGCATTGGGTATTGGCGCACAAGGTCTGGGTGGTTTAACCACAGTCCTTGATATTAAAATCAAGGATTACCCATGCCACGCAGCAGGAAAACCAGTCGGTATGATTCCGAACTGTGCTGCGACTCGTCACGCACACTTCCAGTTAGACGGTTCAGGTGTTGCGCATATTCAAGCACCAAAACTTGAAGACTACCCTGCTGTGACTTGGGATTCTTCACAATCGAAGCGTGTCAACCTCGATACCATTACTCAAGAAGAAATGAATGCTTGGAAACCAGGCGATACCTTATTATTGAACGGTACCATTTATACAGGTCGTGATGCTGCGCATAAGCGTATGGTTGACATGTTAAACAATGGCGAAGAGCTTCCAGTCGACTTAAAAGGTAAATTTATTTACTACGTGGGCCCAGTTGATCCTGTGGGTGATGAAGTCGTTGGTCCTGCTGGCCCAACCACTGCAACCCGTATGGATAAGTTCACTCGCCAAGTGTTAGAAGCAACAGGCTTGTTCGGTATGATTGGTAAAGCGGATCGTGGTCCTGCGGCAATTGAAGCGATCAAAGACAATCAGGCAACTTACTTGATGGCTGTTGGTGGTGCTGCTTACCTCGTGTCCAAAGCAGTTCGTGAGGCGGAAGTCGTGGCCTTTGCTGATTTAGGTATGGAAGCCATCTACAAATTCGTGGTTGAAGATATGCCTGTTTCTGTTGCGGTGGATGTGAATGGTACTTCAATCCATGCCACTGCACCAAAAATCTGGCAAGCCAAGATTGGCAAGATTCCAGTGGTCGATGCTGCTGCGTCATAATATTCATACAATTCAAATAGCCGAATCATCGTATTCGGCTATTTTTTTGCCTAAAGCTTCTGCTAGATTATAAAAAAGATGAGAAGAATAAGGCGATATAGAGATGAATAAATCGATGTTCAGCTTAGTGATTGGACTTTGCCTTCTCGCAGGCATACAAAATACATTTGCATCCCCCGCTCAAAGCAAATCAGTCAAAGAACTGGTTCAACTCAGTGACCTTGAACATGTGCTAAATACGTCACTTGATGAAATGCAACCAACGCTTGACCTTGAAGCTGAAACTATTTTATTGCGGGTATTGGGAAAAGAAAAACTCACCACAACTCAAGAGCATCTCGCGGTTTTAGAACTGAGCCAACTTCTCAAAGAGACCAGTTCCAAAGTATTTGCTCGTCCGGAAACCCTACAGGCAATTGAGAAAATTTATGCCGATGCCTTGAGCGAAGAAGAAGTACAGGCGTATTTAAAGTTTTTAAAAACACCCGAAGGCCAATCGATCAATCAAAAAACGTTGCTGATTAGCACCAAT
The DNA here is from genome assembly GCF_000413935.1 of Acinetobacter colistiniresistens. GTDB lineage: Bacteria > Pseudomonadota > Gammaproteobacteria > Pseudomonadales > Moraxellaceae > Acinetobacter > Acinetobacter colistiniresistens. The sequence goes on along the minus strand of NZ_KE340378.1, from coordinate 407,804 downwards.
ATTTTTCAATATATGAGCAACATCAGTCAAAAAACCTTAAGCGATCCAGAGCAAAGCTCACAATTGAAAGCGCAGTTCCTCACCATCCTTCAACCCTTAATTCAAGCGGAATAAACTGCTCTTTTCTTGATGGTGATTACCAAGTCAAAGGATTCCAAAGTTTAAACGGTTTCACCAAATGTACTTCTGATTTCTCATCATATCTGGCTGGCTTTAATTCTTGTGGTTTAGAACGTACCTTACCTGAAGCATCTTGTGCCACGAAATTATAGCTCGATGATTTTAAACGAGTAAACGCGATCTCCTGATGTGCCACTTTTTCAGGTGTAATCATAAAAGGACCTGTGTGTTCACTGCGTGAAATCTTATTTTCTTCATCATATTTAATGAAATAGGTTTGTGCAGCATCCACAGTAAAGTCTAAATATTTTGGCTTTTGAAAATGCAGTCCCACCAGTGGACGACTCACACTCAGACGATAGGTGCCCGCAGGAAGTTCCAGCCAATAATAGTGATTATGTAACAGGCTTGGAATACGATGACCATTAATAAATAAATTGGCTGCTGCAATTTCCTGACGATTCCAACGGGTATCGGGACGATACAGATAAACGATCGCAGCTTGTTCATTTTGTGGTTTGATTGGTGCGTAATATTGGCCTAATTTCTGATTGACCCAACCACCGACGCTGAAACCACCGACATGATATTGATCCAATAAACCTGGTTCTTTTGCTGTATCAACAGATGGTAGTGTTGCTGTCAGTGCGGTTGGTTTTTCTTCAACTGTCTTATGACTTTGACAGCCAGCCAACACCCCTGCACAACATAATGACAATATTAAATAACGCATGACATCCCTCAAGGCGTTTTCTTGGATTTATTTTTAACTGCGCAAAACTATGCGGATTTTTTCAATTTTTTAAGATTAACACCTCAACGCCTAATTGCAAATAAAAAAAGCATGAAAAGCCAAGCCTTTCATGCTTTTTTAGATGAATGAGAATTAAGCCGATTTAGAATCAACCACCTTCAAATCCTTCTTTTCAATCAGTTCTGGCGTACCAACCTGTGGTAAACGCTCTGCTTTAAATGTTGGTTTCGCTGTACCATTAATCACAGCTTCATCCACAATCACGGTTCCAACATCGGTACGACTTGGTAAGTCATACATGGTTTCCAGTAATACATTTTCCAGAATTGAACGTAAACCACGTGCCCCTGTATTACGGTCAAGCGCTTTTTTCGCCACTGCACGTAACGCAGACTCATCAAAGACCAGATCTACATTTTCCATGGTAAACAGATATTGATACTGGCGTGTTAATGCATTTTTAGGTTCTGTCAGAATCTGCATCAAGGCTTCTTCATCCAGCTCTTCTAATGTCGCAATCACAGGCAAACGACCAATAAATTCTGGAATCAAACCAAATTTAACCAAGTCTGTTGCTTCTACCTGACGGAACAATTCAGAGACTTTTTTACTGTCATCTTTATTCTTCACATCTGCGGTAAAACCAATCCCACCTTTCTCTTGACGCTGTTGGACAATTTTTTCCAGACCAGAGAACGCACCACCACAAATGAACAGGATATTGGCTGTATCGATTTGGATGAATTCTTGCTGTGGGTGCTTACGACCACCTTGTGGTGGAATAGACGCAACCGTACCTTCAATCATTTTCAATAATGCTTGTTGTACGCCTTCGCCTGACACATCACGGGTAATCGATGGATTTTCAGATTTACGGGTAATCTTATCAATCTCATCAATGTAGATAATGCCTTTTTGTGCTTTCTCTACATCGTAATCCGCTTTTTGCAATAACTTTTGCACGATGTTTTCAACATCTTCACCGACATAACCTGCTTCGGTTAAAGTGGTGGCATCTGCCATCGCAAATGGAACATCGAGCAAACGAGCCAGTGTTTGCGCCAATAATGTTTTACCTGAACCTGTAGGTCCAATCAGCAAAATATTACTTTTTGCAATTTCAATCTCTTGATGCCCATGAGTCGACTGACCCACTTTCAAACGTTTATAGTGGTTATATACTGCAACCGATAAGGTTTTCTTCGCAACATCTTGCCCAATCACATATTGGTCTAAGGCAGCACGTATTTCATGTGGTTTCGGCAAGGCTTTGGTTGCCCAATCGCCAGCTTCAACTTGTTGACTGGTTTGAACCAAGTCCAAGCAGACATCTACACACTCATTACAAATATATGCGTCCTCACCTGCAATCAGCTTTCCAACTTCAGATTGCGTTTTACCACAAAATGAACAATGTTTTTGTCCTTGAGGATGTTCGGACATATTTACTCCACAACTTAAATCTTAAACTTAGGCCCTAAAAATTACGGACGTTTGCTTAGTACCTGGTCAACTAAACCATATTCTTTGGCTGCTTGTGCAGTCATGAAATTGTCACGATCTGTGTCACGCGCAACCGTTTCATAATCTTGGCCACTGTGTTCAGCCATCAAACGATTTAAACGCTCTTTGATAAACAGAATTTCACGTGCGTGAATCTCAATATCAGATGCCTGACCACGGAAACCACCTAATGGTTGGTGAATCATGACACGTGCATTTTCTAGGCAGTAACGTTTGCCTTTTGCGCCTGCATTCAATAAGAATGCACCCATTGATGCTGCCTGTCCCATGCAATAAGTTACAACATCAGGTTTGATAAACTGCATGGTGTCATAAATCGCCATACCTGCAGTCACAGAACCACCTGGTGAATTAATATAGAGATGGATATCTTTTTCTGGATTTTCTGCTTCTAAGAATAACATCTGCGCAACGATTAAGTTCGCCATGTTATCTTCAACTTCACCCGTTAGAAAAATAACACGCTCACGTAATAGACGTGAATAAATATCAAATGAACGCTCACCACGAGATGATTGTTCAACGACAACAGGAACTAAAGCATTTTCAATTGTTGGAACATACATACGTTTACTTATTCCTAAATTATTGTGACTCGATCTATGCCAACAATATGAGGGATAATCAATGAAATTGCAAAAGGTTCAATCTGAAATATTCGATTATTTAGACTAAAATCTGGCAATTTCGAATTAAATTAACACTTTCATAACAGAGGGTTTGAAGACCTGACATGAATGCTTTTGCATCTCACAAAAGATATGAAGGCACGCGCTCTTCTTCTAAAGAAAAAGGCGCATTAAGCGCCTTTTTCTTTAATCAACTTTTAAAAGCTTAGCCACGACGAGCTTGTTGCTCTTTTAATAAGTCTTCATAGCTGATCGCAACATCTTTTACTTTAGCTGCAGCTAAGATGTGATCAACCACTTGGTCTTCTAACACAACTGCTTCGATTTGAGCACGTTGTTGTTTGTCATTTTTGAAGTATTCAACAACTTCTGTTGGGTCTTCATAAGAAGAAGCCATGTCATCGATGTAAGCATCAACACGTGCTTGGTCAACTTCAAGTTTAGCGTCAGCCAATACTTTGCTGACCAACACACCAAGCTTAACTGATTTTTCAGCTTGTTCTTTGAACAACTCATCTGGAAGCATGCTGCTGTCAAATGCGCCTGCACCTTGAGCACCAAACTGTTGAGTGAACTGCTGGATCATTTGCTGACGTTGACGGTCAACTTCTTGAGCAACCATTGAAGCTGGAACTTCAATTTCGTTTGCAGCAACAAGCGCATCAAATGCAGCTTGTTTAACTTGGTTACGAAGACCGTTGCGAACTTCACGTTCCATATTCTTACGAACATCAGCTTTTAACTTGTCTACGCCTTCTTCTTCAGTCAAACCAAAGATTTTTAAGAATTCAGCATCAATCTCAGGAAGTTTTGCTTTTTCAACTTGCTTCACAGTGATTTTGAATTGAGCCGCTTTACCCGCCAAGTTTTCAGCTTGGTAATCTTCAGGGAAAGTTACATCAATCACTTTCTCTTCGCCAGCTTTCATACCAACGATACCGTCTTCAAAACCTGGGATCATACGACCTGAACCAAGTACCAATTTAAAGTCTTCAGCAGCGCCGCCTTCAAACTTCTCACCATCAACAGTACCTTCGAAGTCGAAAGTTACTTGCATGTCTTTCTTCGCCATACCTTTGGTTACAGCCCAAGTTTGACGTTGTTTTTGCAAGTTTTCGATCATCACATCAACGTCTTTGTCGTTGATTTCTGATGATTTACGTTCAACTTCTAGATCAGCAAAAGCTTTCACTTCTACTTCTGGATAAACTTCAACAGTCGCTTCAAAAACTAAAGCATCATCTTTGTTTTCAACTTTCTCAATGTTCGGCATACCGACCGCATTGATTTTTTCTTGTTGAATTGCTTCAAATACAGTATCACGAATGATGTCATTCACAACTTCTTGATAAATGCTCGCACCATATTCACGGCGAACAACATTCAAAGGCACTTTACCTGGACGGAAGCCGTTGATCTTCACAGTTTTGGCAGTGCGTTGTAAGCGAGCTTCAAACTGCTCGTTAACACGGCTCGTCGGTACAGAAACATTTAAACGACGGGCAACGCCCGAAACCGCTTCAGTCGTTACTTGCATGGCTTCCTCGATATTAGTTAGTAATAACAATTTTTAAAGTGCCACATTATATGACAACTTTCTGGATATACAAAATCGGATGCTAAAAAAGCACATATATTTCTCATTTTATCGAAAACCATAGTTTTCTTAAAACAATCTTAAAACAAATGTTATCTTTTGTTGTTAATGATAAGTATTATCACTATACTTTGCGCTGTTTTTGAGCATTTGTTTCTTTTTTCTCGTCCAGCTTTGGAACTCTAGTTATGAGTAAATTTAATTTGCACCCCCTTTCATTCGCATTACTTGGGGCAATGACCACATCAGCTTTTGCAGATACAACGATAGCACCTGAAAATACCAATACACACCAGCTTGCAACCATTGTGGTATCAGCCGCTGGATTTGAACAAGATATTAAAAATGCGCCTGCTTCGATTAGTGTGGTGACGAAAGAAGATATTGAAAAGAAAAATGCAACTAGCATTGCCGATCTACTTGTAGATGTTCCGGGTATTGATATCCGTGATGGTATTGGAAAAACATCTGGTTTAAATATTAAAATGCGTGGCTTAGGCAGTGAATACAGCCTGATTCTGATTGATGGCCGTCGCCAAACCACCTCTTCAGATGTCACCCCAAATGGTTTTGGTGAGTCTGCAAATGGTTTCTTACCTCCACTCGCGTCTATCGAAAGAATTGAAGTCATTCGTGGACCAATGGCAACACGCTATGGTTCAGAAGCTATGGGCGGTGTAATTAACATTATTACCAAGAAAATTAGCAACGAATGGAATGGTAATGTCACCGTCAGTGGCAATGTCATGGAACATGGTGGCGAAGCCGATTCATGGAAAACCAGCGTCGTGGTCAATGGCCCGATTATTCAAGATAAACTAGGTGTACAACTTCGTGGTTCTTACTTAGATCGTCAAAAATCTGAACGAATTCCTGGTACTTCTGGTCGTGACCCACGCCCAAGCGAAGCTGATATCTACGATGTAGGTGGCAAACTATCCTTTAAATTAAATGAGCAAAATAATTTTTGGGTTGATGGTTTTCACTCAAGCCAAACCTATAAAAATGACGATAACCGCCTAGGAACACTTGATACGCCTGCACGTGCTAATGGCTATAAAGATGAATTAGAGTTTAAACGCGATCAAATCTCCGTCGGTCATAACGGTGATTATAGCTTTGGTCAATGGAACTCTTATATCAGTCAAACTAAAACTGAGACTGTTGGGCGTACCATCCCGCGCAATACATTTCCGGGTAATGCTTCAGCTGGTCAGGATCGTACTTTAAAAAATACTGATTTCGTTGCCGATTCACATGTGGTGATGCCGATTGCGGATCATAAATTAACGGTTGGCGCTGAATATAAAGAAGCCAAAATTGCAGATGATATTGCAGGCATTGGCGCGACATTCAAAAAAGACTCGTTCTCTATCTATGCAGAAGATGAATGGCGCATCCTCGACAACCTCGGCTTTACCCTTGGTGGCCGTTATGAAGACCATTCTGGATTTGGTGGTCAATTTAGCCCACGTGCATACTTAGTCTGGAATGCAACTGACGATCTTACGTTGAAAGGTGGGGTGAGCACAGGTTATAAAGCCCCTTCTGCAAAAGACCTCCACAAAGGCATTGTTAGTATTAGTGGACAAGGCACCACCTTTAATGTTGGTTCGCCAAACCTAAAACCTGAAGAGTCAACCAACTATGAACTTGGCTTCAACTATAACAATGGCAATCTCGATCTGAGTACGACCACATTTTTTACCAAAATTAAAAATCGAATTACTGAGGGTTCAGCATTACAGAACTGTTTCTCCGCAACTAATCCTAACCAGCCAGGTTGTGTGAGTTATGGTTCACATATCACTCAGAATGCTTTTTCACAGAAAATCAATGCAGATGAGGCTGAAACCAAAGGCGTTGAACTTAGCTTAAACTATAGCATTATTCCTGAATGGGATATCAAAGCTGCATATACCTATATGGAAACCGAAATTACCAAAGGTAAAAATAAGGGTTCATATCTAAGTAATGTCCCTAAAAATGCCTTTAATATGACCTCAACTTGGCATATTAACGACGCATTTGATCTATGGTTACAACATGAGTATAAATCTGAGCGTAAACGCTATGACATCGTACAAACTACAGGTGATGATGCTCTGATTTACAATGCAACCAACAACAAGTTAAAGGGTTATAACTTATTCAACCTAGGTGCAAGCTATAGTGTGAATGATCAACTGCGCTTCAATGGTGCAGTGAATAACCTGCTTGACAAAGATTTCACTAGCAATGGTTCATATACTGATTCAAATGGAAATCCTGCCTCTTATTATGACTATATGGTAATTGGCTCAGGGATGTCAGGCACCTACCTTGCAGGTCGTAACTTCTGGCTATCTGTCTCTTATGATTTCTAAGTCATAAGCAAGCAGCAATAAAAAACCTGCACTCGCAGGTTTTTTATTGCTCTTTTATTCGTACTGGTTGCTAAACACTTCATCTCATAAACAACAAGTTTCTGTCTTGACAATCTAAAAGCATCAAGAAAAAAAGCATTATCTCCATTCATAACCGAACAACCAGAATGTCAGTTATCACCAGTAAAGAACTAAAGTCTTTAGGTAACATTGATCTATATTAAAGATAAAATACTGATATTCAAAACTTCATCGTTTTAATTTATAAAATTATCAATTAAGCTTCATTTAAATGAATAGTAGCATCCCATCCAAATTAAAAATCAAAAGTAAAGATACAATCGTTTTATTAGATTAATTAAAAAAATCAACAAATTAATAACAATATTAAACAGTAAAGATCAAAAAATTATTAAAGTTTCCATTGTAATAATTAGAAACAATTGGAAAAACCAATCCAAAACAAATGAATATAAAAATAAGAATGATTATTCTTTGCATAAATTTTTACACTGTTTAGGCGTGCCAAATGTCTTTTATTAAATCACGGAAGAAGCTCGTTTCTTCTGCAATTGCATCTTCACTTTCTGTGATTGCAGTACCTGCTATTGCACAAGACCAAGCTATGCAACTCCCAACAATTCATGCTCAAGCTGAACAAGAACAAAGTCTCAAAGTAGATAAATCTGCAAACAGCAAATTTGTTGCCCCGCTTTTGGATACACCAAAATCGGTTTCAGTGATTTCAAAACAATTGATTGAAGACACGCAAGTTACGACCTTAAGTGATGCTTTACGTACCATTCCTGGCATTACCCTAGGTGCGGGTGAAGGTGGTAACCCAAATGGTGACCGTCCATTCATTCGCGGTTATAACTCTGAAAGTTCAATGTATGTCGATGGCATTCGTAGCTCAACCTCTCAAAATCGCGAAATGTTTGCAATTGAACAAGTAGAGGTAACTAAAGGTTCAGCATCTGCTTTAGGTGGTGCGGGTACTTCTGGCGGTAGCATCAACATGATTTCTAAAGTCGCTAAAAAAGGCGATGCTTTAGAAGGCTCTATTTCTGGTGGTACAGACAATTATGCTCGTATTACTTTAGATGGAAACAAAGATTTCGGTAATGGTGTTGCGGCTCGTGTTGTTGTAATGGGTCACCAAAATGAAAAAGCGGGACAACATGATGGTGCTGAATATAAACGTGCAGGTATTGCCCCTAGTATTAGCTTCGGTTTAGATTCTGCCACTCGTGGGACCTTGAGTTACTACTATTTAAAAACAAATGATGAACCAGATTCTGGTGTTCCATATCAATATGATACGACTAAGAAAACAACTGCGGGGAAACCTGTAGATGTTAAACAAGGTATCTATTATGGTTGGAAAGATCGCGATTTTCAAAAACAAGAAAATCAGATTGGCACCATCAAGTTAGAACATGATTTAACCGAAAACTTAACGCTGAGCAATACAGCAGTCTATAGCAAATCTAAAAACGATTATTTATGGACTCAACCAGATGATACACAAGGCAATATTGTAAATGGTCAAGTGTGGCGTCGAGTTAATACTAATTTAACCAATACAGATACCTTTACAGATCAGCTTGCATTAACTGGTAAATTTAATACGGGCTCACTTAAGCACAGCTTTAATACGGGCGCTGAATATTCTAAGCAAGATTCTGATCGTGGAACGAATATTGTAACTGATCCAAATACTGCAAAAATCGGTGGTAGTGGTGCAAACAATGCTTGTTCATTAGCAAATTCAAATGGCTGGTGTACAAGCCTAAACAATCCTAATTCGGGTGATGCATGGTTAGGAAATATCAAAGCAAATCCGAATGTCACCAATATTACTTCAAAAACTCAATCAGTTTATGTCCTGGATAACATCACCATCACCCCACAATGGTTACTTGATCTGGGGGTTCGTTGGGACAAATTTGAAACTGATATGAAATACAATCAAGATTCGGGTTCAGGTGCGACACTTATCAAAGCTGGAACAAAATATAGTTCAAGCAATGATTTCTTCAACTATCAAGCTGGCCTTACTTTCAAACCAGCTGAAAACGGCGCGATTTATATCAGCTATGCAACTTCTGCCAACCCTGTAGGTGTGGATGCTGGTGATGGTTCAGAGGGTATTAGCGTTCCAGGCCGAAGCACAACAGATGAACAATCTCGTGCAATCAACAACCTGAAACCTGAAGAAGTTAAAACATACGAAATTGGCACTAAATGGGATGTATTAAATAATAAATTAAATTTAACCGCTGCTATTTTCCGTACTGAAAAAGAAAATACACGTGCTTTGGATACTGATGGTTTCACAAGAAACATTGGTGAAACACGCGTAGATGGTATTGAGCTTGGTGCGAATGGTAATCTCACAGATAAATGGGCAGTATCAGCAGGTTATACTTATTTAGACAGTGAAATCGTAGATGCTGGCTTTGTTAACAAAGGAACTGCAACAGCACCAAATTATCAACCAAGCCCAACCAATGGCAACCGAGTTCAAAACGTTGCGAAAAACTCAGCGACCCTTTGGACAACCTATAAAGTCTTGCCACAGCTTACTTTAGGCGCTGGTGCAGTGGCTATGGATAGAGTCTATGGTGATGCAGCGAATACCAAATGGGTTCCAGGCTATGTTCGCTACGATGCAATGGCTCGTTATAATGTAGATAAAAATGTTGACTTACAGTTAAACATTAACAATTTATCAGATAAACGCTACTTCACTAAAGCCTATGCAGCGCATTATGCGACTGAAGCAGAAGGCCGCAGCGCAGTATTGTCTGTAAACTTTAAATACTAATTCCCTTAATAAAAGCCATGATTTAATTATGGCTTTTATTGCAAAAATAGCCTCATAATGAGGCTATTTTTTATCAGTCATTATTTCCCACAAGGTATTTACTGTGATCCATCATATTCCCAATGTATTAAGCAAAGAACAAGTTCAGTACTTTCGCGAAGAAATGGATAAAATCGAATGGGCCAATGGCAAAGTTACCGCAGGCACCCTCTCTGCCACAGTAAAAAATAATCAGCAACTGCCTGAAGATCATCCTTTAACCCACCATCTAAGTAATATTATTTTAGAAGAATTGGGGAAACACCCTCTCTTCCTTTCAGCAGCCCTGCCACTGGATATTATCCCTCCTCTTTTCAATCGTTATGAAAATCAGGAATCTTTTGGTTTCCATGTCGATAATTCAATCCGTCGCATTCGTGGCACTAAAGAGCGTTTACGTACAGATCTCTCCTGCACTCTATTTTTATCTGAACCGAATGAGTATGAAGGGGGTGAGTTAGTCATTGAAGATACTTATGGCTACCATGAAGCCAAATTACCTGCGGGTGATATGGTACTTTATCCGTCATCAAGTCTGCATGAAGTCACTGCGATTCGTAGCGGATGTCGAACTGCGTCCTTCTTTTGGGTGCAAAGTATGGTGCGTGATGACGCTGATCGGAATATGCTGTTTACCTTAGATCAAACGATTCAAAATCTGCGTATGCAACTCGGTGACACTCATGCCGAAGTCATTAAACTCACCAATCTTTATCATAATCTCATGCGTAAATGGGCTGAGTTATAATTTAACTGTTCTCGTCACATTTAGAGCCAATCCTTACGTTATTTTCCAATATTAATAAAATTAACGAAAAATATTTCCCTTGTTCCGCAGAATAGTGCAAAAAACAGGGAAATATTTTCCATTCATTCAAATTAAAATATTTTACAGCCCTTTGCAGTCGTCTGTATTTTCACCTAAACTGAGTCCAGTTAGATGATTAAGATAACTGCAAAATTAAATGACAAATATGAATGATGGTAGATGATGAAAACAAATTGCGGCTTTACCCACCCGTCTCATACAACACATCTCGCTGCTCTTCTCCTGATGCTGCGCCTCGCGCGCATATAATTTTTTGCCTCTACTTTTAGGCACCCAATCTTCACCTTCTCTTTAAATTATTTCTTTTAGACACCATATATATCTGTAGCATGTTGCCTTAAATTTGAATCAGCAACCATGGCTACGACAAGGAGTTCTCTCATGATGTTGGCTGACCCAAGCAAAAAATACCGCCGTATGTACCAGCGCGTGGACTTACCCGATCGCCAGTGGCCGAATAATGAAATCAATCAAGCACCGATCTGGATGAGTACCGACCTTCGTGATGGTAACCAAGCGATTTTTGAACCGATGAATATGGATCAAAAATTAAAAATGTTCCACATGTTGGTTAAAATCGGCTTTAAACATATTGAAATTGGCTTCCCTTCTGCCTCGCAAATCGACTTTGATTTTACCCGTAAGTTGATTGAAGAAGATTTGATCCCTAAAGATGTTTACATCGAGGTTTTGGTTCAAGCACGTGATCACTTGATCGAACGTACTTTTGAAGCCTTAGTCGGTGCAGAACGTGCCATTGTGCATATCTACAACTCAAACTCGCCTACTTTCCGTAAGAAAGTCTTGAATGTCGATGCCAATGGCTCAAAACAACTTGCGATTAATGCCGCAACAAAAGTCAAAGAATATGCAGCACAATACCCGGCAACCGACTGGATTTTCCAGTACAGCCCAGAATGTTTCTCTGCAACTGAATTAGAGGTTGCCAAAGAGGTCTGCGATGCTGTCACGGAAATCTGGGAAGCGTCACCGACCAATAAAGTCATCTTGAACTTGCCTGCAACAGTCGAAGTGTCTACACCAAATGTCTATGCCGATCAAATCGAATGGATGCACCGTAACTTGGCGCGTCGTGATGGCGTGATTATCTCAGTTCACTGTCACAATGACCGTGGCTGTGGTATCGCAGCCTCTGAATTGGCGATCATGGCGGGTGCTGACCGTGTTGAAGGTTGTGTGTTTGGGAATGGTGAGCGTACAGGTAATGTCGACGTTGCTGCAATTGCCTTGAATATGTATACCCAAGGTGTTGCACCAAACTTAGACTTCTCAAATATCAACGAAGTGATTGCCACCGTCGAAGAATGTACAGGTTTACCAGTACATCCTCGTCATCCATATGCAGGTGACTTGGTCTTTACTGCATTCTCTGGTTCGCACCAAGATGCAATTAAAAAAGGCTTTGAATTCCAGAAAAACGAAGAGATCTGGGATATGCCCTACTTGCCAATCGATCCGAAAGACTTGGGTCGTGACTATGATGCGGTAATCCGTGTCAATAGCCAGTCAGGCAAAGGCGGTATCGCTTACTTATTGGAATCGAACTACAACGTTGCCTTGCCACGCCGTGTCCAAATCGAATTCAGTCAGATCGTACAACAACATACTGATGAAAACGGGACTGAAATCAGTGCACATGAAATCTGGTCATTATTTGAAAAGACTTATGTGGATGTGAAAAACAGTCATTATCACACCAAACATTATCAATTGTCGGATATTAATGGTACACAAATCATTGAATTAGACGTTGAAATCGACGGCGAAATTCAACGTCTCCGTGGTGAAGGTAATGGCCCAATTTCCGCTATGCTCAATGCCTTGCAGTTACCAATTGATGTGGTGAACTATGAAGAGCGCAGCATCAGTTCAGGTGCCAATGCCAAAGCCCTTGCCTTAATTGAGCTTCAAGTCAAAGGCACAGGTAAGAGCGCATTCGGTGCCGGTGTGCATGACAACATCGTGACGTCATCAATCGAGGCCATTATTGCCTGTACCAACCGTTTGATTGAACAAGGCGTATTAACCACAGATCAAGTGGTTGCTGCCGCGGTTTAGATCAGTGAAATATCACATAATCGTCAGTAAAGCTGAGTTGTAATATCAGAAAAAATGACTTTGGAAAGGATACCTGAATTGGTATCCTTTTATTATTAATGATTTATTATAGGGCGAATCATTCCAGTGTCTTTTCCATCGGATTCAGTGGGTTTAGTCACACCACAAAAGTTTCAGTTTGAACAACCTTTAGAACTTGAATGTGGCCGAGTATTGCCGCGTTTCGATTTAATGGTTGAAACCTATGGAACACTCAATGCAGATCAATCCAATGCCATTCTGATTTGCCATGCATTGTCAGGACATCATCATGCGGCAGGCTACCATCATGATGATGACAAAAAAGCAGGCTGGTGGGACAGTTGTATTGGACCAGGAAAAGCGATTGATACCAATCACTTCTTTGTCGTTTCCTTAAATAATATCGGGGGTTGCAGCGGTTCAACGGGACCAACCTCACCGAATCCTGAAAATGAAAACCGTCCTTATGGCCCAGACTTTCCACTGGTCACAGTTCGCGACTGGGTCAAAACCCAAGCCATGCTGTCAGATCGTTTAGGCGTTAAAGTTTGGTATTCAGTGATTGGCGGCTCTTTGGGCGGTATGCAGGCACTACAATGGTCACTGGATTATCCAGACCGCTTAAAAAAATGTGCCATTATCGCCAGTGCACCAAAGCTTTCCGCACAAAATATTGCCTTCAACGAAGTTGCGCGCCAATCAATTCTTTCTGATCCTGATTTTCATCATGGTCGTTATCTGGAAAATGATAGTTATCCAAAACGCGGTTTGATCTTGGCACGGATGGTCGGCCATATCACCTACTTGTCTGAAGAAGCCATGAAACAGAAATTTGGTCGCGATTTAAAATCGGGCAAATTTATGTATGGTTTTGATGTCGAATTCCAAGTGGAAAGTTATTTACGTTACCAAGGTGAACAATTTAGTCGCAATTTCGATGCAAATACTTACTTGATTATGACCAAGGCCTTGGATTATTTTGACCCTTCACGTGAATATGAACATTCTTTAACGAAAGCCATGAGTCAACCGAAGTGCCAATTTTTAGTGATTTCATTTACCACAGACTGGCGTTTTAGTCCGAGTCGCTCACAGGAACTGGTGGATGCTTTGATTGATAATCATAAGCCTGTCAGCTACTTAGATATTGATGCTGAACAAGGCCATGACTCTTTCCTCTTCCCTATTCCACTCTATGTGAAAACCCTACGCGCATTTTTAGGTGGAGAACAACAGTTGCAATCGACATCGCAGGAGCAGCACTAATGCGTATAGATCAACGACTCGCTGAAAAATGGATCAACCCGAACTCTAGCGTGTTAGACTTAGGCTGTGGTGATGGTGAATTGCTGGCTCATATGAGCAAACAGCACAATATTCGTGCCTATGGGCTAGAAATTGATCAAGAAAAGATTGCAATTGCCATCAGTCGGGGGTTAAATATTATCCAACAGGACTTAAACCTCGGTTTAAGCCGTTTTGCCGACCAGTCTTTTGACTCTGTGGTTATGGCACAAGCTTTGCAAGCTGTAGATGCACCCGATGTATTACTTCGTGATATGGTGCGTGTCGGCAAACAGGCCATTATTACTTTTCCAAACTTTGCGCATTGGAAGACACGTTCTTTTCTTGCCTTGAAAGGGAAAATGCCTGTTTCGGAAGCTTTACCGTATATGTGGTATAACACCCCGAATATTCATTTATGTACTTTCCGTGACTTTGAAGCCTTATGTGCCGAGAATCGGATTAAAATTATTAATCGACTTGCCGTTAATGGTGACCAACAAGGTAGTATGCTCAGTAAGCATATGCCGAACCTATTTGGTGAAGTCGCAATTTATCGAGTGAGCGCTCTATGAAAAAGACATTAATCAGCACATTTTTATTTGGTCTGATCAGTATACAAGCGCACGCTGACTATGTTGCTCAACCACAATCTGTGGCAACACAGGCAGCGCGATACTCAGTCATGAGTATCGGTGAATTACAAAGCGCAGCAAGATCTGGTCAAGCTGGGGCACAGTTTTATTTAGCAACCCGTTACCAATTTGGTAAAGACGTTGCTAAAGATGAGAAACAAGCATTCTCTTTATTCAAGGCAGCAGCAGATCAAGGCTTATCTGCAGCGCAGTTGAATGTCGGTCGTATGTATGCCGATGGTATTGGTACCAAAAAAGACGAAGCTTTAGCGCGTAAATATTTCGAGAAAGCAGCAAGCAACGGCGATAACCGTGCCAGCTTCAATCTTGCAATGATGGAAGAGCAAAAGAAAAATTTTGTTGGTGCTTATCAATGGTATGAATTATCTACCCGTGATGGCATGCTGGATACTAAAGTCATCAGCCTATCTGAAGGGAAGAAAACCGCGTTGGCTGCTAACTTGACTCAAGATCAGATTCGTACTGCACGTGACCGTGCTGATAAATGGATTCAAGCGCAATAATCTTGCTTAGATCTATTGAGTAATATAAAAAACCGACTTGTAAGAGTCGGTTTTTTATTGGTTTTATTCCAAATTGATTTAAATGTAGTTCAATTTCTACTTTTACAAAAAGATCTTAAGCTGCTATTTATCTTAAATTGTTCATTTTTTAGTACTCATGTCTCAGATATTTGCGGAACTCACCCAAGATCAATCACATCGTCCGATCTTGGAATATGCACTCCAGTATATTGATGTGACCCTCCCTCGTGTTGCCATTGATTGTGGATGTGGCGCAGGCAATGAAGCAGCCTTCTTACTCAAACATGACTATCGGGTTTATGCCTTTGATCCCTCTGAAGCAGCACAACGGGCATGTCAGTATCGATTTAAAAATCATCCTAAATTCTTTTTCTCAAATCATGTTTTTGAGAATTATCCGTTTCCATCAGCCAGTATTATCATTGCCCTATTCAGTCTGTTCTTTTGCGCCCCTAGCCAAATTGATCATGTACTCGCAAAGATGAAACATGCCTTGCCGCAAGGCGGGATTTTATTAATACAACTTTTAGGTCAAAATGATGCTTGGTTATTACAACAGCCTCAGACCATGCAAGGATTTAATCGCCAGCAAATTAAACAACTGTTCATTGAAGATTATGAAATTTTATTGAATCAAGAAACCAGAACAGAACATCCAAATGCTCACGGAAAAATTAAATTCTGGAATTTCCACACACTGATTTTGAAAAAACTTTAGCATGAAATTTTCTTTTACCGTTACACCCTATTCAGATGGAATTTATGCTGGTCTTAACATGCAGATCATTCCCTATGATTTGCAACAAAATCCAAATTGTGATCATTCAATTGTCATTGATGAAATCGCATTTTCTTTAGTAGAGCACTTATTTTTAAGGGATAAAAAGCCTTGGTCACACTGGGGAAATACATATCTTGATGCAGGAGAAATAGCGCAAGTTATTGCAAAACTTGATACATATAAAGTTTACTTAGAAGCTAAAAAATATTTACGCTATAACGATAATGTTCGTCTTTTATTTAAACAAGAAACAAAATTTTTTAAGAAAAAATATCCAAAATATAAAGTGGAAGTGATCAAAATGATGGATGATCTTATACGTTTCTTAAGCAAACTATTAGAACAAGATGTTGATGGACTTACTATTATCGGTGTTTAATCATAAAGATATACAACCGACTTAGACCACCAAATCGAGTACAATTCATCTGATTTAAAATATTGAGATTTTCAGCATGTCTACCCAAGCATGGCTCAACCAAGGCAGCCTTGTCCTTGCAAGCAATAACAAAGGTAAAGTTGTTGAATTTGAACATCTGTTTCAACAACTGAATCTTCCTGTCGAGATTATTCCGCAAGGCAAACTCGATATTGAAGATGCGATTGAAGATGGTCTTAGCTTTGTTGAAAATGCCATTATCAAAGCACGTCATGCATCTAAACTTTCAGGTAAACCTGCACTGGCAGATGATTCTGGACTATGTGTCCCGATCTTAGGTGGTGCACCTGGGATTTACTCAGCACGTTATGCAGGCGAACATGGCAATGATGCTGCCAATAACCAAAAACTGTTGGCTGATCTTGCACCTTTGCGTAAAGAAGGCGAAACCATTGAAGGCATGTTTGTTTGTGTCTTGGCATTGGTCACCCATGCAGAAGATCCACTCCCACAAATTTTCCAAGGCATTTGGAAAGGTGAGATTTTAGCCGCCGCACGTGGTGAAAACGGTTTTGGTTATGATCCTTTATTTTGGCTACCAGAACTCAATGTTTCGAGTGCTGAACTCAGCAAAGCTGAGAAAAATAAGATCAGCCATCGCGGTCAAGCGATGCAGCTGTTTAAAGCCAGTTTGGTTTAAAACCCTAAAGTGCTCTCCTATATGAGGGCACTTTTTATATGCAGCAATAAACTATAAATCACTATCACCATACAACTCACAATGGTTCCTGCAGCAATATAACGGGCTGAAATGCCTGTACCTTGGTAATGCGTTTCCAAAGCAACAATATTAGCGGCAGGCGGCAGACAAAATAAAAAGAACAGCACAGGTATCAAGAATTTAATCTGTGGAATCTCAATGCAATAATAAGTCACGCTACAAATGACCAGACCACACAATAATTTCAGCATCAGTGTGCGCGTACTTAGCCATAAGTCAGCCCGATGCACCCGTGTATATCTGAGCCACATCCCTAAAATACACATCCCTGCAAAACTCATCCCAAATTTGGCAACATCATACAGCCCTTCTACAACAAGATTCCCCTGTAAACGCTGAATACCACATAGCCATAAAATCAATGCTGCAAACAAGGCCAAGACTGGCGGTGATTGTAAAACTTTCTGGAAAATCACTGAGGCGTTTGATGATTCTTTTGAAACTGCAGTCACCGCCCAAATATTGCCAAATAAAGATCCGCCAATATACAGTGCAATCATCGCTGCACTGACTTGCTCTCCAAATAAGGCTATGGCGAATGGAAAACCAAGCCAACCAATATTGCTATAACTAAAACAAAGTGCCTGCAAACGGTCTTTAGAGAAATAGGCAAATAAGTAAAACAGCAAGATCGATGAAATGAAACTAAATAGAATAAGTGCAAAGCTACCTGCCTGATAGAACACCATATTGTAAATAATCACTACAGGAATAAATAACCGCGCCAATAAAGCAGATAAGATCTTTTTGGTCTGTTCTGAGACTTTGAATTGAGCGATCAAAAGCCCGAAAACAAAGGCGCCTATTGGGAGGATAAAGGTCATGTCAATCTAGTTTTTATCACTTATTTATACGCTGCTTATGCTAGCACTATTTGCAGGAAAACAGCTGCTTTGTCTTAAAACTGCAATATAAGTGTCACATATTTGTCATGGCCAACTGTTGAGATATAGCAAAGTTTTATAGGAATAGAAGAATGGCTGGCTTATCAATTTGGCATGTACTAATTTTTGCATTTGTCGTGATTTTACTTTTCGGCACATCTAAGCTTAAAAACTTAGGTAAAGATGTCGGTGGTGCAGTAAAAGACTTCAAAAAATCAATGAAAGAAGAAGAAACAGCTGCTCCTTTAAATGAACCTCGCACCATTGATGCTCAAGTTAAAAATACTGAAAACTCAGTAAAAGGCTAAGCGAGCACGACTATGCTGAATTTGGGAATGACCGAGATCTTTTGCTTTGCAGTGATTGCATTGCTGGTGCTTGGCCCGGATAAATTACCAGAAGCTGCCCGGTTCGTAGCGAAATGGTATGGAAAAATTAAAAAATTTATCAACAACATTCAGAACGAAATTGACCGTGAACTCCGCCTTTCTGAGTTCCGTGAAGAAATGCAAAAAGAAATTGATAAAATTACTGAGCTCGAACGCAGGATGCAACAACAACTCGATGCGCTTAAAGGCACACAAACACCGTCAGAGACAGAAGTTGCAGAAACCAAGACTCAGTCACCCGTGATTTATAGCCATTGTTCAGAGCAACGTATTGTCCCTTTCAGTATTGCCTATCAAAAGCATTTACCTCATCACCTTGAGTCGCCCTTATCGGCACCAAAGTTTGATACAGAATTAAAGATTGCCGTATGAGCCAATTACCATCAACCTCAGCCAGTACTGAAGAATCCCTGCAACAAATGCCGGTGATGCAGCATTTAATTGTGCTGCGACAATATCTGTTTAAGATTGTTGGGGTGACGATTCTTCTTTTCTTCTGCTTATTGCCATTTAGAAATACCACTTATCAATGGCTCTCTGAACCGTTAAGACAGCAGTTACCCGCAACATCAACCATGATTGCAACCGATGTTACTGCAACATTTATGGCGCCCTTTAAGCTTAATTTATTTGTTGCCTTTATGCTGGCGATGCCCTACATCATTTATCAGATCTGGTCATTTATCAGACCTGCACTGTATGAAAAGGAACGCCATCTGGCCATTCCCCTGCTGTTAGGTAGTATCGTGCTGTTTTATCTGGGTGTGGCATTTGCTTATTTTATTACGCTGCCTGCAATTCTGCATTTCTTTATTAGTGTCTCCCCTGAAACTGTTGCACCAATGACCGACATCAATAGTTATTTAAGCTTCTGCTTAAAGCTGTTTTTAGTCTTTGGTTTCACCTTTGAAATCCCGATTATTACCCTCGTCCTGATTTTAATTGGTGTGGTGAGTACCCAGAGTCTGGTGGAAAAACGCCGCTTCATTATTGTGGGCTGTTTCTTTGTGGCCATGTTTGTCACACCACCCGACGCCTTGTCCATGATTATGCTGGCAGTACCCATGTGGATGCTGTTTGAACTTGGTTTACTGTTCGGAAAAATACTGGAAAAAAGAAAAGTAGCCGACTAAAACAGCCTAAAACTCCCTGAAAAACTTCAGGGAGTTTTTTTTATTTTAATTTCATATTTTTTAGTCGCTTATAAAAAATAAATTGTCTTAAAACTGCATTAAAACTGTCAAAAAAATGTCATCTCTGCTTCATAGAATCTATCAGGATTTATTTGCCCTATATTAAAGAAATGGATTTACTATGACAGCCAATACCCATCAGCCAAGTCGTCGTGATATTTTAAAATGGTTCGCAGGCGTTCCATTTTTACCCCTCGGAGCAATGAGTACCGCCGCCGTTTTAACAGGCTGTAATGATGATAATAATGACTCTGCTATCACCCCTACACCTCCTGCTGCCAAATTTAAAAATGCAACATTTACCCCCATGGCAGCTCCGAATCTAAGCAACCCTGCTGCAATGGCAACCACCACCGTTGCCTCAACGCTCAGTATCAATTGGGATGATGGTTCAAAAACCGATTACACCCTTGCTTATAAGCCTTTCTTCACCACAGGTGACATGGTAACTGATGGCAAAGGCGGCAAAATCCTTGCCGGAGGTTATGTTGATATCAATAACCAACCGATTATCGATAAATCAAAAGCAGGGCAAGAACGCCAATTCTTTTCAGATTGTCCAGATGGAAGCTCGTTGATTAGCTTTAAACAAGCGACAGGTAAAGATTTTACCGATGCAGATAAAAAAGCCTTAGGTGTTGCAGGAAATCCTGTTTTCCATGTAGTGCAATTTGAATATACCACTCGTGATCAAAGCCTAAGCTCTATGTATGGTCTTTTACCTTCACCAATCGCCATTTTAACTCTGGATCAAGACCCTAAAACAGGTCATTTATCTTTAGTGAAATATCACAATGTGGATACCTCCAAGGTCAATGGCTTATGGATTACCTGTGGTGCCAGCTTATCGCCATGGGGAACACATCTTTCGAGTGAAGAATACGAGCCTGATGCAAATAACGTTGCAGGAAGCTATCTACCTGTATTCAGTAAAAACCTATTTGGCGACAGCAATAAAGGCAATCCTTACCACTACGGTCATTTACCAGAAGTGACGGTTAATACCGATGGTACGGGTTCAATTAAAAAACATTACTGTTTAGGTCGTATTTCACATGAGCTAGTACAAGTCATGCCAGATAACCGCACGGCATTAATGGGTGATGATGCAACCAATGGCGGCTTGTTTATGTTCGTTGCAGATAAAGAAAAAGATTTATCTGCAGGCACACTCTATGTTGCTAAATGGAAGCAAACATCTGGCGTCGGCCCAGGTGCGGGTGATATCAGCTGGATCAATCTTGGTCATGCAACAAGCGATGAAGTAAAAGGCTGGGCTGATCAATATAAAATTTCTGATCTTATGGATGTCAAAACTGCTGATCCTAAAGATGCAAGCTATACCAAGATTCGCTTCAGTGGCAAAGATAACTGGGTGAAATTAGTTGCAGGTAAAGAGCGTGAGGCTGCATTCCTTGAAACCCATCGCTATGCAGCTTTGGTCGGTGCAAGTATGGGATTCACCAAAATGGAAGGTACAACGGTCAACATTAAGGATAAAATTGCTTATTCTGCAATGTCTTATGTTCAGTCTTCTATGATTGACAAAACCACTGATATCCAAGTACAAGGCCCGAAAGCAGGTGCCGTGTATGCTCACACCTTAAAAGGTAGCCAAGTTGATCAAAAAAACCAGTTGATTAATAGTGAATGGGTATCGATACACATGGAAGCTCCTGCGGCTTTGGTTGGTGAAGACCTTGCCACTGCTGATGCCCTAGGTAACCTTGCCAATGCAGATAAAATTGCCAACCCAGATAACATCAAGTTCTCTGAAAATTTACGTACCCTCTTCATTGGTGAAGATAGTGGTATGCACATCAATAACTTCTTATGGGCTTATAATGTCGATACCAAACAATTAAGCCGTATCTTATCCACGCCTGCTGGTGCTGAATCAACAGGTCTACATGCTGTAGATGCGGTGAATGGTTGGACTTATATCATGAGTAACTTCCAGCACCCGGGTGACTGGGAATCTCCATTACACGATAAAGTAAAAACGACGCTTGATCCTTTAGTCCGTGCAAACTACAAAGACCGTTTTGCTGCTGCGGTGGGTTATATTACTGCAGATCCAATTGCACCTTCAGTAGAAAAGAAAGCTGCAACAACAAAATAAGCAAGCATTGAAAATACAAAAGCCGACATCATGTCGGCTTTTGTATGTCTGGATCAATTCATCATGATCCGTTCGAACGCAAATAAGAAATATCGCAATGTTCGACTGATTATATTGGCGTGATCTGGCTAATTTATATTTATTACTTGGCTAAATCTATTTTGATGAGTCTTATTATGATAAAGCCCCTTTAAGAAGGGGCTAAATCCAAGCATGCAATTTTAGTTCAGTTAATCCCCAAAATCGGAATAGTCCTTCGTTGTAAACTTACTATATGTTTTCCAAGGTTCGGCAATATTCACCTGTTGAATATTGGCTTTTAGGATGTCGTAACGCAAACCATCCAGACTACGAACTTCAACACGTTTGGCAATGTTATTGCGGTTATCCCACTCAATACTCATTTTATTTTTCTTATTCTGAGTCTCATACCATGTAGTGTTTGCATCCTTTTTCTTCACTGTCATTGCTTTTAGACTTTTAGGGTCGATTAATGAATAAACGCATGACCAGCAATTACTTAAGCCTAACATATCAACATCGGCATCCTGTAAATGCACAACTGTTTTATCTTCCATCAACACTAAATTGAGTTTTGGCTGTTTTTTATGATCAATAAAATAATGCTGCGCTGCTTCAGCCAAATCTAAATGTTTATGGCCACCTTTCTCCTGACCATGTTGATGATGTTTAGGTAATACACGCTCAATCCAGATATTCTGTGTATTACGATACATACGCTCCTGAAACACACTGGTACGTGTCACGCCATCATTCCCAATGGTTTGAGTCTCACGCATAATACTGGCGCTCAATAAGGGAGCAGCATGTAAAGAAGTCATCCCCAAACAGAGTAAGACTGAACTAATCACAAGGCGCATGTTATTTCCTACATAAAAAAACCTCAGTCATAGTGACTGAGGTTTCTTGCAATATGATGAAAAACTTCAATAAAAGGTTTATTTAAAGCCAAATGCTTCTTTTAATTTGCTAAACACCCATGCATTTTCTCTCGTCCCTTTAAAGACTTGTGAACCTGCGCCTTCAGCAAACAATAAGACATCTCCACCACCATGTGTTTCAGAGCCAGGACTACCAAGTTTTACCCCAACCTCTTGTAAATAATCATCGGCTGCTGCCTCATTGTCAGTAATATCGATGCGTGACGTTGGACGTGGCCCACCACCATTACCAAACACTAAAGTGGTTGAGGTCTTGCCTTTCGCATCAAAGTTAGGGGCATGTTTCTTGCCATCCTCTAATACACGGGTACGCGTATCTGATGCTTTCGCCTCTTGATAACTATAGCTTAAGCCTAAGATACCTGGATTCGTCGCCGTGGTTTTGCCAGTACGTGCAGTATAACCATTAAATGTCATGGTATGGTCATGGTCAGCCGTGACGACGATTAAAGTATTTTTTAACTCAGGATCAGTTTTCTTGATTTTATCCAGTGCGGTCTTAATCGCATTATCAAAGGCAATGGTATCTTGTAAAGCACGTTTAGCATTGGTTTGATGTAAAGCGTGGTCAATACGTCCGCCTTCAACCATCAAGAAGAAGCCTTTACCTGCAGTATCTTGTGCCTGTAATAAATCAATCGATTTTGCGGTCATTTCAGCCAAACTTGGTTGATTCGGTGCCGTTCTAGGACGATCCAAGTCATATTCCAGATGAGAGGTTGCCGAATAAAGACCGATATATTTTTTATTCAGTGGTGCAGCATCCATTTCTGCTTTTGTCGCACCGACGGTATAATTCTTCGCTTTTAGCTCATCCAGCAAATTACGTCCATCAATACGTCCCCGTTTATTGTCAGTCGCATTATATGGAGTGAAGTGGTTACGACCACCCCCCATGAGCACATCCACACCATCGAGCAGTTTAGGGTTATAACCTGCACCACCAGGAATCACTTGACGCGCAATCTCATATTGCGCATTACGATTACACACATGAGCAAAAGTTGCAGCTGGGGTTGCGTGGGTTAATTCTGTCGTGGTAATCGCCCCTACCTTTTTACCATTGGCTTTGGCCAATTCAAGAATCGTCTCGGCAGGACTGCCTGCTGCTACACTCGAGCCAGGCGTTGGGCAGTTATTCACAGCATTCGACACTTTCGTTCCATCGGGTGCCGTACCTGAGCTTGGCTCAACAGCAACAGTTCCCGGTGTCATGCCAATCACTTCATTACGGGTTTTTTTCCCTGTCATATAGGCTGCCATTGACGGCGCACTATCGGTGGTTTGACCATCTTCTGAATAAGTCTTGATACGTACGGTACGGCGCAAGGTGTCCATGGTTAATTTGCCAGATTCACCATAGCCATAAATACGGCTTGCCGTGACCGTAGTTGGCCCCATACCATCACCTAAAAAGAAAATGATATTTTTAGCTTCACCCGCCGCCTGTACACCTGTACTTGCAGCCAAGAGTGCAACAGTTAAAGCAGATGCTTTCATACCCAACTGACCTAATTTAAATTGTTTTAACATCATCATTCTCCAGTCTGTTGTTATTTATCTAGGCCAATGGCTTTGCGAACTAAATTAAATACTTCGATATTTTCTAGACTGCCGTGGAAGTTGTCTGACCCCACACCAATCGCGCCAAGGAACACATCAGTACCGCCATGCGTTTCACTATCAGCGAAACCAGTCTGCACCACTGCTTCTTGCTGGAAATCATCTGAAGCTGTACCCGTACACCAACCATCTTTATCAATATCCGTCCCACGGCTATCGGTATATTTACCTGCTGGGCCTGCTGCTGGATTACAACTATCGTTATCAGCTAAAACACCACGCGCTTCAATACGGTCATTATCTAAACGTTTTTTACCTGTACCAAAGCCAATGATCGGATATGGATTGCCGTTGACATCGGTTGAGAATCCCGCTTTGTTATAGTTCTTCACTAGGCCCAAGACACTGGTCTCAGCACCTTTTACATATTTACCTGTACGTTTCGCATAACCATTCAAGACCATGGTATGGTCATGGTCAGCAGTCACCACGATCAAGGTATTTTTGAGCTCTGGATCAGTCAGTTTAATTTTATCAATCGCTGCCTTAATCGCATTGTCAAAAGCAACCGTATCCTGCAACGCACGTTTTGCATTGGTGTCATGCAAGGCATGGTCAATACGGCCACCCTCGACCATCAAGAAGAAACTTTTGTTTTTTGCCTGTAGGACATCAATCGCTTTGGTGGTCATATCCGCTAAGCTAGGTTCATCAATCTTCTTATTGGTACGATCCAAGTCATAATTCATATGGCTGGCATTAAAGAGACCCAATAATTTTTTAGTTTTGCTTGGATCAATTTTTGCAAGGTCAGTACCACTTGAAACAAAGTTATAACCTTGATCTTGCATTTCTTTTACTAGGTCTCGGCCGTCAGCACGTTTACCACCTGCAACAGTCGTCGGTTTAAACTGACGTAAACCACCACCTAACACTACATCTACGCCATCTTTAAGCTTGCTGTTATAAGCGCCCCATCCTGTCCCTTTACCTGCAGGAACAAGCTGTGCCGCAATATCATTCTCTGCATCACGATGGCAAACATGGGCATAGGTTGTGGCTGGCGTTGCATGGGTAATACGCGTGGTAGTTACTACCCCTGTGCCCATCCCCTGAGCTTTGGCAAGTTCAAGTAAAGTTTCAACAGGTTTTTTGCCTTTATTCTCGCTAACATCATCACAGGTACTGGTTCCATCTGCTTTTGGTGCAGATGCAATCGTTCCTGATTGCATGGAAATGACTTCATTTTTCATTTTCACGCCAGTCATATAAGCCGCCATAGACGGCGCGCTATCGGTCACCTGACCATCTTCCGAAAAAGTGCGTACAAAAGCAGTTTCTGGCAGTGTATCAATGGTCAGATCACCATCTTCCCCAACAGAATAAATTCGTGATGCCGTTAAAGTGGTAATCCCCATACCATCACCCAAAAAGAAAATCACATTTTTAGCTTTTGGTGTTGTAGGTACTTCCGTTTTGTCGTTTTTATCACTGTCGTTACACGCAGTCATGCCAGCTGACAGAACTGCCATTAAACTGACCGCCAAGAGCTTTTTGGAAAAGCTCATCTTTGATAAGAACATAAAATATCCCCAGATCTATTTGTTTGGACGTAACTCGATTGGCTACACCTTAACAATGCTGGGTGACCCTTTTATGTCACCTTGATGACAGTATTATTTCATCTTGTTGTTTTATATTGAAATTATGTTATAACATATCATTTTAAGGCGCTAATTTTAACTGAAGATCAACAATTGCACCTCGTGACGGCCCTTGCTGAGATTTTTCCAGCCAATGCCACTGTGTCGGGCTAAGTCTTAAAAAATTTGAACAGCGCGTTCCATACACTGGACTCTGAATAAAAGTAGAGGACAATAATTCTTCCATTTCTGTATTGATTCCCGTATCGGGTAACAAATCTGGAATCACCTTTCGTTCATCCTCCAAAATATCCCAAGCGGCGGCATCGATTGCGGATTCAGTCATTTGTGTTTGCTGCAACATCGGTAAAAATTCTTGGGTAAAACGCTGACGCAAATGTCGGGTTTTCTCCCAATCTTCAGACATGAGGCCATTGGATACCACATACACGCCATTGGCGAGTACTTGCGGCGCTTCACCACGGTTACTCATATATACCGCTTGTGTTCGATCACCCACGAACAAGTTAAAGCCCGCATAGTCCTGCTGCTGTTGCTCCAGCTGCTGGGCAAACCGAATCGGCGCCAAGTCACTTTCTAAAAAGGCTTGAATCAAATACCCGCGAGAAGTGGCATAGGCTTTCTGCTCCTGACCATTGCGAAAATTGGTCACAATCGCCCAGCGACCAGAGGCCGTGACCCCCATCCAAGTCCCCCCTGATTGCAAATCCTGTCCTGCGACAATGCTGCTATTTTCCCATGCATGCAAGGCAGAACTTGGTCGATGGTAAAACTCATCACGATTTGAAATTAAACATAGAGGCATCTCATCCAGCACCTGCCATGCAAAAGCGACAATACACATAAATCCTTTTCCCCCGCCTTTTGGAACCTTGATCTTTCACATTGAATGTACAACATTTTTCAGATCATTCCGCTACAATCTGCTCAAAATATAAAATTGAGGAGCAGCGATGCTGACCTATCCAAATATTGATCCAGTTGCACTGAGCTTAGGACCAGTCAAAGTGCACTGGTACGGACTCATGTATCTGTTGGCTTTTCTCTGTGCATGGGGCTTAGCATCGTATCGCGCTAAACAACGTGATGGCTGGACAGCCGACATGGTGTCAGACCTAGTCTTCTACGGCGCATTGGGCGTTGTGCTTGGCGGGCGTGTTGGTTATGTGTTGTTCTACGAATTTGGTAAATTCTTAGAAAATCCACTGTGGTTATTCCAAGTCTGGACTGGTGGTATGAGCTTCCACGGCGGCTTCCTCGGTGTCATGATTGCGATGTTATTTTGGTGTAAAAAATACCAAAAAACCTGGTTCCAAACCTTGGACTTTATCGCACCCTGTGTACCAACAGGCTTGATGTTTGGGCGCTTTGGTAACTTTATTGGGGGAGAACTGTATGGTCGCCCAGTACAAGATCCAAGCTATCCATTCGGAATGATTTTCCCAACAGATCCACTCGGTTTGGTACGCCATCCTTCACAAATCTATCAAGCTCTCTGTGAAGGCTTGATTCTATTTATCGTACTGTGGTGGTTCAGTTCTAAGCCTCGCCCACGGATGGCCGTTTCAGCCTTATTCCTCGTCGGTTACGGGATCGCACGCTTCTTTATGGAATTCTTCCGCGAACCTGATGCAGACCAAGGCTATATCTTATTTGGCTGGATGACCAAAGGTCAGATTCTCAGTTTCCCAATGATTATTATTGGTCTGTGGATGATCTGGTACGCTTACCGTAAAAATATCTATGACTGGCAGTTAAAGAAATAATAAAAGGGGAGCAAGAGCTCCCTTTTTTATTGTGACAATCGGCAAATTTATAAAGTTCCAAGAAAAAGCGTATATTGATTTTGTCTATATCTGGATCAGCATCCATGTTTGAGAATAATCAAAGACAATCTTACTTTAAAAGTTCTGAACTCATTCTCTCTCTTGCACCGTTAACGCTGAATCCGGACATCATCCTTACCCTAGAAAAAAGTCTCGGGCTGGTTTTTATCCATGAAGAAGCATCACCACAGGTTTGTTTCGCCAACCAAAACACTGAATTACAAGATGCGTATAAACAGGTATTTAGCGCAGTTGATCTCGTAGATTATGTCTATGCAATCTTAAACTCGGAAAAGCAACGTACAGAGGAAATACAGCTGTTGAATCCTACTTTAGCTCCAATTCCCTATCCAACTGATCATCTGCTGTTCTGGAAACTGGTCACCATCGGTCAACGATACCGACTTTCGCAGCATTAAAACTTTCCAGCCAACGCTTGCACGACATCACCTAACCGCTTGCCTTGTGCTTCACACAAGATCTTCTCATCTTGACTCAAACTTTGGTCATGACGCGGCCCACTGACATGACTGGCCCCATACGGTGTACCACCTGTTTTGGTATTCGACAAGGCAGGTATTGAGTTTGGTAAGCCCATGATCATCATGCCATGATGGAACAAGGGAGGTAACATACTGAGTAACGTACTTTCCTGACCACCGTGCATTGAGCCTGATGAAGTAAACACACAAGCAGGTTTGTTATGCAAAGCACCGTTCAGCCATAAGCTGGTGGTTTGATCCCAAAAATACTTCATCTCACTGGCCATATTGCCAAATCGTGTTGGAGAACCCAAGGCCAAGCCTGAACAATGACTAAGATCTTCTAAAGTGCAATAAATATCGCCATCGGCTGGAATACTCGCTGCAGCCTCAGTGACTATGGTGGCCAAATTCGGCACAGTTCGGATGCGTGCAGTCACACCTGCCGCTTCAATTCCATCGGCAATCAGATGCGCCATTTGCTTGGTTGCACCATATTTACTGTAATAAAGAACAAGAACGTAAGGTTGCATCACTTTCAAGAATTTTGTTAAAAAGGACACTATACGACATTTTTTACTTTTTGAGCTGTAGTAAATCCTGTGATGACACGGGATTTTTATTAAAAATAACTAGGATAGAACCCATGACCCTAAATCGTTATCTAAAAAAACTGCCTTTTTTAGAAAAAACATGGTTTCAATTTATTGTATTTGTGTTACGCCGTTTTGAGGCAGATCGCTGCCGTGAACAAGCGGGAGGATTGACCTATACCACTTTGTTTGCCGTGGTGCCGATGCTGACCGTTTTTTTAGTGATTATCTCCTCGATTAGAGCTTTAGAGCCTGCCAGACAACAATTGCAACAACTGATTTATAGTAATTTCTTACCCAAAAGTACCATCGCTTTTGATAAGGCTTTAAATGCTTTTACTGAAAAATCCAGTAACCTGACCATTATTGGTGTGCTGTTTCTGTTTATCACCACAGTATTGATGCTCACCTCAATTGAAAATGTATTTAACCGAATTTGGCGAGTCAAAGAAACCCGAACCGGTCTGGTCGGTTTTATGCGCTATTGGACGATTATTTCATTAGGCCCCATTGTTTTAGGCAGTGCCTTTGTACTGTCCTCCACGGTCGCCTCGATCAATGTACTGAGTAATAACTTTGCAGGTTATCAACTGGATGGCTCTTTTATTCTATGGCTGATCTCATTTTTATTGACCATTGTCGGTTTCTTTATTTTATATTGGACCATACCGAATCGGATTGTCCCCGTCCTTTCAGCCCTGATTGCTGCCTGTTTTAGTGCCACCATTTTTGAAGTGCTGAAACGTTTTTTTGGTTGGGTGATGAGCAATTTTACCAGCTACGAAATCGTCTATGGTGCCTTTGCCGCAGTGCCTATTTTCCTGCTGTGGATTTACTTATCTTGGAACATTATCTTATTGGGTGTCGAAATCAGTTATGCCCTGACCGCTTTTCATTCGGGTAAAGAACAAAAACGCCATCCTATTTTAATGCTGCTGGATATTCTGGAATTGTTTTATAAGAAACAACAAATCGGAAAAAGTGTCAGTGAAAAAGAGCTTTTAGGGATCATTGGTCGTGGCGAGTTAGGCCGCTTGCCTTCATATATCTTACAGCTTGAAGCCCAAAATTTAATTATGCGAACAGACAAAGACGAGTATGTCTTGGTTCGCAATCTGGCTCAGGTAGATTTTTGGAGTTTTTTCACCGCCCTGCCTTATCCGTTGCCATTACGTCATGATGTCGAACATATCCATCAAGATGATGAATGGATGGAACGAATCGGCCCATCTCTGATTGAAAGCAATGATTATTTAGCAGCAAAACTTTCCATTCCGCTCTCTACGATCTTTGAACAGAAGTAAGCAAAAAAGACCTCTTTTGAGGTCTTTTTTTATTTCTTTAACCAACCTTGTAAACTCACCACCACAATACCAACCAAGACCAGAGCCGAGCCAATGATAAAATTCAGCTCAATTTTTTCACCCAATAACCAAACACCGAAAGCCATCCCAAACAGTGGTGTGAGGAAGGAAAAGACGCCCAACCGTGATGCCAAGTAATTTCGTAATAACCAGAACCACGCCAAAAAACTGGCAAAAGAAACCACCAAGGTATGGAAAGCTAAACTGCCCATCATCAAAGGGCTAAAGTGAATCGTGGCTTGGCCGAGAAAAAGAGCCGCTCCAAATAACAATACAAAACTACCCGCCAATTGATAAAACAGCGTTTGTGTCACTGCCGCTTGTGCCAGTGAAGATAACCGTACCGTAATGGTGGTCGCCGCCCAAGCAATCCCTCCAGCCAAAGCCAGCAAGTCCCCCCACAACATCTGTTGATCCGCAATCGATGCGCCTGGATTTGCACGTAAAAAAGTCACGACAATCCCTAAAAATGCAATCCCGATACCGGTCCATTGCAACAGACTGAGACGCTCCGAAGGAAGCTTCCAATGTAATCCCAAGGCCACAAAAATCGGGGCGGTATACAGCAGCACCACGGCATGTGAAGCCGAAGTCAGTTGTAAGGCCTGTGCCAATAAAAAGAATTCCAAAGAAAATAGCAAGGCAACCAGGGCACCCGCTTTTAAATTCTGGCGATTGAAGAGTTGACTGCTTTTATTCAAATACAACAGTGGCAATAACAACAGTGCAGCCAGCCCTGAACGCAACGCAATTTGCATTAAGGGGGAAATGTCAGGTGCTGCCATTTTTAAAATGACCTGTTGCAGCCCCCAAATCATACACAGTACGATCATCAGACCTGATGCAGTTGCATCTAATGCTTTACGCTCATCCATTTCGCGTTCCTGATTTTATCGCTTGAGCATCAATATAAGGCTGTCGTATTTTCATGATATAGTGAAAATACGACAACAGATGCGTGTTTTCAGGCAATTCTCATGTTATGAAAAAATCAGCTCACAGGATTCAAGATTTTCAGGCCATTCCAACCTACAATGATATTCCCGCCCCATTATGGCTACAAATCCGTAATGCACCTGCGGAGACTTTTTATCCCCAACATGCCCATGCTTGGGGTGAATTTATCTATGCCTTCGACGGCGTTTTAGAAGTCAATATTGAGCAAATTCATTATTTAACCCCACCGCCGTATGGGATCTGGTTGCCACCGCATTTACAACATAGTGGTATCAATCGCAATGACGTCACCCATTGCACCTTATACGTACATGAGTCGCTGTGCCAAAACATGCCGCAACAGGCAGGTATCTTATTGTCTGCACCGTTAGTATCTTCGCTGCTCGAACATATTCGTCAGCATCACTTTGCTGAACATGATCCAGAATATTTACGCTTGCTGCACGTTTTACTTGATTCACTGACTCATGCAGAGTTGGTCGGCAGTTATTTACCCACCACCGAGCATCCTGCACTGGCGAAAATATTGACGCATTTACATGAATTTCCTGCGGATAACAGCACACTGGAACAGCTTGCACAGATGATCAATATGACCGAACGCACCCTTGCCCGTTACAGTCAAAAAGAATTGGGGATGTCTCTGCACGAATGGCGACAGCGCCTAAAAGTCATGAAAGCAATGTCGATGTTAAATCAAGGCAAGACCATTGAAAGCATTGCACTAGATTTAGGCTATGCCAGTTCATCGGCTTTTATTTATATGTTTAAACGCTGGATGCATTTCACCCCAGACCAATTTCGTAAGCTGTATCAAGGCAGTTAATTTTGCTATTCATGCCTTAACCAATATCTGATTCAGTGAAAAAATCATGCTTTTAGATATAAAAAATGGCGCTGCTCTTCAGAACAGCACCCTCCTTTTATTTCAACTTAGGCTTTGACAAAGGTATCCCAGTCATATTCGCCTGACTGGGTAATCAATTTCATGGTCAATTGATCATTAGCACGTAGCGCCCCAACACCAGCTGGTGTACCCGTCATAATCACATCGCCTGCTTCCAGACTAAAAGATTGATTAATTTCAACCAATAAAGTGCCGATATCGAAGATCATATCTTTGGTAAAGCCGTGCTGACGGTCAACCCCATTGATGTTCAGAATCAACTCTAACTCTTGCAGGTCGCCAATCTCATCCGCTTCAATCCAGTCAGCCAAAATACAGGCCCCATCAAAGGCTTTGGCACGTTCCCACGGCTCACCCTTGGATTTTAAATCGCCCTGTAAATCACGCAGGGTCAAATCCAGACCCAAAGTCACTGCACCAATCGCTTCTAGGGCTTTGACTGGATCGGTTTCCTGTGATAATGGATGGGCAATTTGCAAACAAATTTCGCATTCATAATGACACTCGCCCAAAGCCTGATTCCAGCTGACACCTTGAGCTAAAGAACCGATACTGCTTGGCGGCTTGATAAATAACAACGCACGGTCGGGAATGGCGTTGCCCAATTCCTTGGCATGTTCCGCATAATTTCGACCAACACACACAATTTTTGAAGGACGTGTACTCATGAAAACTCCTTGTTCTTTCAACCGTCGATAAATTTACTTCTTAAAACTATTTTCAAACTTTGTTTGATCTGCTGTATTACTAAACGCACGTTTAGGAACGATCACCACGGTATGACTTTTCAGCTCCAGCATGTAAGTCAACTTGCCAATCGCAAATGACTGGACTTCTGTATATTGTGCACTTTGTTTTTTACCTGCGGCATACAGTTCAAAATGATCTTGATAAAGGTCAATCCCCTGCTCGCTTTTACCAAATTGGTAGCGTACAAATTGGCGCTTAAACAGCATCGGTAATAACCAGTAGCGCATGACTGCTTGCATAATCAGGAAAAAAGCACCCAGTGCAACGTAATAGCGCCCAACACCAGAAAAACCTAAATAGATTCCCCACAAAATTATCGCAATACTGATCACGGGGGTTAAAAAACGGCTAAAGGTTTTTTTGCCAAAAGTAACCAAAGCAAAACCATCTTGTGATTCTTCTAAATTCAAATAATAGCGTACCGATACACTTGGACGTTGTTCAGACATTTTTGATTTCTAACATTTGAAAAAAAACTGACCTATTAGAACATAAATGATTTAATGGGAAATCACATTTATTGCGATTTAATACAAAATTTAAATGTGATGTTTTCTATGTTCTGGGATTAAAGCATTGCATTATCTGTGGCTTACCTCACCGTATACACTCGCTGCATATGACTAAAGACATCCACCTAAGCGAGCTTTACACAACACGCCTATTTTTTATACACAGAAAATTTTATTAATAAGCAGTATTGATGGCTCTCGTAAGCACATCAAGTCATTGGATGAAATCACGGATAAAAATCAAAGGAATGTGATGGCGTATTTGAATCGTCTAATCTTGCCCTGCCTGTTATTGGGGCTCACACAAAGCTGTTTTGCACAAATCTTGCCTTGGACAGACAATATTCCGAGTGCCCTACAACCATTTCAAAACAATCCACAACTGTTGGCCAGTTATACCCAAAACAATATTTTTATGTATGGTCATCCTGCGACCAAAACAGCCGTGCCCACATTAAAAAGTAATCCTCAACCCAATGTCAGTTTTAACTCAGCCGCAATCATTGTCCCCGTTAATGCCCAACAAGTGGCCAAAACACTAACCGATTTCAGCCACTATGTCGGATTATTCCCAACTCTCAAATCGGCGAAGACATTAGAACAGTCTGGTAATATTGTTCAAATGAAATATCGAGTCTCGATTCCGACCCCAATTCCTGTACTCAATTTTAATGAAGACGTCACATTACAACATCAGATTAAGTCGAATAGTATTGCCAGCTTGGTGATTGATGCACCGATTCCCTATGGCGTCGGTAAATTTGAATGGTTTGCGCTAGACGAGAACCGTACCTTAGTTACCTTGACCCAATGGGGCGATTTGAATCAACCCAAGGGATTTATTTTTAAGAAAATTCTGAATGCCATTCCTGAAGTGAAACTCGGGATTCCGAGTAGCAGTAATGCTTTTATTTTAGAGTCGTTAAGAAGCCGTTTTATTCAGTCCAACGTTACACCACTGGATGCAGGACAAATTCCAACTCCGCAACTGAATGCAGCACAACTCAGTAAAATTACCCAACTGATTCAAGCAGCTCAACAACCCGTAAGTATTCTACACGCCCCCACCAGTGTGCTCTATACGCACGGGCGAGAGTCCATGCGCTTTACCACCACCTATCAATTTTATCAGCAACCTGTTCAATCCCTACAAAAATGGCTGAGCCCATCGGCATATCAGGAACTATTTCCTCGGCAGATTAAAAAGGTCACTGCCACGCCTATTCAAAATCAAGGACAAGATGCCAATATTCAGGTCAATGTGGGACTTGGTGTCATCAATATTCCCTTTGCATTTCGATTGCGCTTTAACTATCCACAGACAATTGAGAATAATTTTTATGCCAATGGTGGAGATCTTCGTTTTGTTAAGGGGCAAATGCAGTTGCATGCCTTCAATCAAGGGACATTATTGAAAATGACCAGTGCGATGAAAATTGATGAAAAAGCGCCATTCTTGTTAAGAGCCATGCGCAGCTTGCCTTATCATGATGTACTTCCTGCTGTCGGTGGCAATGCGGTATTTGTACAAAAAATCAAAGCAAAAACATAAGACGTAAAAAAACCGCATTTAAGCGGTTTTCTTTGTTCAAATTGGTGCGCTCAGAGAGATTCGAACTCCCGACCCCTTAGTTCGTAGCCAAGTGCTCTATCCAGCTGAGCTATGAGCGCATATTTGATGGAGCGCATTATACGTAATTTTCACTAAATGATAAGCTTTTTTTCACAAACTTGTAATCAACTGGCTACAGATTCAACACTTTTACATCATTTGCGTGAAATAGACTCAAAATTTATCGGCAAATCGCCGTTCTTGAACAAATTAAGCGCCTGCTATTCTAGCCACCGTCGCGGCTGATCCAATGATTTATCTGGATCGACATCATTTAATCGCCAACCGTCAAATGTCATCTAGAACAGATGCATGATTCGTTAGTTTATTTAAAGAACAGCCCAAAATCTCACCCTTGCTACAACTTTTAATTGATTA
This sequence comes from Acinetobacter colistiniresistens, assembly GCF_000413935.1. Taxonomy (GTDB): domain Bacteria; phylum Pseudomonadota; class Gammaproteobacteria; order Pseudomonadales; family Moraxellaceae; genus Acinetobacter; species Acinetobacter colistiniresistens. Next base: position 372,453 of record NZ_KE340378.1, on the reverse strand, counting down.
TTATCTGAAAAAAAATGATAGCTAAAAATCTAAACCACTGATATTTATTGGTTAAGCAAACATCGTATGGATTGGAAATATTTTTTTGCAAACGAATAACAAATTTTAAAAATTTCTTTTTGATTCATCCACAATAATTCCAATTTCAGCATTCGATCATATTTTAATTCACTGAAAAAACAGACTTAATTGTCTGGAACCGTCACACTCCCCGCATTGTAAATAAAATACAGATGCAAATTAAAGCCAAAAACCATCCTTTAAAAAACATTAAAATTCAATATCTTAAATCAATAATTAACAATCAAAATCTCAATAGTTACAGATTGACAAAATAATGATCACATATAACACTAAATGCGATTAATGTGACTTTAATCACAAAAAAACCATAGCAAATAATTACTCCAAAACAACACTACTTTAAAAATATAGGTATCGTTATGCTTTTCAAAAGTCTTTTATCACCGATTAAAAGTATTACTTCGAGTTTAGTTGATAGTAATAGCTCAACATCACATGTTGGTAGTTCAATTCTTGCTCCTCTTTCCTTATCTACAATTACAAATCTAGTTTCACCCAGCACTGTAACGAATACAGTAAGCAGTATTACAAATAGCGTTGCGACTAACCCAGTGAGTACAATCACAGGGATTCTTGGCGGTGTAACGGGCAGTAGCAGCCCTCTTTCAACAGTGACAAACCTTGTTGGCAGCCTTACTGGCAGTGCCAATGGTGCTCCACTTGATGCTGTAACCCATATCATTGGAGGCGTTACAGGTGGTGCAAATGGTGGCCCTCTCGGTACGGTCACGGGTATTATTGGTGGTATCACTGGCGGCGCAGATGGCGGGCCTCTCGGTGCAGTGACAGGGATTCTTGGCGGTATTACAGGGGGCGCAAATGGTGGTGCCCTTGGCACAGTGACAGGAATCATTGGCGGTATCACGGGTGGCGATTTAGCCCATAATCCCGTAACAGGCGTCATTCAAAGTGGAATTGGTGTTCTTCAAGGGCTCGAAAGCTTAAAAACCGATATTATAAATACAGGAATTAACACGGTAGCGGGCACCATTATTAGTGCGGTTCATCAGTCAGAACACCCTATTGGAGATCTCGCACATCTTGGCACCCTTACCTTTGATACCTCACGTGATACCGTAAACGGCACATTAGAAGCAGTGTCTCATCTGGCAGGTGCCGATGTCGGTGGTGCAGTTGGCTCACTCACAGGTGTGGTCGGTACACTGGTAAATAATGGTTCCACTGCCGCAAATACAATACAACACATCGTTGGCGATATCACCAACATTGGAAATACAGGTCCACTCGGTACAATTACTGGAATTATTGGTGGCATCACAGGCGGTATTGGTGGCGGCGGTACAGGTGGGCCTTTAGGGGTAATCACAAACATCATTGGTGGAATTACAGGGGGTGACCTTAGCCATAACCCTGTTACTGGTGCAATCCAAACAGGTATTGACGTGCTTCAAGGTGTTGAAAGCCTCAAAACCGACATTATCAATACTGGAATTAATACGGTAGATGGCGTACTGAGTGGTGTGCTTCCTGGTGTTCATCCAATCACGGATCTGACTCATCTTGGTACCCTCGCCTTTGATACCTCTCGTGATACTGTAAACGGTACATTAGAAGCAGTGTCTCATCTGGCAGGTGCCGATGTCGGTGGTGCCGTTGGCTCACTCACGGGTGTGGTCGGCACACTGATTCATAACGGCTCTACCGCTTCTGGTCTGGTTCAACATGCTGTAGGTGATCTCACCAATGTTGGTGGTCTCATCGGGGGCATCGGTGGTGGTACTGGTGGTCCACTGGGTTCGATTGGCGATATTATTGGTGGCATCACAGGCGGTATTGGTGGCGGTACAAGTGGGCCTTTAGGGGTAATTACAAACATCATTGGTGGAATTACAGGTGGCGACCTTAGCCATAACCCTGTTACTGGTGCAATCCAAACAGGCATTGACGTGCTTCAAGGTGTTGAAAGCCTCAAAACCGACATTATCAATACTGGGATTAACACAGTAGGCGGCGTACTGAGTGGTGTGCTTCCTGGTGTTCATCCAATCACGGATCTGACTCATCTTGGTACCCTTACTTTTGAAACCTCTCGTGATACCGTAAACGGTACATTAGAAGCAGTGTCTCATCTGGCAGGTGCCGATGTCGGTGGTGCCGTTGGCTCACTCACGGGTGTGGTCGGCACACTGATTCATAACGGCTCTACCGCTTCTGGTCTAGTTCAGCATGCTGTGGGTGATCTCACCAATGTTGGTGACCTCATCGGTGGAATTACAGATGGTATCGGTGGCGGCACAGGTGGTCCACTGGGTTCGATTGGCGATATTATCGGTGGCATTACGGGTGGCATCGGTGGTGGTACAGGCGGTCCACTAGGTTCGATTGGCGATATTATCGGCGGTATCACTGGTGGTATTACTGGTGGAGGTAACAACCCTCTTGGCTCACTTACCGATATTCTTGGTACGATTAGCCACGGTGTGAATAGCGCAGACGTGATTTCAGGTATTGCCCAACCTATTCAAACGGTCATTAGTAATGGCAATATCGCTATTGATGCGCTTCAGAGTCATGTAAGTAACTTATTCAGCGATGGATCACTAGATAGTCTCAATAATCTGATCAACATTAGTGTTGGACATGGCGATTACAATGCACATGGAAGCATAGATGGAATTTTAGATGCGTTGACAGGAACAGTGGCTTCAAGCATCGCTGTTGGCGAACCACATCCAAATGGCGGCTCTTTAACCGACCTTGTGTCACTTCAATCACCATTAAATTCACTTACAGATCATCTGTTAAGTTCAGTGAATCACTTCTAAATCAATTCATAAAAAAAGCCGCTATCATCAGCGGCTTTTTTTATTTATACGGTTATTCAAATTCGGTTCACAAAAATCAGGCACAAAAAAACCGCAATTAAGCGGTTTCTTCTATTAAGTTGGTGCGCTCAGAGAGATTCGAACTCCCGACCCCTTAGTTCGTAGCCAAGTGCTCTATCCAGCTGAGCTATGAGCGCATTACTTATGTTGCCAATTCAGGCATGTGTTACTTTAAATCTTTACTTGGTGCGCTCAGAGAGATTCGAACTCCCGACCCCTTAGTTCGTAGCCAAGTGCTCTATCCAGCTGAGCTATGAGCGCTTTAAGTAAAGTGGCGGTGAGAGAGGGATTCGAACCCTCGATACAGTTACCCGTATGCATCCTTAGCAGGGATGTGGTTTCAGCCACTCACCCATCTCACCGTAACACGAGCGCAATAATACAAACTAAAACCACATTACACAAGGGATGTTCCTGTTTTTTTCTTCTTTTTCAGTTCAATCAAATACTTTTTAATCAATTTCCGCATTTTTTCAGCATTTTTTAGCGCTGTGCTTGTTAATATAGGCTTATCTCCTTTATTTGGATCGGGACAATAAACAGAATCTTGCAATCTTTGACGTGCAGTTAGAGTTTAAATGACTTATGCTAAACCGATCTGCCAGATGTGAAATGAAACGATATGACTAAAAATTGGGCCGATCCCGAAGCAAAAGCAGAAGCGCAACGTTACGATAATCCTATTCCTAGCCGAACTCTTATTTTAACTACATTAGAACAATTAAAAACTGCACAGTCTCACGCTGAGCTTGTTGACCACTTTAATATCCCCGATCAAAAAAGTATTGATGCCTTGAATCATCGCTTAAGTGCCATGGTTCGCGACGGACAATTGATGAAGGATGGATTTAAATACCAGCCTGCAACCGATTTACCGAGCCATGAAGCAACGGTCTATATTAATAGTAAAGGTCTAGGTACGGCCAATATCTCAGGTCAGGATGATATCTTGTTACCTGAACGTGAATTACGTCTAGTGTTTAACGGCGATCGCGTTAAAGTCCGTCAGACCTCGGTTGACCGTAAAGGTAAAGCTTGGGGCTTTATTACCGAAGTGGTACAACGTCGCGTCAAACAAATTATTGGTAAAGTGTCTGAGCATGAAGGTGAATACTTCATTCAACCAAGTAATCCAAATCAGCATCAACCGATTACCCTCGAAAAAGAGTTGATTCAACACGCCAATGCCAAAGTGGGCGATATGCTGCGTGTCGCAATTGACGATTACCCGACCCGCGAAGAGCTGGCGACAGGTCACATCGTTCAATCGATGGCAGACAAAGCCGATACCGAGATTATTATTCCGCAAACCATTCTAGAATTTGGTTTACCTTATGAATTCCCGGAAGCGGTAATTAAACAAGCCGAAAGTTTTAAAGAACCGTCTGAACAGGATCGTAAAGGTCGTGTTGATTTACGTGATCTACCACTGGTCACCATTGATGGTGAAGATGCACGTGACTTTGACGATGCTGTCTTTGCAGAAAAACGTGCAGGTGGCGGTTATCGTGTCGTGGTTGCCATTGCAGACGTGAGCCATTATGTCCGTTTAGACTCACCTTTAAATGATGAGGCAGAAGAACGTGGTACATCGGTTTATTTCCCACATTTCGTGCTGCCGATGCTGCCAGAAGCATTATCCAATGGCCTCTGTTCTTTAAATCCGCATGTTGACCGTTTATGTATGGTCTGCGATTTAAAACTGTCTCGTGCAGGTAAAGTCACAGGTTATGAGTTCTACCCTGCCGTTATGCATTCAAAGGCACGTTTAACTTATACCCAAGTGGGACAATATTTTGAAGGGGCAACAGATGCGATCCCTGAAGATAAGACCATTCATAAATCACTGAATACCTTATTCCAGCTCTATCAAACATTAAAAGAGTTACGGGCCAAACGTCATGCAATGGAATTTGAAACCATTGAAACCTACATGACCTTTGATGAGTTGGGCGGGATTAAAGAAATCTTGCCACGTACCCGTAATGATGCGCATAAACTGATTGAAGAATGCATGTTGTTGGCCAATGTTGCCGCAGCTGAATACTCGTTAGAACATGATATTCCAATGTTGTATCGTGTGCATGAAGCACCAGAGTTTTCACGTATCCAAAAAGTGCGCGATTTTGTCAAACTACTTGGTTTGCCATTCCCAGAACAACCCACTCAGGCCGATTATCAGGCGGTGATTGAAGCCACCAAAGATCGTTTAGATGCACCAAGTATCCATGCGGTGCTGTTACGTTCAATGATGCAAGCCTATTATGGCGCGAACAATGCAGGACATTATGGTCTTGCTTATGAAGCTTATACTCATTTCACTTCACCAATTCGTCGCTACCCCGATTTATTGTTACACCGTGCCATTAAAGCCTATCTCGACAAGAAAGTTTATCCATTGTCTGGTGCAGCTTTAGATGATGCAGGCGAACATTTCTCTCAAACTGAACGTCGTGCCGACGAAGCTTCACGCAGCGTGACCACTTGGTTAAAGTGCCATTATATGCAACAGCATTTAGGCGATGAGTTTGTTGGTATCATTAGTGCCGTCACAGAGTTTGGTCTATTCGTGACCCTCAAAGACCTGTACGTGGATGGTATGATTCATGTCAGCCAGCTCGGTGAGGATTTCTTCCTGTACGATCAGGCCAGCCAAAGCTTGATTGGTCAGAATCGTGGACAGTCATTTAGCCTCGGTGATGAACTGAAAATTCAAGTCGCGGGTGTAAATCTGGAAGAACGTAAAATTGACTTCCAACTGGTCCAACAGCTGACACATTTGGGGCGTGTAATTCGTCAGAAAGCACCACGTACTGCGAATCCGTCTAGCTCGAAGCGTGCTTCAACAACTGAAGAAGTATTTGGCAAACCGCCATCGACAACCTCTAAAGTGAGTGAAGATGGTGAGAAGCCTGTACGCAAGAAAAAGGATAAGAACAAACCAAGTTCTTATAGCAAAAAGCCAGCTAAAAAAGCGTCTGCTAAACCAGAAACGAAAGAAAAGGCCAAAAAGAAAGTGAAAAAGAAAAAGTCGAACGCGAAAGCAAAGGCTGAGTAATTTTTACAAATTAAGAGAGCTTCGGCTCTCTTTCTTTATTAGAATTTTCAAAAACTTAACCTCTATTTTTTAAATTGAGCTATGTCAAGAAAAATCATTGAACTCAGTTTGGTTCAAATAAGATCAATCAAGTTCTATCTAAAAAAACAAGTACTCCCCAAAAGCCCAATAAAACAAGATACCAAATCTGCGATACCAATTCTTTTCCACCGAAACTACTCAGTATTTCAAAAGTGAGTCCCGATGCAAACAATGCTAACAGCCCAAACACTGTCAGCATTATTGCCCAAACCATATAAACGTTGTGGTTCTTCACTATTTTTCTTACGTTTAATCCAGCTTAGGAATAATTTATAGTAAACATATAATGCCCCAGTGCCACATACGAGAAAGAACAGCGTCGAGGCTGAACCATTGGCAGATGGACTTCCTGTTCCTCTAGAGCCAATATATCGCATTATTTACTGTAGCCCCAACTTGAACAGATACAGACAAAAATAAAACAAGGGCACTAATCTTTTTTAGCATAATGATTACGGTTTAACTGATCTAGACTCGAATTGTTCTACAGAAATTCATTGGTTAAATTGTTCTTTGGTATAAGTTTATCACGAAATGATTTTTCATTAAAATTGCCATTCTGAAGATGAGCTGTCTCTACTCATCACCATAACTCATAAATATCCCCATCAACGATTGACAGCCATGATTTAAAATACATATACATGTTTATGAATAGAGGAAATTAATCTAAATATGAGAGATGAAGCATAGTCACACTTGATTTCTCCCCTCTGAAGCCCTACATCTATAACTATGTTTAAAGATGAATATGGCAAAAATACAATGACACTCCAACAAGCGACGCTTCCCGTTCCTCAATTTGATCAAATTCAACTTGCCGATTTAAAACAACAGATTGAACAGACCATTCAAAACGGTCAAAACTTCTTAAACCAACTCAATGAAGTTCCGCAAAGCCCTGAAGCCCAATTGGCAACCTTGGCAGAAGTCGATCAACTTGAAAATAACATGAGTGAATCGTGGGGCATTTTGTCGCATCTGAATGCAGTCATGAACAATGCTGAAACCCGTGAAGTGTATCAAGCGCTGTTACCAAGTTTAAGTGAGTATTATACGCAGCTTGGACAACATACGGCGTTATATCAAACCTATCAACAGATTCACGACAGTACAGTCTTACAAACGCTGAGCGAAGCACAGCAAAGTGCGATCAAACTCACGTTACGTGACTTTAAACTGTCAGGTGTTGCACTCGAAGGCGAAGCCAAAAAGCGTTACGCTGAAATCTCGGCTCGTTTATCCCAGCTGTCTTCAGACTTTTCCAATCATGTTCTCGATGCAACCCAAGCCTACTTCAAGCCATTAACCGAAGCACAACTCAAAGGTCTACCGCAAAGCAGTGTTGAATTGTTAAAACAATACGGACAACAACGTGAGCTTGAACAAGCCGTTGCCACACTCGACTTCCCTGCTTATTTTGCAATTATGACCTATGCGGATGATCGTGAATTAAGAGAAGAGCTGTATAAGGTCTATGTTACCCGTGCCTCAGAACAATCTGACAAGACTGAATTTGATAATACCCCTGCGATGGAAGAAATCCTGAGCTTACGCCAAGAAATGGCGCAACTGCTTGGTTTCAACAACTTCGCTGAATATTCCCTTGCCAGTAAAATGGCACCTGATGTTGAAACGGTGAATCAATTCTTGGTTGATTTGGCAGAACATGCGCGTACACCTGCACTCGCTGAAATTGCAGAACTGAAAGCGATTGCACAACAAGATGGTATTGCAGACTTAAAACCGTGGGATGCAACCTACTATTCTGAGAAGTTGAAACAACAACAGTTCAATCTTTCACAAGAAGCGCTTAAACCCTATTTCCCTGCACCAAAAGTGATACAAGGTTTATTCCAGATCGTACAACGCCTTTACGGAATCCAGATCGTTGAACGCCAAGCCCCTGTCTGGCAAGATGATGTCCGTTATTTCGAAATTGAAGATCAAGGCCAAGTGGTCGGCGGTTTCTACTTTGACTTATATGCCCGTAACGGCAAACGTGGTGGTGCATGGATGAGCGGTTTCCGTTCTCGTGTACAAACGGTCAATGGTCTACAAAAACCAATTTGTTATATGTTGTGTAACTTTACCCCACCAATTGGCGATCAACCTGCGCTCCTCACCCACGATGAAGTGATTACCTTATTTCATGAGTTTGGTCATGGCCTACATCACATGCTAACTGAAGTAGATAATATCTCGGTTGCAGGTACTCATGGCGTGGCGTGGGATGCAGTGGAATTACCAAGCCAGTTTATGGAATTCTGGGCATGGGACAATGAAAGTTTAGATGTACTTAGCGAACACACTGAAACCAAACAAACCTTACCGCAAGAATTGCTATCTGCCTTACTCAATGCACGTTTCTTCCAGTCTGGCATGCAAACCTTGCGTCAGATTGAATTTGCATTGTTTGATCTCAGCATTCACCGCCAAGCACCAGCCTTAAACAGTCAGCAAATCCAAGCGACATTGGACGATATCCGCGATCAATTTGCTGTGGTTCCTGCGGTAGCTTATAACCGCTTCCAGCACAGCTTTAGTCATATTTTTGCAGGCGGTTATGCGGCAGGTTATTACTCTTATAAATGGGCAGAAGTTTTAGCCAGTGATGCCTTCGATCGTTTCGAAAGCGAAGGTATTTTTAATACCGAGACTGGAAAAGAGTTTAGAAAGTTTATTCTAGCAGTTGGCGGAAAAGATACAGCACTTGATGCGTTTCGCAATTTCCGAAAAAGAGAACCGAAAATAGATGCATTATTACGCCATCAAGGTTGGACGAACACCGATAAAACCGCTTAAACTACGTCATTATTGTTCACAGGGTGTAATTAACTGACATGAAAAGACAGTTCATCGCGGGCGCAAAATGCCCAAAATGTGGAGCCTTAGATCGTGTGGTTAAGATCATCACTGTGGATGACGAGTGGATTGAATGTATCGAATGTGCTTATAGCGAAAAGCGCCCGACCCACGTGGAACAGGCGCAACCCCCTGAGCCAGATGAAATTGGGGTGATACAATTCAAACCTCGTCATTTTGACTAGAAGGTTTAAAGTGATGTCCGCATACCAAACAGAAAATTCCAAATTATTATGGATAATAATTGGTGGAATGAGTGTTGTTGTGGTGCTGTTCCTTGCTGTCCAATGGTTTTTAGCTCAAAAAGATCAGCAAGCTGCAACCTCTGCACCTGCTCAGCCTGTTGCAGAAAAAACTGTTGCCCCAGCGCAACCAGAAGCTGCTACGTCTGATGAGGTGAGCACCGCGACAAGTGATGTTGCTGCTCCAATCCAATTGGTTGAAGAATCGATTGTGAAAGAGCCATTGCCTGCAAATGATAGTCTGGCAAAAGAAGAAATTGCCAAACTGGATGATATTCATCAACAATTGCAAGACCAGCAGCATGAATTAAAGCAACAACATAACGATGTTGACACTCTGCTGAAATTGAAAGAAGATCAAATCAAGCTGCTAGAAGCCCAAATTGCGGCACAAAGTAAGTCTTGATAAATAAAAGCATTAACAGAAGTTAATGCTTTTTTTATTCTCATCCCCTTCAATCTAAAATTTGCTTGGCAGCTTGTTTAAACTGAATTGGCTTTTGAATCGTCTGTGCAATTAGAATGCCTAGCAAAGTTAAACCACCACCGATGTAGTGGAACATCTGTAAATGCTCACCCAGCAAGGCCACCGCAATCAACGCAGTAAATAAAGGCAATAGATTCATAAAAATACTGTTCCGATTCGGCCCTAAATGTCTCACCCCTTCTATCCATAAATAAGACAACAGCACGGAGGAAAAAATACTGGCATAGACAATTAAGGGAATAGTCTGTTGGTTCAATTGCATCTGCGAAGCAGGCAAAAAGATAAAGAAAGGCAATACATAGACAATCGCAAAACTGGATTGCACAAAATTCGATTGCCATGCAGGAATTGGCATTTTCCAACGCTTCAATAACACCCCATATAAGGCATAACCTGCCGCAGCAATCAGCATCAAGCCATCACCCAAATGTACCCCTTGCTTCCAGATATCTGTAATTGAACCATGACTTAACAAATACAAGATGCCATAGAAAGATAAGGCACCGCCAAACAACATGCCGTAACTCAGCCGATCTTTCAGCATCACGCTACTTAAAATCATGGTCAGCAAAGGAATCAATGCCGTCACAATCGCCATATTGGTGGCCGTTGTGGTCGATGCCGCCTGATAAGACAAGAACTGGAATAGAGACACGGACAGAAAGCCACCTAATGCCAATTGCTTCCAGTACTGCTGAATGGTTTTTCGATTTCTCCAGACCGGAATCAGCACAAAGGTACTCATGACAGTAAGCGCCAACACCAGACGATAAAATGTAATCGCCACAGGAGAAATGGCATGACTGGCCATTTTCGACACCACCACATTGCCCGCCCAAAACAAAATGGCCAATAAGGGATAAAAATACGCTTTCTGAAACATGATCTAGACACCTATACATTGCAGTACCAATCATGCTAAAAAATAATCAATGCACTGTTTCTCGATAACAAGACGACTACTATCGAAAAACAGACAATCTATTCAGGATATCTTTCAAGATGGGAAAAAATTTTCAACATGGCTTCTTGGACTATCCCGTTTATGCTTTTTCGGAAAACTATCCGCATGGGCATATTGAGGATTGGCATAGTCATGACCGAATTCAATTGATTCATACTCTTTCTGGCGTGATACGGGTGCAAACGCATGAAGGCATTTGGATTACCCCACCTGGACGCGGTGTCTGGATTCCAGCGCATAAACCACATGCCCTGCTCAGTAGTGGTGATGTCAAAGCCCGAGGGATTTTTATAGAAACCTCAGCACAGAGTTCAGAATGCCGTGTGGTTGCCATTCCTGCTTTACTACGAGAGCTAATGAGTAGCGCAATGCAGATCAAAACAGCCATCCAGCCGAATAGTCGTGATGAAAGACTGCTGCAACTCATTCTGGATGAAGTGCGCTTATTACCTGCTTTGGCTTTTAACTTACCCGACCCTCAAAGCCCTAAGCTGCTGCAACTGTGCCAAAGGATTAAAAACAATTTGGCCTTAGACTGGGGGCTCGAAGAGACGGCACAGCAACTGCATATCAGTAGCAAAACACTGGCACGACATTTCCAAAAAGAAACTGGACTGCATTTCTCTCACTGGGTACGTCAAGCCAAACTGATGCAAGCCATGATTGATTTAGCCCTGAATAAACCCGTTTTAAATGTTGCCTTGGACTTGGGCTATGACAGTCCGAGTGCCTTTAGTGCCATGTTTAAGCGTGAAACCAGCATGACACCGAGTGATTATCTTAAAAAATTCTCTGACACATTGAGTTAAGTGTCCTGAGCATAGATTGGTGAAGAATCTCATTCCTTTCATCCTTACAGGAGCATAAAATAAGCGCAATCTTCCAATACCCGAATCGCTATGGATGCTCAACACACCAATCGCAACCTGATGATGGCGATTGGTTGCCTTACCATTTCTGCGCTGCTTTTCTCTGTGATGGGCATTTGTATTCGTTATGCTTCACATAGCGTCGATAACTACACCATTGTATTTTTCCGCAATGTGGTTGGGTTGATCCTGTTTTTGCCTTTTATCTTTAAACAAGGAACCAGTTTTGTAAAAACAGAAAAACTGTGGATGCATACTTGGCGCAGTATTGTCGGATTGGCGGCCATGTACGGCTTTTTCTATGCCATTGCCCATTTAAAACTTTCCAATGCCATGGTGTTTACCTACTCATCTCCGATTTTTATTCCGCTGATTGCCTGGCTATTTCTCAAAGAAAAAGTCACCACGGCAATGTTGCTCGCCGCAGTACTCGGCTTTATCGGGGTGTTCTGTGTCGCCAAGCCTGATCAAGGCTTATTCAACTGGATTTCTGTTGTCGGGATCAGCTCCAGCCTGTTGGCCTCGATGGCCTTTGTCACAGTACGTGCCCTGACTCAAACCGAACCGCCTGAACGTATTGTGTTTTATTTCTGCTTGATTGGTTCTTTATTGTCTGTCATTCCGATGTTTTGGGTATGGCGCCCTTATCATTTACAAGAATTATTGTTTTTGATTGGTGCAGGTGTACTAGCCAATGTCAGCCAGATATTTATGTCACATGCCTATCGCCTTGCCCCTGCTGGGCAGATTGCACCCGTCAACTATATTGCAATTATCTTTGCAGGACTTTGGGGCTTTTTACTGTGGAATGAAGTGCCTGATTTATATAGCGTGATTGGTTTTGGCATTATTCTCTCAGCGATTTTGTTATGTAGCCCTTTAATACAAAGGTCAAAAAAGTCAGTATTGTAAGTTCATGACTTTGGATCAGGGTGTAAATCCAGTACATAGTGACCTAGAATTTCCCGTTTCGGCTTATCAACAACGACCACAAGATACGTGTTATTTAGAGGTACTGGAATATTGAGATGCTGGAATTGTCCATCTTGAGTTTCATAAATATTTTTCACATACCATTCCCAAGCCGTACAGGAATGGTACCGTTGTTCAATCACAGCATCAGCATAGCCCCATAAATCTACAATTTCCTCGGCACTCTCCGTAACATCTAACATGGGAGGGAAAAAGGTTGCCTGATATTCTTCTTGGCTCAATGCTTTCATAGATTAACCTATTCAATAAAATAACAATAAAAAAGCACCCGAAGGTGCTTTTTAGTTTCAACGCTTAATGTTTATACCAACCAAACATCTGGAAGATATACGGCGCATACGTCACCAATACCAGCGATGAGAACAAGACGATAATCGGCAATAACCAACGCTCATAACGGAAGTAGAAACTGGTGTATTTTTCTTTTGCCTCCCGATCGGCAGCCGAGACCTCTTCATCCCCGACGGAAAGTCGCGTCAGCAAGTGGTTCAAGGCAACAGGCGGTGTTACATAACCAAATTCGAATGCCACCAATACGATCATCCAGAAGTGGATCGGATGGATGCCATTTTCGTAGGCCACTGGCGCAACCGTCGCAGCAACCAGAATCACCGCACCAAATGGATCGGTGGTCATCCCAATAATCGCAAGTAACAACGCAATGAAGGCAAGTGAAATATAGATATTGCCCAAGTGTGTCGGTAATAACTCAACCACTTCTGCACGTTCGATTAAACCACCCACGCTCGCAGACAAAGCCATCAACAAGATTAATGCGCCGATATGCCCCACTGTTTCTGAAGTTGCAAAACGTAATGCACCACCGAAACCAAAGCTCTTGCTACCATGTGGATCATGGCTCTTCAAGAACTCGGATTTTTTCTCATGTTCACGCACCAATGCTTCATGCTTAGGGTCAACCACAGGTGCTGACACGACTTTTGATGCGAATAGCTTGTCAAACAAGATCATTGCAATTAACACCAACGGTAAAATCATTGGTGCGGTAAATTCATTGATTGAAGTATCTAAAGCCAGCTTGTAGAACATCACTACTGCAAAACCAATGATCACATAAGGAATCACGGGTACGCAGGCACGCAACATGCCAGGAACCGCAATTTTAGGTGAGTTCACACGGAATTTTTCTTCAGCAAGAATCAAAGAAACTCCGAGGAAGATGAATGCTGTTAACCAGAAGACATAGATACCATGGTCAAATAATTCAGTCGATGTCACATGACGGCTATCCAGCATTGAAATCAGGATGACCAATAAGCATGGACGAATCACCACACCCAAAGAGCCTGACATCGCTGAGACCGCTAAGGCATATTGACGGCGTGCACCCGAGTTCCACACTTCTTTATAAATAATCGCACCCGCTGCGATAACGAAAATCCCTGAAGCGCCTGTATAGGCCGTAGGAATCGCGGCTGCAATCAAGATCAACCAAGTTAAGGTTTCTGGGGCCAAGTTCCAAGGACGCAAGATATTTAAGAATAAATCCATGACACGGGTTTGGGTCAGCAACATACCTGCCCAGATGAACAATGCCAGATTTAAGAAAATACCCGAGAACTCAACCAAAATACCCAAGTAAATCCCTTGCCCCATTGGATAATCCATGAAGAAGGTAAATACGATCCCTGTCACCAGAGACATGAAGGCATACAGCGGAACACTCAACACTGCCAAGCCAAAGTTACCTTTAGGCTGTGCTGTTTTGGGAATAAAAATGAACTGGAAAATACTGATGATCGTAAGAGATACAAATAAGGCGATCCACAACCAGTACAATACTGTCGTTTTGCCTGCAACCTCTACACCAGAGTTTAATACAGAATGATATTGGCTCAATACGGAATAACTGAGCAATGCATTACCCGCAACCATCAACGCAGAATAAACACGGAAGTCAATCTTGGTTTTAGGTGCACGTAAACTGATATGGTGATAACGTAAAGATGCTGTAATTGAAGCAAACAACACCATAATCAATAAAATAACCGTTTGATTTTCAGTACCGTATTTAAAGATACCGAAGAAAGTCGTTTCTACCTTACGATAAGTACGAATACTTGGATGCTGTTCCAAGTGCTTCATCGCTTTATCATAGAACTGATATTTTTCTTCACATTGTTGTTGTGCCGCCAACAAAGATGCACGAACGTCAGATTCAGAGGCAGCACCAAACATACTGGCGAACTCATCAGCAGCATTGGCTTTCATCTGCGCTTGAACTTGTGCATCAATGTTTGGATGTCGATCACAAGATGGTTTTTCAGGTTCCGCACGTAAAAACGAATATTGCATCCCTGTTGTTTGATCACCGTAAAGACGCTCCCCCATACGAAGCATCTGACCGTGAATCATTTCGCCTGTACCAATAAGCAAAGTCATTAGCAACAAAGCAAGAATAATGAAGGTTGATATCCAATCATTCCAGATAGTGCCTAACCGGGCTAATCCAGACTTATTCTCTTGATCATTTTGCATGTCTATTCCAATTTATTGTTATCAACATCCATCCGAAGATGTTGAATCATGCGCTGTCCATGGTTGATAGATAAATGCATTTACCCATCGAATCACCAATCCTTTTTAAACCGCTTAAATTTGCAGCAAACTTCTAGAAAAAAGAATGACTGCAATCACTTTTTTATTGGTTGTTTTTATCAATTTATATGTACTCTCTCGATTACCCTCGCATTTCATCCTTATTTGATTACAAATTTAACAACCTAAATAAACTTTTACCGTTCCCTCCACGATCAGAGAATTCAACTCTAAAGCAAGCTATTCCATCTTTTCAGTCTATTTATAACATAACTATATCGATCTCAAAATGTCATTTTAATCACATAATAATTGTCACAAATCTCAATCCAGCTCTAGTTATTCTCTTGTTCTGGGTTGATCCGCCATGCTGATCAACAAATCGCGTTTTCTTGAACACAAACAAGCGCCCGAAGGCACTTGTTTGATTTTTAAATACCAAAACTAGCTATACCAGCCAAACAGGTTAAAACTATAAGGCAGATAAGCAATCATCAAAATCGCAGGAACCATTACCAGTAAGGGGAGAATCCAGCGCTCATAACGATAGAAAAAAGGCTGATCTCGCACTTCAGCATCTGCTTCCGCCACTTCCGCATCACCAATTGACTGCCGTGCCAGCAAATGATTCAGTGCAACTGGCGGTGTCACATATCCCAGTTCAAAGCCAATCAAGGCAATCATCCAGAAATGTACGGGATCAATTCCATACTGATAAGCCACGGGTGCAACTGTCGCCGTGATTAAAATCACCGCACCGAAAGGGTCCATAATCATACCGACAAAAATCATCAGCAGCACAATCAGGGTAATCACCAGATAGGTACTGTTAATATTTTGCGGGAAAGTTTCCATGATATGAATCTGTTCAAGGAACCCGCCGACACTGACTGAAAGCGCCATTAAGATCACCAAAGCCCCAATATGCCCAACTGTCTCGCTGGTTGCTGCATGTAATGCTTTGCCGAAAGAAACACGGCGCACAGGATTACGCGGATCATCTTCGGGATTGATCGGTGCAGCAGGCTGAGAACCATCCGCAGGAATGGTGTAACTATTCAGCGTACTGTCCCAATGCCCAACAGCTGCTAAAGGTGCAGGCTCTTTACGTAATTTATCAAATAACACCATCAGCAATAAAATCACAGGCATCATTACTGGTGCGGTAAATTCATTTAGATCTGTGGCTAATGCATGTTTATAGAACAACCAGATCAGAATAAAAATCACGATATAAGGCGATACAGGTACAAATGCACGCAATGATTTCGGCAAGGCTACTTTAAAGGGTGCAATTCTAAATTTCTGCTCGGCAAAGAGTAGCGCAATGACCAAGAATAAGGTTGAAGTTAACAGGAAGGTATACATGCCATATTGATACAGCAGGTCCGTGGTCACTTCCTTATTTAAGGAAGCTACCACCACAATCAATAAACATGGTCGAAGTACGACCCCCAATGAACCTGAAAGTGCAGTAGCCGCCAAAGCAAATTGACGGCGCCCGCCCGCATTCCAGACTTCTTTATAAATAATTGCACCTGCTGCAATGACGAAAATACCGGAAGCACCAGTGTAAGCAGTCGGCAAAGCCGCAGCAATTAAGATCAACCAGGTTAAGGTTTCGGGAGCGAGATTCCAGGGACGCAAGATATTGAGAAACAAGTCGACAATCCTCGTCTGTTTCAATAGCATCCCCGCCCAGATAAACAAGGCCAGATTCAGGAAAATACTCGAGAACTCGACCAACTGGCCCAGATAGATCCCTTGCCCCATGGGATAGGCCATAAAGAAAGTAAAAGCGCCCCCTGTAATAATCGCCATATAGGCATAGAGAGGTACACTGAGAAAGGCCAAACCAATACTCCCTCCCGCTCGTGTTGGCGTTGGTGATTTAATTAACTGATACAGGCTAATCAGCGTCAGTACTGCAAACAAAATCATCCACAACCAGTATATCAGTGTCATTTCTGAGCTAATTGGCACACCAGCATTCATGACTGATCGATATTGGCTAATGACAGATGAAGTCAATAATCCATTGCCGATCAACATGGCAATACTATAAATGCGGAAATCAATTTTCGTCGCTGGGCTACGTAAGCCAATATGATGCGTCTTTAAAGTGGCACTGATTGCAGCGAACACCACCATAATCACCAAGAATAAAGCACGATTCTCTGTCCCGAATTTGAAGATACCAAAGAAACTCGTTTCAATCTGACGATAAGTTCGTACACTTGGATGAGCTTCAATATATGTGATTGCTTTATCATAAAACTGGTATTTTTCTTCGCACTGTTGTTTTGCTGCTAGGAGAGAAGCACGGACATCGGCCTTCGATGCGGCGCCAAACATACTGGCAAATTCATCCGCGGCATTGATCCGCATTTGCTCTTGAACTTGCGCCTCAATATTCGGGTGGCGATCACAGGTGGGCTTTTCGGGTTCCGCACGAAGGAATGAATACTGCATTCCAATTGCAGGGTCGCCATACAGACGCTCCCCCATCCGTAATAACTGGCCATGGATCATTTCTCCAGTACCAATAATCAAAGTCATAAGCAGTAAAAAAAGGATAACAAAAGTTGATATCCACTCGGTCCAAATATAACTTAATAGACCTAACCCAGATTTTTTCTGTTCATCATGTTGCATATCTATTCCAGTTTCTTGTAATCAACATCCCTCCGAAGATGCTGAATCTTCAATGTACATGGCCGATAGAGAATAGATTTATCCTCTTTATAACCAATCCCTCTACGTACCCACTGAAATATTATTAAGTCTATTTATCAGATGATCATGACATTCTAATTTTTATATTTTTTATCAATAAATAACTCACACCGCAGAGCAGACCGCCAATGGCGCCGATCAAATGTGCTTCGGTCAACACAGGACTCCCTATCAACTGCGCTGTACCTGTTTGTCCAAAGGTATTTTCCCAAATCAGTTTGGCAGCAATCAATGCCAGTACCAAGATTGCAAATTTCCTTTCATTCTTATATTGCAAATACACCACACCGACTGCGGTATAGAGACCATGCAAGACACCAGAAAGTCCTGCATAAGCATCAACATAAGGTAAATAAAAATAAAAAATCAGACTAATGAATGGGGGCAGAATCAACAGCAATGCACCCAAATGCCAATTGCGTACATGCGGAAAAATAAATGGCAAGCAAGCGAAGGCCATCATATTGAGTAGAAAATGAATCCAACCGACATGCACCCAGTGCGCGGTCCAGATGCGCCAGAATTCGGTGAGTAAAATGGGTCGCCAATAAATGAAATGATCAGCAAACACTTGCAGACAAGCCGATATGGAAATACATATCGCGATCAAAATGATTTTCCTTATCCATATTTGATCTTTCATTTATCGCTCACCTCTTGAAAAAAACAGACCTTTTATAAGTTTAGATGCTTCCCTTATAAAAGGTCGTTTAATTCAGGTTACTCAGCTGGTGTTTCTTGTGCTGGTGCAGCTTGATCTGGTGCAGGAGCGGCTTGATCTGGTGCAGGTGCCCCTTCACCCCCATCAAACAGCGAGTCTAATTCTGCCGAACTTTCTTGTTTATCATCCCAGAATGTGGTTAAACCTTCATCGCCTGCTCTGACACCGGTATGCTCAGTCCAGTAGCGATCTGCAATACCACGCACCATTAAACCCGCCATTCTATCAATCAAACGAAACTGTGGATTCGCAGGCTTATCATCTCCAGTCGCTGCAGCATAAGAACGGAATGCATCACGTAATTTAGCATCATCACCACTGGCTTGCGCAGCAACCGCATAGAGTGCATGGGCTAAACGAACGCCCTTCTTCTCACCAATGGCCATAGACTGCTTCATGGTGGCATAGGGTTCAGGCTTACCATCACCCGCTCCTGGCAATAAAGTCCAGATCACGGCACGGGTCGCCATTGGTGCGCCCCAAAATTTTTCATTGTCCAAGCAGGCCATACCGCGTTCAACAATCCCGGCAATATCCTTTGGCACGTTGACTGCACCACCTGAATTAATATCATTGGTCATGGCTTGTAGACCACTCACCATCCCAAGTAAATAAACGGTCTGATCGAGATCATTCCGCATGGTTGGGCATGAATCACCTAGTTTATATTTATATTTAGTTTCCCAACGGTGAGCAAATAACTGATAGCCTGCATATTGACGTTCCGCCGCAATCGCAGCCCAACGTTTTTGCTCAATACGCGCATCTTGTGCCTCAGAAACCTGACCTGCTTTGGATGCACGTAAATAGCGTAACTCTGCTTCCAAGGCCTGATTTTCAGCACAAACGCCAGCTGCGGTATAAAGTAAAACGGCCATACGGGTCGGATCAGCGCCCATATCTTTGGTCGACATCACCGCTGGCGTTAGGGCATTACCTGAATTACACACCATTTCAGCATCATCCATTGCCAAAATCGGTGGAACAATATGTTTTTCACCAAAACCAAGTGCCACATTAGCACCTGTTTTAATCACATATGAACATCCTGACAGCATTGATGTTGCCAAAACAGCAACCGCCACACCTTGTCCAATTTTATGGAGTTTAGACATACTTCCTGTCCCTCTAATAATTTGTTTTTTCCTTTTAGCTGTACATTATCAGATGCAAAACTTGAATTAAAGAGTAATTGCTCTAATTTTAACTTGGACATTTTGACACAATTCACAGACGAAAGAATTGACAATTGAGCACATCAACAGAAATTTCAGGCAAAAAAAAGTAGCATTGCGACGGTTCAGCACATGCTACTTATTAACTGGTAAAATCGTGAAACTCTTTATATTTTAGTTTTGTTGAAAATAATCCTTGAGTAATGTTCCAGCTCTTCCTACTACGATCGCCATAACGATTGCAATTACTAGAAACATCCACATTGAAATCTCCATAGAGACCTCCTACACTTGTGTATCTATTTTTGATAGATACTAGATTGGCGTTCATCATCGATATTCACGGGAGAGTGATATATTGACGACACTTTCAATCTCTTTCTCTTGATCACTGCAATTTGTGGTTGACGTGATTCAAGATATTCCCTGAGTAAAGTTCCTGCTCTTCCTACTACAATCGCAAAAATGATTGCGATCACCAGAAACGACCATGTTGGAATTTCCATTTAGAACCTCCACCACCCTTTACGTTGGTGTTTGTACTTTAACGAAAATAAATCAGACTTGATCGCCAGATTGTCTGACAATCATGACTTTCACGATTTTTTAGAGTATTTAATCTAACAATTTAAAAAAAATAGCGATGAAAATAAGATAAGTTTATGAAATTTATATTATTATATATTTTTTACAGTTGTATAATTGTCTAACAATTAGCTGAGTTTTGCGCGTATTTTTAACTTTTTCCATTGCGAATGTGACAATTGATCCCACCAGACGATGCAAGTTTTATGCTTTTCATGAGAAAAATACACGGCAATATAGAGTTGGTGATCCAATATTTTGACGATCTGCCTACGCTGAATTTTTAATGCAGGATCAGAAAATTCGAATGAACAGTGCTGATGATCTAAGTATTCAAAGCGTCGGATCTGAGGCTGCCTCAAGAAAAAGAACCACGAGATCGTCATTCCCACAAGACTAAGTAGCCACCATCCAAGGGTGACTAAAGCATAAAGTAAACTCAGGAGGAAGATAAACAGCAAGAGTTGCAACACAAACGCAAACCTGCTGTATTGCAACTCAAAAACATGCTTAGCCGTGTACATAATGTTTGAGTTTGAGAATAAAGTCTTTTAATTCTGCACGAGGCGGTTCCCCAACCTCCATAAACCAGTCCAATAAATCGGGGTCTTCTTGATCGACAAGCTCGGCAAATAAGGCTTTTTCTGCCGCATCGGCAGTCAAATAGTAGTTTTTAACATAGGGATCAAAATACACGTCAATTTCTTTTAAACCACGACGTGCACGATACACGACCTTACGCTGTTCCAGTGTCATTTCATCAGACATGATGGGCTCCGCAATGCAACAATTTTCCCATAGTGTACCTGATCTCCCCGATGAAGTTCTTAGAGATTTTTCTCAAGTGACCAAATACATCAATCAAATTGAGCATTGATCACATTGTTCACTATTTTCGATTTCTTGTATGGTGAGCAAGAAGATTTAAATCCAACACACTAGGGAAAAATAACAAATGCAATCAGGTGCTATTCGTCCAGTTCCAAACATGCTCCCACGCAAACTGTTTACTTCAGATCACGAAGCCTTCCGCGAAACCGTGCGCAAATTCTATGAAAAAGAAGTGGTTCCCAATATTGAAAAATATGAGAAGCAACAACATGTGGATCGTGACTTATGGAATAAGGCAGGTGAACTTGGCTTGCTCTGTACGACCATGCCAGAGCAATACGGGGGTTCAGGAGTCGATCGCCTTTACAGCATGATTCTCATTGAAGAACAAGCCTATGCCATGGATTCAAGCACAGGTTTCTCTTTGCATTCAGACATTGTCGCCAACTATATCAACAACTTTGGTAATGAAGTACAGAAACAACACTGGTTACCGAAGATGGCCACAGGTGAAGCGGTCACCGCCATTGCCATGACTGAGCCAGGAACAGGTTCAGATCTTCAGGCCGTGCGGACGACTGCAGTACTTGATGGTGACGAATACGTCATCAATGGTTCAAAGATCTTTATTACCAATGGTTATCTCTGCGATATGGCGATTGTGGTCTGTAAGACTGGCAACAATGAAAAAGGTTCAGCCAATTTATCATTACTTATTGTGGAAGCAGATCGTGCAGGCTTTAGCAAAGGTAAGCCTTTGAATAAAATCGGCATGAAAGGTCAAGATACCTGTGAATTGTTCTTTGACAATGTCCGTGTCCCGAAAGAAAACCTACTGGGTATGGAAGGTATGGGCTTCATCATGCTGATGAAAGAATTGGCTTGGGAGCGTATGTTAGTGGCGATTATCTGCCAAGCAGGGGCAGAAGCTGCCTTTGCCCATACGGTACAATACACCAAAGACCGTAAAGCCTTCGGCAAAGCGATTAGTACCTTCCAAAATACTCGCTTTAAACTGGCAGAATTACGTACTGAAATTGATTTCTGTCGAACCTATCTGGATCGATGTATGGAACTCCAACTCGAAGAAAGCTTGGGGGTTGATGCCGCAGCCGCTGCCAAATACAAGATTTCAGATATGTTCTCAAAAGTCGTGGATGATTGCTTACAACTACATGGCGGCTATGGTTATATGCTGGAATATCCAATTGCCCGTGCTTACATCGACAACCGTGCCAATCGTATCTATGCAGGTACCAATGAAATCATGAAAGAACTAATTTCACGTACGCTCTAATCAATCGATCCAACTGGATACAAAGTGGGATCATGCCGAATACATGATCCCATTTTTATTTATTTGTTAGCAGCCTTTTCAGTGGCTTGTGCTGACTGTGGATTCATACGTGCCGAGAGCTGTTTAATGGAAGGATTATCCATATATTGCTGCATGGTGGTATTTAATGCGGTACGGGCATTCTGAGTGGTGAAATGTGCAACTTCAGCACCGACATCACTGGCTTTTTTTGCCCAAGCCTTGCCTTCAGCAGACTGATAGAAATTCAAAGCCGCCTGTAATTCCTTTTCACTAAAGCTCTCGACATAACGCTGTACAATAAATTGCTTACGCTGTTCACTATTCAGGTTCTTGCTTAAATCCGTATAAAAGCTTTCAGGTAGATCTTTGGGCAACCGCATACGAATTTGCTCGACAATCATTTTATCGGTATTTTGCAAACCCTGCTCTGTCCCATCTACTGACACCAACTTTTGTGCAGTAACTTGTTTTTGTTTTAGATCATCTGCAAAGGCAAATGTACTGAGTAATAATGTCCCCAAGATGAAGATTTGCTTCATTGAATTGTCCCTAATCTAAATGTTCTAATCTGCTCAATATACGCGATATTGCTTAGATTTAAAGCCTCATTGCAAATAAAAAAACCCTATGCAAGCGCACAGGGTTTTTATGAACGAAATAAATGAGTTATGACACTAACTTTGGTTTACGCTCCACTTGCTCACCACGTTTATGGAAGTGTAAGACTTCGTCATTGAATGATGCATCTTTCAATTCTTTACGGTCGGCAAGATAGTTATTGGTAATTTTCCACGGTGCTTTTTTACCTTGCTTCGGCATCACATTGGCCGCACGTGCAATATAACCCGAAGACATTTTGCCCATAATGGTATCGTGTTCACGTAATGCTGGATCGGCGTGTGCAATCACTTCGTCATAGCCATTTTTATCCATGTGATTGAGTAAGCGACAGATATAATCCGCTGCAATATCAACTTTCAATGTCCAAGAGGCATTGATATAGCCAATGATCATCGCCATGTTTGGTACATCGCTGACCATCACACCTTGATAGAGCATATGCTGAGAAGTATCCATTGGCTTACCATCAATCGTGCCTTTCACCCCACCCAAGATCTGGATTTCCAAACCTGTTGCAGAAATCACAATATCGGCTTCAAGGTGTTTTCCTGATTTCAATTGAATGCCGTTGGCAGTGAACTTTTCAATTTGATCTGTTTCAACACTGGCATGGCCTTCACGCAATGCTTTGAATAAATCGCCATCTGGCACGACACACAAACGTTGATCCCACGGGTTATAGCTTGGGGTAAAGTGTTTCATATCCACTTTACCTTTCAACTGCAACTCAATACCTTTCAACAATAAGCGACGTACTGTTTTTGGATATTTCTGTGCCAAGGCATAAATACCACGTTGCATGCCGATATTACGTGCACGGGTAAATTTATAAGCGGTTTCTTCAGACATAAATTTACGGGTTTTTTCATAAATAAAGTCAATTGAAGGAATCGTAGCAATATACGAAGGCGAACGCTGTAACATGGTGACATGTCCTGCCCCGCCTTTCACCATTGAAGGAACAAGGGTAATTGCAGTAGCACCACTACCAATGATCACCACTTTCTTACCTGTGTAATCTAGGTTTTCAGGCCAGTGTTGCGGGTGAATCAATTGACCTTTGAAATCTTCTTGTTTCGGGAATTTCGGCGCATAGCCCTGATCATAGTTATAATAACCGGTACAGCCCATCACAAAATTTGCTGACCAGGTTTGCTTTTTCTTATTGCTGTCTTCGATTTCAACTGACCATTTTTTCTTGCTTGAATCGTAGTTTGCAGACAATACACGATGACCAAAGTGAATTTTCTCTTTTAACTGATTTTCACTGATCACATCACTTAAATAGCCCTTGATTTCAGCACCACTGGCCAAGACTTTGTCTTTTGCCCATGGTTTAAAATTAAAACCAAAGGTTGACATATCCGAGTCAGAGCGAATCCCAGGGTAACGGAATAAATCCCAAGTTCCACCAAAGCTATCACGACGTTCTAAGATTTCGAATTTACGTTGTGGGCAGTTCTTAGACAGATGTACAGCTAACCCAATCCCAGAGATACCTGCACCAATAATTAATACATCAACTTGCTTTTCCATTTTTTTTATACCCTGTATAAACCATGACTTTATTAAAGCACAAATTTGACAATACGCAATGTCAAGTTTGGTCATTCATCGGTTTTTTCATATCACTTCGGGACATTTTTAAGAAATTGATGGGCAAAAAATCCTGAGATTTCTGCTTGGATTTCGTTCAGTAAGATGATTTGCTTTCGTAGAAGAATAAAATTTCCTATACTCCCAGAATGCCTAGAGAAATATTTTTCTCAAAAAGTCGGAAGGAAAATAGATTCTAAAAAATCAACATAAAATGAGAAAGTTTTGTAAAAGCCGTTGGAGTACACCACTCCTTAAAACGGCCGAAGATAAAAACATCTATGAAAAGGAAAACTATAATAATTTTATGCAGGCATATTGGGGAGTTATAATATTAGTATCTGTTTCATTCAAATATACTCATATGCTAATTTAAGATACGAAACGGCTTGCGTTCTACCACATTACACCAAACCTTTTTCATTCATCTTTTCTAAATTATTTTGTGCATCAGTATTTCCTTGGACTGCAGCCTTGTTAAACCACTCAAATGCTTTTTCAAAATTTTGTACTACACCATAGCCGTTTTCATATAATACTCCCAGATTATATTGTGCCCCAGCATCGCCTTGAACCGCGGCCTTGCTAAACCATTCAAGCGCTTTTTCATAACTTTGAGCTACCCCAAGTCCCTGATAATACATTGAACCGAAGTTATTTTGCGCATCTTTACTTCCTTTATTTGCTGCTTTTTCAAAGCACTCAAATGCTTTCGTATTATTCTGGGCTACACCTTGACCAACAACATACATCACTCCAAGGTTATTTTGTGCCCCAATATCGCCTTGAATCGCTGCCTTAGTAAACCATTCAAACGCTTTCTCATAATTTTGTACAACACCAATGCTATTGTAATACATTGATCCAAGGTTATATTGTGCTTCTCGATATCCTTGAGCAGCGGCTTTGCTATACCATTTAAATGCTTTGGCATAATTTTGTGCTATACCTTGACCATGCTGATACATCACTCCAAGGTTATTTTGAGCACCTGCATTACCTTGTGTAGCTAATTTAGTATATATATCGAATGCTTTTTCATAATTTTGTACTGCACCGGTACTATTTTGATACATCGTTCCAAGATTCTTTTCTGCATCCTTACATCCTAAAGCAGCCGCTTTACTATAGTATTCCAATGCTTTGTCAATATTTTGAGCTACACCTTGACCATGGTGATACATCCACCCAAGGTTATTTTGAGCACTTGCATTACCTTGTGTAGCTAATTTACTATATATATCGAATGCTTTTTCGTAATCTTTTATGACGCCTTGACCACGCTGATACATCACGCCAAGGTTAAATTGTGCATCCGAATTATCTTGAGCCGCAGCTTTGTTATACCATTTCAATGCTTCTTCATAATCTTGCACAACACCTTCACCATGCTGATATAAAGTACCAAGATTAAATTGTGCATTTACACATTCCTGAGCAGCAGCTTTCTTAAACCATGCTAGTGCTTTTTCATAATCTTGTACTACACCCTCACCATGCAAATATAAAACACCAAGGTCATTTTGTGCATCCACATTTCCTTGATCAGCCAATCTCAGCGTATATTTGAATCTAAGATATTCTGCAAAAGTTGGTGTAATAAAAAACAATATATAAATAGTTATACGAAATAGTCGATCTTTAATATTCATATTTTTAATCTACAAAATCATTAATTTAATTTATTTCTAATAAAATTAAAATAAATTTATCTAATTTAAGCTTATTAAAATACTACCTATTTCTAGTTTATTTTTAATAAAGATTATTATTTAAACAAAAAAATTAAGAGTCAAAATTATTTTAAAAAAGCAATAAAAAAGGCCGGTTATTACACCGGCCTTTTTTGGAACAACTGACTGTTCTACACGTAGAAGTATTATTTTACTTCACGGTCAACGAGTTCAACGTAAGCCATCGGTGCAGCATCACCTGCACGGAAGCCCGCTTTAAGAACACGAAGATAACCGCCGTTACGTTCTTTGTAACGAGGGCCAAGAACGGTAAATAATTTACCAACAGTTGCTGCAGAACGAGTACGAGCAAACGCTAAACGACGGTTTGCTACTGTATCGTTTTTAGCTAAAGTGATTAAAGGCTCAGCAACGCGGCGAAGTTCTTTCGCTTTAGGTAAAGTTGTTTTAATTAACTCGTGCTCTACTAAAGCATTTGTTAAATTTTGGAACAACGCCTTACGATGGCTGCTTGTACGGCCTAATTTCACACCACTATTACGATGACGCATGGTGATAGTCCTACTTAATTAACGGCTACGATAGGCAAAACGGTCATCCATACGGAGACTAGCTGGTGGCCAGTTCTCTAAACGCATGCCGAGTTGTAAACCTTTCGATGCCAAAACATCTTTGATCTCTGTTAACGATTTTTTACCTAAGTTAGGAGTTTTTAACAACTCAACTTCGGTACGTTGAACAAGATCACCAATGTAGTAAATATTTTCTGCCTTCAAACAGTTAGCAGAACGAACAGTAAGCTCGAGATCATCTACTGGACGAAGCAAGATCGGGTCAACTTCTTCGCGAGGTTCTTGAGCAACAGGCGTTTGATCTTTCTGAAGATCAACAAAAATTGCAATTTGTTGTTGCAAGATTGTTGCCGCTTTGCGGATTGCTTCTTCTGGATCAACAGTTCCGTTAGTCTCAAGATCGATCACTAACTTATCAAGATCGGTACGTTGTTCAACACGAGCATTTTCTACTGTGTATGAAACACGCTTGATTGGGCTATAAGAAGCATCTAACTGTAAACGACCTACTGGACGTGTTTCGCCTTCAGGGAAACGTGAGTCAGATGTTTCATAACCACGACCTTGAGCAACTTTCAGGCGCATTTTCAATGAACCTGTAGAACTCAAAGTACCGATTAAATGATCAGGGTTAACCACTTCAACATTATGAGGTAAACGAAGGTCAGCTGCAGTTACGTCACCCGCCCCTTGTTTCTCTAATGTCAAATATGCTTCATTTTGATCGAACAGCTTAATAGACAATCCTTTTAGGTTCAGCAAGAGCTCGACGATGTCCTGCTGCAAGCCTTCTAAAGTACTGTACTCGTGCTCGACACCTTCTATTTCTACTTCAACCACAGCAGCGCCAGGTAAAGAAGACAATAGAATGCGACGTAAAGCATTACCTAGAGTATGACCAAAGCCACGCTCTAAAGGTTCCAGAATCACTTTTGCCGAGGTCCCGCTTACCGCTTCGACCTTGATCGCTTGCGGAGTTAGAAACTCGTTTGCAGTACGCGTCATTTATTGCTACCTCAAGGATTATTTAGAATACAATTCTACAATCAAGCTTTCGTTGATTTCAGCAGGTAAATCAGAACGATCTGGCGCAGCTTTAAACGTACCTTCTAACTTAGAATGGTCAATTTCCATCCAAGCAGGGATACCACGTTGAGCAGCTAATTCAATTGCGTTTTTAATACGTAATTGTTGTTTAGCGCCTTCGTGTACTGCAATTACATCACCAGCTTTAACTTGGATAGATGCAATGTTAACACGACGACCGTTCAAAGTGATGCTACGGTGAGATACTAACTGACGAGCTTCTGCACGTGTAGAACCAAAACCCATGCGATAAACAACGTTATCAAGACGGCTTTCAAGCAATTTCAACAAGTTTTCACCTGTTGCGCCTTTCACACGAGCAGCTTCTTTGTAGTAGTTACTAAATTGACGCTCTAACACACCGTACATACGACGTACTTTTTGTTTTTCACGTAATTGTAGTGAGTACTCTGATTGTTTGCTACCACGAGCTCCGCCGTGTTGGCCAGGAGCTTTAGCATGTTTTTTAGTCTTAACGTCAAACGGTTTAACGCCAGATTTTAATTGCAGGTCTGTCCCTTCGCGGCGAGAGAGTTTGCATTTTGGACCAATATAACGAGCCATGAATGTTTCTCCTTACACGCGACGTTTTTTAGGTGGACGGCAACCGTTGTGCGGAATTGGAGTCACATCGGTAATGCTGTTAATTTTATAACCCACTGCACCTAATGCACGAACCGCAGATTCACGACCAGGACCAGGACCTTTTACAAGGACGTCCAAGTTTTTCAAACCGTAATCTAAAGCAGCTTTACCAGCAACTTCAGCAGCTACCTGAGCAGCAAACGGTGTTGATTTACGTGATCCACGGAAGCCTTGTCCACCTGAGGTAGCCCAAGCCAATGCATTACCTTGACGATCGGTAATCGTAACAATGGTGTTATTAAAAGAAGCGTGAATGTGTGCGACACCTTCAGAGACGGTACGAGTGACCTTCTTGCGTGCGCGAGTATCTTTAGCCATCTTTTAGCTTCCAGAAATCTTATTTCTTAATCGGTTTGCGCGGACCTTTACGGGTACGTGCGTTAGTTTTGGTGCGTTGTCCACGGACAGGCAAGCTGCGACGATGACGAAGACCGCGGTAGCAGCCTAAATCCATTAAACGTTTAATGTTCATGGAAATTTCGCGACGTAAATCACCTTCGGTCGGAACCTTAGCAACTTCTGCACGAATCGCATCAAGCTGAGCATCATCTAATTCACGGATCTTTGTAGTTTCAGTGATACCTACAGCAGCCAAGATGTTCTTAGCAGTGTGGCGACCTACACCAAAAATATACGTGAGAGAGATAACAGCATGCTTGTTATCCGGAATGTTTACACCGGCAATACGAGCCATTCAATTTTCTCCAAAAAGGCAGTCAAGATAATCAACCGCCCCACAAAAATCTTGAGGGGCGGATAATAACCTAATTAGCCTACTGAAATCAACAGGTCTTAATTAAATTAACCTTGACGCTGCTTATGACGAGGTTCTGCGCTACAAATTACGCGAATAACCCCATTACGACGGATAACTTTACAGCTACCACAAATTTTCTTTACAGAAGCTTGTACTTTCATGATGAAACCTTCTAAGTGCGCTTATCCCTTAGGATGAGCAGTCGTTTTTCTCATTAACGTTTGATTATCATATTGATGCGAAGTAAGGTGCGCTTGGAGTTGCGCCATAAAGTCCATTACTACTACCACTACAATCAGTAACGATGTCCCACCCAAATGGAATGGAATACCGAACGAGCTTTGTAGCACCATAGGCATTAAACACACTACGGTAATGTAGATTGCACCAATGAAGGTCAAACGGTTAAGAATATGATCTAAATAACGAGCCGTTTGCTCACCTGGACGGATACCAGGCACATATGCCCCGCTACGCTTTAAATTCTCTGACACTTCTTTAGGGCTAAATACTAGCGCCGTATAGAAATAACAGAAGAAGATAATTAACGCGCCAAAGAGCATCAGATACAACGGCTGTCCAGGCGATAACACCAATGCCAGATCTTGTAGGCTACGCTTCACAATCCCTGCATTTGGATCAGCACTTCCCAACCACTGTCCCAAGCTCGCTGGAAATAATAACAATGAGCTTGCAAAAATTGCTGGAATCACACCTGCCATGTTAATTTTTAACGGCAAATGTGTTTGCTGTGCAGTAAATACACGACGACCTTGCTGTTTTTGTGCATAGTTCACTGGAATACGACGTTGTGCTTTTTCAATAAACACGATCGCAGCTAAAACGGCTAATGAGAGTAAGCCGAATACCGCTAATCCAATTAAACTACCCTGACCATTCTGTACAGACGTAAACGACTGAATCACAAGATTTGGCAAACCTGCCACGATCCCTGCGAAAATGATCATCGAGATACCATTACCAACACCACGTTCGGTAATTTGCTCGCCCAACCACATCAAGAACATTGTTCCTGCAACTAACGATGTTACTGCTGGAACATAGAATGCCAAGCCTGAGGTTAAGGTAATACCTTGACTGATCAAGCCAGCACACATCCCTACACCTTGCACTAGGGCAAGAAATAAGGTGCCATAACGTGTGTATTGATTGATTTTACGTTTGCCTTGCTCGCCTTCTTTTTTCAAAGCTTCCAGCGAAGGAACCACCGTAGACATTAACTGCACGATAATCGATGCAGAAATGTATGGCATGATCCCTAACGCTAGAATCGACATGCGTTCTAATGCACCGCCAGAGAACATATTAAATAAACCTAAGAAGGTACCTTCATTAGCTTTAAAGAAATGTGCTAGCGCTACATTATCAATCCCCGGCAACGGAATATGCGCTCCTAGTCGAAAGACCAACAACGCGCCAATCAAGAACATTAATCGACGAATAATTTCACGGTATTTCACATGAAACGGTTGGCCTTTCATCATGTTGACATGACCTGAAGAACTAGGAGTCATAGACACTCGAGATTACTCCTCGACTTTACCGCCAGCAGCTTCAACAGCAGCTTTAGCGCCTTTAGTCAACACAACACCTTTAACAGTGAATGCGCGAGTGATTTCACCAGAAAGAACGATGCGAGCACGAATTTGGTCACGACGAACAACATTCGCAGCTTTTAAAGTTTCAAGGCTAACAACATCACCTTCAACTTTATTCAGCTCAGACAAACGTACTTCAGCAGTTTTCAAAGCGATTTGGCTAGTGAAGCCGAATTTTGGTAAACGACGATATAACGCTGTTTGACCGCCTTCAAAGCCTGGACGAGTACCACCACTTTTACGTGAGTTTTGACCTTTGACACCACGGCCACCAGTCTTACCAACGCCAGAACCGATACCACGGCCTAGACGACGGTTATCACGCTTAGCACCTTCTGCAGGTGCAAGTTCATTTAAACGCAGAGTCATGGCTTATTCCTCTACACTAACCATATAGTAAACTTTGTTGATCATACCACGGTTAGAAGGCGTATCTTGCACTTCTACAGTATGACCAATACGACGCAGACCTAAACCTTGAAGGCAAAGTTTATGATTTTTTAAACGATGCGAAGAAGATTTAGTCTGGGTAACTTTAATCGTTTTCATGATTGATTACCCTTGAATTTGTTCTACTGAAAGACCACGTTTCGCAGCGACTTTCTCAGGAGAAGTCATATCACGCAAACCTTTGAAAGTTGCGTTTACTACGTTAGCAGCATTTGTAGAACCATAACATTTAGCAAGTACGTTATGTACACCTGCAGCTTCAAGAACAGCACGCATAGCGCCACCAGCAATTACGCCAGTACCTTCTGAAGCAGGTTGCATGTATACACGGCTTGCGCCATGACGAGCATTCACAGGGTGTTGTAAAGTCGTACCCGCGAGGTCTACAGTAATCATGTTACGACGAGCAGCTTCAAGTGCTTTAGAAATAGCAGCTGGAACTTCACGTGCTTTACCACGACCAAAACCTACACGACCATTACCATCGCCCACAACAGTTAATGCTGTGAAAGAGAAGATACGACCACCTTTAACAACCTTGGCTACACGATCAACGGCAACCAGCTTTTCAACGAGACCTTCGTTTTGTTCAACTTTCGCCATGATTAGAACTCCAAACCGCCTTCACGAGCAGCATCAGCCAAGGCTTTGATACGACCATGATATTTAAAACCAGAACGGTCAAATGCAACTTTGGTAACACCAGCTGCTTTAGCACGTTCTGCGATCAAAGCACCAACTTTCGTAGCTGCATCTACATTACCTGTAGTACCGCTACGCAAAGATGCATCTAAAGTTGAAGCTTGCGCTAAAACTTTTCCACCATCTGCTGAAATAACTTGCGCATAGATGTGACGCGGCGTGCGGTTTACACACAAACGAGTCGCACCCAATGCACGAATGTGCAAGCGTGTGCTTTTCGCACGACGCAAACGGGTTTGTTTCTTTTCGTTCATAAGAACCTCGCGCCTTATTTCTTCTTAGCTTCTTTACGAAGAATAACTTCATCCGAATAACGAACACCTTTACCTTTATATGGTTCAGGAGCACGATATGCACGGATTTCCGCTGCCACTTGACCTAACATCTGCTTGTTTGCTGATTTCAAAATGATTTCAGTAGCAGTTGGAGTTTCCGCTGTTACCCCTTCAGGTAAAGCGTAGTCAATCGGGTGTGAGTAACCAAGGTTAAGGTTTACAACAGTACCTTTAACCGCAGCTTTATAACCAACACCAACAAGCTGTAACTTACGTTCGAAGCCTTCGCTAACACCTTTTACAAGGTTGTTCAATACAGCGCGAGCAGTACCAGCTTGCATCCAAGCGTCTTTCGACTCTTTAGCCGGAGCAAGTTGAAGTTTACCTTCTTCCTGTTTTAGCTCGACCAGCGCATGCAGGTTGAAAGACAATGTACCTTTGCTGCCTTTCACTTCGACCTGCCGGCCGTTCTGAGTAACTGTTACACCATTAGGTACAGTTACTGGGGCTTTAGCCACACGAGACATGAGGAATCACCTATTAAGAAACAAAAGCAATAACTTCACCACCGATGCCCGCAGCACGTGCAGCGCGATCAGTCATGATGCCTTTGCTTGTAGAAACAATTGCAATACCTAAACCTTGCTTAACGCTAGGAATTTTATCTTTACCGCGGTATTGGCGAAGACCTGGACGGCTTACGCGCTTAACGGTTTCGATAACTGGTTTGCCTTCGAAATATTTTAAAGTAATTGTCAGCGTAGCTTTTGTCTCTTCTTGAGCAACTGCTACATCTGAAATATAACCTTCTTGTTGAAGTACGTTTGCAATTGCAACTTTCAACTTAGAAGAAGGCATAGAAACAGTTTGTTTCTTTGCCATTTGTGCGTTACGAACACGTGTTAGCATGTCGGCAACGGTATCTTGCATACTCATTTAGTCGCTCCTTACCAGCTTGCCTTAACAACGCCTGGTACATCACCCTGCATTACTGTGTCACGTAATTTGTTACG
This sequence comes from Acinetobacter colistiniresistens, assembly GCF_000413935.1. Lineage (GTDB taxonomy): Bacteria > Pseudomonadota > Gammaproteobacteria > Pseudomonadales > Moraxellaceae > Acinetobacter > Acinetobacter colistiniresistens. The sequence continues at coordinate 339,009 of NZ_KE340378.1, read as the reverse complement.
GCTTAAACCGAACTTACGGAAGTAACCATGAGGACGACCAGTTAAACCACAACGGTTACGAAGACGTACTGGAGATGCGTTACGCGGCAATGCCTGTAACTTTAATGTCGCTTCGAAACGTTCTTCGTCACTTGCATTTACATTTGCAATCGTTGCTTTTAATTCAGCACGTTTTGCAGCGTATTTAGCAACTGTCTTTTCGCGTTTCAATTCGCGATTAATCATACCTTTCTTAGCCATATCGACCTCTTATTTGAACGGGAAGCCGAATGCACGCATAAGCGCACGGCCTTCGTCATCGCTACGAGCAGTGGTCGTAATAGTGATATCTAAACCACGGATACGATCAATTTTGTCAAAATCGATTTCAGGGAAAACGATTTGCTCTTTTAAACCCATAGAGTAGTTACCACGACCATCAAATGATTTCGCAGAGAAACCACGGAAGTCACGGATACGAGGGATTGCGATCGAGATCAAACGATCCAAGAATTCGTACATTTGGTCGCCGCGTAAAGTAACTTTACAACCGATCGGCCAACCGTCACGGATTTTGAAACCAGCGATTGATTTACGCGCAAGCGTCACAACTGGTTTTTGACCAGCAATGAGTTGCATATCAGCAACAGCGCCATCTAATAATTTCTTATCAGTTGCAGCTGCGCCTACACCCATGTTAAGGGTGATTTTCGTGATGCGAGGAATATCCATCACGTTCTTAACGCTAAGTTCTTCTTGTAACTTCGCTTTAAGTTCGTCGTTGTAACGTGCTTTAAGTCTGGCCATTGCCTTTTCAACCTATTACTTCGCTACCGCCACTGATTCACCATTTGATTTATAAACACGAGTTTTCGCGCCATCAATCACTTGGTAACCAATACGGTCAGCCTTTTGGGTTGTAGCATTAAAAATTGCCACGTTTGAAATATGAAGCGTAGCCTCTTGAGTAACGATGCCGCCTTCAGCGCCAGTTACACGGTTTGGCTTTTGATGCTTCTTCACTAAGTTAAGACCTTCGACCTTAACTCGATCTTCAGAAACAGACAAAACAACACCTTGTTTGCCTTTTTCTTTACCTGCGATCACAATTACTTGATCGCCTTTTTTAATCTTAGCCATGATTGCCTCTTATAGAACTTCAGGAGCCAATGAAATGATTTTCATGAACTGTTCAGTACGAAGTTCACGAGTCACTGGTCCGAAGATACGAGTAGCAATCGGAGCTTTGTTGTTGTTCAAAATAACAGCTGCGTTATCGTCGAAACGAATAACTGAACCGTCTGGACGACGGATGCCGAATTTTGTACGAACAACTACAGCATTCATCACGTCACCTTTTTTAACACGTGCGCGTGGGATTGCTTCTTTTACAGTAACTTTAATAATATCGCCAACTGAAGCATAACGACGGTGTGAACCACCAAGTACTTTAATACATTGTACGCGGCGTGCACCACTGTTGTCTGCTACGTCGAGCATACTTTCGGTTTGAATCATTGCCCTACTCCAAAACCGAGCATCACCGGTCGCAATTTCGAAAGGCTCAAAGAGTACTCGAAATTGTCCGATGATGCAACAAGAACGTCTAATTACTCAGCAGCAGCTTCAACTACTTCCACTAAAGTCCAAGCTTTAGTTTTAGAAATTGGGCGGCTTTCTTTGATGGTTACCAAGTCGCCTAATTTAGCAACATTGTTCTCATCATGAGCGTGTAATTTAGTTGAACGGCGGATTGATTTGCCATACAACGGGTGTTGAACGCGGCGTTCAATAAGCACAACAATAGACTTGTCCATTTTGTCGCTTACGACTTTGCCGGTTAACGTGCGGACTGTTTTTTCACTCATTGTCCGTTCCCCTGTTTTTCGGTAAGGAGTGTCTTGATACGAGCAATTGTCTTACGAGCAATTTGCACTTCATGCGATTTGCCTAGTTGACCAGTTGCTTTCGCCATACGAAGACGGAATTGGTTAAGCTGTTGCTCATCAAGCAAAGCTTTCAACTCTTCTACCGACTTTTCACGTAGATCTTTAGTTTTCATTACATCACCGTCCGAGTCACGATAGTGGTTTTAAACGGGAGTTTAGCAGCAGCTAAAGCAAAAGCTTCACGCGCTAACTCATCGCTAACACCTTCAATTTCGTACAGGATCTTACCTGGCTGGATCTGACAAACCCAGTATTCCACGCTACCCTTACCTTTACCCATACGAACTTCTAATGGTTTTTCGGTAATTGGTTTGTCTGGGAATACGCGGATGAAGATTTTACCACCACGTTTGATACGACGGCTAATGGTACGACGTGCAGCTTCAATCTGACGCGCAGTCATACGACCACGTTCAGTTGCTTTAATTGCAATCGAACCAAATGATACTGTACTACCACGATGCGCTAGACCAGTGTTACGGCCTTTGTGCACTTTACGGAATTTGGTACGTTTAGGTTGCAACATGGATTATTCTCCCTTGTCAGCAGCACGGTCACCGCGACGACCACGACGCTCTTGACCTTCACCACGACCACGACCGCGTTTAGCTGGACGCTCTTCAGCAGGAGCAGGGTTCATGACTTGTTTCATGCCACCTAAGATCTCGCCACGGAAAATCCAAACTTTAACACCGATCGTACCGTATGTTGTTTCTGCACGCATAGTAGCATAGTCGATGTCAGCACGAAGTGTATGCAAAGGTACACGACCTTCACGATACCACTCAGTACGAGCAATCTCTGCACCACCTAAACGGCCAGAAACTTCAACTTTGATACCTTTAGCGCCAGCACGCATCGTGTTTTGAACCGCACGCTTCATAGCACGACGGAACATAACACGCTTTTCTAATTGAGAAGCAATCGCTTCAGCAACTAAACGTGCGTCCAAGTCAGGACGATCAATTTCATTGATGCTAACTTGAGCTGGAACACCCATAATGTTGGTGAGTTCGCGCTGTAATTTCTCAATATCTTCGCCTTTTTTACCGATAACGATACCAGGACGAGCAGTGCTAATTGTTACTTTAGCAGCGCCAGTAGGACGTTCGATAAGAATGTTGCTGATCATCGCGTTTTTAAGTTTTTTGATTAAAAACTCACGAACTTGAAGATCTTTAAGCAAGTATTCAGCGTATTGCTTCGGATTCGCATACCAGTTAGCGTTATGGCGTTTCACAACACCTAGGCGGATACCGATTGGATGAACCTTCTGACCCATATCAAACCCCTACCTTAACGGTGATGTGACAAGTACGCTTAGTAATACGATCTGCACGGCCTTTAGCGCGTGGCATGATACGTTTAAGGCTCATGCCTTCATCAACGTAAATCGTACTTACTTTAAGGTCATCAACATCTAAGCTGTTGTTGTGTTCAGCATTCGCGATTGCAGATTCAAGTGCTTTTTTAACGAGCACAGCTGCTTTCTTGTTGCTGAAGTTTAAAATGTCTAGCGCTCGCGCAACCGACTTACCACGGATCAAATCAGCAACTAAACGTGCTTTTTGTGCCGAGATAGCGGCACCGCGTAATTTAGCAGTAACTTCCATCATAGCACCTATTAACGTTTAGACTTCTTATCAACACCGTGACCACGATAGGTACGAGTTGGCGCGAATTCACCCAATTTATGACCAACCATGTGTTCAGTAACAATTACTGGAACGTGGTTACGGCCATTGTGAACAGAAATTGTTAAACCAACAAAGTCTGGAAGGATCATTGAACGACGTGACCAAGTTTTGATCGGCTTACGGTTGTTAGCAGCTACAGCAGCTTCAACCTTAGCGAACAAATGCGCGTCGACGAATGGACCTTTTTTTAATGAACGAGGCATTATTCAGATTCCCTTACTTGACGCGACGGTCGCGAATAATCATCTTAGTCGTACGCTTATTGGTACGTGTCTTGTACCCTTTAGCTTTTTGACCCCATGGGCTTACAGGTTGAATACCTTTGCTACGCCCTTCACCACCACCATGCGGGTGATCTACTGGGTTCATCGCCATACCACGAACGGTAGGACGAACACCACGCCAGCGCGCAGCACCAGCTTTACCCAATGAACGAAGGTTGCTTTCTTGGTTAGAAACTTCACCAATAACAGCACGACATTCAACATGGACTTTACGCATTTCACCAGAACGTAAACGAACGATAGCGTAAGAACCATCACGACCCAACAACTGAACTGAAGTACCAGCAGAACGTGCTAATTGAGCACCTTTACCGATTTTAAGTTCAAGGTTATGAAGGGTAGAACCGATTGGCATGTTGCGAAGTGGCAAGCAGTTACCTGGACGAATTGGAGCATCGTTACCAGATTGAACTTTATCACCAGCACGTAAGCCTTTAGGTGCAATGATGTAACGACGTTCACCGTCAGCATATTTCAATAAAGCAATATGAGCTGTACGGTTAGGATCGTATTCGATGCGCTCTACAGTCGCTGGAATACCATCTTTGTTACGTTTAAAGTCAACAATACGGTAGTTTTGCTTATGACCACCACCCACGTGACGTGTAGTGATGTGACCATTGTTATTACGACCACCAGTACGTTTTTTAGCTTCTACCAACGGTGCATAAGGCGCGCCTTTGTGAAGATGGTCATGAACCACTTTCTCTACAAAGCGACGTCCTGGAGACGTTGGCTTACATTTTTGAATTGGCATAATTCTCGTCCTTATTCCGCTGCGTTTTCAGCGGTATCGCCCAAGTCAGCCATTTCTACATCTTGGCCAGCTTTCAGGGTGACGTATGCTTTTTTCACATCAGAACGACGTCCTAATGTTTTACCAAAGCGTTTTGTTTTACCTTTAGTGATCGTTGTATTGATTTTTACAACTTCAACACCGAAGAGTTGCTCAACTGCTTTTTTGATTTCAAGTTTGTTTGCATTTAATGCAACTTTGAACACTTGAACACCAGCAGTATCACCTAAAACTTGTGCTTTTTCTGAGAATACTGGTCCTAATAGGACTTGATAGATACGTTCGTTGTTCATCCGAGTTCTACCTCAATTTTCTTAGCAGCAGCTACAGACATTACAACTTTATCAAATGCGATCAAGCTAACAGGATCAATAGCAGTAGCATCAACCACATCAACGTGTGGAAGGTTGCGAGCTGCGAGATACAAGTTCTCATCTACAGCATCTGTAATGATCAATGCGCGAGTTGCATTCAAGTCTGTAAGTTTTGCAAGCAAGTCTTTAGTTTTTGGAGCTGCAACAGCAAACTCTTCAACTAATACAAGACGATCTTGGCGAACAAGTTCAGCTAAGATACATTGCATTGCACCGCGATACATCTTACGGTTTACTTTTTGAGACCAATCTTGTGGGCGAGCAGCAAAAGTTTTACCACCACCTACCCAGATTGGGCTACGAATAGAACCCGCACGAGCGCGACCAGTACCTTTTTGACGGAATGGCTTTTTACCACCGCCAGAAACATCTGCACGTGATTTGTGAGCACGAGTACCTTGACGACCACCAGCTAAGTAAGCTGTAACAACTTGGTGTACAAGAGCTTCGTTAAATTCACGTCCGAAAGCAACTTCAGACAATTCAACAGCAGAGCCGGAAACAGTTTTTAAATTCACAGTATTTCCCCTCAGGCCTTGATGGTAGGACGTACGATAACGTCACCGCCAGTTGAACCAGGAATAGCACCCTTAACAACTAAAACAGAACGTTCAGCGTCAATAGATACGATTTCAAGACCTTGAACTGTTACGCGTTCGTCACCTAAGTGACCAGCCATTTTCTTGCCTTTGAACACGCGACCAGGTGTCTGGTTTTGACCTGTAGAACCTAATACACGGTGAGATACAGAGTTACCATGAGTAGCATCTTGCGTACGGAAATTCCAACGCTTAACACCACCTTGGAAACCTTTACCTTTTGATTGACCAGTTACGTCAACAATTTGACCAACTGTGAACAAATCAACACCGATAGAAGCACCCACTTCACGGCCTTCAAGCTCAGCTTCAGTAACACGGAACTCTTTAACTAAACGACCAGCAGCAACACCCGCTTTCGCGAAGTGACCTTTCTGAGCGTTAGTTACGCGCGATTCGCGACGTTCACCAGTAGTTACTTGAATTGCTTGATAACCATCAGTTTCAAGTGTTTTGATTTGCGTAATGCGGTTTGGATCGACTTCGATAACTGTAACAGGTACAGATACACCAGCATCTGTAAAGACGCGAGTCATACCACATTTGCGACCGACTAAACCAATAGCCATGTGCATAAACCTCTAATAAAGCGGCCTAATTAACTTAAAAGTTAATCAACCGAAAGCCTTAACCCAAAGCGATCTGAACATCTACACCAGCAGCAAGATCTAACTTCATCAATGCATCAACAGTTTTATCTGTTGGTTGAACGATGTCGATCAAACGTTTATAAGTGCGGATTTCATACTGGTCACGAGCGTCTTTGTTGACGTGTGGTGAAGTAAGAACGTTGAAGCGTTCGATGCGAGTAGGCATCGGGATTGGACCACACACTTGTGCGCCAGTACGCTTAGCGGTTTCTACGATCTCTTGAGCAGATTGATCAATCAGACGATGATCAAAAGACTTCAAACGGATACGAATTCTCTGGTTAGACATACCAGTAAACTCCAAGCCAAATATATAAAGAATCACCCATGACGCACCTCACCTTTTTGGTAAGTGTCAAGGGCAGTGAAAATCACTATGGTCGTGATCGATGCCACGACTGTAATGCGTTGACTACTTTCTTCGTAGTGAACGCCCTCCATTTGAGGGTCGCCCATTATAACGATTGTTTAAGTCTTATGCAATTCCTCTTTTCATTTTTTAAGCATTTTCTCCATTCAAGCACTCACGACATAATCAATTGCCTGATTCAACAAACGATTGCCTTGCTCAAATTTATTTTTCAAAGTTCTTTTTAATTCAGACATTGGCTGTACATATGCACCATTAAAAACAGCCATCTCCTCTTCATTTTCAATTAACAATGCCAATGCATGAGGCGTCATTTCCGGATGAAATTGAAATCCCAATACATTCCGTCCAATTTGATACATTTGATTGCGACATACTTTATTCTCTGCCAGACGAATCCCACCTTTCGGGATTTCAAAGGTCTCACTATGCCATTGTAAAATATTCAACCGCTCCGGAATCTGAAAATAGTCGTCTGGCACATGCGAAGCACGCCCAACATCCATCCAGCCTAATTCCTGATGTGGATTACGGCCCACTGCCGCCCCCAAAGCATTGGCAATCAACTGCCCACCCAGGCATAGACCAATCGCAGGTTTTCCTGCTGCCAAATATCGGCGCAACCATCTCTTTTCCAGTCTCAACCAAGGATAATTTACCTCATCATTCACACTCATGGTTCCCCCCATAATAATCAGTAGATCAACCTCATCTACACGCGGCAGGGCTTCCAGCTCCAGTGGCAGATCAACGGGTAAGGCAAAAAATTCGGTTGCGGTAATTTTTGCTTGATGTGCTTTCAAATAGTCATAACAACTGCCAAAACCTTCGCCAGCAATGTGCTGAAAATAATGTACTCTTAAATGCGACTTCATGCGCTAAAACCTATTATCGTTAGAATGATGATTAGTCTTAGCAAAAATAAAGCCAGTTTTTAACGATTGCTTTAATCTGTAACGATTCAGCACAAAAGCAGCAAAGTACTAGTCGCCTGTCCGATTTTCTCTTAACCTAATTCATTATCTTGATTTGATTCTGCCCTATGACAACACACAATAAATCACAAACCCAGTTGATTCATGCACCTAGACAAGCCCCTCAATACATTGAAACCATTCAACCTCCCCTATTTCGTGCATCGACGATTATTTTTAAAAGCACAGCGCACCTTTTTGATCGTCATTGGACTGATGCTTATGACTATAGTTACGGCACCCATGGCACACCAACCACCTTTACTTTAGGAGACAATATTGCCCAAATTGAAGGCGGTCGCTATTGCCTGCTTGCACCGAGTGGTTTATCCGCGATTAATCTCGTGAATAGTGCACTTTTAACTTCGGGTGATGAGGTTTGGGTGGCAGACAATATCTATGGCCCTAATCTGGAACATTTAAACAACTTGCAAGACCGTTATGGCATCACGGTTAAAATATACAACCCTGTTGACGCTGACAGCTTTCAACCGACCGAAAAAGCCAAACTGATCTGGCTCGAAGCAGCAGGATCGGTCACACTCGAATTTCCCGATTTAAAAAACTTGGTCAAAAAAGCCCAACAAGCCAAGGTGCTCACCGCACTGGACAATACCTGGGGCGCTGGACTGGCATTTAATGCCTTTGATTTTTCAGATGAGCATCTATCCGTAGACATCACCGTGCATGCATTGACCAAATACCCAAGTGGCGGGGGGGATATCCTGATGGGCTCAGTCGTGACCCGTGACCAAGCACTACATCACAAACTGTTTCGCATGCATGCGATTCAAGGCATTGCAATTTCAGGGGATGATGCTGCACAGATTCAGCGCAGTCTGGCACATATGTCTTTACGTTATGAGCAACAAGCTCAGAATGCGCAGATCCTGCTTGATTGGCTCAAGCAACAACCTCAGTTCAGTCAGGTTTTACATCCGAGTTCACCAGATGCAGCAGGTCATTCATTCTGGAGCGAGATTTGTACTACAGGCAAAAGTGCAGGTTTGGTCAGTGTCATTTTCAAAGCTGAATATGATCTTGCTGCAATTCGAAAATTCTGTGACAACTTAAGACTATTTAAACTTGGGTTTAGTTGGGGCGGCCCTGTTAGTCTAGTCATGCTGTATGACCTCAAACAGATACGCACATTAGAGAATACACATTTACAACAAGGTTTATTGGTTCGCTTCTGTATAGGACTAGAACATCCAGAAGATTTAATTCAAGATATCCAAAACGCACTAAAACAGCTCGAATGAAATTAGAAACAGGTGAAGAATGAGTACACCAATCGTTATTGCTAAAAAAACCACAGATACGACACAAGATATTGTTTTGCATTCTAAATTTGCAAACCGACACGGCCTGATTGCGGGTGCCACAGGAACAGGTAAAACCGTCACACTCAAAGTCATGGCCGAAAGTTTTTCTCGTCTCGGTGTCCCTGTTTTTCTTGCTGACGCCAAAGGCGATGTATCTAGTCTTGCCAAAGCAGGCAGCAGTAATCCCAAGTTTGATGAGCGCTTAAAAAGCCTGCAGATAGAATCCATTCCTTTTGCCGCTGCGCCTGTCATTTTTTGGGATTTATTTGGTCAGCAAGGTCATCCGATTCGCACCACCATTTCAGAAATCGGCCCTCTCCTTTTGGCACAAATGCTGAATCTGAATGACACCCAAGAAGGTGTGCTTTCAGCTGTATTTCGAATTGCCGATGATCAAGGTCTACTGCTGATTGACTTCAAAGACCTTAAATCCATGCTGAGTTACGTCAGTGAAAACGCCTCTGAGCTTAAAGCAGAATATGGCAACCTCTCTCCTGCCAGTTTGGGTGCAATCCAACGTAATTTACTGGCTTTAGGCGATCAAGGTGGTGAACAGTTCTTTGGCGAGCCAAGCCTGAATATCCTCGATTTCATTCAAACCGATACCAATGGTCATGGCTATATCAACATTCTCGCTGCTGATAAGTTGATGAATACCCCTAAGCTGTATGCCACGTTCCTATTGTGGATGATGTCGGAACTGTTTGAGCAACTCCCTGAAGTCGGCGATATGGACAAACCGAAGTTAGTGTTCTTCTTTGATGAAGCCCATTTATTGTTTGATAATGCCAGCCCAGCCTTACAGCAAAAGATTGAACAAGTGGTCCGCCTGATCCGTTCTAAAGGTGTAGGGATTTATTTTATCACCCAGAATCCGCTGGATTTGCCAGAAAGCGTTTTAGGACAATTGGGGAATCGCGTACAACATGCCTTACGCGCCTTCACCCCAAAAGATCAAAAAGCAGTCAAAACTGCAGCGGATACTTTCCGCGCCAATCCAGAGTTTAAAGTTGATCAAGCGATTACCGAACTCGCAGTCGGTGAAGCCTTGATTAGCTGCCTCGATGAACAAGGAACACCACAAATCGTGGAACGCGGCTGGGTCATGCCCCCTTACTCTTCATTTACGCCAATTACTCCAGAAGAACGCCAAGTGATTATTGGGCAAAGTATTGTCGCAGGGGTCTATGATCAAGCAGTAGATCGAGACAGTGCCTATGAAATGCTGCAAAAGAAAGTACTGCAACAGTCTCAACAACAAGAGGCCGACGCATTAGCCAAACAGCAAAGTAAAGAACAGGATGCTTTGGCCAAGCAACAAGCCAAAGAACAAGAACGTTTTGCGCGCGAGCAACAAAAAGCTGCTGAAAAATCCCAACGTGATCGTGAAAAGCTCACTCAAGATATCGTCGGAACTTTCGCCAAAAGCGCTGCACGCAGCCTAGGTGGCACTACAGGACAAAAAATTGTCCGTGGCTTACTCGGCTCTTTATTTGGCAAATAAAAAACCTTATATCTGATTAAAAATTAAGGGATAATTTATTATCCCTTAATTTTTTTATGGCTTTTGTTTAAATATGCATTGCAAATACATCTTATAAGATGTATTTTAAATACATCTTATAAACAATCGCCAAGAGAGATCACCCATGACTCCACAGCAAATTGACCTTGTAAAAGCCACTGTTCCTGTTCTACGTGAAAATGGTGTTGCGCTGACTGGATACTTTTATAACCGTATGTTAGGCAATCATCCCGAATTAAAAGAAACCTTTAATATGGGTCATCAGCGTAGCGGTGCTCAAGCACAGGCATTGGCTGGCGCAGTGTTGGCTTATGCTGAAAATATCGAAGACCCTTCGGTACTATTGCCTGTGGTTGAAATGATTGCACATAAACATGTGAGCTTGAATATTCAAGCTCCCGATTACAGCATTGTCGGTGAAAACCTGCTGCATTCAATCAGTGAAGTACTGAGCATCTCGATGGAAGATCCATTGATCGCAGCTTGGGCTGCTGCCTACGGCCAATTGGCAGATTTATTTATCAGCACTGAAAAAGCGATTTATGATCAACACCAACAAGCGAAAGGCAGTTGGTTAGGCTGGCGTAATTTCAAGATTGCCAAAAAAGTCATAGAAAGCGATGAAATCACCTCTTTCTATTTAGCACCTGTCGATGGCGGCGCATTACCGCACTACGAAGCAGGCCAATATATTTCAGTTCGCGTGTTTGTCCCTGAATTAAACTTAAGACAACCGCGTCAGTACACGCTATCAACCAGCCCACAAGCGGATTATTTACGTATCTCGGTGAAACGTGAAGATGAAAAAGGTGAGCTTGCAGGGGGCTGGGTATCCAGCACTTTACACAGTTTAGCTGAAGGTTCAGAGATTGAAGTGTCTGCACCCACAGGTAACTTCTATCTGATTGACAGTACTAAACGCAATGTCTTTATCAGTGGCGGTGTGGGCCTTACCCCAATGATTGCCATGCTGAATCAGTTGGTGACTCTGGATCTACCACAACCCGTTAACTTCATTCACGCCTGTCGTAGCAGCCAAGTGCATGCGATGAAGAAACACATTGAAGAGGTTAAAACCAAATACCCTCGTTTAAGTACCTTCACGGCCTATGAATTCCCACATGCAGAAGATGTACTGGGGCAAGATTATGATGCTGCTGGCCGGCTTGATTTAAGCACGATAGATGCAGCCTTATTACCAAGCAATGCCGACTATTATTTATGTGGCCCAATGCCATTTATGGCAGCACAACATCAGGCACTGGTTGCACGAGGTATTCCTGCTGCCAATATTCACAGTGAAGCCTTTGGCACCGGTGGTGTGAAGCTCAGCTAATTCACGCGACGTTTTGCAGAGGGCTCGTCTATGTTAGACTGGCCCTTTCTATTTTTAGCAATCAATTGAGTGAAATCCCATGCAACTCAATAAATTTACTGATTATGCTCTCAGGATTCTGATGTATGTCGCTCGCCCAAGTGATGTACCGTACACGATTGCAGATATCGCTGAAGATTTGCATGTGTCGCAAAATCACTTGGTGAAAGTGGTGCACTTCATGGGGAAACAACACTGGATTGTCACCATTCGTGGTAAAGGCGGTGGTTTACGGTTAAACCCTGAAGCCAAGAGCTTGAAGCTCGGTGAAATTGTTCGAACCCTACAAGGTAACCATCACATCGTTGAGTGCAATACCCCTCCCTGTGTCCTTCGTGCCAACTGCGGGCTGAAAGGTATTTTAGATCAGGCACTTGAATGTTTTTATCAAAGTCTTGATCAATATACGCTCGGCGAAGTGGTACAACACGGTATTCTACCCTCTTCAACCCGCTCAAATATCGACTTTTTAGAACTGATTCAAAAAGCTTAAACCGTCTATGCAGATGAGGATTCGCACGAATGCCTCACATCCTTTATAATGGTCGTTGCTATTTCTATTCAAAAGTAAGCTTCTATGCGTCGCAGTGAAAAATCGAAAGACACCAAAGCCAAACTCGCACCTAAACAAAAAATCAGTTATGAAAAAAAGGCTGATCCTGCGTTAACTGAATATGCAGTTCAGTCTTTAACGTGGTTACGCCAAGCTGAATTTTTGATGAGTGCGCCGAAACTGGCTTTGTGCGTAGAAGATACGGGTTATGAAATCGCCTTCGCTGGTCGTTCCAATGCAGGTAAATCAAGTGCGATCAATACTTTAACCAATCAAAAGCAATTGGCACGCGCCTCTAAAAAACCTGGTCGTACCCAAATGATCAACTTTTTTAGTTTAGGCAATCCTGATCAGCGCTTGGTCGACTTACCAGGTTATGGCTATGCCGCAGTTCCTGAGGCCATGAAAATTGTTTGGCAGAAAGAACTTGAAAATTATTTAATTCATCGTAAGAGCTTACAAGGCTTGGTGCTGTTAATGGATATCCGTCATCCATTACAACACTTTGACTTGATGATGCTGGAATGGGCACATTCACGTCATTTATTTGTGCATATCCTGCTCACCAAAGCGGATAAGCTGAACCGTGGCCCAGCCAATAAAGTCTTGCTCGAAGTGAAACAACAATTGAAAAAGATGAAACTGGATTTCTCCATTCAACTATTCTCTTCGCTCAATCGTATCGGCTTAGAAGAGCTGGCAAGTGTGATGGCAGGTCGCTTGAATTTCACCCTTGATCAACCAGCTGAATTTAACCTTGATCAGATCCCAGAAGCTTCAGAAACTGATCTAGAAGAGTAAAAAATGCATTTCATGCAACTTGATGCATAAAATAATTTTTAATTGTCCCGAATTGCTAAACACAAACACTAGGTAGTTTTCATATACTGCTTAGTGTTGGTTCATTGCACTATCGATTAGGACTAAACAACAATGAAATTACTATCATTTGTGAAGAACAAAGTTCTTGGTTCTTCGATTGACTATAAAATCCTCCCACGCAAAGTAAAATTTGACTGGGAAAATACACCAGTGGATTGGATTCCTAACCAGCCTTTTGCCAGCTATTTTATTAATGAAATTAACAATATCTTACCTGCCGGTGAATTTTGGTTTTGTCGTTTATATAACAAAGTCCTCCCTGAAATTACTGATGAAAAATTAAAGCAAGATGTCCAAGCCTTTATTCGTCAGGAAGCAATGCATGCGGTTGCGCATACTTCAGCCAATAAAGAATATCTCAGTAAACGTAATATCGATATTCAGCGTAATCTCGACATCATGGACTTTCTGTTTACCAAAGTATTAGCTGACAAGCCCTTTGATAAAGAGATTCCAAAAGCTTTAGAGCATCAATGGGATTTATTCCGCCTAGGTGTGATTGCAACTGTTGAGCATATGACTTGTGTATTAGGCAAATATGCGTTGTATAACAAACGCTGGCAAGAACTTGGCGCAGATCCTGAAATGATCGATCTGATTAAATGGCATGGCTCTGAAGAAATTGAACACCGTACCGTTGCATTTGACCTCTATCGTCATTTGGGTGGTGGTTATATCGCACGTTACTACATGAGTGTTGCGGTCATTATTGGTGTACTTGGCCTCTGGGTCGATGGTGCAGCACATATCATGAGCCAAGATCCGCGCTTTGCAGCGAAAAAGCCAAGTGAACCGTACCGGGTTTGTCGGAGAGTCAATATTCTGAGAGACTATCCCGATGACAAAACCAAACTATACCCCCGAAATTAGAGAAAGAGCGGTTCAATTACTAATTGAATCTGAAAAAGATTATCCTTCTACTTGGGCAGCAATCACAGCTATTGCTCCTAAAATCGGTTGTACTCCTGAAACATTGCGTGTTTGGTATTTAAAGCATCTGGATCAACTAAATCCTGCCAAAGTACAACAGATATCTGACCAAGAAAAAATGAAGCAAATGGAACGTGAAATTAAAGAATTAAAACGTGCCAATGAAATTCTACGTAAAGCAGCCGCTTTTTTCGCCCAGGCGGAGCTCGACCGCCCACACAAATAATGGTGGATTTTATCCATAACAATAAAGATCGATATGGTGTTGAAGCGATTTGTAGAATTTTACCGATTGCACCTTCAACCTATTACCGAACTTTAGATCTCACTGACAATCCAGAACATCGAGCGAAACGAGATCTACATGATGAGTATCATGCTGAACAAATTAAACGAATTTGGAAAGAAAGTTCAGGTCGATATGGTGTACGTAAAGTTTGGCAAAAATTGAAACGTGAGGGTTATGTTATTGCACGTTGTACAGTTGCTCGATTGATGCAAAAGCTAGGTATACAAGGTGTTTGGCGTGGTAAGAATAAACAAACCACCCGTAACCGAGATGACCAAAAACGGGCAGATGATTTAGTGAAACGTAATTTTAATGCTGATCATCCAAACCAACTATGGGTGGGTGACTTTACGTATATTCAAACTCATTCAGGCTGGGTATATACCGCATTTGTTATTGATGTGTTCTCACGAGCAATTGTTGGATGGAAAGTATCTACACGGATGAATACAGATATGGTGCTTGATGCATTAGAGCAAGCATTGCATGATCGAGGCATGCCAAAGAATGTGATTCATCATTCCGACAGAGGTGTGCAATATCTTTCCATTCGCTATACCAATCGTTTAGAAGCAGCAAATTTACGAGCATCAGTCGGTACAACGGGTGATTCATACGATAATGCTCTGGCTGAAACGGTGAATGGCTTATACAAAACAGAGGTGATTGAATATTTAAAAGCAGATTGGCAAGGTTTAGCAGATGTACAACTTGCGACACTAAACTGGGTAGATTGGTTCAATAAAAAGCGTGTACACAGTGCACTGGGTTATGTATCGCCTTTTGAGTTTGAAGCAATGTACTATGATAAGATTAACCCGTTAGGTCAGGTGGCTTAACTTAAATAAAAAAGTCTCCGACAAACCCGGTACGGTTCAAAGTGTGTTTAAACCTTGGATCTGGATTGAGTGGTCAAAGATCGCGTTGCAAGACGCTAAGATCTTACCCGGCCCAGCATGGTTGGTGGCACAACAGTTAGACTACCTGATGCCATGGTATGACCCTGTCAAAGAAGGCAATACGCAGGATGCCGTGAATTATCTCAATAATTCACCTGCTGCAAAACGCGCTTTACAGCAAGCCGCTTAAATCTTAAATATAAAAAAAGCAGGAATGATTTCCTGCTTTTTTTTATTTCATCCAATCAACTGGACTCTGCTTCAGCTTTCTTGGCATAACGATCAACCACAACACTAATCATCATATCGCCTTGTACATTGACCACGGTGCGTACCGTATCGAGCACACGATCAATCGGCAGTAAAATTGCAATCGCTTCCGCAGGTAGACCCACCGACTGTAGCACCATGATCATGGTGACCATCCCCGCACTTGGAATCCCCGGTGCGCCTAAGGATGCAATCATGGCGGTTAAACAGACAATCAGTTGTTGGGTCAGGCTTAAGTCCAAACCCATTAAATTGGCAATAAATAACGCTGCTGCTGCCTCATACAATGCTGTTCCATCCATATTTAGCTGCGTGCCTAAGGGAATGACAAAGCCCGCAGTTTGTGGACGCACGCCCAAATTTTCCTGCGCGTACTTCATACTCAGCGGCATGGTGGCAGAACTGGAACTGGTGGCAAAGGCAGTCACCAAGGCGGCTCTCGCCCCTCTAAAAAAAGTAAGGGGATTCATGCGCCCAAAAATCCACAACAAGACTGGCAACACCACAACGCCATGAAAAATGGTTGTGCCTGTCACCACCGCGGCAAACTCAACCAAGCGACTCAACACCGACAAATCTTCAGTGGCAATCAACTTTGCCAGTAAAGCAAAAATACCAATCGGCGCAAGTTTCATCACCCAGCCCACCAGCATCATCATGATGTCAAAAAATTGTTGGCTGATATTACGCACCAGAACAAAACGCTCACCGCCTTTGACCAAAGCCACACCCACAAATAAGGCAAATACCACCACTGCCAGCACATTGCCATCACTAAAGGCTTTAAACGGATTAATTAAGGTATTCTGAATAAACGTGGTGAAGAAACTCGACGGTGTTAGCGTATCAGGGGTTTGATGACTATCCATCGCGGCTTGGAATAATTGAATATCCACACCCTTGCCCACCTCAAATAGATGCGCACAGCTGATCCCTAGAATCAAAGCCAAGGTCGTGGTGGTAAAACAACTTAATGCGGTAATCTTCCAGACTCGGCCGAATTGCCCACCGGCTTGCAAGTTGGAAACGCCAACCACAATCGAGCTAAAAATCAGGGGAACCAGCAACATTTTCAACAAGCCAATGAAAATGCTACTTAAAATACCCAAGCCATAGAGACTGTGATCAACAAATGTCGTCTGGGGATAGGCCAACAATAGAAAACCAAAGGCCACGCCAAGTATAGCTGCAATTAAAATTTGCGTATTTAAATTCATTTTATGCGATAAAGCGTTGTAACTTAGCCGTACTATGGCATGCCCATGTTGAAGAATCGAGCAATTTTTTGTCACATCCTTATGATAAAAAAAGCCATCAGAATGATGGCTTTAGTGTTGATTCATTTTTTCACTGGGTTTCAATTTCTCTGAGCCGAATCAAACCTTCTTGTACGGTACTACACACCAACTGCCCGTTTTGCCACATCCGCCCAAAGTTCAAGCCACGGGAACTGGCACTGATGGTTGCTTCCATATCGTAAAGCATCCATTCATCGGCACGTAGCGGACGATGGAAGTAAATCGTGTGATCAATGCTGGCACATTGTAAATTCGGTGAAATCCAAGACAATCCATGTGGACGCAATGCCGTGGTCATCAAGGTAAAATCCGAGTAGAAAGCAACAATGGCTTGATGCAAAGAGATCTCATCCAGATCCTGCGGAATCGCATCATGGGTCCGAATGTAATGCGCATAAAACGGCGCTTCAGGCTGTGGCTGAAACGGATTAATCAATTGCGTCGGCCTAATTTCTACATGACGTTCACGCATAAAACTGGCACGTACATTTTCAGGCACAAAATTGATCAGACTTTCTTTCAGCTCTTTTTCAGACTTCAATGCTTCAGGTGCAGGATATTCCGGCTCTTTATGCTGATAGTTCAGCCCTTCTTCCTGATTGGCAAAAGATACCATTGCAGAAAAAATGGTTCGGCCATGTTGAATCGCACGAACTTGTCGACTGGCAAAACTCTTTCCATCACGAAGTGGATCAACTTCATAAATAATCGGTGCATTGACATCGCCGCCATACAGAAAATAGGCATGTAAAGAGTGTGCAGGACGATCTGTAGTATATGACGCTGCTCTCAAGGCCTGTCCAAGCACCTGTCCACCGAATACTCGCTTGCCTACCAAATTGCGGCTATTGCCTCGAAAAATATGCTCTTCCAGCTTTTCCAGAGTCAACAGTTCTACCAATTCTTGAGTTAACGCATTCATGTAATAGTCTTCCAACATCAATGAGGAGAGATCAACCAATTCCTTTCAGGGTTGATAATTTTGATTGTGCCACAAATTCAAAGCACAATGATCAGGATAAAATGATTCATGCGTCACGTTAATGATGCATTCACAATCCCAATCTTTATTTATAACCGCTAAAAATACGATTTTTAACGATAAAATCTACCAAATACGCTATATTTTGTCAGAAAATAACATACCGTTTCATGTAAGAATATCGCAGAATGTCGTGTTCATCATGACTTGCTGTCAGGATTATTATTTAGGAGTTTGTAATGTCCAAGACTGGATTTGGTCAAATGTATCGCCAACTTTCGAGTAAGTTACTTGACCTTGTGGTAACCCCACATGTTCTTGGTGAAGTTCCTACAGAATCCACCTCAACAGAGCAAAACACAACCGATTCAAATAAACTAGTTTGCTATGTTTTACAAAATTATTCACGCAGTAATGCCTTGGTGGTCGATGGTGAAACCCGTCGGCTGCATTTAAAACCTGCGCTAGACCCCTTAAGTTTTGGCAGCTATCAGGAAAAAAACTCAGTTCTTTTTTTACATCATAACGAAAATAATTTTTTTAATACCCAAACCTTTCCTCCCCGTTTATTGCAGCTTGTTGAAGCACTTGAGCAAAACCCTGAGATTGATATTGAACTGGTTCCCGTCACCGTACTGTGGGGACGCTCTCCAGATAAAGAAGATTCTTGGTTCAAATTACTTTTCTCTGATACCTGGGCAACACCGGGCACAGTAAAACAACTCATGAACATCGGCCTGCATGGTCGCCAGTCTTATTTAGAGTTTCATGAAGCACAATCTTTACGTGAGTTGGTAGATTATGCCAAGACCAACCATCCAAATGTTTCACCAGCAACCTACATTGCAAGCTCTTTAGACACCTATTTAGATCAACAACGTGAAGTCGTGCTTGGTCCTGACTTGTCAGACCGCCGTAACGTAATGCAATCGGTAGTGAAGTCACCCGAAGTACAAGATGCCATTCGCCGTGAAAGCATTCAGCATAAAATTAGCATGCTTGAAGCTGAACGCCGTGCCATTGGCTATGTCAATGAAATTGTATCGGACTACTCTGCGTCCGCTGTCCGTTTTGCCGATATGGCCTTAACCCGTTTATGGACGCAACTCTATGACGGCGTTGAAGTACATAACTTCAGTACCATTCGTGAATTAGCCAAAGACTACGAAATTGTCTACACCCCTTGCCATCGTAGCCATATCGACTATTTATTATTGTCCTATGTTATTTATAAACGCGGTTTGATGATTCCATACATTGCTGCGGGTGATAACCTGAATCTACCATTTGTAGGTCAGTTATTGCGTGGCGGCGGCGCCTTCTTTATTCGCCGTTCTTTCCGTGGCAATGCACTTTATACTTCTGTATTCAAAGAATATTTATACAGCATTTTATCTCGCAACACCCCTATTGAGTACTTCATTGAAGGAGGGCGTTCGCGTACAGGTCGCTTATTGCCGCCAAAAACAGGCATGTTGGCCATGACCATCCAAGGTCATTTACGTGGCCCAGCAAAACCAATTGTATTTGTCCCAACTTACATTGGTTACGAGCGTCTTATGGAAGGGTCGACTTATGTCGGTGAAATGCAAGGTAAACCGAAAGAAGCAGAATCGATTTTTGGTATCGTGAAAACCTTACGTAAAATTGAGCGTATCTTTGGTAAAGTCCATGTCAACTTTGGTGAGCCCGTCTTCCTGAATGACATTTTAAAGCAGAATAATGCTGAACATCTTGTCAATGAGACACCAAGCACAACAGAAATTTCGAATGTTGTGGCAAATTCAGCCAACCTGATTTTAGAAAATATTAACCGCGCTGTGGTGATCAATCCTGTTTCGTTGTTGTCTCTCATTTTATTGGCGACCCCAAAACACACCCTTGATGAAGAGATTTGCGCCAAGCAACTGGATATCTATCGCGATTTAGCCACTCAACAACCCTACGATGAACGGACTCAAGTCACTTCATTATCGGGCAAAGAAATCGTGGCCTATGGTCTGAAACTCAAGCTGATTAAACGTGTTCAACATGTGCTCGGCGATATTATTGCGATTGAAGATAATCAGGCAGTTCTGCTCACCTATTTCCGTAATAATATTTTACATGCCTTTGTATTGCCGTCATTGGTGGCTTCTCTGGTTGAACATAACGGTAAAATCCACAAGAACGATTTGAGTAACGTGATTCGTACCTTATATCCGTTCTTAAAAGCCGAATTGTTCATGAAATGGCAAGCGAGCGACTTACAGCAGCAAATTGATAGCTATATCGATGCGTTAGTTAAAATCGGTCTGATTTTCCAAGATCATGAAGACAATTTATTTAGCCCAACGCCAAATAGTGAAGAACATCAAAAACTCGTGACCTTGGCGATGCCAGTAAAGCAGAGTTTAGAGCGTTACTACATGACTTTGGCACTGATCACGCAACGTGGTTCAGGCAATATTTCCACTAAGCAAGTGGAAGAGCTGAGTCATTTATTGGGTCAACGTCTATCTGTACTGTATGAGTTCAACTCACCTGAGTTCTTCGATAAAGCCTTATTCCAAAGCTTTATGAAAGTCCTCACACAACAAAATTATATTCGTAACAATGAAAAAGGCTTTATTGAGTACGAGGATAATTTCAGTGAGATGGCGGCTGGTGCTCAACTGGTGTTGGATGAAACCACCTTACAAATGTTGCAGCACATCACCACCTTCAGCGATGAAGAGCTGGCAGAAGCCTTAGAAGCCATGGCGTCACAACAAGCCAAACGTCGTTTAAAACGCAAAAAATCTTAAGCATAAAAAAGGCAACTTCGGTTGCCTTTTTCTTTAATGCCTATTTATTACGGCATTCCAGATATTTGGGATCATCCAAACAACGCAATCGTCTAATCAGCTCGACAAAATAGGCATCGTAATAGCCCGAATCGACATACCGCTTGCTAATCTTTAGCACCATGGCATCATAGCCCTGCTTTTCATAGCTTGAAATATCAGCCCAATAATAAGCAGGTAAATGATTTTCCCACTGAATGGCTTGCGCAGTCAGCACATTGCTATTACGTACAAACCAAGACCGTATCAGTCGACCAAAATCCACTGGATAGGCTTGTGGCCGAATCACGATATTCATCGCAAAATAAGCCATAGGAAAGTTCACCACTTGGGTTGATTCACCAAATTCTTTTTTCAAGTTATACGGCAATATCCCATAGGCAGGTGCAGCCAAAATATCAATCTTTTTCTGCTTAAACGCATCCACTGCATTAGAAAAATCAACATAGACGGGTTTGGCTCCAACACTCTGTACCAGTGCCTGCTGTGGTGGATTATTCTCCAAAATCCCAATGGTTTTATTCTTTAACTGAGACACTTTATTAATCTGTTGCGTATTCATAATCATATAGGCGGTACCAATCGGGATCATGCCAAGCACTTCATAGTTCGTGCCCACCATACGCTTTTCAACATTTTTATTATTTAATAATTGCAGGAATACACGAGCAACACGATTATTTGGAATCAATCCAATACCACCCGTTGTGCCCATAAAATGATTATAGCGATAGGTATTAAAGTTCGACGCGACCAGACCTGAACATTTACCTTGATCAAACGCCTGTATCGCCTCTCTCTCATCCTTAAAGGTTTGAAATTTCAGCTGAACTTGATTTTGTAGTGCATACAGACGAATATCTTGTAAGCGACGACTAATATCACCCTGTGTATTTAAAGGATCAAAGACACACCATGACTGCTCTATCGCCCAACTACTGCTTGTGATCAATCCAAATAGGATCATGCAAATTATTTTTCTCATGTATTACCTCTACGCCTCGCCGCAAACCATGTGCTCAATACAGGCGGTTCCTTTACGGAATGTGTTAGTATTTAATATTCAAAATACATACCAACTCTTTAAATGTTCTTTACAGTCTAATCTAATTATTCTTCATTACTATGTGCCAATAACGCCGCTGCATAGTCATTAAAGCAAATCAAATGGTCAAATCGGAATCCTGTTTTACTTAATCGGGTCGCATAAATCCGCTTGCCTGTAGGCTGTTGTGACAAGAGTTTTAAAGCAGGTAAATTTAACTGTTGCTGAAACCATAACAGAATTTCATGCATGGCTAATGGCTGATTGTTACTGACAATATAGCTCTTTTCAACTTTAGATAAGTTAATCAATAAAGCTAAAAACTTGGCCAAATCATCAATATGAATCCGATTACTAAAATGCACAGCTGGGTAGGTCTGGCTCTGTTCAGCCAATTTTTTTAATCGGACAGTTGAACTGCCATAAATTCCAGTGGGGCGAACAATAATACTTTGCTCAGGATAATGCGCTTGCCACAATAACTCCATCTTACGAAGCACATGTCCTTGTGCATCCGCAGGTCGAATCTCGGATTCATCGTCTATCCGCTCCCCCGCATTTTCACCATAGACCCGAGTTGAGGATAAAATCACAATACGCTGTACAGGATGGGTTTTGAGCGCTTCAACCATCGGCACGATAGTCTCAACATAAGTCTGCTGATAAGCCTCTATCCCACTTTGTGCAGGCGCAAGCAGTACATACACCATATCAATAGGCGGTAGCCCAGTTAAATCAAGTTGGTGAATATCCTGAAGATAATGCGTCGCGTAACAATCTGTTTTTTCACTGCTACTAATTGTGCTAATGTGGTGACCTTGCTCAAATAAGTGTTTAGCAACACGCTGAGATGTTTTACCATAACCAATAAATAAAATATGCATACACACCTTTGAGCAGAGATGACATCAGTTCAGCAATTACAAGGCGTTGGTGCTGCCGCAGCGACCCTCTTAGAAAAGCTTCATATTTTTAGCACGGATGATTTATTGTTTCATCTGCCCCGTGACTATGAAGATCGTAGCACTATTATTCCAATGAATCAGCTGGTCGTTGGGCGTAGTTATTTGCTTGAGGGCGAAGTCCGCTCAGTCGATTTCCCGCCTGGGAAAAAGAAATCCCTCGCAGCATTGCTGCAAGATGATTTTGGCAAGGTAACCTTACGCTTTTATCATATTTATAAAGGTCTCACTGATCGCATCCAAATGGGACAACGGTTACGGATTTTTGGTGAAGTCCGTGTTGGTGCACGGGGGTTAGAGTTATATCATCCTGAAATTCAGGTGATCCAGCAGCATAGCGCTTTACCGAAAACCCAACTAACCGCAATTTATCCCAGTACTGAAGGGCTGACACAGCCCAAACTGCGTGAATATGTGCGCCAAGCGCTCAAACATCATAGTGATGACCTGCCCGAATTATTGCCAAGTCAATACAGCAATGGCTATGAACTGAAACAGGCTCTACACTATATTCATGAGCCACCGATTGATGCCAATATGCTGCAACTCAATCAGGGTTCACATCCGGCACAGCAGCGTCTGATTTTTGAAGAACTGGTTGCCCATCAAATCAGCCTGCTGACACGACGTGCCTATATCCGTCAGATCGCAGCACCACGCTTTAGTAGTAGCAAAATACTCGCAAAGAAGTTATTGGAAGCACTCCCCTTTCAAATGACCAATGCACAAAAACGAGTATCTAAGGAAATCTTGCAAGACCTAAAACAGGATCAGCCAATGCTACGCTTGGTGCAGGGTGATGTCGGTGCAGGTAAAACCCTTGTTGCAGCTGTTGCAGCCTGCCATGCACTCGAAGCAGACTGGCAAGTGGCGTTAATGGCACCCACCGAAATTTTAGCTGAACAACATTATTTAAACTTCAAGCGCTGGTTTGAACCTTTAGGTATTCAGGTCGCATGGCTGTCTGGTAAACAAAAAGGCAAAGCCCGAACGCTCGCCGAACAACAAATTAAAGAAGGTCACGCCCAACTGATTGTCGGAACCCATGCCTTGTTCCAAGACACGGTTGGATTCTCCAAACTTGGCTTGGTAATCATTGATGAACAACATCGTTTTGGTGTTGACCAACGGCTTGCCTTACGCAATAAAGGCGCTGACCAGTTTACGCCACATCAACTGGTGATGACCGCAACCCCAATTCCTCGGACACTGGCCATGAGTGCCTATGGTGACCTCGACACCTCTATTATTGACGAACTGCCACCCGGCCGTACCCCTATTCAAACCGTGACCATTCCGCTAGATCGGCGTGAACAGGTATTACAACGCATCGCCACAAATTGTCGTGAAGGTAAGCAGGCCTATTGGGTCTGTACCTTGGTCGAACAGTCTGAAACTTTGGATGCACAAGCCGCAGAAGCCACCTATCAGGAAATTAAAGAACGCTTTCCAGACATCAACATCGGGCTGGTCCACGGCAAAATGAAAGCGGATGAAAAGCAAGCTGTGATGCAGGCTTTTAAAAATAATGAATCACAACTGTTAATCGCCACCACAGTGATTGAAGTCGGGGTCGATGTGCCCAATGCATCGATTATGATCATTGAAAATGCCGAGCGTTTAGGCCTTTCGCAACTGCATCAATTGCGAGGTCGAGTGGGGCGTGGTGCAACTGCTAGCTTCTGCGCCCTGCTCTATAAGACGCCTTTATCTCAAAATGGTCAGGAACGGCTTTCAATATTACGTGAAAGTAATGATGGCTTTGTGATTGCAGAAAAAGATCTGGAGATTCGAGGTCCGGGGGAATTACTCGGCACCAAACAAACCGGAGATATGGGTTTTCGGGTCGCTCGCTTAGAACGGGATGACCACTTACTCACGCAAGCACATTATGTGGCTGAACAGATCCTGAAAGACTATCCGCAACATGCCGATGGCCTACTCAAACGCTGGCTACCTGAAGCCCCAAGATATGCTTATGTTTAAACGCCTCAAGACATCAGCCCAACAGTTGTTTGATTATTTCACCCCATGCAGTCTGTGTGATATTGGGATAAAACGGCACTTTGGAGTTTGTCAAAGCTGTTGGCAACAACTACCGTGGTTAAAACAATCGATTGAGCGTCATCAACAACAGATCTTCGTCGCCTGCCATTATGACTATCCGATTGACCGGATGATTCAACAATTCAAATACGAGCAGAAACTACAGCATCAACGCTTATTGAGCGGGTTATTGCTGCAACTGCAACTGCCCAAAATTCATGCCATTGTGCCGATGCCCATTTCAACTGATCGCTTAGCAGAACGCGGCTTTAATCAAGCCCTTTTGCTGGCCCAAGCCATAAGCAAGCACTTGAATGTGCCAATCTGGCAACCTGTACAACGCTTGGCCCAGCACTCACAAAAAGGCTTGTCACGATTAGAGCGACTAGAAAATATCGAACAGCAATTTATTGCAGCAGCACCGAATCAGATTCGTTATCGTCGCGTCCTGATTGTCGATGACGTCGTCACGACAGGCAGTTCAATCAGTGCTTTATCTGAGGTTTTAAAACAGCTCGGCTGCCAACACATTTACAGTGCCTGTGTAGCAGCCGCCCAAATTAAACACACACGTTCATTCGGTGCCGCAGACACCATGGAATCACAACTTCTTTAGTTAAAGGCGCCAATATGGTGGTTTGATCATCCAAGTCAATCCATTTCATTTCTGCAATTTCTGCAGCAATTTGGGGTGCCTGTTTTAATTCAACTGCATATACATAACTCACCAAGATATGCCCAGGTTCATTGGCCGCAGCGGTTTCAAATTGCCCAATAAATTGCTGAATCTCAGATTCACAGCCAATTTCCTCCAAAATCTCACGTTGCATCGTGATCTCGGGGGCTTCATCAGCTTCAAGCTTCCCGCCCACCTGCATAAAAGCGTGAGTATGCTGCTTCCGAACTAACAACAATTGATTTTGTTCATTCAAAATGACAGCTGCTGCCACAGTTATGGTTTTCACAAATTGCTCCTCAGGCCTGAATTTCAGTCGTTGACATCCATTTTGGTGTCACAGGCTGGTAAGTCGAGAATGCAGCAAGAATCACTTCAATCTGTTCTGCCACAATCAAGGTATCCACAAAACGGGCCTGACTAAAACCACGATCTACAGAGCCTTGGATCATTTTAATCAAGTCGTCGTAAAAACCATCAACATTTAAAAATGCACAAGGTTTTTGATGAATCCCCAACTGACTCCACGTCCATTGTTCAAAAATTTCTTCCAAGGTTCCTGCACCTCCAGGCAATGCCACAAAAGCATCCGATAATTCAGCCATTTTGGTTTTACGCTCATGCATATTATTGACAATATGCAACTCGGTTAAGCCTTGGTGTGCCAGCTCACGATCAACCAGTGCATTTGGAATCACACCAATGACGCGACCACCAGCCTGCAACGCACTATCAGCCACCACACCCATCAAGCCCGAACGACCACCGCCGTAAACCAAGGTTTTTCCTTGTGCTGCAATGGCCTGACCCGTTGCTTGTGCCATGTGTTGATAAATTGGATCATTACCAAGAGAAGAACCACAGAAAATACAGATTGAATTCATATCATTAAAACCGTTTTATATAACTGTCATGCTGATAAAGTAGGCTATGTAACAAAATTTTTGTGAAAATAACGTTTAGGCAAGTGTTTTTCATCTCATCCTTGTCTAAAATACATGCTTTCGGTAACAGACTGAAACTTTACCTGGACTGCGCAAGGAAAAAAGACATGCTTGAAGCCTTTTATGCCACAGAGCGCGGTAGTCTTGAAGACGCAACCATCAACGGAAGTTTCGACCTCCATCCTGATTTGGTTTGGATCGATCTTATTGCTCCATCACAAGAAGAACAACAATGGATCTTTGATGCTTATGAGCGAAACCTACCCACATTAAAGTCACTAGAAGACATCTCCTCATCTGCACGATTTTACCGCGATGATGATGGAATTCTACATATCAGCACATATTTTTTAACAAAGAATAAAAATTTACAGTCTGACCGTGAACAGGATGATCTCGAGAATACACTCGCAGCAACCGTGCATACCGTCGCCTTTTTGCTCGATAAAAAACAACTCATCACCTTGCGTGGTGAAAAGCTTGTCGCCTTTCGCGCCTTCCGGGCTAGAGCAAGGCGTAATGACTACAGTATCGATTACAAAGAACCGGTCTGGATTTTATTGGGCCTACTTGAGTCCAAACTCGATGAGCTTTCAGACATTCTGGAAGATACGCATAAATATCTAGAAGAATATTCTGCCGAGGTTCTAAACGATCATCATCGTGAACAAATTCTAGATCTAGACGATATGATTACACGACTGGCACATCAAGAAGATATGTTAGGAAAAGCACAGCTCTGTCTTACTGACCTTCGCCGTGTCTTATCTTTCTTATCCCGGCCACGTGCTTTAGGCAGTCATATTTACGATGCTGATATTCGGGAAATGAGTGAGGATGTTCGCTCCCTGCTAGAGCACAACACCTTCTTATTTCAAAAACTCAAATTCTTACTGGATATTACCACTGGTTTTGCCAATACCGAGATGAATGAAACTTTTAAACGTTTCTCTATTTTACCCAGCATGCTTGCACCTCCCATGCTGATCGCCAGTATCTATGGTATGAACACTGAAGTTTTGCCTTTTGCACATGGAGCCACCAGTTTTGGAATTGTCATTACTTTAGTACTGACCTTCTTAATTGGGCCAACCATTTATTTCCGTTGGAAAAAGTGGATTTAATAAAAAAAGCACCTAATGGTGCTTTTTTTAGGTCTACAAGATTGTGATTAAATGAGCTTCAAATCATCTTGTAAATGGCAAGCCTGAATAATATTCAGCATTTTCTCAGACACATTTTTAAAATGCAGCCCTTTATTGTCTGGTGTTTGACGCAACCATTGCACCAATACCGCCAAAGATAAAGTATTACCTTGTTCTAACTGAGACAAATCAACCACTAAAGGAAAATTCTTATGTTGTTGAATATGCTTTAAGCCAGCCTGATAAATCTGTTCTGCATTGGCAAAATTAATCGTTTTCGAAACGATAAGTTGCTGATCAATATACTGAATCACCCGTCACCTACTTACTTTTTGCTAACAGCAGCATCTGCATCTGGTTTAAATGTTGCAATCGCTTTATTGATATCACCGCCACTACGTTGCACTGTTGCAGCAAACTGATTGCGGAATTGCAAACCTAAATCAATACCAGACACATTGATATTACGTACTTTCCACTGACTACCGTTGTCGGTTAACTGGAACGATACAGGAATTTTCTCGCCATTATGCAAGAAGTCCAAAGTCACCACAGGATTCTTACTGTTGGTCGATTTAAACGGACGCATGGTGTAGCTTTCATTGGTATATTTCGCAAAAGCACCGCCATAGTTCTCAATAATCACTGCACGGAAGTTCTGCTCAAACTGAGCACGCTGTGCGGCAGTGGTATATTGGTTATTCGCGTATGTCCCTAATACGATACGTGTAAACGCTTGTGAGTCTACATACGGATCAAGATTTTGGCGAATAATCGTTCTCACCAACGCTGGGTTGTTCTGTAATTTGGCATTATCTGCCTTTAAACGTGTAATTAAACCATCCGCCACACGCTTCACAAAATCAGGTGGTGTTTCAGTTGGTGCTGCAAATGCTGCACTTGCAAGCATTGTTGATAATACGCTTGCTGTTAGCGTTTGTTTCAATAATGTATTCACTTCAATCTCCTAATCTGAATTACTCAACAAATGAAGGTTCCGCATTCGCAGTAGCTGAATGCGAGCTTGAGCCTTCGGTCGTTGTTGAGCTAGATGTAGCTTTAGCAGCACCACCAGTAATAAATTTGCTGATTAAATCTTCTAAATCCATTGTACCCTGAGTATTTGAAACCATTTCACCACGCTTCAGGTAATTGATCCCGCCGCCTGGCACAACTTTCAAATATTTCTCACCTAACAGGCCATTGGTTGCAACCATGATATAAGCATCATCATCCAGAGTTGTAATGGAGGTCATGTTAGCAATAAGTTGCTGTTCCATTTCTTTTTGTTTCGCAGCATCAGCTTGTTGATAATCAGAGCTGTAATGCAATTCTTCAAGTGCATTCTTCTGAACTTCTTTAAGCTGTTCTGGATTAAAGCTGGTCAACTTACCATCCAAATCAAATTTCACTGTTGCTAAACGTGTCACAGGATCCAATGTAATCGATTCAACGCGACCAATGGTCACACCACTCATCGTCACTTTTGCACGTGGTTTTAAACCATTTACGTTATCAAACTGCGCTGTCATGCTATAGCTATCACGTAAATTAGTACCCACTAAGCCACTGACTTTCATCGCAAGAAAAAATAGAGCGATACCGAAGATAATGACAAAAATACCTACGGCCAGCTCACTAGTACGTGATTTCATTAAATCCCTCCGAACATGACCGCAGTCAACACGAAATCAAAACCTAATACACAAAGAGAGGAATATACGACTGTTCTGGTCATCGCAGTTGCAATCCCTTCTGGTGTTGGGTCACAAGCATAACCTTGATAAACCGCTACCCATGTACAAATTAAAGCAAAGACAATACTTTTGATGATGGTGCCATTGAAGATGTCATGCCAGAATTGCACACTGTTTTGCATTCCACTCCAAAACGAACCTTCATCGGCACCTAAAAAATCAACACCCACCAGCTTGCCACCAACAATACCAATAGTTGCAAAAATCACGGTGAGCATCGGCAAACTGACGATCCCCGCCCATAACCGTGGTGACACGATTTGTCGAAGTGGATCAACCCCAATCATTTCCATACTGGCAAGTTGTTCACTCTGTTTCATGGAACCAATTTCAGCCGTTAAAGCTGAACCTGCCCGCCCCGCAAATAATAACGCGGCAACAACTGAAGCCAATTCACGCAGGAGTGTTAATGAAATTGCCGTACCGAGCATTGCCTCGCTACCAAATGTCACAAGAATGCTATACATCTGTAAGCCAAGAACAGCGCCGATAAATAAACCTGAAACTGCAATAATCAGCAGGGACATGACCCCTACACGATACATCTGATAAATAAAGCGCTGAAAACCACCTTTCGATGGCATAGAAAATAAAACTTGCAGGAGCATCAATGCCGCAGCACCAATCCCCTTTATCCGCTCAATAACGAGTCTACCTAACCAGGCAATCGCATTCATGGACGAACCTCGTTATCTAAATATGCTTGGTGAGTAAATTGATATTCAACAGGGCCCTCAGCCGAACCTGTCAAAAACTGCCGAACAAAAGGAGAAGCATGATTTTTTAATTGTTCAGGTGAACCTTCGCCCTGAATTTTTCCTTCTGCAACCACATAAATATAATCGGCAATTGAAAGCGTCTCTGCAACATCATGTGAAACAATAATGGTCGTCAAATCCAGAGCTTCGCGTAAAGAACGAATTAAACGCGTTAAGACCCCCATTACAATCGGGTCTTGGCCCGCAAAAGGCTCATCATACATAATCAATTCAGGATCAAGTGCAATCGCACGTGCCAATGCTACACGACGGTTCATACCGCCTGATAGCTCCGATGGCATCAATTTCTCAGCCCCTCGCAAACCAACTGATTCCAGTTTTAAGGCAACCAGTTCTGCAATCAGGTGCTCAGGCAATTGGGTATGTGCGCGAATCGGAAAGGCAACATTTTCATAGGCAGACATATCGGTAAATAATGCCCCACTCTGAAATAGCATGCCCATACGTGCACGCGCAGCGAACAACTCATGACGAGACATGGCCGCAATATTTTTACCGTCAAGCAGGACTTCACCTTGGTCAGGACTGAGTTGTCCACCAATCAAACGCAATAAAGTTGTCTTACCCGTACCCGACGGTCCCATAATGGCAGTAATTTGACCACGTCGAATTTTAAGACTGATATCGTCATAAATGACGCGTTCTCCTCGATTAAAGCTCAAGTTTTTAACTTCAATTAAGGCTTCGCTATCGAGAGGAGATTTGTTATTCATAATGGCATTCATTCCTGCACTTTTTATGCACGCATACTATACACTGAAACATTAAACGCTTGTTTTTATTTTGATAAACGATGTATCAAGATTATTTAATTTATGTAGTTATTCTTTGAAACGGTTTGGTTTATTGTATGTTGTGAACTCACCTTATACGTGTCTGAATGATTGGTATCAAAAAGCGCATAAGCAAAAAATAAGCCATTACAGAGCATCAAAATGACAAATAGACACGGCAATCCTTCACTACACATGAAAGACCACGTTTGACTCAAAAGACTGTTATTTTGCTCAATCTTATTCATTTCTTATATAAAGTTTGAATTAGTACACATTTTTTAGATTTTACATGACTGAGACAAAATAAAAAAGCCAGTTTTTCAACTGGCTTCTTGTTTTTATCGGTTTTTAACGATTAAAAATCGTTTTTGCGACGACGGTCGCCACCGAAAGTTTCTTCACGTGAACTACGCGCTGGACGGTCATCGCTACCAAACTTACGTTTTGGACGATCATCACCACCGAAGCTGCGTTTTGGACGGTCATCACCGAAGCTACGCTTTGGACGGTCGCCGAAGCCACCTTCACGTTGTGGACGATCACCAAAATCACGTTTTGGACGGTCACCGAAGCTACCTTCACGACGTGGTTTGTAGTCTACACGGTTGCCACGGTTGTCATCATTCGAATCAAAACGTGGTTTATCATTGAAGCCACCTTCACGACGTGGACGGTCAGAGTTGAACTCGCGACGTGGACGGTCTTCACCACCGAAGCTACGCTTTGGACGATCATCAAAACCACCTTCACGACGTGGGCGATCTGAATTGAACTCGCGGCGCGGACGGTCTTCAAAACCACCTTCACGGCGTGGACGATCAGAGTTGAACTCGCGACGTGGACGGTCTTCGAAACCACCTTCACGGCGTGGACGATCTGAATTAAATTCGCGACGTGGACGGTCTTCACCACCAAATGATGGACGTTCGCCACGAGGTTTGTCATCGAAGCTACGACGTGGACGATCATCACCGCCTTCACGACGTTTGAAGTTACCTTCACCTTCAAAACGACGACCACCGCCGAAACCACCACGACCACGACCGCCGCCATCACGACCACCGCGACCACGACCACCACCATCACGACCTGAACGTGCAGGAGGTGGAGATGGCTCTAAACCTTCGATTTCAGATACATTTAAACGTGCATCTAAGTAATCTTCTAAAGCACGGATTTTACCACGCTCACGATAGGTTGCTAAAGTCACAGCTTGACCTGTACGACCCGCACGACCTGTACGACCAATACGGTGTACATAGTCTTCGTTTTTCATCGGTAAACCGAAGTTAATTACGTGTGAAATTGTTGGTACGTCTAAACCACGTGCTGCTACGTCAGTTGCAACCAAGATTTTTGCACGACCTTCACGGATGCTGCGTAAACGACGGTTACGCACTGTTTGTGGCATCGCACCATGCAACGCAACAACAGAGTGACCTGCTTCAGCCAACTCTTCAGCCAGCATATCAGTATCTTCTTGGGTGCTTGCAAACACAACAGCTTGGTCTACTGACTCATCAGACAACCAATGTGTTAATAATTTTTTCTTGTGTTCAAAACCATCAGTCCAATGTAATGTTTGCGTTACATCAGTGTTGGTGCTGTGACCCGTTTCAATCGCAATACGTTGTGGATCATTCATCATGCGTTCAGCAAGACGGATAATACGATCTGCAAAAGTTGCAGAGAACATCAACGTTTGGTTACGGTTAGCAGCTAATTCACCAATCGCTTCTAAATCTTCAGCAAAGCCAAGATCAAGCATACGGTCAGCTTCGTCAACGATTAAAGATTCAACTTTATCAAGCTTTAATTGACGACGGTTTACAAGATCAAGTAAACGACCTGGAGTCGCAACAACTACTTGCGCACCTTTAAGCTGTTGGATTTGTTTACCAAAAGGCATACCACCCATAATTGCAGCAATACGAACACCTTTCATGTGACGTACAAATGCAATCGCGTCTTGGCTAACTTGTTGAGCCAATTCACGTGTAGGAGAGATAACTAAAATTGTCGGCTGGGTTACAGCTTTCATGCGCTCTTTAAATGGCACGAAAGTTTCCTGACCCGCTAACGCGTTTAATGTAGGAAGTAAGAATGCTGCTGTTTTACCAGAACCAGTCTGGCTTGAAACCAATAAATCTTTTCCTTCTAACGCAGCTGGAATCGCTTGTTCTTGCACAGGAGTTGGCGTAGTAAAACCCAAACCTTCTAGGGCTTGTTGTAAAGTTTCGTGCAAAGAAAATTCGGCAAAAGTTTTGCTCATAGAGAGTTTCACCCTAAAGGGTGCTCCATTTTAATAAATACAAAAAATAGACATCGGCAACAAGCGGCAAAGCGACTCAAGCTGAAAATAGATGAAATTCAGCGGCGATCCGAATAACGACGATGTGGACTAAACGCACGCTTGATTACTGCCTCAACCTGAAGAATCGCTAAGCGATTTGGGCGCAAGATGTGGTCCTCTCTATGGACAGCGTGCGCTAATATGAATAGAACTGAATGTTCAGGTAATGAACTGGAATTTAAGTGCGTTGGCGGATTATAGCAGAATAATTTTAAAAGTCACGTTTTTTAGTTGGTTTTTCTATTGGGATAGATTTTTATTTGCCTTTCAACTTTAATCACACCAATAAATGTACACCTATTATTCAACAGGTTTTTAACTGTTTAATTCAAAATATCAGCAAGTTAAAACTCAAAGACCAACCCATCGGATCTTATTATTGCTCTAAAATAATTTTCAGAACTTTAATCACCATTCATATCAAAAAAAGTTCACGCTGGATCTGTAAAAATTTCTCCAAAAACAAAAAAGCCCTCAAATTTTGAGGGCTTTTTTAGAAATCTACAAATTATTTTGCAGCATCACCCCAAGCTGGGACAACGGCTTGCATTAATGGTTTTAACATTTTAAGCGAGCATGCAAGCACTTGACCATTGTCAAATGATTCACTACCACCACGCGCATCAACCACAACACCGCCTGCTTCTTTTACAATTAACTCACCCGCAGCGATATCCCACGGTTTTAAGCCTAATTCAAAGAAACCATCAAAACGACCTGCAGCCACATAAGCCAAATCAAGTGCAGCCGAACCGCCACGACGGATTTGCGCACCCGCTTTAGTCACAGCCAATAATGAAGCGAAATGCTGTTCTGCATAAGAAACGACTTCACCATTGCGCTTTGCACGATACGGATGACCGACAGCAAGGAAAGTATTTTCCAAGTTTTCTTTTACATTGACACGAATACGGCGTTGATTCATGACTGCACCGCGACCGCGGCTTGCAGAGAATAATTCATCACGAACTGGATCATAGATCACACCGTGTTGAGTCACACCTTTATGTTGTACAGCAATCGAAATACAGAAATGCGGAAAGCCGTTGATAAAGTTTTGCGTACCATCTAAAGGATCAATCACCCAGCACCAATCTGCATCGTGACCTTTACCTTCTTGCATACCAAACTCTTCACCAAGGAAGCTGTGGTTTTTATAACTTTTACGAAGCGTTTCAATTGTCAATTCTTCCAAGTAACGATCAACACGTGTTACTGGACCATCAATGCCTTTTTCTTCAACTTGTAAATCGAGTTTATGACGATTCTGATGTGCCTTTAAAAGCTCTTGACCAACTGTTTGAGCCGCACGCGCAGCCATAACCACCATAGGTTCCATTGAACACCCACTACAAATTTGAAGATTTTGACAAAGAATAATGCATAAAAGCGCGTATATTCTAGCAAATATAAGCGCTTTTAGGGGAAAAATGTTGCGAAAAATTATTTTCGCTTTTACATGAACTTATAAATTAAAACCAAGCGTGTTCAATTGAAGCCAAAATTCCTTGTCCATCTAAGCCACAATCATGCAACATTTGTTGATGCGTCGCTTGATGTAAGAAGCTATCTGGTAAACCCAGGTTCAAAATCGGCTTAAGAATACGTGCTTGTGCCAGAAATTCATTCACCGCACTGCCCGCACCTGCCATCACCGCATGCTCTTCAACCGTCACAAACAATTGGGTACTTTCAGCAAGATCACGAATAATTTGCTCGTCTAGTGGTTTCACAAAACGCATATTTACCACACGCACACCAATCGCATGCTTATGAGCAAACTGTTCAGCAGCATCAATAGACGCTGCAACACGGCTACCAAAGGCAAGGACACTAATCTGTTGTTCAGCATCTGGATTGAATTCAGCCACGATTTCAGCTTTACCAATGTCTAAAGCAGTCATCTGCTGTTGAATTTCAACACCCGTACCTGCACCACGCGGATAACGTACCGCAGTTGGACCTTTATACAGATACGCGGTATGCAGCATTTGACGACATTCATTTTCGTCTTTAGGCGCCATAATAACCATGTTTGGCACGGTTCTCATGTAGGCATAGTCATACGCACCCGCATGAGTTGGGCCATCTTCACCCACCAAACCTGCACGATCAATACCAAAAGTAACATCTAGATTCTGCAAGGCAACATCATGGATTAATTGATCATAACCACGCTGCAAGAAGGTCGAATAAATCGCAACCACAGGTTTTAGACCTTCACAAGCCATACCTGCTGCCAAAGTCACCGCATGTTGCTCGGCAATGGCCACATCAAAGAAACGCTCAGGGTATTGCTGTGCAAATTTAACCATGCCCGAACCTTCGCACATCGCAGGCGTAATTGCGAGTAAGCGTTCATCTTGCGCTGCTTCATCGCATAGCCATTGTCCGAATACATCTGAATATTTAGGCGGCGATTTTTTTACTGGCGCAGCAGCTGTCGGCGCAATTTTAGTAATCGCATGATAGGTAATCGGATCTGCTTCCGCAGGCGCAAAACCTTTGCCTTTTTTTGTATAAATATGGACTAAGCGAGGGCCTTTACGTTTTTTGAGTGCATGAAAGACTTGTGCAAGCTGTTCTACATCATGCCCGTCAAATGGACCAAAATAATCAAAACCAATTGCTTTAAATAAATTATCAGCGGCATCGGTCGCAGATTGATGTAAGCGCGAATTATAGGTCCACTTTGGATGTGGCTGAACATAGGCTTCACCCTGTTCATTCACATTGACCAATTGACCTGTTTCCCAAATCGCCGCCAAATGCTTGGCAAAACCACCGGTACTACAAGAAATGGACATATCATTGTCATTTAAAACTACGATTAAGTCAGCATCATGTGCAACCGCATCATTCATGGCTTCAAAGGCCATCCCCGCAGTCATTGCACCATCACCTACAATCGCCACCACATCACATGGATCTTTTTGATAACGACGCGCCAATGCCATGCCGAGACCGGCTGAGATGGCTGTCGATGAGTGACCGACACCAAAAGTATCAAATTCAGATTCATCACGCGCAGGGAATGCGGCTAAGCCATCCTTGCTGCGAATGGTGGTAATACGTTCACGGCGACCTGTCAGCACTTTATGCGGGTAAGCTTGATGGCCTACATCCCACACCAAACGATCATCAGGCGTGTTAAAACAATAATGCAAGGCAACCGTCAGTTCGATTACCCCTAAATTTGCACCAAAGTGTCCACCGCTTTGTCCTGCTGCATACAAAATATATTGACGTAACTCATCCGCCACCTGTTCAAGTTGGCTTTGTTCGAGCTGACGTAATTGTTGTGGATGGTCAATTCCATCTAACAATGGCGTAACAGGACGTTGAGTTGGAATTTCGGTATACAACATAATGTGGCAAAGCCTTTTTAAGCCTGGCAAATCCGAAGCTGGGTTAAATGGGGGCAATCATACAATTAAATATGATCTACCTTCAATCAGCCACATGTGCAAATGACGCAGTGCTGAACATTTGCATGTCAATCTTAATGACTGGCTCGCAGATTATCCTGAATTATGTCACTGTTTATCAACCATTATTGTGTGCTTTATATGAAAAAGAAAAACTTATGTGAAAAATCAGAAATTCCAATTCACGCAATCTTCACACATTAAGCTATACTCAGACTGTTTTTATTATCATAGTGAGTTCTCTGTGCCGATTGAATTTATTGCAACATCAAAGCTACCAACCGCTTTTGGTGACTTCAATATTTCCGTGTTTCAAGACCCTGAAACGGGTGAAGAACATGTGGCGCTTTCTAAAGGTTTAGAAACTGCTCCAGATAAGCCCGTACTGGTGCGTATCCACTCCGAATGTTTGACGGGTGATGCTTTTGCTTCGCTTAAATGCGATTGCGGACCACAATTACAGGCGACTCAACGTTTGATTAATGACGCAGGTCAAGGCGTGATTTTATATTTACGTCAGGAAGGTC
Source organism: Acinetobacter colistiniresistens (assembly GCF_000413935.1). GTDB lineage: Bacteria > Pseudomonadota > Gammaproteobacteria > Pseudomonadales > Moraxellaceae > Acinetobacter > Acinetobacter colistiniresistens. The sequence continues at coordinate 301,746 of NZ_KE340378.1, read as the reverse complement.
GTGGCATTGGCTTAACCAATAAAATCCGTGCCTATGCCTTGCAAGATCAAGGTCACGATACCGTTGATGCGAACTTGTTATTGAATCTACCTGCTGATGCGCGTCGCTATGATATGTGCAGTATTATGCTCGATCATCTTCAAGTGAAAGAAGTGAAACTGGTCACCAATAATCCGCTCAAACTGAAGGCGTTGACCGATCTCGGCATTAATGTGGTTGAACGGGTACCGCTGACTGTGGGTCGGAATCCGTTCAATGAACAATATTTAAAAACTAAACGCGAGCGCATGGATCATCTCTATAAAAAAGATGACTTCTGATTCACTTTACAAAACGTTTAAAAATAAGTCGGTTAAGGGATTTTTATTGTAGAAAACAAAAATCCCTTACTTTTTTTATGGATTTTATGTTTTGATATCAATAATTCCTAGATCACTTTAAAAGGATCATCATGCAGCATCCAACTTCAGCTGATATTCAACGTGTTCGTGAGTTTTTACTCGATCTACAGGCACGGATTTGTGCAGGACTAGAGCAACAGGAACGTGCAGGTGGTGGCACCGCTGAGTTTATCATTGATGATTGGCAACGAACCGAAGGTGGCGGTGGCCGCTCTCGTGTTTTGCAAAATGGTGAAGTGATTGAAAAAGGTGGGGTGATGTTTTCCCACATCAACATCAGTAAACTGCCCGCTTCTGCAACAGAACGTCATCCACAAATCGCAGGTGCGAAAGCACAAGCCTTAGGTGTATCGTTAGTCATTCACCCGAAAAATCCAAATATCCCAACTTCTCATGCCAATGTTCGCTTATTTATCGCCGAACCTGAAGGTCAGGATCCTGTGTGGTGGTTTGGTGGTGGTTTTGATTTAACCCCTTTCTATCCCGATGAACAAGACGTTCTCAACTGGCATCAAACCGCATATGACTTATGTCAGCCCTTTGGTGACACGGTTTATGCGGAACATAAGCAATGGTGTGATGACTATTTCTATCTAAAGCATCGTGATGAACAGCGTGGCGTGGGTGGTCTATTCTTTGATGATTTAAATCAATGGGATTTCGAAACCTGCTTTAAATACATTCAAGCCGTGGGTAATGGTTATTTAGCAGCGATCTTGCCAATTTTTGAAAAGCACCGTGAGCAGCCGTATACCGAAGCACAACGTGAGTTCCAACTGTATCGTCGTGGTCGTTATGTCGAATATAACTTGGTTTATGACCGCGGTACTTTGTTTGGCTTACAAACAGGCGGCCGTATTGAATCGATCTTGGTCAGCTTACCTAATCTTGCAGGTTGGTCGTATCGCCCGGAATGGGATGCTGACTCAGCAGAAAAGCGTCTCACCGATTATTATTTAAAGCCACAAGACTGGTTGGGTTTGAAAAGCCAATAAAGTTCAAAATTCTAAAGCACCTGTATCAGGTGCTTTTTTTATCCTTAGAGATTGTCGTATATTTAGCGACACTTAAACGTCCCGATGTTTATGAACAATCAGATCATTTAAAAGTCTTGAGTAAAACTATGACCAAACAATTTGCTGTAATTGGAAATCCGATTGAACAATCCCGCTCACCTGAACTCCATCATGCATTCGCAGCAAAAACTGGGGTCGATCTTCACTATACAAAAATTCTTGCACCCTTAGATGATTTTGAAAATGCTGCCAAAGATTTCTTTGCCCAGAATGGCGTCGGCATGAATGTCACTGTACCGTTTAAAGAACAAGCCTTTGCGCTCTGCGATCAGCTGACCGAACGCGCCAAGATTGCCAAAGCAGTCAATACCTTATGGATGCAAGATGGCAAACTATACGGCGATAATACCGATGGTCAGGGGCTGGTTGCTGCAATTCAGGCTTTAAGTTGGGAACTTAAAGCGAGTCGTATTTTAATTTTAGGTGCAGGTGGTGCGACCCGTGGCGTTATCTACCCTTTGGTGCAGGCAGGTGCAAAACAGATTGTGATTGCCAACCGTACCCTCGCCCGCGCTGAACAACTCGTTAAAGATTTGAAAGATGCTGTCCCACAAACTCAGCTTAAAGCGATTGGCTTAGATCAGTTAACTGGCGAGTTTGATTTTGTCATTAATGCAACCTCTGCCAGCCTAACTGGTGATCCGCTTCAGCTCCCTGAAAATTTAGTATTTCATCATGCTTATGAAATGGCCTATGGCAAACCCTCAAGCTTTCTAGATCAGGCCAAACAACGTCAAGTTCCCTCTACTGATGGTTTTGGGATGCTGGTCGGTCAAGCAATTGAAGCATTTTCGATCTGGAATGGGGTAAAACCAGAGCTAAAAGACTTTTTATAATCATCAAAACACAAAATAAAAAAAACCTGCACTTTGCAGGTTTTTTATAGAAGATAAGGAAATTATTTAACGGTCAGCATCTTCTGATACACCTCTTTAAAAATCTCATAATCAATAAATTCGTTATGTTCGATTTTTAAAGACTGAATTGATTTTTCAGACAGTTTATTCTTACGTGCATCCACATACACTTGCCCTAAGATATTTGCCGTTTGTCCAAGCAAGACTTTTTCCTCACTTGAAGCGCCATTCTCTTGTTCAAACTGGATTTGATATTGCTTAGCAAATAACTGTTGTGGCTGTTTATATTGCGACTGAAGTTTTTTCCACGCCTGACGGTCCTTATCGCCACGCATCGCATCCAGTACAATACGATTCACCGCTTGACCTAATTTGTCATCGAACTGGTCTTCATTTTCAAGATGATGCTTCTTCTGTAAAGCCTCTATATTTTGCAGGGCCTTACCTTCTGGATTATAAACCTCATCATTGGCATACCAATACGCGTATACGCTGGCAATTTCTTGCAGCTCTTGGCTTGAATAACGCTGTACAAGTTGTGGTGTGCTTTCTGTTAATTTCGCAATGAATACAGCTTTATAGGTTGGTTCATAGGCATGCGTTGCATCATAACGTTGCTCAGCAATCACTTTGAGCTGATCATCTAAAGACAAGGTATAGGGTTCTGCTGAACGCTCTTGAACACCCGTCTGACCTAATTTCTCAGAGAAGCTGTTCACTGCTTGTTCCAGCATTGATCCCTTGCTTGTTTCTGCCCAAGTCTTGGCACGTTTCAATTGCGCCTGATCAATTGGTGTCGCTTTGCCATAATTTGAAATCAACATATCGGCTTTGACACTAAAACGTGACTTCAACTCAGATAAGCCATAGTTTAAATCATAGTCTAATTTAACCGCACGACCTTGAGCATCCAGACCGACATCCATGATAAATGGATTACGCTGCTCAACAGGTGGTAAAGCTTTGGCGATATCCGCCTGATGTTTGATCCAAAGTGCTTTAAATGCCTGATCATCAATAAATTGATTTTGATCATATGCAGCAAACTGTTTTTCTACCGTTTGTAGTTTGGCAATATAGTTCAAGAAACCTGATTCTGCTTTCTGCTCACCAAAGACATCAATGTCATACACACTTTGGCAATACTGTGCATCGCCATAGGTCGCTTTTGTTACGCTTTGCAAGGCTGTACATTGCTCTTTGCTTAAACCCACTTCCTCATCATCCGCCATTGCAACTGAAGCCTCAGCATCAGTCACCTGCGCTGCTTGTGTTGCATCTTCCGCCGCATCTGTACTCCCATCAACCGTATCCTCTTCGGTATCCTCAACACCAAAATGCTGATTCACCAGACGATAGAGTTCCTGACTCACGACACTGGCATCATTAGCTGAGTCTTTCTTATCCAATAATGAAGCTGTTTTTGCTGATTTAGACGGGCTCGCAGCATCCACCTCACTGGTAATTAACTTTTCCAGGTTCTCTTCTTTGATATTGAGAACACTTTGCATAAAGTATTTTTCATTGACTTTACTATACAAGTTCGCTTGTAAAATCAGTTCTTCAATCGAACTTTTTAAGCGGATTTTCTCTACGACTCCTGCAGCCTGATCAGCAGAAGAGACCGATAAAGCCTGAATATTATGTGGATCTGCAAGGCGATAATACACGGCACTGGAAGCTTTCACGTATTCAGCAAATTTTTTGTAATCCACTTGCTTGAACAAATGCTGGTATTTAGAAAAATCCAAATAGGCAAGATTATTTTGATTTTCTTTATTGACCAAATATGGCATCAAAGCAAAGTAGTTGATGTAAAACTTATAATTGTTCAAATCAAGCACCATCGGTACTTTCGCCTGAACTAACAAGGTCGGCTTTTCATAACGTGCGGTTAAATTAAAGGATCCAACTTTCTGACGATAATGGACTGAACCATCATATTCAAACTGCATATCATTCAGCACATTGGCCATGATTTCGGTAAATTTATCAGCTTTAGATCGGCCATAACCTTTTTGCTCTTGTGCCAACGCCAGATACAACGCCTGTTTCTGCTGATTGTTTAAATTGACCTTCTGATCCCGTAAATATTGATCTATTTTTTGCTTCACTGCTGCATCTAAAGCTGCATTGTCTCCTTTTGCCTTACTTTTAGTCTGATCAGGCTCTACCTGGATTTTAAATTTTCCACGATAATCATAACTTGGATATTCATACATCGCATTGATGCTATTGATGGCCTTTTGTTCCAGACCTGCCGAAGCTGTATTGGTTTTAATGACATGCTGAGAACATGCTGAGAGACTCAGCCCCATTAAACATAAAGTTAAATATTTTAGACGCATAGCTTTACCAAACACCTTTATATCATTATATTTTCAATTCTAAAATTGAGTAATTTTCACATTTCATTTCAGTTTTAACACCAACAGAAATGTGGTTTTTCTAAGAACTTATCTTCAAGGAAATTCGCTTTTCTGACATTCTTTTCCCTAGTGATTATCAATGTATTTTTATCGCCATTGTGAATAATCAAAGTATCGAAACAGATAATCCAAAATGATTCAAATACAGGATTAAGATTATGCCAGCTTATAAAGCCCCGCTCCGTGATATTCGTTTCTTAATGAACGAAATGTTAGATTATCCAGCACATTATCAAACTTTGACAAGTGGTCAAAATGCGGATGCTGAAACAGTTGATATGATTCTTGAAGGTGCAGCAGATTATTGCGAAAACGTACTTTCACCACTGAATCAATCAGGCGACGAAGAAGGCTGTACCTTTAACAATGGCGAAGTGACCACACCAAAAGGCTTTAAAGAAGCGTATGACCAATTCGTCATGGGTGGTTGGCAAGGTCTTTCTTATCCAGAAGAATTTGGCGGCCAAGGCTTACCAATGTCTTTAAACCTGATCAAATCTGAAATGATGGGAACGGCGAACTGGTCATTCACCATGTACCCGGGTTTGAGCACAGGCTGTATGAACACCATCATGCAGTTCGGTACAGACGAGCAAAAAAATACCTATATGCCTAAACTGGTTGAAGGGACTTGGTCAGGCACAATGTGCTTAACTGAACCGCAATGTGGTACAGACTTAGGCCAAGTTAAAACCAAAGCAGAACCAGAGGCTGATGGTACTTATAAAATCTCAGGAACGAAAATCTTCATCTCTGCAGGTGAGCATGATTTAACTGAGAACATCATCCACATCGTATTGGCTCGTCTTCCAGATGCGCCTGCTGGTACACGTGGTATTTCTTTATTCATCGTACCTAAATTCATCCCGACTGCGGATGGCGGCATCGGTGAACGCAATACCGTTTCTTGTGGTTCAATCGAGCACAAGATGGGGATCAAGGCATCTGCAACTGCCGTGTTGAACTTTGACAATGCCACAGGTTACCTGATCGGTGAAATCAACAAAGGTTTACACGCGATGTTTACCTTTATGAACACTGCACGCATCGGTACCGCAGTTCAAGGTATTGCACACGCTGAACTTTCGTTCCAAGGTGCTCTACCATATGCAAAAGACCGTATGTCTATGCGTGCCCTTTCTGGCAAGAAAGAACCTGAGCGTGTCGGTGATGCAATCATTCACCATGCTGACGTTCGTCGTATGTTATTGACGCAAAAAGCAATTGCTGAAGGTGGCCGTTCAATGATCTATCATGCTGCAAAACTTGCAGACAAAATGACAGATGCATTGGTCAATGGCGATCAAGCAGCGTATGAAGCTTATGATGACAAACTCGGTTTCTACACCCCAATCTTAAAAGGCTTCTTGACTGAGCTTGGCTTAGAAGCAGCCAACCACGGTATGCAAGTATACGGTGGGCATGGCTATATCCGTGAATGGGGTATGGAACAAATTGCACGTGATGCACGTATCTCTACTTTGTATGAAGGCACGACGGGGATTCAGGCACTCGACTTAATTGGCCGTAAAGTTCTACTCAGTTCAAAAGGTAAAGTGGTTCGTGACTACACTGCTGAAATCTTGAAGTTCTGTGCAACGCACGCACGTAACAAGTATCTCCGCCGTTTTGCTTGGGACTTAACCAAGCTTTGCGCACAATGGAATACTTTAACCGTTCGTATCATGCTTGCTGCACGTAAAGACCGTGACATCGTTTCTTCAGCTTCGGTTGATTTCTTGATGTTCTCTGGCTATGTGATGATGGCTTACTTCTGGGCACAACAAGCAGTGGTGGCTTCTGAGAAATTAGAAGCGGGTAACGGTAGCGAAACCCCTGAATTCTATAAAGCAAAAATCAAAGTTGCCGATTTCTACTTCGACCGTTTATTGCCACGTGCACAAGGTCATGCAGAATCTATGGTATCAACCTCTCGTACTTTGACATCACTTGCACCTGAACACTTCAGCTTCGATTACTAATTGCAGCTGCAATAAAAAAGAGCGCTTAATGCGCTCTTTTTTATTAGGAAAATATTATTCCGCTTTCTTAAAAACATAAGCCTGTTTGGGAAATGGGTAGTCTTTAAAGAACTGTCGGTTACGCCCATTATCGCCATTCCAGATTTTATCCAGATCTAAAACCAGATCCTGATTCGGATTAATCTGATAATACAAATTGACGTCCGCAGCATCACAACGAATCATAATTTCATTCAATTCTTTATGCACATGCCACTGCACCTGTTTACAGGTCTGCTCGATTTTGGCAATACTTCGTGATGGGTCTGATCCCAAACGACTGAAACTGGTATTGGTCCAATAAACCGAACCATCCACCATTAAATTCAGAATGTATTCCGCTTCTTTTTCATTATTGACGCAACCTGCAAATGGATCGCTACATGGAATACGCGCATGATAACGCCCCGCATACATGAGGTCTACTTCAGAAGGTTTACTCAAGTTATGTTTACGATCGGCAGAATACGGTAATGTCGCTTGCCCTGCCACTTGAGTGAGTGACACGCCCTGCGCATCAGATTCACTTTGTTCCTGTTCATCTGCAAGCACTTCACTTGCATTACGACTCGGTTGCGTCTGGGCTTGTTGCTTTACTGGGTCTGGATGACGACTATCACACGCAATCAAGCCAAAACTCAATAGAACTCCTACACTAACAAGCTGTAAGAATAACCTGAACTGCATATCCTAAATCTCTAACATCAACATCATGATCGCGTACTTTTCACAAACATCTTCCAAACTCCGGAAAATATAAGGATCATTCAAATATTCGTCTATTCCCCAAAAGGGTAATAACAAATACGATAAGACTGAAATAGCAAATTGAAAAAGCAGTATGCTTTAATTCGGTGCATTTTAGGCGATACTGTTGGTTTTTCCATCACAGATTTACACAACTTAACCAATCTCCCATCTGTTTAAACTTTAAAAAAAACTGTTCGCCCCTATCTCTTAATTAACAGCAACTCATATTGAAACAATTTATTTTTTGCTGCTGTTTCATCAATTTAAGGAGAAAAACTCGATGGCCAATTCTGGTTTATATCGCTCAAACCAACAAAGCATGATCGCTGGTGTAATGGGCGGTATTGCGGAACGATTTGGTTGGAACGCAAATTTATTACGCCTGATCTTTGTTGTGATCTCACTCATGAGCGCAGCTTTCCCAGGTATTTTAGTCTATTTGATTTTATGGTTGGTGATTCCAAAACAGCAGCAAGCGCGTGTTGATCATGTACAAGGTTATAACCAGCCAGTAAAAACCATTTATGAAGACCAAAGCATAAAACGTTAATTTTCTGTTACCTTTTTGGTCGCTACGGTTGAAATTACCCCTAATCCAGCCGTAGCTTTTTTTATCTAAAATTCAGGCTTGACGACTAAGCTGCTGTTGTAAGGCCGCAATCATATCTGCTCGACTCACTATTCCAATCAAGCGTTGTTCGTCTACGACAGGAATGTAGTTAAACGACTTTTCTACAAAGTAAGGGACTAGATCCTGAATCGGCTGCATAGGGCTTACCGTCACGACTTTATGGCTCATGATTTGTCGAACGTAATGCTGCCATGAATTTCGTGGATCTGTTGCACCTTTAAACCATTCCACCACTTCGTATAAAGCCAAAGTTCCAACCAAGTGATCTTCGGCATTGACCACAGGCAAACTCATTAAATTCACTGCCTTAAACTTGTCTAGCGCCTGATAAATATCATCCTGTTCATGCAGTTTAATTACATCACGACTCATAATGTCCTGACAGACAAATGAGTTCACCAGACGTTCATTGGCATGCGTCTGTGCTTCCAGAATAATTTTTTCCAAGTCGTACTGACTAATATCCAACAGTTCTGTGTGACGCTCTAAGGCGTATTCAATATCTTTGGGTTGAATCGAAACTTTCTGGGTCGGTGTTGGATCTTTAGAACGTTCATTCACATGCGCTGTCATTGGATAATGACGCCCGATCAAACGATTAAAAAACACCGCAAACAGTAATAATAAAATTGAGTTCAGCAATACGGGGTACAAGATGAAGTGAAAACCCAATCGATGGACAGCTTCTCCGCCAAGCACTGCGGTGATCGCCACAGCCCCACTCGGTGGATGCAGAGAATCAGTTGTCATCATCACAAAAATCGCCAAGCCCACAGCCACACTAAAGGCACTGGTGAGATCGGGTAAATATTGCGTACACGCGACCCCAATAAACCCAGCCAACGTATTCCCCACAATGACATTCCAAGGCTGCGCCAAAGGACTGTTGGGTAATGCGAATAGCAACACAGAAGAAGCGCCCATCGGCGCGATATACCATGCATTCATACCGCCCAAGACATACCAACTAATCAACGATGAAATCGCCAATCCACACAAAGCCCCGACACCTGAGAGCATCCTCTCTTTTAAAGGCAGGACCTTATAATTTGGTTTGAGAAAATTTAGCCAGTCTGATTGGGTCAAGCTCACAATGCACCTTGCTGGAATCGTGTTGTTTTATTCGATGCAGCAGTATACGCCTACTCAAGCTTAAGGTGTATTTAAATTACAGTTTTAAGTCATGACTAAAACGATTAAATAAGAAAGCTGATCAATTTAAATATTCTTTTAGCTGTTCCAATCGCTCAGCATATTTTTGCATCGGACAAAATTCATACATCGGCGAACCGATATAAGCACCCGCATTACGGCATTCCTGATCCACAAAATTTTTCCAAAGTTGCTGCGATTTCATAATGTCGTTATAACGTTCAGGCTGCTTGTATTCCTGACTCTGTTTCTTAATTTGATCCAATAACTGTACGATCTGTTTGGTATATAAGGTTTTAGTTCTGGTACTACAGATTTCCACCACTGCATTGTTGATGTTACCCAACTTTAATTCTTGAATGGTGTCATCAACACATTGGCTATAGGGATCTGTCACTTTATCCTGCGCTTTGGCCAGTACATTACCACTCAAACAGGTCATTATCAGTAATGCGACTTTAAACATTAATTTTGTCATTGATTGGCTCTTTTGTTTTTTGTCATCTTTTCAAATCATAATCAAAAATTATGCAGATGCTGATTTTTATTCTTCCACATACGGCTGGTCATGGTTGTGAGGCAACCTATTTTGCAAGGATCCAACTAGGCTAAACATATTTTTCATTCAGATAACGCCAATAACGTTTCGGCAGATATTGCACATGCAATTTGATATTTTGCCGTTCTTTAATATTGATACTCTGAAAATAATCCTTCCAAAGCTGATCATATAAGATCTCTTGTTCATCCAACTCTAACTGAAAACTTTGGCTACCGCCTTTTTGCAGATTGCGATCAATCTTATCAGCATCCATAAAGACCTCATGAATCTGCTTGAGGTCGTAATAAAGACCATAGTTACGCTGCTCATCATAAATCAGCCAACGCTGATCCTGATATCGACGTTTAAAATGTGGCTGAATCAAAGGCAACACATTAAAATCGGGACGGACTAAACTCAAAAATAACCCATCTGTGCTTTTCTTAAAACGCACAAAAGCCTCCATCCGATGCTTTTCGCGCCCAACTTTTTTGGTCCATTGCGAAATCGCCAACACACTTGGATGTAAATAGTCTTTTTCAACCGAATAGGACTGCTGAAATACATAGATGCAATAATTAAAAAGATGCTGATAAGCCTCCAGTGACTCAGACAATGAGGCAAAATAAATCTGCTTTAGCGCAGCTGGGGAAAGCTTTTGCTGTAAGGCAGACCACACCCGTTGGGCATGTTGCTCATGATTGGACACATCAATAACCTCGGAAAATAAACCATGTTGTGTCTCACCCAATAAACAAAGTTGCACCTCAAACTCTTTGAACTGAAAAGCGCGAAATACACAACTCAACAACCCCAGCATTGAGCCATCAAAACAATAATTGAGTTTCTGATTCAACATCACTAAAACCCCAAACTCAACTGCGGAGAAAGTGGTTTGATATATTTAGATGAACCTTGGGTTAAAATTTGCTGACGAATAAAACCAGAAGAAAGTTCCTTCTGGAAACGTGGACTGTCTTCACAACGAATAAAATATTGTGCACGTGAATAGGCCACACCCAATTGCTTTAATAGGTCGATGTGGATTTTGCCAAAACGACGTGCCTGTACAATTTTCTTAGCTGATTTCACCCCGATACCCGGCACGCGTAAAATCATAAGGTAATCAGCTCGATTTAAATCCACAGGAAACTGTTCAGGATGCCGCAATGCCCAACTGAGTTTTGGGTCAACGTCCAAATCCAAATGTGGGAATCGTTCATTCACGATTTCATTGACCTGAAAACCATAAAAACGCATCAACCAATCACTCTGATACAGTCGATTTTCTCGTAACAAAGGCGGTGCAGAGCCAACCGCAGGTAGATAATTATTCTCGGTATTAATCGGGATATAGCCTGAGAAATAAACCCGTTTTAATTTAAATTCTTTATAGTGCCGATCTGCCATAAACAGCACATCTTGATCGGTTTCCTGATGTGCACCCACCACCATTTGTGTGGTCTGCCCTGCTGGGACATATTTTGGCACATGCTTGATAATCTGGCGTTCATCTTTGAGTTGAATCAAGCGATCCCGAACCAGCCCCAAATCTTTTTGTACTTCTTGATGTGATTTTTCAGGTGCAAAGGTTTTAAGACCAACTTCTGTGGGCATTTCTAAATTAATACTCATCCGATCGGCATACAGACCTGCTTCATGAATCAATTCAGGGGAGGCACCCGGAATGGTTTTAAGATGAATATAGCCATTAAAGTTTTCTTCTAGGCGTAGTTTTTTCACCACTTGAAGCATGCGCTCCATGGTGTAGTCTGCGGATTTAAAAATACCTGAACTGAGAAACAGCCCTTCGATATAGTTACGTCGATAGAAATTAATGGTCAGGTCAACCACTTCCTGTACCGTAAATGCCGCCCGTTTGACATCATTGGAACGGCGTGACACACAATAGGCGCAGTCAAAAATACAGACATTACTGAACAGGATTTTCAGCAGAGAAACACAGCGTCCATCTTCGGTATAGCTATGGCAAATCCCTGCCCGACTTGCGTCGCCTAGACCTTTGTCTTTATTTTTACGGTCACTGCCACTGGAAGAACAGGACACATCATATTTGGCAGCGTCCGCTAAAATTTGCAGCTTTTCACGAATGCGATCAGACATTTCAAACGACCTGAAGAAAACAGAGAATATCGTTTTAAAATTAGCATTTCAAAGTTGTGAAATTAAGAGCATGTGAGATGCAATACGTCATGGGGTGACGTGAGGATTTTCCTCTTCAGTACAGATTGTTGATTTCAAGGGAATATAATCTATCTATAATAAAATGAAGAAAACTTTATCTCTTCCATCTCATGTACAATTTTTTATCTTTATTGCCGAGCTTATTTTTAACCTTCCTACTAGCCGCCTGTAACTCTAAAAATGAGCCCGAATTCATCGAAGTAAAGACTTTTCAATCCACTCAAAGCCCATATTTTATAAAAGCATTTACTTTAATTAAATATGACAGAACATGTTTTTTACAGACATCAGCAATTCTTGAAGATGGAAATGAAATCAATAAAAACTGGGGGTTCATGGAGGGTAAGGCATTTTTAGTCGATGATAATACACCGAGAAATCCATCCATAACCCCCTCTCAAAGTTCAACTGCCGATCAACAGATAGAAGAATACATTCAACAAATGAAAATTAACCAAGAAATTACCTATATGAAAGGTTTGCTCTCTGCCAAAAGTAGAAATGAATGCGGAATAAAATAACTTTTTTTTATTTCTGATCAGAACTTGTGAGTGAAGCGCTCGAAGCCTTTGCCACCCACCACCAAAATCCTTATACTTAAGCACAATTTTTGTTTGATTCCAGTGGATGCACCATGAGTCGTGCTATATCGCATATTGATACCTTTCAGGGCTTGATTCTTGCCCTACAAAACTATTGGGCGGAGCAAGGCTGCGTCGTATTACAACCATATGATATGGAAATGGGCGCAGGTACTTTTCACACTGCGACCTTCTTACGTGCATTGGGGCCAGAAACTTGGAACGCGGCTTATGTTCAACCATCACGTCGTCCGAAAGACGGTCGTTATGGCGAGAACCCGAACCGTTTACAACACTACTATCAGTTCCAAGTGGTACTTAAGCCAAACCCAGACAATATCCAACAGCTTTATCTCGATTCATTAAAAGCAATCGGGATTGATACCCTCACTCACGACATTCGTTTCGTAGAAGACAACTGGGAATCTCCAACACTTGGCGCATGGGGCTTAGGTTGGGAAGTTTGGTTAAATGGTATGGAGGTGACTCAGTTCACTTACTTCCAGCAAGTGGGTGGTATTGAATGTTACCCAGTCACAGGTGAGATCACTTACGGCTTAGAACGTCTGGCAATGTACCTTCAAGGGGTAGACTCAGTTTACGATCTGGTTTGGACCAAAGGTCAATTCGGTACCGTAACCTATGGTGATGTATTCCATCAAAACGAAGTTGAGCAATCAACCTATAACTTCGAATACGCACCAGTCGATAAAATGTTTGAATTGTTCGACTTCTACGAAGCTGAAGCCTCTCGTTTAATCGAAGCTGAACTACCACTTCCTGCATACGAGCAAGTGATCAAAGCATCACATTGCTTTAACTTGCTGGATGCACGTGGTGCGATTTCGGTAACTGAACGTCAACGTTATATTTTACGTGTGCGTACTTTGGCGCGTTCAATTGCACAAAGTTATGTGGCTGCACGCGCGAAACTCGGTTTCCCAATGGCAGAACCACATTTACGTGATGAAGTATTGGCTCAACTTAAAGCACAAGTTGAAGCAGAAGCAGCCCAAGCTGAAAAAGCGAAGGAGAATAAATAATGACTCAACATACAGTTTTATTCGAACTTGGCTGTGAAGAACTTCCACCAAAAAGCTTAAAGACTTTGCGTGACGCACTCAAAGCAGAAACTGAAAAAGGCTTAAAAGAGGCAGGCTTAAACTTCGCTTCTATCGAAGCCTATGCTGCGCCACGTCGTTTAGCATTGAAAATTGTTGATATCGATGCGGCTCAAGCAGACACACAAAAACGTTTTGATGGTCCAGCTGTACAAGCGGCTTATGATGCTGAAGGCAAACCGACCAAAGCACTTGAAGGCTTTATGCGTGGTCAAGGCATTACCGTTGACCAGCTTTCGACGTTCCAAGCTGGTAAAGTTGAAAAAGTATGCTTCCTAAAAGATGTCAAAGGTCAAAGCCTTGATGTTTTATTGCCACAAATTTTACAGACTGCATTGGATAACTTACCTATCGCAAAACGTATGCGTTCAGCGGCAAGCCGTACTGAATTCGTACGTCCAGTAAAATGGGTGGTATTGCTGAAAGATGATCAAGTGGTTGAAGCAACCATTCAAGATCACAAAGCAGGTAATGTGACTTATGGTCATCGTTTCCATGCACCTGAAGCCGTGACTTTGGCGCATGCAAATGACTATTTAGCAACTTTAGAACAAGCCTATGTGGTTGCGAACTTCGAAAAGCGTCAAGCAACGATTCAAGCACAAGTCAAAACTTTGACAGATGAAGTCAATGCGACTGCCATTGTGCCAGCAGACTTGCTTGATGAAGTCACCAGTCTGGTTGAATGGCCTGTTGCTCTACGTGCAACTTTCGAAGAGCGTTATTTAGCCGTTCCTCAAGAAGCCTTGATTACCACCATGCAGGATAACCAAAAGTATTTCTGCTTAATCAATGCCGAAGGTAAATTACAGCCTTACTTCATTACCATTTCAAATATTGAGTCTAAAGATCCGATTCAAATTATTGAAGGGAATGAGAAAGTTGTACGTCCTCGTTTGTCTGATGCTGAATTCTTCTTCTTGCAAGACCAAAAGCAACCGCTTGCGTCTCGTAAAGAAAAATTAGCCAACATGGTGTTCCAAGCTCAATTAGGTACGCTATGGGATAAATCAGAACGTATTGCGAAACTGGCTGTGGCATTATCTCCAATTACGGGTGCAAATGTTGCTGATGCTGAGAAAGCAGCATTACTTGCTAAATGTGACTTAACCTCTGAACTTGTGGGTGAATTCCCAGAACTTCAAGGGATTGCAGGCACGTACTATGCACGCCTTGAAGGTGAAAACGCTGAGGTTGCCGAAGCTTTAGGTGAGCAGTATTTACCGAAATTTGCTGGTGATGTATTGCCGCAAACCAAGACAGGTACCACCATTGCCCTTGCAGATCGTTTAGATACATTGGTCGGTATTTTCGGTATTGGCCAAGCGCCAACAGGTTCAAAAGATCCATTTGCATTACGTCGTTCTGCAATCGGTATCTTGCGTTTAATCATCGAAAATGAACTCGATGTGACGATTGAAGAATTGGTGAACTTTGCCTTACAAGGTTATGGCGATGTGGTTAAAGATCATGACAAGACACGTGCGGATGCAGTGGCTTTCCTTGAAGGTCGTTACCGTGCCAAATATGAAGACCAAGGCGTTGCGGTTGATGTAATTCAAGCGGTTCAAGCGCTTGCACCAAAATCTCCACTTGATTTTGACAAGCGTGTCACTGCGGTCAACCATTTCCGTACTTTGCCAGAAGCGGCTGCATTGGCTGCGGCAAATAAACGTGTTGCCAATATTCTTGCCAAAGAAGCGACACCAGAAGGTGCTGTGGTTGAAGCCAATCTGGTTGAAGCTGCTGAAAAAGCACTTTATGCAGAGTTGTCTACGCTCACGCCTGTGGTTCAGCCTTTACTTGCTGCACGTAACTACACCGAAGCATTGTCTAAGCTTGCTGCGCTTCGTGCACCGATTGATGCCTTCTTTGAAGGCGTGATGGTGATGGCAGATGATGCAGAATTAAAAGCCAATCGTTTACGTTTACTCGCTCAATTACGTGATTTATTCACTGCGATTGCGGATGTAAGTGTATTGCAGGGTTAAAGCTAAACATTTGAAGAATGGAATAGACCCTGCTATAAAATAGTGGGGTTTATTTTCGGCTATTTAGTTGACGGCTTTTCTAAACGTGGCGGACACAGCAGATTTTGGTTCATTATTCATCTAATCTCTCCTGAGGATTCTAACGCTCACATCATAGCTGCAGTCATATGCATGTGCTTACGTTTACTAGACAATTCAAGGAAGCTTATCAATTAGCATTCCCTTATATTTATCATCATCACAAACCGCAATTGCCTCTTTCAGTATTTCGACATAGTTTTCATCACCACGTCCTTTTAGAATATCGCTCTGGAGTTCTAAAAATGATGATTTATATTGAACATTATCAGTCTTTAAGTAATTAATAGCCGCCTCTATATTTAACAAAGAATCAGGAAACTTATCTAAGTTAAACTGGGCTTTTGAGAGCCAATAAAGAACAAATGGATCTTCATTATTCTCCTCAAATAGAGCCAAACTATTTTTTTCCGATGTTTCATGCTCACAAGCTCTACAATAAATTTCTGCAATACGTCGCTTATCAAACGCATTTTTATTTCCAATATGATCGTAATATTCCAGTGCCAAGAAGAACATTGGTTTAGCTTTTTCCATACATTGCGACTCATACACTTTCCCTGCTTGCAGATATAAATTCGCAATAGATCTTTTCGCATAATCATCCTTCATACCTCTAGCATTGGGTAGTGATAAGGATCCAAATAGATCTAAAAATTCCTCTGGCTTTTGGAAAGACCAGTTCTGTGAAAACACTGAAAACGCTCTATAAGCTTGGTCATATCCATATGACATAGATTCCTTTATTAACTCAGAAACAGTTCTTGAAAATCTGTTATTAAACTCTGATCTAAAAGTAGATAACTGCTTACGAGAAAGAAGCTCAAAAGTAGCCAAATACACAGATATAGAAGCTTTATTATCCTGAGAATTAGGTGAATCTAGAATCGACTCGATTAAATCTTTTGCCCCATCTGAGTCATTTTCTTTTATAAGTATTCTCGCGAGTTGAAGTTGCGCTTCTCGAAGATGGGTTTCTTGACTGCTCAGCTCTGAAAAAATAATTTTAGCCTGACATTTACTTTCTTCATCATTTATCCAGAGCAAGGCTTTTGCTTTATGGTGTTTAATAATTGCCTTTAGGCTTGCATCAACAAATTCCAAGCTAACTAGCTCATCATAAATTGAAAGGCTCGTTTTAAGAAAGGCTTGAGCTTTCTCCCAAGAGTTTTCTCCTTCTCCATCTCTCGTCACCCTATATAACACTTCGATAGTTTCAAGAATTAGTGAAGCCTTAATGCTCACACTTTGATTGTTACAAGCACCACGAATAGAGTCTAGCTGTTCATCCAAATTTTGCAGACAGGTGATTTCTACATCTGCGGGATTTCTTGAAATAATATGAGAATATTGAAGAATCTCAGTTTTATTTTCTTTTAGTAAATAGCTAATTAGCTCTTCATGTCTACATGAGACCTTAAGAAAACTCGACCAATCTTTTTCTCTTTTGTCTGTCAAATAATCTGACATCTCATTCGAAATATCAAAGTCATCCAGATTTATATGACCTAAAATCTCATAAACAATATCGTGTATCTTCAGCAGGTCACGAGATGCTTGGGTTAATACTGCTGACCTTTTTAACTTTGATATTCCGATTGGTCTAATCGCTGACTTTGCAAAAGATGAATCAATTTGCTTCCCTCGACAGCTCCGAATGAAGCTAAGTTCATTTTTATAAGCCTCACCAAGGTGCCCAAGAAGACGTTCCGCTAATAGCTTATTTTTATCATCTGAATATTGATGAATAGAATCACAATCTAGCCGTATATCTTCCCATTCATATTCGCCACTTATTAAGTTTGCGTTCATAAGGGAATATACAAGCGGGTAGCCGCCTATTAATTCGTAAAGCAATGCGAAAATCTCATCTGGACACGCAGTGCCAATATTGTTCTCAAGTATTTGTCTTGCAGAATTTTCGTCCAACAATGGAAGATTATAATCAGATGAAAAATGAACTTCTCTTCTTGTAGCTATAATTACAGAATTGTTACTACATATCCCTTCCAGTTCTTCAGTTGAAGAATTTATTGATAGATTGTCCAATATCAACAAACATCTACGACTCTTAATTATTCCAAGCAAATTTAAAATATGACTATTGCGGTATAGATCCCAAGCGCCTAAGTCTTCTAATCGCTCAACGCTTGATGCATCCAACCAAATTACAATTTCAAAATCATCCTTTATCTTATGAGCTATGGAGTTTGCCAAACTAGACTTTCCGCTTCCACCTAGGCCGGAAATTACTATAGATTCTCCACTTTGTAGTCGTTCAACTAATGGATCTTCAATTTCTTCTCTGGATACATACTTATCAAACTTTTGCGGTAAAGAAAGGTTTAGTATCGACTCATTACGAATTTGCCTTAGATATGGCAAATAGTAACTAAGGCGCCCAATGTCCGATTCATCGAATAGCATTTCATCAATTATGTACTCTGAGATCATTCTGGAATCCCAAACTATAATTTCAAAATTTAAGTGCTTCTTAATGCGGGCTGCTCTCTTATTCAAAAGAGTCTGCATTTTGGGTCTACAACTACTGCTTCCAAGCAAGAGTAATTTAGTTAAAGAACCTTTGTAATGATTGAATGAGTGTTTTATGTCTTTCTTTATCTTTTTTAAGTTACTGAAATAGTCTTTCTCGGAACTGTATTCTGTTACCACAGACGCATCTGTGGATACACTGTCTACAATATGCCCTACTGGTGCACCGTCAACATTAGTGCCTTTATTTATCATTTCATAGTCTGAAAAGTAATGATCCGAAATGATATAGCCAAAACGTTCAAAGTTATTCCCTGCAAGAGAACCAGAAATTTCTTCACTTAACCTAGCAATATAAGAGTTTCGTACTTCTTGTTTCATTTTACTTCCATTCTCAGAAGGAACTACCTACAGCACATAACGCCGCATTCAGCGGCTTGTCCGCTGCAATACCTTGTCAGGCCAAGCCCTTTCCTCTCCACAATTGCTGATCTACAAACAAGTATCGCATGCTCGAATCAATGAGATAGCGCATTTCTCGTTTCGCGGGATTTATCGCTCCTTCTCTGAGCATCATCAAGATCATAATCGCTGACATGAAATAATCATCAATATGACTAAGCGAAAGAGAGTTATCTCGGAAATCAATGCCTCGGCTGCAATACATTAAACATGACTTAATATCTTTTATGAAGTCGAAAGTAACCACTTCTAGAACTCTGATACTCATCGGATTCGAGATGTTTCTTATGCTCAATGATTTTAGCCTCACGCTCAGATTGGATCTTGGAGAGCATGTCTGTATATCATCCATACTTGATCCTTAAGTAGGCCTAACTACTTTTATGCGGCAGAAGTGACACATAAGATTCCAAATCCTGCCTCATAAGATACCTATTCTGATTTAAAATAAAATGTGAAGATATTGATTTGTATTGAATTAAAACTAGCATGAGGAAAACAAGGCGTCAACGATCATAAAATGTCAGATTAGCAACCCAATCTTCTTGATTTGATCAGGGGGCGAATATGCTACAAACATATGAGCTATCAAACTGGGGATAGGCAGAATATTTACGCACTGTATCAATTTCATATCACCCCCACTCTTTTCTTCTACCAAACGATAAGATATAAAATCTCGATTGCGGCACTATCGCGGAAAGGACAGATAAGATGATGAATAAAGTACAACTATTATGTTTAACCACTGCACTGGCGGCATCGTCTTCTCTCTGGGCAGCAGAGACAACCAGCACAACAGCGAATGCACCCAATGCTGTGCCTGAAAAAGCCATGCCCTATGGCGATAACCCAAGTCTAGGTCGTATCCTGCTCTATAAAACAGGTAAAGGTATGCAGAATTTAGGTGATTCAATCCAAGGCGCATCGGATAACACCTCGCAAAAGATGAGTGAAAAATGGAAAAGCACCAAAGAATACTCAGCTGAACAAGCTGAAATCGTGCAAGAGCAAACCGAAAAAGCCAAGCAATACACGGCTAAGAAATGGCAAGACACCAAAGATGCTGTCGTAGGGACCAATGAGGGTAATGTCCCGATTGAACGTGCTGAACTCAGTCAGTCCTCAAAAAACTAAATACCAAGGCCTCGATAACGTAGAGGCTTTTTTATTTCTTCAAATTTAATCCAACATCAACGAACTTGAGCCCTGTCCAATACCACTACATAAAAACGGCACAATATGGATTTGAAAAAATAAGCCTTAAATTTACAGTGCTTACTCAAAACATTCATTGAATTTCACGGACTTTGCCGACACACTCAAACGCATAAATTCATAGGATCGGAATTTTTGCATATGACCCAACACCCTCTCAAAACCAGTCTACTTTGCTGCGTCAGTGCAATCAGTTTTACTGCTTGTTCGACACTTTCTACCCAGAGCAACATCACCCAGCCCTTACAACAAGTGAAAAATATTGGTGCGACACCCTCAACGCAAGGTAATATTGCAAAATTAATCAAACATGATCATCACTGTCTGATCGAATTTACCGGCTATTTCGAGGGGGGTCAGGCAGTTGAACATTGGGTCTTTAATCAACATGGGTTAATTTCAGCAAACTCTACAACGCAATACTATAAAGATAAAATGCTTGGCCAACCGGCAATCGCAACCGCCTTTGATGTACAAGATGCGACTGCTCAAGCCAATTTTCAAAAACTACAAAGTAATTTTAGCACCAGTAACCTAGCACAGTGCCATTAACTAAAAAAACGCGTTGCATCTATCTCTAGCTGCAACGCGTTATGGCTTTTAAACTATTTTAGATCAATCTTTTAACTACACAATCACCTTAATTTGAACTAAGCCCACTGGTTGCAGCAAGTAAGTCAATACGTGGGAACACTAAACCCGTGCGCGTATCGGTAATTGGTTTACCCGTCACTCTTAAGCGATTCACCGTTTGATCAATGCTTTCGGATGGCGTCACACCGTTGGCACGTAATAAGGCAATTGCGCCAGCCACATGCGGTGCAGCTTGTGAAGTACCACCTTGAGTTTCACCGCCTGCGGTAATCATCGCGCCTGGCGCCAATAAAGTCACCAACGAGCCACCATTACTAAAGCAGGTAATTTTATCGGCTGCTGTGGTTGGATCAGAACACTTCAACGGATTGCCCCACGATACGCCGCCAATATTGCTATCATAGACTGCACCGACGCGAACCGCACCTGCCACACACGCAGGAGAAGAAATCCCATCAGCAAAGGCGTCATTACCCGAAGCCACTACAGGCACGACACCTGCTGCTCGTGCATTGGCAAATGCAGTGCCATAACTACTGTTACTGCATTCAGAGGTATATTTCACCCCAGGCGTCCCCAAACTTAAATTAATCGCTTTAATATTATAAGTTTGTGCATTATTCACAGCCCAATTGATACCCGCCAGAATATCGCTATCATAAGCCGTACTCACTAATTGTCCCTGTGATCTCACCTTTCTAAAAGCATCAATTCCAATAATTTTGGTTTTACTTGCAACTTTGGCAACAATGGCTGAAACGTTACTACCATGTCCATCATCATCTAAGCTGTTATCGTCAGGTGCGCTATCAAAAGCATAGACCACGCGACAGCTTGAAGCTGGGGTATTGACTGCGGTACAGCCAAAGTCAGCATGTTTATAATTTACCCCTGTATCAATGACCACCACACTGCTGCCTTCTCCAGTAAAGCCATTACTCACCGCTTGTGGCTGATTGATTAAGGGCAAACTTTGCATGGTCGTTGGCACATTTTTACGATTTGGATAAACACCTTTGACATTCGGATCATTTAAAACCTGTGCCAGCGTTTCCCGATTCTGAATACGATATAAGCCCAAAGGTAAGCCATTAAACTCTCTTAAGGTTTGAAAGCCAGCTGCTTTGCCAAATTTATTTTTAAACTGGTTTTTACCCTCTGCAATCAGGCTACGTTTTTCTCGCCCCAAAGCAGTGCGCGTTGCACTGCTCTCATATTCAATCAATAAATCATTTGAATCATTATCGAGCAAGGCAGCAAGATTAATTTTACCTTTCTCGACCTTGTTTAATGCTGCTGAGCTAAGACTTTGTTTGAGTTGCACCGCATTCAGTGTCGCGGCTGAGGTGGTCGTGGTGATAAGAGTACATAAGCTTAAAAGTAATAAAGTTTTATTGTTCACTATTCATCTCCGTCGTTCTTGGATAAAGAACTGTTTTATTGCCTGTTTTTCTTGGGTAAAGAAATTCAGATCATTTAAAGTGTTTTAATTTCGTTTGCTGGATCAGTTTCAGGATCAATCGGTTGTATCGAAGGATCGCTTTTGGTGTCATAAAATTGGTCAGCTTTTTGAGTTTTATCCAATTTATTCAACATGGTTGAGGTGGTATGTTCTGTGGCTTTCTTCTCCTGTGGATGTAAAACGGTTGCACTTACCCCTGATTGTTCAGGGTGAATTTGATAAATCGCAGTATCAGCTGCTGAACTGTTCGATTCTGCTGGTTCAAAATAAAAAACCACCACACCGAGCCCGATTAATACAAGTAGGAAGGCTGCAATCTGTTTCATTTATATTCTCCAGCGCTCTTTATTGGCCATGACTTGGTTTTCAGTTCTTTTTCTATGCATAATGCGAATAAATTTTAATATTCACTTTATATTTCACTTATATATTTAAATAAAATACGATTTAAATCGTCGTGTTATCTAAAAATACAGCAAGCTTCTGGTTTAGTTTTATACTTTTAAAAGTACAATTAATACCCTAAAGATCTATCATATGACAAAAATCATTGCCTAAAAAAGCAAAACAATGCTGTCACATCAATATACCAAGCAATAAAAATGCCATTTTTTTGATCAGTTTTAAATAAGTTTAAATTAATTTAGATATTCTTAATTTTCATATTTAATTAACTAAAATATCAGATAAAAAACTGCTTTCTCAGGCTTTATATTTTTCTAAAATTTATTTTTTACAGCAACTTATATTTATTAAAAAACATTACTTTTCACGTGCTTAACACAAAAACATATCTCCACAATTTCTCGCCAGATTGTTTTCAAGCTGTAATCTGGTTGTAACGTTTGATGAAAATCACACATTTCTATTTTTTTGCTCGCTATGATGCAATTGCGTTGATGAAGTACCCCTATACGGTACATCGCTTAAGGAAATCGCAATGAAAAAAATGATCAAAACAGCTATCGTCACAACCAGTATCCTTGCCTCTGTTTCCGTTTTTGCACAGAATGTTGATACAAATGCCAGTGGCTCAGCTCAAGTCAATGTACAATCAGGTGGCTTGCTTAAAGGCGTCACAGGTGCAGTCAAAGGTACAGCACAAGGTGTAGGTCAAGTCGCTCAAGGCGTTGGTCACACTGCTCATAATGTAGGACATGCTGCGGTAAATACAGGTGTTACAGCCACACAAAAAACCGTGAGTGCAGCAAGCAATGTAGGCTCAACAGTGGCGAATAAAACGGGTGAGGCAGTCAAAACCAGCACAAACTATGCAGTAGACAAAACTGTAGCTGGCAAAGAATTGGCCGTTGATACCACAGCAAACGTAAAACAACGTATTGCAGATAAGAAAAATGCAACTCAATCTAAATCTTTAAATCTTGGCGCTCAAACCAATGCGCAAGCACAAGTGAATGGTAAAACTTCATCTGTAAATGCCCAAACAGGCCTGAATGCAGATAAGAAGAACCTACAAACTGGTGCGAACGTCGGGGTGAAAGTGTTAGGCGTGAATGCGAACGTCAATACCAACGCTAAAATTGGTGCCAACTAATTTAAATCCGATCTAAAAAAAGCCCTTTGAATATTCAAAGGGCTTTTTTTATGAGCATAACCTCTCTCAGCAAAGTTGCAGTTTGGTCTGTTCATCCGCATTATTTTCAATGAAATGAGTCAAACCGTGTACATCACAACATAGACTCAGCTGTTTATAGCTCAAGCTATAAAAATCGGCATAATGTTTAAACACCAACGGCGATTGATCCAGTGCAAAGGGTTCACCCTCTTTCACCAATTTATGAATCCCACGATCATTCATCGTGAGGAAATAGTATTCATCATTCAATCTCAGCTTGACCAAGCTATTGGCTGTCAGGTTTAAAGGCAAGAGATAGGCTGGGTTGGCTGCAATGATCTCAGCGCTATAACTTTCTAATTTCAAGCTTGCCAGATTAAACACCAAAAACTGATTCTGCACATTGACTACATTGGCGGCTAAGGTCTCGGTATGTTGCACAAAATTCAGATGTACACCTAGCTTCTGTAAATTCTGTTCAGTGCCCTGTTTCAAATTAAACAGTTGCTGTACCAGTTTTTGTTTAAGTACCGCATCAAAATAACGCTCATCTAAAGCGATTTCATTCTGCTCTAGAATTTTTAATAACGCATGATGATGTCGAGGCAATAAGGCATCCAATACATGGCGATAATAGAACTTGCTTTGCTTCTTCACTTCCCGAACGCGCTGATAGAAATACGTGATTTCAAATGGTTTAACCACAAAATCATTCAACAGTTGAGAACTTGCCAGCACCGAAAGGGCTTCATGACCTGTAAAGGGTAAATGAATCACATGCATTTTAGGCAATAAAGGCTGGATCTTTAAGAAATGCTCTTTATCTTCTGCGTAGTATGGATCATAGACGATGATGTATTCACGCGATGAATCAACTTCATCTGCCTGAATTTGCATATCTTGATGGATAGAAGCATCAAAAAATTCGGCATAACGTCGATCTTGAACCACATCAGGATCAATCGAAAATTGTGGTACAAAAGCCACAATCTTTTGCATATTCAATAAATTTGAATACTTGATTGCAGCATAGCCACCCATTGAGCCGCCATAGCCGACAATACCCTTAAATTGCTGCAAAATCGGTTGAATCTGCTGCTGCATCTGCAACATGCTACTTTTCGGAAACCATGATTTCTGCTTCGGCATAATGCCGATCACATTGTATTGATATTTGATTAAGGATTTTTCAGCATTAATAGACATGCCTTTCGCGCGACTAATCAAATCGCCAAACGAAATCACTAAAGTGTCACTTGAACCTTTTAAAAAAATAACGCGAATATGCTCATCTTCAAATATTATTTGCTTATCCATGCTCACACTGAAAAATTGATCCTAGGCTTGTAGCAAAAAGTCATCAAATGATGGCTTTGCCAAACCATGATTGCGGAGTATCTTATTTTATAGAGTTAAGACAGATTAAAAAGCGCAAAAAATGACACAATCCTTACATCCTGCTGCTGAAAAAGGCTTTAGTTTAGGGGCTGAACTATACCAACAGGTACGCCCTAGTTACCCGCAAGAAATAGCGGTTTGGCTGCAAGATCGGCTCCAAGTAGGTGAAAGTTCCACTGTTGTTGACCTCGGTGCTGGGACTGGCAAATTCTTACCCTACCTGATGCAGACACAAGCCAAAGTGATTGCTGTCGAGCCTGTCACGGAAATGTTACAGCAGCTTCAACAAACCTATCCGACTGTCGAGTGCCTGCAAGCATTCAGTAACGAACTACCATTCGCCAATGCGTCAATTGATGCCATTCTCTGTGCTCAATCGTTCCACTGGTTCGCCAATCTTGAAACCTTAACCGAAATCCATCGGGTCCTCACCGCATCTGGACACTTGGGGCTGATCTGGAATCAGCGTGATAGCCGTGTCGATTGGGTCAAAGCCTTGGCCGATGCAATTGCCCCTTTAGAAGGTGATACCCCTCGTTATCATAGTGAATTATGGAAACAGGTCTTTGAGAATCAAACGCTATTTAAATTAGATGGATTACAGACCTTCCAACAAGCACATCAGGGTACGGTCGAACAGGTGGTGAGTAAGCGCTTGCTGTCCACCAGTTTTATCGCAGCAATGCCGACCGTTGAACAGCAACAACTCAAAGCAAAGTTTGAACAAATTGTATTTGATTTTACAGGTTTAACTGCGCAAGATCAGATTAGTTTCCCTATACGACCTTTGCCTACCATTTCCGGAAAATATCAAATTAATTATTGAACGAGTTGAACTATGTCTAAGCTTAAAACCACCTTTGCCATCACCTGCCTACTCAGTTCAGTGCTGCTGCTCAGCGCTTGTAATAAGGACAAAGAGCCAGCGGCCAATAAAGAGCAGCAAAGTAGCTCGGCCAATGATGCGATTGGTCAACTCAATCAAACCCCGATTAAACATTTCCCTGCCACAGCAGATGATGGGCATGATATTGCCATCTTGGATGACTATGACCGTCGCTTTACCGATATGAGTGATAGCATGGAAATGGAATTGGCCAAGATGAAAGAGGCCAATAGCTTAACCCCAGAATTCGAGCAGCAACGCCAAAAAGATAATGTGAACTCCGCGTTGAAAATGCTCAAAGAACTGGAACTCAAAACTGAGCAAGGACGTTATATTCAAGGTTTACTCTATGATTATTGGGATCACCAAGCCAAGACTCTAGAACAGGCAAATCGTAGCGCTAACCAGACCAATGCCAGTCAACAGGTCAATCACCTCAATGAATATCTACATGCCCAAAGCCAGTTACATCATTGGAGAAATGCGCAACCAGCTGAAACCAAAATGCAAGCTGAGTAACTGAATAAATAAAAAGGGGCTGATGCCCCTTTTTCATTGTTAAATATTCTGTTTCTCAATCCAGTGAATCGAACTCACACGGAAGAGTTCACAGGCACCATCACCCACCCCACCTGGGGTCAAAGAGGATTTCCACACCAGATCCTTGTCACGAATCTCGACCAGTTCACCCTTTAACTGCACCAAGTCACCGCGTTTCACTTGTTTGATTTGCTTCGCAATCTCTGGATTGGCCGGGATAATATGCATATTGGACACCATTTTGATCGCTTGATCTGGTGGTACGGGTAATTTTGTCATTTTCCAGTTCAGATAACGGTCATACTGACGCACATCGATGGTTCGTGCAATTGCTGGATCAGCAAAAAGCCCCAGACTCACCGCATAGTCAATCGGAGAAAATTTGGCTTGCTCGTCATCCTGATAGACTTTTGAGCCGAGAATACGGAAATTTCCATCAAAAGGTTTGAGAACTGAAATCGATTGATAGGCCACCGTAGGCGCTAAGCCATTGGCAATATTATATTCTGCCTGACCCGTTGATGCATGTGTCTGCCCAATTGCAGCAACCATGCATAAACTCATCCATAGACGTTTTTTCATGGCTCAATCATCCTCAAACTATAACCAAAAACTTAGAAAATCATTTCTCTTCATAGTATGCTTAGATGGTGAAAAAAAGTGCTTTTTTTGGTAACAATCAAACCCACTTTGGTCATGTTTTTGTGGTGTAAATTTTGTATTGCTCATTTGAATCAACACATGGATCACTATGATTTACCAATTTTATCAACGTCGCGTATTTCCGCATTTACTTAACCAAGTCATGCAAACTGCCAGTTTGATGGATCGACGGCGCGAACTCCTCCTGCCGATTGAAGGCGAAGTACTCGAGATCGGCTTTGGGACAGGTCTGAATATTGCTTTTTATGGTAATGTTGATACGCTTTATGCTGTGGAACCTAATCCTGATATTTATCATCTGGCACTTGAACGGGTTCAACATGCCCCATTCTTCGTAAAGCATGTACAAGCCAGTGCTGAGAAGCTTCCCTTCGCCGATGCCTCACTCGATCATGTCGTTTCAACATGGACACTGTGTAGTATTGAACAACTGGATCAAGCTTTGGCTGAAATCTATCGGGTATTAAAGCCGACCGGCAGTTTTCATTTGGTTGAGCATGTCAAACATCCAAACTCAGCGAAAATACAATCTTTACAAACGCTACTGACACCAATTCAAAAACGTATTGCGGACGGCTGCCACCTGAATCGGGATATGGAGCGCCATCTCCTACAGGCCAAATTTAAATTTATCGAAAAAGAATATTTTAATGCCGCAGGAATTCCAGTGCTGGCCCAAAAAATGTTACTGGCCCGAGTGCAAAAATGAGAGTCTGTAGCTTAATCTTCAAAATCAATTCGAAGCGTTTCAAACCGAATACGTCCTTCATTGACGGCTTGGGCAATAGCCTGCTGCCCTTTGCTTAAACGTGCACCACCACTTTTAATATCCAGTAAAATCACTTCAATGTCTTCTGCGGTACCATCGCCATCGCGGAAGTCGGTATAGCCATCAAAAACAACATAGTCGACAGGATCGCCCAAGAATTTGGCATCACTGGGTAAATACTGAAATTCAGGCAGGATCGGTGCAAACTGCTCCGCCATTTTGCCTTTTAATACTGCGCGACTGGTATTGACGCTGCGCTTCTGGGCATCAAGCAAGGCTTGTTTATGCTCGAGTTCAAGTTCGGCAATATATTTTTCATATTCAGCCTGAATCCGTCCATTACGGGTGCTCGATAAAATAATCGTGGTGATCACAACACCTATACAGCCGCCAATCAGCATCGCCAACCAAACCGACATCTCTACCTTCCTGTTCTTCCTTGCTGCTATTTAACTGCAACATTAAACTTTTGTCATGTGTAACACACTTGCCCTAAAAAGATGCTAAGGTATAGATGAATACGAGAGCCTGCTAAATAAATCTAAGTACATGAAGACAATCTTAATCGCAAATCAAAAAGGTGGCTGTGGCAAGACCATGACTGCTATTACACTCGCTGCCGCATTATCCCAAAAAGGATATAAAGTTGCGCTGGCAGATGCTGACAACCAAAAATCATCTTTGCAATGGTTAAAGCAACGTCCTGAAACGGTCACCGGCATTCAGAGTCTTGATTGGCGACATGAAAAATCCATTGGCGAAGCACCAAAGAATTTAGATTATTTAATTATCGATGCACCAGGTGCACTCTCAGGTGAACATGCCGAGCAACTGGTCAGCGAAGCACACGCCATTGTGACCCCCCTACAACCTTCATTTTTCGATATCGACAGTACTCGCCGCTTCTTAAAGCATTTACAAGACATCAAGCGTATTCGTAAAGGCAAAGTACAAATTCTGTTGATTGCCAATCGGGTCAAACCGAATAGTGCCAGCTCCAAAGACATTCAAGACTTCTTTAGCAAAATTGAGCAAGATCCTGTGGCATGGATTTCCGAGCGCAGTGCTTATGGCACTTTAGCCATGCAAGGTCTCAGCGTATTTGATAAAACCCAGAAAAACTTTGTCAGCATCCAGAGTCAATGGCAGCCCGTTTTAAACCAGTTGGTTGATGATCCAAGCGAGTGGTTCTGAGCTTTGCAAAGAAACGTAATCTTTTGATAACAAATCTTAAAATCGGGAAATGAAAATTTCCCTCAACTGCTTTTTCAGTTAAGATGGTTTCATTCAATTTCCA
Organism: Acinetobacter colistiniresistens; assembly: GCF_000413935.1. Lineage (GTDB taxonomy): Bacteria > Pseudomonadota > Gammaproteobacteria > Pseudomonadales > Moraxellaceae > Acinetobacter > Acinetobacter colistiniresistens. The sequence goes on along the minus strand of NZ_KE340378.1, from coordinate 272,554 downwards.
GCACTAGAGAACATACGATCGTGCAACAATACGCTCCCATATTACAACGCGTTTTGCTGTTTGGACTATTCTTTGTCCTGCTCTTTTTGGGATTTAGTATTCTCAAATATTTTATTGTTCCCGTCCTTTGGGCTGCGATTATTGCCTATATGACTTGGCCTGCTTATTTATGGGTACAACGCCGTTTTTTTGGGGAAAACCGTCCAACACTGAATGCCACCATCATGATCAGTCTGGTTATTTTAGTGATTGGAATTCCTTTTGTTTGTGCCATTTTCATGCTGCAACTAGAAGGTCGTAACTTATACCTGAATTTACAAAGACAATTATTTTCAGGGCACATTCAAGTACCTGAATTTATCAAAAACCTGCCGATTATTGGTCAAGACATTAGCCGCACAGTCAATGAACTGAGTAATGATCCTAATAGTATTACTAAAAATATCGGTGAATGGATACAAAGCCATTTGAGTTATGGCCGTTTTGTACTGAGTGAAATTAGCCGTAACTTGGTCAAACTCACTTTTGCCATCATGACACTGTTCTTTTTTTATCGTGATGGGCAAATGATTTTATCGCAGGTCAGTCGAGCGATGGAAATGGTGATTGGCCCACGTGTACATCATTATCTAGATACCATTTCTGAAACAACCCGTGCTGTCGTTTATGGTGTTGGCTTAACTGCAGTTGCCCAAGCAATTTTGGCGGGCCTCAGCTACTTTGTCGCGGGTGTTCCGAATCCGATGCTCTTAACCATCGTGACCTTTATTTTAGCCCTAATCCCATTTGGAACCCCGGTTTCCTATTTAGGAGTGGGCTTATGGCTATTTGCCCAAGGCCAAACAGTAGAAGCAATTGGTGTCATTGTATGGGGCATCTGTATTGTCAGTACCTCGGATAATGTGATTCGCCCATTGGTAATTTCTGGTGCAACGCAAATCCCGTTCCTGCTGATTATGTTTGGTGTACTGGGTGGGATTGCCAGCTTTGGCTTGGTCGGTTTATTCGTAGGCCCTGTCATTTTAGCCATTTTATTGGCCATCTGGCGTGAATGGCTGCATGAAAATGTCGAGGAACCTGTTGCCGTCTTGGAAGCCCCACCAGACAGCAAGTAGGTTTATTTTGTTTAATCTTTTGTCATCAATTGATTAATCTGGCTTGCGGGATATCCTAGACTTTGTTTGAATCATCAAATAAAGATAATTTATAAGGATATCTTCGCAATGACGTCAATGCTTCAAAAAATTTCTCTACTGGGCTGTCTAAGTTTGAGTATCACAGCCTGCTCTTCGGTTTCTCTAGATAATAATGCAGCTAAGATTCAGACCAAAGCCAGTAACAGCGATCAAAAACAGTTAATCCAAGTCTATCAAGTTGATGCCAATGGTGTAGGTGCTTCAATTGGAACGGTTGCATTTCAACAAACGCCGAAAGGTTTATTGATCACCCCTGCACTTTGGAAACTTTCACCAGGCGAACACGGTTTCCACATCCATGAAAATCCATCCTGTGAAGCTGCGTTAAAAGATGGAAAAATGGGAGCTGCCTTGGCAGCAGGCAGTCACTTAAATCCTGAAAAAGTGGCGCATCATGGTACACCTGCAAATGGGCACTTAGGCGATTTACCTGTATTGGTCGTGAATGAAAAAGGCTTTGCAACCACGCCTGTAATTGCACCCCGTTTAAAACTAGCCGATATTCAGAACCGTGCCATTATGATCCATGTCGGTGGGGACAATTATTCGGATACGCCCAAACCTTTAGGCGGTGGTGGTGACCGTATTGCCTGCGGCGTGATTAAGTAATTTCAATACTGTGGGTATCTTCCGAGTTATCCACAGTTGCTCTACTTTTAGCCATTTTTATTTCTTTTCTAATCTCATAATAACAAAATACAACTGAGCATGAATTTTGCATCTTATCTCTTATGTGCAAGATCATCCCCATATTGATGCTAAAAAATAGTGCCTGTTGCGGGGGAACAACGCTTTCCTTTGGGAAATTTATTCGTATGATGAAACCAGAACATTTCAAAGAATAACAATCGTGAAAAATTTTTCTGCCCTCTTCAATCGCTTTCGCTCCAATTCGATTCTGCTTTATTGCGTACAGATTTTTATAGTACTGTGTGGCACAACACTCGGTTTACATCATTTCGGATTTGGGTCGTTAATTGTCCCTGTGACCTTAGGTGCAATTGCGACCGCACTGACCGATTTTGATGATCGTCTCAGCATTCGTTTACGTAATCTGATCTATGTCTGCGTGCTGTTTTTTAGCGTCAGCACCATTTTAGAGTTTCTCGCCCCGTATAAATTCTGGTTTATTATCTATCTCAGCCTCTCTAGTGCAGCGTTGGTCATGATGGGTGCGCTTGGGCAACGCTATGCCACCATTTCCTTTGGCACAATTCTATTGTCGATCTATACCATGTTCGGTCTAGGTGAATATCCACATTGGTACCAGCAACCGAGTTATTTTGTCTTAGGTGCCTTGTGGTATGGGCTAACTTCAATCTTATTTTTTGTGATTCGCCCAACCTTGCCCCTGCAAGAAAAGATCTCAACGATTTTTCAGGAGCTTGCTGAATTACTACAAGCCAAAGCACGTTTATTCGACCCAGATAATCTTGATAATGTCGAAACGTTGCTGTTCGAGCTTTCGCAGAAAAATAGCCAAGTGGTCAGCAGCCTGAATCAAGCCAAAACCTCCTTGCTGACCCGTTTAAAAGCCTCTCGGGTTAATAGCACCAGCATTTATTGGCTGAATTTATATTATTTTGCTCAAGACATGCATGAACAGGTCACCTCCAGCTATCTGCATTATGAAAAAATTCACCAGAACTTTAGCCGCAGTGATCTGATTTTTCGCATTCAAAAAAATATGCAGCTGCAAGCCTTGGCCTGCCACGATTTAAGCCAAGCAATTTTACAGCATCAGAGCTATCAGCCGCGTGAGTCTGCCAGTAAAGCTTTAGGCAATTTAGAATTGTCGATGCGTGACTGGGTACAACAACATCCCAATAATCTCGAAGTTAAAAATCTGGAACTGATCTTCAACAATTTAAAAAGTGTGCATGAGCAGTTTGCCCAGCTACAACTTAATCAAAATATGGAACAACGCTCTCCACAGCAACATCATGACCATCTCAATTTACTTGATGATGATATTCAGGGTGCGCAGGATCTGCTTTTAAAAATCAAACAGCAACTCAGTCCGCAATCTGCCCTGTTCCGTCATGCAGTTCGTTTAGCTGTGATCTTTGCCGTAGGCTATGCCATTTCCTTATTGCCTTTTGCACAAAATGGCTACTGGATTTTGCTCACCAGTTTATTTGTCTGCCAGATTACCTACTTTGCCACCAAGAGTAGACTCAAACTGAGAACCATCGGCACGCTACTCGGGGTGTTATTGGGGATTCCTATTCTTTATTTTGTACCGAGTATTGAAGGTCAATTAGTCCTGACCGTCCTGTGTGGGGTCTCATTTTTCTATTTAAGACAGAAGAAATATGCACTCGCCACCGTCATGGCCACCTTGATGGTGTTACTGATTTTTAATTTAAAAGGGGCGGGTTTTAGTATTATCCTGCCACGTATTATCGATACCTTGATTGGCTGCGCCATTGCATGGCTCGCCGTTAATTTTATTTGGCCAGACTGGAATTTTCGCAATATCTCCAGCAACATCAAGAAAAATAATCAAACAACACTCGATTATCTGCATGTGGTAGTACAACAATATCACCAAGGACGCCAACTCGATCTGGAATACCGAAGCACGCGGCGTGCCGCACATAATGCGCAAATCGAACTCTCCAATATGATCTCCAGTCTAAGTACCGAACCTCAGCCCAATCAAGAACTCATTCAACATGCGTTTCGCTATTTGGTCTATAGCCATAGCCAACTCAGCTATGTTTCTGCCTTGGGACATCAACGTGAAAAAATCGAAGATCATAAACTGCTCCAACTGTTGGATAAAATTGAGGAGCTACTCAAGCAAAGCTTGATCGAACAAGCGCCCGTTCCACAACATCAGGTGGAACACTTGCTTAAAGAAATTGAAGTATTGAATCTGCAAGAGCAGATCTCTGAACAGCACCCCTTGTTGTTAAAACAAATGAGCCTTTTACTCGAAACTTTGCCTGAATTCGTGCTATTAAAAAATAAACTGCTCAGCTTAGAAATTAAGTGAGCAGTCAATGGAAACCAAAATTAATTCAGCCCGTCTTGCTGACGCGCCAGCATATGCTGTTTCAAAGCATGGCGTGGAGAGCTAAACCAGAATACGATCAGAACCAGACTGGCTAAAGCAAACGCCCAGATATGGAAATGGGTATACAGCACCCGAACCAATTCAATCACGACAAAATAACTGACCATCATCAACATCGAGACTGCCGCTGCGACTGTTCCTTTGGACACTTCAGATGACATCAAGGCAAAGCGGTACATCACCGAGAAACTAATCCCCTCGCCCAAGCTTACTATAGTCATGCCAATCAACAGACAAGGCACCAGATAAGCCTGCCAGATCACGCCCAACAGCAAGAAGACCGTACCCAAAAACATAATCGGCAAACCAAACAGAATGGTTTTACCAAGAGGGAAACGATCAATGATCTTGATCAGGATGATATTGCCTGCAATCAAGCCAAAGAACACAGGGAACTGCGCCAAGCCATATTGCACACTGCTCAATTTCAGCTCATCGACCAAAATAATCGGTGATAAGGCAATCCATAACATCAATGGCATCCCCACCAACGGTAAAGCAATACTTAAACCCAAGAAACGGCTATTGCTAAATACCTTTTTAAAGTCATCAAAAATATGACTAAAAGGCTGTTTGGGTTGCTTTCGGCTTTCCTGCATTGATGGCATAAATTTCTTTAAACCAAACCAACTGATAAAGGATACGACAGCAATGGCAACAAAGCCCCAATGCCATGACACATAATCAATCAGAAATGCACCCAGTACAGGGCCAAGTAAAGGTGCCAACAAGGAAATATTTGCCATCAGTGCCATGACCTTAATGGCATCACGTTCTTCAAAGCTTTCTTGAATTGCGGCATAACCCACCGCAGAAATGACGCTCAACCCCATCCCTTGTAAGAAACGCAGTGTCAGGAACTGTTCAATATTATGGGTCAGTAAAATCAGTAGGCAGCAAAGGGTAAAAAATGCCACACCAACCAATAATACTTTTTTACGCCCAAGACGATCTGAAAGCGGTCCAAGTAGCCATGCCACACTGGCACCACCTAATAAATAAAATGACATTGACGAGGGTGCCCACGTTGCACTCACAGAAAATTGTTCTGTAATCGACAACATCGCAGGCTGAATCAAGTCATTACCGATATAGACTGAAAATTCGAATAGCACCAAAGCTAAAGGAAACATGAGCGTTATACGGTTTAACGTCATGTTCTGATTATTCGTCATCATGTTTTATTCACAAAAATAACCAACTCAGGTTCGTCCCATGTTTCAACAAGAAAAATAGGCCCATCACCACAAGATGTTATGGTTTAGATTTAAATTAAATTTTGATTCCATGCTGTGAGCCAGCATGTGATAAATGTGAAAACACCGTATTCACTGGGTGTATATAAGGAAAAACAATTTATTTACGTGAGATTGGTAAATATTTTACCGTTTGGCTAAATTGCCACGCGCAACTGTAGCACTTTTTCAAAATGACCGCAATTTAAACAACCCATCACGCCAATTCAGCATTGTGTATAACCGAAAAGTTATCCACAATTTTGCTGATCTTTTATCCATTGTTTAATAATGCACAAAATTATGGACATAACTCAAATTGGAAAGTTTGAGTATTCTGCCCTCTGGCACATTGATAACTCTGCTTCTTATTCACCACTTTCCAGCTATCTTGATCGCGTTTTAGCTGATATTCAGTCCGTATTGCCCTAACAGAATCGTCGAGCTGTGTTTGCTCAACCATAATCTGTGCATCGGTTGGATTTTCTGCACGATTAAACTGTTGATCAATTTTTAAATTGCTGTCTTGATGAAACAGATTGGGCTGATCCAACAACACGGCATGCATGGCTGTACTTTTTTGCAGCTCCGCTTGCTGCTGGGACTGCACCGTAGGTTGATTACATGCAGCCAAAAATAAGCTGCAACCTAAAACCATGCAAACTTTATACATTTTGTACCCATCCAATCCATTTAGCTCATTTATGCTACTATGCAAAACAGACTTGCCACGCAACAAAATGTATATGGCGTGCATTAAATTTGTTGTCATCATCAAAGATAATGATCATAACAAATGATTAGAAAAACACAGTTTATAACATCAAAATCACCTTAGTTTGGACATGCCGATATGTCAGATTTAGCAAAGAAATTAACGATTATTTTAATCCTCGGAAGCACCGCCTTAGGTTGCTCGAAAAAAGAGGAAGGCCCTGCCAGTGAAGCCGCGATGGCAACTGAAACTGCCGCGGCAGACAGTCAAGCCGTTCACGACAATGCGGTTCAAAATCCAGAGCAACTGGCCAGTAACCAACAAAGTGCTTTGGAACAGAATCGTCAATTGGTCAAAAGCGCACAATTGCAATTTGAAGTGAAGGATGTGTTAAAAACCACATCAGCACTGGAACAGCAGTTATTGCAATACAATGGTTACATCGAAGAGAAGCAGATTAATTATCAAGTCAGTGACCGATCTGAACGTGATCGTATTGATGGCAGTGTCGATATCTATGAAAAGATCACCCCCACCGTACAACTCACGGTTCGTATTCCCAATGCAGAAGTAACAGCATTCTTAAATAATTTATTGCCACTCATGCTGAACTTTAATACCCAAAGCTATGAAGCCAAGCGTTATGAATTAAAATTGCTTGAAGAAAAACTCAATACCGCCAATCAAAGTAATAGCGGATCCAATGCAGTGAACAATCAGCTGCAGCAACTTACCAATTTAGAAGTCAAAGACCGTTTGGCTTATAGCACCATTCGACTGGAGTTTTTCCAGCAATCACAAGTGCGTAAATCCCATGATCTTAATATCAATCGTATTGCCACCTTGGACAGTGATCCGCTATTCAGTCGGATTTGGGAAGCCATCAAAGTAGGACTCTATGGCTTTAGAGAAACCCTCATTTGGTTAGTGATGTTATGGCCACTGTATCTTGCGATTGCAATTTTATGGGGCATTCGTCGTTGGTATAAAGCTAAAAAATCCAAAGCTGAATAGTCCAATTATTGATTTTTTATCAATAGTATTTTGCTCATTTATGCATTTTTACTCATGAATAGATTTCCTAAAATGCGTTCCAGTTTTTAGAGATTTATTTTTGAGTAATCGCATGAGCAATATTTTAATTATTAATGGTGCCAAACAGTTTGCACATTCGAATGGTGAATTGAATGACACGCTGACCGAATTCTCTCAAGCACATTTAACTGCCTTAGGTCATCAGGTACAAGTGACACGTACCGACAGTGACTATGGCATCCAAGCCGAAATAGCCAAATACTTGTGGGCAGATGTGGTGATTTACCAAATGCCAGGTTGGTGGATGGGTGCACCGTGGACCATGAAAAAATACATCGATGATATCTTCACCATTGGCCATGGTTCACTTTATGCCAGTGATGGCCGTAGTCGTGCAGATGCCTCTAAAAAATATGGTTCGGGTGGCCTAATCCAAGGTAAAAAATATATGTTGTCTTTAACTTGGAATGCACCGATGGAAGCCTTTACCGATCCAGACCAGTTCTTCCACGGCGTTGGCGTGGATGGCGTTTATTTACCTTTCCATAAAGCCAATCAATTCTTGGGTATGGACTCACTGCCGACCTTTATCGTCAATGATGTAATCAAGGTGCCCAATGTGCCAAGTTATATCGAAGCGTACAAAGCGCATTTAGATCAGCTGTTTACCACAAGCCATTAAGTGAGAAAATATCATGCTAACTATTATTGCTGAAATTCATACCCATGCAGGTGCTGAACATCGCCAAGCAGTTTTAGATGCCTTTGAAAAGATTATTCCAACCGTGCTTGCAGAAGATGGCTGTCATGGCTATGAGCCATTGATTGATCATCTTCCTGCGATTGAGATGCAGACCACTGATGAGAATACGATTATCATGTTAGAGAAATGGCAAAGTACCGCTCATTTAGCAGCGCATATGCAAACTGCCCATATGCAGCAACATTTTGAAGCGACCAAAGACCACGTTGCCGATGTGAAAATTCGTATTCTAAACAGCGGGATTTAACAGATAACACCCTACATCTGAGTCCGGCAAAATATGAAATCATGGAATATTTAAGTCGACTCAGGTGTTAAGTAAGCGCATTGTTTTACTGATAGTAATGCTGTTTTAAATGACGGCTATAATCCGTTAAATAAGCTTCCAAACTGGCACGCCGATCCACCTTCTGCATCAACTTGGTGGCCAACTGCTCAATCTTGCTTTCCAATAAATTAAGAATTGCGGCTTGTTTTGCTTCAGGCAATTGCGCCTTCTCTTTCTGCTGCTTTTTAATTTCCAGATAATCTTCTGCCCAATGCCGTAATGGATCATTCGCATCGACTTGTGCAAACAGATCGGTAATCAGTAATTCAGGCATCTGTTCCTGAGTTGCCAACTCAGCCGACATCAATCCACGAATTGAATAAAACACTTTCTTATAAGTAAAATTATCCGCGGTTTGCATCACTTTCATGCCACCTTTTGCCAACGATAAATAGTGGTGATACAAGGCGCTATAATCGATTTGCTCCAGCAATCCATCACGAAAATTCTGCCATTCAGGAAAGGCATTAAAATACACAATATGTGCTCTGACCCACTCCAAAACAGTGGGGTTACTTTTTGCCAATAACCCAAACATTTTATCCAAGTCATAAGAAACAAAGTCAAAGTCCCCATCCATAATCTCAATCAGATCACGATATTTTTTATAATCAAAATATTGGTCTTTACTCGGGAGGTGAAAACCACGCACATCATAGTCACTATCTGGACTGGCCATGCCCCATAAACGGCTACCACTTTCGATATAAAATAATGGGATGTCTTGACGTTGTTGGAACAGTTTTTCGATTTCTTGATGGATATTCATATTTTTCTCTAAGATTCGCTCAAGATGAGGATTTCATTATTTGTACCCACATCCATTTGATTTTTTAGCCTTAATTTATGCAACGAAAAAATAATTTTTAAGAGATTAAACCTATTATCCTATAAAAAACTACTAAAATAGATGAGGCCTATTTGTTCACTTTTTAAATTATAGAGCTCATAATTCTTGAATAAATTTAAGCCTCCATCATAACAAAGAAAGTTTACCTCGCAATGAATAAGCTCTCCCAATATCCAGGAAGAGAAGTCTGCAAATACGAAGGAACAGGAATAAAATAGATCCGAAATTTTTACTCTCAGCATAATACACATACACTTTATATTATGCTGATTATAATAATGATCAATATAGTCTCCATATACTTGATCACTCTCTAGATAGATATAAGCTTGAGTTTTCATATTAGTTTTATAAAAAAGCGCATCTTACGATACGCTTTTAGCAGAACTTCTTTTATTTAATCAAGCATTAAAGATCAAATAATTTACCTGGGTTCATAATCCCATTCGGGTCAAACGCCAATTTCAATGCTTTCATATATTCAATTTCTTCAGGCGAACGCGAATATTCCAAATATGGCTTCTTAGTCATACCGACACCATGCTCGGCTGAGATCGAACCATCATATTTTTTCACGGTTTCAAACACATATTTATTCACCACCTGACACTTGGCAAAGAATTCATCTTTGGTCAAATTTTCAGGTTTGAGAATATTTAAGTGCAAGTTACCGTCACCAATATGACCAAACCAGCAGATTTCAAAGTCAGGATAATTATCTTGAACAATGGCATCAATCTCACGGATAAATGCAGGCACATGAGTAATTAATACTGAAATATCATTTTTATATGGAATAAACGGCGCGATTGATTCAGAAATATCTTCGCGTAAACGCCATAAGCTTTCCACTTGATCAAGGCTCTGGCTCATCACACCATCAAGCACCCAACCTTGTTCCATACAGTGCTCAAAAATCTGCATTGCCTTGTCGACAATCGGCTCATATGGTGCTTCAAACTCAAGCAATACATAGAATGGGCATTGCGTTTCGAATGGGCGTTGTACATGACCACGATCAAGTACTTTTTGCATCGCAAGCTCACCAAAGAACTCAAATGCAGTTAAGTCGATATCTTTCTGGAACGCATGCAGTACAGGCATCACCGCATCAAAATCAGGCACCCCTAGAACCAGAACCTGTAGGTTCTGCGGCTGACGCTCAAGCTTAATTTCAGCTTCGGTCACGAGACCCAATGTGCCTTCACCACCAATAAACAAGTGCTGAAGCGAATAACCGGTCGCATTCTTAATCATGCCTTTGTTTAAACGTAGTACATCGCCTTTGCCTGTCACCACGGTTAAACCAAGCACCCAGTTACGGGTCATACCATATTTGATGACTTTAATGCCGCCGGCATTGGTACCAATATTGCCGCCAATCTGGCTTGAACCTGCTGAAGCAAAATCGACTGGATAGTACATGCCTTGTTGTTCGGCATAATTCTGTAATTGCTCAGTCACCACACCCGCTTGCACACGTACCATACGATCTGCGGGGAAGAACTCAAGAATCTGATTCATCTTGTCAAAGCTAATCACGATCTCGCCATTGGCGGCTACTGCACCCGCTGAAAGGCCAGTACGACCGCCCGATGGGGTAATCGCGACATGAAATTGATTGGCAAGTTTAACAATGGCCTGCACTTGTTCAGTGCTTGAAGGGAAAACGATGACTGATGGGTTCGGATCAAAATGTTTAGTATGATCTCGTCCCCAATTTTCTAAACTGTCGGCATCGGTTTTAATTCGGTTTTCACCCACAATTGCCGTTAATTGGGTCAATAACTCAGGTGTTAAAGCGACTGAAGCATTCATCGTTTACAGGCCTAGCAAGAAGTAAAGATAGAGCATTTGAATAACAACATAATATTTTTCAATATCTTAAAATACTGTATTCAACATATAGAAACTCGGCAGAACAGCGCAAACCTGATGTTTTCAGATTTGACTATCAGATCTCTGCATTTTACATAGAAGCAGGCATGGGATAAAGCTTAGGATAAAGATACTGTAATAACAAAATGTGTTTAACCAGTAAAATTCAGCACTCACTGAAAAATTCTCAGCAATTCTGCTGCGGGAATTTTAAACCAAATATTTATATCTCAAAGCTCTATGCTATAGTACTGCAACTAAATTTTGGCCTTTGTAGCGGAGCCGTAATGAGCCAACATCTATCACTACCTAAAGACAAAATCCGTTTCCTTCTGTTAGAAGGTGTGCATCAAAATGCCATCGATACCTTAAATGCAGCGGGTTATACCAACATCGACTACCACAAAACTGCGCTTGAAGGCGACGCTTTGAAAGAAGCGGTTAAAGACGCGCACTTCATCGGTATTCGTTCCCGTACTCAATTGACTGAAGAAATCTTTGCAGCTGCGAACAAATTGATCGCGGTTGGCTGTTTCTGTATTGGTACCAACCAAGTCGATTTAAAAGCGGCGATGTCTCGTGGTATCCCTGTTTTCAACGCACCGTATTCAAATACACGTTCGGTTGCAGAATTGGTTCTTGCTGAAACCATTTTGTTACTTCGTCGTGTACCTGAAAAATCGAAAGATACCCATGCGGGCGGTTGGAATAAAGCTGCGGTGGGTTCGTTTGAAACTCGTGGTAAGACTTTAGGTATCGTCGGTTATGGCTCGATCGGTTCACAACTTTCTGTATTGGCAGAAAGCTTGGGTATGAAAGTCATCTATTTTGATGCCGTGACTAAATTGCCATTGGGTAATGCACGTCAAGTGGGCTCTTTAGATGAACTATTAGAAACTGCGGATGTGGTGACTCTACATGTTCCAGACGTACCATCTACGCGCAACTTCTTCAAAAAAGAACAATTCGCGAAAATGAAAAAAGGCTCAATTTTCTTGAACGCAGCACGTGGTACTTGTGTGGTGATCGAAGATTTAGCCGATGCGATCAAATCTGGTCACATCGCGGGTGCCGCAGTTGACGTATTCCCGAAAGAACCAAAAGCCAATGGTGAAGAATTCTTGTCTCCACTTCGTGGTTTAGACAACGTGATCTTAACCCCGCACGTGGGTGGCTCGACCATGGAAGCGCAAGCGAACATCGGTTTGGAAGTGGCTGAAAAATTCGTTGCTTATTCAGACAAAGGGATGACCCTTTCTGCGGTGAACTTCCCAGAAATCGCATTACCGCTTTCTGATGGTCAGCACCGTTTGCTTCACATCCACAAAAACGTTCCAGGTGTATTATCGAAGATCAACACCTTGTTCGCTGAACAAGGCATCAATATCTCTGGTCAGTCGTTAATGACTAAAGGTGATATCGGTTACTTGGTAATGGATGTTGACGCATCTGCTTCTCAAGAAGCGCTTGATACCTTGAACCACGTTGAAGGCACGATCCGCGTTCGCGTATTGTTCTAAACAACATTTAGAACAATGCTAAAAAAGCCACAGCATTCGCTGTGGCTTTTTTATAGGCGTTTGACTTATTATGTGAATATTATACTGAATGTTAAAAAAATAAGATGTCTAGCCCTGTACTAAAAACACCACTGCATGCTTTATTGCTGTTGATGATTGCCATGTTGTGTGTGCAAGGCAGTGGTTCTTTGGCCAAAATTCTGTTCCAAAGCTTTCCCGTCCTAACAGTCTCGGCCATGCGCCTGTTTTTTGGTGCGCTGATTCTGGCCGTGATTTTTAAAATCTGGACCATCAACTTCAAAGTGGTACGCTGGAAAGCCATTCTGACTTATGGGGTTGCCCTTGCAGGGATGAATGCCCTGTTCTATTTATCACTTGAACGCTTACCACTAGGCCTTGCCGTTGCCTTTGAATTTATCGGCCCTTTAAGTGTCGCGCTGTATCATGCTCGGCAAAAATACGACTTTATTTGGGTCGGCTGTGCCATTTTAGGCTTAATCCTGCTGTTTCCTTTGCAACAGGCACAGCAAGGTCTAGATTTAGTCGGTGTAATGTTTGCGGTGAGTGCCGGTGCATGTTGGGCGCTGTATATTATTGCAGGGCAAAAACCTTCGGGCATCTCTGGCAATCATACCGTTTGCTTAGGCATGTCAATTGGTATGCTCTGCCTGCTGCCTTTTGCACTCTTTTCAGGGGCGATTGATCGGGTCTTTGAACTACCCAATTTGTACTATTTTATCGGGCTTGCGATATTAGCCAGTGCCTTACCCTTTACCCTAGAAATGATCGCCCTACGTAGCTTAACCCCACTGAGTTTTGGTACCTTAATGAGTCTGGAACCCGCAGTGGCTGCACTCTCAGGTTTTATCTTTCTCGGTGAAATGTTGCTTTGGAATCAATGGCTAGCACTGGGCACGATTATTATTGCCTCAATTGGCTGTACCTTTACCACGCAACAAGCGCGACAGCAAAAAGAGGCTGGATAATCAGCAGATTCAGTAATTGCATATGGAAGAATATTTAGAACTCACATTGATGACCTTAAAAAACTTGTCTGAGCATGCAGGTAAGCCGATTGATCACGCATCCTATTTAGCCTCATTAATTAGCGCTTCAAATCAAGGTTATGTATTTGAGTATCGAAAAAATCAGCAATTATTAGGCTATTTCACTGTTGAGCACATGGAACAGCAGAGATGGTTTATTCCAATTTTAGTGGTTCACCCAAAGCACCGAACACGGAAGGTATTTGCGTCATTACTTTCGCAGTTTATTCAATTTATTGAAGCTAAACAGGCTACAACTATAATCAGCCACGCATTCAAAAGTAATACCTTATCTATAAAATTCCATAAACAGTTAGGTTTTAAAGTCATCCGAGAAAATCAAATCGCTTTTGAATTTCAACTCGATATCAATGAAGCCATCAAAAAGACATGGTCTTGTTTTTATTTACAAGGAATACATTCTCATGGCTAAACACCTTATCGTCGTTCTATGCATGGAGTGGCTATACACATGAAAAATATCCAGTTGGTCGCAATACTGTACATGGTTTTATCCATGCTGTCTTATCAAATCAGTGCGTCCTTTGCCAAGCAGTTAATTGCGACACTGGATCCGCTCACTGTAACGATTTTAAGACTGTGTTTTGCCACCCTTCTGGTCGCGGTTATGTTCCGTTCATGGAAAATCATTTCCAAATTAAAAGAACTGAAATGGCGAGATTTACTTTGCTATAGTGCTGCACTGGGCTGTATGAACATCTTGTTTTACACCTCTTTAGGCAAGTTACCTCAAGGCATTGCGGTGGGTTTAGAGTTTATTGGCCCACTGGGTTTGGCTCTACTCTCGATTAAACAGCGTAGTGATTATATTTGGGTGGCCTTTGCTATTTTGGGCATTGCCTTAATGGTGCCGTGGCACGATGCCCATGCACAGCATTTTTCCTATATCGGTGCAGCATGTGCACTTGGTGCAGGGTTCTTTTGGGCTTTATATATCTATTACGGGCATCGCGTAGTGCAACAGAATATTGGCATGCATGCACTGACCATTGCCATCGGTTTATCCGCACTAACCTTACTTCCTTTTGGTCTATGGAATAACGCGCCTGTACTGCTAGACACTCAATATTGGGGCAAAGCGCTGGTGATTGCCCTACTCGCAACTGCGATTCCTTATGCCTTGGATTTAATGGCACTGAAACGCTTAAGTAAATTGAGTTATGGAACGCTTTCCAGTCTTGCGCCTGCATTAGCTGCTTTAGCAGGTCTGGTACTGCTACATGAACGCATTAGCTTGATTCAATGGGTGGCATTGGCCTGTATTATGGTGGCTTCGATTGGTGTTACTTTACGCGGAGGGAAAGCCTAGTCTATGTCTAGGCTTCTAGCTAGTAATGATCTGATAGCCCAATCGACAGATTAAAATACTGACCAATATCAGGAATAAAATACGGATAAAGCCACTACCGTATTTTAAAGCCAAACGCACACCCAATAATGAGCCCGCAATATTGGCAACCGCCATCATCAGGCCCAATGTAAACAGCACATGTCCTGTCGGAATAAAGAAGCTTAATGCCGCCAGATTGGTCATGAAATTGCCAATTTTCGACAAGGCTGAAGCATGTAGAAAATCCACCTGTAAAAAGCGGATAAAAAAGAAAATAAAGAAACTGCCTGTCCCTGGGCCAAAAATACCATCATAGAAACCAATCGCTAAGCTACCAATCGCAGCCAGTAGCAGTAACTTAGGTGTAATTTGTTGATCGACGTGCACTTGCCCGAATTGCTTTTTCATAAAGGTATAAATCGCAATCACGATCAGCATGATCAAGACAATCGGTCTTAAAATATGCGTCGGCACCAATGATACACAGGCCGCCCCAATAAAAGAGCTGATAAAGGCAAATAGTGCAATCACACCCAGTAATGACCATTGCAATTTGACCCGACGTACAAATGAAAATGCAGCCGAACCTGTGCCGCAAATGGAGGCTAATTTATTGGTCCCAAATAAGGTCGCAGGTGCAGTTTGTGGTAAAGCTCCCATCAATGCAGGAATCTGAATCAACCCGCCGCCACCGACGGCCGCATCAATTGTTCCCGCACAAAAAGCAAAGAACACCAGTGTTAGAATCAGTTCCCATTCCATTGACTTTACTCTTATAGATTTAACAAGCGTTTCGGTACCAGACGTTTTTTATCGGTGATTTCAGCCAAACCTAAGCAACGTTCACCGTCAAACACCAGCACTTCAGCCGCAGCTTCATGCTCAATATTGCTTTCCTGACCATTGCCGAAATACTTTTCACGGCCTTCAGGCAATTGCACACGCGGAAAATGCTCAACGGGTGCATAGACTGGCAGCAATAATGCATCGCGCTGTTCGAGCGAAAGACCTTCTAAATATTCAATAGTATAACTTGGATTAATCTCAAAGTGACCTGTTTGAGTACGGTGCAATTGGGTTAGATGCCCACCGCAGCCCAAAGCCTCGCCAATGTCTTCACCTAAGACACGAATATAGGTCCCTTTTGAGCAAGTCACATCCAGCGTTAAGCTATCTTCCGTAAAATCAACCAAGCTTAAGTCATAGATGGTGACTGGACGTGCTTCGCGCTCAATCTCAATGCCTTTACGCGCCAATTCATAGAGTGGACGACCATCACGTTTTAACGCTGAATACATCGGCGGTACTTGCTGAATATCACCACGGAATTGCTCAAGTATTTGCTCAATCCGTTCTTGCGTCAATGCAGGTACTTCTCTCTGTTGCAGAATTTCACCTTCAACATCCCCTGTTGCTGTGGTTTGTCCCAATTTCACCGTAGTTTGATAACGTTTGGTTGAATCCAGTAAATAATGTGAGAACTTGGTGGCTTCACCCAAACAGATTGGCAATAACCCTGTTGCCAATGGATCCAAGGCACCCGTATGCCCTGCTTTTTGTGCATTAAACAGACGACGGACTTTTTGAAGTGCAGAATTAGAGCTCAAACCTAAAGGTTTATTTAATAGGAAAACACCGCTCAAATGGCGATAAGAACTTTTTTTCATAAAAGAAAAGTCAACGTATAAAGACCTATTTTAGCAAAATCAGGTCTGAGATTATTAAAAAGAAAGTGCTTGTCGACGCAAACAGGCATAAAAAAATGCGCCAAAGGCGCATTTTTTCGCTTTAAAACAAAGTTAAAATTAACCTTGTTTACGAGCTGGTAACTTTTCACGAATACGTGCAGCTTTACCAGACAACTCGCGTAGGTAGTAAAGTTTAGCACGACGAACGTCACCACGACGTTTCACTTCGATCTTAGCAACGATTGGAGAGTGAGTTTGGAAAACACGCTCAACACCAACACCGCTAGAGATTTTACGAACTGTGAAAGCAGAGTTTAAACCACGGTTTTTCTTCGCGATTACAACACCTTCAAATGCTTGAAGACGCTCACGGTCACCCTCTTTTACTTTAACTTGAACGATAACTGTATCGCCCGGTGCAAAAACAGGGATGTCTGATTTTAACTGTGCATTTTCAACAGCTTGAACTAAAGGATGTTTACCACTCATGTGGAATCTCCAATATGTGCGGGAGAGAAGAGGTCTCTGACACCGCTGGGAATAGAGGCTAAAGCGCATATCTCCCGTTTAACTTTCCCCTTAAGACAAACGTCTTAAAGAGCCTATTTTTAACTTAAACTAGGTTTAAGTAGAACTCGAAGCAAAGCTTCTCGTTGGGTGCGAAGATCAACTGGTACCAGTTTAACCTTTCGAATTTTTTAACCATTTAATTTGCTGTTTGGTCAACTCTACTTTTTCCACCAATTCTGGTCGACGCTCTAAAGTTCGTTGATAACGCTGCAAAAAACGCCATTTCTCAATATTGGCATGATGTCCTGATTTAAGTACCTCAGGCACATCCAGCCCTTCAAAATGATCAGGCTTGGTATATTGTGGACAGTCCAGTAAACCATCTACAAAAGAATCTTGTATCGCAGATTGCTCGTCAGACATGACATTCGGCAATCGACGAATAATACTATCCAGCAACACCATGGCAGGAAGTTCACCACCCGATAACACGTAATCCCCGATTGACCATTCTTGGTCAACATAATGCTGGATTAAACGCTCATCGACGCCCTCATAACGCCCACACAATACAATCAAACCATCATAATCAACGAATTGTTGTACTGCCTGCTCATTCAAGGTCTTGCCTTGCGGTGACATATACACCACTGGGGCATGAACACAGCCTGCTTGCATTGCAAGTTGTTTGGCATGGCTAATTGCTTGTGCCAAAGGCTCAGCCATCATCACCATACCAGGGCCACCACCGAAAGGACGTTCATCCACTCGCTTGTAATTGCCCTCAGCAAAATCTCGTGGGTTAATGCAAGTCACTTGCACGATGTCACGCTTTGCCGCACGTCCGCTAATCCCGTACGCTGTAATCGCTTCAAACATTTCAGGAAACAATGTGATGACTGCAAAAAACACCGCAGACTCCTCTATTTTCCTGCTGCGCTACTGTCCCCGAAAGGATTAGTAGTCTACGCCCCAATTGACGTAAATACGACCAGCTTCAAGATCAACACGCTGTACCACATCTTTATGCCAAGGAATCATTCGCTCTTCAGCATCAATACTGTCAGGCGTCGCTTTTACGACCATGACATCATTGGCACCTGTTTCAAACAGTTCGTAGATTTGACCAAGATTGACTTCCTGTTCATCCTCTCCAAGACCTAACACGGTTAAGCCTTTGAGATCAGACCAGTAATACTCGTCTACATCTGCTTTTGGAAGCTGTGATTTGGCAATCCAGATATTTGCGCCAACCAAGTTTTCTGCACCAGTACGATCATTTACGTCTTTTAATGCAACAACCAAGCCTTTGCCATGTGGTTTCCAACGTTTCACATCAATCGTTTGCCAACCTGCCTTGGTCTCAATGTACCAAGGAAGGTAGTCAAACATATTGCTCATAGGTTCTGTATTAGAGTAAACCCAGAGCCACCCATTCAATCCATAAGCTGAACGTAACTGTCCAATCTGAATACGATCTTCTGGCACATTCTGTGTCGATGTCATGGGCTACCTACTACAATTATGCAGTAGTTGCAGCTTTTTTAGCTTGAGCAGCTAAAGAAGCAACACGATCTGAAGGTTGAGCACCTTGAGCAACCCAGTGTGCAAAACGGTCAGCATCTAAACGAACTTTTTCAGCTTTACCTTGTGCAGTTGGGTTAAAGAAACCAATACGCTCGATGAAACGACCGTCACGTGCGTTACGGCTATCAGTCACAACGATTTGATAGAATGGACGTTTTTTTGCACCACCGCGCGCTAAACGAATAACAACCATGAGAACAACCTTATAATTTTTACGGATTATCCCTGCGCCGACCATCGGCAACACTTCAAACCCCTTTCATAGAGGGCGATATTCTACGTTAAATTGACTTTGAAATAAAGATTATTTTTCGAGTTATCCACAGCTGTGAATTTAATCTATAAAATCTGCTGAGTTACCAGTCTTCAGCACTATTGCCACAACTTGATGAGGTCATATTGGCAACCGTTTTAGTCTTACACTTAAAGCCCGTACTCGTCATCAGCAAGGAATAATTCCTTGGACTTTGGCTGACCGCTTGCAAAGACCATGCTTGGGAGTTAACCGTTAAAGTTAGGCTAAACTTCTGATCGCCACTGCTGGCATTCAAAGGCAGCAGTAAACTGGTATTGGTCGCCGTAGGCACTGCATAATACGCCCCCTGATTCGTTGCCGTCCCTTTAAGCACAAAACCATCATAACTAAAATTGCGAGCTCGATGCTTTTCCAATAGCGCTGCAACTTTCAGCATTTCTTGTTGTGCTGTCGCTAAATCTGCACGGCGAATATAGACGTCATAACTGGGGATCGCGATCGCCGCAATAATTGCAACGATCGCCACCGTAATCATCAGCTCGATCAAAGTGAAACCAGAACGACTCAGCATATAACGTTGATTCATGATGGTCTCAGATTGACAGCTCAACTTATTGTTATTCATTACGCTCGTACCAAGTCAGTGGAACCAATTGGCGGCGCATGGTATTGATAGGAAGTTTGCTATTACCAATTTTGTCTTTTGCATTTGGATTGAGTAGTTGCCGCGTCAAACCATTTTTATCACCTAGGCCTATGCCCGCACCGACCATCGAATCAACGATCCCGTGTCCAGCACCAAAGCTCATAGTCACGTCCTTAACGTCTTGCTCACAGACACCAAAAGGTAAGCAGAAGCGTTGAACCGTGGTTGCCCCATTGGCCTGTATTTTACACCCATTCCCAACACTGGTATTTGGATTATAAACACTGGCATACAGGCTCTTATTCATGACCACCATTTCGTTCAACACTTTGCTGCCAGCCTGATTGGTCAGACTAACTTCACTGCCTTGTGCATCTAGTTCTTTTCCAACCACCGTATTGGCCAGCACATACCAGCCATTTGGCATCATCGCTTTGACTTGGACTAAATTTTTCCCTTTGAGATCAGTTGCCGTGAACATGGTTTTAAGATCAGTTGTTAATAGCTTAGGTATGCTGCTATTTGCATTCCCCGCAGCATTAAAGTTACGACTAACCACATCCTGATCAAAAAGATTATAGATCGTGCTGCTTGAATTTTTATCACTATAAGGCAAGCTACGATTGCCTGAGGCAATACTTAGTACCGCCAGTGGTTGTTCATAGCCATAGACACTAAAATTAGGGGCTTCATAAAAACGGCTATTGCTGTCTTTAAACAACATGCTATAACGGCCACACCCGCCACCTTTTAAGCCAAAATCTTTGCCTAAATCGATGCGCCAAACCTGCCCACCCAAATCACCAAAATACAGATGATCTGCGATGCCATCGCCATCACGATCTACAACATTGATACGACTTACCACGCTATATAGGTCTTTCATTCTTAAACCAAGGTTACTATCTCCTTGATCACATGAGGTGCTTGAATTGTCTCCACCTGCATACCAGATCAAATCTCCATTATCGGCATCAAACATATAAATCATACGGCCTTTGGTCGTATTGCTAATGCTTGGTGTGACTTTTTCATACTCCATATCATAGCCACCACCCACCAGCATCACGCGTTTCGCAGCACCTTTATACATCACCGTTGCAATGGTTGGCTTAGACCAACTCTGCCCCATAGCTGCTAAAACCGTATTGGTGGTGGTTTTATAGCTCCCATCTGCTTGTAGACTAATAATGCGATTATTATCTGGATCGATATGGAACTTCAGTTTTGGACGTGTGAGATCACTCAGATCCAAAGCATAATAACTACGACCGCCCATACGCAAACCACCATAAGCAATTTGTTTCCCTTTTGCGAGGACCTGATCACCTTTTTTAATTTCACCAACGGTTGCAACCACTGCACTACTAGTACTGCCGCTGCTTAGTGCCTTCATTCCATAGACGTATTCACTATAGATGGTCCATGCACCATCAATCCCATAAGCCATATTTGCTTTAACGCCTGTCGCTTTGTCCAAGAATGCCTTGCTCTGTTGAGTATTTTCCAGCATTTCATTGGGAACAAAAGCAAAGCTTTCTTCACCCGTTTTGGCATCAACGACATGCAATAAACCTTGTGTTGTACCAAACAGCATATAATCCTTGCGCTCTTTAATACTATTATCCGCATTAAAAGTTGCTTCTTGGGTGAGTTTGACTGGGGTTGAATGCAAGTTCATGCCAACCTGCCAATTGGTTCGATTCGCTTCAGTCAGATCTGCCGTACTAGCCGCATTTCCCACGTTATAGCCCAACAAATTCATTAACAAATAGCCTTTAGCATCTGTAACAGCTGAAGTTCCTGAACCACATTTCACATCTAGATATTTATTCGTCAGGGTTTTCAGCCCACCAACCTCTGTAAATTGATAAGTAGAGGTATTGTCAATTTGCTGGCAATCCCGATTTATCAGGACCTGACGTTCTGTAATGATTGGTTTGGTCGGATCGGAATTGTCCGTTTTATTTTTCAAATTTTTAAGCTTGGCAAGTACGCCGCCCTTATTCCAATCTTGCACATCGTAGCTTGTTGACGTTGCATCCCATGCATCTTTCAGTTTATTAATCGAATTATCGGTTTCGACATAGTATTTTTTAAAGTTACCAAACCAACTGGCTTTTTCTGTTGGTTCAAACATACTTTTATAGACTTCATTGCTCATCCGATATGGCGTCAACGGATCCTCAGGCAACGTTTGCAAACCAATAGGATCACCAGCCGTCACCCCTAAATTATCGTGAAAATCGCGAATACTTTGTGCAATATTCTGGCTATTGGCGGCGTTATACCAACCGCCCCCGCCAATGACCCCCCAGCGTGCCATATTTTTGATGTCCTCTGGGTTACGAGGTAACAAGCGATCCAATAGACTGGTAATTCCTGTGGTTAAGCCACTTCCGATCAAGCTATTTGGCAATAGGCCATCAAGCAGCGAACCTGTTACGCCCAATAAATCCCGAACAGCCTTCGGCACAATCCCAGTTAACAATTGATCTTGCGCCACATTGGTACTTGAAATTTGAGTCAAGCCTTTGGTATCCGAACTATTTTCTTGTCCTGCAATATAATTGGGAAGCTGTAAAAACGACCGATCCAGTCCAATGACGGCGGTTTTAATCGGGTTGGCTTTTAGTGCTCGAATATCTCGGGCATAGGCACCAATGCACTGCCAGGTTGCAAAATCCGTATTATCGTTTGCGTTTTTATTATTCCCCAAAGTGGTCGCTTTTAAATCGGCAGAATTACATCTAAAGCCCCAATTATCATTCAAGCGCCCATCTTTATATTGAATATTGAGTGTTTGGCTGCTGTCCAATGAACGGGCCATTAAACGTTCCATGGCAACTTTGGTCGCATCGGATTGGCTGCCTTGCGGTTGCAATAACGAGTCCGTCAATGTCGGTGCTATCGTTGGCACCCCACCCGCAATCACCATTAAACCATTGGCATCGCATTGTGGGGCTGTCGATGGTGCCTGATAGAAGCTACCATTGCTTTTAATCAGTGGATTAATGGTGCTGTTATTTTTCTGGCTATCACTAAAACCACTATATTTTGCATCGACATCTGCACGGTATTCATAAAAGATTTCTTGTTTCCCGACCTGTAAAATACCCAGTACATTTAACAGGTTGCCATCGACTTTTTTATAGCCACTGGTACTTAACAGAACAGCATATTTCCAATCATCACAGGTCATGCCATCGGCTTTCCACGCCTTACATTCATAATCAGTCCATAATAATGG
Source organism: Acinetobacter colistiniresistens (assembly GCF_000413935.1). GTDB lineage: Bacteria > Pseudomonadota > Gammaproteobacteria > Pseudomonadales > Moraxellaceae > Acinetobacter > Acinetobacter colistiniresistens. Next base: position 249,618 of record NZ_KE340378.1, on the reverse strand, counting down.
TACTCCCAATAGCCCTAATAAGGCATTCCGCTTCGCATATTGTCTGGCACCAGTTCCCTTGGTGGTATTACCTAACAAGTATGCACCTGTTTCCGCATAGGCACTAGCCATTGGGTTATTGCCACCCAGGCCTAACATGGTCAGCACATCATTCAGGGCATTATTGGTATTTTCCAGATTCAATAACTCACTCACCGCATCCAGTGGATTACTTAAAATTTTGCCCAGTGTTGCAACCACATCATTGAGTAATCCTCCTACGAGTTTAGGTACAATCATGAGTAAACTTTGCAGGCTAAACTCACCTTTGGAGTCCATATTGGCACTGGCAATATAGTCAATCATATGCTGACGATGGGTTTGAGTTTTCCCGTTATAAAGATAAATATCACTGAGTAATTTAGGTTCAAAAACAATCGCACCAGCGCGATCATTTAGCGTTTGGTTATAAGGTGAAATGGATAGCCCGACCATTGTACTATCTGGGATTTGATCGATATCTGGCAGACCACCGCCCCCTTTTTTCCCTTTTAAAACATCCGTCAATGCCATACGAACGCGCGAATTTTTATCATAACAACGATAAATCCCGACCGTTGAAGAGTTAGTAATGGATTTAAGTAGGCTAATATCAATCAGTGGGTCACAGGTTTCACGGATATATTGTTCTGCAGATAACCCTGTTTTCACCCCCAACAAGCCACTCAGCAAGTTATCCAACAAGCGTACCGTTGCATCTGTAGTAACCACCGTACAGGATTGACGCGGAAATGGATAAGCCGTACTCGGCTGTTCCGTTTTAATTTCAGCAATCGAATCTAGCAGCCCCTGACCTTGGCCATTGCCGAGCAGACCTTTTAAAATGGCTTTATTGATAAGATCAGTGGCCTCTTTGGTGACATTAATCAAATCGGTTTGACCCGCGATCTTGATTCCCAAATTCAAGCCATTTTTACCCAATACATCGGTAACGCCCTGATCAATACATAATGGGTAATCTTTGACTAAGTCTAAAAGACCTGCACCGCCCATACTTCGGGATTGATCCACCATCAGCATCAGGCGTTTCTTATTCCCGGCCGCAGGTTGATAAATTTCAATATCGCTCGCAGACGCAACAGAAGAAAGTACAAGCAGGCTAGACAGGACCGTAGAGCCCAACCATAAATACTGCATTTTGTTTTTATGTTGATCACCCTGCGTCAATTTTTCTATCTTATTATTATTCATGACATTTCTCCCTTATGAACTCGAAGGTTCAAAGTCAGACAAGAAACGATATTCTGCGACTTGTATGTTATATAACGGTTTTTCTGTATTCTGTTTTAAGCAAGTGGCAACATCATTGGCACCGTTATTGTCGATACTTTTAGTTAAACAACCTTTGTTAATATCACTATCTGCTTTAAATAAGGCATCCGAGGTTAATAAGCCTTGCATCACGGACACCACATAGACCCGTAAGCGAATATTATTTTCAGTTTTTGCACCAAATACTTCTGTTCCACGAGATAAATCTGCAAAAGGTGCTGTAGGGTTGATTTCTCTTTTGATATAAACCTGTGTCACCACTTGTTTACGGCCACTCGATTGAGAAGCTGTATCATTGGCTGAGTTACTCGAATCAACTTTACACATCCCAGCATTGCTTGCCATGGGCTCAAAGCTGGCACTGTTTAAGCGATACGCAGCTTTGGTTAGGGCAAATGGATCTGTTCCTGAAAAGCAGAAGACCAGTTCAGCATTTTTATTATTTTCATTTTTAAAGAAACCAACGACACCATTGGCAGAAGCTAAATTTTGCTGGGTATTGGGATCCTGAAAATACATCAGTGCAGTATCCGCATTTTGTGCCAGTAGCGTCTGTATTTGATGGTTACTGACTAATTTAAGCGAACTGATACTTTGCCGAATTGCCAGTGTGCCCACAATGGTAATCATCAGCACAATCATCAAAACAATAATCAAGGTTGAACCACGGTGCGTTTTTATCATGTTCCAGCCCCCCCATTTGTACAGCTTGAGCTTTTACTGCTATCACACCCCTCTGAAACCCAGCCCATTGCATTTCTCAATGAGATCGTTTGATCAACCACTTGTCTTAAATAAGTATCTTGAGATGCAGGGGTAAGATTGACCTTCGTGCCGAGCACTTGGAATGGTTCTTTATTTCTTTGTTTAATGACCGACTGGTCTCCGGTCTTATCATCAGAACGCACTAAAACACCGATTTGAATGGCATGTACATAGGGACGAACCGTCTGTGTAATGCCATCAATATTTTTTTTAGCTGCGGTTAAAGCCATATAATTTTTAACGTCTGTATAGGCGATCATGCTATTCGCACTATTGAGCTCACCATCCATATACCCTAACCGAATCTGAAAAAGATCCACATTGGGTAAAATGACCTGACTTTCGCCCCAAACCAGTTTGAGTCGGTCTGTTGTGGTTTTTGCATCGAGCATCGCCTGTGTATATTGGGCAGCCTGACAACGCAAAGATTGGCGTAAATCTGTAGAAGTAGAACCGACATAGTAGCGCTGGATCACAAAAGTCCCATTTGCTACATTTTGACCAGAACAATCCAGCCCCCCTTGCGGTGCCTGATAACGAATCATTAACTGATCATTGGTCAATCCCGCCACATTGGCATTGCCAAAACTGGCAATCTGATTATTCGAAAAACAATCCGTACAATTCAGGTCAATGTTTCCGCCGACATTATTCGAACTCAGTAAAATTCCGGCATAGCTGGTTTGATCATTAATTGCAGGGACGGTGGAGCTGAGATTGGCTTTACGAATATCGTCAACAATAAAGTTCAAGCCGAGACTGGCATTGTCTTGAATATGCGCCATGGCTTTTTGTAACTTATAACTGGTGATTCCTGTAATAAACAGCTGAATAGCGGCAGCAACGATCAACAATCCCAAGGTAAGAGAAATCATTAACTCAATCAGGGTAAATCCTGCTTGTGCTTGACGAGATCTTGAATATAAGAGGCCTGTTTCCATTTCAGTATGCCTCCAAAAACAAACAATGCGATCCTGAAACATATGCACCATCTTTGATACATGCGGCGATGCCTTGATCACCTGCTAAATTGGTTCCATCCCAAGCCACATAAATACATTGCCGGTTATTGCCTGCTGGACATTGGTCGACCGCCAGATTCATGCCATTGTTTTGAGCCTCAAGCGCAGCCTTCTGTAAGTCTTGTAAGGCAATCTTTTCAGGTTTATCCGCGATCGTTGGGACTTCTGCTTTAGGGACTTCAACTGCTTTCACCTTATATTTCCCAGCACGCGTTGCTTGTGGATTGGCTCGCATCCGTTCTGCAAGATCACGTGCAATGGTAAGTGCCAGAACCTGTTTATTGGCTTCGAAACTGGAATCAATTGCTTTTAATTGCAAAGCAGCAAAGCCCAGCACACTAATTGCCAAAAGAACGAGGGCAACCAAAACTTCGACCAGCCCGACACCTTTTTGTTTTTGAATATTCACGTGCAAGCTCCTTCTTTGATTGTAGTATCTCCAATCACCCCCACCCGGATACAATAAGAAAGATTTTGGCGCTGTAAAATAAAGTCCTTTTGCGCTGCAAGACTGCCATTTTTCCTAAAACTAAGATTGGTCGATGAGTTATTTGCGCTGTTTACCCCATTATCTAAACGGACGACAAAGATACGTTGCGTCTCTGTATTTGGAATGGCGAGTACAGTTGCACAATCATCTTCAGATAAAGAAGACAGGCAGAGCCCAGTAGTTTGACGAAGTAAAACGGCTTGACTCCTTGCTTCCGAAACTTTCATGATCAGTTCACGTGCAGAAGATTCTAATTTTTGGCGACTATACATCGTTGCGAATGACGGCGCTGCTATCACTGCAATAATGGCTAAAACAGCGATCGTGACAATCAACTCAACTAAGGTAAATCCTGAGCGAAGATGAACAAAGCTCTGCTTTGTCTGAGCGCAAGACGGAGAGCTACGCTCGAAGTTGAACGGATGATGTTGGACAACACTCGGCCCTATCGCAAAGCGAGAAGCTGCAGAGCGAGGCTGTAAGTCAGAATATGCTTGTTGCATACAGTCCTCCATATGCACAAATCTTTTTGTTTTAACGAACATTTCAGTTAATTTTTATTCAATTCATCTTACAAATTATTTCATCTTGACTGTATAAATAAGGAACTCTTAAGTCAGTAAAATCAAATTGTTATATGAATGAAATGAACGTTATTTTTCGTGATTGTTTTCATGTTTAATATCAATTTCCATCGAAAATACACTTAAATCCACCCTTAAGAGATAAAAGGTAGATAACAGCAGATAAATGATAAATAGATCACATTCATTAATTATTGTTGTTAAAAATGTTAAATAATAAGCATAAAAAAGCAAACCAGATTTAGGTTTGCTCTTGTAAAACATTAAAAATACTGTGAAACGTTAACGACCATCCCAGTTTGTTGTCGCAGATGGCGTACATGCTGTACCACTATTTTTGTCAGAAGCTTTGGTCCAGCATTTATGTCCTTGATTATTTAATACCACATGCCCATCACCAACTTGCCCATTTATTGGCGTTGCTGTAAGTACCCAAGTCTGATCAGCGGGTATTAAAGTAATCGTATAAGACGCATTAGATGTCGGATAATTTTTTGTTAATGCTCCATTATCCAATTTAGCATTGGTATATTTATGATTAATCACACGATAACTTTGCAACCTTTGTGCGATAGTCATCATTTCGCTCTGTACATCAGTGCGCTTAGTCCGTTTTACATAGTCCTGATAAGATGGATAAGCTATGGCCGCTAAAATAGCAATGATTGCAACAACAATCATGAGTTCAATTAATGTAAAGCCTCTATCAGTTAATTGCATCACCACTTCTCCACATCATCAGCACTACCACAATCCATATACTTTTGTAGATTTTCTGTTTGAGCTTTGGTCATACAGCGCAACCCCGCGCTAGTTAATAATAAATCATAATTTTGAGGGTCTTTTTCCGTCGCGCCTCCATTGATGAGGCGCTCTACTTTGATGGCCCAACTCAATCCTTTTACCAATTTAGAATTGTTAGTTTCCACCCCATTACTGTCTACAGTCATGGTTAATGGTTTGTGCTCAGTTCCACCATCAACTAAAGTTAACTGATATTTAGCATTTGTCGATGTTGAGCCTATAGGCAGATAGAGCTTTCCTGTAGTATTGTCATAATAGCTCTTTTTTGTACCGTTATCGTCGTACGCATACCAGAACGATGCATCAAAACCTTTATAACTAAAGTTTTTGGATTTAAACCGTTCCAATTCACTGGATATGCGTAAAGCTTCTTGTTTGGCTACTGCCAAATCTCGTTTACGCATATAACTCTGATAACTTGGAATCGCAATTGTCATGAAAATAGCCGCAATTATCAAAACAACCATCAGCTCAATCAAAGTAAAACCATGATATTTTTTCATCGGGTCACCTTATCTTGATTCGTACCAGCGTAAGTGCTGCAATCTAGCACCAGTATCAAAGAGCTGGCATTCAGGTTTATTTTTATTCGCAGTATCATCACAGAAATTATCTGGCTTTTTCACGATCAGACCTGTTTCATTAAATTTATTGCTAACCCCTAGGCCTAAGCCCGTCCCTAGAATACCTCCCCCTAATACCGTTTTATTTGGGCCTGTTGTTTCCGTTGTATAAAAACTACATTTCCCTGAAGGCAAACAGAATTGATAAAGCTCCGTATCTCCAATAACACCTGAGCCACATGCACCTACAATACCAGTACCATCCTTATGATAAACATTGACATACAACATTCCATCCAAGGCATAAATTTCATTCATTCCTTTATATCTACCCGCAGTTGTGCCGTACTGGTATTTCCAGCCTCCATTATAATTAGCCCCAGTTTTTTGATCGATTCCAGCTCGTAGAGTTGAAAAGCTCGCAGGTGTGATCGTTGTTAACAATACCCCGGTATTGGTCGAGGAGGTTCTTAATTCGCTGTTTGCAATCGTATATAAGTCTGAACGAGCTACATCATTATCATAAATAACATATACAGCATCATTCGCAGTTGTAGTGATCGTATCTACCCCATCAACTCTATGTACTCCCGCCAAAGGAGAACTCCGATTTCCAGAACTTAATGCGACTACGCCAAATAAACCATCTACACCACTGTGCACTGAAAAACTTGGCATTTCATAGAAACGAGGGCTTGCTCCGGCAGTTGTATGTGCATTATATAAACGGACAATCCGCTTACTGAAATTAGCAGTAGATGTCGCTTTGTTATTTAAATCAATTCGGAAAGCTTGGCCACCTAAATCACCAAAAAATAAATGATCAACTAATCCATCATTATCGCGATCCACGGCATTAATTTGGCTCACGACACTATATTTTAGATTAGCATCATTCACTCCAATCCCTGTCGTCGTACTTCTTACATTTGCACTCGCCCACCATAATAAATCCCCACTTCCAGCATCGAACATATAAACGCCCGCTCCCTTTTTAGGTGTGGTGGTATTATTATCTTGGTCATAATCTGGTGCTTCATAGCCCTCATCATATCCGCCCCCTACAAACATAACCAGTTTGCGAACACCACCCCAATTTACCCATGCAATCGTGGGCTTAGACCAGCTCTGTCCCATATAGTTTAGTGGATTATTCGTATCTGGTATTTTCTTACCACTCGCATCTAGTCGAGGAACACCATTATCTTTAACCACAGCATCATCAGGGTTGATATGGAATTTTAAACTTGGACTACTTAGACTGGTCAAATCTAAACCATAATAGCCTCGTCCTCCCATCCGTAAACCACCATAAACCCATTGCAAACCTTTTTGATTGAGATCTTTACCGTCATTATCTTTACGCCCTGAAGTCCCAACCGTTAAAGTTTTATCCGTTTTGGATACATACTGCGTATAAGCGGTCCAAGCCCCATCCATGCCATAATATAAATTTGCCCGGCCACCATTTGTCGCCCCCTCATTCAAGAAGGCTTTAGGTTGCCGCTCCATCATTTCATGTGGCACAAAAGTAAAGGCTTCTTTTCCTCTGTCCGTGTCAGTATCACTTCCCACTTCAATGACATGTAAAGAGCCTTGATTACTTCCAAATAGCAAATAATCTTTCCGACCTGTTGTCGTGACTTGCCCTTTATTATCACCTGATGTTGGAACAACAATTTTACCTTCCTGAGTCAATAAAATCGGTTTTGAGTGCATGGTTGCACCCAATTGACGTTGTATATCTGTTGGTAAGGTTGCAAGTGTTAGGCCGGTGGCATTTTCATTAACTTTATAACCTAAAATATTTAACCAATAATTTTTCTTAGGATCATTGCGCAGCGTTCCTTCAGCATCCGCATTAAATAAAGTTCTTAAGTTTACTCTTTGTAGACTGCTGATTTCTTCAGCTACACCGCTTGCCGTATTTATTTGGCGGTTCGTAAACACTGTCCGATTGGAAGATTGTGTTCCTGAAGCCGTGTCGGTAAATGTTCCTAGTGGCAATTTACCAAGCACTCCGCCATTCCAAATTCCATTTGCAGCGTTATTCAATTGACCACTATCTTGAATGAGTCGAATCGTCTTCGTCGTGTCATACAATTGACCATCCTTAATATGATATTTATTAAGATTTCCAATCCAAAGCTGATAAGGTTCTTGTGGCTTAGGAGTAAACCTTGCATAGTAACCATAAGGTTGGATTTGTATTGGATTTAAGGCATCTACAGGTAAAGTCGGTGAACCTGTCGGAATGGGGTCAAACTCAGGCTTCATATCCTCAACAAAATTTTTAAGACTCTCAATCACTTCTTCTGTAGAAGATGCAGAATAAAAACCGCCCTCACCATATCCCCCTGAACCTGCAATAGTCGTTGTTGTACCATCAGAAAATTTACTTTGCATTCCCCAATTACAAGCATTTTTTTGGTCATTACCTGTAAGTTTACTGCAATCATAATAGGTTCTTTTATTACCCGTTTTAGGGTCAATTAATTCTTTACGAATTTCTCCTCTTGGATCAGCGACATCAAAAACCGAACCAAAACCCACTACTGCTGTTTTAATAACATGTTCATTATTACGCTGCGTACTACTAAAAAGAGGCTGTAAAACACTTCCTGTATTTAAAGATTTAGCAAAAGATCCTATCGATTGCCAATCTGATCGATAATTTCTAAACGAATTATTATTATCATAGTAGCCATTATTTGTTAACCCAGTTGTATACGAATAGTTTCCACTTAAATTTAAGGCATTTTTCATCAATGTACTGGTAATAGCACTTGTACTCGCATTAGGCTCACCATCGGTTAAAACATAAATTCCTTTTCCCGAACATAATGGATCTTTTGTCTTATCCAATGGCGTGACATATTTCCAAGTTGAAGTATTTGTACCTGTACGAACATTTATACCCTCTGCAACACCAATACCACTGTATGTACTATTTCCTCCTGTTGTAGTACCTAACAAATAAGCTGCTGCCTCTGCATAAGCTGATGAAGTTGGCGTACCTCCACTTCCTTTAAATCCCGAATTTCGAATTAAGGTTAATACTCGATCACGCTGGACACTCCCCACGGCGCCCCATTGGTCTGCTGCGATACGAACATATCCTCTATTCCCATCTGCATTATAAGAAAAAGTTCCTATACCTATTTTTGTATTCAGAGGAATATCATTTGAAGTTGCCAGTATATATAAAGAATTTTTTAAACGGCTAATACGGTCATAATATCGTTTCGTTTCACCATAATTATAATAATAATAAAAATTATTACTACCAGTACCTAAGGTAGATCTTGTGTATTTAAAAATTTCTTCATTATCAGGCCGATTTATAAGAGTACTACAGTTAGCGACTGTATTGTCAGATGTCTTGGTACATTTCCACCAATTTGTTTCATCGCTATTAGCACGATAGTAATATATATTACTCCTACCTTTTGTTCCTGTATAACAAAAGTTCGTACTATAACCTCCTGCCACGGTATCACCAGTTACTTTACCTGAAGAACTCACCGTACCTAAATCACAAGGTCCATTATCCGAAACAGCTGTTAGATCCATACTTCCTGACAAATCTAGCATCATCATAACGGTGAGTTCTGTTGCATCAGGCAACTTATAAATATCAATATCACTGGCTTGAGCAGTAACAACATGACATATAGACATAGTCATTAACATTGATACCGATGCCGAAAGTAGTTTTTGATTAAAATTTTTCATTTTTTCACCTCTTACAGGTAGGTATCTATTAAGACTTGAGCTTTGGCGAACTGCCAACAATATAGTCTGCATGCTGGAGGTTATAAGGCACACTTAAGCTTTCAAAACACTCTTCGACCGTCTGTGTATCGTCATTTTTCTTAATTGCCGTCTGTTTAAAACAATTTTCAATCTGTGTATCTGTAGCACTAACATAACTTGGTAAAATTGAAATCACGGTCACACCAATATTATTTGCAACAACAGGGACTTCACTTTGTCCTAGACTGGTTGCTGCTGGTGCCGTACTAAAAGGTGATGCATTCGGCTCTTTATTTTTCTTTAAATAAATCTGCGCCTGAATTGCCGAACGGCCTGAAGAAAACTCTCCCACTTTACAAAAACCCGTATTCCCCATTTTGGTTGTTTTACCATTTTGCTCGATCACACTGGCCTTATCCATTGAATAAAAAGTACTCATCGATGCGGGGCGATAACAAAAAACCAATTCGTCTTCAAGATTAGTCACGGAGTTAAAATAACTAAACATGCCATCAAGCGCCAATTGGCGGGCAATCTGGTTTGGATCTTCAACATTAAATAAAGCTGAATTACTATTTTCTAGCAATAAGGAGCGAACCTGACTATTCGTTGAAATTTTTAAGCCCAGAATACTCGACTTGACAGCCAATGTCCCGATAAGAGCAATCACCACCAAGATAATCAAAACCATGATTAGCGTTGCACCATTTTGCTTTTTCATGATGATGCCCCCAGAGTATTTCTAAATGCCACAACCTGACTAAAAACTTCTCGAAGAAACTTTGAACCCTTCTGCTGACCATCATTTAAAGTGGCATCACTTCCTATAATTTTAAATACTTTTGCATTATCAATCAGTGCTTCAGAATTTAATGGCGTCGTTGAACGGGCCAACAAACCAATTTCAACCGACACAACATTATAATAATTTTTACTGTCGGTAACGGTTACTGGCATTAAAGCTAAATAATCATTAATACTCATATAGCGAAGTTTTCCATTCATGTCTTTTACTTCTAAACGCACTTTGAATGTATCTATACGCTGCATGAGTTGTGTACCGTTTGCCCCCACTGTCATATTTGTAATCGTCGTATCACCCTCTTGGTAATAGCCAGCATCACAATACAAAGAATATGCTGTTGGTTGCCCATCAATTTGGTTAGGGTCGGTTTTCAAGTGATAACGTTGGACAATCGTAGTGACCTTATCAAATTCAAGTCTGTTTCCTTCGCAATCCACATTTTTCGCAGTATAAATAGTGACGTCTTCTTTATCTGCATCGGCTGTGCAGTTAGGCTTATCTTGTTTACATTTTTTTTTCGTAGTCACTTGATACTCAGGAATAAACTGAATCGTCAATTGATCACTATTCCCTGTTGTCGCATCACTATCTTTTGCCTGCCCAGTCAATAAACTGGCATTCACTTTCGATAAAGAAGATGGCAAATTGGCTGTTGTAAAGATCACTCCAGATCCAACCTGTTTATTATTTACTTTTTGAGTTGAAGGCGTATTCAAATTGGCATGCCGTAAATCATGCGTGATCATGGATAAACCAAAATTTGCATTTTGCTGCAATTCACCCATACTGCCCTGTAAACCCAATGAGCGTTGTCCACTTAAAAATACGGCAGTACCAGCGGCAACGATCAATAACCCCAAGGATAATGCAATCATTAATTCCAGTAAGGTTAATCCTTTTTGTTGATTAATCATCATAGTTATATACCTCTACGATAATACACTTCGCTTCAGGCACATACGCTACACCGTTGGTACAGTTTGAAGTTGTTGTTCCATTATCCGGAGTTGTTCCTTCCCATGCCACATAGATACATTTACGTTTTAAACTTGCTGTTCCTTGGCAATTCTGAATCGCTAATTGCATGCCTAAATCGTTTGCAGTATTACTCACCTTTACAAAGTCATAGGCCGCCATTTCTACTGCAGTGCAAAATACTGCATCACTTTCATTCGCACAATTTTTACTCGCTATTATTTTAGTGGTATAACCATTTTTATCTTTAAAAGCTTGAAGTCCATCACGATTACTCCGTATCCGCTCCGACAAATCTCGCGCAATATTCATTGCCTGAATATTACGGCCAGCCTCATGACTCGCGGCAATTGCCTTCATCTGTAAAGCAACAAAACCCAGTACAGCAATTGATAACAGGATCAAAGCTACCAAGACTTCAACTAGCCCTACCCCCCGTTGATGAGATCGCATGATATCTCCTATTCCGTCCCTAAATTTGTAGGACAAGCTGTAAATGATTTATCAAAAATAACTAAACCGCTTCTTCGAGCAATGATCACGGCTTTCATCGTTTCATCTTTTTTACTCTTTAGGATGAAGCATAAATTGTTGGCAGAATTCAAACGCCCCATAGCATTATAAGAAAGAGCCGTTATCGTGGGTTGTCCCCGATCCCAGTCCACTTTATTTGAAGGTTTCCATGCAGCATCTTGATTAACATCTAAAGATAAGCTTTGCTCTTTTTGGCTTAAAATAGCATTTGAACGTATCTCAACTAATTTATCTGTGAAATCACGAGCATCCATATTTAATTGGCTTTTATATATAAGCGCAGATAAAACAGGTGCAGCCATCATTGCAAGCACAGACAGCACTGCAATCGTCACGAGCAACTCAATTAAGGTGAATCCCCGAGTTTTCCCCATTTCCCCAGCACCTAATTTTTAAAATTCACTACTCTATATTAAATTTTATTTTTACAGAACCAATACAAAGCAGATAAACACCAAAAAAAAACGGATGGAGTGTCATCCATCCGTTTCCAGTTCACATTTTTCTAATAAAATTAGGCTTGTATCACCTGGATACGCAACTCTTTTGGTAGACTAAAAGTAATATTTTCTTCTCGTCCTTGCAGTTCTTTGGGTGGAGTTGCCCCCCAGTCTTGCAAGCGCTGAATCACCTGTTTAATCAAAATTTCAGGCGCAGAAGCACCTGCTGTCACACCAATTTTAGTGTCAGCTTTAAACCAGTCTTTTTCAAGCTGATCCGCATTGTCGACCAGATAAGCAGATTTCCCCATACGTTCAGCCAATTCTCGTAAACGATTGGAGTTTGACGAGTTTGGTGAACCGACAACCAACACCACATCGCACTGCTCGGCCAGATCACGCACCGCATCTTGACGGTTTTGAGTGGCGTAGCAGATATCATCTTTACGCGGGCCTTGAATGAGAGGGAATTTAGTACGCAATGCATCAATCACTTTGGCCGTATCATCAATCGAAAGTGTAGTCTGGGTAACAAATGCGACTTTCTCAGGATGTTTAACCATGAGCGCTTCTACATCTTGCTCATCTTCAACCAGATAAATCTCACCACCTCGGGACTTATCATATTGCCCCATGGTGCCTTCAACTTCTGGATGGCCTTCATGCCCGATCAAAATCGCTTCAGTCCCTTCACGCGCATATTTGGTGACTTCGATATGTACTTTGGTGACGAGAGGACAAGTTGCATCAAAGACTTTTAACCCCCGACGATCGGCTTCTTGCTGTACAGCTTTGGATACGCCATGCGCACTAAAGATTACAATCGAATCATCAGGCACCTGATCCAGTTCATCGACAAAAACAGCACCGCGCTGACGCAGATCATCAACCACAAATTTGTTATGTACCACTTCATGACGTACATAAATCGGCGGATTAAAGCACTCCAGCGCCCGATTGACGATTGCTATAGCACGGTCAACACCAGCACAAAAGCCTCGTGGATTGGCCAACACGATTTCCATAACATCCTCTCTCATCATCTGAATTTTTACACCAAACTATTTCGTTTAATGGCACGCTACACTACAATAGCCAAGATATTTTATCATATTCAGGAAAAATATCATGTCGGGTCTCTTGTTTGTCGTTTCTGCAGCTTCAGGAACAGGCAAAACATCTTTAGTCAAAGCCCTACTCGATCGAGTCAGCAACCTGCACGTTTCTGTCTCACATACTACACGCGGTCAACGTCCTGGTGAACTCGATGGTGTTCACTATCATTTTACCAGTAAAGAAAGCTTTTTAGCACAAGTCGATGAAGGTGGCTTTATCGAATACGCAGAAGTATTCGGCAATTACTATGGCACCTCCCAGGCCAAAGTTAAAGAGCAATTGCAACAAGGTCATGATGTTCTGCTTGAAATTGACTGGCAAGGTGCAGAACAAGTTCGTCGACTCTTTCCTGAATCTAAACAAATCTTTATTCTGCCACCAACACAATATGATTTAAGACAGCGCCTCTCGAACCGCGGCACAGACTCGGTCGACGTGATTGAGCATCGTCTCAGCTGTGCAGTTGAAGATATGCGTCATTTTGCCAGTTTTGACTATGTCATTATCAATGATGATTTCAATAAAGCCGTGCATGATTTGGAAGCCATTATTAGCGCAAACCGTTTAGTGACCTCGCAACAAAGCACGCGCCATCAACAATTAATCGAAAACTTGATTACCCTTAATCGCGAATGACTTGAGTCTGGCAGAAAAGCCTTTTATACTACTCAGTCTTTCCAAATGTAATGTTCAAACGAGACAACTTATGGCACGTGTAACCGTTGAAGATTGTTTAGACCATGTAGATAACCGCTTCGAGTTGGTACTGGTAGCGAGTAAACGTGCACGTCAATTGGCACGTCAAGGCATGGAACCTACTGTAGAATGGGACAATGACAAACCAACAGTGGTTGCATTACGCGAAATTGCAGTCGGTCATGTCACCAAAGAAATTTTAAAACAACGCGATCAAGACTACCAGACATCAAACCTTGATATGGTACTGTCTACAAATTCATTAAACTTAGAAGGTTTTACTTTCTAAACCGAATTTGTTGTGCGAAAAGCCCATTGTGAATACTCTGGGCTTTTTTCTTTCTTGCAAAATTCGATGCATATTGATAAAAGCAATATCCGTCATTGAAAAAATTTACGAGTTTTTATAATGAACAAATTGACAAGTTTCGCAATTTGCTTTTCATTAGAAGAGAGGCGTAATGTTTACGAATACTGGCACTGAAAGTACGTTTTCAATGCGATCCAATATGATTTAGCACCTGAAGACGGTACTAAATCACAAAATCATCCATGTAATACATCGTTAAAGTATCAACAGACAGATCATTACTGAATTCAAGTTATAAAGGTGTTATATGCCAGGCGAAGAAGTCAGCCAAGCGAAGCAGCAGCTCAAAGCAATTATTGAAGCCTATCTCAAAGATAGTGACGTTCAACGTGTGCTTGCTGCCTGCGATTTTGCTGATTTAGCGCATAGCGGTATTACCCGTAAAAGTGGTGAGCCCTATGTACTGCATCCAATTGCAGTGAGTTGCATTTTGGCGCACATGCGTCTTGACGCCGATACCTTGATGGCAGCCCTTTTACATGATGTGATTGAAGATACTGAATTTACCAAAGATGAAATTGGGCAGAAATATGGAGTCGTCGTCGCAGAACTGGTCGATGGCGTCACCAAACTCAGCCATTCCAGCGACAAGGAATACAACAAAGCCGCATCATTCCGAAAAATTCTACAAGCAACTTTACAAGATCCTCGTGTCATTATTATTAAACTGGCAGACCGCTATCACAACATGACCACTCTGGGTGCCCTGCGTCCAGATAAGCGTGCCCGTATTGCGCAAGAAACCCTCGATATTTTTGTACCCATGGCGCGTCTGGTCGGTATGAACGAGATGGCGGATAACCTTGAACATCTCTGCTATCAAAATCTTGATTTAGACATGTTTAATGATGTGCAAACTGCATTACTGGAAACCAAGCCTAAACGTTGTGAGTACCAAGCAGTTTGGGAACAAAAGCTCTCTGAACTGTTAAAAGCCTATGACCTCAAAGGTCGAATTAAAAAGAAAAATAACAATATCGAATTGCTGCGTCATTTTATTAAAAATGAAATTGACTTAAATGAACTGAGCCACAGCCATGCTTTTGAAATTATCTTACAAAGCATTGCGGACTGCGACCGTCTGGTTGAGGCACTGAAAGATAATTTTCAGGTTTTACAATATAGAGATCATATTCGCCGCCCTTTACCTGGTGGTAATCAGTCGTTAATGATCCAGCTCAAAGGCGAAAAAACCACACTTTCTTTGACTATTCAAACTGAACTGATGCGCAAAGCTGCGCGTTTTGGTGTGGTTCTCGGAGAAAATGCACCGCAAGCCTGTCGCTCAGCCATTCAAGCCTCTATGCAAAACTTGAATACCCTGATTGATAGCGGCTGTGCGAAAACCACCTTTAGTGATTTACTCGATTATTTGCACCAAGAAAAAATCTGGGTCTATACCCCACACGGGCAATTACATGAATTACCGCAAGGCGCCACTGTGGTTGATTTTGCCTATTCAGCCAGCCTATTTCTGGGAAATCATGCCGTAGGTGCCAAAGTGGATGGTGAAATTCGCCCATTATCCACCCCGTTACATAGTGGGCAAGTAGTTGAAATTATTACCGATGTGTTGGCAACACCAAATCCTGACTGGCTCAGCTTTATCAATACCCAAAAAGCCCGTCGCGCCTTGCAAAATATTCTGAGAGAACAAGATATTGATGAGCAACGCTTGGTTGGACAGCAAGCCTTAAATCGTGCCTTAAAGCTGTTTCAACGTTCGATCAATGATCTTTCTCCAACAGATTGGATTAACGTGCTTGAGTGGCGACATTTAAGCAGTAAAGATACGCTATTTGAACAAATTGCAGTGGGTGATCTATTACCGCAACTGGTTGCCAACCATTTATTTGCACAAGACTATCATTCACAGCACCAAGATGCTTCTGATCGTTTAATCGTCGGCACAGAAGGTGTCGATGTCAAATATGCACATTGCTGTAACCCGGTATTAGGTGATCCAATTCAAGGGCATCTATCTCGACGTGGTTTAATTGTTCATCGCTCACGCTGCCGTAACTTATTACACGAACAGCATCTGCATCCAGAAAACATCATGCCGCTACACTGGCAATCTGAAGAAATCGACGATGTTCGCTTCAGTGCTTATCTTTGTATTCATATGGCCATGAATGATGAACAAATTTCTGATCTCATCTATCAATGTCGTAAAGCCAAAACGGGCGTAGAAATGGTTCATTCACAAGACCAGAAAACTTATGTCAATATTGTGGTCAGCAACCGAAATCAAATTGCTCAAATTATTCGCGATCTCCGTATGCACTTTGGTTTTCCGCGTATTGAACGCTTAAATATGCCGATTGTTCAGCCTGAAGTGACAAAAGCAACCAGTGTCCCTTCGGCTTAAAAATATTTGCCACCGTAAAGCCAAATACATCCTATAAACACAAGAAGCTGGATGATAAGTTCATCCAAGAGCGACTATTCAGTATTCTGCCCTTTCGTCACTCTGGTTTTGTGTTAAAGTCGCATGGGTTAAGATAGAAAAAACGACATAGGAGAGCTTAATGTCACGTCAAGTTATTCATACTGAACACGCCCCTGCTGCGATCGGAACATATTCTCAAGCAATCCTAGTTGGCAATACACTCTACCTTTCTGGTCAGATTGGTTTAGATCCGTACAGTATGGAACTTGTAGAAGGCATTGAAGCTCAAATCCGCCGTGTATTCGACAATCTTAAAGCGGTCTGTACTGCGGCTGGCAGTAGTCTAGCAGATATCGCCAAATTGAACATTTTCCTGACTGATCTCTCTCACTTCCAATTAGTCAATCAGATTATGGGCGAATACTTTGCTCAGCCTTACCCTGCTCGTGCTGCCCTAGGTGTTGCAAGTCTGCCAAAAGGTGCATTAGTCGAAATGGATGGAATCGTAATCATCCCATAATTTTTTAAATTTAGATTTATCAAAAAGATATAAACCAACAAAAATATCGCCGATCAGGCGGTATTTTTTTATTCAAATTCCCAATAATAATATACTCATTGTTAGAATGAAATTCATTGACAAACGATAATAATTATCAATAATATCAACTATCGCATTTATATTTGTGGCTTACTCCCATGTATGTTTGTTTATGTCGTGGAATTACGGATCAGGATATCAAAGACGCTGTTGCAAACGGCGCTGAAAGCTATCGCGAAATCCGTGAGCTTCTCGATTTAGGCACATGTTGTGGTCGTTGTGCACCTGAAGCCCGCGCCATTATCAGCGACGAACTTGCAGAAATCGCTGCACGCATTTCTATAGCTGCCTGATTTATCTTTAAAATTACTCCGCTAATTCAATTCGTGTTTTACGACTCCGCCGCTTCTTGTAGAACTTTAAATAGTCCTCATCTAAGCGGTTTTTTTATAAAAATCATAACCCTATCAGGATGTTTTTGATTGTGATTTTCATTTGCCGTTCTATAAATTACTCGCCATAACATTATTTGTTGATTAAGATAATATAAATTGCCTTAGCAACTAGGGCATCACGTGGTGTTTTGGAGTAAACGCAATGAAAGGCAATCGCGAAGTTATCAATCAGCTGAATCAGGTGCTTTACCACCATTTAACAGCAATTAACCAATATTTTTTACACTCTCGCATGTTTAATGACTGGGGCATTGAACAACTTGGTTCTGCCGAGTACAAAGAATCAATTCGCCAGATGAAACACGCAGACAAAGTCATTGAACGCATCTTATTTTTAGAAGGCCTGCCGAATTTACAACATTTAGGTAAGCTCTATATTGGTCAGCATACTGAAGAAGTCCTGAACTGCGATATTCGTAAGGTGAAAGAGAACATTGCCGCACTCAAGCAAGCAGTTGAGCTTGCCGAGTCAGAACAAGACTACGTGACCCGAGATTTAGTCCAAGAAATTCTAGAGAAAGAAGAAGAATATTGGGACTGGTTAGATACGCAACTTGATTTGGTTGAAAATGTTGGTATTGAAAACTATATTCAAAGCCAAATTTAAGAAACTCAAACAACGCTTGAGTTTTACCCAAAAATAAAGCCCTGATCAGGGCTTTATTTTTTACATTGCTCGCTTATTCATTTCTACAACTTCAGGCAAACTCAGCTTTTGCCCATACAACTGCTGTAAAATAAATAGCTGCTGTTCCGCTTCTTCAAACTTTTGATTATAAGCAAGTAACTGCGCATACTTCTTCAAGTTATACGGTGTTGCTTTATTCTTAACCCGCTTTCCAAATTGCTCTAAATCAGCCTCAGCCATTATCGTTTGTGGTTTTAAACGAATCCAGTCCATGCGTTGCTGAAATTGAGTCAATAACAGAATTTTAGAGCTGCCCAATATTTCAACTGTCGGTTGCTGCTTTTTAAAGATTAAACGGCTATTCTCTTGAAAAAGCTTATAATCACGCCAAATCAACAACATAACCACAATCGCAATCAGCCAAATACACCGAATCACATTCTTATATAAATGAATCCCTTTTAACTCTGGGGTTTGTGCTTGAATCAGACCAAGAAGAAAGCCCATTGGAAGCAAGAAATAAGCATAACGCTGTGGGAACTCCAACAGGGCATGAATCAGAATCGCAGAGACCATCAAAATCGCAATAATCGAGGTTGTATCTTTGGCATTTTTATCCAGCCAGAAGAACCACAACACCATATACGCAATAATGAGCAGGCCAAGCGGTAATCCATTCCAGACCAAAATATCTAGTAATACATTATGTGCACTAGTTACCCATTCATGGTTTGGATGTAAATGAAAAACCGTCATTTGTGCAACACTGGTCTGGTTCCATCCATAGCCAAACCAAGGTTGCTCTTTCAACGCCAATAACATCTGTGCCCAGATATCTAAACGTAGGTAACCTGAGCTGGCACGCTCAGCTACACTGCTGGTTTGAACCAATTCAGAATGGAATACAGTTTGAATCAAGCTTTGAAGAAAAGGTAATCCCCAGACAGCAATAGCAAAAAATCCAAGACACCATATCCAAAGTTTAGGTAAATTTAAGCGTGGTTGTTGTCTATATTGCTTATACATCCAATAGAACAGAATAAATAAACATACCACCCACGAAGTTCTAGATTGGCTTAATGCAATGGTAAATACAATAAGTAAGCTTGGAAGAGCCAGCCAGCACGATGACATTATTCTTTTTTCATAAAGATATAAAGTCCCCATCAACCCCATGATTAAAAAAGTTGCTAAGTGGTTTGGTTGACCAAAATTAGCATAAGGCCGATCGCCTTTGAGCTGCATGACACCATTAATCACGCCATCTAGACCACACCATTGTGCAATCGCAATTCCACTACAGATTATCGCAATACCAAACAGAAGTTTGGATATTTCCTCCATTAAGCTATCGCGCTTCTCGACCTGTAATGAAAGGTTAAAGCCCAGCACGATCATTAACCAAAAAGCGAAAATATAAAGCGAACTTAACAGCGCCGTACTAAAATCGTAGACTAGTCCAAAACCCCACTGAATGAGAGGAACCAGAATAATGGGCGCAATCAACAGTTGTGCTCGAGGCACAAGCATTTTTTTATTGAGGAACACCGCAAGTAGCGCTAGGCCTGCACCAAAACCTGCTAATTCACCTGAGAACGTTACCCATGGATAAGTATGAAATGGGGAGAGCCAAGCAAAACTAATGAGAACGCTGGCAAGAAAAAAGCATATAAATTGCATACTTTGTACATATTAAAAAGGCTTAGCGGAATTATATCGCTAAGCCTTCATACACAAACGAAATATAAGATAAAAACTACAATTTACTTCCAAGGACGCAGATCTGAAATTTTAACCACTTCGCCTTTTTCTTTATTAATGAGAACCGTCATGTCAACACTAGTCGAACTTAATGGCAACCATGCATCCGCATCAGGATAAGCATTTATAATTTTTTCAACTTCTTGCGGTTCATTAAATTGCTTTAAAATTTCAATATTTTGTGCATTTTCTCGTAATTGTGCTCTACTCATATCAACAGACTGATAACGTTCTGGACGCATGGCATTTGAAATGCCTGTAGTTACGGCTTCAAACAGATTTTTATTCCGCTCTTCAACCGAGTTTACTGCATTAATCGCAACAAACTGCGGTTTTAACCAAGAAGGTGCTTGATACTCTAGCTTAGCCTGAGTGATATGCTCTTTGACAATTTCATTCTTTCTTACCAGTTCAAAACGATTCCCATTTTGTACAATCCATGCTGGACGGCCTTGCTCAATACTATATACCCCGTAAGACAATGCTGCGACCTGAAGTAAAATAATTACCGTCAAATCCATTTTGAGGGTTTTTTCCCATCTTTATAAAAAAGTAAGCCTAATGCTGGACCAATAATCACATCAATCACAAGCATCATTAAAAAGATATGGGTCACCCCTACCGACTTTGCCAATGGCGCTGGATACCATAGAAAAAAAATCACCCCAACAACAAAGAAAGCAATAAAAACCGAAATGGCTAAATGGCTAAATGGCTAATAAAAAATTTTATGCGTTTTGACATGGATATCCTTAAAGTAATGGGAGTCCTTATAAATTCAGATGAATTAAATACAATCCACAGGTTTTAACCGATTAGGAATTCCTGCTGATGCGCTACATCTCCAAGAGCCATTGATCTGACGATCTAAAAATATTGATTTACCTAAAAGCACCGCGGCAACATTATGCATTTGACATTCTAAGGCAGGTTGTGAAATACCGCCAGCATTAGGGGCATGAACCACATAATGACAAAATTGAGAATCAGACGCTGAAAAACCCATATTCTCTACTGTAAATGCTCCACTTGTAGCACCATCATTCATCACCAGTTCATACTGTGTTCTTGCACCATTCAACTCAGCAATTGCAGAAGTAATTTGTGACTTAGCTACATGATTTTGATACATCGGTAATGCAATAGCTGCCAGTACCCCAATAATTGCCACCACAATCATTAATTCAATTAATGTAAATCCTTTTGGCATATAAAACCCTTTTATTCATCTACTTAAAAAAATAAAGCAAATATCAAGCCACTAAAAATATAAATAAAAAACAAAAACTTATATTTAAATATAAAATTTAAAAGTCTTAAAGTAACATTTTTTGTCAAAAAATTCACACTATTGTATAGATTTTTCTAAGTTATTTAGATATTAAAAAATTACTTTTTTATTATTAATTAAAGATCAAAAGCAGCTCTATTACAAAATAAAAATTTAAATAACTCTTAACGACTATCTTTAGAAAAATATTTAAAATAACTAGAAATTATATGTTAAATAATAAAATTTTAAAATCCAGCATCTAAATTAAGAGAAAATAACATACAGAAAATTACGTAATTTTGATCCAATATAATTAATTCTTATAAAAAAGAAGCTAATCTATCTAAATAGATTAATATAGTTGTCTAATAAATAATTAGACAACATAAAAAAGAGAGCTATAAAGCTCTCTTTTTTATACTAATATCTATTAAGGCCCTGCTGCTGCTGCTGTTGTAGGACAAGAAGCATTATTATATTTTTCTACTGCTGTACTTCCACAACTCCAAGTTCCATCAACAGTTCGAGTCCAAGTTACTTTAGCTGCTGTTCCAGATTTTAAAGCTGTAGATGCAGAATTACCAAAAGTACCAACAATAGTGGCTGCGCCAGTTGTATTCAGAGTTACTTGGGGAACTCCTGTTCCTGTAGCTAAAGTTTCTCCGCTTTGTGCATTACCAGTTAAAATATTAGAACCAGTTGCACCAATTATACAGTTGCCAGTTGCAGAGCCCACAGTAGTTTTACCATTGTTAAGACAGTCTTCCACAACAGTTTTTAAAGCACCAGCTTCACCTACAGCACGAGACACTTGCGATTTAGCAATATAAGTTTGATATTGCGGAATCGCAATTGCAGCCAAAATACCAATGATCGCTACAACGATCATCAATTAGATACATTCCATAAGTTACTTTATATTGACATGCATCAAACCATTGAATTATATTATTTTACTTATTAATTAATCTTGTCCATATGGACATGCATTTTGATAGACAAAATTTTGATTTTTGTCCATATCAGAAAATGGCTTTTGTTGAGTGCGATAGGATTAATGTTATAAAAGCAGACTGGTCGGGAGATATTTTAAAATTTTGATAAGCTAAAAACGGAATAAAAAAATCCAGACTCATTTATAAGCCAACTTCTGTATTTCTTCTTTATGCTGAAGAATTAGACGTCTTGCATGATGCAGAACAATACGTCTAGTTACTTCGTCATCACCAAATTGCATGGGAAAAACTTTTACAGCTAGACGAGGTATTTGTTCAGTTACTTTATAGTCTTTTAGCCGTTTCACCCTATTACTCCCCCCCATATATGAAACATTCCGCATAGAACAGCACTTTCAATTTAAGATTGCTTTCATCCTCACACAAGCAATCACGACTAAACTAATATAGTTATCTACTCGCTTAGCTGTTAATAATTTTGCGCTTACAGCGACAAACCATTTACGACACGACATCTCACAAAACCAACAAAACTGACATTTTTTGTCAGTTAGTTGCACAAATTTACTTTCCGCTTTTTTACATTTTTAATCCATTAAACAATGTATTGATTTCATACATAATAATTGGATAATATGCTTTGGCACACTTTGTGCAACCTATAAATTAGCTTAAAAAGCTTATAAATAAATTAACAAAATATTTGTGGAGAATGTTATGAACGCACAGAAAGGTTTTACATTGATCGAGCTGATGATTGTGGTCGCTATTATTGGTATTTTGGCTGCAATTGCGATTCCTCAATATCAAAATTATACTGCTCGCTCTCAAGCCACCGAAGCATTAAATCTTTTAGGTGGGCTTAAAACCCCACTGGTAGATAATGCTGGAACTGCTGGTTTGGCTACAGCATGTAGTACAGCAGATGCTACTACTAAAAAAGTAACCGATGCAAATGGCGTTGAGCAGACAGTGCCAGTTCCTGCAGGTACTTTAGCTAAAGCTAACGGTTTTACACTAAGTGGTAAATATGTTAAATCAATCACTTCTACGGCAAATGGTTCTACTGACTGTAAACTGACAGCAGAATACTACAGCACAACAGATGGTACTGGCATCAACGATAAATTATCAGGTAAAAAAGTTGAATTTTTATATACTGCTGCAAATGGTACTTGGACTTGTAAAACAAGCTTAGATTCAGCTGTAGCACCAAAATCTTGTGAAGCTGGTGCAACTCTTTAATTACAAATTTCTTTAATGAAATTTCTAAAACGCATCAAATTTGATGCGTTTTTGTTTTAACTCAAAATTTTCTAATAATAATGAATTACACTTTTCCAGCAGTTTTTCATAATCTTCCTCAAACTGCTCATAAGCACTTTTTACAGCTTTGGTTTTATTTTTTGCTTTTTCAACCTGTTGTATAGGGGAAAGAATATTTTGCCCTGCTTCCTTCGCGACTTGCTCAATTGCTTCAATCAATGCAGCATGGCGGCTCTTCTTAATCGCCCCCCGTTTACGCCCTGCTTCAAGTGCGATGGTATCATTATTAATTGCAGAACCTTTCGGTAGGACGGTTGGTTTATTGGCTTTTAATCGCTCCAAAGCAGCATAATATTCATTGAGTGCGCTCATATTTTAAACCTCCATATTGATCGTTTGAATTTTTTGAATGGTCTTGTTTAAAGTCATAATCTCGCTTTCCATTTGACCGTACAGCAAACTGCTTGGTGCTTGTGTATCTCGTGCTCGTTGTAATCGTTGTACTGCTTTTTGCATCTTCTCTGCGCTGCCATTATCAAACACCGCATGAGCACAAACCAGACAACTCGTAATTGCAGTAAATGAAATTTTTTCGCAGGAGTCAGGGTTAGTACATGCTCCAAACAAACTCGGTTTATAAGCAATTTCACCTTTCTTCATGCGCTTGATGGTTTCATCACGATTCGGAAATACTGTGAGTAATTGCTCGCGGTCTTTTTGCAGCTGCAAATAGGTTCCTGCACCACCGAGTAAACGACTAGCACTATTAATTACACCATCTTCAAATTGTGTATAAGAATGAACGAGACGTTGATATTCCAGCTCTTGAATAAATTCCTTTTGGCTATCACTGGCTAGAATATTCGGCGCGAATACAGCATTATCTCGATAAAATAAAGTCATTGCTTCGGTTAAATGCTTATATTGAACGGATAAAGCTCCTAATCCAATAATCCCTGAACGTGCACCATACACAGCTAATGAGCGCCTAAATTGATGCGTACAGATATTCCAGTATTCACCCAGTTGACAGTCCTTTTCTTCACGCCAATTGCGAAAACCATCAAAGGCTTCCAGTTCAGCCAAGTCACTTTCACAGATGCGCAACTCATCACCAAGTAATGCCGAAATATGGTTCAAGTACTCGTTAAAATTGGACTGTGTTCTAGTCGGAGCACCTGAAAAATTAGAAATAAAATCCGTTTCACTTTCAATATTTCGATTATTTTTATGCCGATGTTTTTGTGAATATCGTGTTGGAAATAAGGGATATTCACGAGGGTTAGAAAAATCGTAGTGCGGATTAAATAACGCATAGATTTCACCAATACTTTGTGCTGCGTGTACGCCTATTTGAATATCTTCAAACGTAATCCAATAAGTAGACTTGTTGCCACCCCCGTGTAACTTTGATGTATAGCCCATAATGACATGCACAAGATGCTCATTACTTTGAATAGTTTGATAGCAATCAGAAGACAGCTGATTCACTTCATTATCACGCATACCTGTGAATAGATGAATCCAAAGTTTGGCCATTCCTTGTATCAACGTCATGTAGCGAGTCAAATTCGCATGTTTGCTAATCTGATTATTTTCAAACAGTGCCGTTAAACCAAATAAATCACGAGCATCGGCAAAACTCACTGCATTTTTATAAACTTTAAACTCGCGGGGCATACGCGCAAAAGATGGCTCTTGTTGAATGCGCTGAAACCACTGATGTAAAGCAGGCGCATACTGATTAAACTCATTGAGCTTCTCCGCTAAACTATTGATTAGATTTATATAAATACGTGAGGGGATCAACTTAGTTTGCGGACCTACTTTGCCTGACTGCAAGCGTATTTGTGCAGCGAGTCTTGCTAAATGCTCTATTGGCTTATATGTACTAAACGCAGGAATGAGCAATGGGTATTGCTGTTGTAAGGCAAAACAATCAACTAAAAATGCTTTGATATGGATTGCTTTTTGATAGCTCACACCAGCATAAGCATCTCGAACTTTTGACATATAAGCAACATTGCTAAACAATTGCTGCAATGTGCAGCCATTGCGGTAGGCAATAGCAGCAAACTGGCGCAAAACCGTATGCCGCTGCTCAATACTTTTAATAATTGACTTGCCAGATTTTATATAAAGCAAAGCAAAACTGATTTTTTTCATTTCTGCCCGAATTTGGCAGTAAAGAAAATCATTTTCTCGGACATTTTCAAGCCAACTATCAAAATTCAGGCGACAATGACACTTTGGTAAATATGGAGAAAGATCCCAAACATTATCGGCATAAACCGATAATGTTGTACCGTTTTTCATTCGCGATAATACAAAAGTACTTGGAACAGTCAGCTGATGATTTTGTAACTGATATTCATCAGGTAAAAACTGCTCAGCAATACCCAATGAATATAGATATGAATTAAATGAACTCATGATATCCACCCCAAATCAATTAGCAATTCAAAATGATTCAGCCAATACGCATGTAAATCACCGCTTTCTACTTCTTCTTGAATTGAAAAAATACGATCACGTAAATTTTCATAAGTATCTGATAAATCGTTAAGTACTTCGTCAATTCGATGTAAAACCACACCGAATTGTGACTCCCATTTAATCAAATCCGTAGCTTTTTGCTTAACGTAGCCAAGCAAACTTTTCAGTGATAAAAGTTTGCGCACATCTTCATCATCGGCATGGACTGCATAATGCTGGCAAAATAAACAGTGCTCAAATTGCTGACAGTTTGGAGTTGGGGCTTGTACAGTAAAACCCATTGCTTTTTCAGGCTGTGGCGTTGCTGTCACACATGCACCAACAGGTAAGGTCTGAACATCAACAGTTTCATCTAACATTTGCACAGCAATACGTTCGACAGTTCGAGTTTGTGAAACTGCAACGTCCCGCAACTCATAAAAGAATTGAGAAATTTGCTGGCTTGCATCTTTAAATGAAGTTCGACTGTAGTTTTTCTTCGCAGTATCGAGTGAGTGTCCCATTTTTTCGACTTCAAGCAATAAATCGCCATCGCTCAATTCAACATATTGACTGCTAACATGCTTGCGCCACTGCTGTGGTTTGATCCAGGCCATTTTCGGAAAAATACGCTGTAAAAATTTTTTTATTAATTGTAATCTGCCGTTGCTTACAGGTCCCAATTGCTGAATTTCGTTGCGCAATGGAAAGACAAAATCACATGGCTCATCTTGAATATACCAAGTGCGAAGTTCTAAAATTTTTCTAAAAATCGGCTCAAATTTAACTCCAAACTCTGGCCGTACTGTCTTGCCTCCTGCACGATTTTTCGTTCCTGAAAAGCGTCGGCCTTGTGTACTCGGTAGGATTTCCATCGTATCAAGTTGTAACTGTTGAGCTGTATCTAAATTAGCCCCTGTTTGAGCAATAAATAACAGCATGCCGATGGTCAGGCCATAGGATGCAAGTCTTTCACGCTCTAAATGCCGCTTATCTTTGTTGCGTTCTTCAAGTTTACGGATCGCTTGATTACGATTTTCACGTACACGTTTTCGATGCTCACTATCTTCTTCTAACTCAAAATCAGCCAGCATTTTGGGAAGGGCTGGAATAACTGGATATTTGGCTAAATAACTCTGTACATCAAACTGAATATGTTGTTTCTCAGTTTGATGATGAAAGTTCGAGTAAAAATAGAAGTTTTCCTCATCCACGGATTGAAAATGCGCAGGAAATTCATTTTCTTGTACAACAATACGATAAATTTCAAGAAAGACATTTAACAAAGTTGCATAAGTTTTTTGATGATCTTGTTCTGCGATCGGTAAAACAGGCACATCATAACGCTGAGACTGTACTTGCATCGCTTGACTAACAATATCAATTTCATGACAGTCAAATACATATGCGATTAACTTCGCTGCATTACGCTGATATTGCTTTGCTGTATGTGCAGCCAGGTTTTCTTCATCAGTATCTGCAAGCAAAGTGCGATCAACTAAATATTTGCTGTAACGACGATACGCATCAATCACAGTGTCTTGATTTGATAAATCAAAATTTTTCTTTTGCAAATCCACATAATCTAGAAACATTTTACTAGTGTAGTAAAAGAGGCCTTTTGACAAATCTGATCCGCTCATTTGCAACAAATAGTCCGTTAAACACTGCAAAAAATAACGTCTTTTTTCATCAAAAGATGCAGATAACTGTTGTTCTGACAAAACCTCGCTAGATACTCTTTTACGATAAAACAGAGTTCCAATGTCAAATGTCTTAAAAGCAAAAGAAGCTGTCTTATCTTTGCAGACGAGAACAAGTCGCTCATGCTCATTAATTTGTTTGTTGATATCTGAGATATGCACAAAAATCGGAGAGCGTCTAAAATTCATGACAATTCTCCCGCTAAATTGACAGAAGACATCACGTATTTCATTAAGCTTGATTCATACTCATGCTGAATTTTACTGCGCCATTGCAATCGTGATTTATAATTCAAATACTGTAAAGTCGTGCTGATGTTACGATGTCCCATACGAGCTTGCACATACTCAACAGCGGTCATAGCAGAATGCCCATCTGGCAAATGCTGTAACTGACTTTCGAGCAAATTCATACCAAAACTGGCACGTAAGTCGTGGAATTTAAAACTTTTAAATTGTGGATCAATCAATCGAATTTCGGGTAATAGCACGACCTTTAAATAGCTGCGTACTGCTTCACCTTCATAAAGTTTAAGTTTTGAGCTAAACGAGTCAGAAGCTTTGATTTCCTCGGTCAGTTCTTGCTGTTCGGCTTTGCTTGTGTAAAAAGGTGTACCAAGCTTTGTGAGAAACACATAGTTTTCATCCGAGTCGCCATAGTTTGACTTTTGTCTACGCAGACGCGCTTGCTCACTATTGATATAAACTTTCAGGTCTTGTACTAACCAATTCGGGATTAGCAGCGTCATTGGTTTTTGAAATTTGGTATCAATGCCTGTACCCGCCCCAACTGGCAGACGAATAAAGCCATGACCATCAGGCTCACAACCAATTAAGTTTTTGATTCGTAAAGTACAAATCGTTTGTAAACGGGCGCCTGTAAACAATGCAAGATAAAACATCAACTGATATTCACGTGATGACTTCCGCAATGCTTTTAGTATGATTGTTTGTTCTTCAACGGTCAGTGGACTTAACTCACCACCATCGACAATCGCTTCAGAGTTTTGGGCTTTAGCAGGAACATGAATTGCAAGATCATGTGACTTAATTGCCATTTTTCGACGTGCGCCAAACTCATTATCCACCGCAATGTATTTGTAAACATCTTGGAAAGGAAGTCCATAACGTTGGTGATCGATCAAATCTTCTGTAACGAGAAATCGGTAAAAGTTCACCACTGCATTAATTCGACCACGTGCAGAGCTTGCCTCAATTAAGCCCACATTCGCTTGCTCAATCAAACGAGCACGATATTTAAAAATCGCATTTGACTGTTTTAGTTTGTGGAACTTCAAACAGTCCAGTTGCTCATCTTCTAAAAAACGCTGAAAATCAACCAACTGATTCGCAATAGATGCAAATGTTTTAAAATCATACTGTATTGTTTGCTCAAGTTTTTTCAGCAAATACAGATTAAAAACTTCAGAAGGGCTGCCATCTCCCTGAATAATTACAGGGAATTCAAGATACACATCACCATGTTTTTCGAATGCTGCATCATTTAAACGATCAGTTGCCTTTCTCAACGTCGATAACTGAAATTTTTTAATGGTCACAACTTTGGCTTTAGACTGGTAACGTGACTGACCATTTTTAAGTTTAGTGCTCATTTTGAGCCTCCTGTTTATTAAAAAACAGGCAAAAAGTGATCTTGAGATAGGATTGACAAAAATGCCCCTATTCATCAAAATACAAATGTCTGATCAGCAATGAAGACATTCATAAGAGCTCATGTTCCCGCATGGGCTTTTATACTTTTTGCCAAATGAAAATAATTAATTTTAAAATTTAGTCCACTGCATCTATCTCTTTTGTAGCATTTTTTGATTTATACTTGACAAATCATTCAAATAGCCTTGGATTTTAAGTTCTCTCATAATCAGTACTGAAGACTGTGCATCAAGACTTCTTAAATGATCTGAACAATATCGTTGATAAGCCTCACGAATTTCAGGATTCGGTAGCCGAACCAAGAATGGCTTTCCTTTCATATCGTTTACCCTTGCGTGTTAGTTCATGATTATCTCGAGCGTGTTACACTATGTAAGTATCGCTAACAAATTAATATTAATCGTTCGATTAACTTAAATCAACAGGATTTATTCAAGTGAATAAGATTTTTTTAACAGAAGAACGTAATAGGTTGAATTTAAAAGCAAAAGATGTAGCTGAATTTGTTGGTGTAGCAATTCCTACACAGTCTAATTATGAAAATGGCAAACGCTCTCCAGATGCAGAGTATCTTGCTAAACTTACGGAATTAGGCTTTGATATTAATTACGTTTTAACAGGAAAAAGAGAGTCTTTAAGTGTGACAACACAAGAAAAAATGCTGATTGAATTATTTCGGCAAGCACCAGAAACTGTACAAAGACATATCTTGGCGGGGTTATTAACTCAAAATACTCCAGAACCACCTAAGGGTAATATTGTTACGGTCGGTGACTCAAATACTGGGAATGTTGCAGGAAGAGATATAACTCTTAAATAAATAGCTAGGATTCTTATGACAAATAATTCTGTTTCTGTCGGTCATTCAAATACAGGCAATGTATGTGGTGGCAATTTAACAATTAATCACTCATTACCATGTAAAAATGGTGATGGGATGCTTTCTTATGAAGACTATCAGAGATTTCCTTATTGTAATCAATGTATCTCATCATTCCGTAAACAGACATTTTTTCGCTATCAAAAACATTCTATCGCAATTTGTTGGGTAATCTCTACCTTAGTAATCGGTGGATTCTATTTCATTATGGGACGTTTACCAAATTTTGCGGGTATTATGTTTCAGAAACATAATTTAATGGAGCCTTTGATCCCATTAATGTCAACATTAATTTTATGTCTTTTAATTTTTTGTCCAGTTAGAGTTTATGCTAGATTTTTAGCAAAAAAATATATCAATCAAAATTTAAGCTATCACTAACATAAAACTTTGCTGATTCTAGATTATTTTTAAATTTAAAAATAAATTATGAACCACTTAGTTCCCTGCTTTACGAGCCTTCGCTGTATTCAAATAAATCTTGCATATTACAATTAAAATATTTACATAAGGTATCAGCGACTGAAAGTTCAATTCGTACTGCACGATCATAGTAAAGGCTTGTTAGCGTATTACGATTGATACCAGTCGCTTGAGCTACCTCACTTAGCTTTAAAATTTTTCGCTCACCCATCAAATTTGACAACCTACATCTAATCATAACAACCTTTAAATTAAAAAAATTAACCTACAGCAGGTTAATTCAACTTGATAAATAACTCTCTACATGCTAATTTAACCTACAGCAGGTTATATTGTTTTATTAAAAAACAAATTAGCCGTTCTAAATTTCATTATATAGTTTTTTAAGGAAGTTCAGCTATGAATAACTACTTTTCTCCAAAATTCTCTGTTTCAGAGGAAGTTCGTTCAACTGCTGTTGCACTAATCAAAGAGTTTAATATTGACCGTACATTTGATTTAGCTTTGTTTCTGAATGTTAACCCCAACTTAAATGACCAAGATGCGACTTTAGCCTGGGTGAATTATTTTGAAAAAAATCAACATGATCTGAGTGACTTCAATCATGTTAGACGCCACTTTATGAAAAATTTCCCTAAAATTATGTTTGCAAATTTCAGTGAATAAAATAATCAAAGGGAGATATCAAATATCTCCCTTAATTTTTTATAGCAATCCCTCTTATGGTAATCTCAACAAAAAGTAAAATTCAATTTAATTGGTTGTCAAAATATGGAATCATTTATAAAAGCAGGCCATATTGAGCCTTCAGTCATTGTTTTTGACGTATTTGGCACACTTGTGAAGATAGGGGAAAGACGTTCCCCATATAGAAAATTAATGAAATGGCTAAAAGAAAATGGGCGACAACCAAAACCTGATGATGCCAAATTTATTATGTCCCACAATTTAAATTTGGCAGAGCTTGCAAAGCGATTAGCAGTAAATATTCCAGACCAATTTCTGCAAGAACTTGAGCATGATTTAGATGAAGAGTTACGCTCTATTAGACTGTATGAAGATACCTTATCAACTTTGGAAGAATTAAAAAAATTGGGATTCAGATTAGCATTATGCTCAAATTTAGCTATGCCATATGGAAAAGTTGTTTCTTCATTTTTACCTTCTCTTGATGCTTATGCTTGGAGTTATGGGGTTGGAGCAATTAAACCAGAGTCACAAATTTATCAATATTTAATTGATAAATTACAATGTCATGCCAAAGACATTTTGTTTATTGGAGATACACTTTTAGCTGATTACAGTGGTCCAAATGAATTTGGTATGTCAGCACGTTTAATTGATCGTAAGAATGGTCAAAAGCTGGCAGATGTTTTAAACGACATACTTTAACAACTCGTGGACGTCCCCCTAATAGTGAATACTCACAGCTCTCCTCATCTTTCCATTTTTTTAAATTCTGCAATTCATTCATCAAGCTCCAGAACCCATGCTGGTTTTATATGTGGCACATCTGGACGCTCAACACCTTGATGGTCAAAAAACTTATACACCATTGCCGCCAACTTGATAAACGCCTGTTCAAACGTATCTGCCCAAACATCTAAACGATAATCATGATAATGCTCTTGGTATAATTTACCACTATCTTCTACTTTATTGAGATGTGAGCCAGTCTCTAAATAAATCACTAATTTCCCATCATCTTCATCATTATATGCACCGTGATAAACATTTTGGCAATGCCCCCATGTATTCCAGTGCCATGATGGTACATCGCCAATAACCGTCCAAAAAGCTGGGTGTGTATCAATAAAATGATAGGCAGTTAAAAAGTCCGTTGGATTTGCGAGATATGCTTGCTCATTTTCAAAGGCAGTCTGTAAAGCAGATTGTAAATGCTCAAATTTATTTTGATCGGTGTAGGAAAACAAACTACTAGAAAGATGCTCAGAGGTTTTAAAAAATAGGCAACCATTCTCTTTATCCTCACCAAAATATTGATAAACCTCTGGTAGAATCTGTAAATCTGTAGGTTTGACATGATGGATCTGGTGTTGTACGTCTTTTAAGCTTTCGTGAATTGCTTCCATACGATCAGGGTAAGTGACGACAAGTTTCGTATCTCGCAGTGATAAAATTGCTGGTTCAGTTATTTGGGGTAACTGTTCTAATAACCAGTCTGGTAATTATTTTAATTCAGTCGGTTG
The DNA here is from genome assembly GCF_000413935.1 of Acinetobacter colistiniresistens. GTDB lineage: Bacteria > Pseudomonadota > Gammaproteobacteria > Pseudomonadales > Moraxellaceae > Acinetobacter > Acinetobacter colistiniresistens. The sequence continues at coordinate 216,750 of NZ_KE340378.1, read as the reverse complement.
CATTTTTAGTTATCCTATTTTTTAACAATTTCAACTTTTTACATACGTTACATAACATAATTTGTGCAAGTTCAGTATAAGTTAGTCCATAGGAGTATATTGTCACACAATGGCTTCGACAAGCGTCCGACTAAGCTCACGCCGAAGTCTCAGCCAACAGTTTCCTGAGCTTATTGAAGGAAAAATATTCCCCGTTTATTTTATACGACTCACGTACCTTTCCATTGAGCAATTATAGATTTTTAATCTTGGTTTAGATGTTCAAAAAGCTTGAGTTTCCTTTCTTTAGTTTTTCTATATAAGCCTCACATTGAGCAGCTAAACCAAGATGATATTTTAAAGCGCTTTCCACTCTTGCTGTCACATACTCAATACTTTGAATTTCACGCTGCTGAGCAAAGACTTGAATCGCAGGATGTAACTGTTTTGAGCAACTTGCATCATTGCTAAAGTATTTTAACGTCTTGGTTTTGGCAAAATAAATTGCAGCAAACAATCGCCCATCTTTAAACACAATCGCTGATGAAGCATCTAAACTGCTTCCAGACCGACCTTCATAATACAGAGCCTCATCTGTTTTTAGTAAATAGGGCGCTGAGTAATTATCGAAATTAGATTGAAATTTTAGATAATCATGCTCTCACAATGTTTGAAGTTCTGTTTGGATTTTTGGATGCAAAACAATTTGAGGAATTGATGAAATATCTGAATATTGAATTAAGTCTAGTTCTTGAGCATGAGTAAAAACAGAGATCGAAAAAAGTAGAAAAAGATAATATTGATTATTCATATCAAATTTATTATTTTTATGTCCATATTGACTTACTTATGGATTGTTCATTTTATATGGACACTTATGGAGTATCGATAAGAGTAAAACCCTTTTGCATTGATTTCATAACATTTCTCCAATAGATATTTTTTATAAGCTTTTTTCAGCTACTTAGTATTTAGCATGTTTTATGCCAGTCCTTAGCTTAGCCAATTTTACCCTAAAAAAACAGGGACTTAAAAAAAATTCATGTTGAATAAAATGAGAGCAATTTAGACATTTAATGAAAAAAAATGACAAATAACGTCAACTTTACTGCTTTATTATTCTTTTTTTGAGCTATCGAATTTGACTACTTTCTAATTGTGCTTAAATTGAGCGACTCATTTCACAGAAAATTTATTGTAATTTATTCAATTTTTTTTTGCCGTTTATCGGAAGTTGCTGTAAAAGCTTGCTATAAACAAATTTCATGTATACAGAATCGTCTGCACATTAGTTTATTTTTCCTAAAATAACAAGCTTTAATTTTGAGAAGAATTTAAAAGTTAGTTCAAAATAATCGGTTCATTTGGCAATTCATTCTGGTCATTTGAATCCGCTTTGACATAGTACTGGTCTAGCACCTGTCCAATTTCAGCAACACCACTACTTACTGCGTGTCGATATTGTTTTTGCGCCAATAACAGCACAATACTCTGGCAAATCACATTCCATGTTTCAGCAGGCGTAGCATTCTTTAAACCACGGTCGATCACGATCTCAACTTTGCGCTCGCATAGGTTTAAATACAGGAGTACACCACTATTGAGCTCAGTATCCCAAACCCCAAGTTCAGCAAACAGCTGTTGCGCACGTAAACGGGTATTTTGATGGTAAGCCTGTGAACAGGGAATATGCCCTTCTATCACCACCTGAATTTCACCGATATGACCCTTCTCTGCCCGTTGTACTGCTTCGGCGATGTCTAGCCGATCTTGTTTATTAAAATAACGATGCGCAGAAGACACGTAAAGAAAATGCTTAAACCAACGTTTTAGACTCGGCTGCACATGCTCATTCAGTTTAGGTTGCGTAATAATCTGCGTTGTATCCGTTTTTGTTACCATGAGCCTGATGCTCCTCCCCCGCCAAAACTACCACCGCCACCGCTATAACCACCGCCGCTGCCGCCACCAAAACCACCACCTCCGCCACCACGGCCTCCACCAGAAAGGAAAGCCTGAAAAATCAGCTGTGCCAGTGAGGTAATCAATAAAAAGAAAATCCCAAAACCGAGTAACAGGCTCATCACTAAACCTGCACCATTCAGTAATCCTGCTGCAGCAGCGGTGACCCCTGCTGTGGCAGCACTTAGACGATTACCAACAATGAATGATCCCACTACACCCGCAATCAGGATAAATAATGCCATAGTCAAGGTATTGTCTTTGGCCTGTTGTGCTTGAATCGCTTGTTCATGCCGATCTTTCAACTCTTGCGCGGCTTGCTGCGCAATTTCAGGATCCAGATTGACAATGCGGCTAATTTCATCCAAGCCTGCGGAAATACCTTGTGCGTATTGGCCCTGTTTAAAATACGGGGTGATTTGATTACGGATAATCCGACTTAACACGACATCGGGCAGAACGCCCTCTAGACCATAACCTGTCAAGATCTGGATATTACGGTCATTCACCGCAATCGCCATCAATAAACCATTATCGCGTTTGGCTGAACCCAATTGCCATTTTTCACCCGTACGCAAAGCAAAATCAAAAATGGCTTCCTGCCCAGTGGTCGGTACAATAATCACCCCGATTTGGGCTTTGCCTTGCTGATACAGGTTAAGAATTTTCTGATTGAGCTGCTGCAGCTCAGCATCACTCAAGATTTTGGCCTGATCAATTACTGGTTGATTTAAGGTCGGCAAACCGCGGATGGATTCGCCTTCGGCCATATCATTGGCCACTTGCGGCGGATTGGGTGTTTCTGCTTGCGGCTGCGTTGTAGATGATGTATTGGCTTTTTGCTGTTGCTGAATAATTTTACCCGCAACGATCAAATCACTTTGATCCGTTGCAGTTGCGACTTCAGCCCAAACCGTATGCTGGAAAAATAGTGCGGCAAAGACGAGAGTTAAAACAGCGAATATTCTCTGTTTCAAGTTTTGCTTAAGCACGCTCAACATACGGTTGCTCCTCACAGTTCAGAATCATTTCAACAGTTAATTAAATGAAACTGTAGGTGCTTGCTGTGCAGACTGTTCCGCCTTAAAGTTTTCTTTGGTTTTCATGCCAATTACTTTTGCGGTCAGGGCTTGCGGGAACTGACGTACATAGCCATTGTAGTCCTGAACCGTGGTGATATAGCGGTTACGCGCAACTGCGATACGGTTTTCTGTTCCTTCAAGCTGTGCCTGTAAATCACGGAACTGCTCATTGGCTTTTAAGTCGGGATAGTTTTCTGAAACCGCGATCAAACGAGATAGTGCACCCGTCAATTGGCTTTGTGCCTGTTGGTATTTCTCGAAAAGTGCTGGATCTTCGAGTACTTCTTTATCGACTTTTAAGCCTGCAACATTCGAACGTGCCTGAGTGACTTCAACCAAAACTTGTTCTTCATGTTTGGCGTAGCCTTTCACCACATTCACCAAGTTTGGAACAAGGTCAGCACGGCGTTGGTACTGGTTCTGTACCTCAGACCAAGAGGCATTCACCGCTTCGTCCTTGACCTGCAAGGTGTTATAGCCACAACCGGTAAATAGCAAGCTGCTGGCCAATACGGTTGCGAGTGCAGTCTGTTTGATGATTTTCATAAAAATTTATCCTCAAGTTTTTCTTTATATTTTTGCGATAATTCATTGTAATGAGATTTTTTGTCAGCTGTGTAACATTTATTAAAGTTGCTTTATGGGTATTTAAATAAAAAAGGCATCACTCAAGCAAGCTTGAAGTAATGCCGCGCTAAGCACAAAGTTTTATGATTGGTGTGGATTAACTATATATTTTAGATGCTGTATTTTCTTGAAAGCTCGCCATGCCATATTCATCGGCCATACGTGCTTTCCAGTAATTCACCAATGCGCTGTAATCATGTTTGGCGGGATGAAAATCGGCCTGATAATAAGATAAATATTCAGGAATCAATTGCAGCAACATTTTACTGAGTAAATACATGCCAAACAGATTACCACCCAGTTTCGGTAGGCTCTTCCATTTATCCTGCCAGATCAGTCGTGTGGTGGCATACAACGTCAGGCTAGCAAAGCCCGTCGTTACACTGCGCATCAGTAAACGGCGAATACGATCATCACCATACACCGCCTGATAGACATCAAAGGCCACCGAACGATGCTCAATTTCCTCAATCGCATGCCAGACCCACAGTTTCATGGCATCCTCATCCAAGGTACTGAGAATTTCAGGATGCTTAAGAATATAACCACCGAGCATTGCAGTAAAATGCTCAAAGGCACAAGTCAAAGCCAACTGCAATTTGGGGTGAATATTTCGCAGCACATCATCACGTTTTGCCAGCCACGCCTGAAAACGATCAAGATTATAATCGTCGCGTCGCCAAGCATCATTAAACTCGGTATGCGCTTTGGAGTGCATCGCCTCCTGCCCAATGAATGCTGCAATCTGTGCTTGTAATTGCGGGTCTTGCACTTTGTCTCGGACATTGCGCACACTATTGACAAAATACTGCTCTCCAATCGGGAAAGTTGACGACAATGCCGTGAGTAAGTGAGACATCACCGGAGAATTGGCAAAATAATGACGTTTGATTTTGTTTGGATTAAATTGCAAACGTCGTACCGTAATCCCCAAAGCTCTGGGGCGATTTAAATAAGTTCTTTCCACATTCGCATTTGCAAGAGCCATCTCGATTGCCTGCATCATTTCCTAGACTGTGTTCGAGTATCACGCTGTAAAAAATGCATGCACAGGGCAAAAAAGCTTACAAAATTTGCCAAAACTACCAAAATGATGACTGGTCTAGGTCGATGAGATCGGTGTGACACATTCTTGTTGTTTAATTTTTCTCAAGCTCCACATCGCTGCAAGGAATAGTCCGCCCATGATCGCCACCACCACATGAAATGCCAATAGCTGTGCCTGTACCATCGGATAATGCAAGCTTGTCACCGCCCATTTGATCATAAACGCAGTCAGCGTGCCCAATACCGCGATGCCAAAAGTCAGCCCAAGCTGTCTCAGCATATTCAAGATTGCTGCGGCAAAACTGGCATCAGCCTGCGATACCGTATGTAAGCTCAAAGTACTGGAACTCGGTACAATCAATCCAATGCCTGCACCCATCATGCCGCTTAAGCCCATAAACAACAGATAGGAGGAGTTGCTCTGGAAACTAATCATTGCGATCAATGCAGTCCCCGAAATGAGCAAACCGATTCGAAGTAATGACAAAGCACCATAACTTTGCTGTAAGCGACCAAACCCGATGGAAACCAATGCCTGCATCAGGAATTGCGGGGCAATCAGCCAACCGGCTTGGGCCGCACTTAAATGAACCTGTTCTTGATAAAACAAGGCAAACACAAATAAGGAGCTATAGCCTGCAAATCCCAGTAGAAATGAAATCAGATTAAAGCGTAAAAAAATACGGTTATGGAATAAATGACGTGGGATCAATGGATGCAAAGCATGTTTTTGATGTCGAATAAAAATCAGAGCAAAAACTATTGAAATCAAGAAACTAAAAACAATCAAATAACCCAAATGCGCTTGCTGAACCATAATAATGCTATAGGTCAAGGTGGCAATCGCAATCACACTATAAATCAGCCCCAAATAATCGAAACTGATTTTTTGCTGATGCGCATCTTCAGCAATGCCTTTCCAGCCTAGAAACAATGCCAACAGACCAACCGGCAGATTCAGCCAGAAAATACTCTGCCAGCCCAAATAATGCACCATCAATCCCCCCATCAAGGGCCCAATAATTAAGGCAAAGGCACTGAATGAGCTCCAGTTACCAATTTCCCGTGCTTTGCGATTGGCTTGGGTAAAATGATGTACGATAATGGCCAAGGTCAGTGGAATCAGCATCGCTCCCGCAATGCCCTGAATCACCCGCCCAATAATCAATATGCCAAAATCAGGTGCAGCAGCACAAATCACTGAGCCAAGAATAAAGATGATGACACCGACTAACCACAAGCGTTTACGCCCCAACCATTGGCTTAAAGCACCCACTGCTAACATCAAACTCGACATACTCAACGCATAACTATCAATCACCCATTGTAAATCGGCAAGATGGCTATTGAATTGGGCTTGAATTGCCGTTAAAGCCAGATTAACACTGCTCAAATCCACCAAGCAGAGAAAGGTACTGGTATACAGTGCCGCAATTAACAGCCGATCATTGAGTTTTGATGTCATTATTTTATCCACTCAGCAAAAATTAAAATGAGAATTATTATCATTAATAGCATAACAAGTTATTGAACACTTGTTAAAGTTTTTATTTACTTTGGCCACAACAGATAGATCGCAGATCATCAACCCTATAAAAAAGCCCAAGCACGAGGCTTGGGCTTTTTAACAACTTAAATATGCAGAATAGGTTTATACGCCGAGATAATCCAAGATACCTTCAGCAGCTTGACGGCCTTCCCAGATCGCGGTGACCACCAAATCAGAACCACGAACCATATCTCCACCTGCGAAGATTTTTGGATTCGAAGTCTGGAATTTAAATTCTTGCTGTTCAGCCGCGACCACACGACCTGAACCATCTAAACTCACATTCGCACCACCGAACCAGTCTGCTGGACTTGGACGGAAACCAAAGGCCAATAATACGGCATCTGCGGGTAGAATTTCTTCAGAACCCGGAATTGGTTCAGGGCTGCGACGACCACGGCTGTCTGGCTCACCCATTTGTGTGGTTACAACCTTAACACCCGTTACTTTACCATTTTCACCGACAATCTCGATTGGCTGACGGTTGAACAGGAATTTCACACCTTCTTCATAGGCATTCTTCACTTCACGTGCAGAACCCGGCATGTTACTTTCATCACGGCGATAAGCACAAGTCACATCATGTGCACCTTGACGCAATGAGGTACGGTTACAGTCCATCGCCGTATCACCACCACCTAATACGATGACTTTTTTGCCATCAACACTGATGTATTCGCTTGGATCTTTTTCCCAGCCTTGGCAACGATTCACGTTGGCAATCAGGAAGTCCAAAGCATCGTAAACACCATTTAAGTCTTCACCTGGGAAACCACCTTTCATATAGGTATAAGTGCCCATGCCCATGAACACGGCATCGTACTCAGCAAGTAATTGCTCAATGGTGACATCAACACCAATTTCAGTGTTTAAACGGAATTCGATGCCCATCCCCGTGAAGATTTCACGGCGGCGTTTCATCACATCTTTTTCCATTTTAAATTCTGGAATACCGAAGGTTAATAGACCACCAATTTCAGGACGCTTATCAAATACAACAGGTTTAACCCCACCACGTGCCAAAATATCTGCACAACCTAGACCCGCAGGACCTGCACCAATGATGGCAACTTTTTTATTGGTCCATTTAACGCCAGACATATCTGGACGCCAGCCTAAAGCGAACGCAGTGTCATTGATGTATTTTTCTGCATTACCGATGGTGACAGCACCGAAACCATCATTCAGGGTACATGCCCCTTCGCACAGGCGGTCTTGTGGGCATACGCGACCACAAACTTCTGGCAAGGTATTGGTTTGGTGGCAAAGTTCAGCGGCTTGAAAAATTTGACCTTCCGCAATCAACTTTAACCAGTTTGGAATGTAATTATGTACTGGACATTTCCACTCACAATACGGGTTACCACAGCCTAAACAACGGTGGGTCTGATTCGCCGCCACTTCCGCAGTAAAAGGTTTATAAATTTCCACAAACTCTGCCTTGCGGACAGTAATATCTTTTTTCTCTGGATCTTGGCGTGCTACATCCAGAAATTGAAAGTCATTATTAAGGCGCTCTGCCATGTCTCTCTCCGTGGGTAGGCGCAGTGATGTCCTTCACCGCTGCACCTGCCTATGTCTTTGCAGTCGTGGAATTATTGTGGATCAGCTTGAGTCGTTTTCAAAAGCGATTGTAAATTAGCAGCTTTCGGTTTTACCAGCCAGAATTTACGACTATAGAAGTCGAACTCATTACGGATTTTGTAGGCCCAAGCACTACCTGTTTCCTTGATGTGCTCATCAAGAATACGTAGTAAGTTCTCTTTATGATCTTCCATCGCTTCTGTAGAAATACGATTCAAATCAATCAACTCATGGTTGTAGTAATCGACAAAGTCATTATCAAGGTCAAGCACATAGGCGAAACCACCGGTCATGCCTGCCCCAAAGTTATGACCCACTTTACCCAATACCGTCACGACACCACCTGTCATATATTCACAACAGTGGTCGCCCGCACCTTCAATCACCGCAAATGCACCTGAGTTACGAACTGCGAAACGCTCGCCCGCAGTCCCTGCTGCAAAGACTTTACCGCCTGTTGCACCATATAAACAGGTATTCCCAATGATCGCTGTGTTTTGTGTTTGGAATGGTGAACCTTTTGGTGGGAAGATCGATACACGACCACCCGCCATACCCTTACCGACATAGTCGTTGGCATCACCTTCCAGCTTGATATGCAAACCACCTGCATTCCAGACACCAAGTGACTGACCCGCAGTACCGACAAGGTTCATGACCACTGGGCTGCTTTCCATCCCCAAGTTGCCATAGCGACGCGCAATCTCACCAGAGATACGTGCACCAATCGAACGGTCACAGTTCCCCACGGTGAAGTTGAATGAGCCACCTGAACCCGCTTCAATTGCTGGTAACATCTCTGCCACCATTTTCTCTGCCAAGACACCTTTATCGAATGGTGCATTGCCTTGAACTTGGCAATATTGCGCCTTACCCTCAGCAGCAGGGTGTGAAGTCAGTAATGCACTAAGGTCAAGATGCGCGTGTTTGTCTGTTTCGCCCGGTAAAACTTCGAGTAAGTCAACACGGCCAATCAAATCTTTCAGTGATGCAACACCCAATGCAGCTAACCATTCACGGGTTTCTTCTGCAATAAACTTGAAGAAGTTGATCAGCATTTGTGGCTCACCAATATAATGTTCTTGGCGTAAGTGATCCTGTTGTGTTGCCACACCCGTTGCACAGTTATTTAAGTGGCAGATCCGTAGATATTTACAACCGAGCGCAATCATTGGTGTCGAACCAAAGCCAAAGCTTTCAGCACCTAAAATCGCGGCTTTGATGACATCTAGACCTGTTTTCAAACCACCATCGGTTTGTACACGTACCTTGCCACGCAAGTCATTCACACGTAGCGCTTGATGTGCCTCGCTTAAACCGAGTTCCCATGGCGAACCCGCATGGTGAATGGATGATAGTGGTGATGCAGCTGTACCACCGTCATAACCAGAAATGGTAATGAAATCGGCATAGGCTTTTGCCACACCTGCTGCAATCGTTCCAACACCCGGCTCAGATACGAGTTTTACTGAGACCATCGCTTGAGGGTTGACTTGTTTCAAGTCAAAGATCAATTGCGATAAATCTTCAATCGAGTAAATATCGTGGTGCGGTGGTGGGGAAATCAAAGTCACACCCGGCACTGAGTAACGTAAACGTGCAATTAAGCCATTCACTTTACCACCTGGTAACTGACCGCCCTCACCTGGTTTTGCACCTTGTGCCACTTTAATCTGCAACACTTCAGCAGAGGTTAAATACGCTGGAGTAACACCGAAACGACCCGATGCAATCTGTTTGATCTTCGAGTTACGGATGGTGCCATAACGCGCTGGGTCTTCACCGCCCTCACCTGAGTTTGAACGACCACCAATGGTGTTCATGGCAATGGCAATGGCTTCATGTGCTTCTGGTGACAATGCACCTAAAGACATGCCTGCAGAGTCAAAGCGTGGCAAAATATCTTCAATTGTTTCAACCTGATCTAAAGCAATCGAATCCGTGGTTTTTAACTTGAATAAGTCACGGATGGTTGCCACAGGACGGTTATTTACCAACTCTGCATATTCTTTAAAGTCTTGGTATTGACCTGAACGCACCGCTTTATGCAGTGAGTTAATCACGTCTGGGTTAAACGCGTGATACTCTTTACCAAATACGAATTTAAGCAAACCACCTTGATCAATCGGCTTACGATTCTGCCAAGCAGTGCTTGCTAATTTCTTCTGATCACTTTCCAGATCAGCAAAAGTCGCCCCTTGAATACGGCTAGGTACACCAAGGAAGCATTTATCCACTACTTCAGAAGATAAACCGACTGCTTCAAACAATTGACCACCGCGATAAGAAGCAACTGTCGAAATCCCCATCTTAGAAAGAACTTTGAGTAAGCCTTTCTCAATCCCTTTACGGAAGTTAGCCTGTGCATGGATTGGGTCACCCAAAAGTTCGCCTTTTGCAACCAAGTCATTGATTACGTCATAAGCCAAGTATGGATACACCGCAGTTGCACCAAAACCAAGTAACACAGCAAATTGATGTGGGTCACGTGCAAAACCTGTTTCAACTAAAATGTTTGCATCGGTACGCAAACCGGTTTTAATTAAATGATGGTGCACAGCGCCTGTTGCCAATGCCGAGTTCGCAGGTAAGAAACCTTCACGCAAGTTCTTATCAGTAAGCACAATCAACGTTTTACCGTCACGAACCGCTTGAGCTGATTCTTCACAAATCCGTGCAATTGCCGCTTGCAGACCTTCTGCTTCTGCATAGTTCAAATTGATATCAACAACGCCATAGCCTTCACGTTCTTTTTCAACATCACGAAGCTGCTGCATTTTCGAATTCGATAAGACAGGGCTTGAAATGATGATCCGATCCGCATGTTCCGGGCCTTGCTCAAACACGTTCTGTTCACGGCCTAAGCAAGTTTCCAATGACATCACGATTGATTCACGTAATGGATCGATCGGAGGATTGGTCACTTGCGCAAACTGTTGACGGAAATAATCAGACACATGGCGAACTTGGCGAGACAATACTGCCATTGGCGTATCATCGCCCATTGAACCCACTGCTTCCTGACCGCTTTCTGCAATTGGACGCAATAATTGATCACGCTCTTCAAATGTCACCATAAACATTTTTTGCGCTGCTTTTAAGGCATCACCTGTTAAGCCTTGATCAAGTAACTGCTCTTCAAGCTGTGGATTAGCTTGTAAACGGATCGCATGGTCACGCAACCATTCACGGTATGGACGCATATTTTTAAGATGGTTACTGACATCTTTGGTATCCAGCACCTTACCAGTCAAAGTATCAATGACTAAGATTTGACCTGGCCCCACACGACCTTTAGACACCACATCTTCAGGTTCATAGCCCCATACACCAATTTCTGATGCAAGCGTGATGTAATCATTCTTGGTGATCACCCAACGCGCTGGACGCAAGCCATTACGGTCAAGCATACAGATGGCATGACGACCATCTTGAATCACCAGACCCGCAGGGCCGTCCCACGCTTCCATATGCTTCGAGTTGAACTCATAGAAAGCACGTAAGTCAGCATCTAGAGTTTCCACGTTTTGCCATGCAGGTGGAACCAGCATACGTAGTGCACGGAACAGATCCATACCGCCACCCACCAAGATTTCAAGCATGTTATCCAAGCTTGATGAGTCCGAGCCAGTACGGTTCACAATTGGATTTAACTCAGTTAAACCTGGAAGTAATGGATTTTCAAATTTTGGCGTACGTGCCAATGCCCAGTTACGGTTTGCAGTAATGGTGTTGATTTCACCATTATGTGCTAAATAACGGAACGGCTGTGCCAACGGCCAACGTGGTAGCGTGTTGGTTGAGAAACGTTGGTGGAATACTACAATGTGTGAAGTTAACCGTGCATCGGCCAAGTCGGTATAGAAGTCAGCAATCGCAGCTGGCATCATCAAACCTTTATAGCTGATAACTGTAGTCGCCAACGTGGTCACATAGAAAAGTGGGTCATTTTGTAATTGTTGTTCTGCACGACGACGCGCCAAGAAGAGCTTACGGTTAAACTCAACTTCAGTTAAGCCCATTGGGCAGTTCACTAAAATTTGTTCAAATGCCGGTAAGGATTGCAGTGCAATTTCCCCTAGAGCATCATTATTTGTAGGTACAACACGCCATGCTGCAACAGTTAAGCCTTCGGCAGCAATTTCTTTATTCAAAATGTTTTTGGCATTTTGTGCTAAAGCAGGATCGATGTTTAGGAATACAGTTCCTGCAGCAAAAATCTCTGTCAGGTTACTCCCGAGTTTCTGTGCTTCTTCACGGAAAAACTGTTTCGGCATCGCCAATAACAATCCGCAACCATCTCCTGTCTTACCATCCGCGGCAATACCTCCACGGTGCGTCATGCAACTTAAACTGTGAATCGCAGTTTCGACCAGATGATGGCTTGATTCACCCTTCATATGGGCAATCAGACCAAAACCACAGTTATCCTTAAACTCGTCAGGCTGATATAAACCTTGAGCGGGAGCTACAGTATTAGGCGATGGCATGTGCATAGCGTACCCTTCTTTAACATGGCTCTTTCGAGCAACAAACAATCAATTCATTTTCTGCGATATTGCCGAGCAACTCATATAAAGTTCAATGCTTCGCGAAAACATTTTTCATGGCGGATTTGCAATATACGCCTTTCTTATCCCAGACGCAGCGCAATTCGCCATATAAAGTGTTTTCAGTTATTACACCCTCACAAATGTTTGTAAAGCACAAAAACTTTCCATTTCACTAAACTAATGAATCATTTAGTATCAAAAGGAGCAATGAGCAGACAAATTAGCACCACAAAAAAGCAAAAAACATGCCATGTAGGCATGTTTTTACTAAATCATTAAAAAAGTTAAAATAACATCAGAACATGTATGAGGAAGGGCTCATTTTTGCGCACAAAAATGCACCAAAAAATATCATGCTGCTATAAAAGGAAACACATTTGCACAATTATGGTGCAATATTAGTTAAATGGGTCACTCACTTCTCGTTTTGGAACATCTGAATTTTCTTTTATTTTTTCAGTAGTTGTAGTCGGTTTAGGTGCCGATTGGCTTTGCTTGACATTGACCACATTGCCCTGTGCATCGCGCTGAGTCACTGTCGTTTTTACTGTAGTGGATGTCTCTGTTGTCCGCGGCGTGCTGGTATTTTGTGAACCACTTCCGATCAGCAAGCTTTCATCTACACGAGGCAATGCTGCTGGTCTTAACTGTACCGCATATAGCTGATTGGTCGCCGACTTCATTTCATCAGAACCCAAGTCATTTACCAAAGCTGCATAGCTTGATAATTGATGTGCTGTAGGGTGAATTGATTCAGGTAGTGCTAAATTCAACTGCGACAATTGACGGTTAGCGTCTTCCGCACTCGCAAATACTCCATAAGCTAAAACGTATTGTTCAGCCTGATCTTCGCCACTTAAACGGAAATATACAAATTTTCTGCGGTCTTCACGATTGAGCAAAAAGTTTTTCACAATCGCCTCATCCGAACTACGGAAAATTTCCATCGTCCATTGGCGTTGATTTTCTTTGATAAACTTAGTTCCACGAAATTCAGGTGCATGCTCACTAGAGACGACAACACGCGTGGTTAAGTCCAATGGTTTTACTTCATCGGAAAGTGCACCAAGATGCGTGGTTGCCGCTACTTTTTCTGGCTGAATTTGAACCTGTGCATCCGTTTCAACGGGCTGCGCCTCTTTGACCAGTGCATTGCTATCTGTAACACCCCAGAATACCAATGCAGCAATTAAACAAGCTAGCGCAAAAACGAGCCAGCTATACTGTTGAATATTTTGCCAAATTGATCGTGATACAGCCATGCTTTTCCCAAATGATTAATTATGCAGTTTGATTTGCAAGAATAGATTGTTTCATCAGCTCAACATCAAAGTCTTTGGTAATCGTCGCTTGTCCTAATTTCTTCAACAGAACCAAGCGCAATTGACCATTTAAAACTTTTTTATCGTGCGACATATAAGCCAAGAATTCATCTAATGGAATTTGCGGACATGATATCGGTAAATTAGCGCGTTGAATGATATTTTTTGTACGTTGCAGATCTTCAGGAGAGATCCAGCCCAAACGCTGTGACAAATCTGCCGCCATCACCATTCCTGTGGCAACAGCCTCTCCATGTAACCATGTCCCATAACCGAGATAAGATTCAATCGCATGTCCAAAAGTATGTCCAAGATTGAGCAACGCGCGCTCACCTTGTTCTTTCTCGTCATTCGCAACAATACGTGCTTTGTGCACACATGAACGATAAACCGCTTCCGCCAACAAATCTGGATTACGAGCAATTAAAGCATCTATGTTTTGCTCTAACCATTCGAGAAAATCAATATCTCCAAGCAAGGCATATTTAATCACTTCAGCCAAACCTGCGGAAAGCTCACGATCTGGCAAAGTATCCAATTGAGCCATATCCGCAAGCACCACTTGCGGTTGCTGAAAAGCACCCAGCATATTTTTACCTAAGGGGTGATTAATGCCTGTCTTACCACCGACACTCGAATCTACTTGTGATAATAACGTTGTTGGCACTTGTACAAAATATACGCCTCGCTGGAAACAGGCAGATGCAAAGCCCGCCATATCTCCAATGACACCGCCCCCCAATGCGAGCACGGTACAATCACGGTTAAAACCAGCTTCCAGTAAAGCATCAAAAATGAGGTTCAGATGCTGAATGTCTTTATATTTTTCACCATCTGGCAAAATGCACTGTGCAACTTGTTTATCCAGCTGAGCCAAAGCATCGGCATAATGCTGTAGGTATAAAGGTGCAACCGTTGTATTCGAGACCAACATCACCTGACGCCCATGCAGATAGGGCTCAAGTAATGTTTTTGGATCTAAATGACTGCCAATAAAAATCGGATAACGACGATCACCTAACTCAACATGTAACGTTTGCATAAACTTAGACCAACCAAAGACTATTTAACTTGTTTCGATAAAATAACGTGCAAAATACGTTGCGCCAGATCTCGCGCTGCACCTTGATTTGTTTCAATAACATGATGCGCAACTTCACGATATAAAGGATCGCGTATTGCCAGTAAATCACGTAATTTTTGCTCTGGATTTTCGACTTGTAATAAAGGGCGATTTTTATCGCGATAGGTTCGCTGTAATTGCAGTTCTACAGGTGTGTAAAGATAAACAACAATGCCGCGCTGTTTTAAGAATTCACGATTTTTAGATTGTGTAATCGCACCACCACCCGTCGCCAATACCAATAAAGAGCGAGAGGTGAGATCATTTAAAACATTGGTTTCACGTAACCGAAACCCAACTTCCCCTTCTTTTTCAAAAATCCATGGAATGGTCGCACCGGTTTTACGTTCAATTTCGTGATCACTATCAATAAAATCACGACCTAACAATTCTGCTAAATGTCGACCAACTGTTGTTTTTCCTGCCCCCATTGGCCCTACCAAATAGATATTTGGCAGGGTTTCAAACGCTTTGCTTGGCAACGCGCCACCTATATTCATTGCAATTATTGAAAATATATTAATGATTTCTGGTCAAAGTGTCATTAACAATTCTCGGTGTCACAAAAATAAGCAGCTCTCGTTTATTATCCGTTTTAAGGTCACGACGGAATAAGCGCCCCACATATGGCAGATCCCCCAAGAAAGGCACTTTCACCTGAGAACTAATATTTTCCTGTTCAAAAATACCACCCAAAACAACGGTTTCACCATTATCAACCAGAACATTGGTATCAATCTGGTTCTTATTAATCGTCAACTGGCCCGTTGGCGTTGGTGTACTTTGTGAATCTTTGGTAATGTTCAGCTTCATCATCACCTTACCGTCTGGGGTAATGCTTGGGGTGACATCAAGACTGAGTGTGGCATCAATAAATTCGGTCTTAGGTACAGCATTGGCACCGCCACCGGTAGAAGAGGTATAAGGAATTTTCTTACCCGATTCAATTTTTGCTGGCTGCTTATCCGCAGTCATCACTTTTGGCGTCGAAATCACTTCACCATAACCATCTGCTTGTACAGCTGATAGCTCCAGATCCAACATAAAGTCAGACAAACTAATTAAACCAAAAGCAATACGGCTTGCGCCTGGTGTGACCGCACCTAAATCGACATTCAGATTATCTGGACGTTCAATTTCGTACTTCCAACCACCCGTATCACTGTTTTTTTGCGGATCTCTTAGATTCCATAATGTCGTATTACTACCACCAACCAAAAGATCATTATTCTTGGTAATTCCTTGCGACAAAATCCCCCACTTCACGCCCATTTCTTTGGTGAAATCTGTACTCGCACTGACAATACGTGCTTCAATCATCACCTGTTTAACCGACACATCAAGCAAATCAACCATCTTGCGAATTTGATCAATCTTCTGAGAGGTATCATTTACAATGAGCGTATTGGTTCGGGGGTCAACAGAAATGGTTCCTCTAGGACTTAGTAATCCGCCTGCCAAAGTATCATTGCTGATAGAGCCAGAAGAGCCGTTATTGTTATTACTTACATTTTTACCCTGTGTAATGAGCTTCTCAAGATCCGTCGCTTTGGCATAATTTAATTTAATATATTCGGTTTGCAACGGTGCCAATTTTACACTCTGTGCAAGGGCTTTGGCTTCTTCTTCCTCAGCTTTAATCAGCTCAGAAACAGGCGCAATCCAGATCACATTACCATTACGGCGTTTATCCAGATTTTTAGTTTTTAATACAATATCAAGGGCCTGATCCCAAGGTACATCTTTGAGACGCAAGGTAATATTACCCTGTACCGTATCTGCTGCCACCATATTGATGCCGGTAAAGTCGGCCAATAACTGTAACACTCGACGCACTTCAATATCCTGGAAGTCCAGAGAGATTTTATTGCCCGTATAGGTTTGTGCCTTGGCTTTGGTTGGAGAGTTATCGACAGGACGTTTCAAGCTAATGGTCAGCTTATTCTCTGCCTGATAAGCCATATATTCATAGCTCCCTGCAGATTGAATGGTAATCACACCATTGCCCTTATCGTTATAAGCATCCACACTCGCGACAGGCGTGGCAAAATCATTGGTATTTAAGCGACGTGCCAAATGGGTTGGAATCTTATTCCCCATAGTCCGGACGACAATTTTACTGCCTTGTTGCTGTACATCGACAGGCGTATTATTTCCTAATAAATCAATAACAACCAGCCCTTCGCCTTGGCTTCCTCTCTGGAAACCAATATTTGAAACGCCCTGCTGTAGTTGACGCGTAACAGCTGATGGTACATTTACGGCAGTAGGCTTAGCAGAATTAATTTTGAGAACGAAGGTGTTTCCCTCAACACGCGTGGTAAATGCGCCCGCATCTTTTAAATTCACAATCACACGAGAACGTTGATCATCTGATGCGACTTCGACAGAACTCGCCTCAGCTGTTGATACGGGAATTGAATTTTGCTTTAAGCTCTGTTGCGCTTTATCAAAATCCAGAATCAAACGAGCAGGCTGCTCGAGTTGATAAGCTTGTGGCTGTGGAGGGAGACCATTAAACATCACACGAATTTCTGTGCCTTGATCGGCCAAGCTCATTGGTACGATATTGGTCATGCTGACTTGTGCTGATGCCACTTGCATCACCGCAATCGCAACAGCACCCATAGAAAATTGACGGAATGCATGATTCATGGTCTTCGCTTCCCCAAATAAAGAATCTTTAAACTGTTTTTTCATTGTTATTCCCTTAATCTTACGGCGCTGGCCCAATTAAAACGAGTGTACGAGGTCTTTCGACATAACCTTCTCGTCCATCGGGCACAATCTCCACCAAATCAATTTGGGTTGGACTAATTTTAATAATACGCCCTTGATTCATCCCCAAATAACTGCCGACTTGTACACGCTCAATCTGACCGTCAGGTGTTTGGATCAGCGCAATGGTGTCACTGCTTTTACCACGCATACTGCCTTTCATATTCAGCGACTCTAATGCATAAGCTTCGAGTGGCTGTGGCTGACGGTTAAAGTTCGGATAAACACGCTTACCGGCCATAATCTTTAATTCAGCAGCCAGCGAGCTTGGCATAAATGGGCTTTTCAACTGATGGGCTGAATAATTAAATAAAGGCACAGGAGTAAACACCGGTGCAGGCTCAATCGGCAGCGGCGGCTGATTACGAATTTCTGCAATCTTCTGATTGACGGCATCAATGCGAGAATCACAACCGACAAGGCTTACCCCAATCAAGAAACCAAGTAATAATTTATAGTTATTCACTACTATTTTCCTCCTTGTGCAGGTGGAGTAGTTGCTGTTTGAGTTGCTGGTGCCCCCGCAGCATTATTGGCTTGATCATCCGTTCCAACATAACGATAGGTTTTTGCTTTAACCGTATAGTTCACTACAGGAATATCAGATTTTTTCTGTGTATCTTCTTTTGCTTCAACCGTAAAGTCATGCAAAGTCACAATTCGGGGTAAAGCGGCAATACCTGTTACAAATGAGCCAAAAGCATGATAATCCCCTGTCGCATCGATACTGATTGGCTGTTCAATAAAGAACTCTTGCTTAACCTCATTCTCTAAACGGATATTTTTAAATTTCAGTCCAGAGTTCACCCCTGTTAAGTTAATATCTTCAACTAGACTTGGAATTTCAGTTTCTTTTGGCAACTGTTCTAGCTGTTGATTAAAATTGGCTTCCATTTCCTGAAGCTGTACTTGATATTGCTGCAAGTTACGTAATTTTGAGTCTTTTTCTTTAAACTCATTGAGTAAACTTTGCTCTTTGGCTTGTTCATTGGCAATCGACTCTAGTTGAGACTTAATCACCAAAAAATAGCCCAACGCAGCAACAGCCAAGAAAATAAAAATCCAGCAAGTAATTTTGACAGATAGCGGCCAACTACCATAATTATTCATATCCAGCGTATTGAACTGCTGGAAAAATTGATCTACCGTCATTTTCTTTTTCTTTGTAACAACGGTGTCTTGATTCAGATCATCTGATTTATCTAGGCTCATTTTGCCACCCCGACTGCCCCTGATGCCGCTGGTTCTGAGGTTGGTGCAGCCTCAGCCGTTGTACCAAGCTCACCCAAATCTACAGTGACCACAAAACTTCCATAATTCTCCTCAACCCGAGGCACCAAAGAACTGGCTGTTTTATCTTTATTCTTGTTCTCATCCACAGCAAGGAATGAGTTCATAAAGGCATTTCGATACCACGGAGAAGCTTCCAGATTACGCAACAGTTCCGCCACAGTATTGGGGCTTTCCGCCTTCCCTTCAATGCTAAACTTATCACCGGTACGGCTAAACTTGGTTAAATACATCGTAGGTGGCGTGACACGTACCAACTCATCCACCAAACGTACCGTAACTGGACGCTGACCTTGCAAGCCTTGAATCAACTTCATCCGTTCGATAATGGCATTACGGCGTTCCTGCAAGCCATCCAATGCTTTTAATTGCGTATCCAAATTCTGGTTGGTGCTCACAATCAACTGATTGGCTTGTTCTTGGTCACTCAACTTGTGATCAAAATACATCCATCCAGAAAAAACCGATGTGATCCCCAATGCAGCAACCCCAACACAAAAGACAATAAACTGTTTCTTTTTTTGTTCTCTTAGCTCGTCACGCCAAGGGAGTAAGTTAATCTTTGCCATTAATCAAAACTCCTCAATGCCAAACCACATGCGACCATCAAAGAAGACGCATCATTTTCAATTTTTTTAATATCAATTTGGGAAGAGAAACCCATTTGTAGGAATGGATTGGCAATCGTGACGCGGTAACCGAGTTTTTGCTGTAATAGCTTGGCTAGACCTGGGATATTGGCATTTCCACCCGCCAACAGGATATGATCAATTTCATTAAATTGAGACGATGAAAAGAAGAATTGAAGTGAGCGTGCCGCTTGTTGAACCACAGCATCCAAGAACGGTTCAAGCACTTCGGTATCATAGTCATCAGGCAAACTTCGTTCTTTTTTGGCACGACCTGCCTCTTCAAAAGAAAGGCCATAACGGGTCTGAACATCTTGTGTCAGCTGACGGCCGCCAAAGACCTGCTCACGGGTATAGATAATCTTGCCTTTTTGCATCACTGATAATGTGGTCATGGTATGACCAATATCTAAAATACCGACAGTATTCGCACCCATTGGCAATGTATCTGCAAATACACTAAACGCCCGCTCCATCGCGTAGCTTTCAACTTCAGCAATTTTGGCAGTCAAACCAGCAAGTTCAAGCACTTCTACACGTGTGTCGACATTCTCGGTACGAGTCGCGACCAAGAGCACATTGACCCGATTCTGATTCGCCAAGCGATCAGATAAAACCTCAAAATCAAGACTGACTTCATCTAATGGGAACGGGATATATTGCTCAGCATCCATCCGAATTTGAACTTCACGTTCTTCATCAGACATGTCCGCATCCATTTCAATGATCTTGTTGATCACCATAGATGTCGGCACTGCAATAGCGACATTGGTGGTATGAGGATTTGCAAGGTTGACCACTCTCTCAAGTGCATCGCCTACCGCCTCCGGATTCAATATGCTTTTTTCCACGACACTGCTTTCAGGCAATGGCATCACCGCATAGCTTTCAACCCAATATCTACCGTTCTTTACAGAGAGCTCCAATAACTTAACAGTTGTCGAACTAATATCGACACCCACTAACCCCTTATTTGGTTTACGATATAACCTGAGCACAGTACTTTCCTATTATTTTTTTATCCCCAAAAAATACAACATACTAATTCGTTTTGGTCTTTAATTGATACGGATACAATAACTCATCTAACAATCCGCATGTCTAAAGGATATACTGACCACAATTAGTTTGCCATTCGCTCTTATTAAAACTTACTTATTATGAAAAAGCTATCCAGTTCTGGTATTGTTCGCCCATTTTTTTTGATCGTTATTATTATCTTAGTCTCACTTCCAATGGGATTTTATGGCATGTATCTCTATCTTGCACCTTCGCTGCCAGATATGAGTTCACTCAAAAAAGCGCCGTTACTAAAACCATTGCAAGTCTATACGACGGATGACCAACTGATTGCAGAATATGGTGGGAAATTATCCATTCCGGTTAAGTATGAACAGATCCCTCCGACCTTTATTCATGGTTTCCTCGCAGCAGAGGATTCCTCTTTTTTTGAACATAATGGGATTAGTTTTAAAGGGCTTGGGCGAGCACT
This sequence comes from Acinetobacter colistiniresistens, assembly GCF_000413935.1. Lineage (GTDB taxonomy): Bacteria > Pseudomonadota > Gammaproteobacteria > Pseudomonadales > Moraxellaceae > Acinetobacter > Acinetobacter colistiniresistens. The sequence goes on along the minus strand of NZ_KE340378.1, from coordinate 195,733 downwards.
CACTGAATCTGTTACTGGGTCTGATGTCCAAACTGGGGGCTCGACCATTACCATGCAGGTGGCAAAAAACTATTATTTAAGTCCAGACCGAACTCTTCGACGCAAACTAACCGAAGTATTTCTAGCACGTAAAATCGAGCAAAACTTAACAAAACAGGAAATTCTGACCGCTTACGTCAATAAAATTTTCTTAGGTAAAAATGCCTACGGGATTGCGGCAGCTGCACGGGTCTATTACAACAAAAACCTGAATGAACTGACCACCGCACAAATGGCCATGATCGCAGGCCTTCCTAAAGCACCTTCAAAATATAATCCTGTGGTGAATCCAGAGCGAGCGCTAGAACGCCGCAACTGGATTTTAGGTCGCATGTTACAACTCGGCTATATCAACCAAAATCAATACCAGCAAGCAGTCGCAGAACCAATCAATTTGAATATGGTTGATCGTTCCGTCAGCAATGTCTTCCCCTATGTCGGTGAAATGGTCCGCTCAGAACTGGTCGAACATTTTGGCGAACAAGCCGTTGATTCAGGCTACAAGGTTTACACCACCATTGATAGCAAACGCCAGCGTTATGCTGAACAATCGATTCAAGATGGTTTAGAAGCCTATGATCGTCGCCATGGCTGGCGTGGGCCTGAAGCCCATGATAAACCGTTGAAGCAATTCATTGCTTATGCCAACACCTATCCCGCACAAGTGATCAAGGTCAATAACAATTCTTTTGATGCCTTAATGCAAGATGGCTCAACTGTGACGGTGAACTGGTCAGGGATGTCATGGGTACGCCCTTACCGCAATGCCAATAGTGTCGGCGGTGCACCTTCGAATGCCTCTCAAATTGTTAAAGTCAAAGATATCATTCGCCTACGTCCAAATGAAGGCAAAACTGTTTGGTCACTGGTTCAGGTTCCTAAAGTCCAGGGACAGCTCATTGCCATCAACCCAAATGATGGTGCGATTGAAGCAGTAGTAGGTGGATATAATTTTTATCAATCTAAATTCAACCGTGCAATACAGGGCTGGAGACAGCCTGGTTCGACCATTAAACCCTTTGTTTATGCATTGGCGCTAGAACGTGGCATGACCCCGTATAGCATGGTCAATGACAGCCCGATTACCATTGGTAAGTGGTCTCCAAGAAACTCAGATGGCCGCTACCTTGGCATGATTCCTCTACGTCGTGCACTTTATTTATCTCGAAATACGGTGTCTGTGCGTTTATTACAAAATGTCGGCATTGAACGTACGCGTCAATTGTTTATGGATTTTGGTTTACAAGAAGACCAAATCCCGCGTAACTATACCATTGCTTTAGGGACACCTCAGGTACTCCCTGTGCAAATGGCAACAGGCTATGCCACTTTTGCCAATGGCGGTTATCGTATTCAGCCACACTTTATTAAACGTATTGAAGATGCTTCAGGCAAAGTGATTTATGAAGCGAAGCCTGAATATGCGTGTATTCCATGTATTAGCAATCCAAATACCAATACAGCACAGCAAGCTGCTGACACAGACAAAGATGAAAATAAATCCAAAGATCAAGTCACAGACATCACCAATCAAAGCCTGGATCAAGATGGTGCTGCTTCTGAGGCACAACTGGTGGCAGCGGATACAACACCGGCAACCAAAACCAATAGCGATTACCGTCAAGCACAACGCATTTTAAAATCAAGCTCAGCCTATGACATGGCCAATATCTTACGTGATGTAATCCAGCATGGTACAGGTCGGGCAGCACTGAAAATTGGCCGTGATGACTTAGGCGGTAAGACAGGAACCACCAATGATGCCAAAGATGCATGGTTCGCAGGCTTTAATGGCAACTTAGTTGCAATTGCTTGGGTCGGTTTTGATCAGCCACGCACCCTCGGCCGTCGCGAATATGGTGGCGTTGCTGCACTTCCAATCTGGACCAACTTTATGGGTCAGTCTTTAAAAGACACGCCATCCGCATGGGTTCGTCTAGATAAAGATGCCAAAGATCCAATCTCTCGTGATAAGTTGCAAATCCAGCAAAGCGAAGATAAAAAGGAATATCGCGCCTCTCCGCCATTGGCTCGTCCACTATATCGCCCTGCACCACCTACGCCAACGCGTTCAGTACAAAATGATTTTTCTGATTTACCGGGAACATCATCAGCACCTGACGAACAGCCGATTGTGCCTGCTAAAAAGCAACCGCCAGCGATGGGATCAAACTCACAAACTCAGACACCTCCTCCACCAAAAGAAAAGGATGGTATTGAGCATTTGATTAATCAAATTCAGTAAATAAAAAAAACAAGCCATCAATTTGATGGCTTGTTTTTTTTCTGGAACAGATAAATTTGAAAAGCGGCTGTCACCTCAAAGGTCTGTGCTTGCTCCAGTGCTTTACGTCGCTCAGGATTGGCTTTATACGCATAAGGGGTCATCGCGATTAAGTTCTTTAAGGCCTGTTGTTCCAACTGCATCGGCGCTTCAACGATTTGAGCCTGTTTTAATTCAAACTGAGCCTCCAACTGCTGCACAAACTTCTGTGGCTCATGTAAATTGACTTGTTCAAATAGGGCTTCACGTAAATCGAAGAGATGTCTTGGCGCAGGGGTAACCACGATTAGATAACCATCATTAGCTAAGACTCTGACGATTTCATCTTGTGGAATGGGGCTAAATAAACTGGTGCAGAGATCCAGCGAATGATCCTGAACGGGCAATGTTGCCCCTGTTCCCACAACCCAAGTCACTTTTGTATTTAATTTCGCAGCGCGTTGTACCGCAGTTTTAGCAATATCCACACCAATACACTGCTGAGTATGCGCTTGCATGGCGCTGGTATAATAACCTTCACCACAACCAATATCCAAAACAGCTCGTGGTTGGAGCTGCTGTAATAATGCAACAACGGCTTGTTGTAGCGGCTGATAAAATCCAGCTTGCAAGAACTCACGGCGTGCCAATACCGACTCAGCTGTATCTCCTGGGTTCTTGCTATGCTTGTGTTGTACCACATGCAAATTGACATAGCCTTGTTTGGCAACATCATAATGATGCCCTTTTTCACATTGCCAAGAATTCGCGACCAAATTCAAGGCTTGGCGACAAACAGGACACATCAACAAACTCATCTATTTTCTCCAAACATAAAAAAAGCTGGTCATCACCAGCTTCTTTCTTGAATCATGGTTTAACGTAATTTTAGCGTCATTAGACCCAATACAACGAGGAAAATGGTAATAATCCAGAAGCGGATGACCACTTGTGTCTCTTTCCAGCCTTGCTTTTCATAATGGTGATGTAACGGTGCCATCAAGAATACGCGCTTATTCCGCATGCGTAATGAACCGATTTGCAAGAAGACCGAAATTGCTTCCATCACAAAAACACCGCCCATAATGGCAAATACGATTTCCTGACGAACCATTACCGCAATCGTACCAAGCATAGCTCCAAGCGCCAATGCACCCACATCTCCCATAAATACTTGGGCTGGATGCGCATTGTACCAGAGGAAGGCTAAACCAGCACCGACCATGGCAGAGCAAATTACCACCAGTTCCGAGGTATATTTTACATAAGGAATATGCAGATATTCAGCAAAACGAATGTCACCTGACAAATAAGCAAATACCCCTAAACCGGCAGCCACCATCACAATCGGCATAATCGCCAAACCGTCCAAACCATCGGTCAAGTTGACCGCATTGGATGCACCATTAATAACAAGATAAGTGAAGCCGATAAATGCTAAACCTAATGGCACAGCCGAAAGCGGAATGGACAGATTCTTAAAGAATGGGAGCAGCAGATCCAGCATATCTGCCGTATGCTGAACACTATCTTGTTGTTTCGCAATGATATACAAGGCAATACCTGCGCCCAAAGACGCCACCGAAGTCCAGAAAAATTTCTTACGTGCTGGCAAACCTGCATTGTCTTTATAACGGACTTTAATCCAGTCATCCGCCCAACCCACTGCACCAAATACCACCATCACACCGAGCACAATCCAAACATAAGGATTAGATAAATCAGCCCACAACAAGGTACTGATGCCAATGGAAAGCAGGATTAAAATCCCACCCATGGTCGGTGTCCCCATTTTCTTGGCATGGTTTTCAGGCGCAAACGAGCTCACCGCCTGACCATATTTTAATGCTTGTAATTTACGAATCATCACTGGCCCTAAAACCAGCCCGATCGTCAAGGCAGTCAGTAAACTCAACAAAGAGCGCAATGTTAAATAACGAACAACCTGAAACGAACTGTTATAGTCCGCCAATTGCTCAAATAACCATAACAACATTTAAATTTTCTCCATCAAGTCAGTCATCAACGTTTCCATATGGGTATAACGAGACCCCTTGAACAGGAAACTCATTGACTGGGGTTGATGTGTTTGGACTAAATTAATTAAAAACGGCAATGCATCTGCTTGAGAAGCAAAAGCATGTAACTTTTCCGCATGGGTGGAACCCTGCTGAGCAGCTGCAGCAAACTCACCGACGACAACCAATTGATCTAAAGGCAAAGCCGTTAAGTCTTTCCCAAGATCATGGTGCTCTTGCCAACTGCTTTCACCTAATTCCCCGATATCGCCCATCACCATGACTTTTAAGCCTTGCTGTTGCAGCAATACCTGTGCTGCTGCACGCATAGACGTTGGATTGGCATTATAAGTATCGTCGATAAATAGATGATTTTGGTGTTGAATAAAGTTCAAACGACCTTTCGCCCCTTGCGCCTGTTCCAAACCTTGCACAATATCATCCAGCACAATACCGATTGCCAAGGCAAATGCAGTCGCTGCTGCTGCATTCTGCACATTATGGGCACCTGCAAAGGGTAAATTTACAGCACGAACCCCTTGAGGGGTATGTAAATTAAATTGGGCGGATTGAGGATGAAGTTGAACATCGCTCGCAAAGATATCTCCGCCTTCGCCAAAACTGAGGATCGGATGTGCTTGCGCATTGTCACGAATCGTTGCGGTGAAATCATCATCGGCAGGAACAATCGCGGTGCCTTGAGGCAAGATATGCGCATAAATCTCGGACTTGGCACGACAAATGCCATCACGACCACCAAACTCACCGAGATGTGCTGTCCCAATATTTAAAATACCGGCCACATGCGGTTGAACCAAATCCGAGGTGTAATCAATTTCACCTTGATGGCTGGCGCCCAGTTCCATGACCGCATATTGATGCTCTGGACGTAACTCGAGTAGCATCATCGGTACACCCAAATCATTATTCAGGTTGCCGCGAGTAATTAAGGTCGGTGCCAAACGGGATAATATGCTACCAAGCATTTCCTTGGTGGTGGTTTTACCACTACTTCCCGTCAACGCAATCACTTTCAGTTGCGGATTCTGTTGACGGCGATACGCACCAAGCTGCCCCAAAGCCAAGCGGGTATCTTTTACAATCAACTGGGCAATATTTGCATCGATCGGACGCTCTACAATCGCAATTTGGCACCCTTGTGTTGCCACTTGTGCCACAAAATTATGCGCATCAAAACGCTCACCCTTTAAGGCAAGAAAAGCATCGCCGGCTTCCGCATGACGTGAGTCGGTTAAAATACGCTTAATTTCACCCTGAGGCAGATTTTGCTTGTACCACTCACCTTGAGTCGCCTGCTGTAATTGTTCTGCTGTCCAAGGTTGTAATGGAACGGTACTGGTGGTTGAAGTATGCATACGCTTTTTTACCTTTGAGTCCTATTGCGCAGAATAAGCTGAATCGACAGAATGAAGCTGTGCCGCAATCGCAGACTGCACCTCCACCACATCATCAAACCAATGGCGAACGCCATCAATTTCTTGATAGTTCTCATGCCCTTTACCTGCGATCACGACGATATCTCCCGCTTGAGCCTGAGCCACCACAAATTTAATGGCTTCACGACGATCATGAATTTCATGCATCACATGTTGTGCAAAGCTGATGCCTTGTTTCATATCTGCAAAAATCTGTTCAGAGCTTTCGGTACGGGGATTATCGGAGGTAAGGACTACAGGATTGGCATGATCAAGTGCGGCCTGTGTCATCAATGGACGCTTACCCCGATCACGATCGCCACCACAACCAAAGACAGCCCAAAGCTGCCCCGTAACATGGCGCTTTAGCGTGGTCAGGACTTGGATCAAGGCATCTGGAGTATGTGCATAATCCACTACAAATAGACGCTCCGCATCTTGAATCACCTGCATGCGACCCGGTGCACCTTTGAGCTGAGGCACAAACTGAACCAGATCGGCCAAGGAGAAACCCGCACACTCAGCCGCAATCAGGCTTGCCAACAAGTTCTCAACATTAAACTGTCCAAGTAACGGACTCTGAACTGGATAAGTCCCTGTAGGACTGATCAGGCTAAAACTGGCCCCACTCAGACGATACTGTAAGTCCGCAATATGATAATCCGCAGTGCTTTGTGTTAAGGAATAAGTCAGAATTTTAGGTTGCGCCAGATTGGCTTTCGCCGCTTCCAACATCAGCGCCGCATGTGCATCATCCAGATTAATAACCACAGCTTTTAAAGTCGTAAACTTGAATAACAAGGCCTTGGCTTCAGCATAAGCATCTAAAGTGCCATGATAATCCAGATGATCACGGCTTAAATTGCTATATACCGCAATTTCAAGTTCACAGCCATTTAATCGGCCTTGTTCCAAACCATGTGAACTGGCTTCCAATGCCACAAAACTCGCCCCTTGTTTGGCATAGTCATGCAGGGCCTGTTGTAATTGCAATGCATCTAAAGTGGTATGCGTTGATGGAGTTAAATTTGGCAAAATACCATTGCCCGTCGTCCCCATTACAGCACAACCTTGCCCTTGTGAGCTGACCAATTCCGCAATGAGACGAGAAATGGTGGTTTTACCGTTGGTTCCTGTGACTGCAATACCTCGTAATGGCACGATCGGATCAACGGCTTGCACATACTGTTTTTGCCATTCACCCATCAAATAACGCACATCTGGACAGACCCATTCCTTGTCTAGTCCTAATTCAGCTTCACTAATAATCGCCAAGGCACCTGCATTTAAAGCATTCTGTGCAAACTGGCGGGTTTTTTCAGGCTGGCTATAACTGTTTAGGGCAATAAAAATTTGCCCCGTGCTGACCTTCCGACTATCCAGACAAAACCCTTGAAAAGGCTGCGTATACCAAGCCGCATCGATGTTGATTGGATGTATCTGTTGAAAACTAATCGACATAATCTACCTACGGATTGGATTTTATAGAAGTATCAAGGGGCTTATCTAAAGGCACATTCAGCAGACGCAATGATTCTTGCATCATTCTTGCAAACACTGGAGCAGCAACAAGACCACCGTAGTAACGCCCCTGTGGGTTTTCAACAACGACAATCATGGCCAGACGTGGATCACTGATCGGCGCAACCCCAGCAAACAAAGCACGATATTCACTGTTTGAGTAACCTTTACGGTCTGCACGCAATTTATGTGCAGTCCCTGTTTTACCACCCACGCGATAACCGGGGATGACGGCTTGTTTTGCAGTTCCGCCTGGCATGGTCACTTGCTCAAGCATCGTTAAGACCTGATCCGCTATTTTAGGTGCAAGAACCTGTTGGCCTTCAGGAGCTTTGTCTAATTTACGCAGGCTCAATGGCATTTGCACACCATGATTGGCCAGCATGGCATACCCTTGTGCAACCTGCAAAATGGTCGCATTTAAGCCATAACCATAGGCCATAGTCCCCAATTGAGACGGATTCAACTTATCGCCCGAATATAGTAAACCTGCGCTTTCACCCGGGAATTTGACTGCCGAGCGCTGGCCAAAGCCCGCACGTCTAAAGAAGGACGGCACCGTGTCTTTGGGTAGAGACAGGGCAATTTTAGCCGAGCCCACGTTCGAAGATTTAATAATGACCCCAGAAACCGTTAATGCGCCATAGTTATGTGTATCACGGATAGTGTGCCAGCCTAAACGCATTGAGCCCGGTGAGGTATTCACGATGGTATTCGGCGTATACTTACCACTTTCCAAAGCCGCTGCAATCGTAAACGGCTTCATGGTCGAACCCGGCTCAAACATGTCAATCGCACCACGGTTACGCATGGCGTCTTTATTATTGAGACCATTTTTGTCGTTCGGGTTGTACGATGGCCAACTGGTCATTGCCAAAATCTCACCCGTTTTCACATCAACCGCAATCGCAGTCGCCGAACGCGCATTATTGGCTACGCCTGCTGCGGTCAATTCACGATACATAATATATTGCAGACGTGAATCGATGCTCAGGGTGACATTTTCGCCTGATTCTACTTCTTTAATTACTTCTGAGACTTTAAGGCGGTTACCTTTTTTATCACGAATGATTTTCTGCTCGCCATCTACCCCAGACAACTGTTTATTCAGTTGCATTTCCAAGCCTTCAATCCCCACCCCTTCACTATTGGTCAACCCAATAATCTGTGCATTTGGTTGAGGTTGCGGGTAATAGCGCTTATAACTTTTCTCGGCATATACCCCTTGGAAATTACGCTTGGTAATTAAATCTGCTTGCTGCGGTGGAATTTCTTTTTGTAGCACCAAATAACGTGAGCGTGGACGTGCCTGCATTTGCTTTTTCAAATCCGCACGGTCAACACCCACAGCATCCGCCAACTCATCCAGATTTAAATTTTTATCGGGCAATTGACGTTTTAATTTACGGTTATTTGGATCTTTTTTTAGCTCAGCAGTAATTTCATCAAATTGCTGCTTAGTCTCCCAATAGTCTCTTGGATCAATCACAATTTTCATGATTGGCGTGCTAATCGCTAAAGGAACACCATGCCGATCACTGATCACGCCACGCATCGCTTCTAAGCGTTCGGTGCGTAAAATATTGGCATTGGCTTTATTTTGCAGAAAGTCTTTATTCACCACTTGCACATAGAATGCACGTGCAACCAATACCACAAAGCACAGCAATACTGCGCCCCAAAGCAAGTAAAATCGCCACATATCCAAAGCAAGGGTCGGTCTTTCAGAAATGGACTGCTGTTTTTTTCGTATTGGTTTACTTCGCTTATCTGCCATACAGCATGCCTTATTTATCTTGCTTTGAAGTCATAGGTAAAGAAATCACGACCGTCTGCGTCGCTGGTGGTGAAAACATACGGAGTTGCGTCACTGCACGTGAACCGATCTGGGCGGTTGCCCCGAAGGTCTGCTGTTCAATCAGCAAACGCCCCCATTCAGCGTTTAAATCATCTCTTTCACGCATATAAGTACTCAAGTCACGATAATCATGCCGATATTCAAACACTTGAAACACCACCATCATCGCACTGATAAATACCAATGCAACGAGTACAGCATAAACAGCAACCTTTTTCAGTCCCTTTCTGCTGCTTGATATAAGGTCTTCGTCATTGTTGTTGTTCATTCTCAGCCTTTTTGCTCTAAGCGCTCTGCAACACGTAGCCATGCACTACGCGAACGAGGATTTGCTTTTACTTCTGCTTCACTCGCACGAATACGAGAAACTTTCTTTAAACGTCGAGTATCCACCTGTGCTTGAGGCATGCCCCAACCCGAATCTTCAGGTAAGCTCGATTCTTTTTGGATAAACTGCTTGATTAAACGATCTTCCAAAGAGTGAAAGCTAATCACTGCCAACTGCCCTGTTGCTTTTAACAAGCTTACAGCTTGCGGCAAAAAGCTCTCGATATCATCAAGTTCTTTGTTAATTGCAATACGAATCGCCTGGAAAGTACGTGTTGCAGGGTGTTTATGCTTTTCCCACTTTGGATGTGCTGTTTTAACCACTTCTGCCAGTTGTGCGGTAGTGCTCATTTCACCAGCCAGTTTAATCGCTTTGGCAATACGGCGGCTATAACGTTCTTCACCATATTGGTAAATAATGTTTGCGAGTTTTTCTTCTTCAATTTCAAGTAACCATTCTGCTGCGGTTGGACCCTGTGAATTGTCCATACGCATATCCAGTGGCCCATTTTGCATAAAGCTAAAACCACGTTCCGCTTGATCCAACTGTGGCGATGAAACCCCAAGGTCCGCCATGATCCCGTCAACTTCGGTAATCCCGATATTGGCGAGCTCCGCTTGAATATCGGCAAAACTGGCATGAATGATTTTAAAGCGCGAATCTTCTTGTTCTAATTGTGCTGCAACCTCAAGGGCTTGCGGATCTTTATCAAAGGCATAGACGCGTGCATTGGCATCTAGTTTTGACAGTAATAGCTTGGTATGCCCCCCTCGACCAAAGGTTGCATCAACGAAAATACCAGTATCGCGGCCTGCCAATACGCCATCAACGGTTTCATGAAGTAAGACAGAAATATGCGACATAAGAAATGAATCAACAGCTAAAAATGTAACTGCACATTATCACCTTGTTTTATGCCAGTACCAAACGACTTTTTGTAGAGAATTCTTAACTTTTCATAGATAAAACCGTTTTCTTGTCATTTTTCAGTCAATAAAAAAGCAAATACTTCCTGTATTTGCTTTTTTAAATTTAGATACCCAATGAATAGCAGCCCGATCTATGGTTTTTCTGCATAAATTTGATCGAAGATCGCCCCATTCACAAAGTGGGTTTTCTGCGCTTTTGCCCATCCACCAAACACGTCATTAATTTTGAAAAGTTTGATCTTCGGAAATTGTTGTGCATATTTGGCAGCCACTTGAGGATTACGTGGGCGGAAATAATATTTTGCAGCCAGATCTTGCCCCAAGGGTGAATAAAGGAAGTTCAAATAACCACGTGCTAATTGACGATTACCATTTTTATCGACAGTTTTATCAACGATTGCCACTGAAGGTTCTGCCAGAATTGAAATCGATGGATACACAATTTCAAATTTATCCTTGCCCAAGCCTTGGGTCGCCAATAATGCTTCATTTTCCCAAGACAACAGCACATCGCCAATGCCACGCTCAGCAAACGTAGTTAAGGAGCCACGTGCACCCGAGTCCAAGACTTTGACATTCTGATAGAGTTTTTTTACCAGTTCACGCGCTTTGGCATCATTTCCACCTGGTTGCTTCAGTGCATAACCCCAAGCTGCCAGATAAATACAACGTGGCGCGCCCCCTGTTTTTGGATTCGGGGTAATGATTTCTACTCCTGGCTTGGTCAAGTCATTCCAATCTCGGATATTTTTGGGATTGCCTTTGCGTACCAAAAACACAACCGTTGAAGTATAAGGAGCCGAATTGTCTTTAAATTGTTTTTGCCAGTCTTTGCGGATTAAACCTGCATTGGCAATTTCATCGATATCATTGGCTAAAGCCAAAGTCACCACATCCGCTTGCAGACCATCAATCACTGAGCGTGCCTGCTTGCCAGAACCACCATGTGACTGCTTGAAATCCACATCTTGCCCGGTTCTTTTCTTCCAATACTGACCAAATGCCTGATTATATTCTTGATAAAATTCACGCGTTGGATCATAAGATACATTTAAAAAAGTGGTTGCTGCTTGCGCAACACTATTCAGACCCAACGCCAATAACGCTGCTGCAATAACTGTTTTCATTTTATTCTTCGCTTCTATCACCCCGTTTGTGTTCACTATATTTGTTTAAAAATATTTTACAATCATGCAGTTATATCAATAAATCAATTACTATTCTGTTTTTTAGATATGTCTGTTGATTGTGATTCTATGTATTTTTTAATTAAAATGAGAAAAATTATTATTCTCCACTTTTTCTACACATTTGCTTGCTAAATTCGACTTGTATAGAAAGTAGACAATTTGCTATAAACACCTATCAGAATGTGTCAATTTTTTATATTTTTTGTAAAAAGTGTGACTTGGTTCTACTTTTTTATTAAGATTTATGTTTGAATCGTATTATTAAAGCAATACTATAGTAGTTTGGTTAGTCTTGTAGACTCAAAGTCATAAAGGGGTGTGAGCAATGCGAGCATTAGAATTGAAAAAAACACTATGCTTCAGCTTGTTTTTAGCATGTTCTGTTCAACTGGGGCATGCGGCAGCAATTAAAGAAAGCAGTAACATAAGAACGATTGATAAATCATCTTCGAGCCTGATTGTTAAAGCCCTTGATCAGCAAAAACGCAATACCAGCATGTTACCGTCATCAGATGACGAGTTAAAAATGCTGAATACGATTCGCACAACGCCAACACAAACATTCTTTGCTAGTCAGCATGAACGTTTTTCCCGTTTCGTTCAGACCATATTCCAACCCCATACTTCTTAATCGTTAAATATGTGCCCCTTCACATATTTAAATCAAGCCTAGTCATGCCGTGACTAGGCTTTTTCGTTATAATCATTTTAATTTAAATTTTAGCTCCGATCATTTATGAAAGTTCGTACCCGTATTGCGCCTTCTCCTACTGGTTTTCCACATGTAGGCACAGCTTATATTGCGTTATTTAATCTATGTTTTGCCAAACAGCACGGCGGTGAGTTTATTTTACGTATTGAAGATACGGATCAACTTCGCTCAACACCTGAATCTGAAAAGATGATTTTAGATTCTTTACGTTGGTTGGGATTAAATTGGTCAGAAGGTCCAGATGTGGGGGGCCCACATGCGCCTTATCGCCAATCGGAACGTATGGGCATTTATAAGCAATACGCTTTGGAACTAGTTGAAAAAGGCCATGCTTTTTATTGCTTCGCAACCGCAGAAGAACTTGATCAAATGCGTGCAGAACAACAGGCACGTGGCGAAACACCAAAATATGACGGTCGTGGTTTAAAACTCTCACAAGAAGAAGTACAACGTCGCCTCTCTGCGGGTGAACCGCATGTGATTCGCATGAAAGTACCTGAAGAAGGGATTTGTAAAATCAACGACCTGCTGCGTGGCGAAGTGGAAATTCCATGGGCACAAGTGGATATGCAAGTATTGTTAAAAACAGATGGCTTGCCTACCTATCACCTTGCCAATGTGGTCGATGACCATTTAATGGAAATCACCCATGTATTACGTGGCGAAGAATGGTTACCCTCTGCACCAAAACACCAGTTGCTGTATCAATACTTCGGTTGGGACATGCCAACACTATGCCACATGCCTCTATTACGTAACCCGGACAAGTCAAAACTGTCTAAACGTAAAAACCCAACCTCAATCAACTACTATCGCGACATCGGTGTCCTCCCTGAAGCCTTGTTGAATTACCTCGGTCGCATGGGTTGGTCCATGCCGGATGAGCGTGAAGTGTTTACCTTAAATGACATGATTGAGCACTTTGACGTACAACGTGTTTCACTCGGCGGACCGATCTTTGATGTTGAGAAACTCAACTGGCTCAATGGTCAGTGGATCAAAGGGTTGACACCAGGTCAACTTCTGGATCGTTTGTTGGCATGGAAAAGTGACCGCCAAACGCTTGAAGATATTGCTGCTGCGATTCAGCCACGTATCCACTTATTGTCTGAAGCAGTCAATTGGGCAGGTTTCTACTTCAACCATATGCCGCAAATCAGCAAAGAACTGTTTGAAAGCAAGAAATTGACCGAAGAGCAAGTGCGTCAAAGCTTACAGTTTGCAATCTGGCGTTTAGAAAGCCAGTTCACATGGAATAATGACACCGTTAGCCAAACCCTGATGGACTTGGCCAACCAGATGGAAATCAAATTACGTGATTTCATGCCTGCTTTCTTTATTGCGATTGCTGGATCAACAAGCTCTACCCCAGTGATGCAATCCATGGTGACGTTGGGTCCAGATTTGACCTTTGCACGTCTCCGTCATGCCTTAGAACTGGTCGGTGCACCAAGCAAGAAAGAACTGAAAGTTTGGGAAAAGCTAAATGAATCACTAAAATTGCCGAAAAATGATGCAAATAGTGAGACTTAATTCAGTTTAATGATTGACGTGTGAGCGCATTCCCCCTAATATTGCGCTCACACATTCTGGGGTCATAGCTCAGTTGGTAGAGCGCTACAATGGCATTGTAGAGGTCAGCAGTTCGATCCTGCTTGGCTCCACCAGAATTTCGAAATCGCAACGCGGTATCGAGATGAACGCTAGATTTCGATCATTCGTGTGTTGCCTCATCTGTCCCTATCGTCTAGAGGCCTAGGACATCGCCCTTTCACGGCGGTAACCGGGGTTCGAATCCCCGTAGGGACGCCATATTCTTTATACGAATAATTATATTTTTCTCACAATCTTCCTCAATCAGATTGCACATTTCCGAATTTTCCATAAAATAGCCGCTTCTCTATGCTTGGACAAATTGTCGTATGCAATCTTCCAACTCGAATACGCATTCAGAATCAAAAACTTTAAAACGTGCAATGAGCACTCGCCATTTAGTTATGCTTTCTTTAGGCGGTGCAATTGGTACAGGTTTATTTTTAGGTTCTGGTGAAGTTATCGCTCAAACTGGCCCTGTGGGTGCAATTATTGCCTATATCCTAGGTGGTTTAATTGCTTATATGGTCATGCTCTGTTTAGGTGAACTTGCAGTACATATGCCTGTTGCTGGATCTTTTGGTGCATACGCTCAAAAATATATTGGTCCAGGCACAGGTTATATGGTTTCTTGGGTCTACTGGCTCACTTGGACCGCGACCTTAGGGACCGAATTTACTGCTGCTGCCCTGCTGATGCAGGAATGGTTCCCTGATATCTCAATGTGGATCTGGACCATCATTTTTGCCGTGACCATCTTAGGCTTAAATCTGACTTCGACCCGAATGTTTGCTGAGTCGGAATTCTGGCTAGCCTTAGTTAAAGTCGTCACCGTCATTGCCTTCATCATTTTAGGCTTATTGGCGATTTTTGGTTTGATCTCATTTAATGGTTACGAATCAGCACCCCTGTTCCACAATCTGACTGCGCACGGTTGGTTCCCGCAAGGCCTGATCCCCATCTTTACCACCATGCTGATTGTCAACTTTGCTTTCTCGGGCACAGAATTGATTGGGGTTGCTGCAGGTGAAACCAAAGACCCTGCTGAAAATGTGCCTAAAGCCATCAATGCAGCGATCTGGCGCCTATTAATTTTCTTTGTCGGTACCATCATTGTGATCAGTGCCCTACTGCCGTTCCAAGTTGCAGGCTTAGGCGGTGAAGGCGTGAGTAGCAGTCCTTTTGTAACGGTATTTAACTACATTGGTATTCCTTATGCCGATGACATTATCCGTTTCGTGATTATTACCGCACTCCTTTCGGCTGCAAACTCTGGACTGTATGCAGCATCACGTATGATGTGGTCTTTGTCTGATCAACGCCAGCTACCAAGTGTATTCTCACGTTTATCAAAACGTGGTACGCCTGTGATTGCACTGGTCGTCACGATGTTTGGTGCGATTCCCGGTCTGTTATCCGAACACTTTGCGCCTGAAACGATTTTCAAGAATCTATTGGGTGTTGCAGCCTTCACAATGGTCATTGTGTGGATGAGCATCTGCTGGAGTCAGTTTAACTTTAGACGTGAGTGGTATAAGGCCGGTCATTCAGCAAAAGATTTAAAATTTGCTGCACCGCTTTACCCGATTGTGCCAATTTTAGGCTTTGTCTTCTGTTTCATTACCGGTTTGAGTATGGCTGCAGACCCTGAAATGCAGGCAGGTTTTATTGGCTGCTTACTGTTTATCGCAGCCTGCTATTTAAGCCATTATGTTTTTTATCGTGATCGTAAATAAACAACCCTTAAAAAAATGCAGCTGAAGCTGCATTTTTTTTGCCTCTTAAACACATCAATTTCTCAATATTTTTGCTTAACTGCTTATTTTTGATTATTTATTCCGCAACATGTTTTATTTTTAAACACTTATCCACTTTTTTTAGATTTTCTTGAGAAAAGTGTTTGACACCCCATCCGATTCACCCTAATATACGCCCACCTCTGAAACGTCCCTATCGTCTAGAGGCCTAGGACATCGCCCTTTCACGGCGGTAACCGGGGTTCGAATCCCCGTAGGGACGCCACTAAATTCGAGGAAAAGCAAAGAATTAAATCTTTGCCGAGAATTTAGGCCTAGCGATCAATATGTATTACATATGCCGCTCAGGTAAATTTCCTCAGATATGTCCCTATCGTCTAGAGGCCTAGGACATCGCCCTTTCACGGCGGTAACCGGGGTTCGAATCCCCGTAGGGACGCCAAATTCTGAAAAAGCCACTGCATTGACAGTGGCTTTTTTATTGCCTATTCACTCCCAATCCCGACCTGCACTTCCAGACGCCCAGACTGTACCCGCAGACCCCGAATCTCAAATTGATCCACCAGTTGTTGTACCAACTCCCGGCTTTCTTGCAAAATATTTAGACCCGGTAAAATACTAAAATCGGTCAAGTTTAGAAGTTTATCGACCATCCATGAGCGGTTATTAATGAAATCAATAAAACCTGCCTCTTCCAGATCGATATACCATAAGCGATGCCCTTCTTTTTGAATACCGGGGATATCGCGAATCAGATGATTGATCAGAAATGGGATCGGTAAAGAATTAATTAATTCAAAACTGACATTGCCAACACGACGTGCTGCCCAATTGGTCAGGGTTCCGCCATGACGGATTTGTAAATCCAGATGCTCATCAACCTGGCGTAAACGTAAATACTTTTCTTGTCCGATACGACACTCTAAGACATTAAATTCGAGTGAAAGACGATATAGAAAACGACGATAGTGCCCATCCAATTCAATATGGAAACGGTCATTCCCACATTCAATTTTAATGTCATCAATTTCACTACGATCCATTCGCTTGCGAATTTGATTATTCAGCAACATCTCGGGAAGATACAAGGTCAGACTACTTTTGCCTAAAGAGGCTCTCGCCATGGCCAAAGCGACCTGACGTGCTGCTTCACTGGTCTCCGAGACCATATCACGTACGGTATTGCGCACCCCTTCGACACCACGCTTGGTATGATGCGTGACATGATCCAAGGCATCCAGCGCTGCATCTGCCACACCCGCAATATTGCGCGAAGTATCACTGGCAAATTCCACCGCATCCTGTGCATGCTGCAATGTTTTATTGATCAGTCGACGTGATAAGGATGGTTTCTCCGCAGAAACTTCCGCATCGGCCGGCATAATATCGAACATCGCTTTTTTATCATCTTGTCGATTCAAGATGCTCTCCCTCTTCCTTTTCTTACAGGCTCATTTCTTATGAGCATCAATCTGCTTTATGAACTTATTAGATATTTTTCTGTAGATTAGCACGCTCTTCGCTGTGATTTGCGTATTTTTGTTGCATCGCCTCAAATTATTTACCACTTCAGAGCAACGCCGCTTTGACATAAAATTCTATGGTTCATCCGCTTGAAGAGGCTCTTGCCCATCTTCGGCGCTCAGCGCCTGAATCTGCTCTAAACGCAGCACTTTATACTGTTTCAATATCGATTCAAGCTGCTGTACTTTTTCCTGCCCAACACCAAAATTTGGTAGTTCACGCAAAGCCACCCATGCAGCTTGCATCTGCTCAAACTCACTACCTTTTGCCAATTTTAGCGTCATCCAGTCAGCAAGATCCTGTACACGTTTATGCATTTCAAACTGCAATGCAAATAAATGACTGACTAAGGCTGATGCATCCAATTGCCTCAACAAGTCTTGAACATGGCGAAGCTGCTGACTTTGTTGTTGTAGATATGGAGCTAAAACGTCCTGATTGAACCAGACTGCAAAAGCAATCATGTCCTCAATAACAAGATCACGCTGTAGATACAGTGCATTCCGTTCAGGATGTTGTTTATTCAAACGAATATCACCTAAATACGCCATCAAGCCTTGTTGCAAGATCAGCTGAATCTGGCCCAGATCAAAATCTCGCTTTGGTTTCGAATCAGTCTGGTGAAGTTGACCCAGCAATACTTCATATTGAACAGGGGTTTGTAATAAGCGCAAAATTTCTGCATTTTGTTGGATGGCTTGCCATAAACAAATCAGCGGTAGATCAGCTTGCCCTGTATTGATCGTATCCTGCGCCAGAACACGCTGCCATGCGGCTTGCATCGTATTCTGCTGAACTAAGCTTGTGAGCACACTCTGCTCGGTTAAAAGCTGTGGTGCAGTTGCAATCACCTCCTGACTAAAAGGGAGATGCGCTTGCTTAGCACCAAAAATACCATTTAAGGATTTTCCCAGTGAATTCAGACCACGTCCCAAATCCGCCAACAGATGGGTATTTGCGGCTCGTGTTCGAAGGATGGACTCGGGTAATAATAAGCTGACCGCACGCTGTAATCGCTGGTTCTGATTTTTCTGATCAATTGGTTTCAGATGGTGCAACAACAAATGAAGGGCATATTCAACATCACTCAGCTGTGGCTGATATTCAGGCTGATTGCGACTCAGTAAACAATCAATATAAGCATAAAAGGCGGTTTCATTGCGTTGCTGCGATTGTTGTGCTGCCCATTCATAGTATTCAATCGCTTGCTTATATTGCGTCGCCCCTGCATAAGCTTTGGCCAGTGCGATCGCATATTGCGCACTCGGATAATGTTGTTGGAAATAATGCAAGAGATCAATCTTTGGTTGTTGATCTAGACAGCGATCCAACCGACGCAGGTAGCCATTGATGTGTTGCTGATTCGGCTGTTTCACAATGAAATTCAGTCTATAGACCAAACACTGCTCATACCATGCATACTTACGCGCATGCGACTCATAAGCACTCAGCAACTCATCTTCAATCAACTGAATTAATTGGCTGGCATAGAGAATGTCTTCATCACTCTCATGCCTGAATTGCCATTGTTTGGGTAAAACCACTTTAAATAAACGTAACAGAAAATGTGCACTAAGATCAGGGCTTTCCATCGTCACCAACATGAGCTTCTCTTGAGCTGACAGATGTTCTTTGCCCTTCTGAATACGTAATAAACGCAATTTGAGAATCTTGGTGGGTAACATGCGCTTCCTTTCGCATTCTTCAGCCTGCTCAAGTTGCAACTTAGCAGACTGCCCCAGCTTTTGCGAATGGCTTTAGACGAGCTGTCGCAGTACTTCTAAAGCCAATATGATGCTCGGCGCTGTGGCGCGATAAACGATAAAAATAAGTAAATTTATGTATTTGAAAGGCTCAAGATTTTTGCTTTCACATAATTTTCGTTAAAATGAACAAAACCGAATAGGAATTCTCTATGCAATATCGTTGCCCTAAATGTCAAAGCGCAAAAATCATGCCCGCCAGTCAGGGAATGAACAGCCCCCGCCCGAATGTACCTAAAAGTTTGGTGCTTTTAGTTCCTGCAATTTTTATTTTGTTGCTCTTGGTGCTGATCAGCGTTGGCATGTGGATTTTTGGCAATGGTGCGGGACAAGGCCTGCAAATCACGACGGTTGTCGTCTTTGTAATCTGTGTCATTGCAGGTGTTCTATTCTGGCGTGATCTACCTGATTTTAAAATTTCTATGCAAGCGTTTATGCAGGCACAGAAATATTGGAAATGCCGTGACTGCAATCATGAGTGGCAGAACTAAAATATCGAGATGGAGATTCACATCAGCTTAATGCTGATGTGAATGAGCCTGTTCTTCATTGTCAGCATGTTGATGCGTATGCTGACAGTTGATTTCTGCATCATCTTCAATCTGCAAAGTCACCTCAGCAATACCATGCTCATGCGATAACATTTCCGTAGCAGCACGATGCAACTGATTACGATCAGCATTTGGTGCGAACAGATGAACCGTAAGATGAATATTCTTTGAGGTAATTGCCCAGACCTTTAACTGGTGGATACTCTCAACGCCATCCAATCCGAGTAAATCATTTCTGAGTTTTTCAATATCCACTTCTTCGGGAACACCTTCCAGCAAGATATTGATACTTTGCTTGAGCAGAATCCATGTTCTCGGTAAGACCCAGAAACCAATCGCAACCGCAAGAATGGTATCAACCCAGTACCAGTTGGTGTAATAGATAATCACCGCACCCACGATGACAGCGACTGAACCCAGTGCATCACTCAACACTTCCAGATATGCACCTTTCATATTCAGGCTTTCTGCAGCACTGGACATTAACAGCTTCATGGAAATGAGATTAATAATCAGGCCCAAGCTTGCCACGATCAGCATGCCAACACTTTGAATTTCAGGCGGTTGCGTAAAGCGCTGATACGCTTCGTACAGGATATACATGGCCACAAAGAACAACATCGATGCATTAAACAATGCCGCCAGAATCTCAAAACGCTGATAGCCAAACGTGCGCTTGTTATCTGCTGGACGTTTGGCAATTTTAATCGCCACCAAAGCAATCGCCAACGCAGCAGCATCGGTAAACATATGCGCTGCATCGGACAGTAATGCTAAACTTTGCGTTATTAAACCCGCGACCACTTCAACCACCAAGAAGGTTGAGGTCAGTATCAGCGCAATGGTGAGTTTTTTGATATTACCTTCTGTGACTGCTGCATGACTATGGTCATGCCCTTGATGTCCACTCATGTAGGACTCCTCTTATCATTATCAAAGCAAGACCTGTTGCAGTCTTACCGTCAGCCAAAGCGAAAATCGCTTTGGCTGGTTCAGATTCTTCTTAATAAAGTGCTTCATTAAGAAGATAGCATAAACGGATTAAATTGCACTTTCCTGACGTTTGCTCTGTTTCGCTTCATTCATCCAACGATATACCACAGGCAGGATCAACAAGGTCAGTAAGGTGGATGAAATAATCCCACCAATCACCACGGTTGCCAGTGGACGCTGTACTTCCGCACCCGTACCCGTGGCAATGGCCATCGGAATAAAGCCAAGCGATGCAACAAAAGCGGTCATCAGGACGGGGCGTAGACGCAATACCGCACCATGCCAAGTGGCATAATGAACATCATATTGTTCTCGCAGCTCTTTGATAAAGCTCAGCATCACCAAACCATTCAATACTGCGACACCCGAAAGGGCAATAAAGCCCACACCTGCCGACATTGACAATGGAATATCGCGTAGCCATAGCGCCACCAACCCACCCGACAAGGCAAATGGCACACCACTAAACACCAGCAGACTCTCTTTAAAGTTGTTAAACACAGCCATCAACAGAATAAAGATCATCAACAAGGCCAATGGCACTACAATCTGCATTCTGGCTTTAGCCGAAGCAAGATTTTCAAACTGCCCGCCATAACCGAGCCAATAACCGCTTGGTAATTTTTGCTGTGATAACTTCTGTTGCATCTCACCCACAAACGAGCCTAAGTCACGATCTCGAACGTTGGTGGTCACTACAACACGGCGCTTGCCATTCTCACGACTGACCTGAGCCAAGCCTAAAATGTTTTCCACTTTTGCAACGTCTTGCAATTTGATTAATCCGCCATTCGGCAGCTGGATCGGTAACATCGCCAATTGCTGTGGCGTACGCATCACATCATCTAAACGCACGACAAAATCGAAACGGCGGTCACCCTGTAAAATCTGTCCGACACTTTGTCCACCAATACTTGCGGCAACTAAATCTTGGATCGATTTCATCGACAAGCCATATTGCGCCGCCAGTGCATGGTCAATATCGACATTCAGCAACGGTAAACCGTCCGTCTGCTCGACTTTAACTTCGCTCGAACCAGTAATCGTCCTCAGGGTTTGAGCAACTTTTTCAGCCTCTTGATTCAAGACCTGCATATCATCACCAAACACCTTCACCCCAATATCACTGCGTACACCTGAAATTAATTCATTAAAACGTAGTTCAATCGGTTGTGAAAACTCACTGTTATTACCCGGGATTTTCTCCACATAAGCCAACATTCGAGTCCGAAGGTCATCGATGGTTTCCGACTTGTCTGGCCACTGATCACGCGGCTTTAACAGCACCACAGCATCGGAAATGTTTGGTGGCATCACATCCGTTGCCACCTCTGCGGTCCCTGTACGTGCAAAAATCGCTTTGATTTCAGGAAATTCTGCAAGTAATTGCTTCTCAACACTTTCCTGAATTTTAAGTGACTCTTCAATCCCGGTACTCGGCGCACGCATCAACTGCAAGGCAAAGTCACCTTCACTTAGTTGAGGTGCAAACTCGCTGCCGACACGCGAGCCGATTGCAGCAGTTAACACTAAAATCGTGACTGCTCCTGCTATCACGACATAACGGAAAGCATAGGCTTTATCCAATAAGGCCTCATAATTGCGCTTTAATGCCGCCATCCAGCGACTTTCTTTCTCTTTCACTTCACCGGTAACAAATAAAGCCACTGCCGCAGGGACAAAGGTCACTGATAAAATAATGGCACCGATCAAGGCCAACACCACCGTCATTGCCATAGGATGGAACATTTTTGCTTCCACACCTGCCAATGCAAAGATCGGTAAATACACCACCATAATGATGATTTGTCCAAAAATCAGTGGACGTCGCGCTTGTTTCGCTGCCAAGAAAACTTCGGTGAAACGTTCAGAACGGGTCAGCAACCGCCCCTTATGATGTTGTGCTTCGGCCAGCCGTCGAATACAGTTTTCGACAATCACTACCGCACCATCGACGATAATCCCGAAATCCAGCGCCCCGAGACTCATCAGGTTGGCACTGATTTTCTGTTCCGCCATCCCCGTCAGGGTAAACAACATCGATAAGGGAATAATACAGGCGGTAATTAATGCAGCACGGAAGTTCCCCAAGAACACAAACAGAATCACAATCACCAGGATTGCACCTTCAATCAGGTTTTTGGCTACCGTTTTAATGGCTTTATCCACTAAATTACTGCGGTTGTAAACGGTTTCAATCACCACGCCTTCTGGCAATGAGCGTTTGATTTCCTGCATTTTGCTGTCGAGTGCTTGGGCGATCGATTTACTGTTCTCGCCCATCATCATCATGGCAATGCCCAGTACCGTTTCTTCACCGTTATAGGTCGCACCACCAGTTCTCAGATCATGGCCAATCGAAACGGTTGCGACATCAGCAACACGGATCGGTAAACCATTTTTGGTACTGACCGTCACGTTTTCAATATCTTGTACGGTTTTCAGCATGCCTGGAATACGCACGGTAAGCTGTTGACCATTTTCTTCAATAAAACCCGCACCGCGGTTTTCATTATTTTCGGTCAACACCGTTTGCAAATCGGATAACGGAATTTGCAGTTGTTGCAAACGTTTTAAATCTGGAGAAACCACATAGGTCTTGTTATATCCCCCGATGGTATTAATTTCTGCAACGCCTGGCACTCGCTGTAATTGAGGGCGAATAATCCAGTCCTGAATTTCACGCAAATCCATGGCTTGATACGACGTCCCATCTGCCTTTTTCGCATTCGGTTCCGCCTTGACCACCCATTGATAAATCTCCCCCAGACCGGTTGAAATCGGTGACATTTGCGGGTCAATCTCATCTGGCAAAGCACTCTTGGCTTCCTGCAAACGCTGATTAATCAGCTGACGCGCCCAATAAATATCCGTCCCATCTTTAAAAATCACCGTGACTTGTGATAAGCCATAGCGTGAGATTGAGCGGGTCTGTTCCAGATTTGGAATACCAGACATGGCATTTTCAATCGGATAGGTAATACGTTGCTCAACTTCAGGCGCAGTAAATCCACCAGCCTGACTGTTAATTTGCACCTGTACATTGGTAATATCAGGGACGGCATCAATCGAAAGCTTCTGGTAGCTATAAATCCCAACCCCGATCCATGCCACCACAAACAGCATGACCCAGATCGCATTGCGGATTGAAAACTGAATAATCCGATCAAATAGGCCTTCCGCAGGCGGAAGCCCCAAATTATCCTTAGTGTCCATGCTCAGCCTCTCCTTTCTCGATCTCAGATTTCAAAAGGAAACTGCCTTGACTGACATATTGTTGCTTTTCAGTCAGACCGGATTGAATTTCCACCCATTGCCCATCACTTGAATAACTACCGAGCTGAACAGGTGTTGGCGTGAAATGCATTTGGTCTTTTTCTTGCTTGGCCACAAACACCGTCGCTTTGCCTTCGATCTGCTGAATCGCTGCTTTGGCAACACGCAACACAGGTTTTTTATCGGTGCCATCTAACAGCACATTCACCATTAAATTCGGTCGTAATTCTTTGGCAGGCGTTAACACTTTGGCACGTACCTGCAAACGACCCGTTTGCGTATCTGCGGCTGTGGTTAAGGTCTGGATTTGTGCTTTAAAGCTATTATTGGTTTGCAGTGATTTAAACTCGATCTGCTGATCGGGTTGGACATTGATGTTATTCACGCTCGGTAAAATAAATTCAATCCAGAGTTGATCCAGCTGATCAATCACAAAGAGCTGCTTATCTGCAGTAATTTGCTCACCGACCACAATATCTTTCAGACTCACCACCCCACTTAAAGGCGCGGTCAAGACATAGCGCCCCTGACTGCCACTGGATGCACCCAAGGCAGATAAACGGCTTCGCGCAGCCTGTACCTGAATCTGTGCCTGACGATAGGCATTATAGGCACGTTGATAATCCTGACGTGCAGAAACACCTTGCTCCCAGAGTTGCTTTTCACGCTGATAGTCTTGCTGAGCAAGCGTTAATGCTTGCTGCGCAATACTTAAATTGGCTTGTTGATCGACTAAATCCGGAATGAATAAGGTGGCTAACACCTGCCCTTTCTTGACCTGTTGACCCAGTACTGCATTGACGCTTTCTACACGTCCAGCAAAGGTTGCTGAAACATGCGCTTGTTGATCGGTATTGGTCACCAGTTTCGCAGGATAGGCAAATTGCTGTCCAACCTCCCCGACACCCACCTGAGCCAGTTTAACGCCATACTCGGTCATCTGTTTTGGGCTTAGATTTAAACTGCCTTCCTCACTTTCCTTACCTTGCCCAGCTTCACCTTCTGCATGCCCGTCCTCGCCCTCAGCATGGCTATCGCCCGCACTAGCGGCATCACCACCAGCTTTGTTCTTGCCAGTGAAAAATAATAATGCGCTGAGGACTAAGCCAACCACGACAACCAGAATGACCCAAAACCACTGCTTTTTAGATTTATTTGTCGACATTATTCTGCTCCTACTACAGTGGGAAGGTTATTGGTATCTTTCCAAAGGGTTTGATTAATCTGGTTTAAAGCATCTGTTGAGCTCACAACACTTGGCTCAATGCCCAGTGCTAAACTCTCAGCTTCAATTTGTTTTTGCCATGCACTTTTCAGTAACTGCACTTTATTTAGGCGCTGATCTTGCAATTGCATGGTGGCTTGCTGCACATCGGTAATGGCATATTTACCCACTTTAAAACCTAGCAGCATTTTTTCTTGTACGGTTTCAGACAGTGGAATTTGTCGTTGGTTGACCAAATCAAACTGTTGTTTTAAACCCATCAGTTCAGCTGTAAGCGTCTGAATGGCATTTAAGTTTTGCTGTTTATAAAACTGTTGCTGTTTGACCAACAAATCTTGTTTGGCATTGGCAATCCGCAGAGAATATTGCTGACGGTTAAAAATATTCAAAGGAATCTCGATCCCCACTCTGAACTTGTTATCCGTCGAATTGGTATCCGCACTTTTACTTTGCACCATGCCGAGATTGACCGTTGGATTCGGTCGGTTGGATGCTTTTAAATAATCAATATTGGCTTTTTGTCGCACAATATCGAGCTGAATTGCACGCTCAAATAAGTTGTCCTGCAAATAGCTTTGCAGATCTTGTTGTTGCGGCCAAACATTGGCCATTTCAGCCGAGTAGCGGTTGTCAGTACTGCCCCACAAGTTTGCCAACTGACGCTTTGCTGTGGCTAAAGCCAGTTCGGTTTGCTGAAATAAACGCTGATTTTCAATATGCGCCATTAGCGTACGGTCTAAATCGACCTGTGCGATACTGCCTGCTTTCAGTCTTAAACGTGTCGCATCTAAAGTCGCCTGACTAGTTTTTAACTGTGCCTGCACCACATCATGCTCAAGTTCTAAAATCACAACTTGTGACCAAAGATATTTGACGGCGAGCTCTAGCTGCGCATCGTAAAGCGCCTGATTAAGCCCCACTTGGGTAGCTTGCACATCGGCGAGTTTGACCGCGGCACGACGTTGACCAAAAACATCCAGTTTTTGCGACACACCAAATTCAAGCTCTTTATCCTTACCAGACCTGAAATCAGTCTGCTGAATAGAGACACTTGGATTTGCCCATAAAGCGGCTTGTTTGACATTGGCCTCGGCAATCCCCTGCTGGGTTTGCCATACGCCCATGCTTGCTTGATGTTGTTTAACATCTTGCAAAACTTGTTCAAAGCTCAGGTTGCGTTGCGCCACCTTGCTTGAAGGCTGATTTGCATCAAGCAAAGACTCTGCTGCAATGGATGGACTCAAAACGGCAGTGCTTAAGGCAATCGCGATGACCGACCACTGCAATGACAATTGAATACGATTTTTCTGCGTATGCTGCTCAATCGCATGGATACGCTGATTTAAACGAAAAGACATATAAAGCCCCGCAAAGTAATAAGATTGCGGTGGGCTATTTTTCGGCTACCCCACCTATAGCGGGGTCAATACAGGGGGCGGATTTAATCCGATTAAATGGGGGGACTGATACGAATTAGACCAGTAATATTTTTGTTCTGCTTTATGCATCCGCAACATGGGTTCATTCAGTTGCTGTTGAACTTCAGCCACCACTACATGGAAGCATGAAGGTAAATGATCATGATGATCTTGCAGACTGAGCGGCATAGGCAAGTCAGAGGCATCTTGATCCACCACGACTTGCTTTTTCTCTGGCACATGATGCCCGAAATGGTTCAGGCTGCTGTACTCACTTGAGGTTTCGTGCGCGCAAAACGCTGCCGCCACATTCCAGAAACTTTGGAACATGAACAGACTCAGCAAGACGGTCACGAAAACAGTTGAGCGTTGCAACAGCACACCCTTACAGTAAATTGCACAAAGGCACTATAGCAGGCTATTGCGATGTAATAAAATTACAAAACAATTTTTAATCAATTTCTCTCTGATTTAGAAAGTTTTTTCGTCGACTTTGATCACCATGATTTTTCTTTGACAGGTATTTTATGTCTAAAATCTTCTCTATTTTGCTGTTGGCTATGGGGCTTAGCCTCAGTGGATGTGCCACCACCCTTCTTTCAACTGCGCTCCCCAATGAGACCAGTCGTATTCAAACCGACACCTTAAAAACCGACCAGATTATTGCACTGGGGCAAGCCATTCAAAACCAGCAAAGCCAAGGACTGGTGTTTATTGGTCAGGATTTTAATTATTTAATGACGGATGGGAGTGCTGAGCTACTCAAACTTCTGCATGCAATTCCAGCGCAACAGCGATCTTTCACCAGCGCATCTCCTTTGGTTCTCACGATGGAAGATCCAAATCATTTTCGTGGTGTCTTACAAATTCAATATAATACTCGCATGGTTGATCTCAATCAGAAGCAAAAAGATTTATTAAAGTCTTTAGGCTTTAGACAAAATTTTGACTTGATTCAAAATCAGCAAACCGCCCCTTATCCTTATATTAATGTTTTTTTCAAAGGCCAGCTGTATCAGGGCTTAGACCGCCAGAAAGTTCAGCAACAATTGGCAACGCCTTATCCTATTCGGCTACAGCAAGAAACAACCATTACCACCAAACATCCAGTAAAACGAGCAACTCGTATGGTGTTATATCCTTTAGCCATGGTTTTTGATGTTGTTACCGTTACACCGCTATTAATCTGGTCAGATCTGCGTGGCGATTTTAATAAATAGCTTGGGTTTAATGCTAACGCTCACTTTTGAATCGTTAACATTATTCGCTCATCTTTTAAATTAGCAGTATGATCTTTTATTATGACTACAAAGTCTCATTCATTTAAATCAATAAAGACGCACGATATGAAGAAAAATCGGATAATAGTCCCTCTTCATTTCTTTTTTAATATAACAGTTTAAATAAATGTGACGGTGTTTACATTTTAATCTCATTATATACATAAATAAATTAACACAAGCTAATAAAAAAGATTTATATTCAAATCACAATAATGAAAAAGCTTGAACTAAAGGAGACTGCTATGAATCTAAATATCGTAAAACAACAGTTGCGCTCATGTTTCCTTAGTTTGAAGGAGAATGATGCAGTTCCTGAATCAGAACGAGAAATTAATAAAGCACAATTCTTTGAAAGTTTAGCAATCAGTGATCACTATAAAGAAGATCACTATACCATTTCCTCTAATGACCGAAATGCAATGTGGTATTTTCTACGCGCAGCACTAAGAGGTAATGCGAATGCCGCATTTAAATTAGGTGAAAGTTACTTACACGGTGAACTCGGTCTAGATAAGGACTATAAAAAAGCCCAATATTGGCTAGAAAGAGCAATGCACCAAGGGCATCCTCAGGCAAAAGATTATCTCTATACTGCATTTAGTGAATTGGCTTTTTCATAAGCTAAAAAAACCAGCTCGAAAGCTGGTTTTTTCAGACCTTAGCCTGTGATTTTTTTGTACTTGGTTCGTTTTTGAGCGGCATCATCACCTAAACGAGATTGGCGATAAGCTTCATATTCTGCATAGTTACCTGTGTAGAATTCTGGCTGTTCGTTCTCAAATGACAAGATATGCGTTGCAATACGGTCAAGGAACCAACGGTCATGCGATACCACCATCACGGTGCCCGGGAAGACCAGAATTGCATCTTCAAGTGCACGTAAGGTTTCAATATCCAAGTCGTTCGATGGTTCATCCAGTAAGATAACGTTTGCACCTAACTGTAAGATTTTCGCCAGCTGTAAACGGTTACGCTCACCACCAGACAATTCACCTACACGTTTTTGCTGATCTTGGCCTTTAAAGTTAAAGCGACCGATATAAGCACGTGATGCAATTTCGTAATCACCAATTTTTAAGATATCCAAACCACCAGAAACTTCTTCCCAAACGGTTTTGTTGTTATCTAAGGTGTCACGGATCTGACCGACGTAAGCCACTTTAACTGATTCACCTAACGTCACCGTACCCGTATCTGGTTGTTGTTCGCCAGTCATCATACGGAATAAGGTGGTTTTACCTGCACCGTTTGGACCCACGATACCGACAATCGCTGTAGGCGGTACAGTAAACGTTAAGTTTTCGTAAAGTAAGCGACCATCAAATGATTTACTGATGCCTTCAACTTCTACAACTTTATTTCCTAGGCGTGGACCTGGTGGAATATAAATTTCAGAGGTCTCATTACGCTGTTGGAACTCACGTGAGTTAAGTTCTTCAAAACGCTCCATACGCGCTTTGTTTTTCTTTTGCTGACCTTTGGCATTTGAACGAACCCATTCAAGTTCTTTTTTCAATGCTTTGGCAAAAGATTCTTCTTGTTTGTTCTCTTGCTCTAGACGGGCATTCTTTTGTTCCAACCAAGAAGAATAGTTACCTTGATAAGGAATCCCCATGCCACGGTCAAGTTCAAGAATCCACTCAGCCACGTTATCCAAGAAATAACGGTCATGCGTAATCGCCACGATCGTACCTGGGAAATCTTTTAAGAAACGCTCTAACCAAGACACTGATTCAGCATCTAAATGGTTCGTCGGTTCGTCAAGAAGTAACATGTCTGGCTTAGACAGCAATAAACGGCACAAGGCAACACGGCGACGTTCACCACCTGAAAGTAGCGATACATCTGCATCCCATGCAGGCAGGTTCAATGCATCCGCAGCAATTTCAAGCTGGTTATTGAGGTTGTGTGCATCCCATGCATGGATGATCGATTCCAATTTTTCCTGCTCTTTCGCAAGTGCATCGAAATCTGCATCTGGTTCAGCATATTCAGCAAAAACCTGGTCAAGACGCGCCAAAGCATCCAATGCTTCACGTACGCCATCTTCAACGTTACCACGAACGTCTTTAGTCGGATCAAGTGGCGGTTCTTGTTCTAAGTAGCCGATTTTGATTCCGGGTTGTGCACGTGCTTCACCTGAGAAATCTTTATCTACGCCAGCCATAATACGGAGTAAGGTTGATTTACCTGCACCGTTCAAACCAAGCACACCAATTTTTGCGCCCGGGAAAAATGATAAAGAGATGTCTTTTAAGATTTCGCGCTTCGGCGGAACCATTTTCGACACTCGGTTCATCGTATAAATATATTGGGCCACGCAGGACTCCTCAATTGAAAAACCAATACATCGCAAATAAAGCGAATAAATAATCGGGCGTATTATACGCTGAAAACCCAATTGACTTGAAGTTAAGTTAGGATTTGTTTAGCCCAAAGCACAGATTTTCTTTTTCAAGACATTACAGGCTTGAATGATTTCACTTTTCTTAAAACAATTACTGGCATTATGGAACTCGCTATATCACGAAAAACGCTATACAGCGCAAAATTTATGCACCATTTTGGATAAAATATGCGCTAGACTCGGTCAGTATTTAACTCACGTAGATGATGTAATCATGACCTATAAAGATGAAACTTTAGCCATTCATGCGGGATATTCACCAGAAGCGACCACCAAAGCCGTGGCCGTGCCGATTTATCAAACCACTTCTTATGCCTTTGATAATACGCAACATGGTGCAGATTTATTTGATCTCAAAGTACAGGGCAATATCTATACCCGAATCATGAATCCAACCACCGCCGTGCTGGAACAGCGTATTGCAGCACTGGAAGGCGGGATTGGTGCCTTGGCTTTAGCCTCTGGCATGGCTGCGATTACATATGCGATTCAAACCATTGCCGAAGCGGGTGACAATATTGCATCGGTATCGACCTTATATGGCGGCACTTATAACCTGTTTGCCCACACCTTGCCAAAGCAAGGCATTGAAGTCCGTTTCTTCGATTATCAAAACCCAGAAGCATTGCGTCAAATTATTGATGATAAAACCAAACTGGTCTTCGTTGAGTCGATCGGTAATCCACTCGGCAATATCATCGACTTAGACGTGATTGCCAAGATTGCACATGAATACGGGGTTCCTGTGATCGTAGATAATACGGTGGCTACGCCTGCGTTGCTCAAACCTTTTGAATTTGGTGCAGATATTGTGATTCATTCACTGACCAAATACATCGGTGGTCATGGCAACAGTATTGGTGGCGTGATTGTCGATAGCGGCAAGTTTCCTTGGGGCAAATATCCTGAACGCTTTAAGGCGCTCAATACGCCTGACCCAAGCTATCACGGTGTGAATTATGTCGAAGTACTGGGTGAAGCGGCTTATATTGCACGTGCACGTGTGGTGCCGTTGCGCAATACAGGCGCTGCGATTAGCCCTCTCAGCGTGTTTTTGATTCTACAAGGTCTGGAAACCTTGAACTTACGCATGGAGCGCCATACTGAAAATGCCATCAAGGTTGCTGAATATTTAAAACAGCACCCCAAAGTAAAATGGGTGAATTATGCAGGCCTCTCCGATCACCCACAGCATCATTTGGCCCAAAAATATGTGAAAGGTAAACCTTCTGCCATCCTGTCTTTCGGCGTCCAAGATGGATTGGCTGGCGGGACCCGTTTTATTGATGCATTACAGCTATTTACCCGCTTAGTAAACATTGGCGATGCCAAAAGTCTGGCTTGCCATCCTGCCACCACCACCCATCGTCAACTCAATGCCGAAGAGCTGAAGTCAGCAGGCGTCAGTGAAGACCTGGTCCGCTTGTCTATTGGGATTGAACATGTAGATGACCTGATTGCTGATCTCGAACAGGCCCTTGCACACGTTTAATTTGAATGAAATCGATCAGCCCCTGAAATGGGGCTTATTTTTTATACAAATATTTAAAAATATTATTTCTTTTTCAACTATTACAATATCTTATTTTAGAGTTTTTACTCTAAAAAAACTATTATTTTTCAGATATTTACACTAGACAAACAAAAAATATAGACTAATATTAGACCAAAATAAATTGCAATGTTAATCGCAATAAGAAAGCATTGCACACAACAGCGTGATTAATGTAGGACACTTACATGAATGCAAAACTCAAAAAACTTTTTCAGCAAAAAGTCGACGGTAAAACAATCATTGTCACTGGTGCATCAAGTGGCATTGGTTTAACGGTTTCAAAATACCTGGCTCAGGCAGGTGCTCATGTCTTATTGCTCGCTCGTACGAAAGAGAAGTTAGATGAGGTCAAAGCAGAAATCGAAGCTGAAGGTGGTAAAGCCTCTGTTTTTCCATGTGATTTGAATGAGATGGAATCGATTGATGCCGTTTCAAAAGAAATTTTGGCGGCGGTCGATCATATCGATATTTTGGTCAACAATGCAGGTCGATCAATTCGTCGTGCCGTACACGAGTCCGTGGATCGTTTCCATGACTTTGAACGAACCATGCAGCTCAATTATTTCGGTGCAGTCCGTCTGGTTCTGAATATCTTACCGCATATGATGCAACGTAAAGATGGTCAGATCATTAACATCAGCTCGATTGGTGTATTGGCCAATGCAACCCGCTTCTCGGCGTATGTGGCCTCTAAAGCAGCACTGGATGCATTTAGCCGTTGTTTGTCTGCAGAAGTTCATTCACACAAAATTGCGATCACCTCTATTTATATGCCGTTGGTCCGTACACCAATGATCGCACCAACCAAGATTTATAAATATGTCCCGACGCTGTCACCAGAAGAAGCAGCAGACTTAATTGCTTATGCCATCGTGAAGCGTACAAAGAAAATTGCCACCAACCTAGGTCGCCTTGCGTCAATTACTTATGCCATCGCACCTGACATCAACAATATTTTAATGTCCATTGGTTATAACTTGTTCCCAAGCTCTACGGCTTCTATCGGTAAGCAAGAGAAACTCAATCTGATCCAACGTGCCTATGCACGTTTGTTCCCAGGTGAACACTGGTAAGCCGCTCAAATTTAAAAAACCTCCCTGTTTGGGAGGTTTTTTATGCGCTATTGGCAAAAACCAGGCTGATAATCATAGACGAATTGTGTTTTGGTCGCAGTTGAACTCGGTGCATTAAATTGCGTTAACGCTTTTAAGGCACTAAAACTTAAGGCTGCGCGCGAGACCACTTTTTTGGTGTAATTGGCGTTGCCATCTGCATATTTAAATGAAACTTCTGCCACTGCGGGTTTTAGTCCATTATAAGGCATTTGCGTATACCAGAGGCTAAGCTCCAGATCTGCATCAAACTCCCCCAAATCAATGGTTGCACCGGCATATTTACGTTCATAAATGGTTAAGCCACTCACCACTTGCAGTGCCTGACTATTGCTATAACTATAGTTATTTTTAAAGCCTGAAAATAAGGTATTAATATCCTCAAAATCATTGATCGTCCGTGTGGTTGGCACAGTGGTGGACTTACTTGCAACCACCAAGAAGCCCAGATTGTCCTTACGGGTAATATCATCTTCCAGTTTGGTTTTCGCCCCCGCCACACTGCTACTGAGATCTTCAAAATCGGTAATATAATGATCATAGCCGCGGTATTTCAGCGTGACTTCTTTTTTACCCGTTTCAATCCGCTCTCTCAGGCTATACCCCATACTGTTTAAGGGGCAACTGCCCTGTGTGTCATAAAAACGGATTTCGCGCTGTGTATCCAGACTCATATTGCCCGTCACAGTACGAGCAATCTTGTTTTCAATAGCCGTTTTTGCCTGAGCAAAATAGCTATTGACGTTGCTCGCTTCTGTTACATAGCTAAAGTTATTCGGGTCTAAAAGCAGTTTATATTCACGGCTCACCACTTTCGGTGCCGCATGGCTGATACTCGGCAAAATCATGGTACTGGCTAACAGCCCAAACATCCATTGCTTCATTTTCATCGTCTTCCCACCCTTAAAACAGTATAAAAAAGGCTGCCTAAGTTTTATGTGTGTCTAGATCTTATGGGTTAAAAAGATTGAGCTTATCAATGACATATAAAGTCGATGCATCGATACGTGTGCGCGCCTGATCTAAATATTTTGCTTCCAGCCCCTTGCTGTTTTTCCATACCCCCATGTCATCGTCATTGACGACACCGAGATGATGTTGGTCAATCAGCCATAGCCCTTCCATTTTATCATGTGCATAGCTGACACGTTTCGCCATATCGAGTACCAAGGTTTTGCTTACAGGCTGAATATTTAGGGCTTGGAGTTTGTCCCACCCCTGTGCCAAAACATACTGTTCCAGTGTTTTGCCTGCTATCGTCAAACCAAGTTTTGGATCTTGCTGGATATCTCCCTGTACAACCACGCTTTCCAAATTGGTCGCATTGCGTAAATCAATCCGATAGACATGCTTCATGATATTGGGCTCATCTTTTAAGAAAGCCCCATCACGCTCAAGCACCAAGAACTCATGATCATTGATGGCCACAATCGCAGAATTTGAATTGGCCTCAATCTCTTGTCGATAGAGATATTGTCCAATTTTTCCTGTTTCCAGATTAATGGTCACAATACGTGTCAACGTCGACTTATTTACCGCTTTGGTCGGTAAATCCATGGTCGACTGCATAATGCCTACCAAGGTTTTCTGATCTGGGGTAATCGTTAAGCCTTCCATACCACGATTGGCACGGCGATAGCTAAACTCTTGTGGCAGAGTAAAGGTATTGCGTGCATCATTCGGGAACGGATTGATCCGTCCGATCTCTTTCCCATTGGCATCATAGTGCACAATGTGTGGACCATATTCATCACTGACCCAGAATGTGCCATCTTTTAAAGCAGCCAGCCCTTCACTGTCTAGGCCGTAATCATCCAGTTTGATTGGATTGCTGACAGGATCATAGGGTTTATTGGGATCGACCGTAATCACACGACCATTGATGTCATAGGGAGTTTCACCTGTGCCACCCAACGCAGCCGTATTCGGTATACCACTAATATTTTTACCATTACGATCTTTCAGAAAAATGGTTTTGACCAATGTCACTGAACCATCGTCCTGTACCTCGAACAGACCAATTTTAGGCACATAATCGGGAATCGGAAAAATCTTACCTGCACCATGTATCCCATCATCATAATCCGCATTTGGGCCACGATCGGTTAGTGCATAAAACTGTTTTTTATTACTTGGATGCGCCGCCACATCTGAACCAAAGCCACCTTGCCGAATGGAGAAGGGGCTATCGATGGTTGTGCCATTTGCCTGATACTGCCCTAACACTTGATAAGGCAGAACACTGCCTTGGGCAAACAGATTCGGCCCACACTGTACCGAACTCTGCTGGATTTCATCCGCATCTAACTGACCATTTCTATTTTTATCCAATCCACTATCAAAGCGCGTCCCTGCACTCCAACATGCATCGTTACCTAGCGCCAATGATGTTTGCTTGACCAAACTGTTGAGGCCATTTTGACCATCATCCCCCTCTGAACAGGCAGTCATTAAGGTGGTTGATGCAAAAAGCATCCATACAAGCGGTGTTCTTTTCATTGTTTTTCAATATCATTATTAAAAGATGGCTTTATGCTAAAAAGCAAAAATGACAAGCCGATGAAAAAATAAGCATTAAATCGCATCCATTGCACGTGTGTATAAAACAAAACTTATCCACAGCTTTGCTGCATTAAGCAGCAACGCAGTCTGCTACCTTGTCCACAAGCCTATTTTCTGGATCCGTTATTTTTCAGCGTGATGATCAAATCGTGCTACAACACCCGCATACCTTGGCTTAAATCGGAATCATAAAATCACACTCACCAGCATGCTTTCATGACAATCCATGTACATAACACCACATGATTTACTGAACAGAATTATCCCCTCCCACAATTCAATTAGTTGCTTTTAAAAACATTAAATTCTCAATATTGACTATTTTGACATTGCTTTCCTGTCAAAGAGTTAGCAAAAAATCGCGCCTATTCTCCACATATAAAAATGTTTTCATAAAAAACATACAAAATAGTGCCATTTTCATGCTTTTTTAGCGGTATATAACATTCTGTAAAGATTCAGTTACAGAATCTTGCTTGGTTGAAAAGGAACGTATATGAGTCAGACATATAGCAAGGAAGAAAGAACAAGCCGTATCAAGGGTATTGTCGGTGCGGCATCAGGGAATCTAGTTGAATGGTTTGATTTCTATATTTATGCAGTTTTTGCGGCTTATTTTACGCATGCATTAACTGCACCAGATATGGAACCAACCACCAAAGCAATTTATGTTTGGGGGGTGTTTGGTGCCAGCTTCTTTATGCGACCAATTGGGAGCTGGCTCTTCGGACGGATTGCTGACCGTCAGGGCCGTAAGCAGTCGATGGTCATTTCGATTTGCTTGATGGCGCTCAGCTCATTCCTCTTTGCCGCTTTACCGACCTATGATCAAGTCGGAATGTGGGCACCGTTTTTACTGCTCATGGTTCGTTTATTACAGGGTCTCTCTGTTGGTGGTGAGTATGGTGCTGTAGCGACCTATATGAGTGAACTGGGTTTAAAAGGACAACGCGGCTTCTTTGCTTCCTTCCAGTATGTCACCTTGTCAGGGGGGCAGTTACTGGCCAGCTTGCTTGGGGTAATCTTGCTTGGTTTCATGACTGAGCAGCAGTTGAATGATGGCGGCTGGCGGATTCCATTCGTTATTGGTGGTATGGCTGCATTGCTTTCTTTAGTCGCACGAAGCCGCTTAGAAGAGACTTTATCGCATGAAGATGCCGAGCGCGAAGAATCGGGCAGCTTAATCGCATTGCTAAAACAGCACTGGAAAACCTTCTTATTGGTGGTGGGCTATACCTCGGCAGGTTCACTGACCTTCTATGTGGTGACCGTTTATTCAAAAACCTATCTCACCAATATCGGCATGGAAGGCAAAACCGTCGGTTTCATCATGACCACTGCCTTGTTTGTGTTTATGTTGGCTCAACCACTATTTGGTATGCTTTCAGACCGTATCGGTCGTCGTGCATCCATGCTGGCCTTCAGTTTACTCAGCGCCATATTTATCTATCCAGTGATGGTCACGGGCATGCGTAGCTTTGCCGATTCGCCAGTCATCATTACCTTATTGTTGATTTTCCTGATGATGTTACTGAGCTTCTATACCTCGATCAGTGGTCTGGTCAAAGCTGAAATGTTTCCACCGCATGTCCGTGCTTTGGGCGTTGGTTTTTCTTATGCAGTCGGTAATGCCTTGTTTGGTGGTTCGGCCCCCTCTGTGGCCTTATTGTTCAAAGATGCAGGCATAGAAAATACCTTCTTCGTCTACGTGATTATTATGCTGATTATCTGTTTCTTCTGTAGCTTGGCCTTACCGAAAAAACCAGAATATCTGGAACATGATCACTAACTCAATCCGTTGAAATACAAACCACTTTTGCTGAAGCAAAGGTGGTTTTTTTATATGCGGTACTCATCATGCATAGGGATTTAACTTCACCAAGTGCTTGAAACCACTATTTACCAACATTGCGGTCCGAGATTTTGGACGTCTTTGTCCTTCCTGCTGGGTAAATTCAATCATGTTTTGGCTGAAATCCAAGCGCGGATACTGCTGCTGTAATTGCTGTCTGAACAGGCTGGAAAATTCAAAACCGCGACTGCCAATCACATCACAACTGGCAGCCTGTTGCAGTAAATGTGCCTCGACCCCTTCATCCAATGCAACATAAGGATTCATATGCAGGCTAATTGCGTCAAACAGTTGATCTGTGCGTAATTGTTGCCACCCTCGTTGAATCGACCAGTCTTTTGCAGCATATGCCCCTTGCCCGGCAAAGCAACGGCAGTTTGCATGATGCTGATCATATTGCTCCGTCATGCCCAAATCATGCAATAAACACGAAACTGCCAACAATTCATCATCGCGTTTTAATTGTTGCATCTTGGCAAATGCAACAGCATAACACCATGTACGCAGACAATGATTTTGCAAAGCCTCTGCGCTACAAGACTGCATCAGCTCCAATGCCTGTTGTACCTCTAAACTATCGGGTAGCTCTAGGTCATCCAGATTCAATTGAAACTGAGATGCAGGCCTTATACGGTGCGACAAGCTATACATTTTTATGCTCTGTTTGAGCACAGGCAATAGACTATAGCGCAGTAGCGCCATGCGATCTTTTAAGGATAAATCACCCGAACTTTGCACCATCCAGGCTTGTCGGCCAATCCACATGTTCATCTCACTGGATAAATTAGAGTAAATACTCTAATTTATCCAGTGCTAAAAAGTCAAAGTCTTTAACGGCTTTTATCCTGGGCACATGTACGGCAGTAATCCATCTTGACGAAGACGGATATTTAATAGCCCTCTTTCATTAGGGTAATTTTATGCAAGCACCTAAAAAAGAATAAATATTTCTTTATCTATCAAGTATTTTTAAATTTTACCCATCGCTATTGTTTATCAAAATTTAAATGAACTGGCTATTTATTCGCCTTTTCGTTTAATTTTCCTGCTTAAATTTAAGTTTAAATTAAGTTTTTATGCATAATGGTCAGCGCTTAATTTTTTATTTTTAGTGTATTTTTAACACTTTTTTTATGGCAAGAGGTTACAACTTAAGGGAGTAAATAATGCTTACGCTGATAGGTATTCTAATTATTGTGACGATTGTCGTGCTATTGATGTCTGGTAAAACCAGTCCCATTGTAGCTATGTCCATTGTTCCACTGATTGGCGCTTTAATTGCAGGCTTTTCGATTAGCGACATTTCTGGCTTCTTTGAAGCAGGGCTATTAAAAGTCAGCAAAGTGGCCACCATGTTTTTATTTGCCATTTTGTTTTTTAGTATTTTAAAAGAGTTACATGTCTTTGATCCAATGATTCGAAGCATGGTGCGTATGACACGCGGTAATGTAGTGATTGTTGCCGTCATGACCACTTTAATTGCGGCTGTTGTGCATCTGGATGGCTCAGGTGCAGCCACTTTTCTCATCATTATTCCCGCATTACTTCCACTTTACCGCAAATTAGGGATGAGCCCTTACCTGATGCTATTGCTAATGGCAGGCAGCATGGGGGTGATGAACATGGTTCCGTGGGGTGGTCCTTTAGGACGTGCCTCAGCCGTTACAGGAATTGAAGCAGCAGAACTCTGGCGTAGCCTAATCCCGGTTCAGGTGGTTGGGGTACTCGGTATGATGGGCTTTGCTGTTCTTATGGGACTTCGTGAAAAAAAACGTATCTTGGCCGCCCAAGCTTTCGGCACCACGCCATTTGAGCAAGATTGTATGGCCGCAGATCTTGCAGAAGATACACAAGAAGAAGTAAAGCCTAAAAAGTTCTGGTTTAACATTGCATTGGTTATTCTCGCCGTGATCTGTCTTGCGTTTGGTCTGTTCTCAGCACCTTATGTCTTTATGATTGCCTTATCGCTGGTCTTACTGGTGAATTTCCCCAAACCTAGAGAGCAAATGGCTGTTATTAGCCGCCATGCGCCACAAGCGCTTAGCATGGTTGCCATTATTTTTGCTGCAGGTGCTTTTTTAGGGATTCTCTCCGAATCTGGTATGTTGCAATCCATTGCACTGGATCTGATCAAGATTCTGCCCACTACATGGGTAGGTAGTCTACATATTCTGGTGGGGATGCTCGGTGTTCCAATGGACTTATTTACCAGTACCGATGCCTACTATTTTGCCTTGCTCCCGATCGTGCATGAAGTCACTTCCACAGCTGGAGTTTCTGCTCACTCGGTGGTTTATGCCATGGCCATTGGCAATAATGCTGGGACCTTCGTCAGTCCATTTTCTCCTGCCACTTGGCTGGCTATGGGACTGGCAGGAACAGATATGGGACGTCACTTGCGCTATTCATTTGGCTGGATATGGTTATTTAGCTTTTTCACCTTGGGTGTGGGCTTCTTGCTTGGCCTGTACTAATCGTTGTAACCGTCAAAAAGCATACTCAGGTATGCTTTTTTTATGTCCGACTAAAGTTGGGCTTTTAATAGCTCATCGAGCCAATCAATAAAATCTTGAAGATATTTGGGACGATATTGGCGATCCGTCAATAAAATATTGACGGGTAACTGCAAGCTTGGAATATCCATAAATAAACGTTGTAACTGGCCTTGCTGAACATAGGCAGCCGCATCAAATTCAGGAATTTGAATGATGCCAATACCGGCTAAACCCGCTTGAATATAAGCTTCAGTATTTTCAATCAACAAGCGATACGGCAGCTTGATCCGTTGCTCTTGAAAGACCAGTTCACTGAATTCACGATAATGCTTGGCAACATGATAATCCACAGCGAAATGCTGCTGAAGCTTATCCACATGCTTTGGTTCACCAAACTCTGCCAGATATTGCGGCGAAGCCACCGTCCAGATCTGAGTGTGGGTAATGGGCCGAATCAATAAATACTCATCCTGCACCTGCCCCACACGTACCACACAATCAAGCTGTTGTTCGATCAAATTGGAGAAATCATCACTACCGTTGATCAGCACTTTGACCTTGGGATAACGCTGATAAAAAGAAAGTAAATGAGGAAGGAGAATTTGTGTAACCATTCGTTTTGGCATCCCGATACTGATCGTGCCCTCTTGACTGCGTGCCTGACGTTTAAAACGATTCAACTCTTTTAACTGCGTGACCAGACGTAATGCCTCATCATAAAATAAACTTCCTTCATGCGTTAATGCCACCTTACGGGTGGTTCGATAAAACAGGAGCACTTCATATTCTTTTTCCAATGCCTGTATGGCATAGGTTACGTTCGAACGCGGCAATCCGAGTTGTACCGCAGCTTGTGCAAAAGACTGTTTCTCTGCAACCAAACAGAAAATTTTTAAACGATCAATCTTGTCCATTTTATTATTCAACTTTCTTGCACAATCAGTTCCATACTAACAACTATTTCAAACAAATAAATTGGATTAGGATAATTTTCATGCCAAAACAACATGAGAACAATCCGATGTCACAACATCAATTAAATGGAAAAACCGTCTTGATCACCGGTGGTGCTAAAAACCTTGGTGGACTAATTTCACGTAAATTTGCCGAACAAGGCGCAAATTTATTGATTCATTACAATAGTGCTGCCACGCAAGCCGACGCTGAACAAACCTTAAAAGACGTACAGGCACTTGGGGCAAAAGCGATCTTGGTCCAAGCCGATTTAGCTGACATTCAAAATATCGAACAACTCTTTATTACCGCCAAAGCCGAATTTGGTGGCATCGATATTGCCATTAATACTGTAGGACGGGTGCTGAAAAAACCATATCTGGACACCACCGAACAAGAATTTGATGGCATGAATGACATCAACAACAAAATTGCCTATTTCTTTATTCAATCGGCTGGCCGTCATCTCAATGCGAACGGCAAAATCTGTAGTATCGTGACCAGTCTGCTTGCCGCCTATACAGGTCTTTATTCAACCTATGAAGGTCTAAAAGCACCCGTCGAGCACTATACCCGTGCTGCATCGAAAGAGTTTGGTGAGCGTGGTATCTCAGTAACCGCCGTTGCACCTGGGCCTATGGATACCCCGTTTTTCTATGGTCAGGAGGGACCTGAAGCGGTGGCTTACCATAAATCGGCGTCCGCATTGGGTGGACTGACCAAGATCGAAGATATTGAACCTTTAGTTCGCTTTCTAGTCACAGATGGCTGGTGGATTACAGGCCAAACCATTTTCGCCAATGGCGGTTATACCACACGCTAATTGTGAGGCTCACTGATGCTTGGGCATGGATTGCCACTGCCCAAGTCGACTAAGGCAGCCAAAATACCAAGGCATAAAAACAGGCCAGACTGAGGAAAATTGTCAGCAAGGTATGCTTGACCTTATAAGCAATCGCAATGGTTAGAATCGTGGCCAGAAAATACGGGTTCAATAAAGTCTCACGAAAGCTACCCTGCTCATCCATAAACACAATCGGGGTCGCAATCGCAGTCAACAAACACGGTGCAGAATATTGCAACGATTGCTGAAACCATTTCGGTAGCCGTAAAGGGATATTCGGTTCCAGCAGCATATAGCGATTCATAAACACCACGATTGCCAGAAGAACCAGAAGAGACCAACTCATGCTGTACGCTCCCGAAGATTCTGTAAACAGGTGGCCGTCAACATTCCAATCACGCCCGCCAAGATCGCAGCACTTTTGATGCCCAAGCTCAGGAAAACCAAGGTTAAACCCACAGAGACCAACACACCCACCAAGGTATTCAGGTTTTTAATAAAAGGAATCACAATCGCAATAAAGGTGGCAACAATGGAAAAATCCAGATGGTATTGATCCAGATTTGGCACAGAGGCCGCCAACAGGATCCCGCAGACGCTAAACAGTACCCAACACAGATAGAAGCAACTGCCTGCTCCCAATAAATAGTAAATATAATGCGGCTGCTTTTTAATACTGACCGCGAACAGCTCATCCGTCAGTAAAAAGCCCAACAGTAAACGATGCTTTAATGGCTGTTTGGCAATGTCTTCACGTAAATACAGCGCATATAAATAATGCTGGGTGGTGATCAGGAATACGGAAATGATAATCGTGAGTGCAGGCGTTCCAGCCATCACCAAACCTAAGGTCATCAATTGCGCCGCACCAGCAAAAACCAAAGCCGACATACCAATCGCTTGTAGGGTGGTTAGTCCCGCCTGTATCGCCATGGAGCCCGCAAGCAAACCCCAAGGTAGAACTGCGAAGCATAGAGGCAGTATTTTAATCACACCGTTTAAAAATGCCCGAGATGCGGTCATTGGCGTGTTATCTGTTATGGTCTCACTTAACATCAACATCACAATTTTTCATACTAGATCAGCTGACTATGCCAAAATTCGGCCAATTAGAATTGTATAAAATTGCTGTTTTATTTGAGGTAGGTGATATAACCACCGGGTGTAATACCAAATGTCTGACGGAAATGCCGACTAAAATGACTCTGATCCGAAAACCCACATTGCTGTGAAACCTCAGATAGGTTAAGCCCTTGTCTTAATAGTTTTTGTGATTTTTGCAGCCGTACCTGCACCAACCATGCATGGGGTGACAGTCCCACATGTTTTTTAAATTGACGTAAAAAATGCCACTGACTCAGATTGGCCATTTCCGCAAGTGCAGCCAATGAAAACTCCTGCTCTGGCATGCTCGCCATCAGCTCTTTAATATTTAAAATTCGCTGCTTGGCATTGCTCAAGTCCGTTGTTTGTGGTTTGACCTGACTATACTTCGACACCAACCATGCAATGGTAGACAAGAATAAGGTTTGTTTTAATAAGGTATTGTTGGGCTGTTCCAATAAATCAAACAGTAAACGAAATTGTTGCGCTAAACCTTCATCATGTAATACCGCCTCTCTAAACCAAGGCGCTGTGCCGTGCACGGTAGTTAAATCACGTGTCAATTCATGAAATATTTCGGGGGTCGGATAAATTGCACGATAGCGCCACCCTGTTTCTACAGCCGAAGATCCAGTATGTACTTCATCGGCATTGACCAGAATAATGTCGCCCTGTGGTGCCACATGGTTGCCCCCTGTGCGGTAGAAACGTTGTGCACCCTCTTCAATTACACCAATGCAAAATCCTTCATGAACATGTCGTGAAAACTCCTGCTGATAGTAGCTAGCTTTCAGCATTTCCAGACCACCCAGTTCTTCTAGGTGTAAATAATCGACTTGTTCACGAGGTCTACGCGACATCACGACCTCCTTTAAATTTTTGCATCAAATCAGGTTAACCCAATTAAACCAGATTTATAGAATAAAATTGCTGTTTGTTCAAAACAACGATGCATGGGTCTAAGTAAACGCCGATAGATCAATCTGCATTTTTAAAGTTAAACCGATTCATTAAAATAAGGCCTCTATTTTATATCATCGAAATCGCAGTAAATTAAACAGCTACTTACTAATATTCTGCTTGATCTCCAAGCCTTAAAAATGGCGTCAAATGAACAGAACATCATTCAACTCGAATGAAGAGAACAACAAATTCTCCAGTTAAAATCGGCAATTGAACACAAATAAAAACCTCTCTCAGGAGGTCTAAAAACATGGATTATTTTAATGACGCTGGAATATCCACACGCCTAATGGCTTGACCATATTTGAGCCCTGGATCTTTTTCCATGCGATAACAGACTTTGACATTGTCATACACATCTCGATAAGCATAGACACTGCCTTGAATGCATAATTGTGGTTGTTTAAGCGAAAATTGAATCAATGCGGGTTACCATTTAATCCGCCTTCCTCATCTTTAAAACCTAAGATTTCATCACGTAACGGAAATACGACCCCAGTTTCGGTATCAATCACGACATAACGGATCGCTTGAGCCGATCCGACATTGAACAAAATTTTTGTTGCATCATAGTTTGGAGACTGTTTTGCCAATACGGCTTTATATTGAGCAATATTTTGTTTGGAGCAAAAGTCAAAATCATCATAATCAAAACGACATTCAGCGGTTGCGCGATAAGGGACTTTGGCCAGCGCAACATTACTTAAGCTTGAAATCACCAATAGAAACAGTATTTTTTTCATTATTTAATCCTTCATCTTGTTATGGTTATTGTGATCTCTGCGATTCAAAAAAATTAAAATAAAATTACTTAAAATAAAAGCCTCCGAAGAGGCTTTTATTTATTTGGTCAACTACTTAGAACCTTTAATCCCTGCTTGTAATAACAAGGCACCTAAACCACCAATTTTTTGCTCTTGTGGTTTTTCAGCTTTTGGCTTGTGATGTTGCGGACGTTTATCCCCATCTTTACGTGGCGGACGTTGACCTTGTGGCTTACGCTCTGAACGTTCAGCACGATCTTGCTGTGGACGTTGTTGCGA
Organism: Acinetobacter colistiniresistens; assembly: GCF_000413935.1. Lineage (GTDB taxonomy): Bacteria > Pseudomonadota > Gammaproteobacteria > Pseudomonadales > Moraxellaceae > Acinetobacter > Acinetobacter colistiniresistens. Next base: position 151,165 of record NZ_KE340378.1, on the reverse strand, counting down.
ACGAGCTGCTTTGGCTGGTGCAGCGCCTTCGGCACGCATACTCAAATTCACGCGATTACGTTCCACGTCGACCTGCATGACACGGACTTGTACGATCTGACCTGGTTTGACCACTTTATGTGGATCAGACACAAATTCATTTGCCAATTCAGAAATATGCACTAAACCATCTTGATGCACGCCCACATCAACGAATGCGCCAAAGTTGGTGACATTGGTCACCACACCTTCAAGCTGCAAGCCTTCAGTCAATTGTGCAACTTCGGTAATATCTTCACGGAATTTCGCGGTACGGAATTCTGGACGTGGATCACGACCTGGTTTTTCCAGTTCAGACAAAACATCTTGAATGGTTGGTAAACCAAATTTGTCATCCACAAATTCATCTGCTTTGACTTGGCGAATGATTTCAGTGTTGCCGATGATGTCTTTGATCGTGGTTGCTTTTGCTGCAACAATTTTTTCCACCAAGCCATAACTTTCAGGGTGAACTGCTGATGCATCCAATGGTTCCGAACCATTCTGCACACGCAAGAAGCCCGCAGATTGTTCAAAGGTACGCTCACCCAAACGAGGTACTTTTTTCAATGACTGACGGTTGTCAAAACGACCATTTTCTTTACGGTATTCCACAATTTGCTGTGCAATCGACTTATTCAGACCTGCAATATAGGCCAAGATCGCAGGTGACGCTGTATTTACATCTACACCCACCGCGTTCACACAGTCTTCAACCACCGCATCCAATGTTTTTGCGAGACCCGTTTGATTGACGTCGTGTTGATATTGGCCCACACCAATTGATTTCGGGTCAATTTTAACCAGTTCTGCCAAAGGATCTTGTAAACGGCGTGCAATTGAAACGGCACCACGAATCGAAACATCCAGCTCAGGAAGCTCTTGAGAGGCCAGTTCACTGGCAGAATAAACCGATGCACCCGCTTCGCTTACCGTAATGCGTGTCAATTTAAGATCACTATTGGCCGCCATCATTTCTGCTACAACCGCTTCGGTTTCACGACTTGCTGTGCCGTTGCCAATTGCAATAAGTTCCACGTGGAACTCTCGACATAAGCGCGCCAGTTCCGTAATAGAACCTGCTTTATCTTCTTTTGGAGCAAATGGATAAATGGTGCTATGCGCCAAGACATCGCCCGCATCGCTCACCACAGCAAGCTTCACGCCCGTACGGATGCCCGGGTCTACACCCAAGGTGGTACGACTGCCTGCAGGTGCAGAAAGTAACAAATGACGCAGGTTTTCAGCAAATACATCCATCGCCTCAGCTTCAGCTGCCAAACGTTTATCCGTTAATAACGAATGTTCGATTTGTGGGCGAATCTTACCTAACCAGAATAATTTTGCGGTCTGTTTTAAATAATCCTGACGGCTTTGTGGTTGAGTTTGCTCAAGATTGTATTCAGTCTCAATACGAGCCAACGGCGCATCATCTTCACCATCCACTTTCAAGCCCAAGACATTTTCTTGGCGACCACGCAACATCGCCAACAAACGGTGGGATGGCACTTTATTCAGGTTTTCTGAAAACTCGAAATAATCACGGAACTTTTTGCCGACTTCTTTTTTCTCATCAGAAGCAACAGCACTTTTCAACACCGCAGTTTTAGAAAAAGTTTGTTTTAATTCAGTGGTTAAGGCAATGTTTTGCGCCCAATCATCAATCAAGATATGCTGAATGGCATCCAGCTGGCTTTCAACATCTGGATAGTCTTCGTGACTAAAACCAGCCAAAGCTTCAGTTGGATCCACTTGGTCGCTGATAATTTTCTCAGCAATCGCGCCCAACCCTGCCTCTTTCGCTTTAAATGATTTACTGGTGCGTTTTGGGCGGTATGGTGCGTAAATTTCTTCTAATGCATTTTTGGTTTCTGCTGCATTCACACGTGCTAATAAATCATCGTTTAATTTATCTTGTTCTTGTAAAGATTGGATTACCTTCTCACGACGCTCATATAAATCACGTAAATAAGTTAAACGTGTATCGAGTTGACGTAATTGCGTATCGTCTAAGCCTTGCGTGACTTCTTTACGGTAACGTGCAATAAAAGGAACGCTGGCACCTTCATCAATTAAACGAATAGCAGCTTCTACTTGGTTTGGACGTACGGCAAGTTCATTTGCCAACTGCTGAACTAAGTCAGTCATCGTGATTGATTCCACAAGGGTTAAGTCTAAAAGCAATGATTATAAAGTTCATGGCTATAAAATCCACCATTGTTTTTTTGAATATTGTGTTTTAATCCTGTTTAACTTTTATTCAGCTCGGCTGAATTGTCGATTCAGTGCTCAACGCTTGCGAAAATCTCCGCACTCAATCTTTTATGCAAATCTTTGAATGTTTCTAAAATACCAAGATTTTTTCGCCTAAATATTGATAAATAGGTTGATTGTCATCATTTTGCCTGTATATATTTGGTATCTATCTCTTGATTTTATTGGCAATATTTGTTGCTTTATAACATAGCCAAAACTGTGCAATGAATCGTATACTTCTTTGCATTGCTGAAAGACGATGACAATAAACGATAAAGGAGCACATCATGAGTTTAGTTGTACCTGCTGAATCGACGGAAACCGTACACCATGAGACAGACCGAGTCGAACGCATTTTAGTGGTCGATGACGATGTGCGCTTGCGTACGCTTTTACAACGCTTCCTCGAAGATAAAGGTTTCGTGGTAAAAACTGCTCATGATGCAACACAAATGGATCGTTTACTGCAACGTGAACTGTTCTCGCTTATCGTGCTTGATTTCATGCTTCCTGTTGAAGATGGTTTAAGCATTTGCCGTCGTTTACGCCAATCCAATATCGATACGCCAATCATTATGCTCACTGCCCGCGGTAGCGACTCTGACCGTATTGCAGGTTTAGAGGCTGGCGCTGACGATTACTTACCAAAACCGTTTAATCCAAATGAGTTGCTGGCACGTATCCGTGCGGTATTACGTCGTCAAGTTCGTGAAGTTCCAGGTGCACCAAGCCAACAAGTTGAAGTGGTCAGCTTTGGTCCTTGGTCTTTGGATCTGTCCACGCGTACACTGACACGTGAAGGTCAGGTGGTTACACTGACAACAGGTGAGTTTGCCGTTCTGAAGGCGCTGGTTCAACATCCACGTGAACCATTGACGCGTGACAAACTGATGAATTTGGCACGTGGCCGTGAATGGGGAGCGATGGAGCGTTCGATTGACGTCCAAGTCTCTCGTTTACGTCGTTTAATTGAAGATAACCCTGCTCGTGCGCGCTACATCCAAACCGTTTGGGGTGTAGGCTACGTTTTTGTTCCAGATGGTGCAGAGTAAGCTCGGGAAATTAAACGTTGAAACTTGAACCGATTGATCCACAAGAATTTACTGACTTCGCGGCTTATTCAGAAAGACCTCGAACCAAATGGGAACGTTTTTTAGATAAAATCAAACCACGTTCCGCAGCCATGCGTACCACCATTTTGGTGCTGTTCATGGTGTTCTTTAGTCTGTTTATGTCCTTGTGGTTCTTTTGGCGAACCTTATATCTTCCAGAACTGCAGCAACATGCCCGTTATCTTGCGATTGAATTAGAACTGGTCAACAATCCAGACATCCGCATTCTGCATCGTGATAGCGAAGTGGATGTCGATACTTGGCTCAAAAATCGCATTGGTATTGAATATATTACCGATCCAGCCGAGTTCCCAAAGGTTGAAGACAAATTCCTCGCTGAACTGTTTACCAACCAAATTGAACAGAAGCTTGCGAACGAACTGGGTGTTAAAGACGTTACCGTTTATTTTAAATTTAAACCAATTCCGCGGATCTGGATTCAAACTCCGGAAATGAATGGTAACTGGGTTAGAGAACCATTAAAAACCTATACCAACTATAGTGTTGAGCTGATTGCAGGTTGGCTCTTTGGTGTGCCGATTGTCTCCTCCATCATTATTCTCATTTTGGTTCGCCAAATGAACCGACCTTTGCGTCGCTTACAAAATACCGCCAATAATTATAGTAAGACAGGTAAAGCCCCTTATTTAGATACCAATCATGGCCCACTCGAAATCCGTCAGGTGAATCAAGCTTTTAACCACATGGTGTATACGCTTGAGCAAACCGAACGCGATCGACAAATCATGCTGGCAGGGATCTCACATGACTTACGCACGCCACTGACACGGATTCGTTTAACGGCGGAAATGCTCCCCGATGAGTTCTTCCGTGAAGGGCTGATTTACGATGTAGATGATATGGATGCCATTCTGAACCAGTTCATTTCCTATATGCGTGATGGCTCAGATGAAGAACTTACCGACACCAACCTCAACACCCTCTTACAAGAACTGGTGGTGCAATTCAAACCTTTGGATATCCGCTTTGAAGCAGAAGAACTGCCGATTATTCCTGCGCGTAGCTTGTCCTTGAAACGCCTGATTGCCAATCTGGTCAATAATGCCAAACGCTATGGTGCTGAACCGATTGAATTATCGGCCAGTCATGTCGATGACCACATCCTGATTACGGTCGCTGATCATGGTGAAGGGATTCCATCCGATCAGGTAGAAGAGTTAATGCAACCTTTCGTTCGTGGCAACTCAGCACGAACAATTCAAGGCAGTGGCTTGGGCTTGGCGATTGTGAAACGTATCGTGGATATCCATCAAGGACAGATCAGCATCCGCAACCGCGATCAAGGTGGTTTAGAAGTGGTGATTTCTCTGCCGATTCATGCCGCAGCTGGCGATGAGCCACAAAATAATGCAATTGATAAGATCAAACAGACCCTGACTGGACATTTCTAAGTCACCAATTCCAGTCAAGCGGACAAAAATACATGATTTAGACTAAAGTCGCCCATTGAATAACCAGAAAGTTGGCGACTTTCCGCCCATTCAGTTAGCCTCACTCTGTTTCTAAAAATTCAGTTTTTCTCCGCTTTCCCCTCTAAATTCAACTGAATACTACATCACCCAAAAACCAGCTGAATTACAAGTGAATAAAGCGTATGCAGCTGTATTAGACCTTAGCCTTATTTCAATTCACTTTTCATGTTTTAGCGCTAAAATCCATAGCCAATGAAAAGCAATATTGAGAATGGATGATGTCTTTAAGTCGTATTCGTCTTGCAGCACTGCATGACAAAGTGATGAGTGCAGAGCAGGCAGCTCAGTTTATTAAAAATGATATGACGGTCGGTATGAGCGGTTTTACCCGTGCGGGCGAAGCCAAAGCAGTCCCACAAGCCTTGGTTGAACAAGCTAAAAAAAATCCGTTAAAAATCACATTAATTACCGGTGCAAGCCTCGGCAACGACTTAGACAAACAATTGACGGAAGCAGGTGTGCTTGCGCGTCGTATGCCATTCCAAGTCGACAATACCTTACGTCGCGCCATCAATAACGGCGAAGTGATGTTTATTGACCAGCATTTGTCTGAGACTGTTGAACAAATGCGTAATCAACAATTGAAACGCCCGGATGTCGCAGTAATTGAAGCGGTTGCCATTACGGAAGACGGTCATATCGTCCCAACCACCTCTGTCGGTAACTCAGCGAGTTTTGCGATTTTTGCAGAAAAAGTCATTGTTGAAATCAATACCTCTCTGAGCGAAAACTTTGAAGGCTTACACGATATCTATATCCCAACCTATCGCCCAACCCGTACACCATTGCCTTTAACGCAAGTGGATGATCGTATTGGCTCAACGGCGATTCCAATTGATCCGGCAAAAATCGTGGGGATCGTCTTTAACGATACAGCTGACTCGCCTTCAACCGTGACCGCACCTGATGCCGAAACTCAGGGTATTGCCAATCACTTGATCAAATTCTTTGAACAGGAAGTGGCTGCAGGCCGTTTAGCGAAAAACCTCGGTCCATTACAGGCAGGTATCGGCTCAATTGCCAATGCAGTACTGACTGGACTGAAAGATTCAAATTTTGAAGATCTGGTCATGTATTCGGAAGTCCTTCAAGACTGTACCTTTGAATTGATTGACGCAGGTAAAATGAAGTTTGCTTCTGGTAGCTCTATTACTTTATCGGCTCAATGTGGCGAACGTGTTTTTGGCAATCTTGAAAACTACAAAGACAAATTAGTGTTGCGTCCGCAAGAAATTTCAAACCATCCTGAAATTGTGCGTCGCCTAGGCATTATCGGCATTAACACTGCACTTGAGTTTGATCTCTACGGCAACGTGAATTCAACCCACGTTTGCGGCACCAAAATGATGAATGGTATCGGCGGTTCAGGTGACTTTGCCCGTAATGCACACCTTGCAATCTTCGTGACCAAATCCATTGCCAAAGGTGGTGATATCTCATCGATCGTGCCAATGGTCAGCCATGTTGACCACAATGAGCATGATGTTGACATTTTAGTGACTGAAGTCGGGCTTGCTGACTTACGTGGCCTAGCACCACGTGAACGCGCACGCGTGATTATCGATAACTGTGTGCATCCACTGTATCAAGGTGCACTCAATGATTACTTTGACCGTGCCTGTGAACGCGGTGGACATACCCCACACATCCTTCGTGAAGCATTGTCTTGGCATGCCAACTTCGAAGAAACAGGTCATATGCTAGCACGTGTGGATATTGCTAAATCGGCATAACCCCCTCTCTTCATGAAAAGCATGCTTCGGCATGCTTTTTTATTTTCCTATCCTGAAGTAGTTAGGCGCCCGACTCTGAGCAAAATTGGAAAGGTGACTCGAATTGGTTGCTGTTGCTGTAACAGCCCCTGTAAGCTCAGCAATGGGCTCTCATGCTGTTGATCTTGGTAATGCTTTACCGCAGACCAGGTATTTAAATAATCCCACAACTGCGGCCCAGTCCAGCTTAACTCGATCTGGAACTGCGGCATGCTGATCTCTTCAAAGGGAAATGGAATCGTTTGATAACATTCATCAATATAACGCCGCTCCACATCCCAAAAGCCCTTTAAAGTATGATGATAGAGCTGATCAATTCGCTGATTTAGATCGGTATCATCTAACTGGATTAAGCCATAACCAATCACTGCAAAAAGACCATCTGCTTTCAGTGTTCGCTTAACTTCTGCATAGAATTTTTCAAAATCAAACCAGTGAATCGCCTGTGCGACAGTGATCAAATCAAAATATCGCTCAGGGAAAGCGCTGTGTTCTGCGGCTTGTTGTAAATACTGCACATTGGGTAGTGCTGGAGCCTGATCAAGTTGATTCTGACTTAAGTCAGTTGCAATCACTTGCTGAAAATAGGGTGCGATCAGTTGGGTTAACTGGCCCGAGCCTGCACCGCAATCCCACGCTCGTGCCCGTGTTTTCACCTGCAGTAGCACCGCCTCAATCATCGATTGCGGATAACTTGGACGTGCCTGTTGATAAAGTTCACTCCGCTCAGAAAATAAGTCTTTCATGATGATTTATTCTTAAGTGTTGACTTTGATTCACTATAGCAAATTTTTTTTGACATAAAAAAAGCCCCAAACTTTCGTTTGAGGCTTTTTGAATATGGTGGCGAGACCCAGGATCGAACTGGGGACACACGGATTTTCAATCCGTTGCTCTACCTACTGAGCTATCACGCCGATGGGGTGTATTAAGCCGTATCTCAGCTGAATAGTCAATAATTATCATGAGCTTTTGATTTGAATGCACATTTTTCACGCAATCAATTTTAAGGCAAAAAAAATCCCTGATGGGATCAGGGATTGAAAATACAAATTTATGGTGGCGAGACCCAGGATCGAACTGGGGACACACGGATTTTCAATCCGTTGCTCTACCTACTGAGCTATCACGCCAAAGTGGGCGTATTAAACAATGTTTGTCTAAGCCCGTCAAGCAAATTTGTGGGTTTTTCTCTTAAATGCTTAATTTTACTGCAAAGGAGCAAGTAATACCCTATAAGGCTTAGATTTTGCCAATATGCGATAAACAGCGATGGATGGCCCCACAACCTGGTTCAAACTGTTTAACCCCTTGCTCTTCTTCCATACGGCATACTTCTTCAACCAAGCGTTCTGCCACCCCACGCCCGCGATTGGCAGGATGTACCACAATATATTCCAAAACACGGCTTTCACCTTGTCCTGTTGCCCAAATTGCACCTATAATTTTGGTGTTAAATTCAGCAGTATAAACTGTGGTATATTGCTGTAGATTTTGTTCAAGTTGTTCCATTGCATCTTGCCCATCGCCAAACTCTGGGCTGGTATCGTAAAGTCGCTCTAGCTGAGTACGAATCCCTGAATCTTCCAGAGAACTGTAAGCATGTACGGTAATAGGCATTGATTAACCCTCCTGAGCAAACTATGATGCTGTCACTTTTTCGTCACAGCGAAACTATCGGTTTTTAATTCAATCATTTTTGACGTTTTTTGAGGAACGTGTCCATGACGCAACGTATCAGTGAAGTGGTAAGAAATACCAACGAAACAAAAATTCGAGTTCGTCTCAATCTCGATGGTACTGGTCAAGGCACACTCAACACTGGAGTTCCATTTTTAGACCATATGATTGATCAAATCAAGCGCCATGGTCTATTTGATATCGATATTCATTGTGATGGCGATCTGGAAATTGATGACCACCATACCGTTGAAGATTGTGGAATCACCTTGGGACAAGCCTTTGCGCAAGCACTCGGCGATAAAAAAGGCTTACGTCGCTATGGTCATTTCTATGCACCATTAGATGAAGCATTGTCTCGTGTCGTGGTTGATCTATCTGGTCGTCCGGGTTTGTTTATGGATATTCCATATACGCGTGCCCGTATCGGTACTTTTGATGTCGATTTATTCTCAGAGTTCTTCCAGGGCTTTGTCAATCATGCACTGATGACACTGCATATTGATAACCTGAAAGGCAAAAACAGTCACCATCAGATTGAAAGTGTATTTAAAGCCTTGGCACGTGCATTACGTATGGCCTGTGAAATTGATCCACGCGCAGAAAACACAATTGCTTCAACCAAAGGTAGTTTGTAATGACCCGTATTGCTTTACTTGATTACGGCATGGGTAACTTACACTCTGCGGCGAAAGCGCTAGAGCATGTTGGTGCGACAGTTGATGTGACCAATGATCCCAAACTGATTGCCAAAGCCGATAAAATTGTCTTCCCAGGTGTAGGGGCGATGCGTGACTGCATGCAAGGCATGCATGAAGCTGGGATTGATGAGGTGGTCCGTCAGGCTGCGTTCAATAAACCCGTTCTCGCGATCTGTGTCGGTATGCAAGCCCTCCTGCAAAGTTCGGAAGAAAATGGCGGTGTGGCTGCATTGGGTATTTTTGATGGCGTAGTGAAACACTTTCCTGAAATCCCCAATTTAAAAGTACCGCACATGGGCTGGAATCAAGTGCATCAACTTGATCCAAGTCATCCGATGTGGAATAACATTGAGCAAGATGCGCGTTTCTATTTTGTGCACAGCTATTATGTCGAGCCTAAAGATGTAGCTGTTACCGCTGCAACTTGCGATTATGGCCTAAATTTCTGCACCGCGATTCACAAAGACAATTTGTTCGCGACCCAGTTCCATCCTGAAAAAAGTCATACCGCTGGTTTGCAGTTGTTAAAGAATTTTGTGGAATGGAAGATTTAACTTTCCACTAGAACCCAAAACCATCGATCCAAAATCAAGCCAATCAATATTGGCTTGATTTTTTTTAATTCTTCTTTTCTATTTATTTTCAATACTATTTTGCTTATCATGCAAGCGATTTGAATAAAAACCAAACAGCGTATCCTTAAAAAATTAATCAATATAGGAACTTAAAATGACCGCTAATTTTCAAGCAAATGATTCAGGTTTTAGCGCAAATGGGCGTTTTGGCAGACTCTCTTATTTAGGCTGGAATATGCTCCTGGGACTTTCCATGTTGGTCCTTGGTATTATTGCTGCGATCTTCATGCCTGCATTTAGTAATTCTTCTACGGGTATTTTGGTCTACCTCTTAGGTGGCGTTTTTATCATTATTTATATCGCCGTCCTCTACTACAGTTTTATTTTCTCTATCCGTCGCCTACATGATCGAAATCAAACAGGATGGTTATCACTTTTAATGCTGATTCCACTGGTGAATTTCTTGTTTTTTATTTATTTAAGTTGTGCAAAAGGAGATGAGAATACAAATAATTATGGCGCTCCCCGTATTACACAGGGTTGGGAAAAAGTTTTAGCCTGGATCTACATCATCCTGATCCCAATTAGTATGTTAATTCTCGCGGCGACTGCCATTCCTGCTTACCAAAGTTACATCCAGAAAAGTCAGCAACTGCAATTTGAACAACAACATCCTTATGCCGAATAAATATTTCGCAGGACAAAAAGCCAAGTGTTATCACTTGGCTTTTACATTTGGATAAAACCGTTTAAGCTCAAATAAATGACTTGGGTTTTAATACAGATGGATACCCCCCAACACCTCCCCCTCCCTATAACCAAAGAATACATCCGGACTTTGCCTGTATTTCCAAACCTCGCCACTGACAACATTCTAGTCATCCAAACCCTTGAGCAATGTCTGGCACTGCAAGCTGAACTCGATGCCATCCAGATCTTTGGTTTCGACACCGAGTCTAAACCCACCTTTAAAGTCGGTGAGCAATCGACAGGCCCCCACCTGATCCAGCTTGCGACACCGCATAAAGCTTATTTGTTTCAGGTTAGTGCTGAAATTTTGGATTTTCTTCGTCCCATTCTCGAAAATGAACAACAACTCAAAGTTGGTTTTGGACTAAAAAATGACACCCATATCTTTCGTGCTAAAGGCATCAGCTCCAATGCCATGATTGATCTGTCCAAAAGCTTTGGCAGTTTTGGTTATCGCAGTCAGGTCGGTACCCAAACGGCGGTTGCTCTACTTTTTCAGCGTTATTTTGCCAAAAGCAAAAAGGTCAGCACTTCAAACTGGTCTGTTAAAAATCTCAGTCCGCAACAAATCCATTATGCCGCTGCAGATGCCTATGCTGCGCTACTGTGCTTTGAACAACTGTATCAGCAACAATTGCTGACACCTCAATTACTACAACAAATCATGAAAATACTGGAGGGTTCAGCAGACAAGGCTTAGCGATTGATCAATACTTTGCTAATATGTAGCCAATTTAAACTCTATGATGACGCAAGGAGCGAAAGCATGCTAATCATCCCAGCAATTGACCTGAAAGATGGTAAATGTGTCCGTTTGAAGCAAGGACGTATGGAAGACGATACCGTTTTCTCTGAAGACCCTGTGGCAACTGCACAGCATTGGGTGGATGAAGGCGCACGTCGTTTACATTTAGTCGATTTAAATGGTGCTTTCGCAGGTACGCCCATTCATAAACCCGTAGTTGAAGCGATTGCGCGTGCACAACCTGAACTTCCAATTCAGATTGGGGGTGGTATTCGTTCGCTTGAAACCATCGAACACTATTTGGAAGCTGGCGTTTCTTTTGTGATTATCGGAACCAAAGCAGTGAAAGAGCCTGACTTTGTTGACCAAGCATGTAAACGCTTCGCGGGTCATATCATTGTCGGTATTGATGCCATCAATGGCATGGTGGCAACCGATGGTTGGGCCAATGTCACTGATGTAAAAGCCACTGACCTTGCCAAACGTTTTGCTGATGCTGGCGTATCGAGTATTGTATATACCGATATTGCACGTGATGGCATGATGCAAGGTGTCAACGTCGAGCAGACCGTGAACTTGGCCAACTATTCAGGTCTGCCTGTGATTGCTTCTGGCGGTGTCACCAATTTGGATGATGTACGCAATCTAAAAGACAAAAAAGGAATTTTGGGTGCGATTACAGGTCGTGCCATTTATGAAGGCACTTTAAGTCTTCGTGAAGCACAATTATTGTTAGACCAACAATCACTCTAATCATTTCAAGCTCTAGTTATTGTAACAATCGCTAGAGCTTTATCAACTTGGGTGCTATGCTTGCCCCAGTTCAATTCAAGTTCCTCTCTTCTCACATGATGCTTACGCCACCTTAAGTTTTTACATGCCCTATGTATTGACTCATCACTGTCTAGTGATGTGGTGTAGTTGTGTGTCTGTATATCACATCACTAGCCTTTAAAAATTCCTAAAAAATAGGCTATTTCTATGTTTTCCAATATTCGAGCACAATGGTTCTCCAATATCCGTGCGGATATTTTGGCTGGACTGGTTGTCGGTTTAGCACTGATTCCAGAAGCTATCGCTTTCTCTATTATCGCAGGGGTGGATCCCAAAGTCGGTTTATACGCGTCCTTCTGTATTGCCGTGGTGATTGCTTTTGTCGGTGGCCGCCCCGCCATGATTTCAGCCGCAACAGGCGCTATGGCTTTGGTCATGGCCAGTTTGGTGAAAGAGCATGGCTTACAATATCTGCTGGCTGCCACCTTGCTCACGGGTGTATTACAAATTATCGCGGGCTACCTAAAGCTAGCAAAACTGATGCGTTTCGTGTCCAAATCTGTGGTGATTGGATTCGTCAATGCACTGGCGATTTTAATTTTTATGGCGCAACTACCTGAACTGGTCAATGTCACCTGGCAGGTCTATGCATTGGTACTGTTGGGCTTACTCATTATCTATATCTTTCCGCTGATTCCAAAAGTCGGAACATTATTGCCTTCACCCTTGGTCTGCATCATCACAGTGACTTTGCTCGCCATCTACTTCGGCATTGATATTCGTACGGTAGGAGACATGGGGTCCTTACCCGATACACTTCCTGTATTTTTGATTCCAGATATTCCCCTCAACTTTGAAACCTTAAAAATCATCTTTCCTTATTCTGTTGCTTTGGCTGCAGTCGGTTTACTTGAGTCGATGATGACGGCGACGATTATTGATGAAATGACCGATACTCCAAGCGATAAATTCCAAGAATGTAAGGGTCAAGGTATCGCCAATATCGCTTCTGGTTTTATGGGTGGCATGGCAGGCTGTGCCATGATTGGACAATCGATGATTAACGTCAAATCAGGTGGATTGACTCGATTATCAACCTTTTCAGCGGGAATATTCCTTTTAATTTTAGTGGTGTTTATTAGTGACTGGTTAAAAGTGATTCCCATGGCTGCCTTGGTTGCCGTGATGATCATGGTCTCAATCAGTACCTTTGAATGGAAATCCATCCGCAGTTTTAGCAACAATCCGATCAGCAGCAATATCGTGATGCTGGCAACAGTGATTGTGGTGGTTGCAACTCATAATTTAGCCTTGGGCGTGCTCACAGGCGTGTTACTGTCGGCGTTATTCCTTGCCAATAAATTAGAGCAAGATATTCGAGTTGAACGATATTTTGAAAATCAGGCACGCGTTTATGATCTGAAAGGACAGATTTTCTTTAGCTCCGCCGAAAAGTTTATGCAAAGTTTTGATTTCAATGAGGATGTGAAAGCAGTCATTATTGATTTAAGCCATTCACATATTTGGGATGTCACTTCAGTGGCCATGATCGACAGTGTGGTGCATAAATTCCAGCGTAAAGGCGTGCATGTTAGTGTGCGAGGCCTGAATGAAGCCAGCTCAATCATGATTGATAAATATGGGACTCATCACAGCTCAAGCTAAATTTGCATAAATAGCCTCAAGACTCTAAACGTGCTTAAGCCATCCCGCTTAAGCACGTTTTTAGACTTAATAAATCACGTTTCGGACAAAACGAACGGTGCTACTTCCTTGATTGAGATAACGATAATTGACAGAGCTTTCAAATAAAATCGACTCGCCAGCCTGAAGCACTCGATTTTCATGTTCAAACGAAATCGTCAATTCACCCTCCAGCACATAAATCAACTCTTGCCAGCCTGTTTGATCTGGCTCAGCCTGATACACCTCACCCACAGCCAGAGACCATGTCCATAATTCGACTTGTGTTTGGGTCGGTACTGCAGCCAACAGCGTGGCCTGACTTTCAGCCTGTTGACCTTGCCACGCCAAGGTATTCACAACAGCAGATTCACTCAGCTCAGATGGGCTGACCAGCTTTTTAAAATCGACCGTTAAAGCCGTTGCAATCGCATCAAGCTTGGCCAAACTAATATTGACCTGTCCTGTTTCCAAAGCAGCAATAGTACGGCGACTGACGCCTGCTCGATCAGCCAAATCTTGCTGGCTGAGCTGACGTTCGGTACGAAACAGACGGATATTCTGTCCCACATCTTGCAATACCGTCTCTGAATGGCGCATTCATTCCTACAATGAAAATAAAAAATCTGCGCAATATATTGCACAAGACCAACAAGCAATGCAATATGTGCAATATATTGCACTTTATTCATGAGGATGGCTGCGTTGACCGCTTTATCTCAATCTCCGAAAGCCGCACAATTCGCACTTATTTTTATTACCCTGATTTGGGGTGGCACCTTTTTAGCGGTGCAATATGCGCTGAATTTTAGTAGCCCAATGTTTTTTGTCGGCTGTCGTTTTGCAGTCGCGGCCCTAGCCATTTTCTTGATCTCGCTTAAATCCATGCGTGGCCTAACCCTAAAAGAGAGCTTGGCAGGTACCGCCATCGGCATTGTGATTGCGATTGGTTATGGCACTCAAACCATCGGTCTGCAAAGCATCCTGAGTAGCGAGTCGGCTTTTTTAACGGCGCTGTATGTCCCCTTAGTCCCCATTCTGATGTGGGTGATTTTCCAAAAAATACCTTCTGTAATGACTTGGGTCGGCACGGCACTGGCCTTTACCGGTTTGGTCTTGTTAACCGGCAATGGCTTCTCCAATATTAACTTTAGTTATGGACAAACACTGACCTTGGTCTGTGCCTTTGTGATTGCACTGGAAATTATTCTGATTGGTTATTTTGCCGGGAAAGTTAATCTAAGACGGGTCACGGTGATTCAATTGGCAGTTGCTTCATGCTTATCGTTTGCCAGTATGCCTTTGGTTGGTGAACACAGTATTCCTGATTTTTCATGGGGATTGCTGATTATTGCAGTGGCACTCGGCTTAGCTAGTGCTTTAATTCAGTTTGTGATGAACTGGGCACAACGTATGGTGGAACCGACACGTGCTGCGATTATTTATGCCGGTGAACCGGTCTGGGCAGGTGTAATCGGTCGTATTGCCGGAGAACGTTTACCCTTATTGGCCTTGTTTGGAGGATTATTGGTGGTTCTTGGCGTATTCGTCAGCGAATTAAAATTTAAATTCTTTGAGAAGAAACAACGGCCAGAAAATAAATAGATAAAAGCGCACTACAGTTTTAGTTCAATAAAATCTATTGTGCGCTTTTAAAAAAACTAAGCTGGGATTTGTTTTTGATTCGCAGCAACAGGACTATTGCCAATCTGCCAGACATAAGGCAATGGCGTTTGATTGACTTCCCAATCACCAATCACTTTCTGTTTATAGACCAATGGATTGTGTGAGGCGACCACACGGGCATTGCGCCAAAAGCGGTCTAACTGCTTGTCAGTGCTACTGGCCGATGCACCCAAGGCATTAAACAACTCAGTGCTCAGATTGAGTACCAATTCCGCAATCACCACCTGACCTTGCGCCGATACTAATTCAGCATGCTCATTGGCTGCTAACTCCAACTGTTCATCATTCTGAAAATGCTGTAAATACGCCGCATCTA
This sequence comes from Acinetobacter colistiniresistens, assembly GCF_000413935.1. Lineage (GTDB taxonomy): Bacteria > Pseudomonadota > Gammaproteobacteria > Pseudomonadales > Moraxellaceae > Acinetobacter > Acinetobacter colistiniresistens. The sequence goes on along the minus strand of NZ_KE340378.1, from coordinate 135,604 downwards.
AGGCTTCCGCAGTGTTGAGTGTAATACTTTGTGCTGCATAAGCCTGTGCCGAAGCCTTGCCAATCACTTGCAGGATTTGAGCATCATCACGCACCAGACTGGCATTGCCATGACTATAGATTCGGGTTCGCTGACGCACTTCCTGCTTAAAGGTTTCTACTGCACTTTGCGCAATACCCGCCAGAGTCGCCAGATGCACCACCTGATAAAAGGCAGTTTGGTATTTAAAGCGGTTTTCAAACACCAAAATATGATCTCGGTCAATCTCCACATTATTTAAGGTTAAGCTTCCACTGCCCGTGGTTTTTTGACCAAAACCATCCCAGTCATCGACAATATCAATGCCTTCGGCTTGCGTGGACACCGCCGCAATCACATGCTGATTGGTGGTCTCATCCAAAGCGAACAGGTCAATCCAGTCCGCAAAAATGGTACCTGTGGAATAATATTTCTGACCATTCACACGCTGTTTGCCATCTTGCGCTGCCGTGACACGGGTCGCCACATCCCCGATTTCAACTTGACCAATTTCGGTCCACGCATTCCCCACAATTTCACCACGGACAAAGCGCTCAAACCATTGCGTCTGTGCTTCAGTTTTTTGTGCATTTAAACGGTCTTCGACAAAGGCAAAGTGCCCCCTTAAGGCCTGAACCACATTGGAGTCGGCCTGAGCCAGCTCAATCAATAACTGAAATAACTGCTTTTGCGAAACCCCATCACCACCAAAAACCACAGGCACCCGTACCGCGCCAAAGCCCGCCTGTTTTAACCATTGAATTGCTTCATAGGGCAATGTTCGGTTTTTTTCCCGTGCTAAAGCACCTGCTGCAATGCGCTGAAAAATAGGGCGGAACTTCGCCGCCACCTGCTCATAATGTGCACCCAAGGCAAGATTTTGATTACTTTGACTGGTCATAATACTGCCCTCTTAGCTCCAGGCATGACGTGGCAGTGCCACACCATTCAGATAATAATTACCCACCAGATTGAACTTCCAACGTACGGGGTCATGTAAGGTATGGGTTCGTGCATTACGCCAGTGCCGATCCAGATTCAACTCCGATAAGGTCGAGCGCGTACCCGATAACTCAAATAATTTATTGGCCGCCAACAATGCAATTTCAGTGGTCAGCACTTTCGATTCAGCCGTCAGTAAGGTCGCTTCGGCTACAGGGTCTTCAGTCGGATCTGCTAAAGCACGATCAATGGCTTCGCCTGCCAAGGCTAAAACCGCCTCGGCTGCACGCAGTTTAATTTTCAGTTCACCGATATTGCTAATGGTATAAGGGTCTTGGCTGGCATGTTCCACACCTGAGTCAATCCAAGGACGGGCATGCTCACGCACATAGCGAATGGTTTCCTCAATGGCGCCACGCGCAATCCCCGCATCGACAGCAGATTGAATAATTTGCGAAATGGCACCTGCTGCGGTGGGGCGTTCAAAGGCTTGATGAATTGGAACCACATATTTCAAATCGACTCGAACCTGATCGAGCTGCACGCTGCCACTGGCGGTGGTGCGCTGCCCGAAACTGCTCCAATCATTTACAATGGTCAATCCTGACGTATGTTGCGGCACCAATGCAGCAAATACTTTGCCATCATCACTGACCGCAACCACAGGAATCCAGTGTGCCAACAAAGCCCCTGTGGCAAAGAATTTCTGCCCGCTAATCACTGCATAATCATCATGAAATTCAATTTTGGTGGTCAGATCTGTCACGGTTTTCGAGTTTTTTTCAGAGAATGCATTGCCTAAGCGCTTACCTTGCAGCACTTGTGTAAAGAAGAATTGCTGCTGTTCCAGTGAAGCATCCAAACGGATATGTTCTAAGAAGGCCCAATGATTTTGGGCAATTTGCCCTAAAGATGAATCTGCACTGGAAATAATGGTCACCACCTCAGCAAGAGTTTTATAACTCACCCCTGCACCACCGAACTGTTTCGGAATATTGATGCCCCACAGACCAGAGGCTGAATATTGCTGGATTTCTTGCAAGGGCAGCTTGCGTTCATGATCACGCTGGGCGGCGCCTTTGGCAAAAGCAGCCGCTACGCGATGCGCCACAGCAATGGCTTCTTGATCTGAAGCAATCACATGTGCTGAAGTATTATTCAGGTAAAAATCTGCTGGAATACTCTGTGCATCTTCCAGTTTTATTTCTATTTTTGAGGTCATTATAAATACTCATTTTTCAGTTATAAAAATAAACTAGCACTATTTTTATTGCCTATTTATAAGTTAAATTTAGAAACAAATCTTTTTATTTTAAATAACCTTCAGCTGCCACCTATTTTTTAAAAATATTCATTTAAAATCAATAGATAAATAACCTTTATAGAATTCCCCTCCACCAGAGCACCCTTACTTTCATACAAAAATAACCTTTTGAATTTAATTAGAAATAACCACAAAAGTAAAAGATCGGCATCCAATCCAAAATATTCATGATAAACATTGATTTTTTTATGATTAATCAATTCGATCTTTTTTAATTAACATCAATAAAAAGCTTTAATTTAGTAAAGACCAATGACCAAGAAAATTAGATTTAATGCCTTTGAAATGAACTGTATTGCGCATCAATCGCCAGGCTTATGGCGGCACCCTTTGGATCGCTCAACTGAATATAAAGATCTTGCGTATTGGACCGATTTGGCCAAAATCTTAGAGCGTGGCAAGTTTGATGGAGTGTTTATTGCCGATGTTTTAGGCATTTATGATGTTTACCATCAATCCGCTGAACATGCGCTCACGGGTGCCGTGCAAGTTCCTGTGAATGACCCCTTGCAAATCGTGCCTGCGATGGCAGCCGTGACCCAACATTTGGGCTTCGGACTCACCACCTCGATTTCTTTTGAACACCCTTATCCTTTTGCACGGCGCATGAGTACTTTAGATCATCTGACCAAAGGCCGTATCGGCTGGAATATTGTCACTTCCTATCTTGAAAGTGGCTCAAAAAATTTAGGTCTTCAAACCCAAGTCAGCCATGATCAACGTTATGACATCGCCGATGAATATCTCGAAGTACTTTACAAACTCTGGGAAGGTTCTTGGGAACAAGATGCGGTGCTACGTGATAAAGAACGCGGTATTTTTGCAGACCATCGCAAAGTCCACCCGATCAATCATCAAGGTCAATATTTCAGTGTTCCGGGTATTCATATTTGCGAACCGTCACCGCAACGCACCCCTGTACTCTATCAAGCAGGTGCATCCAGTCGCGGGCAGCGATTTGCCAGCCAAAATGCCGAATGTGTATTTATTTCTGCCCCCACCAAAGCTGCCGTCAAAAAACTGGTACAAGGCATTCGGTCCAACCTAGTTGAACAAGGCAAAGATCCCCATTCGATTTTGATCTACACCATGCTGTCGATTGTGGTGGATGAAAGCGATGCCAAGGCCCAAGCAAAATTTAAAGACTATCAACGCTATGCCAGTTATCACGGTGGACTCACTTTAGCCTCGGGTTGGTCGGGCGTTGATTTTTCACAATTCCATGCCGAAGACAAAGTGGAATATATTCATACCGATGCGATTCAATCGATGCTCGATTCTTATGTCAAAGCCGACCCCAATCGAGTCTGGACCATTGAAGAGATTGCGAAATTTACCAGTATTGGCGGCAATGGTCCGATACTGGTCGGCTCGGCTACGACTGTGGCCGATCAACTCCAAGCATGGGCGGAAGAAACCGATATTGATGGCTTTAACTTGGCCTATATTTTGGCGCATCAAAGCTTTGAAGATGTGGTGGAATATTTGGTGCCTGAATTGCAACAACGCGGTGTCTATGCAACTGAATATGCTGAAGGGACACTACGTGAGAAACTGTTTGGCCAAGGTCCATTGCTGAGAGAACCACACCGCGGGGCAGGCTATCGCTCTCTTTCAACAACGAAAGCCGTCAATCATCCAGAACTCGCTTAGTGCTTTACTGCCCCAAGCGAGTGCTGATCGATGTTAGTCTTGATACATCGGTTTATTGTCATTTAAGGCAATCAAGCCACGGATGGCACGATACACAATCCATACCCATGCCCCAAAAATCACCGCAAAGGCGAAAGTGGTTGCAGAAATAGCCACACCAGCAAAGGCAGTCTCATTGTCCCCTGTCAAGAACAGGAACGAGAACGGAATAAAGGCAATGATATTCCAAGCCAAATACCACCAGAAGGTGCGGATTTGCCAAGTAAAGTGACTTTCAAAAATTGAACCTTGTACGTCACTGCGTTTGACATAGTTGATGATCAAGGCAATGATCGCCAATAGACCACCGGTAAAAATCGCAATGATATAAAGCACATACAACACTAACGTTAACGTACGGTTTGGATCTTGATCAACGGAATAATTCATTTTTATTTATCTCCAGACTCCGTCAATAGAACACATTGAGCGGAGAAATTAGCCAACATATCAACAATATATGGAAGACTATGGTACAGAAATAAATCTTACCAAACGGTTGTTTTTGTGTTTTATGTCTCAGTTTTTTCTGCGCAAGCCAACCACCACACCATCCTCCCAAAGAATCTACGATATGCAAAGTTTGTTCAGGAATACGCCGATTGCCCAATTGTGCCGCCTCTTTGTCCTGGGCATACAGCCAATAGCTCAACACATTCATCAAGCTCACGAACAATAAGGTATATGGCGGCAGTAATTTACTAAAGCTCGCAATCACCATGAAGACGATATAAATCACAATCGCAATCTGCATCGCTGACCAAGGTTTAGAAGCCGTTGGCTTTACGGCTTTGGCTTTATGTCCAAACACTTGCGATGCTTTGAGATAAGTGGCCTGCTGAGCGCGATAACGACCACGCTCGTCCAGAATGACCACATACTCCAAGGCACAGCCCACAAGCGGTCGTGGCCCCGTACGAGCAAAGTCTTTAATATGAATAAAAATACGGTCTTTATGCACATCATTCGGTTGAATAAAACCATAACCTTTGTCATCAAACCATTCAACTAAGCGACCTTGATCTCGCATGTCTGTTTCCTAAACTGTGATTCGTTGTAAACGGTCTTGCAACATCATGCGCATTTCCAGCGGATCTTTTTGCAAAATGTCATCCCCTGTACGCCCGTGCGCGGCATTTTTCTGTGCCACTTGTAAACGCATGCTCCAGAAACGGCACGCCGCCATCGCCAAGAAAATGTTTAAACAGGCCAGTTCATCAGCAGTGAGCTGACGAATGCGTTGATAAGCCGAGAGAAAAGCATCTGCCTTGGCTTGATCTAAATGGGCTTGCGGATAAGCCGTACAGAAGTCATTGATACTGATCGCAATATCAAACAACCATTCATCCTGATTTAATTCATAAAAATCAAGAATACCCTGTAGTTGATCGCCTTCAAACAAGGTGTTATCTCTGAATAAATCCGAATGAATAAAGCCCGTCGGACGGTCTGGATGCTGCTGGGTAATTGCCGCAAACTGCTGGAACACCTGTGCCAATAAAGCCTGATCTTGCGCATTCATTTGCGGCTTGAGCTGGGTCGCAACCTCTGACCAGTATTGGTGATTACGATTAAAATCACGTTCTAAAGCAAAGTCCTGCAAAGCCAAATGCAATTTTGCCTGCGCCTGTGCAATCGCCTGAATTTGGATAATGCTGGCATCTTCAGGATGCTCACCCATCAAGCGCGGCGCAATTTGCGCAGGCTTATCGGCAATAGTATGAATGGCCTGAGCACCATGCTTTAACGGCACCGCCACAGGCACACCTGCCTGACCCAAACAATCCAGTACAGGTACCAGTTCACCTGCACCTTCAGCATCTAATTCTTCAAAAACCGTTAAAACATATTGTTTCTGTGATTGATCCACCAAAAAATAATTGGTGTTTTGAATACCGCCTTGGATTGGAATCAGGTCAATCACCGCTAAACCATAAGGCTCAGCAAAGGCTTGAACTTCTTCTAAACTCAACGGGGTATAAACCGACATGGAAAACCTGCAAAAAATAGCTGTGAAGTTTGATAGAATACCTGTTCCCTCCATGAAGGTGTAGCACCCCTTTCTTTATTGGCGATTTTTTGGAAAATTTTATGCTCGCAAAACGTATTATCCCTTGCTTAGATGTTGATAATGGTCGAGTCGTCAAAGGCGTTCAATTCCTTGATATTCGTGACGCAGGCGACCCTGTCGAAGTGGCGCGTCGATATAACGAACAAGGTGCCGATGAAATTACCTTTTTAGATATTACTGCTACCCATCATGGACGCGACACCACATATCGCACAGTAGAACGTATGGCAGAAAGCGTTTTCGTGCCATTAACCGTCGGTGGTGGTGTCCGTAAAGTTGAAGATATCCGTTTGTTACTCAATGCTGGTGCCGATAAAGTCAGTATCAACTCAGCAGCGGTGTTTACCCCAGAGTTTGTGCAGGAAGCTTCACAACGTTTTGGTGCACAATGTATCGTCGTGGCGATTGATGCCAAAAAAACGGGCGAAGACAAGTGGGAAATTTTTACTCACGGCGGTCGTAAACCAACAGGCATCGATGCGATTGAATGGGCAGTAAAAATGGCCGACTTCGGTGCAGGTGAGTTGCTGATTACCAGTATGGATGCCGATGGTACCAAAGCGGGCTATGACCTTGCCTTAATGCGTCAAATCAACGATCGCGTCAATATTCCAACTATTGCCTCAGGCGGTGTCGGAAATTTACAGCATTTGGCGGACGGCATCTTAAAAGGTGGCGCAGATGCGGTATTGGCAGCATCTATTTTCCACTTTGGTCAACATACCATTCCAGAAGCAAAACAATATCTGGCTGCACAAGGCATTGAAATGCGTCTTTAATCAGATAAGCCATAAAAAACCTCTCAAGCGAGAGGTTTTTTTATTCGAACATCGCTTGATGCAGACAAAAAAATACCTTGCTGAGCAAGGTATGGAAACTGCGTTATACAACGCTAGAGGGTAAACATCACACGGTCAATTTGAACAAATTCTGAGCATTTAAAATGCTTGAGCTAAATTAGCGAGAAAATGCACAAAGATATTGACATCAAAAACCAATTTTATTGACAATTTACGACATGAGCTTTTTTTGCCATGAGGATGCGTCAATAAAAACAAGGCTTCCCTCTATTATTGCTCCTTAAATTCACGCGACTGATTCTTGTGCTTCCTTCGGCGGTGTTGTCACGCTCGGCGCCTCGACCAATTTTGGCTTTTGTTCTACCCATTTTACTGGAAAAACGGCCTCCACCGCTTGGGTCAGTGCTTTAGACAATGCTACTGGTAAGGGAATACCCAGTGGATTGGCCTCTTTTAAATCGGCCGAAGACACCACACGCGTCCCCATCACATAATCAAACCATGGACGGGTTACACACCAGTTGACATCCTGATTGGAGTTCATATGATGGTCATAATGCCAAGGAATCGTGCGTTTGGCCCAATCAGGTTCCAGATGCGCACGACGATGTACATAATAATAATTGCCTGCACTATATAGCGCCGCCAAGGACATGCCTTTTGAGATTGGGTAAAACGCCACACTGGCAACCCCTGCCACCACAGCCAATGACATGATTTCGTTGCGGGTACGCCAATGCTCCACGCCCTCAACATAGCAATCATCTGAAAATTCCTGCTTACGCACTTCCCGATGGTGTGCCCAATGCGACTCCATGCTCTTTGGCACAGGGCTATAACGCGGCTGCCCCGAACGATGTACCCCGTGCAAAATATATTTATGTGCAAACCATTCAAATGCATTGGCAACTGCCAAACCTGCAATAAAACCCTTGATCATGGTTTTCTCCCAATGTTTCCTTATTTTTATTCAAGATATAAATTTTTGTAGGCGAAGTATTGACGATACGATATATTTATATTGACAAAACACGACAATATCAGGAGTGGACAGGATGTCTCAACTCAAGAACTATACTGGCTCTGTTTTTGGGGGGTTGGGGCATTTATTAAAAGCCTATTGCGAGGCAAAAAATATTAAAATTCCTGAACAATTACAACAGGTTCAGAATCAGGAACGCTTTGATTACGTGATCTGGCGTGACCTGCTCGAAAACCTGAACCAGCGCCATCCAAAAGTTGGTTTAGGCTTAGAAATCGCAGAATATGTACAACCCAAACATTTGGGGATCATTGCCTATCTGGCCCTGTCCTGTGAAAATCTTGGTGAAGCTTTGGCGCGTTATCATGATTTTCATCGCCTGATTTATGATGGCAGCCCGCTGGTGGTCGAGTTTAGTCATCCCTATGGCTCAATCCGTTGGGAAGCTCCTGAACCACATCCGACCCAATTGACCGATGAAATTGCAATTGCGCTGATGGTGCAGTTTCTTAAACTGTTTATGTCAGGTGACCGGATTCATCTACATGAAGTCCATTTTGTGAATGCCGCGCCTAAAAACATTAGCATCTATGAACAATATTTCCACTGTAAAGTCCGTTTTGAACAGCCGAAAACCCAATTATTGATCCCAGTCAGTGAGGCGTTTAAACCCTTACGCACAGGCGATCATACTTTACAACAACTCCTCTTACAGCAAGCCCATGCCTTGCTGGACAAGTTGCCGAATTCCACCCAACTGGATCAACGTCTGCAACATGCGATTTTGACTGGACTACAAAAAAACCAATATCAACTCGATTTTATCGCTGAAAAACTCGGCCTGTCCGTACGTCAATTACAGCGTCATTTACAGCAACAACACAGCACCTTTCAGGAACGGGTACAGCAAGTACGTTTTATGCTGGCGACTGAATATTTGAAAGATCCTCATCTGAGTTTGCAAGAAATCGCACTACTCCTCTGCTATTCTGAACAGAGTGCTTTTCAACGTGCTTTTAAGATTTGGACGGGACAAACCCCGCAACAGTGGCGAAACAACAACACAACTTACAATTCTTAATAAAACAACTTAAGAACTAACGGTTTAGCAACTGATCGATTTCATTGCACGTTTTATATAAGAGCCTATATACCTATGTGAATTAGTTCACAATTTTTTCACAAGGGTTAAACATATCCATAATAAATTTTGGATGCTTGCTTTTTTATTTTTTTAGAATTGGTGTGGTGATAACAATGAACAAATATTTAGCAGAATTTCTCGGAACCTTTTGGCTTGTTTTCGGTGGTTGTGGTAGTGCTGTGCTTGCAGCTGCATTTCCAGAACTTGGGATTGGCTTCTTAGGTGTTGCATTTGCGTTTGGTTTAACTGTTTTAACCGGTGCTTATGCATTCGGTCATATTTCTGGAGCACATTTTAACCCAGCCGTCAGTGTCGGTTTATGGGTCGGTGGGCGTTTAGATGCCAAAGACTTGGTTCCGTATATTATTTCTCAAGTCATTGGCGCAACTTTTGCAGCATTCGTGCTGTACATTATTGTACAAGGCCAAGCTGGCTTCGCAGGGACAGGTGGTTTTGCAACCAATGGTTATGGCGAGCTCTCTCCAAACCATTTCTCTATCGCATCTGCGTTCCTGATTGAAGTGGTACTGACCGCGGTATTCTTAATCATTATCTTATTATCTACGCATAAAAATGCACCTGCTGGCTTTGCTCCAATCGCGATTGGTTTGACACTCACCGTGATCCATTTGATCAGTATTCCAGTGACCAATACTTCGGTAAACCCAGCGCGTAGTACAGGTGTGGCTTTCTTTGCTGAAACCGCTGCTCTCGGTCAACTTTGGTTGTTCTGGGTTGCGCCAATTATCGGTGCCATCATTGGTGCAGTGATCTATAAAGTGGTAAGTAGCGAGAAAAACTAAGCTCGAAACCTCCCATAAAAAACAGCCTGCAACGGCTGTTTTTTTATTTATAGAAAAGGATTTTCAATGTCCTGTTCAGGCTGACGTTCAATCTGCTCAGGCAAATCTTGCTGCTCTAATGCAGTAACTACATCATTGATAAAATTTTGCAGTGCCTTCGCAGTTTTTAGACCGGCCTGATCCTTGGTAATCTGCAAATTGCCATAGAGACTGACACAATCGACCTGATTTTCTAAAGTCAGATCATAGATCGCAGACGACTCATCGCCCTGTTCAAACGGTTTAAACATCTTTTTCTCTCATTGTTCTTGTCTATCCCACAACATGAGCCAAGCACGCGGACATTGCAAGATGTTCTACATTATCTCAACATTTGTAAAAAATACTGCACCAAGGCATTCACCAGCTGATTGATTAGGGCTTGTTTGGTCTCTTCATCAATTTGCGGGAATTTGCTGTCAGGCGCTTCGGTTGGCTGTGAGCTAAATTCACGCTGCTGCGCTTGAATGGCATCGGTCTTGGCTTCTTCCGCACATTGACTTCGCCCATCCCAATGCAAATAGCTGATGTCTTTGTTCGGCTTCACTTGCTGCGCAGATACTGGCAACTGGTACACATTACGCTTTTGCTGCTCAGTCAATTGTGGAAATAGGTTGATGCCCAGTTTTTCTTCGAGATAGCAAACGCTGACCACTTCGACCTTTAAAGAATTATTGTTGGGCGCGTAATAGGCACCAATAATGCCCTGCTTGGGTAAATACACCGCTTTATAGACCGCTGTCGGGACAATCACCCCTTTACCAATGGTTTTCAGGCGTTTGCCTTCAAATACAGGACCTGTCAGGACATAGGCATCTTTATGCTGTTTGGTCACCATCGAACGCACCGCTTCTTCTAATTTGCGCCAGACTTCCTGATTGTTTTTCGGTGCTTGTGGCACCATATTGGCTAAAGAAAAGCTATCATATTGTGATGCGGTATTACTCATATCGCCATTCGGTGCCATATGACCACGGTCATAACCCGAACCACGATAATCCGATAATAAAGCACGGTGTTGTAGCTTCACCCGTGTTTCTTCATGGAAATTATCTTCACGTTTAATTTTGACACTGAGACGTTCAGGGGTCAGATATTCTGCTGACCATAATGGTGTTTTGGAAAGACCCGAATACATCACACTAAAATCATTAAAACACAGTGCATAGCTGTCTTTTTTCAGACTATCTCTGCTCAATAGCGGTGGGACGTCACGATAAAACTGTTTCAAACATCCGCTATTACTGGATTGAAATGGCATCAACTTCGAAATTTTTTCACTGCCAAATGCGATCGCAAAACTGCCTGTTGCGACCAATGCCAACATCATCTTTCCAACATTTTGGCTCAAAAAAGCAAATGGGCTTTTACTCTTTCGGGTTGGTTTCTTTGCCATAACTACATCAAAATCAATATGAACGCGCAGCTTAACAACTCAAAAGCCCTGTGTATATTGAGTTTCAGCCCAGAGCGACATTTTATGTCGCAAATCTGTACACTCAGGCAACAGACAATAAAAAAGGCACCCAAAAGTCACTGCTGTCCCATAGTTTGCTTTAAATAAAAAAACCTGAGTCCTAACAGTTAAAATATGAGTGCAAACAAACACTTTAACGACCAGGATTCAGGTTTTGTCACATCAGAATACCGTATTTCATGAGCTAATTAAACCTGTTGTGCGACAGGATTTTGAACAACTTGCTAAAGTACACCATGTTGGACAGAAATTTAGAGCGGCTTCCCGGTGGGATCAGTTTATTGCCATATTGATGTCTCAATTCTCTTGTAGACAAAGCCTGAGAGATATTCAATCCAATTTGGAGTGCCAACAGGAAAAGCTAAGTCATCTCGGAGCAAAGTCTATTCCCCGAAGCACGCTGGCACGAATCAATGAGCAGCAGCCTGCTGCCTTGTATCAACAGCTATTTTACAAGTTGCTTAAATACTATGAACACTCAAAAGTAGCTCATAAATTTCGCTTTAAGAATCCCTTGTATTCCTTGGATGCCAGTCATATTGACCTGTCGCTTTCCTTATGTGAATGGGCCAAAGTTCATGACTCAAAAGCCAGCATGAAACTCAGCATAGGATTGAATCACAGCAATGATATTCCTGAGTTTGTTGCAGTTGAAGATGGCAAAGAAAATGACATGGTACAAGGCCGCAAATTCCAGTTTCCTGCTGGCAGCATTGTAGTTTTTGATAAAGGCTATGTCGATTACCAATGGTATGCAAATCTGACTGCTCAAAACATTGGATTTGTCACACGTTTTAGGCCTAAATCTGTGTATCAGGTGATCCAGCAACATCCAGTGCTTGAATCCAAAGGTATTCTAAAAGATGAAACCATTCAGCTGAATAGCGCACATGCCCTAAAAAGAAAAGCCCCAGTGTTAAGAAGAATTGAATATAGAGATCAGCAAAGTGGCAAGCACTTTAGCTTTCTCAGCAATAACTTTCATTTAGCCGCCTCCACCATTGCGGCGATTTATAAAGATCGTTGGAAAGTTGAGCTGTTCTTTAAGGCGATTAAGCAGAATCTCAAATTAAAAGCGTTTCTAGGCCGCAGCAGGAACGCAATTCAGACACAAATCTGGATTGCGATGATCGCCTATTTATTGGTGAGTTTCGCTCAACATTTAGGGAAAACAGGTTGGACAGTTCAACGTTTACTCAGAATAATTCAAGTGAATTTGTTTGAAAGAAGAACTTTAAAAGCTTTATTTTCACCCGATAAAATACCCATAAAACAAGAGGAAGCTCAAATGAGCTTCCTCTTGTGAAAAATTGTGGGACAGCAATGACCCAAAAGTGCCTTTTTATCTGTTTTTATTTAAATTTCAATCTGACTGCCTAGTTCCACCACACGGTTGGTCGGGATCTGATAAAAGTCACTGACGGGGCTGGTATTACGCTGCATCGAGATAAACAGTTTTTCACGCCACGGCGACATGCCATCCCCCACGGTATGCACGATACGGTCACGCGAAATAAAGAAGCTCATTTGCATCATGTCAAACTCAAAATCTAGTGCTTTATAGGCTTGTGCCAAAGCAACCGGAATATTCGGCTGATCTTTAAAACCGTAATACACATAGATGCGATAAAAATGCTCATCCAGTTTTTCAACTTTCAGGCGATCTTCATCAGCCACATATGGAATATCTTGGGTATAGACCGTCACCATCACATTGCGCTCATGCAGCACCTTATTGTGTTTAATGTTATGCAACATCGCATGCGGCACAATGTTAGGCGTACCCGTCAAGAAAATCGCTTCACCGGGTACAAAATGGGTTTCTTTGCTCATCCCAATACTTTGAATAAATAATTCAATCGGTAAAGCATTGGTTTCCATACGGTTGTAGACAATTTCGCGGCCACGTTTCCACGTCATCAAGATAGTAAATACGGCCACACCAATCAAGATTGGCACCCAGCCGCCTGACAGGATTTTTAATGAGGTTGAAGCAACAAAAACCAGATCGATAATCAGGAAAGGTACGGCAAATAACGCCACTTTCCATAATGGCCAACGCCAAACCCCATAAGCCAAAGTCGAGATCAGAATGGTACCGCAGAGCATGGTCATAGTCACAGCCACACCATAAGCACTGGCCAACTCGGCACTGCTTTCAAACAGTAAAATCAGAATCACCACCGAGATGAATAGCACCCAGTTGATGAAAGGCAAATAGATCTGACCTTGTTCCACATCTGAAGTGTGGTGTACGGTTAGGCGCGGTAAATAACGTAATTGAATGGCTTGGTTTGCCATTGAAAATACGCCCGTAATCACCGCTTGAGATGCAATCACGGCTGCGGCTGTTGCCAAACCGATCATTGGGAATAAAGCCCAATCAGGAACCAGTAAATAGAACGGGTTTTCAATGGCTTTGGCATCACGTAGCAGCAATGCCCCTTGCCCTGCATAATTCAGTAATAGGCAAGGAAGAACCACACAGAACCAGGCCAGTTTAATCGGCACACGCCCAAAATGGCCCATATCGGCATACAGTGCCTCACCACCAGTCATGGTTAGAATCACTGCGCCCATGGTGATAAAGGCAACTGTTGGTTGATCAAAGACAAAATGGAATGCCCAATAAGGGTTAATCATCATCAACACATATGGGGTTTGAATGATGCTCCATAGTCCAATCAGACCAATGGACGCAAACCATAACAAGGTAATTGGCCCAAAGAATTTGCCCATGGTGGCGGTACCATGCCGTTGCACCATAAACAGTGCGGTCAGAATGCCCAAGGCAATCGGCACCAGCCAACGATCTAAAGCAGGCGTCACCAGACTCAAGCCTTCAATCGCAGACAGTACGGAGATGGCAGGCGTAATGATCCCGTCACCGAAGAATAGGGATGCCCCGATAAAACCCAACGCAATCAGGAAGATTTTATTTTTGTTGCTAAAAACGGTCGAGCGCAGGTTCAGTGCGAGCAAGGACATGATCCCGCCTTCGCCGTTGTTGTCTGCGCGCATGATCATCGACACATATTTAAAACTGATGGTCAAGTTCATACACCAGAAGATCAGGGAAAGAATACCTAAGATCGATCCTTCGCTGATATCAACATGTCCTGTGACAAAGCATTGCCGTATTGCATAGAGGGGGCTGGTTCCAATGTCTCCAAATACCACCCCTAATGCTGCCAGCGTCATCGCGGGCAAAGCGGCTTTTTTTGCAGTACTTTGCATATTATGTCGTCTTCAAAATAGAACGTTATATGCCGCAATATTATCACTAGCCAAAAAGTTTTTCTGCAAATCTGTTCGACTACAACTTGGCAGCGTGCATTTTTTTCGTTACTATCGCACACCTTGGTGAGGTGTCCGAGTGGCTGAAGGAGCACGCCTGGAAAGTGTGTATACGTTTGCGCGTATCGAGGGTTCGAATCCCTCTCTCACCGCCAAGTTTAATTTCCATGATATCTCATAGAGTCCTAAAAGCTTAAATCAAAAGGGTTTAGGCTTTTTTTATTGCCTTATGTTTTCCAATTGACCCTATTGAATCCTGATATAGTTGGGGGTATAACTGGGGGTATAATAAATTACCCCCATTTCTATACCCCCAAATTTCTACGGAAAACGCTGCAATGCTTACAGATGCTCAGGTTAGAAAGATCAAGCCATTAGAAAAGAAAGCCAAGTATTCTGATGAAAAAGGCATGTATCTGGAAGTCACGCCATCAGGTGGTATGCACTGGCGTATGAAATTTCGCTTCAATGGCAAAGAAAATATCTTTAGTATTGGTTCATATCCTGACACTACACTTGCCCAAGCAAGAAGAATACGTGATGAAGCTCGCTTAAAATTAAAAGATGGAATTAATCCAAACGAAGCGAAGAAACAAAAGAAATTGCAGGTAGATGAAAGCACGCTTTTCAGAGTGCTCGCAATGGAATGGATGCAAGACCGTAAAGCAGTGATTAAAGAAACGACCTATTTACGCGATTTATCGGTATTTGAAAAAGACCTTTTCCCAGCCCTAGGTAATATGCCAATTGATCAAATCAAAGGTAAAGACGTATTAGCTTGCGCCAAGAAAATTGAAGAGCGTGGTGCGCTGGAAATGGCGAAACGCTCAATCCCTTTAACTGGCCGTATTTTCCGATTTGCGATTCGTAAAGGCATTATTGAGAACGATCCTACCCCACACCTAGGAGAAGCTCTTAAACCACGCAAAGTCAAGAATATGGCACGTCTGGATATTTCTGAATTCCCTGCCTTTCTTGAGCGTATGGATCGCTACCATGGCAACCTTATCATTCGATCCGCCTTACAGCTTATGACTCTGACTTTTGTGAGAACGGCAGAGCTGAGAATGATGGAATGGAATGAGATTGATTATGAGAATCGCTTATGGCGTATTCCAGCACACAAAATGAAAATGGCTATGCCTCATATTGTACCTTTATCAACGCAAGCCTTAGAGATACTAGAGAGAATTCAACCAATCACAGGCATAAAACAGTACGTTTTCTATAATTACAGTACAGCTAAGCCAATCAGTAGCAATGCACTTCTGTGTGCAATCCGCACGATGGGATATAACGGGAAGATGACAGGGCATGGCTTTCGTGGACTTGCATCTACAACCTTACATGAGCAAGGCTATATGCACGATGCGATTGAGATTCAGCTCGCACATAGAGTTGGAAATGCCGTATCACAGGCTTACAATCATGCTCAGCATTTAGACTATCGAGTTAAGATGATGCAAGAGTGGTCTGATTTTATTGATGGGTTGAGGACGTAAGTTTATTTCTTAATAAGAATCGATTAGATAAAGCTAGAGCTTACAGCTGAAAAAGTTAAGTTCAGGAAACAATCAAAAATTTCTTCCGTATCTTATTGATACCGAAAAAACTCCTCCTTTCTTTAAAACATACTTCAGAATTTATATTTATTAAATATATTATCCAGATCCAACCATAGAATTTAAAATAATAAACGTCCAAATAGAAAAGATAAACGTCCCGTGATATGATCATTTGAGTTTAGGTTTCAATTAAAGTTGTAATATTATGGATGGCAATTGGTTTGAATTCGCTGCAATGCAAGGGTTACAAGCACGTTCAGCATTTTATGTCATTATGGTGCCACTCAAATTTGTGCCTAAGTTTTTTAAATTTGATGATGAATCTTTACCAGCCCCACTTCGAGCTCAGCGAACTCTCAATAAAGCACGCATTCCTCAAATTAGTCGTTACATGATAGAGAACCCAGAGGAATACATTATGTCTTCTCTGTGCGCGTGTGTAGATGGAGAGGTTAAATTTAAACCTAATGAATTCTCCAATAACATGGGGAAACTCAAAATTTCCATGGATGCAACGGTTCTTATTAATGATGGACAACACAGACGTGCTGCAATTGAAGAAGCTATAAAAATAAAGCCTTATTTGGGTGAGGAAACTATTTCAGTAGTGATTTATGCTGATAAAGGTTTAAAACGTTCTCAACAAATTTTTGCTGACCTTAATATGCACGCAGTAAAACCTGCTCAGTCAATTAAATTATTGTTTAACCATAGGGATGAGCAAACACATATTACAAAATCTGTGATTGATACTATACCGTTATTTAAACAGTTTACTGATTTTGAAAAATCGAGCATTTCTCACCGCTCAACCAAGGTTTTCACATTTAGTTCAATACATCAAGCAACAAAAGAACTATTAACATCCAAAAATTCAGATATTAGAACAGAGGATGCTATAGAAATAGCCACTCAATTTTGGAAAGAAGTAATACAATATATTCCTGCTTGGCTTGACCTAATTGAAGGCAAAACGACAGCCTATCAAATGCGACAAAACTATATTCATGCTCATGGTATCGCCTTACAGGCACTTGCAAGAGTTGGCAATATTCTGTTGAAGGAATATCCTCAAGATTGGCAAAATCATCTTTGCAAACTGATTCATGTTGAATGGTCACGCAGTAATTTGGCTGTATGGGATAGTCGTGCTTTGGTCGCTGGGAAAATCAATAAGTCCCGTAACAATTTGGTCCTAGTGACCAATTACATTCAAAAAGTCTTAGGAATCCCGTTGAGTATAGAATCACAAAGAGTTGAAGATATATTAATGAACTCTTTTAAAGTTAAACACGAAACAGTAGCAAACATTGAGGAGATGGTCTAAATGAGTTTTTTTGAGACCAACTCACTTAAAGATATTCATGCATCAATTCAAGAAGTTTATCTTTCTGATCAGCGGCCTTGGGTCGTAGGATACTCTGGTGGTAAAGATTCTACCTGTGCATTACAGTTAGTTTGGAATGCTCTAGCTCTACTTCCCACGGAGAAGAGACAAAAACCCGTGTACGTGATTAGTTCAGATACATTGGTTGAAACTCCTATTATCGTTCGTTATATCGACAAAAATCTGGAAAGCATTCAGAAAAAATCTGATGAACAAGGCATGCCTTTTATTGTTCAAAAAGTAAGCCCACGAGTTGAACGCTCATTCTGGGTCAACTTAATTGGCCGCGGTTATCCTGCTCCAAGCAATAAGTTCCGCTGGTGTACAGAACGATTAAAGATTGAACCAGCAAATGACTTCATCACGCAACGGGTAAGCGCCTTAGAGTTGTCGCATGTAAGGTCTTAAAAGAACCTGTAGAATCATTTAAACATTCATTTATTAAATTTAAGAAATAGGAAAGGTTTAATGGATGAAATGGAGTAATATATTCCACCCCATCTAACTCACAGAACCCAAGATTCACTAGAGTTTTTGACCCATCTGAAAGCATTCTCTCAGTAGGGATTGCATGAATAAGTTCTACATATTCTGTAACTACTCGATTCACCAGTGACCTAAATTCTTTACCCCATGAAACTAAACTTAAAGTTGTATTTTTATCTTTTAAATAATTATAAAGCTGCGTATAAGCCATGCTTAATGCAGGATAAGTAGTTGCTAAATCATCAATCAAAATCTCAGCACCACGAATAGTATTCGTAGATAATACGTTTTGTGAAACAAGCTCTATTTCTAATTCTAGTAACTTTTTATATTCATTCTTAGTTCGATATTCTCGGCCTGAGAAGGATATTCTTGAGCTTTTAGCATTGTAAACCCCAAAAACTTGATCATCAAAGAAATTTTGATAAGATTCCGAGTTAAAAATTAGAGGTAGATTTAGGCTTGAGACTGAAAGAATACCCTGTATCTCAAAAGTTAAAGTATGCTCATTTCTCGTTAAAATAAAATTAACTTGTTCTTCTGTATTTAGTAGATTATCAAAATCTACAGCACCGAATTTGTTTGTATCTATACTTTCACCACATTCAGACAGGGGGTAAGTTGTACTAATAGATGAATCGAAAGTGAATTCGGATTGGTCCGTCTCAAGAATGATCATTTCTTTATTGGGTACTATAAGAAACTTATCCTCAAATGAACTCACTGAGAAAATATTTTCTGGAATTAATAGTACTCTAAATTTGAAACACTCTTTCGGCTTCGATCTTTTAATTTCAAAATTTAGATATTTGGGTGTTCCATCAAACTCTGTTTCTAAACTAATAACTGTCTTTTTAATAGAGCGATTATTAACTCTAAAATTTAAAAACTTCTTAAATTTATTTGATATTTTTATTTCATCTTCAGAAAGCTGCCCCTTTATGAATACAACATCAAAGTTTATGAATGTTTGATTAGGGGCAACTTCTAAAATCAAATGATGCTCACGACTGGCAGAACTACTTTTTTGGGAAGTAGCTCCTTTGGTTCGGTGATATCTTTTTACCTCATAAGTATTCAATTCAGAAAACTCTATAAGATCTACAGAGTTCTTTTCTCTTTCTTGCTGACATTCACCAAAATCTAAAGTCTTTTTCCACGACTCTAAATCATCATTAGAGAAAAATTTCTCAATAAATTTTTCACTGAAATCTAAATCAACTAGTTTTTCAACATATTCTGTTGGAAATTGTTCAATAATATATTCTATATCTTCTTTGAGTCTTTTATTTTCATTGAGCCTTTTTTCAATTTGATTAATATTACACTCATCCCAACTTCCTAACGCAGAATCGTTTAAATAGCCAAGTTCATTAAACTCAATATTTCCATCTTGAACAGCATTGAATAGTTCTCTAAAGCCGAACATAGTGGCGCCATCAGCACAAATCAACTCAAACTGATGATTCAAAAGGTGTTTAGATATTTCATGATCTTTGAAAGAGCTTTCATTTATAAACCCTAATAAAGCCTCATAAATTGCTTTAGTATTCCAAATATTACCTGCTAAAGTTAAATCTTTAGATGAATTATTTAAGGTGTCTAAAGATGAGTTATGTATGATGAGTAAAATAGAATTTTTAAAGTTCCCTATTTGACTTGATACATGATCTCTCAAATAAGAAATATAATTTTCTGTGTACCCAGGAGCATCATCAGAATGAAGCACTGGAATAACCTTAAAATCATTTATTAAGAAATATTTAACTTCTTCATCATCTAAATAGAATGATGATTTTGATTTATGACAAAAAGCTTTGAAAAGTTCAAGGCTATTTTTATCGTCTGGAGATTTAAAGTGGAGTTTCTCACCGATGCTTAAGTAATTTTTTGCCCAGTCAAAAAATAATTCGACCAAAAAATCCTCATATTGTTTTTTTGACATAGATTGCATCCCCACTATCACTCATTTTTTCAACATTACCTAAACGCTCATAAAAACTAACTAACGCTTTTCTACTTTCCTTATCAAAGAAAATCCCTCGACATTCCAATTCTGTAATAACATCATATAAGCGTAACTTCTCTCTATGACCAATCACTAAATTTGTTAATAACAGCAAGTATTCTTGAGTAAGTACAAATACCGTACCAGCACTTCCCCTAGTCTGCATAAAAGGTTTTAAAACAATATTTTTTATTGCACGGACAACATTTGAATTTCGACTTGCTCTCGTTTCACCTTTTGCAAATTGCGCTTTGAATAAATGTTGTAAGGCATCAAGTGCTGAAACCACATCATCAAATTCATTACTATTTATTGTTAGACGTCTATCTTCAGCAAATGCTTTATAATAATACTCTAAGTTTTCAAGATCAGCATCGCTTAACTGCGTTACTAATTTCCATAAAGGAAATTTTTGACCTTCACTATTCTGTAAACTTTCACAGAGGGCTAAAGTCGGAAATATCGAATCTAATCCTTTTTCTACTAACTTATAGCCGCTTCTTTGTAATGAAGCTCTCTCTCGGCTTGCTTTTTCGCTGTCTAATATAAAATAACAGTCTTTGATATGTGGCTCATCAGCCTCTTTCCAACCATTAATTACAATAGACAATTGAGCTGTATATAAGAATGTATACAACTCCAAAAATAGTTGAATATTTTCTAAAAAATATTTTGAATAATTTGTTAAAAAAATTAGGTCTTTAGCAAAAATATTAGAAAGCTGTGGTAGATAAGAGTATAATCCCTCATAATCTGGTAAACGACTGGGAAAAGAATTTTCAAATGTTTCATAAATTCTCTGCTCTATAAAATTCAGATTATTTACATCATTTTTATAAATAACATCTTTTTTAAATAAAGTTTTTAAGAGACTTACTATTCGCTTTTCGGCTGATAGATTCTGATTATCTTCGGACAATGAAAAAATACGTAATTTAGGTGAGATCTTAGCAATATTATTTTTTAAAAAATAAATATCATTGACCATTGCCCAAGCCTGTTGATCTTGGATTTCATTTTTGAAATTTTGCTCAAAGTTTGTATGAAATTTCTGCAAATCCTCTTCAAACTTATTTAATTTTTTCTCTGCTAACAATCCGTATAACTCACTTAAAAATAAGCTTGTTACATGCTCCCAATTGAAGTCATTACTATTTTCATTAGTGCTGATAGGGTAAAAGCTAGCCATACTATTACTTGTTGGCTTTAGATCAGTTGTCAAACTCATCATCAATATTCTACCTCTATACAATCATCTTCACGAATAAATTTAATTTCATTAGAAATAGATTTAAAATTAATCTGATTAGACTTGTTGGCAAAATTAAACAGTCTATTCACAATTTCATTAAGCATAACAACCACACTTCTGTCATTTTTATTTGGTCTATATCCAGCTCTAAGCCTGCTTAATAGTTCATACAAATTAATATCTACACTAAACTGTACTGTAGGATCACTTTCTTCCTCTGAAAAATCCTTAATACGAATATAAACATCAAAAAAGCCCTTACTATTTTTAGACTGATTTTTCTCTATAGCAGAAAAATCAGGACCAAGTTTTAAATGAGAAATTACCTTATATTCACCATATTCCGAGATTAAAAATTGATCATCCCTTAAATAAGGTGCTTTTTTATTAATATATCCTCTAATCGCATTAATGAGTTCTTTATTATAAAAGTTTCGCAATGTAGATTTTGACTTAGCCGGACCATAATAAATATGGTGTCTATAAACATCTAAATAATTCAAGAGTAATTTTTCAGCAAAATTATCAGTAAATTTTTTATGATAATTATTCCCTAGATCTAAATACTTTAATATATAAAACAATCTTATATAAGATTTAGAGTCATTTAAATCATCAATCATTAACTCAGCTTTTAGTTTTTGTTTAAAACTATAAAAATCATTTGGTAGGCTATCAAGCTCATAACCTATCACAAATCGGTCAATCGTCTTTGTTCTCAATCGAGATGGGTCAAATTCAATTGTTTTTTCTAAAATTTCGTTTTCATTGCAACTGAATAAATTGTTAAATAAATAATCTTTTTTTGCAATTAACTCATAAACCAGATCTAAGAATGTTCTTGCTGTAATAAATTGATTTCTAAATAATCTTATTTTTAACAATAATTCAACCAGTACTTTTTGTACCTGTTCGTTACATAGTAATTTGTAATTGACGAATTTAAACTGATCTGCACTGTTTAACCCCTCAAGCTCATCTTTTAGAAAGAGTTGATAAAGTTCAGATGATGGGCAAGTAATTCTATGCAGAAGCCTAGTAATAAATTCACTTTTGTACCCATCTTCAGTAATTTCAAACTTTGGATAATCTTCAAAATTTATAAAGTTGAAATCATCTGACTTTTCTTTTAGTTCTAAATATTTCTTAAGTTTTCCACTTATACAAAGATTTTCTGCTTCTTCAGCATAATTACCCAACATCCCAATGTTGATGCCAATTACTAAAGAATGGTTCCCTGCTTCAAACTCTTTAAAAACCTTATTTAAGGTCCCAATCGCTGTATCATGCGGTTCAAAACTATGTGTAGCATCTAAATGAAATTTGATATGAGAATTATCAAACTTTTGTTTAGCTCGAAGAAGTAATTCTGACTTACCATCACCGCTGCTTCCACACAGAAAAACAACTTTTTTTGTATTTTTAGTTATTTTTCCCAACAAATCAAATAGATCCTGCTCAATTGGCATTGCCACATATAAACTTTCTTTTAATTTGACTAAGTCTTTATCAAGATCATTTTCTGTAGTCACTGCATATGATGAAGATTTTGATAATACACCTAATGCATTAATAAATTGCATAACACCCCACCATACTATTGATTAATAGTGATTTTATATTCTAAATTCATTTAATTTACCACAAAATCACATCCATAGTGAGCTAATAATCTTTACCTTTTGGCTAATTTACTTCTGTTTGTTAGGATTACAGTCACTAATTTTTATAAATTCAGCTCTAAAACAAAAAATTAAAGAGCAAAAATTCTCCCTAGATTAGTAACCAACTTCAATTAAGTTGGTCACTAATCAAGGAAAGCCATTAATGGCTTTCCTTGATTTCACAAATAGCTTGATGAAATACCATATAAGCCTGCTTAGCAAATTCAATACATTCATTAACTTCCATATCCACTATCTGCACCTTTCCCAATACTTTACTTTCCTCGCTTTCACTATGCTCAGTTTATTTGTTTACGGCACATTAGGGCCTAACCGTCCCAATGCCCATATTATGGAAAATATTGGTGGTACATGGGCAGACGCAC
Source organism: Acinetobacter colistiniresistens (assembly GCF_000413935.1). Taxonomy (GTDB): domain Bacteria; phylum Pseudomonadota; class Gammaproteobacteria; order Pseudomonadales; family Moraxellaceae; genus Acinetobacter; species Acinetobacter colistiniresistens. Next base: position 112,267 of record NZ_KE340378.1, on the reverse strand, counting down.
ATGTATTTGGCACACTCAAACAACAAGGTTGGGGCGCTGAACTGGGCTTTCCAGGTATTGTTCTAGAACAAACAGATCAAAAGGTCTCTGGCTTTGTGTTTTTCTCAGACAACCTAGAACAACACTGGCAAGCACTGGATGAATTCGAGGGTGCAGGCTATCAACGTGTCCCTGTTAAAGCGCATTTAAGCACGGGTGAAGTGATTGATTCCTTTGTTTATGCGCTCAACACATAAATCAAAATTGGCGAAAATTTGCTGATTCAATTAAATTTATCTGTTTGCTTATTTTTTCGCTTGTTTTTTTAATTAGATTCTGTAGAATTCTCGCCACGTTGCCGGCATAGCTCAGTTGGTAGAGCAACTGACTTGTAATCAGTAGGTCCACAGTTCGAATCCGTGTGCCGGCACCATTTCTCGCTTTATTCTCTTTTCTTCCCCATCATTTTTTCAAAATGCGAAATATTCGGATTTAATAAATCCCATTCATTTGCATGACTCACAAAACATTCTGCTTGCGGTTGATACAGATTTGGATCATCCAGTGTTCCTGCACGGATTGAAATCATTTCGGGCACGAGTTCGGGTAAGCCAAACATTTGCGAGCCACAATTGGGGCAAAATGCACGGCGTATCGGCTTGCCAGATAATCCCAAAGACTCAAAATACTTGAGTTCACCATTAATTTTTAGTTCAGATTGATGAAAGAAAGCAATCGGTGCATAAGCACTACCTGTGGCTTTCTGACAATCACGACAATGACAATTAAAACGATAACGTGGCGCAACCTCGGCCTGATAGCTCACTGCCCCACACAGGCATGAACCTTTATATTGATTTGGCATTTTGTTCTCACTTTTTTACTGCACTGACTTGAATATAACGCACCCATCCATCTTGGTAGAGTTTTCGGCACAACTTGGCAGTCATCTCAATTTTGAGTTGAGCCAAATCAAAGGCGGTTTTTTTAGATTTTCGTGTTTCGATATATTCGGCAAAACCATTCAATACAGGTTCGGAAAAATCCTGAATTTGAATTTCACCAAAACCATGCTGCGCTAAAGTCTGCGCAAGCTGCTGCTGATCCATCAGATACTGCCAATTCACATCCGCACTTTTTAATAGATAGCGATATTTTTGTTTTTGTAGAGCAGAACACTGCTGCCAAGTATCTGACCATATTAAGATGTGAAACGCGATTCGTCCTTTTGAAGTCAAAACTACGGATGTCGAATCAAGAAATGAATTCAAATCACTGTGATAAGCCGCATCTATACACAGCACCACATCAAATGAATTCAAAAGTTGCAGTGCTTTTAAATTCAAAAAAGATCCACAATGAATTTGCACTTGCGGTAATTGTTTTTGAATTCGTTTGACGTAATCCGGCTGTAACTCAACTGCACTGAGTTGTTGAATGTGATAATGCTGAAGCCAGTGCAATAAACTGGCACCTTGTCCACAGCCGAGATCTAAAACACGATCTGTGGATTTCAGTTGAATCGATTGCGCAATTTGATCGGCCAGACTTCGACAGGCCTGTGGATAACTCTCATATTGGCCTTGCCAAAAGCCTAAATTACTCCAAGCAAGCCATGCATCATCACCAAGTCGTTTGGCATCAATCGCATATTTATGCCCAATGACTTTTTCGATCAGCGCTTGCTTGAAGGTGGTCATGCTTAATAACCGAGTTCAGGCGCAACTTTGACTTTTGGTTTTAATCCAACAAAAGGTACGGCTGCACCTAAGATTTCAGAAATATGCATGGCTGAGGTCACAGCAGATTCTAAAATTGGCAAACCATCACATGACCATGAACCGCAATAAAACACTTTACGGTTTAAATCCAGATGACGCTGCTGAATTTGTTTATTCAAGGCCACAGTTTCTGAATCAACCACTGCACGCGTGAGTTTGACTTTGGAAATCACTTTCTTTGGATCGATATCAATGACAGGACACCAGGTTTGGAACACGGCATTTTTACCCACCAAGCTCGGCTCAATTGCATTAATCCACACGGTAAATTGCTGACGGGTAAATTTACGATCCATCATATAGCTCAATACCGCCCAATCTTTACGGCGTTGTGGCATCACAATTGGATCAGTGTGAATCACCAAATCACCCTGCTCAAAGCGGAATTTTTTCAGCAAGGCAATATCATCGGCAAATTGTGGTTGCTTGAGAAAATCTTCAATCACTGGGGTCGGTGTCGCAATCACTACACGGTCGAACAACTGGCTTTCGCCTTGTGCATTTTCAACTAGCACTTTTTCACCCTGTTCTTCCACTTTTTGAACAGGCGAACCACTATGAATGTCGATGCCTTCAATCAAGCGATTGACCAGTGCAGGCGTTCCACCTTTCATCCGCAATAACGCTTCACCTTCGGTCAACTGACGGATAAATTCCAGTAAAGGTTTCGCCGGCCATTCACCAATGGTTTTGGGATGGCACGTACAAATGGTATACAGCACTGGCATCACCGTACCATGCCAGAACACTTCCTCAATATGATACTGATTCATGAACTCGGCCAAGGTGATGTCTTGATTGTCTGATTTAAAGAATTGATGTACCGCGGTTTTCAGTTGCAGCATACCTTTAACCAGACGCCAGCCATATTGCTGAATCCCTTTACGGTTATTGATAATCGGGAAGTTGCCGATACGGCTGCGTGAAGTGGTCAACCATGTATCGGTTTTATCTTCAAATAACCAACTGCAAGCCATAAAGGTACGGACTGGAAAAGTTTCGATGCCTAAATAGCTGGCTAAACTTAGGGTATTCTGCCAAAGTTTTGGATTCATGACCCTTAAGGGTGCATCAATAATACCACCATCAAAATCAATACTATGACTATCCATGCCTCGCCCTGCGAGTGCTTCGAATATGGTTACTTTATGCCCGGCATCATGTAGGATTCTGGCTGAGGCAAGTCCTGCCATTCCACTGCCAATAATTGCAATATCCAAAATTATGTCCCATCAGTTGATGTTTTTCTTGATTATGACTGATAGTTCAGCGAAACACGGTATTAAAAAATACCAGATTCAAGCCTTCTGCCAGAGTTTTGTCGTAATATCGTTGTTACTTTTCTGTTACATTTTATCACAATTTGCATTTTAAACTTAACACAATGAAAAAAATGAACTTATTACATTTTAGGCCAAAAAAATATACAGAACATTCTATATTTTTTCATTTTCAGCACGTTATCCACTTTGCAAGGCCCCAAAACGGTGCTATGTTTATTGGACAACAACGAGAATAAAGTCACATAACAAGCTGAATAATTATAAGTGACATAATATTAAAAAAATCAATAGAGGACCCTTACAGCTAAAGCCTATCACTCCAAAGGAGTGATAGGCTTTCTTATATAGATCATTGATTTAATTCAATACTTAAGCATGCATCGAACCAAATTTACCGCTATTGAAATCACGAACTGCTTCGACGATTTCAGCTTTGCTGTTCATGACAAACGGTCCATAACCTTCAATCGGCTCATTTAACGGTTGACCCGTCAAAATCAGGAATTTGCTGTCTTGCTCGGCCTGAATACTAAAGTCAATTTCCTCTCGGCTAAGGACCACCAAACTTGGTGCTTCTATGCTTTGGTTATCATTTAAGATGACCTGACCAGAGAGTAATACCAACAACGTGGTCTGCCCTTCAGGTACATAAAACGTATGCGCTTGACCTTGAACAATTTTACCATCCCAGACATTGACTGGACTAAAGGTGGTTGCTGCACCTGCAGTGTCTTGGTATTGACCTGCAATTACCCGCATTTCACTGCCTGCGTCATCCAGTGCAATATGCTGAATTTGATCCGCTTCAATGGCTTGGTATTTTGCTGGCGTCATTTTTGAATGCGCTGGCAAATTGACCCAAAGCTGTACCATTTCAAACAAACCACCATGATGGGCAAATTCAGGAGAATGGAACTCCTGATGCAAGATCCCGCCACCTGCGGTCATCCATTGCACATCACCCGCTTTAATGGTTCCACCACCGCCACTCGAGTCTTTATGGGTGACTTCACCCTGATAGGCAATGGTCACTGTTTCAAAGCCACGATGCGGATGCGAACCCACCCCATGCTGTACTGTGGTTGGGTCAAAACGGTACGGTGCCGCATAGTCCAACAACAAAAAAGGACTAATGCTTTGACCTAAACGGTCATAGGAAAACAAGTTATAGACTGGGAAACCATCACCCACCCAGTGCATGTGCTTGTTTTGATACACACCAAGAATTTTTTTCATTTGGTTTCTCCTATAGGGTAGAAGTTCTGTTCTTGATGCTTATTTTACCCCTCTAGCCTCGATGCTTATAGCATCAGATTGGCAACACATTATTCTACAAATAGGACAATCTAATTCTAAAAATGGAATTAATCGCAAGATCTTAATAATCATCCTATTTTTGATATTGTTTATCTCATTTTTAGACTTCATCCCGCATTAAAATTTAATTAGCATCATTTCAAGCAAGATGAAAAATATCGATCTTTTAAACTTTTTTTACAAAAACATGAGGATACTATTATGGCTAAGAACTACGTTCGCCTAGACAAAGACAATGCTGCGGTGCTTTTAGTCGACCATCAAACAGGTCTACTTTCCTTGGTTCGGGATATTGATCCAGACAAATTTAAAAACAATGTTTTGGCATTGGCAAATGCCGCAAAGTACTTCAATTTACCTACGATTCTGACCACCAGTTTTGAAAATGGCCCGAATGGCCCACTGGTACCTGAACTGAAAGAGATGTTTCCCGATGCTCCTTATATTGCCCGTCCCGGTCAAATCAATGCCTGGGACAATGAAGACTTTGTCAAAGCCATCAAAGCCACAGGCAAAAAGCAATTGATTATTGCGGGTGTGGTCACAGAAGTCTGTGTGGCTTTTCCTGCCTTATCTGCCTTGGCAGAGGACTTCGAGGTATTTGTGATTACGGATGCTTCTGGAACTTTCAATGCCTTAACCCGTGATGCAGCATGGGATCGGATGTCACAAGCCGGTGCACAGCTGATGACATGGTTTGGGATGGCTTGCGAATTACATCGTGACTGGCGTAATGATATTGAGGGTTTAGGCGCTTTATTCTCGAATCACATTCCTGATTATCGCAACCTGATGAACAGTTACGCACAAAATACCACGCAAAAATAAATGCGCATATTAAGATTAGGATTGTTAATGCTATCCTAATCTTTTCATCTTTATCGGATTCGATTGGCCTTGATCAACTCATTTGATGACTTTCATTATTTTTACTTGGTCGTGAAACATGGCGGATTCAGTGCCGCCAGCGAAGCTGAAAATATCAGTAAATCCAAACTCAGCCGTCGTATCATTGAGCTAGAACATAAATTCAATGTCAGCCTGATCCAGCGTACCACCCGTCATTTTAAAGTCACGGATTTGGGCCAAGAATTTTATGAAGAGTGCTGTAAAGTGATTGCACAGGTCGAATGTGCCGAAAATGTCTTGCTCAAACAAAAAAATGAACCGCAAGGCGTAGTTAAAATCAGTTGTCCGCCCTTGATGATGCATTTCCAGATTCGGAAATTACTCAATCAATTTTTAAAAGCCTACCCCAAAGTTGAAATTTCCTTAGAGCTCACCAGTCGACGGGTCGATGTACTGCATGATGATATTGATATCGCCATCCGCACCAGTTTTGAACCCAATCAGGATTCCAGCTTAATTGTGCGCGATGTGATTCGCACCGAGCACTGTCTAGTCGCTGCGCCCGAATTATTAGAAGGCAGAAGCATTCGCCATTATTCAGAACTACAGCACTACCCAAGCGTCGCCTTGGGTATTCAGAAACATCAATATTATTGGCATTTATGTCATATCCACAGTGATGACACTGTCGATGTGCCTTATCAACCGCGGGTCAAGAGCAATGATTTGGCTGGGGTCTATTATGCGGTCCATGATGGACTTGGCATTGCCGATCTCCCCTATCTGACAGTACAAAGCGATATTGAAAAAGGCAAACTGATTCACCTCTTACCTGAATGGAAATCCAATCGGGGTACCGTGCAATTGGTCTATGCCTCACGCAAAGGCCAACGCTTGGTGGTGGAAAAGCTGATCGAAAGCTTGATGGAGGGTTTGCGAGAATTGGCAAAAACTGACAGTGGCTATTCCTTATAGCCCCATTTTTTTAATAGAGTACCGAATTCTGTTGCTTCAGCTCAGCAAATTTCTTGACCAGAAAATCGATCAATAATTTCATCGACGGTAATAAGCCTCGTCTAGAAGTGTAGACCAAGTGGATCAGCTCAGGCTTAGGCTGCCATTCAGGCAACACATGAATCAAACGCCCGTGTTTAATATCTTCAGCCACCATCAATTCAGGTAATTTCGCCACGCCCAAGCCTTGCAGCGTGGCTTCCCTGAGCGCAGTCAAATCGGTGGTGGTCAGTCGTGGATGACACTGAACTTTGAATTCTTGCTGATCTTGAGAAAATAACTGCCAAGCATATTCAGGTGCAAAGGATTCCATCATCAACACAGGGAACTGCGTCAGTTGTTGTGGCTCATGGATTGAATAAAACTGATGTAACAGGTCTGGACTGGCAACAATCAATTGGCGTGCCAAAGCCAGTTCTCGCACAATCAATTCACTGTCAGCCAAGGGTAAAGGCCGAATCCGTATCGCCAGATCAAAACGCTCATTGATCAAATCGACACGGCGGTTGGTGGCTTCTACATGCAGGCTGATTTTGGGATAGAGCTGCAAAAACTCATTCAGCATTGGACTGATATTGATATGTAATAAATTGGTCGGACAAGACAGCTTGATCAAGCCACGCGGTTCAGCGGTTAAGAATTCAATCGCTTCCTCGGCGGCTTCCGCTTCAATCAACATGGCCTTGCAATGCTGATAATAAATTTTACCGACCTCAGTAATCGACACCTGTCGGGTGGTTCGATTGATCAGCTTCACCCCAAGTCGTTCTTCCAGTTCGGCAATACGACGACTCAGTAAAGATTTGGTCACCATCAATTCTTGGCTGGCTGCTGAAAAACCCCCACAGTCGATCACTTTAACAAAGAAATATAAGTCATTTAAATCTTTCATGTTTATTTGCTCGATCTGTGAATGGAGGTGTTAATTGTTTTTTTGACATGACAATATATCCTAAATCATATATTTTTCAGCCATCGTCATGTCTATATCATCAATTATACCCCCTAAGACATGATGAGGATACAACAATGACAATACCAGCAAACTTCAATGGTCAAGCACCTGTTATCGATGTCAATGATGCCGTGATGCTGTTGATTGATCACCAAAGTGGTTTATTCCAAACCGTCGGTGATATGCCAATGCCTGAATTACGCCAACGCGCAGCTGCATTGGCCAAGATTGCGAGTTTGGCCAAGATTCCCGTGATCACGACGGCGTCTGTACCACAAGGTCCCAATGGCCCTTTGATTCCTGAAATCCATGCCAATGCTCCGCATGCCCAATATGTGGCACGTAAAGGTGAAATCAATGCATGGCATAATCAAGACTTTGTCAAAGCGGTCAAAGCCACGGGGCGTAACACCCTGATTATTGCAGGCACCATTACCAGTGTGTGTATGGCCTTCCCTGCGATCAGCGCCGTTGCCGAAGGTTATAAAGTGTTTGCCGTGATTGATGCTTCTGGAACCTATAGCAAAATGGCAGAAGAAATCACCTTAGCCCGTGTGGTACAAGCAGGCGTGGTGCCAATGGATACTGCTGCCGTGGCATCTGAAATTCAGCGTACTTGGAATCGTGACGATGCACTAGAATGGGCACAGGTCTATACCCAGATCTTCCCTGCCTATCAGTTGCTGATTGAAAGTTATAGTAAAGCGCAAGAAGTGGTAGCCAATCACGAAACCTTGGACTCTGCTCGATAAAACCGAGTCCAACAAAAAAGGCATAAAACTCAGTTTTATGCCTTTTTTTATGCTGAACCTGAAGCCTCAAAACGGATATATACACCAGTAATAAATAAAATATTAAATTACAATACATTAATAAAAAATGTTAATAATTTTGTTAAATTTAATTTTTAAAACTTAACAAAATTATCTCTTGCCAATCAATGCAACTAATATTTCAGAAAGACATCTCAATATAAAAAAGCAAACTTTGATAGATCTTTATTGAAAGAGCAACAAGACCCAATCATGAACGCAAATTATCGATACCTGAAAAAGATCTTAGAAAGGCACAAGCTATTTTACGAGTTTCTCAAACTAGCAAAGCAGAAGCCACAAAATATTTTAGTATGAACAGGTTTAGATTAAATAATGCACTGACTAAAGTAATAGATTTACCCTATCAGGTAAATCTATTAAGCCAAGACTATTTGAGATTTTTATTGACCTCTTTAAAGATAGTTTCAAATCTTGATAAAGTAGCTTCTGAAAGGTTGTTAACAAAATCCTTGTTACTAGCGAACTCTTTTGCTGGCAAATAGTGATTAAATCTAGATTTTTTAATAACTTTATTGATTCTTGATAATATATCTTCAATTTCTGTACTTAATTCTTCCACCTTAATTTCAGTATAGGTAGATGAGAGAGAAATATTAAATAGTTGAAGATATTCATCAACGGTAAAAACATCCTCAATATCAGCTTTTTTTCTATTATCAAGATAATCATGAAAGAATTTTATATTTTTATCAGATATAATTTTTTGTATAGTTAGACTATCAAATCTTGCTTGCGACTTTTGATCAGTAAATGAATCTAAAAGACAGAAAATTGATAGTTTTGAACCTCGAAGTAATGAGATAAAACTAGCAACTTTATCTAAGCCACCTGTAGGTACAATTGTAATATCCTCATTTAAACCAGTTCTGTTATTCGCATTCAAATATTCTGAAATTGTGGTTAAATATAGTAAATCCGAGACCCCTTCAACTAGTAGATTCTTTTTAGAAATGAATAAATTCTGTGCAACATCATATCCTAAAGCAGCTTGTAAAGGGAAAAGAGTATTAGGATCTTTTTGTTGAATACTATCACTAACGATAGAGCTATCGGAGTCACTAAACACCGTTCTGACACGATTTAATTTCGTTGTTTCTACCATAAATGGTGAGTGAGTTGTATAAATAACTTGATATTTATCAACTAAACTCTCTAAAAAACGTAGTAAATCTGCTTGGGCAGTTGCATGTAAGTTAAGACCCGGCTCATCTAGGAGTAGGATATATTTTGAATTTGAATCAGCTTGAATTTTATTAAACCAAACTAAGAATGAAAAAAACCAATTAAACCCTTTGCTTCTATTCTGGAGAGGTAAAGAAACTCTAGTTTTTGAGTTTTTTACACGAATGTCTAAAACATGTTCAACAATATTTGTATCGACTGTTGTTGCATTACCATAATTTGTATTTACGTGTCTTTGAGCAGTAGCTGTTTTTTTATCAATTTTAAACTCGATATTTAAGTCCTGATTTGCAGACCAATATTGGAATAATGTGTCAGAAATCAAAGCTTCAGTTGCTTCTAATTCTGCAATAAAATCCTCAAAATCATCTGTATTAATAATATCATTGATATTTATATCTGCTAAATCTAAAAGTGCTTTTGCTGTTTTTAGATCATCCGATAGTTCCACACCCTCATCTAAAAAATTTTCTAGTACAATTCTGGATGGAAGTTGGTAATATTCATCATAATAAATGAACTTTGGTAGATGCTTTTTTATTAAACTAGTATAAACATATCTTTCAATAAAGCTGTTCCATGTAGAACTTTTAAAAAAATATTTTTTCAAGGGTTCTAACTTGTCTGAATCTTCGGGAAATCTTGTTAGTAATTCATCAAATTCTGATATAGTTAAGGTTGATTTAAGCTCTTTTTTTAGACTGTCATTAATACTAGAGAGATTATAGTGTTTTAAAAAAGCTTCAAAATTTATCGAAACACCACTGATTAGAGTAGCACCATCTTTGTAAGAGCTTGTCACCGTAATCTCATCTTTTCCCTGCCAAGTACCTTTTCCTAATAAGTGTTCAATAAAATCAATAAGTTTTTTTGAAAGTTTATACCTACAAATAATAGCATTAGGATTTTCATCTGACTTATTAATGCTTTTTAATTCTTTACGTGGATAATCTAGTGTTTGATTAAACTTGAATTTCTCATCAGTTTCAAAATAATTAGTTTTTGCTAAACATTCTAAAATAGAGGTTTTTCCTGATTCATTCATTCCAACCAGTACAGTTATATCATCTTCAATATGTACGGATTGAGGTGTCGTGAATGATTTATATTTTAGAATTTCAATATTTGTAAGTTTAATCATTAGTTATCCCCTGAATTTAAATATCCAACTTAGGCAAAGCTTTGACAATCTTCATTGTTTCCAAACTTACCTTTATCACACGTAAAAACAAATTCAATGGATATTTAGCATCACCCATAGTTTCAATTGCCCAATTGTTTGCATCGTTTACAATACCACTGTCTTTGTGCGTAGAAACACCTTGGCGCTCCATTACCCATTCAAGTGCTGACTTACCATTCACAACGTAGTCATAAGCCTCTATAGGGATTTCACGAATGGTAATGGCATTGTTATAGACCACCGTATCCTTTTGATCCTTTTTTGGGAATTTCATTTTGGTCACATAGAAGTCTTTATCTGCTAGCTGCTTTAATGATTTACCACCCAAGTCCAATTTAGCTTTATACGGCTCTACAGTTTCATAGTTTAAATGCCAATGTGCCAAATCACGCCCTGCTTTAGAGAATGCCCAGAAATCTTCAGTTTTTTTCACGCATGGGATGCGTGGTAACTCTTTGGTAAGGTTGTCAGCATAACGACTACGATAATCTTCACTATGTAATAAGCCATACACATAGTAGAAAATATCTTCCTTGCTAATCGTTTCAGTCGGGTAGGCATCTTGGAAATGCTTTAGCCCTTCATCACTAATGGCATCTTTACGAATATATTTTCCATCTGCTGTTTTGGTTTGAGCATGGTTAAATAGGTCAGCACCATTGCCTTTTACTGTAGTTTCTTCGTAAAGGTAAAGTGGGAAACCTTGTCCTCCTGAATGTTGCATATTTAAATCAGGAATAATATTAGTGATAATTACAGAAAAATCTTTACCGCTACTACTGCTACCGCTTATATATAAAATTAAATTTTCCGTATCTGATGTTGGAAAGATTTGAGGCATCTGACCGACACGATGTATTAATCCACCACCAAAATATAAATTTTGTTTTTGGTATGGTCTATAAATTGAAAAGCGAATAAGACTTTCATCAAATGTTATGTTATTCTTTTTTTCAAAACTAGATAATAAGCTACTTGTCCAACTGATCTTGGTTGTATCCATTATTGGATTATTGCCATTTGTTAGATTATTATTATAAAAGTTGATCATACTTTCTATATTATGTTTTAACTTCTCATTACTACTTTGATATACCCAAGCATCGCGACCTGATTCTGCACCTCTTGAGTAATTCAAGAATAAACTTATTTTAGATTTATCTTTCTTATTTCCAATCTCAATAAAGCCGCTAAAACTATCATCACGCTGATTTAACCAATCGTTATGTTCATCAGGTGTAATTTTCGTCCAACCATCAATTGCAGTAATGCCATTAATACTGACTAGATCAGAAATTTTCTCTAATTTGTCTTCACGGCTTAGATAATCACCGATGTCATGAAAATAGATTTGACCATATTGTTTTACTTTTGGGTTTTTAACCAATACTGCAATCACAATCGGTGCACGACTACCACCACCAAAGATTTTGCCACCTTCTTGCCGTGAACGCTCGCCCGAAGTGCGTTGATTGCCTCTTAAATGGAAGAAGTACAATGAGCTAAATTCATCAGCCAAACATTTGCGTAAACCATCGGCAGAATTCGTATCAATGTAACCACCATTGGTTACAAAACCAATCACACCACAGTCTTTGATACGATCACTCGCCCAACGAATTGCACGAATATATGAATCATAAAGTGAGTTTTTATTGGTGGAAGTTGTATATTCTGCGTAGGTTGTTCTAATGCGTTCATCTAAATGGGGATAGGCAACATTCGCATTATTATCATTTGCAGATTCTTGACCTGATGAATAAGGTGGATTACCAATAATCACACGAATATCAAGATCCTTTTGGCGTTTACGTCGTGCACTGTTATCAATTAAAATTTTGCTAACTAAATCCTCTTTTTCGTACATTTCAAAGGTGTCGGTTAAACAAATCCCTTCAAATGGTGTATATTCTAGCTCAGGATTAATCACTTTCATCTGATCGTGATACACGGTTTCAATATTAATTGATGCGATGTAATACGCTAATAAAACGATCTCATTGGCGTGGATTTCATTTTTGTATTTGTAGATCAAACGATCCGCAGGGATTAAACCTGATTGTAATAAGCGATTGATAAATGTACCTGTACCTGTAAATGGATCAAGTACATGCACGTTATCATCAGCAAAGGTTTTACCAAATTCGCTTTTCAGTACATCATTGACACTATGAATAATGAAATCCACCACCTCTACAGGGGTATAAACAATCCCTAGCTTTTCAGTCATGCGTGGAAAGGCATTCTTAAAGAATGAATCGTACAGCGTTAAAATAATACTTTGCTTACCTTCGGCTGTATTAATTCCTTCTGCTCGCATACGCACTGATTCATAGAATGAATTAAGCGTGTCTACTTCTTTATCCAAATGATGCTCATTGAGGGCATCAAGTACCTTTTGCATTGCTAAACTCATTGGGTTGTGTTCAGCAAAGCTATGATCTTTGAATAGGGCGTCAAAAACTGGTTTGGTGATTAAATGTTGTGCCAACATTTCAATGATTTCAGCATCAGATACGCTGTTATTCAAATCATCACGTAATTCATGAGCAAATTCATTGAAAGCGGTAATTTCATTCGTATTTTCCGAGTTTTCAAGAATAGCTTGAATGCGGTCAATATGAGTTTTAGCAATTTTCGCTACATCACTTGCCCAATCTTCCCAATGATGACGATTACCACATTTTTTTACGATCTTGGCATATAAAGCACGTTCAATCTCACCAACTTCAAATACCATTTCCTCTTGAACTGGTAGCGGGGTTTCTGCTGTACCAATAGATGAACCACCTTTGGCTTGTGCTTTGGCCCTTTGTTTCTTTCCATCACTTAAACCTGTAGTCGTTGTTTCATCGTCACCTTGTTTTGGTTTGGCTTTTTTAGTCTTTTTAACAACCTTATCAGCAACCGCAATAACCTCCATGCGAGATACGTCTTTGCCATTAAACTCTAACTTGTTGATCATCGCATCAAAGCGGTCATCATGCGCACGTAGAGCGTTAAGTACTTGCCATACCACACGATAGGCTTCATTAGAATTTAACGCCTGTTCAGGCTCAACACCCGCAGGAATCACTACAGGTAATATGACATAACCAAGTTGCTTACCATCAGCTTTACGCATGACACGTCCAACAGATTGCACAACATCAACCTGTGAGTTGCGAGGTGTTAGGAAAAGAACTGCATCAAGTGACGGAACGTCTACACCCTCTGATAAACAGCGCACATTAGACAGGATACGACAAGTATTTTCAGGGGCTGTTTCTTTCAACCAAGTGATTTTATCTTTCTTCTCGGTTGCATTCATCCCTCCGTCAACATGTTTAACTTCGCAATTAAGTTTTAATGATGGATCAATATATGGATATTCTTCTGTTCTGTATAAATGATCCATTTCCGCTTGTTGATATGCTTCAACAACAGCACTAAACATTTCCGTGATTTGCTTAGAACTAACTTTATGTTTTTTGCCTTTATATTCTTTTTCAATCACTTGACAGAAGGCAACCGCACGTTCCATTGGCTTTGCAACTGTGCCATCTGGATTATATAAACCTTGTTTAGCGAGAGCTTTCCAACAGCCAACAATTTTTGCAGCATCATCAACTTTTAGAGAGTTATTTTCGTCTTTTAATAAGCCTTGTAATTGACGATTAATATGACTTTCTTCAACAGCAAGTACAATTACCTTATAGTCACATAAAATGCCCATTTTTACTGCTTGCGAGAATGTTATGACATATAGATCTTCACCATACAGCGATTTATCATCCATTGAGCAAAGTGTCACACCTTCTGTTTCTTTAGCTGTATCACCATAAATACGAGGAGTAGCTGTCATATATAGACGTTTCTTACCTTGTACATAATCATTATTATGAATACGCACAAACTTGGATTCATCATCTCCCTCAAAAGTTGCACCTGTGGTACGGTGTGCTTCATCACAAATAATTAAATCAAATTCAGGGAATCCTGCTTTTTGAGCTTCTGCAATGACATCAATTGAATGATAGGTTGAGAAAACCACATTCATGTCCTCATTCGCTTCATTCGGTTTAAATAAATCTCTTGCCTTAAATGCCTTAACTAAACTTTGGGGATTGGTTGTAGCAGGGAATTTTAAGTCACTAATCCCGACTACAATATTGTCATCATCTTTTTTCTTACCAACATCACTATCAGAACAAACTGCAAAACTGCGGATACCTAATGATGTTTGTTGAGTCCACTCATCAAGCGTTTGACTAAGTAATGCAAGACTAGGGACTAGAAACAATACATTTTTACCACGACCTACCAGTTCCTCAGCAATACGCAAAGAGGTAAAGGTCTTACCCGTACCACAGGCCATAATAAGCTTGCCACGATCTGCCTCAGCTAATCCATATTTGACTGCCGACAATGCGGGACGTTGATGATCTCTTAAACTATTTTTTTTACGAAATATAGGCTTCACATTTGAATCAAAATTAAACTGTGACCAGTCAATTAAACTGCCTTCTAAATCTAATAATGAAATAGTTGCAACAGGTGGATTTGCATCCACTAAAGATGATTTAGCATTATCAGTCCAATCATCCGTTGAGGCTACGATATAGCGATACGCAAAATAAGATTTACCAGAGCCACCTAAAAAGCTATCAATATCTTTCTTCTGAATTTTTGTAGTGTTGTAATTTTTACACTGGATTGGATGAAATTCACCATCAATAGTTACCGCAATAAGATCAATACCATAGTCACGTTTATCAGTAACTTTTAACTTTTCACCGTACTTTTCAACCCAATCAGAATATGACAAAACTTCTGTATAAATTTCGGCATATTTAGGTTCATTTAAGAAATATTGAATCATCAAATTCTCAAATGAAGTACCTTTATCTCTATTTGTAAGGCTAATTTTTTCAATCGATTGAAGTAAATTTGTTAAAGCTGACATTCAGACCAAGCTCCAAATTATAAAGTGCTTTTATCACTTAAATTTAAAAAATATATTGATGTAAAATTTAACATATTTTTAAAAAAAGCATTTGAAAATATGAGGTTTTACAGTTTTTTTAGTAGTCGAAACAAGAACGTTATATGAAAAAAGTGAATAGTTAGTTGAGCATATTTCTAGCCTTATTGCCTACTTTATCTACCTGAAAGATACTTTCCAAATGAATAAAAAAGTCAGTACGATCACCATCATTTCTAATTTGTTGAATACTCCCTGAAGTCTCCTCGTTCTCATAACTTCCTCCAATTCCTAGCACATAGAAATAGGAGGATAGACATCAATATATCTATTCAAATTTAGGAGTATTATTTCTGCTTCGAATACAACTTACTCTTGCTATCATACTGATAAATTATAATTTTATTTATTGTAACCTTCCGATCATTGTCGTTCAAATCCGTCCCTTTATAATGAATCTGGAATGGATAAAATGGTTGTCCATTTTGGTTAACTTTGATTGCTGAAGAATAGCCGTACTCTGGTTGTTCTGAAACTTTTCCCTCGTCAAACATTTGTTCAACAATATAGCTTTCTTCATTTAACAGAAGCAGTGACCATACGCTTTCCCCATAACCATTACCGTCATAACCATCAATGGTGTAGCTTCCTAGTGTATTGTTTCCAAAAGCTTGTAAATTCCTCTTAAACTCTTGGGCGTTCCATGAGGTTCGACCATATCCCTCGATACTTTCAATTCCCCCTTGGGCTGTTTTTGAAACCATTTGGAATTGTCCATTGCCCAACTTTTTAAAGAGATATAATTCCAAAGTACCTCGTGTAGTATGTGAGGTTTCTATCCTGTGAACCGTACCGGGTTTGTCGGAGAGTCAATATTCTGAGAGACTATCCCGATGACAAAACCAAACTATACCCCCGAAATTAGAGAAAGAGCGGTTCAATTACTAATTGAATCTGAAAAAGATTATCCTTCTACTTGGGCAGCAATCACAGCTATTGCTCCTAAAATCGGTTGTACTCCTGAAACATTGCGTGTTTGGTATTTAAAGCATCTGGATCAACTAAATCCTGCCAAAGTACAACAGATATCTGACCAAGAAAAAATGAAGCAAATGGAACGTGAAATTAAAGAATTAAAACGTGCCAATGAAATTCTACGTAAAGCAGCCGCTTTTTTCGCCCAGGCGGAGCTCGACCGCCCACACAAATAATGGTGGATTTTATCCATAACAATAAAGATCGATATGGTGTTGAAGCGATTTGTAGAATTTTACCGATTGCACCTTCAACCTATTACCGAACTTTAGATCTCACTGACAATCCAGAACATCGAGCGAAACGAGATCTACATGATGAGTATCATGCTGAACAAATTAAACGAATTTGGAAAGAAAGTTCAGGTCGATATGGTGTACGTAAAGTTTGGCAAAAATTGAAACGTGAGGGTTATGTTATTGCACGTTGTACAGTTGCTCGATTGATGCAAAAGCTAGGTATACAAGGTGTTTGGCGTGGTAAGAATAAACAAACCACCCGTAACCGAGATGACCAAAAACGGGCAGATGATTTAGTGAAACGTAATTTTAATGCTGATCATCCAAACCAACTATGGGTGGGTGACTTTACGTATATTCAAACTCATTCAGGCTGGGTATATACCGCATTTGTTATTGATGTGTTCTCACGAGCAATTGTTGGATGGAAAGTATCTACACGGATGAATACAGATATGGTGCTTGATGCATTAGAGCAAGCATTGCATGATCGAGGCATGCCAAAGAATGTGATTCATCATTCCGACAGAGGTGTGCAATATCTTTCCATTCGCTATACCAATCGTTTAGAAGCAGCAAATTTACGAGCATCAGTCGGTACAACGGGTGATTCATACGATAATGCTCTGGCTGAAACGGTGAATGGCTTATACAAAACAGAGGTGATTGAATATTTAAAAGCAGATTGGCAAGGTTTAGCAGATGTACAACTTGCGACACTAAACTGGGTAGATTGGTTCAATAAAAAGCGTGTACACAGTGCACTGGGTTATGTATCGCCTTTTGAGTTTGAAGCAATGTACTATGATAAGATTAACCCGTTAGGTCAGGTGGCTTAACTTAAATAAAAAAGTCTCCGACAAACCCGGTACGGTTCACTGCCTTCGATTGCTAAAGTCACTTCTACAGGGACTAAATAACGGGTTTCGCCCTGCATATTTTGGTATGTAAAAATAGGGGCGATACTGATCACAGCGTCAGTGAGATCGTCCAAGTCACTAGGCTTATTAACATAGTAATATTTGCCACTTCCCCAATAATCATCTTTTTTTCTTTCTCTGGATGATGTCACTTTATAAAAACTTCGGGCAATGGTATCCGTATTTAGGTTAGGAAGTACCACTTGCTTAAAGTTTTTAGGCTCAAGCGTGGATGTATTATAGTATTTAATAGCCGTTGTGGCTGTTTGTACTGATGACGTTTGAGTGGTATTGAGCTGTTGTGCTTTAGCCTGCAATGTATTGTATAACTTGACTGCTTCAGGTTGTCCCTGCCTTGCAGCACTTTGCAATAAGGCTATACCTTTTTCTGCATCCTGTGGCACACCATCTCCATTTAAATACATGGCCGATAATGCGTACTGGGATGGGGCATAACCATTAGCGGCTGACTTGGAAAACCATTCAGCAGCTTTTTTATGATCTATGGGTACGCCATTTTTACCTAGGTAGTAAAGCATCCCCATATTATGGTTACTTTGGTTGTTATCTCCCTTTGTTGCTACTTGAGACAGAACATAGTTTAACCCTGCTGACAGGTTCACTTTTTTGGTTTCAGCACATACTGTTGAACTAGTTACGACCATACCAGTAGTCATAACAATACTGAGCATTAATTTTTTCATCTGATTCTTATCCTATATATTGTTGTTATTGATAATGATCAGCCGATAGTAACTGACGGATTTCACTTGCCATTTTTGGACTACGCCAAGGGAACAGCACCTTAAGGCTATAGTTAGGTTTAAATTGATCTCGTGTTCCAATATTGACTTGGAACTCACGCTTCATTGGTGTTCGATGTTCACGCTGATTAACATGTGTACCCATCATCGGGTTACTGATCACGGTAGTCTTGGTTCTGAAGCGATCTTCGACCAAGTTGTAATGACCTACAGAGGTAATGTAATCAAAAGGATATTTAACTAAACGTTGATCAGGCTGATCAAAAAGAATGATGGTCTTGTCTTGGCTATTAATCCAGACTCCACGATTTTGATAATTAAAGGTTTCACCCTGACGTTTGAGCTGCTCGGTCATCCCATCAAAGTAGGTATTTCCGTATTGATATAGGTAGTAAATGATCACAAACCAGAATAGGTCAAAGCCAAAGAAGACATAGGCGAAAGCGCCAAAAGAAAAAATCTTGGCAACAATTAAAAAGATCACAATCGGTAAGACTACACACTTTAAAAATAGCTTGGATTTCTTTGGGTAGTTTTCGATTGGAATGATTTTTGGTTTCGTTAATTCAGTCATAGTTATTCCCACACATGTTTAATGCAATAACTCACAATCACAAGGGGGACATAAAAATAGGTATTTTTTATAGGCGTGACTTAGCCATCCACCTTATGAATTGTTCTATTTAAAAATGTTGTTTTTAATACACCTAATTAAGAATTAGCTCTGTATTCCCCATTGTCTGAAATAATGAGGCTGAACATGTGGCGAGGCACAAATGAGAAAAAATGAATGAGACATGATAAATTCCTATATGCGAATAAAGGTTCTACCAAATCACTGTCAAATGATGGTGGTAGAACAAAGAGGGGGTTGACAGACTGGGCATATAGAACCAGCACGCACGAAGCGTCCCCCTCCCGTTCTACCGCAAAGGGGGAACACGAGGGTTTCGCACATAAACCCACACTTGAAAAAGTATGAATCAGGTACGCTATACGCCACGGCCTGTCAAAACCGACTGACAATTTAGGTCAGCAAAGGAATGATAGTTTTAAGCAGCCGCTCAGTCAAATATTTTAAAATCTAAAATTCGATCACTTTTTCTTATTTAGAATCTAT
The DNA here is from genome assembly GCF_000413935.1 of Acinetobacter colistiniresistens. GTDB lineage: Bacteria > Pseudomonadota > Gammaproteobacteria > Pseudomonadales > Moraxellaceae > Acinetobacter > Acinetobacter colistiniresistens. The sequence continues at coordinate 92,847 of NZ_KE340378.1, read as the reverse complement.
TATTTCTAACGAAATCGTGAACTTACTCTAAAAAAATCTTAAGAACATTAGAATTTATTAATATTATCTAACTGCAAATTTGTTAAACAAAAAATTTAAAATTCATATACCTAAATAATTAATTTCTGTATTTCTGTATTTCTGTATTTCTGTATTTCTGTATTTCTGTATTTCTGTATTTCTGTATTTCTGTATTTCTGTATTTCTGTATTTCTGTATTT
>NZ_KE340378.1:0-92616 GCF_000413935.1 Acinetobacter colistiniresistens | reverse complement strand
TGTATTTCTGTATTTCTGTATTTCTGTATTTCTGTATTTCTGTATTTCTGTATTTCTGTATTTCTGTATTTCTGTATTTCTGTATTTCTGTATTTACATCATAATCGAAATATGTTACTGTTTTTGATAAAATTTTATTTCATCTTTTTAGTCAGGAGGTTGTATGTCTAAAATTCAAAATCAACCTCATAAAGAGGGGAAAAAACTATCTGCAAAAACTGAAAGCTCATTAAATTTTAAGGTTAGTCCAGAAGAAAAAAGAGAATTTAAATTATTTGCAGTTGAACAAGGAATGACTATGCTCGCCTTGTTAAAAGAGGGATTTGAACTATCAAAGGAAAAGCGTAAAAAATGACTACTGATAGCTCTATTTCTGATAACAACACTGATTGGCTTTTTCAATTTAGCACAAATAGAGAACCACCCATTGTAGAAGGTTTGGTTTATGTAGATTCGTATACTCCTGTTGATCATCCTCCTGAAGTTGTTTCCGTAATGGAAAAGGCTCAGTTATTTGGTGCAAAAGCTGTTTTATTTGAATCTGAACAAAATGGACGGCTTACCCCTCAAGCTTTTATTTTTAGTGCTTCAGAAGGTGATTCTGATCAAGAATTTGCTATGTTACACAAACGCCTTTGGAGTTGGGGGGGAGTCCCTTTAATCTATAGGGCGACTTCTGGCTGTATTCAACTTTTTCGTTGCGCACATAAACCAGATTTTATAAAGAATAATAATGAACAACTTATTTTTAATCCTATCCGGACTTTAAAGTTAGGTACAAAAATTGCACAGAGCGAATTATGGTGGGATATTACACGACTTCGTAATGGTACAATTTGGGATAATAAACAGGCATGTGATTTGTTGTTATCTGCACACAAATCTGCACATCGTAAATTAGTAGAAGAAGTTAGGTCTCTAAGCAACTTATTAACAAAGAAAAATTTGCTAAATAGCAGTTTGCGCAGAAGACTACTTATTTTATCATTATTAATTGCTTATCTAGAAGAGCGCTCTATTTTATTACCTACCGATTTTGAAAAAATTAAAACTAATGCTAAAAGTTTTTTTGATATCTTACAGGATGGCTCTGCCCTTATAGACTTACTGTATGTTCTTGAAGACCGATTTAATGGGCATGTGTTTTCTTTAACAGATGAGGAACGCAGTTTACTTCTGAACAGTAATGATCTTCATTACTATGCCACATTAATTAATGGTTATACTGATTCAAATGGTCAACTTAACTTTTGGAAACTTTACTCATTTAAAGATCTTCCTGTTGAGTTGATTAGTAATATATATCAACTTTTTGTAAATGACACAGCTAGCTCTATCTATACTCCCCCTGCTTTAGTTCGATTAATATTAGATGAAACCTTAAGCTGGAAACGGCTTGATGATTTAATGGCAGGCACTGGTATAATTCTTGATCCTGCTTGTGGTTCAGGTGTCTTTCTAGTTGAAGCATTTAAAAGGCTTATTCTTCACTGGCGTTTACGAAATAATTGGAAAAAACCAAATGTTGATACTTTACGGCTATTAATCCAAAAAGTACATGGAATCGATCTGGAACGAGGTGCAGTCGAATTAGCTGCTTTTAGTTTATGTTTAAGCCTTTGTGATGCATTAGAACCAGAAGATATTTATAAAACCCATAAACTTTTTCCAAATCTAATGGGAAATACATTACATGCCAGCTGTTTCTTTGAAGCAAAAGAACTAGGTTTAGTTAAACAACCAATTTCCATTGTAATTGGTAATCCGCCTTTTATATCTTCACTATCGACAGAAGGAGCTAAACGTAGCTATCACTCATATTCTCTTCAACATGGAAAATTACCAGATAAACAATTAGCATACCTATTTTTACATGATGCTATGGAGATGATTTCCAGTGGTGGCATATTGGCGATGATTGAACCATCAGGGTTTATATATAATCAAAATGCTAATCAATTCCGCAATGATTTTCTTTTAAAATGGAAAGTACGGGAAATATTAGATTTCGTATCTATTAGAGGGTTATTTAAAAAAGGTGATGCTGATCCCAAAATTGTGATTGTTATTGCTGAGTCTTTAAAACCAATATCTGATGATAAAATACTGCATGCAGTATTTAGACGAAATGGTCGGGCAAAAGCGGAACAAAGATTTGATATTGATTATTACGATTTGCATTGGTTAACAAATGAGTTAGCTATTAAATCAAATTACATTTGGCGTGCGAATTTATTTGGTGGGAGACGTTTTTTATCCTTTATTGAAAGATTACAAAAATATCCTACTTTACGTGAATATGTAAAACAAAATGATTGGGATATTGGTGAAGGCTATATTGCAGGATTACAAAGCAAGCACAAACCTATAGATCATTTAATTGGTAAACCGTTACTACCCACAAATGCTCTTACAAATCAAGGGATTGATAATTCTTTAATTACCACTGTTCCTAATAGAACAATTGAAAGCCCTAGATCCGTAAGACGCTTCACTCCACCATTACTATTAATAAAAGAAAGTGAAAATTTACAAAATGATCTTTGGACTGATCATTATTTAACATATAAGAATGAAATTGTTGGCATCTCCTGCTCAACGAATGACATAAATAAACTTCAGAATGTAAAAACTTGGTTAGATAAAGAATCCATTGCTTTGCAAGCTTATGTTGCAGGTATAAGCTCTAGACTTATTACTCAAAGGGCTACTGTCATTTTTGCAGGCGATATTTTCTCTTTGCCATATTTAGAAAATGGAGATCTTGATCTTAGTATTAACGATAAAATAATTGCTGAAGATATTGTTAACTATCAAAGAGATTATATTCGTCTCGGCTTAGATTCTATTCTTATGGATCAGGTAAAAGAGGATGAATTAGCATCCTTTGATTCAGTCTTTACATCTCTAATTAATAAAATCTATTATAAAAATCAATTGAAAGAGATTGATTCTCACACTTGGTCTGGTGCAATTTGTAAAGTTTATGCTTTTGGCGAAGGTAAGATAGATTGGACAGGCTCTGAAGAGTTGCATAATAAAATCGACCTATTATTAAAAGAGCATCATGGGACATCTTTATCCATCACTCGTATAACACGTATTTATGATCAAAATTTTATATTTTTATTAAAACCAGATAATCATAGATTTTGGACTAGATCTATAGCCTTACGAGATGGTGATGATGTATTAGCCGATCTTCGGCTACAGGGGTTTTAAAATGTTGGCAGATAAAAATAACTACCAAAGCCTTACAGGAAGATTAAGCAAAGGAACTCATCTTCCAGGTGAGTGGCTAGCTACTTTAACTAAATTTATTTTCGATACATTAGTAGAATGGCGTGACAATCCTTTACGCCCAAAAGAAAGCAGTGAAACTATACTATCATCACAATTATGTAGTGATCTAAATAGTGCATCAAGACATCAAGGATGGGATTTTGTACAATTCAAACAAGAAGAACCTGACGGTGTCTACACAAATAGAAGAATTGATCTAGCTGCCACACCATGCGGTACTATAATTTGGCTCGAAGGAGTCCAATATAATCAATATCAAACTTTACTTCCCATAGAATGTAAACGCCTCCCAATCCCTACAGACCCCAAAAGAGACCCTAGAGAATATTTATATACCAATCTGTCAAGTACAGGTGGTGTTCAACGCTTTAAAACGGGGCATCATGGAGCAAAACATATACATGCTTTAATGATTGGCTATGTGCAAAAGCAAAATATTTTATATTGGAATAAACAACTAAATGAATGGGTTCAACAGCTATGTGATGAAAGCTTGCCAAATTGGTCACTAGATGATCAATGTATATTAACTGAACATAAAATGACGGAAAAAGTAGCAAGGTTAAATTCCATACATAGCCGGAGCACTCCACTTCCACCGATTAACATCACTCATCTCTGGGTGGAAATGTAAAAATCTATATCATCAACTTTAAGAAAATCTATAACGCTGATTAACTTTAACAAATTGCTTATTCAAGTATATATTAATCTGAACTTTTTTTGCTCATCGGCTCATTCAATTTAGCAATACTTAGTCCATATTTATGAGCATTGTATTGCCACACTACAAACTGCTCTAACAGCATAGCGTTTTCTTTTTCCAGTCTGGCATTCTTGACTTCCAAAGCCTCAATTCTAGTTTGAGCAATTTTTAAACTAGGAGGTAATTTCTGTGTTGGATTACTCTTAACCCGTGTAGATTTTGGTTTTTTGCATTGATCATAGGCATTCTTAATTCGTACATATTTCTGTAATGTTTGACGAGTTGGCGCAGGCACAAACTCTAGCTGTAGCTCAATAGCGTTACATAGGAGTTCCCAGGTCAATTTCTGATCTAAAGGCCAATAATCAAGAAGCTCTACAATATTCTCGATGTCTTTATCGGTTAAATGCTGTGCCATATCAAATCCATAAATCCATTTGCAATGCAGGACTGAGCAAATGTGGTTCATCCTCTATCTTTTTACGTTGAGTATTCTCAATAACGGGGATACGTTTATGACCTGCTTTTTGATATGCTAAATCGAGATGTGTAACATCGTCAGAAGGGGGCAGACTCAAAGGTGTTCCATCGGGAATGTTTGGATCATCCAGTAGAGTAATCATCTGTTCACAACGTTTGATTGTAAGCTCTCTAGTTTGCAACCAGACCGTTGCACCAGTAACATTTTTACTCACAGCCTCTTTATCCTTTACCCATAAGAGTTTTTCTTTTCTAAGTCGATCTTGAAGCCGTTTTTTCTTTTCTTCATCCCCCTTAATACAGACATGCTCTGTACAATTCAAACAGTTTCTATACTTTAGGCAGGGCTCATCAATATATGAATGTGTGCAAAGCCCAAACTCAGTTGTATGCATGGACAATGTTGTTCTAGTATTTAACTCCTGTAGAGTTCGAGGTGTAGCGATCTGGAATGCAAATGTACTATCAGTATTTACTGAACCAACCTCATTTTTCTGCATCTCAATTAAGCCATAATTACGATCTTCAACAGTTGTATGGTCATATACTCGATTTTGCTTCATATCAGCTCGGCCTGACCATTTGGCGAGTAATATGCTATCCATTCCATTAGTATTTGCTATCGTATTCAATAAATGTCGAAACTGATGGGTAGACATACTATAGTCACCATATCCCCACCGTTGAAAAATAGATTGGACATTTGATAACTCATCTTTTCCTCTTAATTTCTTTTTGGTTGGTGATAAATCTTCATTTAAGGTATCAATATGTGGTATCCATAATTCTGAGAAAATAGTCGCTTTATCACTATGGAATTGGTTTGCGAAACAACAAAATAAGGCTTCTGACCATTTAACCTGAATACCATTACCTGTTTTAAAAGGTATATAAGGAAAACCTTTAGGTAATCTATTTCTCAGAATAATATTTAAATCATTTAGGCAGACTTCGTAATCACTAATAGGAATACCTCTTGTTTTTAAAAACTTTATACCGGCGTTATTCGAGTTTTCATAAGAAGATATATCCAATCCCATCGCTAATAGTACATCAGAACGCTTTAAGAACTGATCATCAGGCACTTTAGGACAAAGCTCATGTCTTGGAAATTTATCGCTTGTCTCAAGCAAATATGCTAAATGTCTAGGCTTTTCTGACATCTTTTTTAAACGTGCAATTGCCCGTTTGGCCGTTGGAATCATGGTACTCGGAATATATTTAATGTCATACCCAAAATTTTTTTGTCCATACCATCTAATACCGAATACTTTTTCAAGATTAGAACCATCTGCCACAAGCCCTAAACTGCTCTTAGAGAGCGCTTGGACTTCTTCTTCGTGGATACAATTATGCTTTAAGAAAAACAGTTCTGATGCTCGTTCTGGTGCAGATAGAAGCAACCCAACAGCACTGGTGACAAAAATATCTCTATCTGACAACTCAGAATCTTTCCGTGAGAAAATATCAGCTAATGCAAAAATCGCATCTTCATCTGGAAGTTTAGATGCTCTATGTTCCTCGGACTCTGTATCTAATACAATTGATTTATCAGAAGGCTTTTTAATCGGATTTTTCCATTCTGGTAAAGCAACTATTTTTAATTTCCGAATAAAGTCCAATAGAATTTTTAATTGTCTACCTACATGATACGCAGAACTTGCTTTATAGTTTATCTTTGCATTCTCAGCAGCTAAGTCAAAATCTGCAATAACCAATTTAGTTAAATCAACTTCACCATATCGGTCTAAGCATATTTGTTCTATTGCCCGAATTGAAAGAATTGTATCTTGCGTTTTTAACTTACTATTAGTCCTTTGATACTTAACATACGCCTTGGCAAACTCTATAATTGAATGATGCAAAAGATTTTCAGGTGATCTATCTTTGGATGAAATACCTGTTTTGACAAAGTTTACTTCGCCTTTCCAATAATTCTTTTCAAATCTAATATCTTCATTTAATTCTGGTAACTGTTTAACAAAATCAATAAACCGCTTAATTTCGGAGTAAGGAGACTGGATTTTATCAGATAGAAAATATATTAAATTATCCATGATTAAACTCCTTACAAGCATCAATTACTTGCTGAACAGCAATAATTGTTCGATCATTCACGGCAACGATTTCAAGGTTACACCCCATCTTAACTAGATCATCTCGTTCTTGAATTAATTGCTCTAAAATCAGATGATGCGGTGCATTTGCCCAAGGCATAAACTTACTACATAGATAACATGCGATTGGCGCATAATCGTTACAGTATTGATGCGTACCACATGAGCCAACGTCACAATCCTGCTCTACGCAAGAAATTCTATTAGCATCTTTAATTTGTGATTGGGCTTCTATCTCATCCTTTACAACTTTTCCCTGAAAAGCATCTGCATATTTGCGTAAACTCTCATCCATGATAGATGATATTTGCTGTGCAATTTCTGGCACACTTTGTACATAGCAATGTGCATTTTGGGTGTCATGGTGATCCAATAATTTTGCAATGACATTTACGCCTGCTTTTTGCCTCGCAGCATTTGTACCAAGCGTATAGCGGAACCTATAAGAAGTTACGAATATTGGTTTACCTGTTTCCCTTGAACGAACCCCAAGCTTTCTTACCGCATCTTTTAATTTTTGGGTGAGTTGAACCGTGGGCAAATGAATAATTTCATTCGGTAAAATTTGCGAAATTTCCTTTTCATTGCCCCAATCTAACTCTGTTAGTTTTTCAAGATCATAAAATAATGGTAGTTCATCAACTTCCTGTTTTAATAATTCTCGATTAATTGCATTACTCAATATTTGTTCCAGAATCCGAATATGCTCAAATAAAATTTGAGCGATACTTTCACGAATTCCAACTTCACTAAAAGCAAATCGGAATCCACTAGCACTTCTAACTTTAGCTCTCGGAATGTTAAGTATATGAACTTCATTTTTATCATTAAAATTATACTTATCCGATACGTATAAGTCTTTTATCTTTAATCCTGCAATTTGGATTGGTCTTCTACCAGTCGCACAGAAAATACGAATTAAAGCAGCCTCGTAATAAGAAATCTTATTTTCTGCTAAATATTCGTTGGTTCTAGTGATAATTGCTTGAAATTCAAATGGGCTAAATGGGCCTTCATCTGGATCAAGGGAAAGGACTGCTGCTCCTTTTTCATTGCCACTTAATCTCCATGAATCCATTAAATCATAAATTTCATCATCTACTGAGGAAAAACCCAAATCATATAGTTTTTTCAAAAAAACTCTTAGCATTGCTACTTTGTATTCATCCTTTTTTGATGAATAAAAATTTTTATAATTTAAAAGACCTTTAATTGAAAAATGATCTTCTCCTGTAATATCGGAATATTTAACAATATATTCACACATGTTTGCTGTATGTGAACTTGAGCTATACTTAGCAAAATGAGCCAAAGTCATGACAATTTCTGATTGAACAGAAAATTCATAATTTCGTACTCGAGAGATATCTATAGTTTTATTGATATCTAATACCCATTTCTGATCATCGATAGTAAATTCATATCCTTTGAATGAGGTAAAGGTATTTTGTGATTCATCGAAACTATCGGTTTGAATTGATTTATTCATTTTCATCCTCAAATTTTTCTTGGATACTTAAATAAATCTCTACAGCACGCTTATTCTCTGCACGTCTTGAATATCTTCTTGCACTTTGTGAGTTAGGTATCCATCCCATCAGATATGCACGATCATTTTCAACTTGTGATTCTGTGGTTTTGCCTTTTTCCACTAGGATTTGTGACTTCTCAGAAAATTTATCATTCCAAGTATGTCTAAATGCATGAGCATGTACATTGAATAAAACAACTTTAGAAATTTCATAAAATATTTTATCTAAAGCATTGATTGATAAAGGCTGGCCTTTATTTGATAAAATCAAAAAGTCTGTTAGCTCTGCATTAGGTACTGTTGACCTATAATTTAAAATATAAGTTTCTAATTTTCTCTTCAGATTTTGATTGACTGCAATTGATCGACTTCTGGTTTTAACCAAAGGTTGATATAGCCTAGAATCACGTTCATCATGAGGATTACGCTTAATAGTAAGATATGATGTAACACCTTGAGAGGGGGTTATATCTGTAATCTTTAAATTTAATAATTCACCTTTACGACATCCAAGATATAAAAACAAATAGATAATTAGCTCATTTCTATAAGTAAGATAATCTGATGTCCAGATACGATTCTGATTATCAGGATCAACCGCCTTGAGAATTTTATTTAATTGATTACTATCAAAAGATTTGTATTCAGACTGAATATCCATGAACTTACGAGGTCTACGAGATTTTAACAAACGTTTTGTACTTGTTATTGCTGATGAATGAAGATGCGTCTCAAACCATCCAATATATTCAGCAAAATTAGTTAACCGCCTATATATTAATTGTTTAGATACATAGTCCTGAGTAACAACCAATTTTGCTCTAGATCGCTCTTTATTATTACTTTTTGGAAAACTTATGATCTTTGTTTTTGAATCTGCCCCACCTAATCGACTGCGATTGAAACTGGTTAAATTTACTATGGCTTCTATTTCGTTTAGTTTTAAAAAATCTTTACTTTTTATCCTTTGTTCCAAGTCAATTCCTAACTTATCCAACAACTGAAAGAGCAACTTAATATCTTCCAAAATAGCTGAAATTGTATTGATTGATTGACCACGATTTCTTAAATGAATGATCGTATATAAATTTGGATAAGTCATAGGAACACCATCACTATTCAAAAGAACAGCGAATCGCTCACCACTACTCATTACAAATCTTTTAACAGACATCATGGTTAAATTTAACAAAATATCTCAGTATCAAATATCATAATATATAAGTAAAAAAATTTACAGAACCATTTCTAGTATCTGTAAATTTTATTTGTAACTAACTACTAATAAAGAATAATTTAATAAACTTTACAAAACATAGTCTCTAGGGTGTGTCAGAACGGTAAATCGTCGTCTAAATCCGCAGGTGCTGCTGCAGCCGGTTGCGGTGCTGCTTTTGGTGAATTAAAACCATTACCTGCTTGAGGGCTACCTGCATAATTGCCTTGATTGCCACCAGCTTGACCATAACCACCTTGGTTGTTGTTATTGTTATAGCCCGTATTTTGGTAACCACCACCTTGGTTATTATTGTTGTTAAAACGGGGCTGATTAAAGTCACCACCGCTCTGCTCACCTTGTTGACGGCTATCGAGCATTTGCATTTGATCACCACGGATTTCAGTGCTGTAACGCTCTTGACCATTTTGGTCTGTCCATTGACGGGTACGCAATGAACCTTCGATATACACTTTTGAACCTTTACGCAGATATTGTTGCGCAATTTCACCTAAACGGTTGTGCAACACGATACGGTGCCATTCTGTTTGCTCTTTACGCTCACCCGTACTTTTATCCATCCACGATTCACTGGTTGCAATCGAGAATTGAGTCAATGATCCACCATTTGGAAAGGTTTTCGTTTCTGGATCTTTACCTAAAGTACCGACTAAAATAACTTTATTCACACCACGCATTAGCTGTCTTCATCCTATATATTTCTATGTTTTACTTTATAAGAGTTATGATTAAATGGCTACCTCTTTGCCAATCAAGTGCGTTAAATCTTGTCGCCCAGTATCATCAATGCTCTGTTTATCGACTTTAATATACGCAACTTGCTGTTCAGGCATCACCACGACTTCTTCAATACCACGAATTGCCAACAGTTTTGAAGTCCATTCATCTGTTTGTATTGCCTGAGGTAAAGGCAATACAATGGAAGATAAATATCTTGGCTGAGCCAGACCAAAACTAATCAGCAGCCATATTATAGCAATCCCCGTCAGCACACTCCACCCGAGCGCAGTATTCTGTAACATCAAAAGCTGTCCACCCAAAGTACCACCAAAGAAAGCCCCTAAAAACTGGCTACTGGCATTGACGCCCATTGCCGTGGCTTTAGATTGAATCGGTGCGGCTTTAGACAGCCACGAAGGCAATAACGCCTCCATCACATTAAAAGCAATAAAGAATAAACCCAGTCCTGCCAGCAATACATATTTAGACTCATAGCCAAAAATCAGAATCAGCAACCCGCCAATAATCCCCGCGATTGCAGTGAGAAAAATGCCGCGCATTTTGCGATATTTTTCCGCAATGATAATACTTGGAAAGGCAAAAAACAGACTGATCACCAACAGCGGTAAATAGACTAAACCATGCTTTGCCAATGGAATTTGCGCATACTCAATCAACTGCGAGGGCACATAGATAAACATCGCCGTGAGGAGTAAATGCAAGGCAAATACCGACACATGCAGTCGGTTCAACTCACCCATTTGAATCACTTGTTTGAGTTGGGTCAAATAGCCTTGTTGATAATTGCGGTGATGTCGCGTGACTTTGGGCACCAGAAGCAACATCAAAATCGCAGCCAAACCCATAATGGTGGTGACAAAGAATAAGCCAGAAATACCGACCAGACTGGTGAGCCATGGCCCTAAACTAAAAGCGACAACAAAGGATAAACCAATACTCATACCCATCGCCGCCATGGCTTTGGTACGCTGTTCTTCACGAGTGACATCGGCCAGTAATGCCATCACCACGGCAGAGACCGCGCCGGCACCAGCAATGGCACGACCAATAATCACGCCATAAATGGTGTCGGATAAGCCTGCGATTGCACCGCCAATGGCGAATAACAATAAGCCAAGCACCACCAACGGCTTACGGCTAAAACGATCAGCCAACAAACTAAAGGGGATCTGTAAAATCGCCTGAGTTAAGCCATAAACCCCAACAGCGAGACCAATCAAGGCGGGCGTAGCATATTGGTAAGATTGTCCTGCGACTGAAAACACAGGAATAATCATGAACAGGCCCAACATGCGTAAGGCAAAAATGCTACTTAAGGCAAAGGTTGAACGACGTTCTAAAGCATTCATTGTTGATAAGACACTATAACTGGCTCAGCGAATTATAAGCCATTCGCCTACAAAGGTTGTAAGAGATTATGAAAAACACAATCTTTCTGCAGAGAAAAAATAAAGGAGCGACTATCGCTCCTTTATTTAAAATAGCTGACCAAGCTGAAAACAAGCTTAAGAGGCTTGCTGTTCCCGCTTGCTATATTGAATCGAGGCAATCACCGCCCAGACAATAAAGGCCACACCAATCAGACCTGTCACAATTTCAGGGACATGTAAGCCGGTACCGCTGGCGATCATGATAAATGCCAAGGCACCAATCGCATAGTGTGCGCCATGCTCTAGGTAGATATAGGCATCCAATGTACCTTTCTCCACCAAATAAATGGTCATCGAACGGACAAAGATCGCACCAATTGCCAAACCGAGCATGATGATCACGACATCACTGGTAATCGCAAAGGCACCAATCACGCCATCAAAACTGAACGATGCATCCAGTACTTCAAGATAAAGGAAGCCACCAAAACCTGCTTTCACCACACCCGAAGCTGCACCGCTTGAGTCATGCGTCACCGCATTGCCGTCTTCATCAATCTCAGGTTCTCCACCCAATAAATGGCTCAAGACCTGCACCCCGATATACACCACAATGCCCCAAATCCCCGCCATGGTCACCGCCAAACGGGCAGATTCATCTACATTGGCCGCCATGATAATCATCGCAATCAAGGCAAGGAAAACCGACATCGCTGGCACACTGGCCAAATGCGCCAGTTTCGCTTCTAGCCACTTGAACCAGTGCGTTTCCTTACCATCATCAAAAAAGAAATTCAGGAAAACCAGCAACAGGAAAGTTCCACCAAATGCTGCAATTTCAGCATGGTGTGCCATTAAGCGTTCAGAATAGGTCTTCGGATCATTGAGAGCCAATTTGGCCACTTCAATCATGCCCATATCAGCGGTCACGGCAACAATCACCACAGGGAAGATTAAGCGCATACCAAATACAGCAACCAGAATCCCAACGGTTAAGAAAATCATTTTCCAGAAATGATCCCAACCACGAAGTACAGATGCATTGACCACGGCATTATCAAAAGATAAAGAAACTTCCATAACTGCCAAAATTGCAGTAATGGTCAATGCCTTTAACATGGTCGCAACACCCGCTTCAGGGCCGTGCGTATAGCCCCAGTAAGCAGATAGTGCCAAGCACACTACCGTAAAGAAAATTGAAAAACGAAAATGCTTCATGAGCAGCCTTTTATTCAAATCGTCGAGTTATAAAAATGTGTCTATTGTAGGCGAGTTTTCAGTAAAAGTTAGAAAAGATTGTTGCACTTGTTTTGAAGAAAAAAATATCCGAATCAGACTCTGTTATAGTTCAGCAAGATTAATTTTTTCGCGTTTTAACAGGTTCAAATCCATGACGTTTTCTCAAGATGTTTGGCAACGCAATCAAGACTTATATCAAAAAATATTGGCCCTGCCGTTTAATCAGGAACTGGCGGCAGGCACATTGGAGCGCGACGTTTTCTGTCATTATGTAATTCAGGATGCACACTACTTATTGGCTTATGGTCGAGCACTTGCGGTTGCCGCCGCAAAAGCCTATGCAGCTGATGACGTGATTCAATTTTCTGAAGCGGCTAAAATTGCCATTATTGTAGAACGCAGTTTACACAATGATTTTATGCAGGAATTTGATGTCAGCAAAACCGAGTTTGAAAACACACCACTGACGCTGGCGTGTCATCATTACACCTCTTTTCTGACGGCAACCGCATGGTCAGAAAGCTATCCGGTGATTTTAGCAGCCTTATTGCCATGCTTCTGGATTTATGCAGAAGTAGGGAAAGATATCGTCAGCCAGTCGGTTGCCAACAACCCTTATCAGGCATGGATCGATACCTACGCAGGTAAAGAATTTAATACGGCGGTGCGTAATGTAATTGCAACTGTAGATAAAGTCGCTGCCCGTTGTGATGAAGATACCTTAGCCAAAATGCATGCGGCCTATACCATGGGGGCAAAACTGGAATGGTTGTTCTGGGACGGCGCTTATCAGCAACGCCAATGGTTGGGGCTTGATCCAGCCTAAACCATACCCTTGTGCATTTTCTTTAGACATAAAAAAGCCCCACTTAAGGGGCTTAGTCGTATATCGTATCGTCCGATATACTGTATGAGGCTCATCTCAAACTAGGCGCATTAAAGCATAAATCAGATCAAATGCCTACTTTTATTGCTGGGTTAAAAAACATTCACCACAATTAAAGCCAGCAATGCAGGGATTGCCTGAATATAAATAATCTTTTTGCTTGCGGTCAGTCCGCCGTATATACCCGCGATCAGCACACAGCCTAAAAAGAAATTGGCAATTGCCGTGGCATAGTCTGCGGGTGCCAGTAATGCCCAGAATAATCCAGCAGCCAGAAAGCCATTATACAACCCCTGATTTTGTGCCAGAACCTTGGTGAGTTGTGCTTTTTCCAGACTATTGCCAAACGCTTTTAAACCATAGGGCTTATCCCACAAAAACATTTCCAGCACCAAAATATAAACGTGTAATACCCCAAGCAATCCAATCAGTATCTTCCCTAACATTTTTATTTGTCCTTATCTGTACGCTTGTGCGATATTTCAATCTATCACCAATCTATTGCAATTGCTCCATAGGCAATTGGATTTGTGTGACTTTCCAGCTCAAACCCTGTCTTTGCATGATCACATTCATCTTCGACCGCTGTTCAGCCTGTTGAATTTCCACCACAAACTGATTCAAGGACTGATAGTGACTCCGATAGTTAACCTGTTCTTGTGGTGACTGTTTCTGGGTCTCAGCCTGCACAGGTTGCGGTTCAGAGTGTGCCGAGTAAGGCAAACCTTCTTTTAACTTTTTGCCTTGCAACAACATCGAAACCCCTTGTGGGCTCACCATCATATCGACCATTTTATCCACCATGGATGAGGCTAACATCGCACCGAGTGCAGCAAAGCCTCCTTCGCGACCTCGTTCATCTGCCGGGAATTTTTTTAATAAGGCTGTATTGAATTGATCTTTAAGATTCTGGCGTACACTTGGAAAGTCCACATAATGGGCTAAAGCGGTCGTGTCCTCATTTTTCAAAGCTTGACGGATTTGATAAATCGTCAAATAAGGCAATGCATAAACATAAGCCACAACCAGCAAAAGCAGCGCAACTATGGAGATTTTCAATTTTTTTGACATGCAGCCCTCAATTTTAGCACTTTATTTTTTAATCAATGCTTGAAACCGTTCACAGATAAACTGTGATTTCACATGAAAATTTATGTTAAAAACAGTGTTGAAATCATTAATCCGACACAATCTGACGTTTAAAATCGTTTTGTTACAGCTTGAACAATTTTAAATCGTTATTATATAGAAGGTCTGGAGAAACTTCTCAGCAACACGCTGGATAGAAGCATCAACAGACCTTAATTTTTCATATTCAGCTTATTGAGATGTATTTATGAGTCAAAGTCATATCCGTATTCGAGGCGCACGTACCCATAATTTAAAAAATGTGTCACTCGATATTCCACGTGACAAGTTTGTGGTGATTACGGGACTTTCTGGCTCAGGTAAATCCTCCTTGGCCTTTGATACCTTATATGCCGAAGGTCAACGCCGTTATGTTGAATCGCTTTCGGCTTATGCACGTCAATTCCTGTCACAAATGGAAAAACCAGAAGTCGATTCGATTGAAGGTTTATCTCCTGCAATTGCGATTGAACAAAAGTCAACCAGCCACAACCCTCGCTCGACCGTGGGTACCATTACCGAAATTTATGACTATTTGCGTTTGCTCTATGCACGCGTGGGTACGCCGTACTGCCCAGAACATGACCTCCCTATGGTGGCACAAACCATTTCGGAAATGGTCGATGCAGTAAAAAGTCTTGAAGAAGGTACTGCACTGATGTTGCTCGCCCCTGTGGTACGTGAGCGTAAAGGTGAATACACCCAACTGTTTGAACAGCTCCAAGGTCAGGGCTTTGTGCGTGCCCGTGTCGATGGTGAAATCATTGATATCGATACCCCACCAGAACTGGATAAAAAGAAAAAGCACACCATTGAAGTGGTGGTGGATCGCTTTAAAGTGCGTGATGATCTGGGGAACCGTATCGCAGAATCCTTTGAAACTGCCTTGCGTTTAGGCGGTGATATCGCGGTTCTATCCTGGATGAATGGCGAACACCCTGAACGCGTATTCTCAGCTAAACACTCTTGCCCAGAATGTGACCGCGCTGTGGCTGAACTTGAGCCACGCCTATTCTCCTTCAACAATCCATTTGGTGCCTGCCCAGTGTGTGATGGTTTGGGAACCCGTAGCCATTTCAGTGCGGACAAACTGATTCCAAATCCAGAGGTTTCGATCAGCCAAGGGGCAATTCGGGGTTGGGACAGACAGCGTCCGTATTACTACACCATGCTGCAAAAAGTCGCAGATCATTTCAATATTGACCTCGATCAACCATGGAATCAGCTGGATAAAGACACGCAAAAGAAATTCCTGCAAGGCACAGGCAAAGAGAAAATCGATCTGAGCTATATCGATGAACGAGGTCGTAAACACAGTCGGGTGCAGGCCTTTGAAGGAATTTTGCCGCATCTGGAACGTCGCTATCGTGAAACCGAATCGAATTATGTACGTGATGATTTGGCACAGTATCTGTCGAATGCAGCCTGTGATGCCTGTGGTGGTTCACGTCTGAATGAAATTTCGCGCCATGTTCGGGTGAAAGACAAGACCATTGCCCAAATTACCAAGATGTCGATTGGCGATGCTGAACACTATTATCAAGACCTGAACCTTGAAGGAGCCAAAGGTGAAATTGCCGATAAAATCTTTAAAGAGATCCGTGAGCGCTTACATTTTCTGGTCAGCGTTGGCCTAAATTATCTCAGCTTGGCACGTTCAGCCGAAACTCTTTCTGGCGGTGAAGCACAACGTATTCGTCTGGCGTCACAGATCGGTGCAGGTCTTATGGGCGTGATGTATGTGCTGGATGAACCATCGATTGGTCTACATCAACGGGATAATGATCGCTTATTACAAACCCTGATTCGTTTACGTGATTTGGGCAATACCGTGCTGGTGGTTGAACATGATGAAGATGCAATTCGTGCCGCTGACCATATTATTGATATCGGGCCAGGTGCAGGGATTCATGGCGGTGCCGTGATTGCTGAAGGCACCTACGATGAGTTGGCCAATCATGCCGACTCACTGACAGGTCAATATCTTTCAGGTAAGTTGAAGATTGAAGTACCGAAACAACGCACCTTGTCCCCTCGTCCAGATGAAGTGATCAAATTGTCTGGTGCAAGCGGACATAACTTACAAAATGTCGACTTGACCATTCCTCTTGGCATCATGACCTGTGTGACGGGGGTTTCAGGTTCAGGTAAATCAACGCTGATTAACCGTACCTTATTACCTTTAGCTGCAACTCAACTGAATGGCGCAACCACATTGACTGCGGAAAAGTTTGATTCAATTGATGGCTTACAGCATCTGGATAAAGTGGTTGATATTGACCAGAGTCCAATTGGGCGTACCCCTCGTTCCAATCCAGCCACCTATACCGGTTTATTCACGCCGATTCGTGAGTTATTCGCACAGACACCTGAAGCCAAAGCACGTGGTTATAGTGCAGGCCGTTTCTCGTTTAACGTGAAAGGCGGTCGCTGTGAAGCCTGTGAGGGTGACGGTATGATCAAAGTGGCGATGCACTTCCTGCCAGATATGTATGTGCCTTGTGATGCCTGTCATGGCAAGCGTTATAACCGTGAAACCTTAGAAGTCGGTTATAAAGGCAAGAACATTTCAGATGTATTGGAAATGACCGTGGAAGATGCAGCGGAGTTCTTTAGTGCGATTCCTGTGATTCATCGTCGTTTAGATACCTTGACCCAAGTGGGTCTGGGTTATATCCGTTTGGGTCAAGCAGCAACCACCCTTTCTGGTGGTGAAGCGCAACGGGTGAAACTGGCACGTGAATTGGCCAAGCGCGATACCGGTCGAACCTTGTATATTCTGGATGAACCGACTACAGGTCTGCATTTCCATGATATCGCCAAGTTGCTCGATATCCTGTATGAGCTACGCAATAAGGGCAATACCATTGTGGTGATTGAGCATAATCTGGATGTGATCAAGACTGCCGATTGGGTCGTTGACTTAGGTCCTGAAGGCGGTTCGGGTGGTGGCCAGATTATTGCTGAGGGCACACCAGAGCAAATTGCTGAGGTTGCAATTTCACATACAGGTCGATTCTTGAAACCGATGTTGAAATCAGTTTAATTACTGTGCAAATATGAGGGTAAATTTAAGCTGGTTCCATCTCTCTAGCTTGAATTTACCCCATCCTTTTAAGGCAGGCACTCATTCACGGATCAAGTCTATTTAACCGCAGCAATATCAATCCAGGCTTGCTTAGCACCAAGCCCAGTTAAAGTACCATGTACTGTTCCGCTATTTTACAATCAACAAGACTTAAAACGATAAAAAGACCCAAGCATCATTAACCCTTACCTATATGTTAGTTATTCTAAATATTTTCGTTTAAATAGTGTACAGCTCAATTTTCAAACCAAGATAATTGTATTAAATATAATGGCTATAGAGCGTTTTATTCAGCATAGAAAAATACGCTCTCTTTCTTAGATCTACCCTGTTCACAGCTTAAAGGAATATCAATCAGCGATGGAACTGCAAAGCGGATAAGTTAAGCAGAAATAAAGAATAACTTATTCAATAAAGTCCTTTGTTCATCCAGAGCTTATTGTTTTATGCCTAAACGCTATATTCCAGTTAAAGAACGTTGGCAGCATTACCATGAAGCATCCATTCTGGCTTTTGTTGGAGGATGGGTGAATACTGTGGGATTTATTGCCTTATTCGGTATTTACACCAATCATGTTACCGGTTATATCGTTACCGCAGGTAAAGAAACCATTCTGGGTGGACTCGGAGTATGGGCCTTATTTTTGGGCAGTTTTATCCTAACCATCGGCATCACGGCTTGGTGTGAACAACGCTGGAAACAGAGATATCCGAATATTCTTCTGGCTTTTTTGATTACTGAGACGCTCTTGCTCACCCTGTTCATGCTGGCTGGTATTTTTTTCAGTCCATTTGAGAGCTTAGTGGACACGGGTGCAATTATTACGGCAATGCTGGGCATTTCTGCCATGGGAATCCGCAATGCTGTCATTCGTACTTTATTATCATCTATGGCAACCTCTACACTGATGACTGGCAACATTGCTCAACTGACCATTGATACCGTCATCGCGTATGGTTCAACCACCTCATCCAGCGAAACCAAGGATTCAGCTCGGCAGAATATTTCAAAGATTTTACCGAGTGTGCTTTCCTTTGCCTTCGGTGCATTGCTAGGCGCCCTCGCATATATCCTGTTTTCTTTTATCTGTATCATTGTGCCCATCTTGCTCATGACTTACCTGTGTTATCGAGAGTCGGACTTTGGCTTTTCACAAGCATAATAAAAAAGAATAACTTGAAGTTAGCGCAAATAAGCGAAGGGCGAAGATCAAAACTGTACGGCATTCTTCCCTTTCGACTTCGCTTTTAATAACGATTGATCCGCTTTTTCTAACAGTTCTAGCCAACTCTGCGCCCCTATCGCAACGCCAATACTGACCGAAACCTGAATCGACTCAGCCCCATTCAAAACCATAATCCGCTCTTTTAAAATTGCCGAGCGAATACTCTCAGCCACGACGCTTGCCGCACCCATTTGGATATTTTCAATGACCACCAAAAACTCATCACCACCATAACGCACGATTAAATCCGACGCCCGCACATTATGTTTCAGCTGATCGGCAATCATGCTAATCACCTGATCCCCCACAATATGTCCATACTGGTCATTCACGAACTTAAAATTATCAATATCAATGGCAATCACACAGGTCTGTGACAATGACTCAGGCTTGGATTCAAGCATTTGAATATATTCATCCAGAGCCAAACGGTTAGCAACGCCTGTTAACACATCCGTATTTGCAATTTTCTTCAGTTGCAACTCCATCGTATCACGCTGCTTTAGCATGCCTTTTAATTTATCAATCGCTTCAAATAGCGAGAAAAACTCTTCCTTATTATTTTTATTTACAGGAAGCACATCCGAAGTCCCCGAGAGACGCAAGATCATATTACGGGCATGAATCAAAGGACTGAATACTCTTCTCTTGGCATAAATCATAGTGAAAATTGCAATCAGCAAAGATAGGCTTGAAATACACAGGGTAAAAATAAACTGTCGCTTCGCTAACTTATTCTGCTCAACGGCTACAGCAATACTGTAATCAAGAATATAATTTTGTAGATCCATGACTGGGGTAAATTTCCCCACCATCCGTTCAGTCAGTTCAGTCCCCGAGAGAAAGTATGCTTTATTGTTTTTACTTTCATCGAGCAAACGCGCAATAATCGGTAATCCCCGATCTAAAAACTCCGTTTTCACACGTCGATATAAACTTACATATTCTGGCGTTTTCGATTGTTCAGGCTGAATGGTATCAATTAACTCCCAAAGATAAACCGCTTGATGTTGGGTTTGTAATGCTCTTGCTCGGTTTTCATCTGGAATTTTTTCATCAAAAGTCACCGGCGCCATAATATTCGAGGCAATTCGTCCTGCTTGGTCGCGCATATCGGTCAGTATCAGGATTGAGGTAAAGTAATTCGACATGCTGCTGTTCTTGCTATTTGAACGCACCAACAACCAAGTTAAAAACTCACGACTTTCATCCCAAACACTGAACATCGATAAAATAGCATGATCATATTGTTTTGACGTGCGCTCATTCTGTGGGGTATTGGCATATACATCGACAATATGACGTGCTGTAGCTAACTTAACTTTTAAGTCCGTTTCCAACTCATGCGCAATCAACTTAAACCCATTTTGTTTTAACACCTCAATCGTGTCATCAATTTGCGCATCAACCCCGTTACGGTATCCTTCTAATTCTTTTTGATTCTTCAATAAGACATCTGCTTGGCTTGACATCACTTTATTTGAAGGTGCCCGCTCTCTGGAAATCTTATTCGCTGTTTTGACCAGCGCTCGAAGACTGGTAATTTCCGTCAGGGTTTGCTCAGATTTTATATATTCTTGATAGCTATTGATAATTAAAGGAAGAGAGAGATAAAAAATTGAAAAGATAATGGCAATCATACAAAAGAAAAGACGACGGCTAATCTGCTCAGAACGTAATTTTGAGCTTTTTAATTTACGCCCCATTCACACACCTTGCACTTTTCAAAAACGATCTCAATGGATTTTTAAACAGAACTCAATTTTACCTGAATTATAAATCACACTACCACGCTTAAACCGAGGTTTTTGGTTACAGTCATCAAGACTGATTTTATTTAATCGCTGTTTCAAGCGCTAAATTATTACTCAGGATTAAATTTGAGAATGATTTTTATTTAATTTAAATCATCTAAACTATTTATATTTCTATAATAAATATTTTAAAAATTGGATAAGGATTTAATTCAAGATAAAAATCAGAGCACTTTTTTCTGAATAACTTGATCTAAAATGATCTTAGAATTAATACTCATAATACCGCTCATCTTATTCAATTTATTAATAATGAATTGTGAAAACGCATTCAAGCCCTTAGTGGCAACATATAGCCCATCATTCACTCATCTGCAAGCACATCTGCAAGAAATTTAGAACTTTTAGACCAGTTGCATTTGAATCGAAAAATCCTATTTAAAAAATAAAAATTATCAATTTTACAAATCACCCTTCAAGACAGATAATTTAAGCATAGAAAGATTTGAGAATTTAAAAGCGAAACCCTCTAGGATGTTTCTCTCCCCAAGCTAAACATCCTTTCTCAACCCAGCTTTCCCCAAAAGTTGGGTCTTTTTTTGAATATTTAATTGGCTAACAATCCCAGCTCTTGCAATGCTTGATAAACAATCACTTTACGTGCATCTGCATGCTCAGGTTGGCTCATTTGCATATTCAGTGAAAATGCAATGATTTTGCCATTTGGCTGTTCAATCCAACCTGTCCACCATCCAACCTGCGGGGTAACGTCCATGCCCCAACCGCTCTTGGCATAGATCTTGGTTCCCTGATGCTCATCCACCAATAACATGCCTTTCACTTGCTGTTGAGTTGACTGGTCAAACGGTAGTTTTTGCTTGGCCAATGCATAGACAAATCGAACTTCTTCTACAGGTGTAATTTTCAAAGGCCCGACCAACCAAAAATTATCGACTTGGGTTCCAATATTTTTATTGCCATAGCCAACACGCTTCACCTCACGGGTCATGAGTTCTAGACCAATGCGTCGCGCTAGCTCCTGATAGACAGGTACAGCCGATGCCTGCATAGCTTCAGCTAAACTTAAATCTTTTTCCCAACTGCTAAAGGCACGTTTTTGACCATCCCATTTAAAGACTTCATTTGGCGTGGTTTTATGATGCTGTATACCAATCAGTGCATTCAGTATTTTAAAGGTTGAGGCTGGGATAAAACGTTGATCTGCACGGCGTGTTGCATTGCCGTATGTTTGAATTTGTTTGCCATCATAGATGACCAAAACCCCTATTGTTTGCGCCTGCTGGAATAAATTCGCCACCCGCTGTTGCTCATTTAATGACACGACTTGCTGTTTTTTTTGGCTAGAACTCTGACAAGCAGTCAATGGAAGGATCAAAATTAATGGCGTAAGAAGCGCTAGGCATTTTAATTTTTTCGACATGATCATCAAACAGGAAAAGTGGAATAAATTCGCCACTATAAGGCTTTTAACAGACTTATTCTGTAGCGTTATCTCATCTACAATTTTAAAAAACAGATAAAAAAAAGCTCAGCCTTGGGGAAAGCCGAGCTAGTAAAACAGTGATGTAAAAACATCAAAATACTTAAAAGAAAATGTTATGAGATATTTAAATGCAAATTAGATATCCCTTGCTTTGTATTATGTGAATCAGCTCTCAAAAAGTAAAGTTGATTAAATAGATCGGATTTATTGTTACAATCGATTTTGTTAATTGATCATTAAAAGTCCGATTTTCTCGTGATTTTTAGTTTATATTAATTGAGAATAAGTATCATAAAATTGTAAAGTTTGTCGCAAAAAAAGCGAGAATAGAATTTGATCTCACATTTTCTACCGGTGGATTATGACATTAAGAAGAATTAATTGAATGAAAAAAACGATCAATATTATCGTTTAAACCAATTAAAAAAAGAGCGATGTGACATTATTATTTCATTCATTATCTTGTGCAAAAATAAACTTATCTATTTGTTAGATATGTATTTTATAATTGGTTGACAAGATTACTTTCAAGTGATTAATTTTCAACCACAACTCGGTCGAGATTTACGCACTGATCCCACGGCCCAATTTATTACATTGACTTCATACTTTGTTACAATACAATGGCTCCAACTTTACTCTTTAATTGTTTTAAAGCTGGAAATCATTATGAAAAAACTCGGTTTAGCCACTGCTCTAGTTTTAGCCATGACCGGCGCTCATGCATACCAATACGAAGTTCAAGGTCAGTCTGAATTCATTGAAGCAAAAGCTTTAAATGATCAAGACTATACTGGTGCTGCTAAAGGTACTTACTACTTCAAAAATGTAGATGCTTCTAAAGGTCCTTTAGCTGAAGCTGCATTCTTAAACCAAGCTTCTAATGTTTCTGCTGCTTATAGCTATGCAAAATTAAGCGGTGATGAAGTACAAACTATTAAGAACAACTCATTTGGTGTGAAAGGTGAAGCTTACCTTCCAACTCCATATGTACCTGCTTATGTAAGTGCTGCATATAACCACTCTCAAACTAAAGTTGAAAACTTTAAAGACAATGGCGACCGCTACTCTGTAGAACTTGGTGCTATGGTTGTACCTAACTTCTTGGTTGCTGTAGGTTATGCTCGTGTTGCTGACCAAATTGCTTTAGATGCAAACAAAGTTCTTGAAAATGGCGTATTCAGCGCTGTAGCTGATGCAGCAACAATTGGTGACAAACAAGACGTTGTAACTGCACGTACTAAATACGTAGGTAACATCGACGGTACAAATATGGCTGTAGGTTTTGAAACTGGCCTTGTATACGGCGAAAACCAAGCTTACGGTTTAAAAACTGATCTTTATGTAACACCTCAGTTAAGCGTTGGTGCTTCTTATGCTGAAGCAAACTTCAGCAAAAACCCAGCTAACGACAACTTCTCTCCAATCAAATCTGCTTGGGGTGCGAACGTAAACTACTTCATTACTCCAGCTGTAGCTGTAGGTGCTAGCTACGTAAATGCGAATGCAGTACATGCAAACGTAGATACGCAAACTGTTGGCTTAAACGCGAAGTTCCGTTTCTAATATTGAGTTAAGATTCTCATTTGAGAAGACTTAATTCATAATAAAAAACCAGTTCTGATGAACTGGTTTTTTATTCTCTGAATCTCAATAAACTGTGAGATTCAGATACTCATTTGAAAGTATTACATCTTCTTATCTTCAATATTCAATGCACTGATCGCCAAAACCGCCTGAGTACGGTTCTGTACGCCCAATTTACGGAAGATTGCAGTTACATGCGCTTTAATGGTTGCCTCAGATACCTCTAGTTCATAAGCAATTTGCTTATTCAGTAGGCCTTCTGCCACCATCATCAATACACGGAACTGCTGTGGAGTCAGCGATTGTAAACGTTCCGCCAAAGCGGTTTCATCTGCTGCACGAGGATCAAAGCTGGCATGACTTGGTAAATTCGGCGGTAACCAAATCTCTCCCTCTAATACATGTTTAATCGCTTCACCAATATGACTTGGATGTGAAGACTTTGGAATATAACCCATGGCACCGTGTGCAATGGCACGTTGAATAATCGAAACTTCTTCGTGGGCTGAAACAATAATAATTGGAATCGCAGGATATTGCGCGCGCACATAAACCAAAGCAGAAAAACCTGATGCGCCCGGAAGGTTCAAATCCAGTAAGACCAGATCAGGCTCTGCACCATGTTCTAAACGCGCATAGAACTCATCAACATCGGCCGTTTCCTGGATCTGCGCTTGTGGCAAACTATAACGAACCGCTTGAATCAAAGCATGTCTAAAGAGTGGATGGTCGTCTACAATTAAAATATTCATAAGCGCTTAAGCTGTCTGCAAGTACGTCACTGTACGATGTTTATTTAAATTCAATCCGTCTAAGCCTATTTTCAATTACAGCTGAGGTCAAGCATAAGCATTGATTTATTTCCTTTTCGCGCAAAATAAATCAAATATTCATATAAACCACACCAATATCATCATAAATAAAAAAACAACGATAAATACTCAGTAGAAACAGTGAATTAAATATTGATTGTTATCAATCTAAAGCAAATTATGGATATATCTATAAAAAAGATAAGCTTGCAGCATTTCCTTATTTTACAGCCGAGGTCGAGCTATAGATAAATAAATAGCAATTCGAAATGATCTTTTAGGCCGTTATTATGTCCAATCACAATACTCCCTTAACCCCACTCAATATCGTTGCTGTATCTGGCGGTTTAAACAGTCCATCAAAAACAGAAAGTCTGGTTCAGGCGATTCTGGATGAACTTTCAGAAGCAATTAATATCAAAGTACATTTTGTCAAACTCAGCGAAATTGGACCTTTACTCGGTGGCGCAATTTATCGCAATCAGCTACCGCAACGGGTACAAGATGATCTTGCTGCGGTGGAAGCAGCAGATGCCCTGATTGTCGGCACCCCTGTTTATCGTGCATCTTTTACAGGTTTATTTAAGCACTTCTTTGATTTTGTTGAACAGACGGCGTTGGTCGATGTCCCTGTATTACTGGCCGCCTCGGGTGGTAGTGACCGTCATGCACTGGTGTTAGAGCATCAATTACGCCCACTCTTTAGCTTCTTTCAGGCACAGACATTGCCAATTGGGGTCTATGCAACAGATCGTGATTTCACCCCTGAATATACCGTGAAAAGTGAGCAATTATCTGATCGAGTCACCTTGGCGGTGGCGCGTGCCTTACCGATTCTAGAATGGGCGCCAGCTAAAGGACAGCGTGCTGCAGCCATTAAAACCAAAACTGAACAGGCCAATCAGAATCTCGGGATTAATAAACAGATTGAGCAGGCAGAAGTACTCCCCTCTGCGGCCGTCCCTGATCTGGATGCAGCTGAATCTCGCTTACATCCCAAGTCAGCCAAGAATTTAACCCACGTCGCATAAACCTGATTAAATGGAGGATACAACGATGACGACAACAGCATCCGCAATTAAATTTGCCTACTGGGTTCCCAATGTGAGTGGTGGTCTCGTTGTAAGCAACATTGAACAACGTACCGACTGGAGCTATGACTATAATGTTCGTCTCGCACAGGCGGCAGAACGAAGCGGTTTTGAATATGCGCTGACCCAGATCCGCTTTACCGCAGGATATGGCGCAGAAAACCAACATGAATCAGTGAGTTTTAGCCATGCGCTACTGGCGAAAACTGAAAAACTTCGGGTGATTGCTGCCATCCTGCCTGGCCCCTGGAAGCCCGCATTGGCTGCCAAACAGCTGGCGACCATTGACTATCTTAGCCAAGGGCGTATTGCCATTAACGTGGTCAGTGGCTGGTTTCGTGGCGAATTTGATGCCATTGGTGAACCTTGGCCTGAACATGATGAACGTTATGTGCGTTCAGAGGAATTTATCCGCACCTTGAAAGGGGTCTGGAGTACTGACAATTACAGCTTTGATGGTAAGTATTACCAGTTTCAGAATTACACCCTCAAGCCGAAACCACTGCAACAACCTTCGATCGAAGTGTTTCAGGGCGGTAGTTCCCGTGCTGCACGAGATATGGCTGCACGGGTATCCGATTGGTATTTTACCAATGGCAATAGTGTCGAAGAAATCAAAAAGCAGGTCGATGATGTGCGCAGCAAAGCCAAACAGGCCAATCGGCAGGTCAAGATTGGGGTCAATGCTTTTATCATCGCCCGTGATACGGAAGAGGAAGCCAGAGCGGTTCTGAATGAAATCATTGCACAAGCCAATGTTGAGGCGGTGAATGCCTTTGGTGATGCCACCCGTGAAGCTGGCGCAGCAGCACCCGAACGTGAAGGCAACTGGGCAAAATCAACCTTTGATGATCTGGTGCAATATAACGATGGCTTTAAAACCAACCTGATTGGCACACCGCAACAGATTGCAGAGCGGATTGTGGCCTTAAAAAATGTGGGGGTGGATCTTGTTCTTTCTGGCTTTCTGCATTTCATTGAGGAAGTTGAATATTTTGGAGAAAAAGTTCTACCGCTGGTCCGTCAACTCGAACAACAACAGGAGCATCATCTCGCAGCGAAATCAGCTTAGTTTTCAGCGTTAAACAAGAAGAAAAACAAAAGAAATACACATCCTCCCCAAGGCTCGGCTTGGGGCTTTTTTATTTTAAGTCGTCTCAATTTCTCGCATGACTGTTTCAACTGAATAACGACACCATTTCGATAACTGTTCAATAAATTCATTTAATTGCGATGGATTAAAATGGCTGACAATCATATAGCAGGCATTGCCAAGAATTTTAAAACACTCGTCCACCTGTTGGTATTGTTTAACCAGTCGTTCAACCTCGATAAAAGCTTGCTGATCATTCATAAACAGTTGAATGAATTGTTTATGCTCGTATTTTATCGCGATGGTGTAGTTTTTAATCACACCCACATCCATCAATTGAGCAATTCGCGCACCAACAGCCTGCCCTGTACGATGTACGCGCAATCCAATTTCTTTATGGCTCAGGCGAGAATCCTGTTTTAAAAGTTCAATAATTTTTAAGTCGATCAGATCAAGTTCAATATTCATTTTTCAGTACGAAATAAAACCAGTAACAATGCTTTCACCCGAATATAGCCGATTTCTCTGTTTCACCCTATGCTTGTTTTATCTTAATCTTGGAAGTAAACATAATGAAACAGGCCTTACTGATTATTGATGTGCAAAACGATTATTTTAAAAATGGCAAAATGGAACTGGTCAATCCAGAGCTTGCCTTGCAATATACCAACCAGTTAGAAGATCATTTTATCCAAAACAATTTACCGATTATTTATATCCAGCATATTAATCCTGCCTCAGCCAGTTTCTTTCAGGAAAATACCATCGGTGTTGAATTGCATCCTCAGCTTAAAGCTACTGACAGTTCAATTATTATCGAAAAGCATTTTCCAAATAGTTTCTTAGACACCGATCTTCAAAAAGTACTGGAACAACATCAGGTAGAACAACTAGTGATTACCGGCATGATGACCCATGTCTGTATTGATTCGGGGACACGTGCCGCCAAAGAACTGGGTTATCAGCCGATTGTGATCGCCGATGCCACCGCAACCCGTGACCTTGAGTATGATGGCAAAACTGTCAAAGCCGCTGATGTGCAAACTGCTTTTCTATCGGCATTAGGCTTCTTTGCGACAGTACAAAATACCGAAGATTTTTTAGCCACACATAAATGATCCACATAAAATAGAAAGAGCGCTTCATCAAGCGCTCTTGTTCATTTGAATTGATTTATCGGTTTGGATAGACCGTGGCAATTAAAGCCTCTACGACCGCAGGCTCAGCCAGCGTTGAAGTATCCCCCAAACTATCCAGCTCATTGGCCGCAATCTTTCTCAAGATACGGCGCATGATTTTGCCTGAGCGGGTTTTAGGTAAAGCCGGCGCCCAATGCAATGCATCTGGGGTTGCCACAGGACCAAGCACTTTACGCACCCAATTCACCAACTCCTTACGTAGCTCTTCAGATTCCGCCACATCGGCCTGTAAAGTCACAAAGGTGCAAATCCCCTGACCCTTAATTTCATGCGGCATCCCGACCACTGCAGCCTCAGCCACCGCCTCATGTGCCACCAAAGCGCTCTCGATCTCGGCAGTACCCAAACGATGCCCTGAAACGTTGAGGACATCATCGACACGTCCCGTAATCCAGAAATAACCATCCTCATCCCGACGGGCGCCATCACCAGTGAAATAGCAGCCTTTAAAAGTAGAGAAATAGGCTTCAATAAAGCGTTCTGGGTCGCCCCAAATGGTTCGCATCTGTCCAGGCCAAGAGTCTTTAATCACCAGATTGCCTTCGGTTGCACCTTGCAGCTCATTGCCCTCACCATCCACCAGTGCGGGTTGCACACCAAAAAATGGACGGGTTGCCGAACCAGGTTTGAGTGCGGTTGCACCTGGCAGTGGTGAAATTAAAATCCCGCCTGTTTCAGTTTGCCACCATGTATCGACAATTGGACAACGCCCTTCACCGACCACTTCGTGATACCAGTTCCATGCCTCTGGGTTGATTGGCTCACCAACTGAACCCAGTAAACGTAGGCTACTACGATTACTTTCACGGACATAGGCATCACCCTCACGCATCATGGCACGAATCGCAGTCGGTGCCGTGTACAGAATCGTAATGTTGTGCTTATCAATCACATGACCGATACGTGCCCATGTCGGATACTGTGGAATCCCTTCAAACATCACCGTGGTGGTGGCATTGCTCAATGGACCATAAAGCAAATAACTATGCCCTGTAATCCAGCCCACATCTGCGGTACACCAATACACATCATCTTCTTTTAGGTCAAAGACTTCTCTAAAGGTCGTATTCACATACACCAGATAACCGCCAGTGGTGTGCAGTACCCCTTTCGGTTTTCCGGTCGAGCCTGAGGTATATAGAATAAATAGCGGATCCTCGGCTTTCATCGGCTCGGGTGGGCAGTGTTCATCCACCTCCATAATCGCAAGGTGATACCAAATATCACGGTTCGCATTGAACTGAATCGGATTACCAGTACGATGTACCACAATCACATTTTGGACACTGTCCGTTCCAGCAATCGCTAAAGCCGCATCCACATTTTCTTTGAGTGGCAGCAACTTACCGCCACGCATCCCCGCATCGGCGGTAATGACCAATTTCGCCTGACTATCTTCAATACGGCTCGCCAATGAATCTGGCGAGAAGCCACCAAAAACCACACAATGCACTGCACCAATCCGTGCACAGGCCAACATGGCAATGGCTGCTTCAGGCACCATTGGCATATACAGCACCACACGATCGCCCTTGCCAATGCCTTGTTTTTTGAGCACATTGGCAAAACGACAGACTTCATCATGCAATTCAACAAAAGAAATAATTTTATGGCGCGATGGATGGTCACCTTCCCAAATAATGGCAGGTTTTAATGGATTATCTTTTAAATGACGATCTAAACAATTTGCAGAGACATTCAACTCACCATCGGCAAACCATTCGATTTTAAAGTTATCTTGCTGAAAACTGGTATTCTTCACCTGCGTAAAAGGCTTGATCCAGTCAATTTTTTTTGCTTGTTCCGCCCAAAAAACTTCAGGCTGTTCAATGGATTCCTGATAACGTTTGAAATAGTCTGCTTCCGAGATTCTTGCCGTTTCTTTGAATTTATCAGGCACTGGGTAGATGTCTTTCATAGCTTACTTCCTTGGTCTTTTATCTCATATCCTAGATGTTCTCACCTATTCTTTTGGATATGTTTTGTTCTCTCTTGCAGTATGGGCACCATTTACAAAGGCAAACAATGCGGCTTTGGTCGTAGAAGTTTTATACTGTTCCGACGGACTTATTTTCAAAAATTTACTCAAAATAATTTAAATTTGAACTGCTTGTCTATGCTTTTTGTTTTTAAAATAAGTGATTATTTTGATCATTGCCTAGATCTTAAAAGATTTAATAATCAGAAAAACAGGAATCGCTCATGTTTAATCCCGAATCACCAGCCCCAACCCTAATCTCTACAGATCAGCCACTTTCACCAAACGGGCGTTTCAACCGCCTCAGTTATATTGGTTGGTATGGTTTACTCAGCCTAATTTGTATGGCTGCTTTTCTCGGTATCTTTGCCTTCGCGGGCATCTTTACGACCAGCAACATCGATGAGGCTGTATTTTCGGCCTTCTCCGGCATCACCTTCTTTGCCTTTATTGCCCTTTGGCTCATCACACTTTATTTTCAAATTGTATTCTTAATTCGCCGTTTGCATGATCTAAATAAAACAGGTTGGTTGAGCTTGCTGTTATTGGTTCCAGTCCTCCAGTTCTTGTTTACTTTATATGTCTTACTTGCACCAGGAACACCTCATCGCAACGACTATGGCGATGTACGTCCATCCCGTGCTTGGGAAAAATTACTGGCATGGATCATGATTCTGGTCAGCTTGCTGATGATGTTCGGTATCTTCACCTTTGCTTATTATTTTGCCAGCCCAGATCTGTGGGATGCTCCAACACAAATCCTTCAAAATACGACCGGATATTTCTAACCCGCGCTATTCTGTCTGATGATGAGTGGAAGTCAAAACTTAATTTTGCATGCGTATCAGCCATAAATTCTTTATGATGGCTCCCCTCATTTACTCCTTCCTTTGCGAAATAGAGATCTTGCTGTGGCAAACCAACAAACAACCTTAACTGAAGTGGCAAAAGATACTGGTGAACTGATCCAGCAAGCTAGTGCCAAGACGACTGAAACGGTGCTCGCACATACTGAAAAGTATCATGATGCCTATACCACGATTGATAAAATCATCGATAGTTTCTGGGAACGCGTACCCTATATCGGTATCGCGATTACGGTTTTCATTATTTTTTGGTTACTCACTAAATTATTCAAATTTTTTATTCGCAAGACCTTAGAAAATCGTAGCTATACCCGTCAGAATTTGGTGTTGGTCCTTAATCGCGTCGGTAGTACGTTTATCATCTTCTTTGGTTTCCTGATCGCATTGGTGATTGCCATTCCGGGTTTCACCCCTAGTCAGTTGATTGGTGCTTTGGGAATTGGTTCTGTCGCAATTGGTTTCGCTTTTAAGGATATTTTCCAGAACTTACTATCCGGGATTTTGATTCTGATCAGTGAACCCTTCCGTATCGGCGATGATATTGTGGTGAATGGTTTAGAAGGCAATGTTGAAGATATTCAAATTCGTGCCACTTTCTTACGTTCACCTGATGGCCGACGTATCGTGATTCCAAATGCCACCGTCTATACCAGCGCGGTCACTGTGAATAATGCCTATCAGCGTCGCCGCTGTGAATTTGTAGTCGGTATTGGCTATGAAGATGATATGCAAAAAGCCAAGAAAATTATTCTGGATATTCTGGATCGCAACCTGAATGTACTCAGTCAACCAGGCTTCTCGGTCAATGTCACTGCACTGGCAGATTTTTCGATTAATTTGACTGTGCGCTGGTGGGTGAATACCACTGAAACAACGACTTCGGCATCAATCAGTGAAATTCAGGAATTTGTCGTTACAGCTTTTGATGAAAAAGGAATTTCGATTCCTTATCCGGTACAGGAAGTGAAAGTCTATCGTGGCGATCAAATTGAATCGAGTGACAACTCAGACAAATAAACGTCCAATAATATTCGATACCGCAGTTTCTGTTCGCAAAATCCGGTTGCCTAAGCACATGGCTTGGCAACCATTTTTTTGCAACAAATCAACTTCATAAGGAATAAATCCGCCTTCTGGGCCAATAATCAAACTACACGCATGTGGAATCGCATATGGCATTTTCTGCTCGGCATAGGGATGCGCCACATAGGCAGGCTGGTCTTCGCGAATCAACGTTGGTAAAACATCTTCAACAAAAGGTTTAAAGCGTTTATACATCTGAATGTCTGGTGCAATGGTATCACCAGCCTGTTCTAGCCCCAGAGTCACATAATCATTCAACTGCTGTAAAAACGGCGTTTGCCAATAACTCTTATCCACTCGATAACTATGAATCAGGCTGATTCGTTCTACCCCTAAAGTCACTGCATCCATGATGATACGGCGCAATACTTTGGGGCGGGGTAAAGCAAGAATCAAATGTACGGGTAGCTTTGCAGGAACTGCTTCTGTTTGAATTGGACGAACCGTAATAGCTTGTTCCGTGATACAGACAACCTCGGTAAGGTAGCGCTGCCCCGCTCGAATGCCAACTTTCAGGGTATCACCAACATTGAGCTGTAAGTGCTGACGTAAATGCTGTAATTGTCTGGAGTAGTTAATCTGCCATGCGTCCATCGAGCTGCATTGTTCGGCTTCAAGTAACACAATATTCATGATGCAGCTGTGCGTTGTAAGTAATGATCAAGACACTGAATATGCTGTTGTAAAGAACCTTTATTCGCCTGCAAAACCTGCTCTGCCTGTTGAACCAATTGCTGGGCCTGAACAGTATCTTCTAGGCAAGCCAATAATTGCTGTGCCACCTGCTCCGCATCCGCTCCAATCAAAATACCCTGTTGCGCCACAAACTCATCCACAATAGTTTGAAAATTAAAATAACGAGGACCAATCACTGTAGGTACATTCAACACCATCGGTTCTAAAATATTATGCCCACCGCCCGGCTCATTCAATGAACCACCAACAAAACAGGCTTGGCTGAGGGCATACCAGAGCCACATTTCTCCCATACTATCGGCAAGAAAAACTTGAGTATCCGCTTGGATGGATTGTTGCAAACTCCGGCGTTGGGTTTTTAAATTTAAACTTTGGCACGCCTTAAATAATACTTCATCAAAGCGTTCTGGATGTCGTGGCACCACAATACAGAGTAAATTCGGATTTGAATTTAAATGCGGCTGTAATTGTTTGAGTAAACTTTCTTCTTCAGGGGCATGGGTGCTCGCCAAGGTGATGATTTGACGATCGGCCAGTTGCCAATCCTGCTTGAGTTGCTGGGCTTGCGCGACAAAATGTTCTGGTGCAGTGATATCAAATTTAATATTGCCAACTACCTGACTTTTGGCTGGATTGAGGCCTAAATCGACATAACGCTGTTGCGTTGCCAGATCTTGTGCCAGCAACCAAGTAAGTTGTTGCAGCATCGGTTGGGTTAAACGGCGAACCTTGCCATAACCTTTGGCCGATTTCTCTGACAGGCGTGCATTGAGTAAAATACAGGGAATCTGTTGCTGTTGTGCTGTGGCAATTAAATTTGGCCAGATCTCTGTTTCAACCAATGCCAATAGTTTGGGTTGATACAGATTAAAAAATTGTTTTAGTAATACTTTTTGATCGACAGGCAAATACACCGCCTGAAATAAATCCAGATAAGGCGCTTTTAAAAACAGGGATTTTGCCCGAGCTTGCCCAGTCTTGGTGGTATTGGTCACCAAAACCGGATGGCCTAATTTTAAATAATGTTCAATAAGAGGCTGTGCCGCGTTGGTTTCACCGACTGATACCGCATGAAACCAAATTGCCCCTAAATTTTTAGCAGGCTGAAACGGCCCAAAACGCTCGATACATTCTTGTTGAAACAGCGCATCAGTTTCTGCCCGTTGTTTGATTTTCCAACGGTATAAGGGCTTGAGACAAGCCAATAAAACGTTATACCAAAACGGTGTTTGCTGTGCTGCTGTGTTCTGCGCCATCCGAGACCATAATTGACTATGTGATTGCTGCTCATTATGCGGAATTTAAAACAAAAACTCATGCGATTTTGGTAAATCGCATGAGCCATTTTACAGTTTTAAAGCAAATTAAGCTTCTAACTGCTCATAAGCAGGATAATCGGTATAACCCTCAGCACCCGCACCATATAAAGTTTGTGGTTGAAGTGGATTTAGAGCTAAATCATGTTGTAAACGTTCAAATAAATCTGGATTCGCAATGTATTGTTTACCGAATGAAACTGCATCGGCTTGGCCTGTCGCCAAAATACGTTTCGCAGAATCCGCCGTTAAACCTTCATTGGCAATCCACACCCCTTTAAATTTAGGACGTAATTTAGGTAATAAGCTATCTGCAGCTTCATATTCACGGGTAAAAATAAAACCCACTTTACGCTGATCTAATTGCTCGACCACATAGCCAAACGTTGCCAACGGATTCTCATCACCCATATCGTGTGAATCACCACGCGGTGCAAGATGTACACCGACTCGACCAGCACCCCATACCTCGATAAAGGTATCCACCACTTGAAGCAATAAACGCGCACGGTTTTCAATTGAACCACCATATTCATCATCACGCTGGTTGGTGCTGCTTTGTAGAAATTGATCAATCAGATAGCCATTGGCTGCATGCAATTCAACACCATCAAACCCAGCGGCTTTGGCCTGTTCAGCTGCATTTCTATATTGCGCTACGATTTCTTGAATTTCTTCATGAGACAACGCACGCGGTGTCACAAAAGCACGTTTTGGGCGAAGCAAGCTCACTTCACCCGCAGGTTGAATGGCACTTGGCGCTACAGGTGTATCACCGTCCAATAAGTCTGGATGTGAAATACGACCGACATGCCAGAGCTGAACCACGATTTTTGCGTCTTGTGCGTGCACAGCTTCAACAATTTTATGCCATGCCTGTGCTTGTTCTTGCGACCATAAACCCGGCGTATTGGCATAGCCCGCTGCCTTTGGGCTAATCACGGTTGCTTCGGTAATGATCAGGCCAGCATTGGCACGTTGTTGGTAATATTCCACCATTAAATCATTTGGAATACGCTGTGCACCGCTACGCGCTCTGGTTAATGGAGCTAAAACCAGACGGTTTTTAATCGTGAAATCACCTACTTGCAAAGTAGAATTTAGTTCAGCCATGATCGCCTCAACTTACACTTCTTCGATTTAAAGTGCTTGTTTTAAATGTTCGATATATTGCTGAATCAAAGCTTCATTACGCGTGAAATAGGACCACTGTCCATATTTCTCGACCTTGATCAATCCTGCCTGTTGTAGTACAGACAAATGATTCGACATGGTCGATTGCGCAACTTTTCCTAAACGTTCGATGTGCCCTGCACATACACCCCGTTCAAAACTACCACCACATTGCTCAACGGGTAGAAATTGCTCAGGCTCTTTCAACCATTGCAAGATCTGTCGACGTAATGGATTGGCTAAGGCTTTGCTTATAACATCAATATCCATAGACTCACCACGTTTCTCAAGCGGCAACGCTTTGTTCAGCACCTGAATCCAGTATATCGAACTTTTTAAATATTAATATCCATTTTTTTCGATATTAATATCATATTTTTTCGATTAACCAGCCGATGCTGAACGAGATTGCCGTTTTAATTGGATTAAAACTTATAAACCTTGCTTCAAACTTGCTTCAATGAACTTATCCAAGTCACCATCCAACACAGCTTTGGTATTGGAATTTTCAACTCCGGTACGCAAGTCTTTAATACGTGAGTCATCTAACACATACGAACGAATCTGACTGCCCCAGCCGATATCTGACTTCGAATCTTCCAAGGCTTGAGCAGCTTCATTACGCTTGCTCATTTCGAGCTCGTAGAGTTTGGCACGTAATTGCTTCCACGCGTGGTCACGGTTAGCATGCTGTGAACGCTGGTTCTGACAAGCCACTACGATCCCTGTCGGTGCGTGCGTTAAACGAACGGCAGAATCGGTTTTGTTAATGTGCTGACCACCCGCACCTGAAGCACGGTAAGTATCGGTACGAACATCGGATGGATTGATATCAATCTCGATATTGTCATCAATCTCAGGTGAAATAAACACTGCTGAGAATGAGGTATGACGGTTGTTGTTGCTGTCAAATGGTGACTTCCGTACTAAACGATGTACGCCACTTTCGGTGCGCAACCAACCATAGGCAAACTCACCATCAACACGGATGGTGGCTGATTTAATTCCTGCCACATCACCGTCAGAGACTTCCATCAGCTCAGCTTTAAAGCCATGACGTTCGATCCAGCGCAAATACATACGTAATAACATCGACGCCCAGTCTTGAGCCTCAGTACCACCCGAACCAGATTGGATCTCAAGGAAGCATGGATTTGGGTCCATTGGATTGCTAAACATACGGCGGAATTCAAGATTGCCCAGAGCTTCTTCAGCACTGTCTAACTCAGCCTGAACATCCAACAATAAACTTTCATCATCTGCTTCAACCGCAAGGTCAAGCATAGCCTTAGCATCATCTAACTGTTCAGCAAGACGATCAAACACAGCAATGGTATTTTCTAAACTGCCCTTTTCTTTGGCGATGGTTTGAGCACGGTTTTGATCATTCCAAATCGCAGGGTCTTCTAATTCTCTTAAAACTTCTTCTAAACGCTCAACCTTTAGATCGTAGTCAAAGATACCCCCGTAGTGTTTGGCTACGATCAGCTAAATCTTTCAATTGAATTAAATACGGATTAATTTCCACGCGTGTTTTCTCACAATTTTTTCACTTAATCCGCTATTTTAACATAACTGTTTTAGCCGACACAGCCATGTGTTTTTGAATAATTTGCTTTCTTAAAATCAGCTTTATAAATAAATTTATTTTTGTTTGAAATGTTTTCTAACCCCGATTTAGGCTGGCTCAATGTATAAAAAGTAGACTAAATTCACTAAAATACACAATATCTCCTAAGTTTTAATAAATCAAAACAATCCATTTTTATTAATAAATATCAATAATATAAAATGTCAAAATTACAAGTCAATTACATTTGTACAGTTTGATTACCTTATCAAGATTGACGATCATGAAAATTACTCTAGACTCAAGTTGTAACAAAACATGTATCTGTGTTTAACACTTGGTTTAAATCTTAATGAGGAAACAACCATGAAAAAATTAGCAATTGCATCAGCACTTTTATCTGCAATCGCAGTAACTGGCACTGCTCATGCTTATCAAGCTGAGGTCGGTGGTTCTTATACCTATAAAGACCAAGATCGTTTTGGTGACAGTGATCGTTTCAGCGTAGATGGTAAGTATTATTTCAATCCAGTACAAACACGTAATGCACCACTTGCAGAAGCAGCGTTCCTTGACCGTGCTAGCAATGTAAGTGCACAGTACGCTTATGAAAAAGATGATGCCATTAAAAACAACCAGTATGGCGCAGGGATTGAATACTTCGTTCCAAACTCTGATTTCTACTTAAGCGGTAATATTGGTCGTGAAGAAATCAAACCAAATAGCAACTACCTTGATGGCAAAGTAAAAGTTAACCACTATGCGGGTGAAGTGGGTTACTTACCAGCACCGGGTTTATTAATTGCTGCGGGTGCAAAAACTGTTGACGTTAAAGACGGTGACCGTGAAACTAGCCCAACACTTCGCGCCAAGTATGTAACCAAAGTGGGTCAGAATGACGTCAACCTAGAAGCTTATAGTGCTTTTGGTGACAACAAAGAAGTGAAATTAAAAGGTGATTACTTCATCGACAAAACTTTAAGTGTTGGTGTTGATTACCAAAAACTTAAATATGATGACACAATCATCAATTCGAATGAATGGGGTATTTCTGCGAAGAAATTCTTCAATCAACAAGTGAGCTTAGAAGGCCGTGTAGGTTTCGGTAACGACAAGTCATATATTGACAACGATTACACTTCTTTCGGTCTTCGTGCTGCATATCGTTTCTAATTTTTGAAATCGAAATTGCAAACATAAAAAACGCCCTGAGTCATTCAGGGCGTTTTTTTTCAACCAGCCTTTCATCCATTCCCCCCTTATTCCCTGTGCTGTCTTTTAATATTTTATGCGTTAAAGAATTGACGGTTATATATTTTTGACTACACTAGCGCCTGTAACAAAATATGTATTATTTTTAAACGGGGAAAATAACAAATGAAAAATTTAAATCTTCTTGCAGTACTTATGAGTGCTTGCTTTGCAATCAATGCCCATGCTTATCAAACTGAAGCCAGTGGTGCATATGAACATATCAATATGGATGATGGCAAAGGCAATAGTGCCGTGATCAGCGCTAAATATTATTTTAATCCGGTACAAACCCGAAATGTGCCTTGGGCAGAAGCAGCGTTCTTAGATAAAGCTTCGAATATTGGCGGTGGCTATGCTTATAGCAAGCTCAAGGATGACCAAGATTTCGGTGATTTACAATTTAATATGCTAGGACTACAAGGTGAGTTCTACGTTCCAAATACACAGTTCTATCTTTCTGGCGCCCTACATCGTACCAATGTTAAAGTGACAATCAATGGAATCGGCTCAGACTCCAAAAAGAGTGATGGCTATAACTTAGAAGCAGGTTTCTTGCCAATCTCTGGATTACTCCTTGCTGTTGGCGTTGCAGATTTATCAGATAGCTTAAACCCTGTACAGGTTGCTCAATACGGTTTTACCAGCACACTTTCAAACGCAGCAATCGTGTCTGGGGAAAATGACGATACTGCTGTTTCTTTACGTGCTAAATATGTCGCACAAATTGGTGGCTACTATACCAACTTTGAAGCGCTCAGCTATATTGGTGATGAAACAACCTACCGTTTAGGTGCAGATCTTTATCTTGATCCAACGCTCAATGTTGGTGTCTCATTTGCTGACTCTACCGCAAAAGACTCAGACAGTGTGTTTAATATTCATGCTCAGAAATTCTTCACACCACAATTTGCTCTAGGTGTGGGTTATACCACCACAGATGGCGTGGATGCTTTTGCGCTCAATGGAACGGTTCGTTTCTGATACTGGCTTCATCAAAAATGGCAAAAAATCCGCTCGTAGGAGCGGATTTTTTATTGTTTTAAATACGCAACTTGTAATTGCAGACTGGTGTTACCATTAAAGACATTACGTTCCAAGGTATAAACCAAGTCTACATACCCCAGCATCGGGTTAAATTCAAACCGATCCATGGCATTAAATGCAATCGCATCAATCGAATGTGAGCCTACCGCAAGTTTTAGTTTGAGATGCTGATCTTTGAGCCAGCGATAATCAATCACTTTAAAGCGCCCCTCAAATTGAGGAAGGGGGAATTTTTGTCCCCAAGGCCCAAGCTGTTCAATCCAGTCCAAAGTTCCAAGATGCAAAGCTGAATCGCCTAATTCACCATCGGTCCATAAGGTCGCTTGAAACAACTCCTCATCCATGGCCGCAATAGACTGAATAAACACCGCTTTGAATTCATCAAAGTGCTCTTTTTTCAGCGTCAAACCTGCCGCTGCCGCATGACCACCAAAATGACTAACCAGATGTGGATATTGCTCCGCAACCTGCTCAATGGTGTCACGAATATGAATTCCATCAATCGAACGTGCTGAACCTTTAATATGGATGCCATCTTCATCAGGAGCAAACACCAGACTTGGCCGGTGGAACTGCTCTTTTAATCGTCCCGCCACAATCCCAATCACCCCTTGGTGCCATTGTTGATCAAACATTACCAAGGCAGCAGGTAAATGCGCTGTCTCAAGTTGTACATGTTGCAGTGCTTTCAACGCTTGCTGCTTCATTTCCGATTCAACTTGACGGCGTTCCATATTGAGCTGATTCAATTGTTGTGCAATCGGATAGGCTGTTTGCATATCGGCAGCGAGTAGACACTCAATCCCGATGCGCATACTTTCCATCCGACCCGCCGCATTAATACGAGGCCCCAGTACAAAACCTAAATCCTGCGCACGTAAACTAGCGGCATCACGACCCGCAATATCCAATAAGGCTAAAATGCCTGCACGACACTGATGTTGCTGAATGCGTTTTAGTCCAGCATCAATCAAGATACGATTGTTGTAATCCAGTGTCGCCACATCGGCATAGGTACCCAAAGCCACCAGATCAAGATACTGGGTGACTTTGCTGCTGCTTTTACCCTGCTGACTACGAGTGCTGGCTAGTCGTGCTAACACATAAAAAGCAACACCTACCCCAGCCAGTGCTTTGCTGGAAAAGTCACAACCCAGCTGATTCGGATTAACCACTGCTTCGGCACTCGGTGTCGGCTTGGTGGTTAAGTGGTGGTCGGTGATAATCACCTGCATTCCCAATGCCTGTGCCGTTTCCACACCCGCATGACTGGAAATTCCATTATCGACTGTAATCAAAAGATCAGGTTGATAACTGTGCTGAGCCAATTCTGCAATTGCTGGCGTAAGTCCATAACCATATTTAAAACGGTCAGGCACCAGATACTCTACTCTGGCACCCATGTCTTGCAACACGAGAACCATCAACGCGGTACTGGTTGCACCATCGGCATCATAATCCCCGACAATCACGATCTGCTTTTGCTGATCAATGGCTTGATCGATCAAGGCAACCGCCTGCTCCAAGCCTTTTAAATCAGGCGAAAGGAGATACTTCAGTTTCAGCTCTAGTTCTTGTTCTGACTGAACGCCGCGTCTTGCTAAAATTTCAGCGATAAATGCAGGCACGCCCTGAAACTGTTCAGGGCGTGTCAGTAAGGGTCTTTGTTGAATTTGAATCTGGGTCATTTATGGCATCAAACGTTGTATAGTCCAAACACCGTTCTGTTTTTCATAACTTAAACGGTCATGTAGGCGATTTGGTCGGCCCTGCCAGAACTCATAATAATCCGCTTCGAGGCGATAACCGCCCCAGAATTCAGGTTTATCCAGCTCAGCTTGGGCTTGAGTTTGCAACGCTTGAAAGCGTTGCTGTAATAACTCCCGGCTTTCAATCACACCACTTTGTGGGGTACTGATATGCGCCGCAATCTGACTGTCACGCGGACGCTTATGGTAATAATCCGTCGACTCTTGTGCAGAAATCTTGATGACTTTACCACCGATACGCACCTGACGCTCTAGACTAGGCCAGTAAAACAGCAGTTCAGCATAGGGATTTTCAGCTAAATCTAAACCTTTCTGGCTGTCATAATTGGTATAGAAGTCATAACCTGCTTCTGTCGCGCCACGTAGCAAGACCGTACGCACATGCGGACGACCTTGTCGATTTGCCGTTGCCAAGGACATCGCATAGGGTTCATGTAAATGAGCAGCCAGTGCATGATTAAACCAATTGAGGAACTGCAAATGAGGTTGGCCACTCACTTGGCCTTCATGTAACTCACCTTGCTCGTAGCTCAAACGCAACTCACTCAGGTCTTTAATGACATCATTCATAAATGCACTCCATTAAGCAGCTTGAGCGTGGGCACGTACCGCATCGGCCAGATGATGCGCTAAAGCCTCAACTTCTTGTTGCTGATCACCTTCCACCATGACACGAATCATAGGCTCTGTGCCCGATTTACGAATCAATAATCGACCACGCCCTTTCAATTGCTGTTCAGCCTTTTCGAACTCAGCGACCAAGGCTGGAATTGAATAGGGATCAATCATGTGCTGTAGGCGGACATTGACCAATATCTGAGGGAAGAGTACAAAACCATCAACCAATTCATGTAAAGCTTTACCCTGTTCAACCATCACAGTGAGCACTTGTAAAGCCGCAATAATTGCATCACCAGTAGTGCTCTTATCTAGGGTTAAGATATGCCCTGAAGGCTCAGCACCCGTTACCCAAGCATTTTCTTCCAGTGCTTGTAACACATAACGGTCACCCACATTGGCACGGACGAAGCCTACCCCTGCTTTTTGCAAAGCCAGTTCCAATGCCATATTGCTCATCACCGTCCCCACAACACCTTCTGGCTTATTTTGTGCCTGCGTTGCAAGGATATACAGGATATGGTCACCATCAATCAACTGACCATTTTTAGCCACCATCACCACACGATCCGCATCACCATCAAAGGCAATACCGAGGTCTGCATCATGCTCAAGCACAACCTTTCGTAACTGTTCTGGATGGGTTGAACCACAATTTTCATTAATATTTAAACCATCTGGTTCATTAAATAATGGAATAACTTTGGCACCTAACTCACGGAATACCGATGGTCCTACGCTATAGGCTGCACCATTGGCACAATCCACCACGATTTTTAAATTAGATAAGTCGAAATGGTAGGGGAAGGTCGATTTACAAAACTCAATATAACGGCCATTGGCATCTTTAACACGAACACTCTTCCCTAGGTGAGCCGTATCATCAATCACAATCTCTTTCTCAAGCTCTTGATTAATTTCGTCTTGTAAAGTATCTGGTAGTTTTTTGCCTTCACTAGAGAAAAATTTAATCCCATTATCAAAATAAGGGTTATGTGATGCTGAAATGACAATCCCTGCATGTGCATGTAACGCACGGGTTAAATGTGCAATCGCTGGGGTTGGCAAAGGGCCTAACAAATGTACATAGACGCCTGCTGCATTTAGGCCTGCCTGTAAAGCTGCTTCCAAAATATAGCCAGATAAACGCGTGTCTTTCCCTAGCACCACAATCGGTTTATTTTTAGGGCTATTTCTTTTTAATACTGTTCCTGCAGCAAAACCTAGTTTTAATGCGAATTCTGGCGTAATTGGCATTTGTCCAAATTTACCGCGAATTCCATCAGTACCAAAATAACTCATCTTTTACTCACTTTCTTATCTTTTATATGGTGTCTAACCATAATCTTTCCTCATCTTGTTCACTTTACACCAAAACGAAAAAACCGTCAGCGAACTGACGGTTTATCTGTCAACAAAATTACTAAAAGTTAACCAACACGGTAGTTTGGTGCTTCTTTGGTAATCGTAACGTCATGAACATGTGATTCCGACATTCCTGCTGAGGTAATTTTCACAAATTTTGCATTTTGACGAAGATCTTCAATCACAGATGAACCGGTATAACCCATTGATGAACGTAAGCCACCCATCATTTGATGGACGATATTGCCCATTGGTCCTTTGTATGGCACTCGGCCTTCGATGCCTTCTGGGACTAACTTTTCCGCACCCGCTTTAGCATCTTGGAAGTAACGGTCAGCAGAACCAGATACGCCTGCCATTGCACCCAATGAACCCATACCACGATAAGCTTTATAGTAACGACCTTGGAAGAACTCAACTTCACCTGGCGCTTCTTCAGTTCCTGCAAGCAGTGAACCGACCATAATCGTGCTCGCACCTGCACCAATCGCTTTCGCCATATCACCAGAAAAACGAATACCGCCATCTGCAATCAATGGGATTTGATCTTTC
The DNA here is from genome assembly GCF_000413935.1 of Acinetobacter colistiniresistens. Lineage (GTDB taxonomy): Bacteria > Pseudomonadota > Gammaproteobacteria > Pseudomonadales > Moraxellaceae > Acinetobacter > Acinetobacter colistiniresistens. The sequence goes on along the minus strand of NZ_KE340378.1, from coordinate 49,240 downwards.
AGTGCATTGGCGACGCTATCAATCGCAGAGATCTGCGGCATACCGATACCTGCCACAATACGCGTGGTACAGATCGAACCTGGGCCAATCCCCACTTTAACCGCATCTGCACCTGCATCAAGCAATGCCAAAGCTGCATCACCTGTCGCAATGTTTCCACCAATCACTTGTACTTGCGGGAAGTTTTGTTTCACCCAGCGGACACGTTCGATCACACCAGCAGAGTGACCATGTGCAGTATCGACCACAATCGCATCAACACCTGCTTCCACCAAAGCTTCTACGCGGCTTGGTGTTTCAGCACCAGTACCCACTGCAGCACCAACACGTAAACGGCCCAAATCATCTTTGCAGCTGTTTGGGTAACTTTCAGCTTTACGGAAGTCAGTGACCGTAATTAAGCCTTTCAGCTCATGGTTTTCACCAACCACCAATACTTTTTCAATACGGTGTTTTTGCAATAATGCTTGGATATTTTCTTTCGACTCGCCTTCACGTACAGTCACGAGGCGATCCTGACCTGTCATGATATTACTTACAGGCTGCTCAAGATTCGTTTCAAAGCGTGTATCACGACCTGTCACGATTCCAACCACTTTGCCATCTTTTACAACTGGTACACCGCTAATATTATTCGCTTGGGTAATCGCAATTAGCTCACGAACTGTGGTTTCAGGGGTAACCGTAATTGGATCTTTCACCATACCCGCTTCGAATTTTTTCACACGACGGACTTCAGCGGCTTGTGCTGCGATATCCATGTTTTTGTGCAAAATACCAATACCACCATTTTGGGCCATCGCAATTGCCATGCGTGACTCAGTCACGGTATCCATTGCAGCAGAAACGAGAGGGATATTAAGTTGAATTCCGCGAGTTAAACGTGTCTTTAGGGAGACATCTTTTGGGAGAACAGTTGAGTAGGCAGGAAGTAATAAGACATCATCGAAGGTTAACGCTTCTTGAACGATGGTCAGCATAACAATCTCACTGGTAATTTCCGTGAGCTATTATAAACAAATTTCGATGTGATTTTCATTTTCTATGATGAAAATAATTTTAACTGCATGCTGATCTAGGTTCTACACCCTCACTTTTCGCTTCAAATCCTAAAAAACAACCTGCCTTTTGCGCATCATTATTTTTTATTTTCAATAGCCTAGTGCCCAAATATCGAAAGCATCGAGTGGAGCAGCGACTTGGCTGCCTCATGCCCCAATAAAACGTTACATTTCACTCATCACCACTTAACTCATCGCAGTAGGCAAACTAAAAACATATTCATTCATCAAGTCCACACCACATTCCAATGTTTCGATCCAATCTAAAAATTGATTGATCATGTCCTTCCCGACAAAAGCCGTACCATGCTGCGGTACAATCATCTCCACATCCATTTGTCGCACCATATTGACCCATAAACGAATCACCTTATTGGAACACATATAGCGCTGGTGGAAGCCTTTCATCTTTTTAATATGTGCTTCAAAATCAGTAATCGGCACACTGGCATCTTCGACGATCGAAGCCCCCATATCCCCCGAAAACAGAATTTTTGCGGTCGGATCATAAAACTGAAAGTTTCCTACCGAATGTAGGAAATGCGCAGGGACAGCCACAATACTGGATTCACCTAAAGCAATAATCTGTCCTGTATCTGACAATTCAATCAAGCGCTCTTCCCAATTGCCCTTCATGCGGTCACTCATAAAAGCTGAATTCAAATGGGGTAAAAAGCGCGCCCACAACTTGGATGCCACCACTTTGGCATCGGTATACACCAACCAGCGCGGCATTGAGGTAATGATGTCAGGATCTTGATGAGAGGCCATCACATAATCCAGATTTTTTAGTTTGGTGTAACGATTGAGTTCCATGGTTAAAGGCACATAGGTGAGATCACCACCTGGATCCAGAACAGCGGCACGCTCATGATCAATAATTAAAAATTGATTGGCCTGAATACCTTCCCCTTTCACCAAACTGGTAAAACTAATGCATTTATGTATACCATTATCAAATAATATTTGCGATGTTGTCCGTTCAAAACTCATAACTACCCCAGAAAAATTCTTTAAATATGAAATATTTTTAATTCCATAATAAAATAATGGGATTTAGTTGATGTTTCAATCAGATATTTGACTTTTATCCTAAATTGATAAGAAAAAACCCATCTCTTCTGGATGGGTCTTGATGGATTTGAGATTCAATCTGCTTAAAGGAAATAGTGTTGTACCAAAGCTGAAACACCAACGATCAAGAAAATTGCAGCCCCAATTTTATGAATCAATGAAATCGGTAATTTATCAGCTAATTTATCACCAATAAACACAGCAGGGGCATTGGCAAGCATCATACCGAACGTAGTGCCCAACATCACCCAAAACACACTGTCGAAACGTGCTGCTAAAGCGACGGTCGCAATCTGGGTTTTATCACCAATTTCAGCCAGGAAAAATAGAATAAAGGTGGCACCAAACACCCCAAATTTCTGCCATTTATTGATGTTTTCCGTTTCATCACCCAACTCATCTGGAATCAGCATCCAGATCGCCATCCCAATGAAACCAAGCGCCAAAATCCATAACAAAACTTCAGGACTGAGTACTGTAGTAATCCATTGCCCTAAAACAGCAGAAATACCATGGTTGATCGTGGTGGCCAGTAAGATAGCAATTAAAATCGGAATCGGTTTACGGAAACGTGCTGCAAGCAAGAGAGCAAGTAGTTGCGTTTTATCGCCCATTTCAGCGAGGGCAACAATTGAAGTCGAGATGAGAAATTCATACATGATTGAATGCTCTGGCTAGCAAAATATACCGATGACCTACCCCTCCTGCTAGCCAAAATCAAATAGATTGATGCAGAGTGGTAAATCAAAGGTCTTGCCAACAAAAGCACAGCTGAAAAGCTGTTCTTGGTTCTTTGCTATGATGACCATGTTCAGTTGAACAATTATGTTGATCATCACCTCTTTACTTTGCGTAAAGAGCGGCTACTCCCCAATGAAGTGAGTTCATTCTATCAAACAATAAAATCGTTTTGAATCTTTATGAGCAAAATTTTTGGTAACTCCAGAGCAACACGCGGGCGAGCCCCAAAAAGAAAGCCAAATAGGCACTTAAACCTAAAAAACCAAAACTGCCCCAGCCACTGGCACCTCCAATATGTTGCGCCTGATATTCCATCATCATCACGATGGTCGCCACAAAGACTTCTAAGCCCATAACAACATACATGACCCACTCCCAAGGGAAATGCAGAAAGCTCACCCATGCACCCATCAAGACAAAAACAATGAGCAATAGCGGCAACATCACCCGATAAATCACCAACATCCGTGCTCCTGCAATCAATGAAAATCTATTTTCCATCCAACATAACATAAATAAAGTCGTATATTTTCAGCCTAAAAATAGAAAACCCCGCGTATGCGAGGTTTTCTAGATTCAAATACGATTAGAGCAATAAGCTACGAATATCTTTTAATAACTTGGTTAGCTTATTGGTAAAACGCGCAGCATCCGCACCATTAATCACACGATGGTCATAAGACAAGGATAATGGCAACATCAGGCGTGGATCAAAGTCTTTGCCATTCCAAACCGGTTGCATGGTTGCAGGTGAAATACCTAAAATCGCGACTTGCGGCCAATTCACCAATGGCGTAAATGCGGTACCACCAATACTGCCTAAGCTGGTAATGGTAAAGTTGGCACCCTGTAAATCTTTCGGTGACAATTTACGATCACGCGCTTTCTGGCTGAGTTCCGCCAATTCAGCTGCAATTTGCTTAATTGATTTCTGGTCAGGATTACGCAGTACTGGAACCGTTAAACCATCTGGCGTTGCAACCGCAATCCCCATATGAATTTCGTTACGCAACAATACTGACTTCTGATCATCAGCCAAATGGCCAGCGAAATAAGGTTCTTCTTTCAACAAGTGCGCGACTGCTTTAGCGATAAAGGCCAAAATCGTTAAGCTAAGACCCTGCTTTTTAAAGCCATCTTTCAGTTCGCCACGCCATGCTTCGAGTTCGGTAATATCTGCTAAATCAAACTGTGTCACTTGTGGAATGAAATTGTTCAACAACAATTGCGGTACAGACACTTGCTGTAAACGCGTCATCGCTTTCACTTCACCGCCACCAAATGCATTAAAGTCTGGCAACTTCGGTAAGCCCGAAGCCACTGGCGCAGCTTGAGAGGTCGATGCAGGCTGTGGTGCAGTCAAACGCGTTTTCACATAGGCAAAAACATCGTCCTTCATCACGCGACCATGCTCACCAGAGGCTTTGACCTGTCCAAGAACTACACCTAACTCGCGTGCCAGTTTACGTACCGCTGGGCCAGCATAGACTTTGGCATTGTCTGCTTCTTGCTCTTTGGTCAGCTTCTCAGCTTGCGCTGGGGCACTCGGTGCTGCTGTCGGTACTACCTGTGGTTTTGCTGGTGCAGCAGGCGTCGCGGCTGGTTGAGCTTTTGGCACTGCTGCTGGTGCAGCAGCCTGACCACCACTCACCTCAATTGTTGCCAAAGCCATGCCTTGACGAACTTCTTGATTGGCAGAGACATGAATTGCTTTCACAATTCCTGCTACTGAGCTTGGCACTTCAACCGAAGCCTTATCTGACTCAACCACGCATAAGCTTTGTTGGGCTTCAACGCGATCACCAACATTCACCAGAATTTCTGAAACAAGTGCTTTTTCTACACCCAGGTCAGGTACTTCAATTTCAACATTACCTGTTGAGATATTCGTTGCAGCTGGTGCTTCTGTTGTTGCGACTGGCGCTTCTGTTTGAGCAGGTGCTGCTTGTGGTTCTGGTGCAGCAGCCGAACTCACAGTCTTGACCTGTATCAAGACCACGCCTTCCTTAATGCTGTCACCTTCTTTTATTTGGATCGCTTCCACAATCCCCGCAACCGAGCTTGGGACTTCTACCGTCGCTTTATCTGATTCAACCACAACAATACTTTGTTCAGGTTCAATCTGATCACCGACTTTGACCAACACTTCAGCAACTAACGCTTTTTCTACACCAATATCTGGAACTTTTACATCCACAATCTGGCTTGAAGTCGCTGCTGGAGCAGCAGCTGGTTGCGCTTTTGTTTCGGCTGCCACAGGTTTTGCTTCAGCTTTTGGCGCTTCCGCTTTCGGTGCTTCGTTGGCAGGTGATTCAGCAGCAGACTCAGACTCTAATTCAATCAATGCAACGCCTTCAGTGACTTCATCGCCCTGTTGAACCAGAATACTTTTCACGATACCGGCCGCAGTGCTTGGTACTTCTACCGTTGCCTTATCTGATTCTAAGACCAAAAGGCTATCATCAACCGCAACACGGTCGCCGACTTTGACCAAGATTTCTGCAACCAGTGCTTTATCTACGCCAATATCAGGTGCTTGGATTTGCATGATTATTTCCCCTCACCTGTTTGCGTTTCATTGTATTCAGCAACGGCCTGAACTTCTGGATGCGCTTGTGGCGCCCAAGCCACTGGACGGTCAGTATCTAACTCAAAGTTAGAAATTGCATCTTTCACTAAACGTGCATCAACTTCACCTTCGTCCGCTAGTTTTTTCAACGTCGCAACCACAATATGCGCAGCATCAACACCAAAGAAACTACGTAAGTTGGCACGTGTATCTGAACGACCGTAACCATCTGTACCTAATGCAACAAATGGACGACCATCTGGGAGATATGCACGGATCTGTTCACTATATGCACGCATATGGTCAGTCGCAGAAACGACAATACCTGCTGTACCACGCAACTGTTTAGATACCCAAGATTCTTTTACGTCTTCAGTCAGTGGGTGTAAGCGGTTGTATTCTTCACATGCCATACCATCACGTGACAACTCATTGAAGCTGGTGACACTCCAAACGTTTGAATGGATTTGGTATTCATCACGCAAGATTTTCGCAGCTTTAATCACTTCACGAAGAATGACACCTGAACCCAATAATTGCACAGAGGCTTTTTCGTCTTTTTCGAACAAGTACATACCACGTTTAATGCCTTCCTCAGCGCCTTCTGGCATTGCAGGATGCTCGTAGTTTTCATTCATTACGGTTAAGTAATAGAACACTCGCTCTTGGTTCACATACATTCGTTGTAAACCGTCGTGTACGATCACTGCCAATTCATAACCAAAACATGGATCATAAGATACACAGTTTGGAATGGTGTTCGCCAAGATATGTGAATGACCATCTTGGTGCTGTAAACCTTCACCGTTCAATGTGGTACGGCCAGCCGTTGCACCGAGCAAGAAACCTTGTGCCTGTGCATCACCCGCAGCCCATGCGATATCACCAATACGTTGGAAACCGAACATTGAGTAGTACATGTACATTGGAATCATCGGCAAGTTATTGGTTGAATAACTGGTTGCCAACGCAGCCCATGCACTCATTGCACCCGCTTCGTTAATTCCTTCTTGCAGCATGTGGCCGTCACTTGCTTCACGGTAATGCATTAACTGCTCTTGGTCTTCTGGGGTATATTTTTGACCATGAGCGGCATAAATACCGAGTTGACGGAACATCCCTTCTAAACCAAAGGTACGTGCTTCATCTGGAACGATCGGTACGACACGGTCTTTAATGGCTTTTTCTTTCAGTAAAGCAGCAATTAAACGAACCATCAGCATCGTGGTCGATTGTTCTTTACCACCAGAACCATTTAAAACAGCATCAAAGACTGATAATTCAGGAATCGCTAAAGTTTCACTCTCACGACGGCGTGCAGGTAGGTAACCCCCTAATGCTTCACGACGCGCCTTCATATACTTCATTTCTGGAGAGTTTTCACTTGGGCGGTAGAACGGGAGCTCTTCTAACTTATCATCTGTAAATGGCAGGTTAAAACGGTCACGTACATATTTCAAAGAGTCGATCTGCATTTTTTTGATTTGGTGAGTTTTGTTCACCGCTTCAATTTCTTCAGACAAACCATAACCTTTAACCGTTTTTGCAAGAATAACGGTGGGTTGACCTTTGGCTTTCATTGCTTCTGCATAGGCAGCAAAAACTTTGTACGGGTCATGACCACCACGGTTAAGATTATCAATGTCTTCATCGCTTAAATCTTTGACCAGTTCCGCAGCTTCAGGGTACTTGCCAAAGAATTTCTCACGAGTATATGCACCACCTTTTACTTGATAGCGCTGATACTCACCATCTACAGTTTCTTCCATGACTGCTTTTAAAGCACCAGAACTGTCTTGCGCAAGCAGTGGATCCCAATGACGACCCCACACCACTTTAATCACACGCCAGCCCGCACCACGGAATAACGATTCTAATTCTTGAATAATTTTACCGTTACCACGTACAGGACCATCGAGGCGCTGTAAGTTACAGTTCACCACCCAAATCAGGTTATCCAGCTTTTCACGGCCAGCCAATGAAATTGCACCTGTACTTTCTGGCTCATCCATCTCACCATCGCCCAGATAAGCCCAGACTTTACGATCTTCTTCTTTGATCAAGCCACGATTCATCAAATATTTTTGAATGTGTGCCTGATAGATCGACATGATTGGACCCAGACCCATGGATACGGTTGGGAATTGCCAATAGTCTGGCATTAAATAGGGATGTGGATAGCTTGGTAAACCATTACCGCCCACTTCACGGCGGAAATTACTTAACTGTTCTTCATTTAAACGCCCTTCAAGGAAAGAACGTGCATAGATACCCGGTGCACAGTGACCTTGGTAATAAATCATGTCGCCGCCGAAATTATCTGAGGCAGCGCGGAAGAAATGGTTAAAGCCCACATCGTACAAGGTCGCAGACGATGCGAAACTTGCAAGGTGACCACCGAGATCATCCCCAGTCTTGTTCGCACGTAATACCATCGCCAAAGCGTTCCAGCGAATCAAGGCACGGATACGGCGTTCCATATCCTGATCGCCAGGCATCGCCGGTTGTTCTGCAACTGAAATGGTATTGAGGTAAGGTGTATTTAAGCGCTGGATTGGCACATGTTTCGCAATTGCCCGTTGGTAAAGTTTTTCTAGTAAGAAAGCAGCGCGTTCCGTGCCCATGTGTTGTAATACAGAATCAAATGCTTCTTGCCATTCTTGGGTTTCTTGCGCGTCAGAGTCGCCATAAAACGCCATACAATTCACCTTTTCCCTTAAGTTATTTGTCGACCCTATTTTTATCATGTTTTGCTTTGCAAGGGGTATTGCCCTAGCTGAATGCAAAACGCCTTATTATTTTCTGACAAAATAGTCATTGACCGAAATGAAACAAAACACATAAAAAATCGCCAATAAAGGCGATTCTTTCTTCACATTGATATACAACTGTTAACAAATTACATTAAGGCAACATTGCTAAGTAAGTAGATGGATTTTTACGTTGACCATCTTTCACTACTTCAAAATGTAAATGCGGCCCGGTACAACGACCCGTACAACCGACATTGGCAATATGCTCACCTGCGCTGACGCGATCACCCGCGTTCACAATCAAACGAGATGCATGCGCATAACGAGTGATGTAACCATTGCCATGATCAATTTCAACATATTGACCATAACCTGTACCCCAACCTGATTTAGTCACCACACCAGGGCCAGTGGCATAAATTGGCGTGCCTGATGGCGCAGCGAGATCAACACCTGAATGATGACGCGTTGAACCGAGTAAGGTGCGATTTCCCCAAGAAGAACTCACACGTCCTTCTTGCAATGGATGACTGACCAACCAAGAGTAACCCGTATTGGCAGAGAATGAAGCTGCATTATCCTGAGATGAAATCGCTGAACGACCATATTTCTTTTCGATCGAGGCGTTATTCAATTCAATGGTTTTTTCACGTAATTTAATTGACACATTCGATACGGCTGGCAGATCCATATCAGCAGAATGAGTATAAGAACCTTGAGCTAAGGTTTTAGAGAGTTGCTCTAAACGGTCATCGCCTGTAGCCTGACCAATGTTCTGATAATCCGCGAAAGCAACCGAAGCAGCTGAAGCAGCCAATGAAAATGCGAGTAAAATACGACGCGTATGATGCATAAAAAACCTCTTGAAACCGTCCTTCAAACGTTCCTTTATCATCTCTTCCTTGATAACAGCTGAACCAAACGCTTAAGATGGACACATCACCTCCGAGGAAGTTCCATGTCTGAACCTAACAACGTTTTCCAACAGAAAGGACAACACATAAAAACTGGAAACTTAACGTTTCTGACGACGCAAGTCACACAATGGAAACAACTTACGAAAATTATTCAACCCTTACTGCCCCAACCAGAGCAATGGCAGGTTGTTTGTTATCAACATGGTGTTTTGATCATCACTGGTGAAAATCAAGCAATGATTAGTCAACTCAGCTATTTACAAAGCCACTATGTTGCGCAGTTAGCTCAGCTCGAAGGACTCAAGGAATTACGAAAAATCCAAGTTCGTTTAAGAAACAAGACAACTGCCTCTCGTGAACCCTCTCCCCCAACAAAAGCACTTACATCAGAGACCCAAGAGCTATTGCGCAGTGCCGCTGAATATGTGAGCGACCCTAAGCTTAGCCAAGCTTTGCTACGTTTGGCAAGCAATAAAAAGTAAACTGCATATATTAAGTGTTGGAATACACACTCTTTTTATGTGACAAAAATCTCATATTCAATTGTTATAATATAACATAGACAATAAAAGACAATGACTTATGTCACACTTACATAAGGAATTGGACAATCACTCTCGTTATTAAATGTTACAATTTCATAGCTGCTTGGATCGTTTTGAACATTGCGCAGTAACTGATTGTTTAATGCATGACCCGACTTATAGCCATCAAACTTGGCAATAATTTGATGCCCAAGCAAATATAAGTCACCGACTGCATCTAGAATTTTGTGACGAACAAACTCATCGGCAAAGCGCAAACCTTCCTCATTCACCACCCCGGTATCATCGACACCAATGGCGTTTTCCAAGCTTGCACCCAGCGCCAGATTATTGGCTTTTAGATAATCCAAATCTTTCATAAAACCAAAAGTTCTCGCCTCACTCACTTCATAGACAAAAGTTTCAGTCGAGAAATCAATCGTAGCGGACTGATATTCTTTGGCAAAGGCAGGATGGTCAAAGTCAATGGTGAAATTCAGTTGAAAACCCGAATGCGGAGAAAAAATGGCTTTTTTATCGTCAATTAAAGCCTCAACTGGCTTTAAAATACGAATGAACTTCTTTGGCGCATCTTGCTCCGCCAATTCACCCTGCATCAGCAAATAAATAAAAGGGCCTGCACTGCCATCCATAATCGGAACTTCAGAAGCGGAGACCTCTACAATCAGATTATCAATCCCCAAGCCTGCAATGGCACTCATCACATGTTCAATGGTACCGACTTTGATATCTTCACGAACCAGATTCGAGCACATAAAGGCTTCTTGAATGAGTAAAGCATTCGCAGGAATCTCTACAGGGGGATTTAAGTCGATACGGCGAAAGACAATACCTCCATCAATATGGTGTGGAACAAAATTAATCAGCACCTTTTGACCACTATGCAGACCAATCCCGCTCGCTTTCACCACACGCTTGAGAGTACGTTGTTTCAACATGCCATACCAACTTCATTTGCAAAAACCGATATAACTTAGCATATTTTGCCATTTTAAAAAAATAAAAAAGGGGGTAATTACTTACCCCCTTTCGCTAAATATATGATTTTATTATTTACGCTGTTGATTTTTCAGATAGTCTTGAATGCTCATTGGCGATGAACGTGGTGTAGAACTTGCCGCAGCAGTTGCCGGTGCATCTGCATTTGCACGTTTACTGATCGCTGGAACATCATCTTCATCAACCGACTGATGCGCTGCTTGAGCAGAAGGTGTATGGGAAACCGTAGCACGTCTTTTCTGATCAACTTCACTAGCATTACGGGTTAAACCTGTTGCAATCACAGTGACACGCAACTCATCACGCGCGTCTGGATCAAATACCGTACCGTAGAAGATTTCGCCTTCATCCAAATCAACGATCTGGTTGACGACATCAGTAATAATTTCTGTTTCACGCAGGGTAATATCATCACCACCCGTGATATTAATCAATACGCCTTTTGCATTGATAATATTCACATTATCAAGCAATGGGCTACGGATTGCCTGCTCAGCAGCTTGGCGAGCACGATCTTCACCACGGCCCAAACCAGCACCCATCATGGCATAACCACGGGTACTCATGGCGGTTTTCAAGTCAGCAAAGTCAAGGTTAATATGACCACGATTGACCACCAAGTCAAAGATACTGCGAACAGCATTCAGCAATACATCATCTGCCTTTTTATAGGCATCTTTCATTGAAATATCACCATAAACGCTGAGTAAACGCTGGTTTGGTATGATAATTAATGAATCAACGTGTGCTTCTAAAGCATCAATGCCTTTTTCAGCAGACTTCTGGCGACGACGACCTTCAAAGTTGAATGGTGTAGTCACTACACCCACCGTCAAGATGCCCATTTCTTTGGCAACTTCAGCAACCACAGGTGCTGCACCGGTACCTGTACCGCCGCCCATACCTGCGGTTACGAAGACCATGTCAGTCCCTTCAAGGTGCTGACGAATCACTTCACGGCTTTCTTCCGCTGCGATTTGACCCACCTCTGGATTTGCACCCGCACCTAAACCACGCGTACTTTGTTCACCCAATTGAATTTTGAATGGGGCATTCATACTATCCAGTGCTTGTTTATCTGTATTTGCACAAACAAACTTTACACCTTGAATATCTGATTGCGCCATGTGTTGCACGGCATTACCACCGCCACCACCAACACCAAATACTGTGAAACGGGCTTGACCGTTGCCATTGTCTAGTTCATCTTCTATAAATTCAAATGAGGCCATGACCTTTAGATTTCCTAATATTAATGGCAGTTACTTCAGCCCGTTACTGCCCTGATTTTTAAACAACTGATGTTTAGGATGCTGTTCAATAATCGCTAGCTTGTCAAGTACAGTGGCAGATTTCGAACAACTTCCTAACAAATTTTCCCAAAAATAACTACAACTTAAAAGATGGCCTTTAACTTGCTATTTAATGCATTCCAACCATTGGCAACACGATCAACAAAACTACGATCGCTTGCCTCTTCTGGTTCTTCTACCGTATCTTGCAAATCACTCTGACTAAACATCAACAAACCCGCTGCAGTTGCATACATCGAACGACGCAATGCTGGTAAATGTTGATCATCTGCATAGACTTGTAACGGTGGATTACCCAAATGTGCAGACACACCCAACATACGACGTGCCAAATTCACCATGCCTTCAATCTGACAGGCATCACCGGTCAGTACCACACCATGATAAAGCCCATGAATTGCACCGCTATGTTCCAACTCTTCACGAATTAGACCAAATATTTCTTCATAGCGCGCAATGATAATTTCTGCAAGCTCAATACGACTGATGGTTTGTGTACCATCAATCCCTTGTACCTGAATCATGTGATCGGGTTTGACCACACTCATATCCACGCAGCCATGTAAAATCTTGATGCGTTCAGCTTCTTCAGTGGTGGTCTGTAAAACAGCGGCAATATCACGAGTAACATTCTCACCACCACGCGGAAGCGTACGAGCCAAAGCCAAACGGCCATCCAGATACACGGCAATATTGGTGATACCTGCACCAATATCGACCAAGCAAACCCCATACTCTTTTTCGTCTTTCAGCAGGCTGGCTTCTGCCGTTGCCAAGCAAGACACCACCATTTTCTCTACCCCGATATTGGCCCCCTTCATGGCGCGATCAAGGTTTTGCATGGTGCTGATTGGCATCATCATTAGCTGATAATGCCCCGTCATGCTATGCGCCGACATATTGACTGGGTTTTGCACCCATTCAGCCGAATCGCCTAACTCAAATCCCAACGGTACAGCACTGGCCAAATAATAATCTGGCGAGACATGGCTGGCTTTAGCCAATTCTAAAGCTCTGACCACTTCATTGGTGCTAATAATATGATCGTGGTTGGCAACTGGCGTACGGCCTGAAGCATAAAAACTTTGTAATTCAGTACTTGGAATCGACACCCAAGCGCTATGAATACGGCATTCAGCCATATCCTCCGCTTCGGATACCGCATTTTTAATGGCCGCAATCACTTTGTCTAAGCTAACAATCTTGCCCTTAACCATACCTCGGTTGCGAGCAGTTGCCATGCCAATGACTTGGATCTTATCCGGTGCATGGACCTTACCAATCAAAACTGTGACTTTATGAGTCCCAATATCAATCGCAACAACTGAGGGAACAGTTTCACTCATTACTTCAATACCATATCTTTAGTGTTGTTTAGGACCACTGCCCTTTATTTTAAGCCACGTATTATGGCTTTGCCTGAATTGCCCCTGCAAGGCTTGTGTCATCAATCGTTACAACTAACTGACCGTTGACAATCTTTGGCGGAGCCGCGTTTTTCCACTGAATGGCAAGACCATTCCGATAACGCAGATCAATTGCCGTGATTTTTGACCATACAGGTTTTAAATCCGTTTGTGCCAAATGGCTTAAGCGCTGCAGCTTGTTCATGGTTTGATCCTGATCCACAATAATCCGCAGACCTGAATCAAACTGCATAAACCAGGTCATACGCTCGGTTAAATACAATTCTTTTAATCTCAAATTCGCTGGATGAAACAATTGATTAATTTCATTATAGCGACGCATCATCATTTTGGATTGGCTGGCTGGCCCATGTAAAAGTGGCAAATTTGGATGTGCTGTTGGCACCGCCTCACTAAATACATCACCATTGTCACTGAGCAAACGCCCTGTTCCCCAACGTGCAATCGCATGGCGCGGCATCACCCTCACCCGAATTGCATTTGGCCATGCTCGTGACACCACCACACGATCAACCCATGACACTTTTAAGGCTTGATCGCGAATTTGTTCTAAATCTGAAGTGAAGTAGTTATCTTTAATAATTGGATTTAGATACTGAACCAGTTGCTGATTCTCGACATCAGAATTGGTCCCAACCACTTGCAACTGAGCTGCGCGAGCATCAGTCATAACTTTATATAAGCCAAACAGCCCCAGTGCCAGTACTGCAAAAGCAATGACCAGTAGCACCCAACCCCCCGCATTCACCATCTTTTGTCGAGGCGAAGGCGGCTTCTCGTGAATCGAGCTAATGGCTGGCCGTGTTTTACGGCGCATCGAGGCAGGTAGTTGAGCCATAATATAGTTAAGCCGACTTTGCTAAGGTTTGCTCTAAAATCGCAACACAGAGCTGATCAAAGTTATAGCCCACTGCTTGCGCCGCTTTTGGCACCAACGAGTGACTGGTCATACCTGGAACTGTATTTACCTCTAATAACCAGAAGTTACCTTGCTCATCCTGCATCGCATCAATACGACCCCAGCCTTCTGCACCGACCGCTTGGAAAGCGCGTAAGCAAAGTGCCTGTAAGCTTTTTTCTTCTGCTTCGCTCAGACCGCAAGGAATGCCATATTCCACATCATTGCGTTGATATTTGGCTTCATAGTCATAGAACGCAACATCTGCGGGTGGTTGCAAACGAATCACGGGTAAAGGCTGACCATTCAGGAATGAAATGGTGAATTCACGACCTGTGATCCATTTTTCTGCCATCACCACCGCATCGTGCTGAGTGGCTTTTTCAATCGCAGCAGCAAAATCTTCAGCTTTTTCAACTTTACTCATGCCAACGCTTGAACCTTCATGCACCGGCTTGATAATCACTGGCAAGCCCAATTCTGCAATCACAGGTTCAAGATCCGTGTCTTTGGTAATGATACGGTAAGGTCCCGTTGGCAGATCACTGCCCTGCCAGATTTGCTTGGTTTTGACTTTGTCCATGCCAATCGCAGAACCTTGTACACCCGTACCGGTATATGGCAGGTTTAACCATTCCAATACGCCTTGAATCTGGCCATCTTCACCACCACGACCATGCAATACGATAAAAGCACGATCATAGCCCACCAGTTCAGTCACACTACGATCTTGTGGGTCAAATGCTTCTGCCTGTACGCCCGAACGCAATAACGCCTCTAAAACGGCTTGACCACTGTCCAACGACACAGCACGCTCAGCCGACTTCCCACCAAACAACACAGCAACTTTGCCGAATTTTGCAGCATTTGACACGTTTATATCCTTAAAACTTTTAATATTCACAAAACAAAATTATTTGGCATACAAGCGATGCTGAGCCAATTCTACCGAAATTGCACCGACGTTACCCGCGCCTTGTGTTAATAACAGGTCATTTGCTTGTAACACTTTTTGTAAAACGTTCGGTAAATTGCCTTCGACTGGATCGAGCAGAATCGGCTCAACCTCACCACGTAGACGAATACTGCGTGCTAATGCACGACTGTCAGCGCCTACTATCGGCTTTTCGCCCGCTGGATAAACCTCAAGCAATAATAATTGATCCACTTGCGATAACACATCGACAAAGTCATCAAAACAGTCACGAGTACGGCTAAAACGGTGCGGTTGGAACAACATCACCAAACGGCGATCTGGATGGCTGGCACGTGCCGCTTTAATAGTAGCTTCAACTTCTTTTGGATGGTGACCGTAGTCATCCACCAACTTCACCAAGCCTTCGCCCACTTCAAATTCACCCTGAACTTGGAAGCGACGACCCACACCACTAAAACCTTCTAAGGCACGGCAAATCGCACCATCAGAAACACCTTCATCAGTTGCCACACCAATCGCAGCCAATGCATTCAAGACATTATGCAAGCCCGGTTGATTGATGGTGACACGCAATGGCTCACGGTCTTTACGCAATACGGTAAAGTGCGACTGCATGCCTTCTTGTTCAACATCAACCGCACGAATATCGTTGTCTTCATCAAAACCATAGGTCAAAACTGGACGACCAACACGCGGTAAAATCTCGCGAATATTGGCGTCATCACCACAAACCACAGCCAAACCATAGAATGGCAGGTTATGTAAGAATTGAATAAAGGTATCTTTTAACTTATCGAAGCTGCCTTCATAAGTGTCCATATGATCTGCATCGATATTGGTTACAATCGCAGCCATTGGTTGCAAATACAAGAAAGAGGCATCTGACTCATCGGCTTCTGCGACGATAAAACGGCTTTCACCGAGTGCAGCATTTACACCCGTACTATTCAGCAAACCACCAATCACATAGGTCGGATCAAGGTTTTCTTCTGCCAGCATGGTGGTCAACAAACTGGTGGTGGTGGTTTTGCCGTGTGTGCCTGCAACCGCAATCCCATGGCGGTAACGCATCAATTCACCCAGCATTTCCGCACGGCGTACAATCGGAGTCCGCTGTTCAATCGCTGCTTTAATCTCTGGATTTTCTGGATCAATTGCTGTCGACACCACCAACACATTGGCATTTTTAATATTGTCAGCCGAGTGACCAATAAATACTTTAATCCCATTGGCTTCGAGTTGAGCCGTGGTTTTCGATGCTTTAATGTCTGAGCCTGAAATTTTATAACCTTGGTTACTCAATACTTCGGCAATACCGCACATCCCCGCACCGCCAATACCAACAAAGTGGATATTTTTAATACGGCGCATTTCTGGCACTTTAATCAGCTTTTTGGCTTGGCTTGGATTTGTAGGAGACATAGATAAACTCGAATTACAATTTTTTAATCAGATCAACCACATGCTGTGTTGCATTCGGTTGTGCTTGTTGACGTGCTTTAACTGCCATTTCAGACAGGAGTTGGCGATTTAATAAGGTTGCTAACAACTCATCCAAAACAGCAGGTGTCATATCTGCTTGCTGGCAAATCTTGGCAGCACCGGCATTGGCCAAGAATTTTGCATTTGCGGTTTGGTGGTCATCTACCGCAATCGGTAAAGGAACAAAGATCGCAGCCAAACCTGCGGTTGCCACTTCCGTTACCGTTAAAGCACCGGCACGGCAAATAATCAAATCAGCTTCACTATAGGCCTTGGCCATATCCTGAATAAAAGGTTCAACCTGAATATTCAAACTGGCAGGGGCATCTTGATACAGGGCACGTGTGGCATCTTGCTTGTTTTGGCCACATTGATGGAACACCTTCAGCGGCACAGTGGCCTTTTTCAAGGCCTCAGGCAAACGCTCATTCAGTGCCTGTGCACCCAGTGACCCCCCCACAATCAGAATATTCAGTGGCAGTTGTTCTTGTTCACGGGTTTGATAGCGCCAAGAAGGATTTAAAATCGCAGTGATTTCCGCACGTACTGGATTGCCAGTGGTCACGACTTTATCACTGTTTGCAAAGGTATTTGGAAATGCCTGACATACGGTCTTGGCAATACGCGCCAATTGGGTATTGGTAAACCCTGCAATGGCATTTTGCTCATGAATCACGACAGGAATACCGAGTAAACGTGCAGCCAAACCACCCGGCCCTGCCACATAACCACCGAAACCAGCCACAGCATCGATCTTGAGCTGTTTCATATAGCGCATAGCGCTTAAAGTCGCTTTTAAAATTTTAAACGGTGCACTGATTTTACGTAACAGGCCATTACCGCGTACACCTTGAATATCAATCTGATAAATCGGAATATTTTGATCTTTGAGTAACCGATTTTCCATTCCTGTCGGAGTTGCCAGCCAAGAGACCTGGCAGCCCTCTTGTTGCAGTTGTTTGGCAACAGCAAGTGCAGGAAAAACATGTCCACCTGTACCAGCGGCCATCATCATGACATGTTTAGGTTTGTTTTGTGGGGAATTGGTCACAGTCTAATTCTTCAACTCAAAAAAAGAAGGTTATCGTCTATTGTTTTCGGAAGTTATTTTAATCCTAAAGCTTCATTCACGAAAAGCGAATTTCACCTGTTTACAACAGAAAGCTGTGCTTTTTTCGATTCTTTGTTAAAAACAAGGTTCTGCCGATATAGAAAAGCCCGTTTAACTGCCAATTACACTGACATTCAAACGGGCAATTCGGTCAAAAATGCAACTTTTTAGTTTTTACGACCAGCTTCTAAAACATCGAAAAGATCATCGGCAATGGACGTCCCAAACTGTGCATCAATCTCACGGATACAGGTTGGACTAGTGACGTTAATTTCAGTCACATAATTACCAATCACATCCAAACCCACAAAGACCAGCCCTTTTTCACGCAGGAATGGACCAACTTTTGCGGCAATCAACTTATCATTTTCAGTCAGTGGACGCGCTTGACCCAGACCACCAGCGGCCAAGTTCCCCCGCACTTCACCATTTTGCGGAATACGCGCCAAGCAATATGGAATCGGTTCACCATTGACCATCAAGATACGTTTATCACCTTCGACAATTTCAGGGATATAGCGTTGCGCCATGATTGGACGTGTGCCCATTTCCGTAAGCATTTCCAACGTCGAACCAATGTTCACGCCATCTTGGTATAGGCGGAAAATCCCCATGCCGCCCATGCCATCCAAAGGCTTCACAATGACATCGCCATGTTCTTTGATGAACTCACGAATCAGACTTTGTTGTGAGGTCACCAAGGTTGGTACTTGTAGTTCTGGGAACTGCGTGGCAAATAACTTTTCATTACAGTCACGTAGCGATTGTGGTTTGTTGATAATCCACACCCCTTCACGCTCGGCCTGTTCCAGAATATAAGTGGTATAGACAAAGTTCATGTCGAACGGTGGGTCTTTACGCATCAACACCACATCGTAATCTGCCAATGATTCTTTGCGCTGCTCGCCTAGCTCATAGTAATGGCTATAATCTTCAAAGACTTTTAAAGGTGAGATTAGGCCAAAGGCTTTGCCTTGATCGATATATAAATCGTGCTGTAATGCATAACCCAATTCATGTCCGCGACGGCTGGCCGCCCATAACATTGCCATGGTTGAATCTTTTTTGAGATTCACAGTTTCAATCGGGTCCATCACCACCAGTACACGCATATTCTGACGCTCGTATTTTTAATCTTGGCAAAAAGTATAGCGAAGTTTGCAGTCAATCGTGAAACAAGTTGTATAAATCTTAAAGATTAAAAAATCTATTTTGTTCAATTAATTACAACATATTAAAAATATTCAGCTTTATGATTTAATTTGTTTCGGAAGAGGAAATCACCAGTGGATGCATCGTAGACCAGTCATTTCCATCTTCCTCATTTTCTGGCCTATTTATCGCAAGAGCTTTTGAATATCTTTGGCAATTTTTTCAGGTTTGGTGATTGGGGCGTAGCGTTTAACCACTTCACCTTTTTGATTGATCAGAAATTTAGTGAAGTTCCATTTAATACTGCTGCCTAATAAACCTTTGGCTTCAGAAGTGAGGTATTGATATAAGGGATGTGCGGTTGGGCCATTCACATCCACCTTGGCAAACATCGGGAAAGATACGCCATAGTTGCGCTGACAAAAGCTGCCGATTTCTTCATTGCTGGATGGATCTTGATTGGCAAATTGGTTACATGGAAAACCCAGGATCACCAGCCCTTGTTGTTGATAGTCCTGATATAGCTTTTCCAAGCCTTCAAATTGTGGTGTTAGACCGCACTGGCTTGCGGTATTCACCACCAATAAAACTTTGCCTTGGTAATCTGCAAGGTTCTTTTGTTCGCCTTCTAACAGTTCAGCCTGAAAATCATAAATCTTGCTCATAGGTGTTCTCTCATCTATCCAATATGGAATTGCTCATAATAATTTGCTGAATCATTCAGCTTGCTTATTTAATATTGCACACAATTATCTTGCGTGCAAGTTTATTATGCGCAATGTACTTTTAAAGCAATCCAATTTATACTGAATGTTCAACAACCGAGTCGAGGAAAATACATCATGGCTGACGTTTCATTTTTGGATAACCAAGTGTGTTTTGCCATGTATTCCGCGACCAATGCGATGATTCGCCAGTATCGCCCTTTACTGCAGGAATATGATCTGACCTATCCGCAATTTATTGTATTGCTGGCTTTGTATGAGCAGGACAATGTGATGTTGTCTGAGATTGGGCAAAAGACTTTTTTTGATTCAGGAACGTTGACACCGATTATTAAAAAACTTGAAGAAAAGCAGTTTTTAAAGCGTGTTGCGGTCAAAGAAGATGAGCGGATGAAAAAAGTTGTGTTGCTAGAAAAAGCACTAATCTCAAAAGATGAAATTACCCTGATTCCGTTTAAGCTCGCCTGCTCATTGGGTATGGACCCGAATGATTTAGTGGCGATTCATAACTTATGCCATCGTTTTTTAAAGGGTTTAGAGCACTCTAAACTCGAGAGTCTAGAAAATTAAATGCAGCAAGCGATTGTGGGTTTTCATCTCGATGAGGAAGGACATTGGGTTGCTGATCTCGCCTGTGGGCATGGGCAACATGTGCGCCATGATCCACCGTGGCAGAATCGCCCTTGGGTGTTAACCGAACAAGGGCGGAATGAGAAA
Organism: Acinetobacter colistiniresistens; assembly: GCF_000413935.1. GTDB lineage: Bacteria > Pseudomonadota > Gammaproteobacteria > Pseudomonadales > Moraxellaceae > Acinetobacter > Acinetobacter colistiniresistens. The sequence continues at coordinate 28,819 of NZ_KE340378.1, read as the reverse complement.
CTAGGTGTGATGTTGGAATGTAGGAAGTGTGAGGAGGTATGATTCGGATAAGAGATTTTATGTTAAATGATATTCAAAAGTATATGTTGGGAAAAATTTTAGAATTCCCTTTTTGTGTAGATATAGCTAACCAAGTTTTTTATGACACATAGATATTATTTATAAATTTAATTATATCAATATCTTATAATTTAAAATATGTAATCTAAAAGTTGATTTAGCTATAACACAGTTATACATGGCTCTGAAGCTCAATATTAGGAGGATAGGTAGCAAGTTTAAGAATTGTCTCTTACTAACTATTCGGGCACGTACATTTATTCAGAAAAGATAACTTTAAATTTATGATTAGAGAATATTTCCATTGTTGTATTTTTTATAAGGGGTAAAGAAATATCTATCATAAAATTTTTACTCTCTTCATTTTCAGAAAATATAAATTCTCCAAATTTTTTGTGTGCTATAGAGCATCTTATTCTATAAATAAAATATGCTATAAAATTATTTATAAAATCAATAAAGCTTTTTTCATCACTTTTAAATTTTTTATTTTTAGAGATTTCTAAGTATTCACCAATGTTTCCAGGGTCATCTAATTTACATTTTTCTATGAAGTCATTGAACTTACCTCTAACAACGGAGTCTTTAACTGGGCTAGATTCTTTACCGTATTCATATAAAATTTCTTTAGTTATTCCTGGGTAATCATTAAATGATTTTATAATTAATTTTAATAGTATAATTTTATTCGTGGTAAATTCAGAAATTAGATATTTTAAAGAGTCGATTTCATCTTTATTTAATTTCTTATAGATAGAGTTTGCTTCAGAAATATTATTGATATCAATCTGTCTTAACTCTCTTAAAAATATTAGATTAAATAATAGTTCTATATTATGATAATTTTTTAGGAATAAATCAAAAATACTATTAGAATTAATAGCTGTTTTTGAATTCATTAAGTTTAGATCAGTTGGAAATTTAATTTCTAGATCAGATAAATAAATTTTTTCAGTTTTTTTAGATGGTGTTAGAGTATATTCTGTATGGTTGAATCCCCCCCATAGACTTTCTTTTCCATAAAATTGATTGAAATAAATTTCAGCATGATTTTGATAAATAACTAAAAAATTATTTTCTAATTTATTTGGAATAAGACCTTGTTTTTTATAAATATTCCAAATAAACAAGATTTCATCTGCTGTAAAATTGCTTAAACTAACATTAGGATCATCTATTCTATTCGTAGATACAATATAGCCAATATCTTGACCATTTAAAGATAATTTGACGATCTCCTCAGTAGATAAATGACATTCCATGTCATATACATTGATAATAATTTTATTATCATATAGTAAGCTACTAAAATCATGGTTAACGTAATTGTTAATAGTTAAAGAGCTATTAATATCATAGTCACTAGCTTCATTATATGCTCTAATGAAGAATTCATCTCTATCTGTAAACATTATATTGCAGCCGCATCCCAACTAGCACTAAAATCAAATTCTCCTTCTGACCTGAAAAATTCTTTAAACATAGTAAATATATACTTCCTTCTTGCTGAACCAATATTAACTTTTCTAGAGTTAATACCTTTTATTAAATTTTGATATTTTTCTAAACTAAAGTAATCATAAGGTGCACCTTGTTCAATATAATTATGAAGTTGATCTATAATCACATTAAGAGAATTATCTACTTTGTCTTTTTTACCACTTTTAATAAATACTCCTGCTGCAGCAAAAAAGCTTAACATTACATTTTCACTTCCAAGCCAATAAGAGCCATCTTCGCTGTTTGGTTCATCTTTATATAAATCCCAGGCAAGTGCATCAATTATTGTAAATTTATTTAAAATTTCAATGAAATTATCAAAGTCCTCATTTATTTTTTCTTTTGTAGATTCAAATATTTCATTGTTCTTGATTTGGTCATTAACAATATTTTCATTATCTTGTTCTGGTGTTGCTTTTAAGAAAGCATAATATGCTGATGCAATATTATTTAAAGGATATTTGTTTGCAGAAACACGTCGTCTACTTTCACGTTCCGTATACAAGTCAATTCCTGTAACTTTCTCCTCTATAGTTTTTCTAGTAGTTGCAAAAAGTAAATCTATTTGATGACGCATAGACATCGCTTTTTGACCAGAGTTTAGGACAATCATACGGTAAACAATATTCTTGAGGTCAGAATCTAACCAATATTCAAGTAATAATGTTTGTTCATCTTTAAAGGTAATACCTTCATTAGAAACTTCTTTTAAAATTATAGTTCTTTGAAGCCCATCTAAAATATCAACGATACCCACATTTGAAGCCAAGGTCTTTTCTATTTCATGATGATTGTCTAATTTAGCGAGCAAATCACTTACATACTCATGCTTAACAGACAACGTAATTGAAGGTAACAAAGCTCCTTCAATAATGTCATTTTTTAATCTTGAATATCCCTTGTGATTTTCCCTTTTTCGTTGAAGCTCAAAATCCTCAAAATTATGACCAATAATTTCTAAATATTTATCGGGTGTGGTTTGGCAATATATAATATGGGCTCCACTTTTTAAATCTTTCGCAGTTCCTAAAATTTTAAACATCGTTCTAAACATCTTAAAAATTTAACTAATTTTATAGCATATTTTATAAAATATAGATTTTCTTTATTTCGATTCAAGTAATTAAGATGAGTATGATTTTTCATTCATGATTAAGATTTTCTACAATTAACATAATACGCCTTATGCGAATTTTTTGAATTTTTCTATTTAGTATCAATATCTTAAAATAATTCGTTCTAGAGTTCAGCGCACTAGAACGGCTTTTACATGATTTTTCACGTTCCACGCTTATTTTTCAATCATTATTTCCAATAATTCGTTAATTAAACTCAAAGAAGAAAGAAGCCCCTCTGCTTCCTTTCCCATATCTAAAACTTAGATCCCATATTTTTCACGATAAGCTTACATATACGCCAAGGCGTATTCTAGAACACTAATTTTAAGTATTGACCTCAAGCCAACTTGAGCTTTTATAGTTACCCATTGATCTCAAAAATACGGGGAGATGGATGGATAACTCAAGTAAAACGTTTCTTATATACGGTGTCAGCAAAGGCCTAGGAAAAGCCATTGTTCAAGCAGTACCAAAGCCAACAGATACCATCTATGGCGTATCTCGCAGCCAACCACAACAAACTCCAAACCTAAACTGGATTTGTGCTGATCTGTCCAAACCAGAGCAGGCTGTAAGCGATGTAAAGGCAACAATTGGACAGCAAAAACTTAATGTGCTGATTTACAATGTGGGTATTTGGGAGCAACAAGCATTTAGCGAACACTATAATTTTGAAAATGTTTCTGCTGCTGAAATTAACCAAATCATCAATACCAATATCAGCACCTGTATCCTATCGATTCAATCATTCATTGAAAATCTAAAACTCTCCGACAACGCTAAAATTATTCTGATCGGCTCAACGTGGGGGGTTGATAATCATAACGGTAAAGAACTTGTTTTCTCCGCTACCAAATTTGCGTTAAGAGGTATTGCGCAATCACTACGAGAAATCTTGCGTGAGCACTTGATTGGCGTCAGTGTAATTAACTTGGGCTATCTAGCCAGTGAATATGAGATTGATCAACCTACTCAGGATGTTTTAGAACAAACCAAATATTCTCTCATCCCTTTAACCGATGTGATTCAGGCGATTCATTTTATTCTTTCAACCAGTAAAGCAACTTGCATTAAAGAAATCTTGATGCCGGCGATGTTGGATCAGAATGTTTGATTTGTCTCTTAATTTCTAGAGAGCCAACCATACCCCTCCACCATCTTTAAGATGATAGAGAGCATCTATGATAGTAATTCTGGCAAAATCAAACTCAATTGATCTTAAAAACTGCTATAAACCATATCAGTTACAGCTTTATAATTTTTGTTTCACCGTTTTAATGTACTGAATCGCAAAAAAGATAGCCAATATAAAACATACAACAGCAGCTATAAGGCTAATCAAAGGCTGTATTGATAATGAAATGGCTAGACTTGAAGCGATAGCAAATACAACCATCAAAATTAAATATTTTAACTTTTTCGCTTTAATCTCTTCTTTTTTATAATCATACATTTATTAAATTTCTCTGCTTTAAATAATCAATTACTCCAAATATAACGACATAGTAAATAAAAAAGGAAGCCTTCGCTTCCTTTTCTTTTACATCTAAAACTTAGATGCCATATTTTTCACGATACGCCTGCATATTGGCTAAAGCGTCTTTTTCGCCTTTTGCATCTAAATAATCCATCAAATCTTTCATGGTAATCAATGCATGTACAGGAATTTCGAGTTCTTTTTGCACTTCCTGAATCGCAGAAAGCTGACCTTGACCACGTTCTTGGCGGTCTAGCGCCACCAATACACCTGCAATTTCAGCACCTGCATTTTTTAAGATGGTCACGACTTCACGAATTGCCGTTCCCGCAGTGATCACATCATCAATGATCCAGACCTTTTGACCTGCAACCGATGCACCCACCAACACACCGCCTTCACCGTGATCTTTGGCTTCTTTACGGTTAAAGCCCCACGGTACGCTTTTGCCATGCACTTGAGACAATGCCACAGCTGTTGCTGCAACAAAAGGAATCCCTTTGTACGCTGGGCCAAAAATCACACCAACATTGTCACACTGCACCAGTTTGTCGGCATAGCCTTGCGCTAACAAAGACAGTGCTTCACCATCGTTTAACAAACCTGCGTTAAAGAAATAAGGACTGACACGGCCTGATTTTAAGGTAAACTCACCAAATTTAAGCACTCCACGTGATAATGCGAGTTCGATAAAAGCTTGCGGATGAAATGACACAGGCGTTGTCATATAAGGTGCTCCAAATTCTTCAATTGAGGTTAAACAGACGTATGATACCAAAGGATAGCTATCCAAGTGATGTAAAAATTCTTCGAGTCGTTTCAATTAACGTAAATGGCTTGCGTTCATCAGTCACCAAAGGCCTGCTCGAATGGTTAGAACAGTCGGGTGCCGATGTGGTGTGTATGCAGGAAAGCCGCATCACCCATGAGCAATGGACCGATAAATTTAAACCTGAAGGCTGGTATACCCACCTGTTCCCTGCTGAACGTGCAGGCTACGCAGGTACGGCGATTTATAGCCGTCTGCCATTCGTATCGGTAAAAGATGGTTTAGGCTTCGAACTCGCTGACTCTCAGGGCCGTTTTATCACCGCTGAATTTGATTTAGGCTTGTCACAAACTGTTCATATTGCCTCGTTATACTTGCCATCAGGATCAAGCGGTGACGAAGCGCAAGCACGCAAAGACGTGTTTTTACAAGAATACGCCAAAATACTCAAACAGTGGCGAGATGAAAATAAATCAATCATTGTCTGCGGGGACTACAATATCGTGCATAAACGCATCGATATTAAAAACTGGTCAGGTAACCAGAAATCATCTGGCGTATTGCCACATGAACGTGCTTGGCTCGATCATATCTATGATGAGTTGGGTTATGTGGATACCTTCCGTGAAGTTCGCCCTGAAGCAGAATTGTATTCATGGTGGTCAAATCGCGGTCAAGCGCGTGCAAAAAATGTTGGGTGGCGTATTGACTACCAAGCCTGCTCTCCAGACTGGAAAGCACGTACAACAAATGCGTGGGTATATAAAGAACAATGGTTTAGCGACCATGCACCGGTAATTATCGACTATAAAATACACGAATAAGTGAACACTTGTTCACTTAGGTCGCTTCTTTAGCTTACAGAACTTGTCGCTTTTGTGTATTTTTATTTCACAGCTAGAACGGCATTATAGCTTCACGGCACAAGGAAGCGGTCAGGATGACCAAAAAGGGATAGGAAGCCGTAGGAAGATAAAATAAACTTAGATTAAGTTTATTTGCATGGATGAGACAATGGACGTTGAAATGAGACCCGCATAATCAGGAAGATTATATGCGGGTTTTCTCTTTTCTAGATCTTCGTTTTTCTTTGTTTGACCTGTCTGAAGCATGTGTACTCAAAGCATATTATCATTTCTGCTTCATACACCTGACCGATCAACCTAATCAAAAATTTCAACTGGTACACTCCCCTACTTTTACGTTAGGCTTTGAGCCATCTTTTTTATTGTTTTCTATGGTTTTTCACATGTTCAAAATTTATGGCATTAAAAATTGTAATTCGATGAAGAAAGCCTTTGATGCATTGCAAGCCAAGGGTATCAATTACGAATTTCATGATTACAAAAAACAAGGCATTGATGCAGAAACTTTGGCGATTTGGCTAAAAGAGATCGGTGCAGACAAAGTGCTGAATAAAAAAGGCACCACTTGGCGTAAATTAAGCGCAGATGAGCAAGCACACGCGACCAGTAATGAGCAGAACCTGATTGAAACCCTGATCGCGCAACCAAGCCTGATTAAGCGCCCTGTAGTGCAAACTCCAAAAGGTTTTGTGATTGGCTTTGATGAGGCCACCTATCAAGCCTTATCCGCTTAAACGCTAAAGATGAGCAGAAATAAAAAAACCGAGTCAGTGCTCGGTTTTTTTATGGTTTAGCTCTCGCGGATTAATTGGCACGAATCCAGGTTTGGTTACGACCTAAAGCAGCAACACCAATATAGCCACGTAATTTCAGCTTCTTCCCGCCTTCTAGGATTTCAGCTTTCAATCGATAGGTTTTACCGTTTTTAGGGTCAATAATGGAGCCATTGTCATAGCTTGTCCCACCGACATTTTTAAGACCATGTACAATGGTTAAACCTTTCAATGGCTTATTGTGATAGGTTCCTTCACATTTAGAGCAGGCATTCTCCTGATCTGCAACTAAATATTTTTGAATAGATGCAGTCAGTGTTCCATCCTTTTGTTCCGTAAACTTCACGATTGCCTTTGGCTGCTTTGTTTCATCATCAATCGTCTGCCAAACACTGCCGTTTAGCGCATCTGCCGCATTGGCAAAAGTTGTTAAACCAAGCAATCCAAATGCTAAAGCAATTTTCTTCATTTTTGTAATATCCTTAAGGGTCTTTCAAACTCAAAGTATTGAGAACTTCGATCAATATTGCAATTCTTGATTATGACTATTTGGTATAACCTGAGTAAGGGTGACGTAGCGCACAATTTTTTTCAGTTTTTATCGTAACGCTTAGGCATCGCTTATCTTCAAGAATATTCTTATTCCGATACTGATCTAACAATATGGAAAAATTATGAAACTTGCTACTGTTTGGAAATATTATTTTACTGAATCCTTACTTAAAGCGGCAATTCGGACACCAAGTCAATTTAACTTGGCTCCCAATGCTTTACGTCCGCTTCTGGATCAACTGTGTCGCGTATTTCCACACGATCCAACGGTACAAATCCGTTCAATACGTCTGGCCGGTGTACGTGGTGAGGAAATTAAGGCGCAAGCTACAGCAACTCAGCTGATTTTCCATATCCATGGCGGTGCTTTCTTCTTAGGGAGTTTGAATACCCATCGTGCCCTGATGACCGATATTGCCGCACGTACCCAGATGCAAGTCATTCATGTTGATTATCCTCTTGCGCCCGAACATCCCTTTCCCGAAGCGATTGATGCGATTTTTGATGTCTATCAAGCCTTGCTGGTCCAAGGCATTAAACCGAAAGATATCATTATTTCAGGCGATTCTTGTGGTGCCAATCTGGCTTTGGCCTTATGTTTACGTCTCAAACAACAGCCTGAGTTGATGCCAAGTGGCCTGATTCTAATGTCACCTTATCTTGATCTGACCTTGACCAGCGAATCGCTACGTTTTAACCAGAAACATGATGCACTGCTGTCAATCGAAGCCTTACAAGCCGGCATCAATCATTATCTCACGGACAATATCCAAGCCGATGATCCACGTGTTTCACCACTCTTTGATGATTTAACAGGACTGCCACCCACTTTGGTACAAGTTGGTTCTAAAGAAATTCTATTAGATGATTCAAAACGCTTTAGAGAAAAAGCCGTGCAAGCCGATGTCGATGTCAGCTTCAAACTGTATACGGGCATGTGGCATAACTTCCAGATGTTTAATGCATGGTTCCCTGAAGCAAAACAGGCTCTGGCTGATATTGCTGAATTTGCTCATGCACTTGATCGGGATTGATTAAAACAAAATCGTGTAAAAAATGGTCAGCTATGTCTGACCATTGTCACTGTTAATTCAATTTTGTCATTATAAAATAAAAATGATTGGATATTTAGATAATAGCCTATTTTTCAAGGCATTTTTCCCGTCCTGATTTGCATTAAAACCTCATCACTGGACTTTTTTCTCATTCTAAAGATGCTATTGTTATTTCAATAATCGTTCTTCGATATTTTGAGGACAAATCTACAGTTGCTGGGAATCTCATTGCATAAAAGGATGCATGCCAATGGTCAAGATTCGTTTTAATCGGTCAACTGACACAAAAAGATGGGGCTTTCAGCTTTCTTGGGAACATCATATTGTCGTCAATTGGACCATACTCAAAAAAAGTATTTTATTATTGATACTTGCCGCTTTTATGAATCTGTTCTGGATCAGCTGGGACATTTTTGTCTTGGTCAATCCACAGTATTCAGAATGGGTACATTTGAATCTGGTACGTTCACAATTATGGACCAGTTTGATCATGCTGGGCATTCTGTTGTTGCTGATCATCCCTTGCCATATTTTTAGAGAACAACTTTGGGCGCAAAGCTTTTTACCGATTCTCAGCGTACAGATTTTTACTGCGATGTTATGCCATAACAGCTATTTGGTCGGAAGTTTCAGTCCGGCAACAATGGTGGGTTATGTCAGTGTTGTGGGTGTGGGCTTAGTACTGTTTGACCGTAGAATGGTGTATTGTGCGCTCATTCCAGCAACGCTTGCGCTGCTGTTCTGCAATTATTTAAGCATGATTGGAGTCCTGACCTACGCACCGCTGTTTAATATGCAGCATCTTAACCAAGTCCCCATGCACCCGTTTTGGGTCGGTAGCATGATGTTTTTCTTATTGCCGATCATGTTGGCCTGTTTATTTTTGTTTGAAATTTTGCTGACGCAATGGCGAACACGGGAAATGACAATTCAGATCCTCAGTCGTCTGGATCCCTTAACCAATGTATTCAATCGACGCAGTATCGACAGCTATTTAGAAAAATTACATCAGCAGCCTGATCCCTTATATTCAATTATCCTGCTCGATCTGGATCATTTTAAAAGTATTAATGATCACTTCGGTCACAGCATGGGCGATCAAGTCTTGGTGCAAGTGGCCAAATGTCTCACCCATAATCTGCGTGATCAAGATGTGATTGGTCGTTTTGGCGGAGAAGAATTCATTCTAATACTGCCCAACACCACCACGGCACAAGCACACAATGTGGCAGAACGTTGCCGTCTCGCAATAACCCAGCTACATTTTATCACCGAGCAAAAACAGGAATTTGTCATCAGCGCTAGTTTTGGCATCAGCAGTTCGCTCAGTGCTGATGCACCTCATCTGATTATCAGCCAAGCCGATCAGGCCCTGTATGCGGTCAAAGCCGCTGGCCGCAATCAGGTGAGAGTTTTTACGGATCTGATCAGCAGCTAACACCATGAAGGCTTTGCTACGCCTTTATGGTCAAAGCGCTATTTACCTTTTAGAAATTCTTCACGGTGTTGACGATAGGGCTCATCAAAAGGCACAAACATCTGTTCTTGTTTGGCTTCGGCAATCCATTGCTGTACTGATGCCAAAGACAAGATTTTTTGCGTATAGGCTTGGCTAGACGCGGAAAGTGGCAGTTGGTAGCATTCAAAACGCATCACCACAGGCGCATAAAAGGCATCTGCGATACTAAACGTGTCGCCACATAAAAAACTGTCTGCATTCGGACGTTGTGACCAGATCTGATCAATCCGCGCCACATCGGCACGCAATTGTGGCTGTTCTGCCCAAAGCTGTTTGCCGATATGTGCCAGATCAGCTTCGACATTCATCGGGCACAGATTGCGTAGGCTTTGAAAGCTACTATGCATTTCTGCACTGATACAACGCGCCCGTGCACGTAAGGCTTTTTCTTGTGGCCATAATTCAAGTTCAGGATGCTGCTCGGCAATATATTCACAGATGGCCAGACTGTCCCAAACCGTCAGCTCACCATTCACCAGCACAGGGACTTTGCCTGTCGGGTTCAATTTTAGAATTTCTGTTTTAAACTGGCTGTCTGGTTCAAAATCATCAAACTGAATCAAATGCTCCTGAAATGCAATGCCTGCTTGTGTGAATAAAATCCACGGACGCATTGACCAAGTAGAGTAATTTTTAGGCTCTAGACTAGCAGATTTACACTTAATTTTACCTAATGAGGTTCCACAGCTCAGTTGCTAACTCATTAGGTTCCCTCATCCAACGCCATTCAGTTTCTTTAAGATGATAATCAAAGTACTCTTTTGATATGCCGTTAAACTTTGCTAGCCTTCTTTTACAAAAGCTCCAAAATGATTCTATTCCATTTATATGGCATTGTCCTCTAGCAAACTCATTTGCTCCGTGATTTACCCTAAAATGCTTTGAATAACCCACATCAACAAGACCATTATAGCCACGCCATCCATCACTATAAATCACACTCTCAAGTGAAACTTTACCAATTATAACCTCTTGTAAAGTCTTCATTTTACAGTCAGGTACGATTTCAGTATAGACGCGCCCATTACGTTCGAATATTCCAAATACTGGCTGTTTTAGAGTCCCACGACCACGCTTTAACTTTCCATGAAACCCACGTTGCCTTTTCGCTCCAAAATAGCTTTCATCTACTTCTATTGAACCAACAAACTTAGCTCTTAAATCTGTTTGATGATCATAGATAGTTTCTCTAAAAAGCATGTACCAATAATTAATCGTATTACGATTTAAATTGAGTAATAAGGCTGTTTTGGAAGCAGGAATATCAACACAAAAGCATTGAATAATTTTTTTAATCTTGTAGTGACTTAATTTACTGTTTTCTATCATTATTCTAGACTAACATAATTATTCTGCTAGTCTAGAGCCATTTTTATTACCAATAAAGAGCTGATACATTGTTATTGTTTCCCTTTAAATAAAGCCAGTTGTTGTAATAGCTCGCTTTTTTGAAATGCGCCAGTTAAGCGCAGCGAGCGAATTTCTTGTTGTTGCTGATCTAAAAACAAATAAGTGGGTGGTCCTAAAATATCCCACTGTGCCAACAAGGCTTGATGTGATGCATCGTAGTGGCTTAAATCCAGTTTAATCAAATAATAGCCTGATAATGCTTGTTGCACCTCTGCATCTTTTAAAATGCGATGCTCAATCGGCTGGCATGCTACACACCAGTCCGCATAGACATCAATCACAATGCCACGATCTTTGGGAGCATGGGCAAGGATTTGCTGAAATTCAGCTGCCGTCTGTGCTACATGCCAGTCAGCCAATTTATCTGCCTGAACCGAGCTGAGATTTTGAATATGCTGGTATTGGTTAAACGCCAATGCCGGAATGGCTAAAACCAGCAACACCGCATACAGCCATTGCAGTTTAGATTTCTGTCCAAATAGACGATACGCCGCATAAATAATAAAGGCCAAACCGAGAATCAGGCTCAGCATTTGAATCGCCAGTTCCGGCAATAACGGACGAATAAAATAAATGCTCAATGCCAACATCAGAAAGGCAAAAATGACTTTGATTTGATTCATCCAGTCGCCAGCTTTGGGTAAGGCTTTCGCCCCCAACACACTGGCGAGTAGCAAGGGAATTCCCATGCCAAAACCCAGTGTAAATAGCAGCAGCGCACCTTGCCATTGGCTCTGCGTCTGCGAGATAAACAGTAACACCCCTGCCAAAGGTGCAGTCATACACGGCCCCACCAACAGGGCAGAGATCATGCCCATGACACTGGCGCCGACCAAGGTCCCGCCCTTTTGATTGGATTGCATCTGATCCAGTCGATTAACCCAGTTCTGCGGCAGTTTTAACTCAAATAAACCAAATAGATTGAGGGCAAATGCCACGAATAATAGACTAAATGCAATCAGCGTTGCAGGTTGCTGTAACCAACGCTGAAAATTCAATCCCGCCGCAGAAGCAATTAAACCCAATACCGCATAGACCAAGGCCATACTGACCACAAAAGTCAGTGCAATCGACCATGCTTTCACCCCTTTATTGTCTCGTACAATCAAGGAGGTCAGAATGGGTAACATCGGCAAAGAACATGGGGTAAAGGCCAATAAAATGCCCAAACCCAAAAATAATAAAATGCTATAGGCCAAGGAATGCTGTTCGAGTGCGCTGGACCATTTTTGGTCTTGTGCCATACCAACCGAGTTATTTGAATTTGAGCTTTGTGCAGTTGGCTCAGCTTGCACGTCATCCTTGTTTGCCGTTTGGGCATTTAAGGCGCTCGATGAGCGAGCCACATCTAAAAAGCTTTTTTTGCTATTTGCACTGACATTCTGAGCACTGACCAAGCCATCGGCATCGGTCTGAAATTCAATATTTTGCGGAGGATAACAAATCCGGTCTTTGGCACAGCCTTGCCAAGTCACCCGATAATGCTGTGATGCCTGCGTCGGGATGCTAAACTCCGCTTGCTGATAATAGACTTGGCTATGGCCATAGTTCTCATCATACTGCTCGACTGCTTTAGGCAATGTTAATGCAAGTGGCTGATTGCCTTGTTGTACTTCAAATTTATGTTGATAAAGATAATAGTTCGGCTGAATTGACCAATGTAAACGCGCCTGATTCGGCTGCGTCGATTCAACTGTAAATGCAAATGCCTGTTCAGGGCTCAGCAAAGCTGCTGATGAATTCGCTTGCGCGTAAGCCAACGACCCACATAACAGCAATAAGGTCCCCACAAACCAACTCATCAGTGGGAAACAATTACCACCTTGAACAGACATTTTCATGATTATCTCACTGTTATTCTCCTGAGCCTCCCTGCCACTTATGCAGAAGTGAATTTAAGAGAATTCAGGAGCATTGTTGTTAGAATAAAACCGACACGCCGAAGCCACCGTTATAACCTTTCTGATCCCCATTGAGATCAACCCCAATGCTGGCATCCAATTGCATACGATTATTCAAGGCATAAATCAGACCTGTGCCTAGACCATATTCATAGTCTTGACTCTCTGCTTTACGGTAAACAAACTCAGAATAGCCCGATAATTTACCTGCAATTTTATAGTCAATGGTTGGAATCGCAGTCACCGCCCAATTACTGTTCTGCGCTTCATAACGCATGGTAATCGAGGTACCAATCAAATCACTGAACTTATATGCCACGGCTGAGGTTAAGCTATAGATATCATCATGTGCCGTGAATTCATCATTGCCCGTTGCAATAATTGCTTCGGCCAATAATGCCATCGATAAACGGTCATCTTTTAAATCAATGGCTTTTTTCAAACCGATACTGACATCGCCTAAACCATTGCTTTCTTTTGTCACGCCTGCACGTTTGTACTGCTGCCAAACAGGCCCTTGCCAACCGAGTTGTAATTCCAGGCCATCTGCCAAACCAGTACGCAATAACATGTCACCATTCAAGGTTAAAGTCTTGTCTTTGACTCCATTGACACTCCCCTCGTGGTAGCTAACCGTTGGCAAACCCTGCTCCCAGGCTAACTGCCCGACAGGAGTAATCCCTGTACTGATCCCCGAACCAGGGCGATCAAAAGAAAAGTCAGCCGCAAAAGCCGTACTTGCCAGCATCGATGCTGTAACCAAGCTCAATGTTTGAAATGTTTTCATCATGTTCCTCTTTGTATTTTGCTGGCTTCGCTTATGCGCTGAGCTCTTTTGACATTTTTGCACCATGTTGACGTAGCAACTCCAATGTTGCACGCTCTTCCTGCAATGACTCAGACCAATCGATTTCATCAAATTCGCAATCAAAAAATAATTGACTGATCGATGATAAAACAGTGAGACCTTCTTCATCACGGGTATTTGGATCGACTTTTTCATCAAGTAAACGTTGAACCACAGGCACGCAGGCAGAACTTGCTGCATCCCAAAGCGGACCATAAAATTCTTCTGCGTCCCATAAATGCAAATTGGCTTTGGCTTGAATGAGCACATCTAAAATGTCTAAATAAACTTGCAGCTGTTGTTGCTTTTCTGTTTCGCTCAAGGGTTTTCCGGCTTCATAGGCCTCACAGATTTGTTCCCACCAGACAAATAAACCATCACAAATGACGGAAACTGGGGGACCTTGTTCCGGGTCAATAAAATTCGGATCAAGTCCTTCAGCAAGTAAAGCTCGCACTTGGTCTAAATCGAGTTGTTGTATGGCTTGCACCAAGGCCTGCTGCTGCTTATTTAACATGACCATTTCTCACAATATTTTTTAATGGGTCTATTATGCCGAATATCCTGACAGGATTTTATAAAAGCACCTAAAAAATCATGTATAAATTTGATACAGGCATAAAAAAAGCCCCAAACAGGGCTTTTTTTATGCGTTGCCTCTTAGGCTTCATCATCTACTTTTACATCATCATCGACATCAACATATTCGGGTAAACCACCACGGTGGTGCTCTTTTTTCTCATAGAGATGCTCCAAACTACGTTTCAGTTTATCAATCGCACCATGGATCGAGTTATCAATATTTGCTGCTTTATGTGTCACTGCAACAGGTTTCATTCCTGCTGGACGAGCCTCAATCATACAACGTTTGTCATGATCGCCCGTTTTCTCCCCGTTCTCATCACTAATATGAACCGAAAAATGTGTAATACGCTCGCTATAGCGTTGAAATTCTTGTGTAAGTTCTGCACGAACATAACTGATTAAGCGTTCACTACCTTGAATGTTTTTATCTGTACGGATTTCAATATTCATAAATATCTTCCTCTCTTATCTGTGAGACGGTGCTACAAAACTTTCTTATTTGGCACACTTTGAGCATGCGATCATTCAGTGCAGTTGTATATTTTGATTATGTAAATACCTGTTGTCTCCTCGCTTGCATCTGTTGCTTTTCAGTATGTAAGAAGATCTTCTATAACTTCAATATCTGTCTTTCCTTACAAATATGCAAGCTGATTTTTGACATTTTGATGAAATCTTCAGCAAAAAGAGCATTATTTTTACCCCCTGAATCACCTGCTTTGCCATATACAATTCTTTTGTTCATTTGGTCAAATTTGGCTTTATTTTTGCTTAATACCTTGTATGCTTTACACGCCTTTTTGGGGGGAGATTTTTTAAATGCAATTGAAGCAACTTACAGCGGTATGTTTATTGGGATCAACAGCAACTTTTGCGCAAGCAAAGCCGATTTGGCAAGACTTTAGCTTGACCGGACTATATGGTGAAAACTATGAAGTTGTTGATAAAAAACAAACAACATTGACCGTTGAGTATGCGGCAAAAGTTAAATATGCCGATGTCTTTTTCTTTATGGATCGTATGCGTGGCAGCGATGACCATAAAAGCACCTATTTCGAGCTTTCTCCTCGTTTAAGCCTCGGTGAAATTTCAGGTCAGAAACTTGCGTTTGGCCCGATTAAAGATGTATTGATCTCAACCACCTGGGAAAGCAATAACGACGATTTCTCTAGTTTTGACAACTTCTTGTATGGTGTCGGCTTCGATCTTGCAGTTCCATATTTCCAATATATGAATGTCAACTTCTATCGCGCCAACAACGAAAAAACTGCTGATGACTATCAAATGACCATCGCTTATGCTTTGCCATTTAAAGTATCAAATGAAGACTTTTTGGTGGATGGTTTCCTTGACTGGTCGACTGGCGAGAAAGATCATGCCAGCGAACTGAACTGGACCACGCAATACAAGTGGAATCTAGGTAAACACATTTCACCGGATACACGTCTTTATTTAGGTGTTGAGCATTCGATTTGGAATAACAAATTCGGTATGAAAAACCGTGACGAAAACAACGTCAGCGCTTTAATTAAATACCACTTCTAAACGCTTTAGAATGTTAAAAACAGCAAGGAATTCCTTGCTGTTTTTATTTGTATCACCGAATATTAAGCATCGTTGATTTTGGTTCTATCAACGTTGTATCTATTGATTGATGTGATGACCTTCGCCCATGTCTGTAAATATTGCTCTTGCCCCATCTTGTGTAGCTGCACCCTTCAAAATTCGTTTTGCCACCGTTGATGACCTTGAGACAATCCTTGCCATCTATAATGCAGAGATTCTCAATGGCACGGCGAACTGGAATGATCAAGCTGTTTCACTTGCGGATTATCAACAACGCTTCCATAACATGCAGCAACAGCATTTTCCCATGATTGTGGTTGAAGACCTGAATAGCCATCAAGTCGCTGCTTATGCCTATTACACAGCCTTTCGAACCATCAGCGGCTATCGTCAAAGCATTGAACATTCTGTGTTTGTTGACCCCAGCTATGCACGCCAAGGTCTGGGCAAGGCCCTGATGCAACAACTGATTCATCTGGCCAAACAGCAAAACATGCATATCATGGTGGCTGCCATTGATAGTGAAAATAAGGGCTCGATTGTGCTACACGAACAGCTTGGTTTTGTCCAAACAGGCTATATGCCGCAGGTAGGACAAAAGTTTGGGACATGGCGGGATTTGGTCTGGATGCAACTGCAACTCACAGAATCTCCATAAAAACCTTACTTTTACCGTACTGTCAGGCAACTCTATTATGGCTTAAAATGAAAACAAGACTTCATTTCAAAAATAGCCAAAATGATTAAAACATCCCAACTCGGTCTGTGCCTCGTCATGGCAATCAGTTCAAGCGCCAGCTTTGCCGAATTTTCTTTTGAGCAGGAATTACAGCAAGGTTGTGCCAAAGTGAAACAATATGCACAAGCAGGTAAAAAGTTTTACGATCAAAAACAATATCTCAAAGCCGCCAAACAATTTGAAGACCAAGCAGCATGGGCGCATTTTTGTCAGGCCAATGCAGATGAAAGCGGTATTCAGGTCAGTGACCGAGATATTGAAATCGCCAACAATAATGTCGGCTTGAGTTATGCCAAGTTAGGCAAACCGCAATGGGCAAGCGTTTGGTTTCTCAGAGATAAAGACTCGAAAACCAGTCAATACAACTTAAAACAATTGCCTAAACCTAAAATATCCTCTGACCTACAAGGGACTTATGTCCGTGCCAATGGTTTTGGACAATGGGATTATCTCAAGGTCAGCAAAAAACAGAATCAATATCAGATCGCCTTCGATGGCTACTACTTCGGGCTGCGCGGTTTGATCTATGGTCCGAATATGGGGCAATTCGAAACGACCATGCCACTCAAGTCAAAGCAAGCCAGCTATCGCTATGAAGACTGTCAGATCAAACTCCAATTTGCCAATGATGCAAAGCTTGGACAAAAAATTGAGGTTGAACAAAACAATGGTGAGTCCTCATGTGGCTTTGGACACAATGTCTATGCAGGCGGAACGTTCTATAAGGTTGAAGGTTAACAAACCATCAAAAGTCAGCCTCAAATATGATACTCGGAAATGTCATCTACAACCTGAGCAAGCTAAAGCGACTAAAGCTTTAGCGAAGCGCAAGAAAAGTTGCAATAAAGATTGAGCAGCTTTAATCACTCATTGCATAGGTGATAAATGCCTTTGCCCTTACGAAGCTTCAAACGCTTCTCAGGGCGAAACCAAAGTAGGGCGAACCGCAGGTTTATCCTAAGATTAGATATAAAACAATAAGATTCCACAATGATCACTGTTTAATCAGGCCGTAGGCCGAAAATCTCTTTCGAGTGTTTTAAATCGCCACCAACTCTCGAATCCCCTTCTCAGGCATCTCCTCCCCCCGCCCTTGCGCAATCACCTGCCCACGCGCCATGACGGTATACGCATCTGCCAACTCTTCGGCAAAATCATAAAACTGCTCTACCAGAATAATCGCCATTTCGCCCTGATCGGCCAGCTTACGAATCACCCGACCAATATCTTTAATAATCGAGGGCTGAATCCCTTCGGTCGGTTCATCCAAAATCAAAACACTCGGCTCTGAAGCCAAAGCACGGGCAATCGCAAGCTGTTGTTGCTGCCCACCGGATAAATCACCACCACGGCGATGTTTCATTTCATCCAGCACAGGGAAAATTTCATATAAATGGCTTGGCACTTTACGGGTCTTGGCTCCTGAAAATTTCGCCATACCAATTAAAATATTTTCCTCTACGGTCAAGGTTGAAAAGATATCACGACCTTGCGGCACATAGGCCAAACCCGCACGCACCCGTTGCTCAGGGGACATTTTGGCGATGTCTTTGCCATCCAGCAGGATTTGCCCCGACTTAATCGGCAGAATGCCCATCAAGCATTTCAGCAAGGTGGTTTTGCCCACACCATTACGTCCTAGCACCACACTGCATTCACCCACAGGCGCGTTAAAAGACACATCACGCAGAATATGACTGCCACCATAGAATTGATTGATTTGTTTCACTTCTAGCATGTGTCTCTCCTAGCGTCCTAAATACTTTTCAATCACATCTTCATTGGCCTGAACCTCTGCCAATGTGCCCTCGGCCAAGATTGCCCCTTGCGCCAGTACCGTGACTTTCTCACTGATGGTGTCAATAAAGCTCATGTCATGCTCGACCACTACAAGAGTATGATTTTTCTTCAGCTCCAGACACAGTTCAGCCGTGCGCTCAGTTTCAGCATCGGTCATACCAGCAACAGGCTCATCCAGTAAAATTAACTGCGGTCGTTGCATCAGCAACATGCCAATTTCCAGCCACTGTTTTTGTCCATGTGAAAGTAACCCTGCTGGCTTTTGCACAAATTCCTGTAAGCGGATCTGTTCCAGACTTTCATCCAAGGCCAATTGCGCTTCTGGATCTAAACGGGAAAATAAACTTTTTTTCACCCGTTTATCTCGAGGTGCTGCCAACAGTAGATTTTCCATGACGGTAAAATTTTCAAATACGGTTGGTTTTTGGAATTTTCGACCGATGCCCGCTTCAGCAATTTGCTCGGTACTCATTTTGGCAAGATCATAGTTTTGCCCAAAAAATGCCGTGCCTGTGGTCGGACGAGTTTTACCAGTAATCACATCCATCAAGGTGGTTTTACCCGCCCCATTTGGCCCGATAATACAGCGTAATTCGCCCTCAGCAATGTACAGCGACAGATCATTCAAGGCTCGGAATGAGTCAAACCAGACACTGACTTTTTCCAGATACAAGGCAATGCCGTGGCTAAAATCCGCACCTTGTGGCTTGGCACGACCATAGCCCTCACCCAGTTGACCGCCATGTTGAGCTGAGTCTATTAATACATCACTCATTTAGTCACGCTCCTTTTTAAAACGGTCAAATAAACCAATGACACCCTTAGGTAAGAATAAGGTCACCACGATGAACAACGCACCTAAGATCAATAACCATGCTTCTGGTGCAGCCACTGTGAAATAGGTTTTCACTGCATTGATTAAACCAGCCCCTAAAATTGGGCCAATCAAGGTTCCGCGTCCACCCGCAGCCACCCACACCGCCATTTCGATTGAATTGACTGGGTTCATTTCACTTGGGTTGATGATGCCCGCCTGCGGCACATATAATGCCCCAGCGATACCCGCAATCACCGCCGACAGTACCCATGCCGACAGCTTGTACCACAACGTGCGATAGCCAAGATATTGCAAGCGATTTTCACTATCACGAATTGCACCCAAGACCCGTCCATAAGGACGATTCATCAGTTGGCGCAGACCAAGGAAGCACAACATCAACATCAATGCCGTCACAAAGCATAGCGTGGCACGCATCGGTGCAGAGGTGATATCAAAACCAAGAATGGTCTTAAAACCCGTAAAACCATTATTGCCGCCAAAGCCTGTTTCATTGCGGAAGAACAATAACGCTGCGGCAAAGGTCATGGCTTGAGTAATAATCGAAAAATACACACCTTTGATTTTGGAGCGAAAGGCAAAGAAACCAAAAATAAATGCGATCAGACCAGGAACAAGAATGACTAAAGCCAAAGCCCAGGCAATATGCTCGGTACCGACCCAATACCATGGCAACTCCGTCCAACTGAGAAAACGCATAAAATCAGGCAGCCCATCGCCTGCGGATTGACGCATCAGGTACATGCCAAAGGCATAACCGCCCAAAGCAAAATACAAACCATGCCCCAAGCTCAAAATCCCAGCATAGCCCCAGACCAAATCCAATGCCAAAGCCACCAAGGCCAAACACATGATCTTGCCAATCAAGGTGATCCAATAAGCAGACAGATAAAAGGTCGAATCAGGCGACAACAGATGCAACCACGGCAACAGCAACAGCACCCCGAAACAAACTGCAATCGCCACGGCGCTATACGGTTTGTCGGCAAATAAAGAAGTGATTTTCATGGGCTTACTCCACAAAACGGCCTTTGATGGCGAACAAACCTTGTGGACGCTTTTGGATAAACAAAATCACAAGAACCAAGAGAATAATTTTTGCCAGCACTGCACCTAAACCAATTTCCAGCACCGTGCCACTAATGCCCAATCCAAGGGCTGCCAATACCGCGCCCCAGACTTGACCAACACCACCGACCACGACCACAAGGAAGGCATCAATAATGTAATTTTGCCCAAGGTCAGGTCCAACATTACCCACCTGCGCCAAGGCACAGCCTGCCAACCCTGCCAAACCTGAGCCCAGTCCAAAGGCCATCATGTCAATTCGTGCAGAACGGATACCCACAGCACGCGCCATTTGACGGTTTTGGGTCACAGCTCGGACAAATAAACCAAAACGGGTTTTATTGAGTAAAAACAGCAGCAGTAATAGCACCGCAACAGTAAAAGCAATAATCGCAATTCGGTTATAAGGTAGCATTAAGCTTGGCGTCACCGCGATGCCACCACTGAGCCATACCACGTTAGAAACCTCGACATTTTGCGCACCAAACACCATCCGCACCAATTGCATCAGGATCAGACTCACCCCAAAGGTCGCAAGTAAAGTCTCCAATTGTCGACCATAGAGCGGACGGATCACGGTGCGTTCAATCAACATGCCCATCAAGGCACTAACCAGAAAAGCCGCAGGAATTGCCGCCAATAGATACCAGTCCACCAGCCCCGCAAAATGGGTTTTAAAAAAGCTTTGAATCACATAGGTGGTATAGGCACCGATCATGATCAGCTCACCATGTGCCATGTTAATTACCCCAAGCAGACCATAGGTAATGGCTAAGCCAAGTGCCGCAAGCAGCAAAATGCTGGCGGTACTGAGGCCAGAAAAGATATGGCCTGACCACTCACTGATTTGTAGTCGGGTTTTAATTTTATTGTGTGCATCCAACAACGCTGCCTTCAATGCAGGATTGCTTTGTGGTTGTTGTAAAGTTTGAGTGATTAAGGCAAACACATCAGGACGATTGGAATCCGCCAAGACTTTTACGGCTTCAAGCTGGGTAAACGCATCAGGACTGTTAAAATCCAAACGGGCTTTGAGCTGTGCTAAACGTGCTTTGACCTGATCATTTTTTTCATTCAGATAAAGCTGCTTCACCATCGCGACATCGAGTTCAGCCAAATTATTTTCTAAAATATCCACCGCAGCCAAACGTTGCGAGGCATCTGTAGAATTCAGTTTGGCCTTGGCCTGACCAAAATTCAGCGCCTTGCGCAGAGTATTGACCAAAGTGACTTGGGTGAGATCGGCAGGCCAATTTTCAATGGCTTGCTGTGCGGGGTAACTGAACAGTTTGTCATCATTTTTTAACAGATAGGTATTGCCTGCACTGTCGGTATACAGCTCATTTTGATCAATATAGGCGACCAGTTGATCCAGCTGTTCAATACTGGCAGGCCATTGATTGAGCATGGCACGACGCGCCGCAAAATCTGACTTCACAAAGGTCTGAATCGCATCTTGAGAAGCTGTAGACGTCACGGTTGTTGCGGATGTGACTTCTGCCCATGCTGGACTAAACATTATCTGTGCCATGATGCAGAGCAGTGCCAAAACATAGTGTTTCGTCATAGAACTCCCCCTTATTTTTACGGTTTTAAATAGATCAAAAAGTCAGAACAAAAATGCCTGCTGCCAACACAGCAGGCGAAAAAACTTTATTTCGGGATATACGGACTCCAAGGCTCGGCCTTGATGGTTTGCGGTGTTTTGTAGACCACATCAAATTGGCCATCCGCACGGATCTGCCCAATCATCACTGGCTTATGTAGATGGTGATTGCTTTCATCCATTTTGAGGGTATAGCCTGATGGGGCAGCGAAGGTCTGACCCGCCATCGCATCACGGACTTTGTCGACCTCAGTCGTGCCCGCTTTTTCAACGGCTTGCTTCCACATATTGATCCCAACATAGGTCGCTTCCATCGGATCGTTGGTCACGACTTTGTCGGCATTTGGCAATTTGTATTGCACTGCATATTGTTTGAATTTATTCACAAACTCGGTGTTCTTCGGATTTTTCACCGACATGAAATAATTCCATGCTGCTAAATGACCGACCAATGGTTTGGTATCGATCCCACGTAATTCCTCCTCACCTACAGAGAAGGCCATGACTGGAATATCGGATGCTTTAATGCCTTGGTTACCCAATTCACGATAGAACGGCACATTAGAATCTCCATTAATAGTCGAGATCACCGCAGTCTTTTTACCCGCAGAGAACTTCTTAATATTGGAAACAATGGTTTGATAATTGCTGTGACCAAATGGGGTGTATTCTTCCATGATGTCGGCATCAGCCACGCCTTTCGACTTCAAGAAGGCACGTAAGATTTTATTGGTGGTGCGTGGATAGACATAATCGGTGCCGAGCAACACAAAACGTTCTGCTTTACCGCCTTCATCCCCCATCAAATATTCAACCGCAGGAATCGCTTGTTGATTCGGTGCTGCACCGGTATAGAAGATATTTTTAGATTGTTCTTGGCCTTCATATTGCACTGGGTAGAACAACAAGCCATTCAACTCTTCGACCACAGGCAGCACTGATTTACGCGAAACGGATGTCCAACAGCCAAAAATGACTGCGACCTTATCTTGAGTAATCAACTGACGGGCTTTTTCTGCAAACAATGGCCAATCCGACGCAGGGTCAACAATCACAGGTTCTAACTTTTTACCCAGTACCCCACCATTGGCATTGATTTCATTGATGGTCATCAAGGCGGTGTCTTTCAGCGAAGTCTCTGAGATCGCCATGGTGCCTGAAAGTGAATGCAGGATTCCCACTTTAATGGTGTCGCCGCTTGTTGCGGGTGCCGTCTTGGTTTCTGTTTTGGTTTGTTCTGTTTTTTCTGCTGGTTTTGAACAGCCGACCAGACCGATTCCCATCATGGCAGCCATCAGTACGGACATCGACAATTTATTTTGCATCTTCCTCTCCACCCATCAATATTGTGATTTTTACTGGGTGGAGTTATTCAATTTTTATGCCAACACAATAACCAATTGTTTTTTATTATATTTAATCAAGGTCTCTGATTATTTCATGGATCTTGTATACAACATTGCATACAAAAAATACGCGATGAACTAAAATGATGCAAATTTGTTCAGCTCGAATCAGAATCAAGCAGCCAAAGAAAAAGCCAAGCATCAGCTTGGCTTTAATCGGTGCATGGCTCAAGCCATTTAGACAGTAATATCAGCGAGATTACCCTTTTGCTCTAACCAGTGTTTGCGGTCAGCTGAACGCTTTTTCGCCAGCAATTTATCCAATAAACCTGCGGTTAAATGCGCATCATCCAAATCCAACTGCACCAAACGACGGGTGTTCGGGTCCATGGTGGTTTCACGCAACTGACTGGCATTCATCTCACCCAACCCTTTGAATCGGGTGATCTGCGGATTTTTATTGCCCTTGACCTTCTTCAAAATGCTTTCAAGCTCATCATCGTCCAAGGCGTAGTACACTTCTTTACCAATATCAATACGATAGAGCGGCGGCATCGCCACAAACAAATGACCTTCTTCAACCAAAGTCGGGAAATGTTTGACAAATAAAGCACATAATAAGGTGGCGATATGTAGACCATCCGAGTCCGCATCGGCAAGGATACAGATTTTGCCATAGCGTAATTCAGACAGATCATCACTGCCCGGATCAACGCCAATGGCGATGGCAATATCATGCACTTCTTGAGAAGCCAGCACTTCGTCCGAAGAGACTTCCCAAGTATTCAGAATTTTTCCGCGGATCGGCATAATCGCTTGGAAATTCTTGTCTCGCGCCTGTTTGGCACTACCGCCTGCAGAATCTCCCTCGACAATAAACAGCTCACTGTCTTCACGAGTTAAGCCGACACAGTCTGCCAACTTTCCAGGTAAAGCCGGGCCGGCAACAATCTTTTTACGTTCAACTTTTTTAGCGGCTTTGAGACGACGTCCGGCTTTGGCAATCGCCATTTCAGCCAATTGCGTCGCAATCTCCGCATGTTGATTCAGCCATAAAGCAAACGCATCTTTGGCGATGTTCAGTACAATATTAGAGGCTTCACGACTGGATAACCGTTCTTTGGTTTGGCCCGAGAATTGTGGCTCTTGGAATTTCAGCGATAGAATAAAATTCACCCCATCCCAAACATCTTCCGCAGACAACTTCATATTACGTGGCAACAAATTGCGTAATTCACAGAACTCACGCAAAGCCTCCGTCACACCCGAACGTAAACCATTGACATGGGTACCGCCTTGCGCGGTTGGAATCAGGTTGACATAACTTTCCTGAATCTGCTCGCCACCTTCGACATTCCAGCAAATCGCAAACTCACAGGCCGCGCGGTCTGCTTGGCCACTACTGACAAAAGCAGGATCAGGCAAGATGTCCCGATCTTGCAGTTCATCCATCAAATAGTCGACCAGACCATTTTCAAACTGCCATTCAATCTTTTCTTTATTAATTTTATCGTCATAAATAATCTTTAAGCCCGCGGCTAAAACGGCTTTGGCTTTTAAATTATGTTTCAGCGCTTTCAGTGCAAATTTAGGGCTATCAAAATACTTGCCTTCAGGCCAGAAACGCACCGTTGTACCCGTTGCGCGCTTGGCCACTTTACCTTCAAGCACCGATAAAGGAGCAACAGGCTCACCTTGTTCAAAGGCCATTTGATACAGGTTACCCTGACGCTGTACCGCAACTTCAACACGTGTCGATAGCGCATTCACCACCGAAATCCCAACCCCGTGCAATCCCCCCGAAAACTGGTAGTTATCGGTGCTGAATTTGCCACCGGCATGCAATTTGGTCAAAATGATTTCGATACCACTTTGTCCATATTCAGGATGGATATCGACAGGCATCCCCCGTCCATTATCTTCAACCGACAATGAGCCATCTTCATAAACCGTGACACAAATTTGATTGGCGTGCCCTGCAAGCGCTTCATCGACTGCATTATCAATTACCTCTTGCGCCAAATGGTTTGGACGTGAGGTATCGGTATACATGCCTGGTCGACGACGAACTGGATCTAAACCAGAAAGAACTTCAAGGGATTGTGCCGTGTATTGTGTCACTGGGTCTGACTTCCTTATTGGAGGGCTGCCGATAAAAATTCGAGAACTAAAGGTAATTTTTCTTCAAAATCATCCATTGCATGATTACCATCTGCGTCGGTTAAAATCAATGATGATGGATGAACAGCACTATAATAACGTTGAGCTTCACGATAATCCAAGACTTCATCGCCTTGTTGCAACAGCACCAGAATTTTATCAGCATGATTGAGTTTCGTGTCAGCAATCGATTGTAATTGCTGCAATTGATCGGCATCAAGCGTCCATGATTCAGTGACTTTGAGCGGGATTTGCTCAATCCCGAATAAATCTTCGAATAATTGCCATGGTTGCATAGCTGGATTGATCAGTACAGCAGGACAGGCATATTTGGCGACAAGATATGTCGCGTAAAAGCCTCCAAGGCTACTTCCAACTAAAACCACTTTATCAGATGGTAAATTTTCGATAAGCTGCGAAAGTTGTGTCAGTACCTGCTCGGGCGTTTGATTTAAATCAGGTAAATGCACCTGTATCGTGTCATGCTGTGCACAAAATTGTTGCAGCTGTTGCCCTTTTACTGACATCGGACTGCTGCGAAAACCATGTAGATAGATAATTTGCATACGCACCCAAATAGGCAATAGCTTGACATAAAGTGAAATAAATCACATTATTTTGATTAATTGTTAATCAAACAACAATATAAATTACATTTAAGCTCGATATTGTCTGACACAAAAAACGATACTGTACTCCGTTCATCAGTATTCTAAAAAAATTACGCATGAAAGACATAAGATGTAAGCGTTTGTTGTAGTTTATCTAAACAATATTCAGAAAAATCACTTCAAACCTTCGGTATATATCAAGGATGGGGAAATTAATATGCCAAGTTTAACACCTCTGCATGAAACTTATTGTAAGTGGGATCGCACGCCCCCAAGTCAGGCAGATGTTTTGGAGGGTTTGGCACAGCTGGTCAGTACCAGCCTCAGTGGCGTACACGAACTGATTCAAGTGGTACAAACCGAGGTATTAAGGACAACGCTCGGTTTAAGTGCACAAAAAGCCAAACAATTACAAAAGCACCCACAACTGCAAAAATTTTATCAGTTCTCTTATGTAGCACTGCAAAAATATGGCAGTCACTTTCTTGCGCCCAATTTACGTCGCATTATTGAAAAATTTCCAGTCTTACATGACAAACCTCTGACTCCCACACTGCATTTTTTAGTGGGCGCACTGAATGGAATTTTTGGTGATTTCTTTTTAAAGCAACACAATCCAATGGCCTTGCCAATGGTGCTTTATGATCACTATGGTTCTTTACAGCAAGGCGAGTTAACCGGACGTGTGGTAATTCTTGCCCATGGTTTATGCATGAACCATTTGACCTGGTCTAATCATCGCTATGGCGGGATTGGTGAACGCTTACTTGCGCAACGAGATAACAACACCATGTTGTATCTCAATTACAACACCGGACGCCGAATTTCTGCCAATGGCCGTAGTTTTGCCAATACCTTAGAGGATTTGGTGCAACGTAACCCACGTATCACCAGTATTGACCTGATTGGCCACAGTATGGGCGGCTTGGTTTCACGTAGTGCCCTGTTTTATGGCAAACAGAATCTGTATCAATGGGTTCATATGGTCGAGAATCTGGTCTGCATCGGTTCGCCTCATCATGGTGCAGTACTTGAACGCTTTGGTTTCGTCTTGCAGGACAAACTCGGCGGCTTCCCCTTTATCAACTTGCTAGGTCAGTTGGTGAATGTGCGTAGTAATGGCATACTCGATCTGCGTTATGGCAGTGTTCGTGATGATGACTGGGAACACAATGATGCCCGCATTGGTTTTGCTGATGACAATCGCAAACCCGCTCCGTTACCGTCCCATATCAATACCTTCTTGATTGCAGGGACTTTAGAATTTGAGAAGTTACGGAATAAAGCGCTGTCTGTGATTGGGGACTATTTGGTCAGTGTGAAGAGTGCTTTGGGTGAACACCAGAATCCACGTTTTCAGTTGAAGTTGCCTGATACGCATAAAGCAGTTTTTTATGGGCTGAATCATTTTGAAATTCAGTATCATTCGAGTGTGGCCGAACAGATTACGCGTTGGTTATACCCAGATGCCAGAGAAAAAGTTGAGGCCGGTGTACAAACCCATATGATCAATGTCCCGCATAACTATACCTTTGATGATTTAGAAGGCATTGTTGAGACCTAAACGATAAAAGCTCAGTTAGATTTTAGCTGAGCTTTTTTCGGTCAAAAGCTGTAACAGGCTCAATCATCTAAGGAATAGCTTTACTTCACAAATTCACCTCGGTCATTTAATTTCAGTTTTAGATCTTTTCCATCTTCTTTATATAAAATTTCATACTTCTGATTAATCACAATATTTTGAGATGCATCTAAGGTAATGCTTTTAACCAAACCAAACTTGTTTACTGTTGTCAGATTTATTTCTGGATTTCCTGCTTCACTTGAAGAAGGAGATGCAATTAATAAAATGCCTGCACTTGTTTCTGGGAAAACGACTGAATCACCATAACGTGGGTTGATAAAGTTATAAACTTTGATTAGACGAACACTATCAATCAAATTGATTGAGCCGCAGTTCATTCTTTGTGCCGATAAAATACAGTTAAGATGTGCATTTGAGTTATAAGGAAGCGAAGTGATCAGGAAACCATCATCATTTTTTAACTTTGTAGAAATTGACGGGCCTTTTTTTATTTGGCTTTGATCGGAAATTTCATGTTTCTTTTCTGGCGCATTGCTACAGGAAGAAGCTAAGAGACTTAGACTGACCAAGCCTAGAATGTAGGTATATTTTCTATAGGATGAAGTCATAATAAATTCCTTTAAAATAAAATACCTAACCAAAATCTAAATTAAATTACTTAGCTTGTTTTTCAGCAGACAGAATTCCTGTTGTTTCACAACCTAAAGTCGACGAAATACATTTTAAGCTACCATTTAAAACAGCCTTGAATTGGGAAATTTTTCCATCTTTATAAGTTTTAACATTTGCAAGATAAGTATACTGTCCTTTCTTAATGTCATATGTTACCTGATCACCCATGAGTTGGTCTGTTTGTTCACTCTTATCTTCACTATCAGAATGTATAACGGGTATTTCGGTAAAATTATTATTATTTATATTATATATAAAAACAGTGACTTTATTACTTTTAAACGGAACTTTAACATAGTTATGCAAAATACTGGATAAAACGACCACCCATTCCTGTTCGTACCATACCAGTCATTCCTATTCGTGCTATACCACAGCAATCAAAATAATAGGGAG
>NZ_KE340377.1 GCF_000413935.1 Acinetobacter colistiniresistens | reverse complement strand
TTTATTATTTTAATTAAAGTAGTATGGTGCGAACAGGAATGACTGGTATGGTACGAACAGGAATGACTGGTATGTTTATGCAGGAATATGCAGTTAACAGTACTTAACTCTCTTATTCTAAAAGCTAAAATAGCTTTATCGTGATATAGTAAAGCTAAGTCAACATTAGACTCCACAGGCACTGCTGTCCTTAAAACATCATATACAACCTTACCATTTAATATTTGGACACCATATTTTTTTAATGTGTAGTTAATATTTTTCTTTGTTTTATCAATATTACCAAAATCCGTTAACTTTATTTTTAAATTAGGATTGATAACTGAATACTTATTATATACATCTAGATATTCCACAGGTGATTTCACTTGGGTAGAATCTTGAAGATAATCATTCCATGAAGAATTTTCTTTTGCATAACAAAAGTTAAAGAAAAAACCATAAGCAACTATCATCTTTAAAAAAATAAATTTATTCATAATCTTTATTTCAACCTCCCTATAAAAAATTAGATTAATTTATAAAAAATACACCCCAAAACTATTGAGGTGTACTAAAAAATACTAAATATAGTGTTCAAATTAATTTAAATTCCTCTTCAATAATTTTCCATTTTTATCTTTATAAGTTATTACTCCATAATTATCAATTGAGTAATAATCACCAATTTTCTCTACATTTAGTGTAGGTTTTAATTTTATCAGATAAAACTCAGAACTAGTTCCTTCATCTGTTTCCATATACTTTTCAGCAATAGAATAAAAACCATCTTTCATTTTAGGAAGAAACCTAAACGTATTTGCATTCAATGAATCCACTTTAGGATTATCAAATATATTCAAAAAATCAGGAGATATTTTCTTTAACTCAGATAAAGAATATGCCCTATTATTAGAACTTTCAAGCTGCTCACATTTTTTCACTGGATTTTTCTCATTACATTTAGAGAAGAAATCAGATGAGATAGGTGTTTTAATAAACACAAGGCTATTACTATTATTTTTTTGACTTATATCCTCTACAATACTCACTTTTACAAAAGCGTTATCAATAATTTTAAAGCACGCTTTTGAATTTAAATATGTATCTCTATAAGAATATAAATCCCCTGATACACACAACTCATCTTTTTCAACAGCGTAATTAAAGTTAGCTTTTTTCTTATTTATTTGGTAATTCAAAGGGTAAACTTTATAACTTCTTTGATTTAATGCGGCCAATCTATAATATTTTCCATCATCAATTTTTATTACAGAATAATCTTTATTAAAATCTGACTTTCTTCCAATATTTCCTTCAAAAACTTTAATTTTATCCGTTTTACAGTAATAGTTATTAACATCATAATCAAAACCACAAGGCTCAACTTTAATATTTTGACCATTCTCTTTAGAAAAACAAAAACTTGATACTACTAAACCAACAGAAAATATCATTACTTTTTTCAAAAAATTCATTTCAAATTTCCTATTAGTCTAAATCAGCCACTCTTAATTTTTAATTTATTTTAAAAACACCCCAACTCAGTTAGGGTATTTCAGCTCAATATTAAGTAATTTTTATTTTAAACTTCTCTTTAGTAATTTCCCATTGTTATCTTTATAAGTTATTATCCCTAAGCTATCAATTGAGTAATAATCACCTATTTTTTCTATTTCCAGTTTTGGCTTAATTTTAATCAAATAAAATTCTGATTTAGCCTCTTCATCTGTATCTACATACTTTTCAGCTATAGAGTAAACTATATCATTACCCTTAGATATAAATCTAAAATTATCGACATTAAGATCTTTTACCTTACTATCTGACAAAAAACTCACTTCAACTGGGAGTTCTTTTAAAATTTTCGTTGATTGATAAGAATAATCTTTTATATCACTTATTTTCCTGCATTCTTTTTCAGATTTATTTTCTCTACATTCTGAATAAAAATTTGATGATATAGGGTATTTAATTACTCTGACATTTTCTTCTGTTTTATTAATATCCTTTGCTGCAATTGTATTACCTGAACACCCTAAAACTGATAAAACTACAAGTAGAGTTAAGCTAACAGATGTATTTTTCATTATTACTATTTCCACTATGATTTATTTCGGCTCATCAATTCAGGGCTTAATTATTAAAACTATTAATTTTTTAAAAAAATCAAATAGTGCCACCTAGAAACTTATAATTACACAAGACTAAAATCATCGCTTTATATAATTTATTTTTCCAACCACACAAATTAAATTGGTATAATGAAACATAGAATCAGCTGAATACAAACCTTTGCATGTTATTTGTGCGGGCTTATTATATTCAATCTTATATTTCACATCTAAATAGTTCAACTGGATTTCTTTTATTTTTTTATACTCTTCACCCTCTTCTTTTAAATAAAAATCTCTAGCTGTTGGCAATAAAACAACATCATACGGATGTATTTTATTTTGTTCATCTATACTCTTTTTATTTAATATATGACCTGTTAGGATTGTAAAATTATCACTCGCATATGTTTGCGATAAAAATATGGTGTTCGCTACTATGAAAAAAAACAAAGCGTTTATTTTTAAGTTAATCATTATGGCTCTCTACTTTTACTAATTTACCTTCCTCATCCCACTCTTTCCATTTACCCACTTTAATTCCCTCTTTATATGTACCATCATAGATAAAAATTTGAGGGTTCATAGTATATTTTTCATAGCATCTACCATCTTCCAAACCATCTTTGTAATTGCACTCACCTGTTAACTTGCCATCTTCATTCCAATTTTTACTATTACCATTTATTTTACCAGCTTTATAATTTGTTTCTTCCTTTAAATTTCCATTTTCATACCAAACACGCCATAGACCATTTTCTTTATGATCATTATATTCGGTCTCCGCTGCTTTACTACCAGACTCATACCATACAATTCTAGAACCTTCTCTCGGATAATATGATGTATCAGCTTGTTCATTATAAACATAATCCAATTTACCATCTGTTAAAATATACGGATCAGTTTGTTTTTTACCCGTAATATAGAAATCCTGAACTAAAAATCTTTGCCCATCTAACTTCTTTAATAAAACCCGATAAAATTCTGCCTGTTCTTTTGTTGTCATTTCTTGACCAGATGATTCTGCATTCTTCATATACAAGATAACCGAATCAGTACTTTTATCATGGGCTTCAAGTTTTTGCTCAGTTTTCTCATTTAAGTGCTGATTTTGAGTTTCTGATTGTGAACAAGCACTTAAAAGAAATAAAGAAGAATAAAAGCAGATGGTACTAAATTTCATAAATATATCCTGATTCTACCGTGTTGCATTGCTTGTACGAACTGTTTTTAGCCCTAAAGCTCCATATAGATCATCAACAGACATTTTCTTTTCCAAAAGTTGAGATTTCGAAAACTCATGATAAGCTTTTGGTACATAGAATCTATAAGCTGATATTGATTTACTAGCAATCGTGATTTGATCATCCTGATTCCCACCTATTATAAGAAATCGACCACTCGTCTTATCTAAACAATAAACAAAACCAACATGACCAAAACCTGATTTAGCTTCTGGACTAGCTCCTGAGGAAGTAGGGATAGTTGCCAATGCACCAAAAATAGGCTTTGTTATTTTAACAAAATTTTTTGTATCACGACGAAAGCTTAATGCACTTGCTGGCTCAGCTGATTTTGCATATTTAGCTTCTTGTAAACAATAATTTGCAAATGATGCGCACCATGCCTGAGTTGAACCAACCAAAGTATTGATTTTACTACCTGTTAACATATGATAGTTATCTTGTTTTGTAATGACACCCTCTCTTTTGCCATACCATTGTTTTAGCTCCCGAATTACAATTGGCATCCATGGCGCTTCTCGATTATTCACAGGTAAAATCGCTAATCCCTCACCTGTTCCTGATTTACTTCTTGTAACCTCTTGTATATTATTCCCCAAACCAGAGATAACCGTAGTTATTGAGGTCAAAGCTGCTGTCCCAACGTCATTAGATTCTTGCTTTTTTGTTTCACTTTTTGGTTTAGTATGAGTACTAGAAACAGAAGATGGTATTGTAACTATTTGACCAACTAAAATCGTATCTCTTTCTTTAATCTGTGGATTTGCTTTCATAAGACTATCAATTGAGATACCTTTTAATTTACAAATTTTATAAATTGTATCGCCAGATTTAACTCTATAAATATTTGCAGAACTATTTCTACTTTTACCTTTTTGTTGCTCATTAATTTTTTTTGCAAAATACCCTATCGCAAGCATTTGACCTGCATAAATTTCATTTGCATTTTTTATATTATTCCACTGTTGAATTTGTTGGGCAGTGACACGAAAGCGCTTTGCAATTTTTGAGAGCACATCACCATTGACAACAACATAATCAATTCTTGGTATATCATCTTTTTTTGCGCTAAAAGATCCATTCTGAGGCATTAACCTACTGGTAAAACGGGCTGCATTATTAACCAAACTAACCACTTGAGACTCAACAGAAGTTACCACCTCTCCAATTAATGTTTCACAACCATCCACCATAGCACTAAAAGAAATTTTATCTCCTTGTTTTACATGAGGAATCGGAGGTAAATTTCCATTTTTATTAGTGACATATTCTTTTTTCCTATCATTATGATTAATTATGATTTTTTGATCGGCTAATGGATTAGAACCATTACTAACATTTACAGTTGTAGTACTAATCCATTTATCAGAACGTGGAGGTTGTGTATTTGTATTATAATATCCCTCCTTACGCTCCATAGCATCCATTAATTTCTCAATTCCTTTATCATCTAACGATGACAATACGGTCGAGCGAGTAAAACCTGTGTGTTTTATTAAATAAGCAATATATGCTTCAGTATCATTCTCATTAGGCGGTGCATAAATATATAGAGCATCTTTTAATGAGTAATTATTATATTTACGTCTAAGCAAAGCCTTTTTTTCTCGTCTTCCTATTTCATAGCTTTCAAAAATAGCAAAATTTCCACTTTTCGTATTTCCAGTACCAATTTGTCCTGGATACATTCCTTTATCTTTAGGTCTCATATTTCCAGGGTTGTTAAATCTCCAAGCAATTGTTCCTCCTGTTCTTAATAAGATTTTCCCATCATCTGAAAGATATTGAACAGTCAATGTCGGTCTGTCATGAGATGCTTTAATAAATTTCGCCATAATTATATTCCTATTTATTTATTATCGAATTTATTAGGTCTGAATCAAGAAAATCATGCTCAATGTTTTCATCTTCAAATTCACAATATAAATTTTCTGGAATTTCGACTTCATTTTCTGATTCATTTTCTTCGCTAGAAGATAATTCTTGAACATCAATTTTCCATAACTCCTTACCAATCGACAACTCCACCTCATCTTCAGTGTCACTGAAAACTCGTGGCAATTTTGTTTCAGTGATCACACCACTTGAAAGTATTTCTCCACTTTCTTTATTAATAATTTTATAAGGTTGGTTAACAAAGCCCATTAGATCAAAGTTAATATCATTACCAAATGGAGCAAATCTCAAGCTAAATTTATTCTTTTCTATCTTAGGTAAATCATATTTTGGTATAGAAATATTTTCACCACTTAAAAAAATATGCTGCCCACTCTTCACCTCAAACTTGCCACCTGTTTTTATAAACACTCCACCTCCATTCACAATTAGTTGACTACCTCCAGCCTTAATATCAATTTCTTTTGCACTAGTAAGCTCAATTTTTTCCTCAGTCGAAATTAATCTAATGACCTTCCTAGCAATCACTTCAATTAGATCATCCTGCGCCTGCAACTCCAATTTCCCTTTTGCTGCATAAGCTCTAAAGCCCTTTTGCGCGGCAAACAAACTGATCTTGTCCTGTGCATGCCCAATAATATTCTTCTGTGCACTCAGGTTAATTGAACCACTGGCACTCTCGGCAATATCCTGAGAGGCCTGCAAAATAATATTTTCAGGCGTGGTTAACGCAATTCCATTCGGTGATGCCAACAACATCAAGGCCTGTCTGAAAATCTTGCCTTGCTCTTGTTGCTTGGCATTGGAACTACTTTCCAAGCCTTGGGTATAACCTTCCATAAAGCCCTGTAATGAGCTCAAGGCTTTGGACGGAGTGATGTCTAACTTGCTGCCTTTACTAAAGGTTCCACAGGTACTCATCAGCTCAAAATCTTTAATATCGACATTGGCCAAAACCTTCCCGACTTCTTTAATACTCTCAAACGGGTTTTGCTGAATCCGATCTTTAATACTGGCAAGCTTACCTTTGACAATATCAGCGCCATGCTCTTCTACGTTTTCAATGAACTCTTTCAGATTTTCAACCGCATCTTTGGCATCACTAAAGAACGCATTAAATTCTTCTACTGCGCCTTTGGCATTACCGCCAAGTGCACCAATATCCTCAATAAAACCACCGCAATCCTTTAAAGCATGAATTGGGTCATTACTCATCCCTTCTTTAAATAAATTTAAAGTACTATCCAGTGCTTGACCTGTGGTTTTAAGTTCCAATGACTGAATAAACTTCGGTAAGCGGTTAATCACATTCAGCGCATCGGTCTGTTGTTTAGCAGCCACTTCACTGAGCATTTTCATGCTGTCATAGCCCTGTGACAGCAAAGATTGTGCTTGAGCAGCTTCCAGATGATCAGCAATGGCCTGTTCTTGGGCATAGGTACTGATCAGCATGCCTTTGCCTGCCCGCACAGCGCCCCAAGCATCGGTTCTGAGCTCGAAGCCCTCACCACGACCGTTGCTGCTTTCCTGCACTTTAGGGTGGCTTAAATTACCTAAATTCAGTTGTGTTGCAGCATGGCTACTTTGTAACTGGGTACTGATTTGCCCCGTTGTATCATCAAAACGTAACTGGTTAAAACCACTGCCATTGACTTCCTGACTGCGGATACCACTGAGTTTTTTAGTATCTGGGAGTTGTCCTTTGACATCAAACTTGGTCGGAGAACGTTGCGCTTCATGGATTCGCCCTGTCACAAAAGGACGGTCGATATTGCCATCAAAGAAATCGATGACCACCACTTCACCAATCCGTGGCAAGAAGCGTGCACCATAGCCTTCCCCCGCCCAAGGCGTGAGGACATCCACCCATGCAGAGTCGGTGTCATTGTCATTGCTGCCCGCACCACCATCATGTCCATGGTCATCGCTACGGGTAAACAGAAAGCGCACCTTAATCCGTCCCCATTCATCCACATAAATGGTTTCTCCTTCCGGCCCAACCACTTTGGCGCGTTGCGGATAGGCAATCGGACGATGCAACTCTGGATCATATTCAGGGGTGATTTTAATCTGACGGCGAATCAAGGTCAGTTCATTACCCTGACGCTCTGCCTCGTCATAGCCGTGTTGATCCCAGCGGCTTTGGCTGAGCAGCTGACTCACCTGTTGCTGTAAATCTTTCGGTAAATTATTTTGATTGTAGAAATGCTTGGAGATAATCAGGAACTCTTGATCAGCCCCTTCATGCTGATCAATTTCAGGATGTTCCCTCAGATTAAACCAATAGCCAACCTGACTATCCCGTACCGTGCTGTAAGCCTTAAAGTATTTGGCTTGACTGGCATACATGTCATTGAATTGCTGATTCAGTTTTTCTAACTGACTGTTCCCAGAAGCTGTCGCTTGGTCTTCACCCTTTAAATCCTGCATCCAGGCTGGGCTGATATGCCATGCCTGCTCAAGACTTAAACTGGCAGAGTCGAAACTGTCCGAATGGTTATGGCTGGTGACGACTGAACCTGCGCCTTCTTCTTGTGCCAAGGCATCGGGCTGCCAGCGTTGCAGATGCACGGCTGTGGGTTGCAGGCTTCGCACCGCCACAAAGCCAGTAATGCTATCCTGAAATTCTGTGGCACTGCTGCGATGATAACGAATGCTCCGTCGAGCCAGAGCCTGATACTGGCTATTGTCATCAATTAATCTTAGCTTCTGCGCTTTAACAGGGGTACTCGAATGCGGCACAAAAAGTTCAGCTTCATCAATCAGCCAGCTAATGCCTTCACTGCGCCATAAGCGCGTTAGAAAGTCATAATCAGATTCATTCGAGCCCATCACAAAGGGGCGTATATCATAATTCTGGCTTAAGCCATTCAGATCCAGATTCAAACTTGCCGCAAAAAGTGGGCTTCTTTGCTGCCACTCCTTGAATAAAACTTCGGTAATTTCCACAACCGTTTTATTCATAAACACACGGCTGTTACGGCGCTTATGCCATAAATGAGTCGCATCGTTTATAGTTAGCTTATACAGCGTTAATGCACCATCACTTTGCCCATAGCTGGCCTCAGTCACAATCCCCGTGGTGCGAAACAACTGCCCTGAATCGGTAACCTGATCAACCGCAACCTGAACCCCAATAAACTGTTTGAGGGGAATCTGGGCATTGGTCGACAGGCAAATCAGCTCAGCTTCCAAACCCACATTGAGTTGATGCTGGCCTTGTATGCGCTGTAAAAAAACTTGATTATTCAGTAGATGATTAGAAAACTGTACGTGGATAGCACGTTTCTGTGCATTTAGCCCTATTTTTTCTAATACATTAAATATATTAAAAAGCATTTTTTATAATCGGATTGTGCTGGGATTTGGCTGAACTTTACAAAAAACAGACTTATCTGTCCATAAAAAAAGCGTTCAAGCAACAAAATGGCACAACTTGTTTAGTTATAGAGAATATAAAGCCCGAAATATGCATTCACATTTCGGGCTTTATCCAGCGAGTACAGATGCATGCTGTTATTTTGCAGCAACCCCGTAGTTTCTAAACAGCTGCCATAAGCAGATCAATAAAATCAGGCTGAAATACAACAAAGACCAAACTGGCAAAGATTGTCCCAAGAACGTCCAGTCAATCACTGCACACTCACCAGAACCTGAAAGCACTTCCTGTAATACCGCCTTCATCGGCAACACATCAACCAGATAATCTAAACCCGGCCCACAGCTTGGCACTTGGTCAGCAGGTAAATGCTGCAACCAGATATGGCGTGCTGCGACGGCAACTGACCAGCCAATTGATACGGTCGCCAAGAAAGCATAAAAACGTTTGAATGCACTCGAAACCGGATTATGAATAAAGGCAACGAGGGCAATCAAACCCATTATAATCAAGCCGATACGTTGGAAAATACACAATGGACAAGGGTTTAAACCTTGCACATGCTCTAGATACAACGCAAATGAGATACCAATGATGCTGGTCAGTACCAAAACAGCGCTGACTAGGCGGTAATTCCATCGCATGGGAAGTCCTCTAAAATTTTAACGGTATTGTGCAAGATATTGTTCAAAACTCATGTCGTTATCTTGTTCAAGTTGCGCCTGTTTTTGCAACGATGTTTGCGCCAATTGTTCAAAATAATGTTTGCGTTCTTCACTGAGTGGATGTTGGTCATAATGATCAACATGTTGCTGCGCCATGACACTGCCAAAATTCCATGTGCCGCCATGCTGCAAGGTATCTGCAATCACATGAGCCGAAGGGGTATTTTCGACATGGTCTAGGCGCTGCTGCATCACTTGGATCGCATCTTGATACAGCTGTGTGCCATCCATTTGGTCTAATAGCTTGGCACAGTCTTGAATCGCATTTAAATGGGTTTGTGCCCAGTCTTTTAGTGCAATCGAGTGGTCTCCCTCTTCGATCTTGGCATCTGCTGCACGACCACGATTGACCACTTCTGTTTGATTGCGGTCAATCTGCTCTTGTTCTTCAGCAAATAAATCTGGACTGTCTTTGAGCAAACAGTACAACGCCAGACTTTCAAGGAAGCCTGCCGAAATTTCATCAATCCCAATCGCACTATACGGATTCACATCCACTGCACGTAATTCGACATAACCCACACCACGATTTTTTAAGGCTTGTGATGGTGTTTCACCCGCTTGTGGTACCTGTTTAGGGCGTACCAGACTGTAGTATTCATTTTCAATCTGTAGCACATGATCATTGATCTGAATCGGCTCACCCTGCTCATCGTTGAGGCCCAGTGCCGTAAACTCTGGATATGGCGTATGCACGGCTTTTTGTAAGCCATCCAGATAATCATGCAGGTCGTTATAATGAATGCCAAGCTCTTTTTGCGCTGAGTTTTGATAGCCCAAACGCCCCATCCGTAAAGCGGTTGCTTCAGGTAAATAGAGCGTACCCTTTACTAAGGGTTGTAAATGGTGCTGACGGCCAGTCAGAAAACAGCGGCATACCGATGGGCTCGCACCCAGCATATACATCACCAAAGGAATCAAACGAATAAAGTTGCGGATCAAACCGAAATAGCGGTGACTACGATAATCTTGCAGGCTGAGCTGTTTTAATTGTGGGTTGCTTTCATGCTGCTGCAAAAGCGCAAATAATTGTTCTGGAAAAGATAAATTATAATGCACCCCGGAAATGGTCTGCATACGGCGACCATAACGCACACCTAAACCACGACGATATAAGGTTTTAAAGCGACCAATATTGGAACTGCCATATTGTGCCAGTTTAATATTTTCTTCGTTATCATCCAGCATACAGGGCATCGACAGAGGCCATAAGCGTTCGCCATCTTCCAGTTGCTCATGGACGATACTATGAATATCACTCAGTTCATTGAGTGCCGCCGCAATCGTTGTTTGTGGCGTGGTGATAAACTCCATCAATGCTTCTGAATAATCCGTCGTAATATATGGATGTGTCAGAGCTGAACCGAGCGCTTCTGGATGATTTTTTTGTGATAAAAATCCATTACTTTGCATCCGCAGGCTTTCACGCTCAATGCCACGTAACATCCCCTTTAATAGCGAGGCATCTACCCAAGTTGGTATCACAGAGGAAGTAAGGCTGGGTTGATTCATATTCTATTGCTCGCTTATTCAGGATCAGCCGACCACATGCATGGTAACGACGTCGTCGATTCTACAGGCATGATCTGCATGCCAATCCCTTCGACTCAGCCAATTATAACGACAATTACAATCTAGTCATCTGATTTAGTTTGGCAATTTTTATCACAATCTTGTTACATAAGACACGCTGAAATTGTGATTTTATTAAAAAATAAATCTTCCAGTGGATACTCCCCCATGCAAGCGCAAGACATTCTTAATTTTTGGTTTGACCCT
Source organism: Acinetobacter colistiniresistens (assembly GCF_000413935.1). Taxonomy (GTDB): domain Bacteria; phylum Pseudomonadota; class Gammaproteobacteria; order Pseudomonadales; family Moraxellaceae; genus Acinetobacter; species Acinetobacter colistiniresistens. The sequence continues at coordinate 90,407 of NZ_KE340377.1, read as the reverse complement.
GACCATCGTTCACTTTGGTTTGCTAAAAGTGATGATTTTGATGCAAAAATTCGCGCGTCCTTTGCAGAGATTCATCATCAGGCCGCTCAGGCCGAGCTGTGGTCATGGCGTGAAACAGCTGAAGGGCGCTTGGCGGAAATTATTATACTCGACCAATTCTCCCGAAATTTATATCGGGATCAAGCCCACGCTTTTGCTTATGACAGCCTTGCACTCGCATTGGCACAAGAGGCCATTAGCTTACAGCTGGACGCACAACTCAGCCCAGAGCAACGCTCCTTCCTTTATATGCCGTTTATGCATAGTGAATCCAAACGCATGCATGAATTTGCCCTGAAATTATTTCAACGCTTAGGCAATGAAATAAATCTAAGCTTTGAGAAAAAGCACAAAGTGATCATTGATCGTTTTGGGCGTTATCCGCATCGCAATGCACTATTAGGACGTCACTCAACCGCTGAAGAATTGGAGTTTTTAACTCAACCGAATAGCAGTTTTTAAGTCGATTCCCCTCGACACTGTACATAGGAATGGCATATGAAAAGCGTATTAATATGCACCCCGCTGCTTGTCGCACTGACATTTGCAGGATGTGCAACGGTTCCCTCCAAACCCAGAACCTTTGACCAACTGGGCCAATTCACCACTTATCCGTTAAATAACAAAACTTACCGTGTCGGTTTCCAAGCAGACAATAACTTGAGTTATGGTACGGCTGAGGAAATTACCTTGCTTAAAGCCGCACAAACTACGGTTAAAAATGGTTTCCGTTATTTTAGTGTGGTGGATGATCCAAGTAATGCCCGCCATAAGACACCGCGCCAAGCCGTGATTTATCCGACGCCATCGTATTACCCTTATGGCTATTATCGTCGTCATCCTGCCTTTTGGCCGGATCCATTCTACGATACCCCACAAGTGGTCAATCTTGATCCAATTCAAGTGTCGTATACTATCGAGTGCTTTAAGACACAGCAGCAATCTCCTGATGCCTTTGATGCTCAAATGATTTTGCAGTCTTTAGGGCCAAAATATGGCTTGAGCCCGACAGGAGAAGTGTTGCAGCCCCCTGCACCGCCTCAAAATAAAAAATAAATTAAAAGGATGACTCCATGAGTTCAGTCGAAGAAATCCACGTCCCGAGCTTACAACGAAGTAAATACTTCGCCACCATGGCACTGATCATTGCAGTGGTGTCATGGATCGCTTTAATGGTCGCGGCGCACTTTCTGCCTGAATATAAATGGCTCATCCATATTTTCATGCTCGGCGCGGAAGCAGGTGTGGTCGGTGGCTTGGCGGACTGGTATGCGGTCACTGTGTTATTCCGTAATCCTTTTGGCAGAATGCCGCTACCCAAACTGTTGCGTGACCACACCGAAATTATCCCACGCAATAAGGCCCGTATTGCCGAGTCAATGGGTCGCTTTGTACAGGAAAATTTTCTTTCCCCACAGATCGTGCAACGCAGTCTACAAAATGCTGATATCAGTTTGGCTGTAGGTCAATGGTTAGCCAGTCCCAAAAACAATCAGCAAGTGGTGCAGATGATTCAGCACACCGTGCCGAGAATCTTTGAATTTGTCAGCCAAGAGCAAATTGCACACTTCGTCCAGAACAACAGTGTGCAGTGGGTCAGAAGTACCAAGGTCAATAAACTGGCCAGTGAAATGCTGCGCGCTGTACTGGAAAATGATTTCCATCAAGATGTGCTACAACGTGGACTCGATCTGGCACATGAATGGATGGTGTCACATCCGGAAGAAGCACGTGATTTATCACGTAAATTATTCCAAGAATTAGGGGTCTGGAAGCTGGCCAAAGGCGCAAGCTGGATCGGCATTGATGTACAGCAACGCACCATTGACTCTCTGATTGAAAAAGTTGAGTCGATGCTGGCCAACCCAGATCATCCATGGCGTCAGGATATTGAAGCCACCACCCATAACCTGATGCTGGAACTGGCAGAACCCGACAGTGAAGCCAGCCAGCGTTTAAATCGTGGTAAAGATGCACTGCTTGATAGCCCACAGGTCCTGAATTTTATCAGTGGTGCGGTGGGGATATTATGTGATGCCATCAAAACCGATTTAATGCAGCAAGATTCAGGCATTGCCACTAACCTACAGGCGGCGATCCAGCAACTCGGTGAAAGTCTGATTCAAAATGAAAAAGTACGTCAGGTACTGAATGAAAAAATGGTCGGCTTAGCCATTAATTTCAGTGAGCAATATAGCGACAAGATCATTCGTTATATCAGTGAACGGATTCATGAGTGGGATTCACGAGAAATGATTGCCAAAATCGAAAGCGAGGTGGGCGGTGATTTGCATATGATCCGCGTCAATGGTGTGATTGTCGGTGCCTTTATTGGTTTAGCACTCGGTGTGATACGTGCCATTGTTGAAAATGTTTTGTAATATAGCATCAATATTGACTACAAAAACCTGTCATCAATAAGATACGCGAAAAAAGTCATTCGCAACCTGCGTGATTTCAATTAAGTGCTGTTTCTGCGATGTAATAAAACCAATGCAAGAAGTGAACAGGTTTTGCGAATGACAATGCTTTTGGTTACTTTGGGCGAAACCAAAGTAACTCCAGCTGAAGGCTTATCCTGAAATTAGATAAGCTCTCGGTAAGACACCATCAAAATACATAATCCATTAAAATTCTATAGGTCATTTCAATCATGTTGCAACTTCAGTCAAAACTCCCTAGCCAAGGCGTGACCATCTTTAGCGTCATGACTGAACTCGCACAACGACTCAATGCCCTGAATCTCTCCCAAGGCTTCCCCGATTTTCCAGCCCCGCCAGCCCTACTCGAAGCACTAAGCCAAGCCACGCTTTCAGGCTATAACCAATACCCTGCAGGTGACGGCGTACTGGCTTTAAGACAGCAACTGGCGACACAATTCTTAGCACGTGATCAACTGCAACTCGACCCAGTCACTGAAATCACCATCACCCCAGGCGCGACCATTGCGATTTTCTGTGCCATTCAAGCCTGTATCCATGCAGGCGATGAAGTGATTATTTTCGACCCAAGCTATGACAGCTATGCCCCTGCGGTTCAGTTGGCAGGTGGAAAATCAGTGCATATTCATTTAGAAGCACCCAGCTTTCAGGTGAACTGGCAGAAGGTCAAAGACAGTATCAATAGCAACACCCGCATGATTATTGTCAACACGCCACACAATCCAACAGGTGCGATCTGGTCAGAACAGGATTGGCGCCAACTGATTGAGCTGATCCAAGATAAAAATATCGTGGTATTGTCCGATGAAGTCTATGAACATCTGATTTTTGATGGGCAAAAACACCATAGTGCACTGCAATTCCCTGAATTACGTGAACGCAGTTTCGTGATTGGTTCTTTCGGCAAAACCTATCATGTCACAGGCTGGAAAACAGGCTATTGTGTTGCTGCACCACAACTCATGCGTCTATTTCGCCAGATTTATCAGTTTGCCAATTTCTGTGGCACTACCCCGTGCCAGATTGCATTGGCCAACTATATGCAGCAGCATCCTGAGCATATTCAGCAATTGCCAAGCTTTTATCAGGCCAAGCGTGACATGTTCAATACCCAGATTCAAAACTCGCGTTTTAACTTTATTCCCTCCCCAGGGACTTATTTCCAGAATCTGGATTACAGCAACATTCGCCCTGATCTCAATGATGTCGAGATGTGCCAATTTCTTGCCGAGCAACACAAAATTGTGGCCATTCCAATTTCAGTGTTTTATCAGCAGGCACCTGAATCACTGCGACTGATTCGCTTCTGCTTCGCCAAGACCGATCAAACATTACAACGTGCCGGTGAAATTCTCGTACAATGTTGATCAACAAAAAGAAACTGAACCCTCATCTTCAACACAACTGAGAATGTTATGTTGACAAAAATACAATCGTTTCAGGATGAAGCGTGAAGGAAATTGAATGACACCACGCCAACCTCTGGTGATGCAACCGAATCTCTGGAAAACCTTTTTTGTGTTTCTGGTGCCGCTGATTGCCACCAATATTTTACAAAACCTGTCAGGCACGATTAATACCATCTTTGTCGGTCAAATGATGGGGGTCAATGCCATTGCCGCAGTCTCGGTCTTCTTCCCCATCCTGTTCTTTTTACTGGCCTTTGTGATTGGAGTTTCCGCAGGCAGCACGGTACTGATTGGACAGGCATGGGGGGCACAGAATCTGGAAAAAGTCCGCTCCGTGATTGGCTCTACCGTATTTATGACCCTGATCGGGGGCAGTATCATTGCGGTACTGGGTTTAATCTTTGCCAAACATATTTTAGAGCTCCTTGGCACAGATCCTAAAGTCATGCATCTGTCCTTGCCTTATGTACAATGGATGTTGGTGGGTAGCCCCTTACTGTTCGTCTATATTATTTACACCTCGATTTTACGAGGTGTTGGCGATAGCGTAACCCCTTTGATTGCCCTGAGCCTGACCAGCTTGATTGGTTTAGGCGTGACGCCTGTTTTGCTAAAAGGTTACTTTGGTTTTCCGGCTTTAGGTATTGTTGCCCCTGCGATTGCAACCATTATCGGTTATGCCGCGGTGCTGACTTTCTTAGCAATTTATCTGAACTATAAAAATCATCCGTTAAAGATCGACCGTCTATTGCTGCAACATATTCGTCATGATGCCGAGCTCAGTAAATTAATTCTAAAACTTGGAATTCCAACGGGTATTCAGATGGTCACCACCTCCTTAGCAGGTCTGGTGATTATTGGCCTGATTAACCATTACGGTGCACATGCCACAGCAGCCTATGGTGCAGTCAATCAGGTGCTGAACTATATTCAATTTCCAGCGCTGTCGATTTCAATTGCTGCCTCGATCTTTGCTGCACAAGCGATTGGCGCAGGTAAACCCGATTTATTGGCCAAAGTCACCCGTACCGCTTTGGGCATGAATCTGTTATTTACAGGCACGTTGATTGTCTTAGCCTATTTGTTTTCAAAATATTTAATGGCGCTGTTTATTACCGATCACAGCGTAATTGAACTGGGCCAACAGCTGTTATTTATCGTGCTCTGGTCGATTCTGTTCTTTGGAGCCAGTGCCATTTTTGCCTCAATCATGCGGGCCAGCGGTGCGGTTAACATCCCGATGCTGATCAATATTTTCACCATTCTGCTGATCGAAGTGCCGTGTGCCTATTGGTTTAGCTCACTTTGGGGCTTAACAGGCATCTGGATTGCTTACGCACTTTCCTTTGTGAGTCTATGTGTCTTCCAAGCATTTTATTATCAATTCTTTTGGAAAAAGACCAAGATTAAAGTACTGATCTAAAGCATCTTTTTACTGATATAAAAAAGCCATTCTCAGAGAATGGCTTTTTTCATGCTAACAACTTACATCATCTTGGTTGCAAACGCTGCAATCCGTTGATAACCCGTTGGGAATAAACGCTGGAACGAATCCACAATACGGGCATCGGTACCAATCAATAAACGGCGTTTATCTTTCAAAACTGCATTAAGAATTTGACGTGCTGCTTCTTCGGGTGGAGTGCGCAGGAACTTGTCGAATTGCTTGATCGATTTATTCGGGTCCATCCCCAAACTCTTCAAGCTGTCATTCATTTTCGCTGCTTTGGCGATATTGGTACGAATCCCGCCCGGATGTACGCAGAGTGAGCTGACACCGCCCTTCTCAATGTCCAATTCCTGACGTAATGATTCAGTAAAACCGCGTACCGCAAATTTAGTTGCGTTATACGCCGATTGGGTTGGTTGTGAGGTCAAACCAAAAATACTAGAGATATTGATGATATGACCATCTTTGCTTTGTTTGATAAATGGCAGGAATTCTTTGGTTCCGTACACCACGCCCCAGAAGTTAATACCCACAATCCACTCTAAATCTTCGTAGCTTGCCCCTTCAACGGTTGAGCCTAAAGCAACACCTGCGTTATTGAAGATCATATTGACTGAACCATGATCTTGCACGGTTTCTTGTGCCCACTGTTTCACCGCATCGCGATCTGAAACATCAAGCACTTTGGTGGTGACTGAGACAGGATACTGTTTCACTAATTCTACAGTTTGCGCTAAACCTTTTTCATTGATATCACTCAATGACAAATGACAGCCTTGCTTCGCCAATAAAACTGCCAATTGCTGTCCAATCCCAGAACCTGCACCGGTGATCGCTGCGACTTTATTTTTAAAATTTTTCATTGCCTATCCTTTGTATTGCGAGTGATATGCACATATTCGCTTAGATCATGTGCAGTTTAAGCTATAACCAATATAATTTTGACAATACGTGTTGTCAATATAGTACACTCCAGCTTTAAGACAAATGGCAATAAGCGACACTGCACATGTCATAATAGGCCTATTTACATTTTATGACCGAACATGTTTAAAAGAGACAAGGCATATTTTCAAATTTTGGTTATGCTAAGTCGGCACAACAGCGTTGAAATGCAAATAAACATTAGACAGACGATTGAAAGATTTTTTAGGGAACGGTTTTCTCAATGGCAACTCAAGATCAAGTGACAGGCAAGAAAAACAATACCGCAGTCAAAGAGCGACAATTTAAGGGGCTCTCTTTAACCGAGCGTAAAGAAGCACGTCGTGAAAAACTCATTGAAGCTGGTATTGCCACCTATGGTACACAGGGCTTTTTCTCGGTAACCGTGAAAGATGTTTGTAATGAAGCCAAACTGACTGAGCGCTACTTCTATGAATCATTTAAGAAAAGCGAAGAGCTGTTTCAAACCGTGTTCTTAAAAATGATTGAGAAAATGCAAACCTGTTTAACTCAGGCTGTCCTGATGGCCGCGCCTGAACCCAAAAATATGGTGACTGCAGGTTTATCGGCTTTGTTGAGTGCGATTAAAGATGATCCACGTATGGCACGCATTATTTATATTGATGCCATGCTGGTGCAAGACCTGCATAATCAGGCCACTATTCAGGAGACCTTGACCCAGTTTGATCGCATTATTCAAGGCTTTGTGATGATCACCATGCCCAATGCACCACAAAGTACTGAAGAAGTTTCACTGATGGCTACGGGCTTAAATGGTTATGTGACCCATATTATTATTCGCTGGGTTTCAGAAGGCTTCGAACAGCCTTTACAAGATGTCTTGTCTGCCTGCTGTGCTGTCTTTTTGTCATTTATCGAAACCACATCACAAAAAAATTAAAATCGTTTTACAGTTTTGTGACAAGCACGGCGGTAAAACAACAGTTCAGTTAAGCAAATGAATTCATTTGCTTTATTGGTAGGCAAATTGTCATCAATTCGTCACCTCTACGCCCCATGATTGTCACAATTTATTGCTAAATTCGACTTTATTAATTCTTTTGCAATGATATTGTCATAATTAATCTTTGTAATAAGCCTGTCATAACAACAAAACGGTTCACCGTTACAGATTTTAAGGGTATTGCGCTGTGAAAGATGACTATATTTTAATTGTCGATGATGAGCTACCGATCCGCGAAATGATCCATACCTCTTTGGATATGGCAGGCTTCCAATGTTTACAAGCTGAGGATGCCAAACAAGCGCATCAAATTATCGTTGATCAGCGTCCTGCACTTATTTTGCTGGATTGGATGCTACCAGGTGGTGTGAGTGGTGTGGATTTATGCCGCCGCCTCAAACGAGATGAGAACTTGGCCGAGATTCCAGTGATCATGCTGACTGCACGTGGTGAAGAAGACCACAAAGTTCAGGGGCTGGATGCTGGTGCTGATGATTACATGACCAAACCGTTCTCGACGCGTGAACTGGTGTCCCGTATCAAGGCGGTACTGCGTCGTGCCAATGCGCTGAGCGGTGAAAAAGTCATTGACGCCAATGGCCTATTGCTTGATCCTGTCAGCCAGCGTGTCAGCTTTGGCAATAGCATTTTAGACATGGGTCCAACCGAATATCGTTTATTGGCTTTCTTTATGACTCATCCAGAGCGGGCCTATACCCGTGCTCAATTGTTGGATCAGGTCTGGGGTGGCAATGTCTATATCGAAGACCGTACCATTGATGTGCATATCCGTCGTTTACGCAAAGTGTTAGAACCCTTTGGTGTCGATCGCTTTGTACAAACCGTTCGTGGCACTGGTTACCGCTTCTCCACACGAGCAGATTTAGCAGTAGGTTAAAAAATCCTTTATGTATGAGCCTTACCCCGTCCCGGAACTGGCACGTGAACACCAACGTTTTCGTTACAGCAGTTTATGGACCTTTGCAAAACAAGATTTAAGACTGTTACTTTTTTTCTTATTGATTGCAAGCTTAGTCGGATTCGGGGTGGGATACTTCTGGAGCTGTGTTTTTATTGCCTTCGTGCTGTTCTTTTTTCTACAGCTGCGCTCGCTTTATCTGGTCAATGAATGGATTTCCAACCGTCCTTATGATGTCCCACCCAATCTGAATGGGATTTGGGGGGCATTGCTGTTCAATGTCTATCGCGCACAGCGTCAAGAACGTATTGTTCAAGCAGAAATGGTCGGCTTGATTGACCGTGCACAATCCTCTTTGGTGGCATTGGCCGAAGCGGTGGTCTTGATTGATGATCAACATCAAATCGAATGGTGGAACCCTGCTGCTGAAAAACTCTTGGGCATTAGTCCTTTGGATCGTGGTCGCAACTTATTGTCGATTTTACGCCAACCGAGTTTTATTGAATATTTTAACCATAGCGACCAGTCACCAGATGGGATTCGTCTGCAAGCCCAGATGGATGAAGAGCGTTATGTACAAGTCAAACTGACCCGTTTCGGCGGGGAAAGCCGTCTACTGGTTGCCTATGACACCACACGGGTACATAACCTCGAGCAAATGCGCAAAGACTTTGTCGATAATATTTCACATGAATTACGAACACCGCTGACCGTACTGAGTGGTTATATCGAAACCTTTATTGATCAAGATGACATTACCCCGCGCTGGAAACGGGCTTTTACCCAAATGCAATCTCAAACCAAGCGTATGAATGCTCTGGTGAATGACTTGCTGCTGCTATCCAATTTAGAAAATAATAAAAAAGTCGCGAAAAATCAGATTATTGATATGGCCAATCTGATGAACCAGATCTTTGATGATGCGCGTGCCTACAATCTCGATTATGGTCATACCTTAAATCTGGATATTGATAGCCATTGTGACCTGATTGGTTCTGATATCGAAATTGCCAGTGCCTTTAGTAATCTGATTACCAATGCCATTAAATACACCCCTGCGGGTGGGATCATTACCATTGGCTGGCACGAAGATGGTGACCATGCCTACTTTACCGTACAGGATAATGGGATCGGAATTAATCCCAAACATTTACCGCGCTTAACTGAGCGCTTCTATCGTGTTGATAGCGCGCGTAGTCGTCAGACAGGTGGTACAGGCCTAGGTCTGGCAATTGTAAAACACGTGTTAATGCAACACGGCGCACATTTGGAAATTACCTCGAAGGAAAATGAAGGTTCAACCTTTACTGCGGTATTCCCGAAAGAACGTCTATACCGCATGATTTAAACCAGACAGGGAACTGCCAAGTTCCCTGAAATATGATGTGATCATTCCACTAAAACAATATAATAAATTGTTGTTTCACTTCATCATTTCTATTTTTATCGATGTATTTCTCATGCTAAACACACCTTTTCTTCGTGCTTGTGCCCTCTTGCTTGGGCTCGGTATGCCTTTGGCGATTCATGCTGCTCCAACAGATCCACTGATTGGGACGTGGAAAGTCGTCGACGAACGTACTGGTTCTTATCTGTCTGATATCGTGATTCGCAGACATTCTGCCACTGAACAATACAGTGCCGTGATTGTCAAAATGTATCCTTCTGCCAAGGAAGCTGCGCCGACTTTATGTAGCGCATGTACGGGTACGTTAAAGAATCAGCAGATCATCGGGATGGAAGTATTAACCGGCTTGAAAATGCTCAATCAAAATGAAGAGTTTGGACAGGGTGTTTGGCTCAACCCCTATGACGGACAGAAATACCAGCTGAATGCGCGTTTAAGCAAAACCGGCAAAATGCTCAGCATCAATGCCAAAAACCCAAGCAATAATAACTTTCGCAACATGACTTGGATTCGTCTATAAGCGTCTGCCTTGCTTGCTATAAAATAGATAAAAATCACATAAAAAAGAGTATATTTTATCTACTCTTTTTTATCATTTTAACCATCAGCTAGCACATCAAGAACTGGTTTTAGCATTCAGCGCTGTCGGCTCAAGCAAATGGCTGGGCAAACCAAAAATATGGTCAAAAAAGTAATTATAAACAAAGGTATAACATGGAATTAGCACCATCAAGCTAAAATCCAGCAAGAAGGCTTTGATTAAACTGATCTGCATCCACCATGCAATGAGGGGAATCAAAATCATCACCAAAGCAATTTGAAAGCCGATCGCATGCGCCACGCGTCTCCACAAGGTGCGTTTTTTGGAGCTCTGCTTTTTTTCCCACATCTCGAACACATAGTTATAGAAAAAATTGACCGTCACCGCGATCACCGCGATCAAGATTGATAACGGCCCTGTATGGCTGATGGTTGTGCCTGAAAGCACGGCTAACACCATCGCACAGATAAAAAAGCTGAACACTTCATAGAAAAACACGTAGGTGACTCTTCTCTTGGTTCCTTGCATAACCACACCTTGAAATCAATAATGAGTGGATTTTACGCTTTAAATTTGATAAAAAAAGTTAATCGTTATCAGATCTACTGACAAGGAAGTAACCATGAAGCTCAGTCGTGAACAACTCGAACTGATTCTTGAGATTATTGACCGAGGTAATTTTTCCGCAGCGGCACGTGCCTTGAATCGTGTGCCTTCAGCCGTCAGTATGTCGATTGCCAATCTCGAAGCAGAGTTGAATTTAAAATTATTTGAACGCAGTAAAAATCATCTTGCCCCCACCGAAGTTGCACTCTCGATCGAACCGCATGCCCAGTTAATTCTGACCAAGTTGCGTCAACTTGACCTGCATCTGACCGAGCTTTCAACGGGTCTGGAAACCAACCTCTGCATTGGGATTGCCGCGGATGTCAATCAAAAGTTTCTATTGGCAGGGATTGAACCGTTAATTCAACGCTATCCCTTACTCAATATTGAAATGGTCAGTGCCCCGCAACAGGAGCTCAAGACACGACTGCACAATAACGAGATTGATCTGTATATTGCCTATAGTTCATCGCAACTCGATAATAATGAACGCTTTCGTTTATTGGGGATGGAACAATTCGTCGCAGCGGTTTCACCTAAAGATGCACAACAACTCAAAGCGCAGAATAAAAATGAGCTCACCATGCTGTCTGAACTCAGACAGATTATTGTAGACAGTAAGCATTATCCATTACCTGATAGTCGGGTTTTGGTCTCCGATTCTTATTGGTACAGCGATAATTTATCCATGGCCATTGATATGGTGGAACAAGGTCTCGGTTGGGGCAATTTCCCCCTATCCGTAGTACAAGCACATTTTGCCAAACAGAGTCTGGTACGCTTGGCCTTTCTCGATACCACCAATGGACTGGGTATGCCGATTCATGCGATTTGGCCAGCATATAAACCTTTGAGCAAATCCATGCAATGCTTGATTGAACTGTGGGAAAAACAAATCAATCTTGCATAAAAAAAGCCCGACATCCAAGTCGGGCTTTTTCGTATTCCTTTCACTAGATACAACTCCTGTCATATCTCACGTCCTGATGCACAAACTTATCATTCTTGTTTTATGTTTTGGAACTTCCTGTTCCTGATGAGTTCATATTAGGCAATTCAACTGAGGCTGAAAATGGGACATTGCCCCTAATCACTGTAAGAAAAAGCGTACATTGCCTCACTTTACGCTCATGTTGAAAGCAAGTGATCCCATCGGATTAAATATAGAAACCTCTACTAATCTCCCCATAAATCAATAGTCTGTTCTGTCTTCATTACGCCCATATAGTGATCATAGCTTTGTGCCAGTAGACAAATCACTACAGCAGCAATCAAGGTCAAAATCTTATTTCTCATTGTCATCGTCAGCGACCTGAATCAAGGATCTATAAAAAAGGTATAAGATTTCTCTCATCTAATCTAATATAGAAAAAACAAGCACTGATCTAATTTTGAGATATGTGGACCTTCAAACAATTTAATTATCTAATCACGATTGTAGAAACTGGGGGCTTTATTGCTGCCTCGGAGAAGTTGTTTATTGCTCAATCTGCCCTGAGCAGACAAATTAAAAATTTAGAAGAAGAAATCGGTTTTGAAATTTTTGATCGATCTGAAAAGAAAATTAGACTCACACCTGCAGGTGAAGCACTGTATAAAAGTTTAAAAAGCAATATTGATCATTTAAAAAGTTCCATTGTCAGCGCCCAAAGTATCAGTCGGGGTGAAGGTCGAATCATTAAAATTGCCCATTCCAGCAGTATTGTCTTGGATCAAAGCAAGCTGGAAATCTTTGAGCAGCTTTGTGATTGCCATAACATTGATATCGAAATGAATACCCTATCCTCTGAATTACAGCTCGAATATTTATTGAATGGCAGTATTGATCTGGGCTTTATTCGACCACCGATTTATCACAATTTAAATGATGTAAATACCATCAGTTTATATACCGCACCTTTATATGTCGCCGCCCATATTTCAGACCCATTTTTAAGTGAAAAAGAAAGTATATCGATCCGTGAGTTGGCGTCCTTAAATTTTGTCTCTGTCCCACATAAAGCCCGAGGTGGTTTAAGTTATTTGGCCGCCAATTTATGTTTAGTTAACGGTTTTAGTCCGAAAAGAACCCGAATTTATTCAAGAAAAAGGTCCCAACTGGAACTGGTCGCCAATGGTTTTGGCGTGTGTATTGTGCCTGAAGAATTTAAAGTAATTTTGCCGAGCGATGTCAGACTGATTCCCCTTCAAGATAAAAACACACTTAGCGAAGTAAAACTCATCTGGAAAAAAGATGAAGACCCGATCATTAATAGCTGTGCAGACGCGATTCATGCCTATTACAGTTCCAAGCAAATGAACTAAACAACGATCTTGATTTCAGCTCAAATGAAAAAAGCCCGACATCCTGTCGGGCTTTTTCGTATTCCTTTCACTAGATACAACTCCTGTCATATCTCACATCCTGATGCGCAAACTTATCATTCTTGTTTTATGTTTTGGAACTTCCTGTTCCTGATGAGTTGATCTTAGGCAATTCAGCTTAGGTTGAAAATGGGACATTGCCCTGAATTGCTGTAAGCAAAAACGTACATGGTTTGGATAATGTTGCGCAAAACATGCCCAAATAACTTATACAAAATATGATTTATTTCAAATCGACCTTTTTGACCAATATGAAGATTATTTAAGAAATAAATTAAAAAAATTTATTATGTTAAGTCGAAAGTTGTTGAATGGAAAATCCTTATTTTCTTGTATTCCGGATAAGAGATTTTTTAGATTGTAAAATGAATGAAGACTTAGACGTTTTATGCGCCATCCCGCACGCTTGTTATCTTTAAACCGTTAATAGGACAGAGCCTAAATTTAAAGAGGGACATAACTTACTTTTCTTTTCTTGACCGAAAATCAAATTGGGTTATGTCCTTTTTTTTCAATAGCTTAAAAAATTAAGATTCGCATGAGCCTATTGATATAAGCTTTTTATGGCAACTTACAGAAAGTTATATAATGATCAGATGTATAGTATCTTTCTGAAAAATTATTTCCCCCGTCTACCTTCACAACGAGCCTAAATTTATTATATTTATCAAATTGACCTTGTTCAAAATATTTTCCTTCTACGTAACTAAAAGGACTTTTTAATTTTGGAAGTTTACCTTCATTATTTGAGAATACCTGTGTTACGATTTTGTCCTTACCTGTACCACACATATTTGCATTTTTGACACAGACTCTCATACTACGATCAAACTCTCTAACGTAGTCTGGTAGCTTGCCACAATCTGGAATTGCAGCAAAAACAGAGGATGTAAAAAATACTGAAATTATTAATATGGGATAAGATCTTATATTCATTTTCATAATTCATTCCTTATAAAATTAATACAGATAAATCGGCAGCCTTTAAAAGCTTAGCTCCTAAGACAAAGCGCAACAGAGATAAATCTGCGTGCCCCTAGACCGATATATCTATTTTGGTAGTCTAGTGCCTTAAAATGACACTAGACTAGTTTGTTGAATGGAAGCCTAACACTGCTGTCTTTTCATAAACTTTACTGGTTAAAGCATTCCAACCTTTCATTTTTGACCATTTGGATTGTTTGGGTAAATAAGAGATCCCTTTTATGAATGACTGGACTCAATCTGGGTGACTTATCATCCCAACAACGGCAATGGCATAACTAACCAATGTACAAAGCTGAAGCGCTTAGGAAGCATCCTGAACCGTTACGCCCCAAATTTGGAATAATCCTTTATCCAGTTTGAATGTGGTTACTAATTTACCAGAGCTAGAAAGTTGTACGTCAGTGGTGTGTGTTGCTGAAGCACTCGCAGAGAAAAATGGCCAAATACCAAATGTCGCTGAGGACTTAATCTGTTGATATTCCTGATCACTATATGTCGCATTGCTGGTAACAGTGAATTCGTAATCGCTGACTAGGACGATTTGACTGACCCGACGGGCAAGACTCCCATCAGGCTGATTAAAAAATAAACCCCAATTCCCGGCATTGCTTTGTGGATCCCAGACGCTCATATCATTTTTGGCATTAATGGCGCGTTTGTACTCATTATCTAAGTACCAATTACCACGCGTAACGCTAAGTGTTGCTATCTTGTTAATTTGACCTTGGATGGTAAAACCAGAACTAGCAGCTTTTGCATTGAGCTTATCAAAGTTTGCTGTCGCACCACCATCAAATATATTCCAGAATCCACTTGCGGCGCCCTCAATTTGGGTTTGAGTCAGCGTTTTCTCTGTTTCAGTCGAGTCGAAGTCGATTGTGAACGGACCAGCCCCCGCATTGAGCTGACTCTTGGCATTGTCTAGGGTTGGAGCGTAGATTGGTAACGTTGTAATTTGACCTGATGTGCTAGTGAATTGCTGGTAGTTTGAGGTTTTTCGGACCGCATCCAAGGCTAAATTCAATGGTGCCTGAGCCTGCTTCTGGAATGCAGAAAGAGCTCCTGGGACACTCTGAGGATCCAAGCGTTGGTTAGCAAACTTCTTGAAGACCGCCTCTTGAGAATCTTCGCTCATCGGGTTCGCGTTAAAGTAGGCATTCCTGTAATTGATCCAATTGATATAATTATCGCCGAGATAAGTTGCGAGATCTGTACCTTGCTCAGCTAAAAGTGCTTGCAAGAGCATCTTGTAACCACCAGAAAACGTTGCCACGCTGCCTGCATCGTAAAGATCTGTGTTGGGTGGAATAGCATCAGCCATACTAAATAGGCCACTGCTGTCGCTGGTTTGAAGACCTAAACTGCCCTGAGCTAGTTTAAACGAACTATCCAGACCGAGGGCTTTCGTTACGACCTCTTTCCATGCAGCATTAAGTTTTTGTACATTTGTTTGAGTATCAGAGTTCATGGTATTACCTCATATAAAGATCCTAATGATCTTTTCTAATAAAATTATTATATTTAAGCTTATTTAATATTTATTTTTAGTGTTTCTAGATTTTCTTCACAAGTAGCTTTTTAATAAAACAATAATATTCAACCATTATAAATATCAAATAGCAACTCATAAAAATTCCCCACACCATATAAAAATATCCCCAGTTCTTAAATATATTTTTCTGGAAATCAAAACTTATAATAGTTCTCTAACAAATAGAATTAAAAAAAAATAGACCTAGACTAGTTCACCGTAATATCGGCATGTATCTAATTGAAAAATAGGTTATTAAGTTAGCACTTTCCTTTATAAAAAGAGTTTTTTAAAATGAGACTAAGTCCGCAAAAATTAAAAATATTGATAAGTATGTTTTGCCAAGATAGCACAGCATCTGAAACAGCAGAACTAACAAAAATAAATAGAAATACTGTAAATTATTGGTATAAAAAATTTAGAAATCTGATTTATTTAAACAGAACAAAAATGAGATCTAATTTGGGATATACAAAAGACAATAAACATTTAAATCTCCATAAATTAGTACTATCTATTTATGAAAAAGAGAAGAATGTTTTTATAGATTTCACCCCTGTCGATGAATACCATAGGTTAATTTTTTTTTTAGAAAAAACACCGATAAAAATACCAACCAAAATATGAATTACACTTTTTTAATTTCTTTAGAATATTCAAAGTTCATTTCATTTTCATCTAACAATCGGGAACTTAAATTATTTTGGATTTTTTGTGAATGCCGACTATCTAAATTTAATGGGGTTTCCAAATATTTTGATTTACATTTAAAAGAATGTGAGTGGCGATGGAGGAATGATCATTTAGAGGAAGACTTACTATCTATGGTTAAAGAAGCAAATTTAATAAAATAATACTAATTCATAAATATCATATGAAAATTTTCTAATTCATTTAATACAGTTTATACAAAAGATAAAAGCCCTTTAAAAGTTTTAAAGGGCTTTTAAAATGATTTTGTAAGCTTAAATCGAATGACCTAAACGCTCACCCATCACCACTGTCGAATTGGCTTTAAACTGTTCTTCCCAAACCATTTTATCTTTTTCAAATAAAATCACAGCGGTTGAACCTAGGTAGAAACGCCCTAACTCGGCACCTTTCTCCAATTTCATTTGGTGATGCTGCAATTCAACTTTGCCAGAGGGTTTTACCTTGCCCGTTGCAACCGTTTCAATCCCAGCCACAATCATTGCGCCAACCAAAACCACCGCCATACGACCCAGTTCGGTATCAAACAAACACACCATACGTTCATTACGTGCAAACAAACCTGGTACATTTTCAGCCGTGGTTTGGTTGACTGAGAACAACTCACCTGGAATATATAAGGTCTCAGTCAATGTACCTGCCAATGGCATATGCACACGATGGTAATCTTTTGGCGATAAATACACGGTTGCAAATTGACCATCAATAAATGGTTTCGCCAACTGCGGATCACCAATCAATTTTTCAGCAGAAAAGCTTTGGCCTTTGGCTTGGAAAATATCACCCGCTTCGATTTTACCGAGCTGCGAAATCGCACCATCGGCCGGGCAAACAATGCTATCGGCTTGTTCATCAATACCACGGACACCCTCTTTTAACGCACGGGTAAAAAATTCATTAAATGACTTATATTGCAGTGCATTGCTTTGCGCTGCAATGCTCATATCAATGCCATATTTTGCTTTGAATGCCTGAATCACAGCAGTTTTTACCAAGACATTTTCACTTGCGGCAACTTTACCGACCACACGGCTCAGTTGGTGTTGCGGCACAAGATTCTGTGCTTTGATAAAGAGTTGTTTTTTTAGATCTGCTGCAAAACTCAAGACGGTGACTCCCCTGAAATAATAGGACTATCGAGGCGATTGCCCCATTCACTCCACGCACCGTCATAGGCTCTAACTTGCCAGTTGAGCAATCTTGCCAAAATATACGCCAAACCTGAACGATGATGAGACTGACAGTACACCACCACAGGTTGTTGTAAATTAAAGCCTAATTGTTCTAAACGTTGTTGTGTGCGTTCAAGCGGGTGTAATTTTAGATGATTTTCACGGTTTAGGGCAGTACTCCATTCAAAATGCAGTGCATTTGGGATGTGACCGCCGCGTCGTGCAGCCAAGCGCAAGCCTGTATATTCCTCGTTGGTACGGCAATCCCAGAGCTGAATATTGTCCTGTTCGACCTGTTGTAACAATTCGTGATATTCAATGCGATGCTGCTGTACCGTGTCTAAATCGATCTGGAACAGATCGGCAACGGGTCTGACGGGATCGACTTCAGCCGTGGTCGGCAAACCTGCCCCCAACCAGCCATGAATCCCACCATTAATCAAACTGGTTCGATTAAAACCAAGGCAATGTAAGTTCCAGATTAAACGCCCTGCCCATGCGCCACCTTCATCGTCATAGACCACGACATGATGTTGCGGCGAAATATTCAGTTTCTCGATTAAAGCCTGTAAACCTGCTAAATCAGGCAATACCCCACTGGCTTGTTCTTGTTGTGCAACCAGAAATTTAGGTTGTAAATGAATTGCATGAGGGATATGCAGTTGTTCATACACCGATGCTCGGCTTAAATCGACAATTCGAATCAACTCGCTGCCTAAATAAGGCACCAATTGTTCAGGCTCAATCAGTAAACCCAGTTTAAAATCTACGTCAGTCATTGTTATGCTGTTTTATCATCCGCATTGGGGGTGATTTTAGCATAGCGGATTTTTTATCTTTGTCTGATTTTTTGCATTCATTTAGCAGAAAAGTAGATATACCGTCTGATGAATATCCATAATGCTTTTCAGATTTAATATAATCTATCACATGAAATTGGATACTCGAAAACGTCATCCACAACCTGCGAAATATCTACAAGGTATTGCTTCTGCGAAATATAAAATAGAAGAAGGAAATGAACAGGTTTTGTGGATGACAATGGTTTTGCCTACTTTTCCCGAAAGAAAAGTAGGCAAAACCGAAGGTTGAACCTAATATTTAAAAAATGCCCAGTAAGATACCGCCATCACCATCCTCTAAACTTGTTTGCCTAGACACTGACTTCGTTCTCTTCAATCTCAAACACCTGACGCAAATACGCCAAGAAAGTATCATTATCGGTCATGGTCTTACCCGGACTATCCGAAATCTTCGCCACTGACTGACGATTACACTCCACCAATTTCAACACAATATTCAAAGGCTTCTGCCCCATATCGTTGGTTAAATTGGTGCCAATCCCAAAACTCACTTGGAAACGATCTTTAAAATATTGATGCAATAACCATGCTTTTTCCAAATTCAGACCATCACTAAAGGTCAACATCTTGGTCTTGGTATCAATCTTGAGTTTGCGATAATGTGCATACGCCTTATCACCCCACTCATACGGGTCGCCACTGTCATGACGTAAGCCATCAAATAACTTGGCAAAATACAAATCAAAATCACGCAAGAAGGCATCCATACCGACCACATCGGTTAGGGCAATGCCTAAATCCCCACGATACTCTTGTACCCATGCTTCCAAAGCAGCTTTTTGGAAATTACGCAAACGCACATCAAGTGCCTGAAAAGCCTGCAAGAATTCATGCGCCATGGTACCAATCGGACTAATCCCCAATTGCTTGGCCAACAATACATTACTGGTTCCGCGAAAGACTTTCGGTGCAACAGCCTGAAAGGCCTGTACCACATGCTTTTGCCATTCAAAGCTATAACGGCGGCGTGTGCCAAAGTCAGATACTAAAAAGGGAGGCTCTTTATCTTGTTGTTCTTGTGCATAATGATGTAATTGCAGCAACTTCTGTTGCAGGCGGCGTTCACCCTCAACCAATACCTCATCACTACGGATGCGACGGAAATACAATTCATTGACGATAGCCAAGACAAAAATCTCAAACATCATCGCCTGAACCATAGGCCCTTCAATTCGGATATCCAAGCGCCCAGCCTCATCAATACTGGCTTTGATAAAACGACGTTTTAGTTGGAATAATTCCAGATAATCAACAAAATCACTTTTAATAAAACGCAATGAGCGTAGGTATTGTAATTCATCTTCTGCAAAACGCAGTTCACAGAGCAAATCCAGCTGCTGATTCAAGTCATCTAAAATATCAACTAAGGGATAAACCGTATCTTCTAAATTGCGGCAACGAAATAAATAAACACTATGTGTTTGCGGAAACTGATGCAACACCACCTGTAACATGGTGAATTTATATAAGTCGGTATCCAGCAAAGATTGAATAATGGGTGTAGACATGACTGACTTAGGATCTATTCTATTTCAAGCATTAAAGCATACTTTTAGCCAGAAATGAGGCTGTCTACGACGATGGTTATTCTTCTTGTCATAATCTTGCCTAGAGTCTTTTTAAATTCAAATAGTTAAATAAGATCCTAGCTCACTCCGAACCAGCAGGCTGAATCTCCCGCAACCGTGGCAGTTGCCCAAACTCAATCGCAAACTGCTCAGCGGTCAGTTGACCTGTTTTCGCAGCATGGGGATCACAATCCACCCGACGCAATTGCTTGGCAATGCTCCATTCAGCTTTGACAATGGCTCCCATCAACGCAGTATGCCCCCGCTTATCTCGAATACAGCGATTGGCATTTTGATCCAGTAACAGCTGAACCGCCTCTTTCTGTCCGTAATAACTCGCCATCATCAATGCGGTGTAACCTGAGTGATCTTGGATATCAACTGGAAAGCCATGCTTTAAAAATTCTTGTAAAACTTCAGTATTGCCAACTTTTGCTGCTGAAAAGAACAGCTCAACCACCTCATCTGAACCGTTTACTGCAGTCGATGCTGGGTTCGCATAACTCGAGATGGATAAACTACTGCACACGATACAAATTGCACAGACTGTCGCTCTTAAACCAATCATCACAACATCCTCTGAATTTAAAAAGGAGTGCCTGTAACACTCACCCTAGGTGCAGGAAAGGCGATTGAGGTTACAGGACTTGCTGGGGGTAACAATAACGGCACCTGTTACCACATACTCAACGTATTATTGGTCTTGCAATTGTGCTGCTTTGGCCTGCACATTTTTAAGGTTAACATTGAGTGACTTGGCTAAACGCGTTCCATAGTCCGCGTCTGCCTTATAGAAGTAAGACAGCATGATGGTCTTGGTTTCCATATCTTTGACTTGCCCTAAATCCGCAGTCAGGTTACGAATCAAGTCATTCTTTTCCGTTACCGAATAACTCCGATATAACTCGCCCGCCTGTTTAAATGGCTGCTGTTTTTGAATCGCATGCTGCATCACTGTTCCTTGTAAAGGTGTAGCAACCGCACGTGCAATCTCAGTTGAAGGCTTTGGTTCAATCGTACTTGGCTCATAGTTGACATGCGACTCAGTCTGTCCCATGTTCATCGCCCCTTCCTGATTATTGTTATTCACCGCTACACGAGGGCGATTTACAGGAATTTGCTGATGATTCGCGCCTAGACGATATAACTGTGTATCTGAGTAAGAGAAGATACGACCTTGCAGTAAACGATCTTCCGATGGCTCAATACCCGGGATCAAATTGCCTGGAGCAAACGCGGATTGCTCAGTTTCCTGGAAGAAGTTCTTTGGCATACGATTCAGGGTCAAGGTTCCGACTCTAACTTCAGGCACTAGATCATTCGGCCAGATTTTGGTTGCATCTAATGGGTTGAAATCAAATTTATCGAGGTCTTTGGGATCAAGTACCTGAATATATAGATCCCATTTTGGATAGTTACCCGCGTAAATGGTTTTGTACATATCATTGGTCAAATGACTCCAGTCACGACCTTGTACTTCTTTGACCTGATCTAAGTTCAGACCTTTCACGCCTTGCTTCGAACGCCAGTTAAATTTGACGTATTTATATTCACCTTTATCGTTATAAAGCTTAAATGCATGTACGCCAAAACCATCTAGGGTACGGTAACTTTCTGGTGTCCCCAAATTGGAATAGACATAGGTCAACATATTAATCGACCACGGCTGACTCTTTAAGAAATCAAAAATGCGGTTTGGATCTTGAACATTGGTGACCGGATCAGGCTTCATCGCATGGACAAAGTCTGGGAACTTGATCGCATCACGGATAAAGAACACGGGTAGGTTATTACCGACCAAATCCCAATTCCCCTGTTGAGTATAGAATTTCACGGCAAAACCATGCGGGTCACGCGCGGTTTCTGGCGAACCTTTAGGATGAATCACGGTCGAGAATCGAACAAATACGGGGGTCGTTGTTCCCGCTTTAAACATAGAAGCGACAGTCAGATCAGAAAGATCTTTGGTTGCCACAAAATCACCATAAACCCCTGTACCACGGGCATGCACCACACGCTCAGGGATACGTTCACGGCCGAAACGTTGCAACTTCTGAATCAGCTGAACATCTTGCAACAAGGTTGCACCATTGGCACCCGCTGTCATTGAGTTTTGATTGTCACCAACAGGTGCACCATTGTCTTTTGTTAAAGGAGCTGCATACGCTGTGCCGAGCATTGCCGCCATTATTGTGAATAAAAATGTTCGCTTAAACATACTGTTAAATCCAAAAATCTAAATACCTTTCCTGCACGGCAACTATACAAAGATTTTAACAATAGATAAAAAAGATAATTTTAATAAAATAGATCGAAAAATAAGATCATGGCAAATCCCCTCATTTTTCAAGCTCGATGTAAAGCCGCTGAATCTGCTAGACTGCGGCATCTCTACAAGACAGATTTTCACTTTTCTATGCGTGCATTAATTCAACGTGTTCTCGAAGCCAAAGTTGTCGTTGAGGGCCAAACTACAGGTGAGATCCAACACGGCCTATTGGTGTTTTTAGGCTTAGGTAAAGAAGACAACCTTGAAAAAGGCCAAAAACTGATTGATAAGATTCTGAAATATCGGATTTTTGATGATGAGCAAGGCAAAATGGGCTGGAACCTCAGCCAAGCCAATGGTGGCCTGCTACTGGTCTCACAATTTACGCTGATGGCTCAGACTCAGAAAGGCTTGCGACCAGACTTTGGCCCCGCAATGCTACCTGCCGAGGCGCAAGCCTTATATGAGCAACTGGTTGACTATGCCCGTCAACAGTTCAATCAGGTACAAACGGGTATTTTTGCGGCCGATATGAAAGTTCATTTAATCAATGATGGCCCGGTGACGTTTAATCTGGAAGTTAAATAATCACAAAACATAAAAAAACTCCCGAGAAGGAGTTTTTTTATTACAGCTCTTTTATTATTTGCCAGTTTTTTCTTTAATAAATGCACGTGCTTGACGAATTTTCTCTTTTACCGGTTTTGGCACTTTTGGTGGAATCAATTTTGCCGCTTGGTTAAACCAAACCAATAAGCTAAAGTCGCCTTCCATTTTGATACTGCCATCTTGCATCCCCGTCATAAATGCAGTTGGGTCACCCTTAATTAGAGTCTTGACACCTTGCTCACTTGAAGCAAATTGCAAAATGAAATCTGCTTGTTGTGGACTGCCTGCAACGGTATCAATTTTGCCGTGATTCACAATAATCTGACGTGCAAAGCCTAAATCTGTACCAATTTGAATACGAAATTCACGATCATGAACCAATTCAATAAACTTCGGACTCGTACGTGCCAATTGCTTCATCCGTAGTGCCAAACCTGCCACCAACAAATCAAGTGGATCAGTGCTGACATCAACGATAGGTAACTTAACCACAGGTAAAGAAGAAAGCTTCATGACAATTATGCCTACAGTATAATGATGAAAATTAAGACAACAGTATCCTAGCACAATTGTAGAGTTGTCTGTAAAAGCTTTGTTGCAGAAAATTAATACAAAAAAGGCATGCTGAGCATGCCTTTTTTGCTGTTCAAATTATTATGATTTATCGGCTAGAACATTGTTGCTGATCATCCTTATATACAGGTGTATGTTCAATATACTGGCGATTTGCCAATTGCTTTTGTGCTTGTTTATCTTCACGTAAAAGAATAAATGTAACCGTCATCATCGCGAGGCTCAAGGCAGTCAGATAACTATAGGCGACGGACATATCGAATATGGTTTGCGCACCAAAGCGTACCACTTCTAACAGTCCCCAGCACAGCATACCCGCCAACATAAAACCTAACCAACGACGATAAGGAGAAAAGAAAACAGCAATAATTGCGACAGCGATTAAGCCAAATCCAACCAACATGGTGAAATTCGCTGCTTCCATAGAAACCTCCGTCTAAAAAAGGGTGGTCTGCAATTGTGTTCAGACCTCTATTTTGTTCTGTAATCTCAAACAGTACTTGGTGTTGCATTCACGTCTTTATGCATTATGGAGGGTTTTTTTTAGAAAAGAAGAGCCTGAAATTAACCTTACGACATAAGCTGTCGCAATATGCTTTTGTCATTACATTTTTTAAAATTATAAAAGTCCTCAATCTCCATATAGCATCAATTGCGGCGTGTCATTACAAAAAAATATCGTTGTTTTATGCCCTAAAAAAACTTTTTTCAGATTTTTTTTATCGTTGTTTTTCTATACATTTAGACATAAATATGACGGAATAGTGACGTCCTGAAAATTAATCAGGCCGCTTTAAAAAGCGGCCTGATTTCAAACGTAAATCATGGTTTTAAGCGCGATTTAAATCTTTATCATGCATACCCAACAAGTACAAAACACCATCTAAACCCACACTTGATATGGCTTGATTAGCATTTTGACGAACGAGCGGCTTGGCACGGAACGCAACGCCTAAACCAGCAATTGAGAGCATTGGCAAATCATTGGCACCATCACCGACGGCCATGGCCTGCTCAAGTGAAATGCCCATCTTCTCGGCCAATTGACGCAGGAGTTCAGCCTTACGTGCACCATCTACAATTGCACCTTTAACCTCACCTGTCACCACACCATTTTCGACATCCAGAATGTTGGCATGGACTTCATCAATTCCCAATTTGGCTTGTAAGTATTCCGCAAAATACTGGAAACCACCGGACAGGATTGCGGTTTTATAACCCAATGCTTTCAGCGTTGAAATCAGACGCTCCGCCCCTTCAGTCACCGTTAGACGTTCTGCAATTTTAGGCAAAACCGATGCATCCAGCCCCTTGAGCAACGCAACACGGGCACGGAAACTTTGCTGAAAATCAAGCTCACCCAACATCGCACGTTCAGTGATTTCAGCGACCTGAGCCCCCACACCTGCTTCTAATGCCAGCTCATCAATCACCTCTTGCTCAATCAGCGTAGAGTCCATATCAAAGCAAACTAAACGACGATTACGGCGATAAGCATTATCTTCCTGTACCGCCACATCAATATTGAGTTCACCCGATAAACTGAGGCAAGCAGCTCGCATGGCCTGTGCATCGAGCATCTGCCCACTCAGACCAAATTGTACGCAGGCACGACGCGGGAATGGATTTTCAACATCAAGCTCTAAACGACCCGATAACCGCGTGACCGTTTCAATATTAAAACCTTGACTTGAAACAATTTTAGTGACGGCTTGCAAATGTGCAGCCGTCAGTTCAGGCGCCAGTGCGGTAACGATATAGCGTGTTCGTCCACCTTCACTCACCCATTGATCATATTCTGCGTTGGAGATTGGTTTAAATCGCACAGTTAAGCCAATATCATGTGCTAAAATCAGAATCTCTTTCATTGCTAATGCAGTTGCAGTCTCATTATCCGAAGCAACAACAATCCCAAGGGTAAGTTGATTATGGATAACGGCCTGACCTACATCGAGTATTTGCAAAGAATGTACGGATAGTACTTGCATTAATCGAGTAAACTGATTCGGTTGATCTGGTCCTAGAAAGGATATAAGAATGATTTCTCGCATGAATTGACTCGTGGTTGAGCGACAACTATTGTAAGAATCATAACATAACCCATGAATCTATTTGCCTTGGAAGTTTAACTTGAATGCGCCTCGCCAAGGGCTATTTGCTAGCCTACTGATCGTAAGTTTTGCATTGCATACCTTTTTATTGGTGATTGCAACGACACATCAACTCAATGAAAATCGCGCCAGCCAAGGCCAGCTGATGACCAGTCAGTTAGTGGCAGATACGCTTTCCGAATTGGAACCGGCCAATACCGTTTCATTGGCATTGGTGGCCAATCGTTATGCAACCAACCCAAGTGTTGCATCCATTCGCATCTTGGACGCCAATAAACAAGTCCTTGCGACCAGCGGTATGGCCAAAACCCGTCAGGGTGAAGTGTTTGTTCGCGATGCGCTGCAAAATGAAAAGAAAGTGGGTACGGTTGAAATTACCTTAATCCAACCGAGCATTGGTGAGATCTTACGGACTCAATGGCTGGCTATTTTAGTTTCTTTATTTATTCATGGCCTGA
Source organism: Acinetobacter colistiniresistens (assembly GCF_000413935.1). GTDB lineage: Bacteria > Pseudomonadota > Gammaproteobacteria > Pseudomonadales > Moraxellaceae > Acinetobacter > Acinetobacter colistiniresistens. Next base: position 64,469 of record NZ_KE340377.1, on the reverse strand, counting down.
TTTGGTTGGCTTATCGTGCTATTGCGCGCCAAACCCGCAGTGAATACCTTGCAAAAATCAATCAGGAAAATCATCTCAAACATGAAATTCAACGCCTAACCCAAGCACTCGCACTTGAAAAACAGAATGCAGTGACTTTGGTTGCCCAAGCGCAACAACAGGCAAAAGCCCAAGCCAAACCCCGCATTGAAAAAAATCCAGTTGAGTCTGTCACGCTGGACGATCATGCTTTGGCACTTAATATCCAGTTTTATGACCCTAAGCAGTTGCTCAACAGTGTCAACCAATCTGTTTCAGTGCCTTATTTCAAACTGTGCCAACTGTTCTTGGATAAAAGTATTGATCTATGTGCCAAACATTATCAAATTGATGCTGCCCAAATTCAGGTGGTACAAGAATTTAGTGCCGACGGTGCAAGCTTGGCCACCACCTCGGAAAAAAACCATGCTCTCGAATGTCTGATGATGGTCGGTGCCGTTTTCCAACTCTTGTCCGATGTGCTGTATAAACGTTATCGTGAAGATAAACGTTTTGCCTTGCAAACCCGTGGGGCTGTTGCCAGTGCTGTCGATGCCATGCAATTAGATGCACTTGAAGCCGCAAAACGTTTGGCACAGCATTTACATGCGAAAGAGGCCGCTTTGCATTTAAACCATGAGCAACTAAAAACGATTCAGAACAACTATGAATTGGTGGCAATGCCTAACCCGAGCAATATTATGACCCGCCATGCTTTCATGATTAACGGCATGAATGAAGAATGTGCGACGCTGGCGCAAACTTTACGCACTGAAATTTTAATGGGTAAAAAAACCAGAGCTTCCACAGAGTTTGAATAAGCCTCGGCTTGACTTCTTTTAGCTCCACAGTTGAGTGATTAAAAATACAAGGCTTTGTCTAAATACAAAGCCTTGTATTTTTTCTCGGCACCCAAATATTAATGCTCTACTGGGGTAATCCTCATTTGCGCAACACAAAATGCCTTTGCAGGCTAAAGTGTTGCTTTGAAATTTGTCGCCCCTGTCTTTTTATTGCTAAAGAAGCACAGGCGAAATTTTTTAAAATGCGGTAAACTATGCCAGATTTATCGAATACTAGTGCCTGAAAAGGCAACATCAAAGGTGAAAGCGAATGCCGCTGAGTCGTGTTGAAGAGCTTGTCGCAGATATTCGTGCAGGCAAAATGGTCATCCTCATGGATGATGAAGATCGTGAAAATGAAGGTGACTTAGTCATCGCTGCAACGCATGTTCGCCCAGAAGATATTAACTTCATGATTACCCATGCACGCGGACTGGTCTGCCTAACACTGAGTCGCGATCGTTGCAAACAGCTCAACTTGCCATTGATGGTTGATCAAAATGGCGCACAACACGCGACCAACTTTACGCTCTCCATTGAAGCTGCGGAAGGAATCAGCACAGGGATCTCAGCCGCTGAACGTGCGCATACCATTCGCACTGCGGTTGCTGCACATGCCAAACCAAGTGATATCGTACAACCCGGCCATATCTTTCCTTTGATGGCACAACCCGGCGGTGTATTGCACCGTGCAGGTCATACCGAAGCAGGATGTGACTTAACCCGCCTAGCTGGTTTAGAACCTGCCTCTGTGATCTGTGAAATTATTAACGATGACGGCACCATGGCGCGTCGTCCTGATTTAGAAGTATTTGCAGAGAAACATGGCTTAAAAATTGGCACCATTGCGGATCTGATTCATTACCGCATGACCAATGAACAAACCGTTGAACGTTTGTCTCAAGAAAGCATTGAAACCGAATACGGCGCATTTGAACTCTATAAATACCGTGAAATCGGTAATCCAGACATTCATGTGGCATTAGTGAAAGGTGATCCAAAGCAAGGGGTGACCACGGTGCGTGTTCATGGTTTCAGTCCAATTCGTGACTTATTAAAACTCAACAAAGCCGATGGTTCGTCTGCTTGGAATTTAGATCATGCAATGAAAACCATTGCAGCAAGTGATCGTGGTGTATTGGTGTGGATTGGTCAGGATCATCTGGAAGATTTAGGTCCTGCACTGAATAGCTTAAATCAGCCAAAACCGCTGAAATCCAATGCAGCATTGTCCCATCAATACCAAACGATTGGTGTCGGTGCACAGATTCTACGTGATTTAGGTGTTGAGAAGATGAAGCTGCTCAGCTCGCCGCTTCGCTTCAATGCCTTATCCGGATTTAATTTAGAGGTAGTGGAATACATCACTGCCGATCAAATCACAGCAAAATAATCGAGGTTGCTATGGCAATTCGCCGAATTGAAGGTTTATTACATCTCGCAAGCGAAGGTCGTTATGCGATCTTAGTCGGTCGTTTCAACAGCTTCGTGGTTGAACATTTACTTGAAGGCGCGATCGACACCTTAAAACGTCATGGTGTTGCAGAAGATGCGATTACCGTGATTCATGCACCTGGTGCATGGGAACTGCCAATCGTTGCAAAAAAACTTGCTGCATCAAATAAATTTGATGCCATCATTGCATTAGGCGCAGTGATTCGTGGTAGCACACCACATTTTGATTTTGTTGCAGGCGAATGTGCAAAAGGTTTAGGTGTGGTTGCACTTGAAAGCACAATGCCGGTGATCAATGGTGTCTTAACCACAGACAGCATTGAACAAGCAATTGAACGTTCTGGTACGAAAGCAGGTAACAAAGGTAGCGAAGCTGCATTGACTGCGATCGAAATGGTTAACTTATTAAAGGCAATTTAAAGCATGTCGCAAACACTTCAGGCCGCTTATGCAGCGAAACGCAAAGCACGTCGTTTTGCTGTACAAGGGATTTATGAATGGCAAATGAGTCATAACCCAGTCCATGAAATTGAAGCACGTACCCGTGTTGAAAATGCCATGCACAAAGTTGACCTTAACTATTACCATGAATTACTCACTCAAGTGGTTGCTCAACATGAAGCTTTAGATGAGTTACTCATCCCTGTACTTGACCGTGAGTTAAATGCCCTGGATGGCGTAGAACTTGCCACTTTACGATTAGGTGCCTATGAACTCCGAGATCACCTCGAAGTTCCGTACCGTGTTGTACTTGATGAAGCGATTGAGCTAGCTAAACACTTTGGTGGTGCAGATAGTCATAAATACATCAATGGTGTATTAGACCGTCTTTCATCGAAGCTTCGTGAAGCTGAAAAACAACAAGCAAAATAATAGGCTTGTGTTACATGGCTGAGTTTTCAATTATTGAGCGTTACTTTCAGCGAGCATCCAATTCCGATGTGAGTTTGGGTATCGGCGATGACTCAGCCATCGTTACCCCCCCTCCTTTACAACAATTGGTGATCTGCGCAGATACACTGGTTGCTGGACGACATTTCCCCCTAGATACTGCTGCCCATGCGATTGGCTGGAAAAGTGTGGCTGTCAATTTATCAGATTTGGCGGCAATGGGAGCAAAACCCCACAGTATTTTACTGGCGCTTAGTCTGCCCAAGATTGATCATGACTGGTTGACTAGCTTTAGTCAGGGTTTATTTGATTGCTGCGATCAATTTGCTGTGAGTCTGATTGGTGGAGATACCACGCAAAGCACTCAACTCACTATTAGTGTGACCGCTTTAGGGTGGATTGAACAAGGTCAGGCTATTACCCGTTCAGGCGCTCAGGTGGGTGACTATATCTGTGTCAGTGGACAAATTGGTGATGCCGCCTTTGGATTACAGCATTTGAGTCATGCCTTACAACGACGCTTAGATTACCCAACACCACGTTGCCAACTCGGCCAACAGCTAAAGGGATTGGCATCAAGTATGATTGATGTATCAGATGGACTTGCCCAAGATCTCGGACATATTTTAAAAGCCTCTCATGTCGGTGCAAAACTACAGCTTGATCAACTTCCCCTAGATCCATCGCTCAAACAACTGGATCTGCAACAGGCTTGGCATTATGCACTCGCAGGGGGCGATGATTACGAATTATGCTTTACAATATCACCGCAAAATTTTAACCAACTGTCGCGACAACAATTAGATGTTCCGCTTACAATAATCGGCGAAATTACCCAACAAACTGGATTGTTATTTGAGTATATGGGCAAAATTACCCCATTACATGTTCATGGATACCAACACTTTGCATAAGCCTCCCATTCACTTTAGCCAAATGAGCTGGCTAGACCGTTTCATCGTTTTCTGCGGTGTCGGTTTTGGTTCTGGCTTAGCCCCAAAAGCACCGGGAACCTTTGGTTCAGCCTTTGCACTGCTGTTTATTCCCCTCTGGTTATATCTTGGCTTGTCCGCCAGTCTGGTGGTGGTCATTTTAATGTCAGTAATTGGCATTTATATTTGTGGCCACACCGCAAAAGTCATCAATGTGCATGATGACGGACGTATTGTGTGGGATGAATTTGCGGGACAATCAATTACCCTCCTTCCTTTGCTTTACTTAGGGCAGATGAACTGGCCATGGGTCATTGCGGGCTTCGTTTTATTCCGTATATTTGATGTCTGGAAGCCATTTCCAATCAGTTGGGCAGACCAAAAAGTGTCTGGCGGCTTAGGGATCATGCTTGATGACATCATCGCTGGCCTCTGGGCGGCGCTGTGTATTTTTATTCTCCACTCTTACCTTTGACTTAAGCCATTTAGAGTTAGTTATGTCAACAACTGTTATTATTCTTGCAGCAGGGAAAGGAACGCGAATGCGTTCACAACTACCAAAAGTATTACAACCCCTCGCAGGCCGTCCTTTGCTTGGACATGTCATTCAAACAGCAAAAAAACTACATGCCCAAAACATCATTACCATTTATGGACATGGCGGCAATTTGGTCAAGCAAAGTTTTGCAGCGGAACAAATTGAATGGGTTGAACAGGCTGAACAGCTCGGCACAGGCCATGCTGTACAAATGACCTTGCCTGTGTTGCCGCAGGATGGTATCTCATTGATTTTATACGGTGATGTACCCTTGGTTCGTCAAAGTACACTGGAACAGCTCCTCGAGGCATCAAGCCAATCGGGGATTGGTATGATTACCCTGAATGTCGAAAATCCAACAGGTTATGGTCGTATCGTTCGTCAAGCAGGCAAAATCCAAGCCATTGTTGAACATAAAGATGCCAATGAAGAACAACGTCAGATTCAAGAAATTAATACGGGAATCTATTGTGTTAGCAATGCCAAGTTGCATCAATGGCTGCCAAAGCTCTCGAACAATAACGTTCAAGGTGAATATTACCTGACTGATATTGTGGCAATGGCGGTTGCAGATGGCTTAGAAATTGCCTCTATTCAACCAGAGCTTGAATTCGAAGTTGAAGGCGTCAATGATCGTTTACAACTTGCAACCTTAGAACGTCAATTCCAGCAGCAGCAAGCCAAAGAATTAATGCAACAAGGTGTTCACCTGATTGACCCAAATCGTTTTGATTTACGTGGCAGCCTTCAATGTGGTCAAGATGTCCAAATCGATGTCAATGTCATTATTGAAGGTGACTGTGAGCTTGGCGATAACGTACATCTTGGTGCAGGCTGTATTTTAAAGAATACCCGTATTGCTGCGGGTACCAAAGTTCAGGCTTATAGCATTTTTGAAAATGCAATAGTGGGTGAAAACACCCAGATCGGCCCTTTCGCTCGCCTACGCCCAGGTGCCAACCTTGCCAATGATGTTCACATTGGCAACTTTGTTGAAGTAAAAAACTCAACGATTGGTCTTGGTTCTAAAGCCAATCACTTCACTTATTTAGGTGATGCCGAGATTGGTGCAGGCTGTAATATTGGTGCAGGTACCATTACCTGTAACTACGATGGTGCCAATAAACACCGTACGATTATTGAAGACAACGTGTTTATCGGAACCAATAACTCACTGGTTGCACCCATCAAGATTGGTCAAGGTGCGACCACAGGTGCGGGATCAACCTTAACCCGAGATGTGGCTGACCATAGTTTAGCTGTCGAACGATCAAAACAGTTTGAAAAAGCAAATTATCAACGTCCCCAAAAACTGAAAAAATAAGAGGATAAAATTATGTGTGGTATTGTTGGTGGCGTTGCTGAACGTTGTGTAACCGATATTCTGATTGAAGGTTTAAAACGCCTCGAATATCGTGGCTATGACTCTGCTGGTTTGGCCTTACTGAATAATCAAAATATCTTACGTGAACGTCGTGTTGGCAAAGTCGCCAACTTGGCTGAAGCGGTATCAGAACAAAATTTAACGGGAAATGTCGGTATTGCACATACCCGTTGGGCAACACATGGTAAACCAACCGAAAACAATGCGCACCCGCATGTTTCGGGTAATGTGGCCGTGGTTCATAACGGGATTATTGAAAATTACCAAGAACTGAAAGATGAATTACAAGCATTGGGCTATGTATTTACATCGCAAACCGATACCGAAGTGGTTGCGCATCTTGTTCATCATGCATTGCAGCAAACCGATAGCCTACTGGAAGCGGTTCAAAACATCACCCCTCGTCTTAGAGGGGCTTATGCGCTTGGTATTATTCATACCGCCCATCCTGATGAGCTGATTACTGTGCGTGAAGGTTCACCACTCGTCATTGGCGTGGGGATTGGTGAAAACTTTATCAGTTCAGACCAATTGGCTTTATTGCCAGTGACCAATCGCTTTGTGTACTTGGAAGAAGGCGATATTGCACGTTTAACTCGTACCAGCATTGAGGTTTTTGTCAATGGTGAAGCGGTTGAACGCCCAGTGAAAGAATTGGATGCAACGGTGAGCAATGCGTCTAAAGGTGAATATAAGCACTTCATGCTCAAAGAAATTTATGAGCAACCTGAAGCCATTCAGCAGACGATTTCCCAAGCACTCAATGGCAACAACTTACGTGACGATTTTCTCAATCATGCCAATGCTGATTTTGCAAAAATTCAACAAGTCCAAATCATTGCCTGTGGGACCAGCTACCATGCGGGAATGATTGCCAAATACTGGTTTGAAGCCTTGATTGGCGTACCTTGCCAAGTTGAAATTGCAAGTGAATTCCGCTATCGCAACCCAGTGATCGTTGCCAACACCTTATATATCTGTATTTCGCAATCAGGTGAAACTGCCGATACCTTAGCGGCATTACGTGAAACACAAAAACGTGCCAAAGCCAACAACATTGACATCAGCACCATGACGATTTGTAACGTTGCAACCTCATCCATGGTTCGTGAAACAAATTATCACTTGCTGACACTGGCAGGGCCGGAAATTGGCGTGGCATCAACCAAAGCCTTTACCACTCAGCTTGCCGCATTGATGTTATTAATCCTGAAAGTGGGTCAAGTAAAACAACGTTTGTCTGCTGACCAGCTTACAGAAATTGCAACTGCATTATGGCACTGCCCGAAAATCATTTTAGATACCTTACAAGGTGATACTGAAATTCTTCGCCTGTCGGCATTATTTGTTGAAAAAAATCATTGCTTATTCTTGGGTCGTGGTACGAATTTCCCGATTGCACTTGAAGGTGCATTGAAACTAAAAGAAATTTCGTACATTCATGCTGAAGGCTATGCCGCAGGTGAACTCAAACATGGTCCATTGGCATTAGTCGACAATGATATGCCTGTAGTGATCTTGGCACCTCATGACGATATGCTGGATAAACTTAAATCCAACATGGAAGAAGTACAGGCACGTGGTGGTGAGTTGTTTATCTTTGCAGATGAAAACAGCGGCATTCATGGCAAAGACCGCCAACATGTCGTACACGTCCCAGCAGTCAATGAATGGTTAGCACCTATTGTCTACAGTATTCCTGTGCAGTTGCTTTCTTATCATGTTGCTGTATTACGTGGAACGGATGTGGATCAGCCTCGTAACCTTGCCAAGAGCGTGACCGTAGAATAAACCTTGAAATAGAAGAAGGGTTCGCCCTTCTTCTATTTTTATATTTTTCAATTCATTATAATAATAAGACAATGATTTTATGCCACATAGCGCGTGGTTTTATGATTCAGTAAAATAATCGAATTCAAAATAATCACACCCAAAATCGAAATCAAGATCAGCTTCCAGTCCACAAATAACAATGACGTGGACAAGATTGCGATATCCAGCCCTAACTGAACTTTACCTGCTGGAATGTTAAAACGTTCCTGTAAATACAAGGCCAGCAAATTAATGCCCCCTAAGCTTGAGCGATGTCTAAATAAAATCAGAAAGCTCACCCCCATCAATACATTGGCAAAAATGGTGGCATAAATTGGATTGACGTCTGAAAGATGAAAAAACTGTGGAATAAGCTCACTAAAGCCCGCCAGCAATGTCACGGCAATAAAGGTTTTCACCACCAGTGCAACACCCATCTTTTTATAGGCAAAATAATAGAATGGGATATTGATCAGGAAAAACAGCATGCCAAATTTGAGGTCTGTGATGTAATGCAATAACAAAGATAGACCAGCCGTCCCTCCACTCATGATGCCTGCTTGTTTTAATAAGATCATCGCAAAAGAAAGGATAAATGTCCCTGTCAACATGGCCAATGCATCTTCAACCTTGGAATGTTGGTCGATGACAGACACGACTGGACTTACCAGAGATACATTTTGCTCGGTATTCATAAGGCATAACTCAAAAACAGAACAGCAGAAGGGAGAGATGTCTTTCAAGGAAAGACATGACATATTTGATCATTTTTATTTAAATTTCGCAATTTATTCTTATATTTTTGCCATAAATGCAATTTATATTCAAAATAATCCCTTTCAAATACACTCCGCCCGTTAACGACCTCCTGTATTATTTTTCATTGCCTCTAAGTCGAGCAAGATAGGGTGCTATTTAATTCCGATACCATTTTCTTTTAATTTTTCCAGCACAATCGAAGTATTGAGATTACTCACTCCAAAATTTTTGGAAGACAGGATACCAATCAGCTTGACCATTTCATCGAGATTTTTAACTGCAACTTTCAATGCAAAATCATAGCTGCCTGTCAGTTTATGAATATCTTTGACTGCCGGCTCATGCATCAGAAATTCAACAAAGCGATCATGGGTTGCATCACTATAATTCTGCAATTTCACCTCAATAATCCCCATAATCGGTGCCGGATCAGCACTCAATGCGATTTGCGCATAATAGCCCGTGATAATTTTCTTCTGTTCAAGCTGAACACGGCGGCGTGAACATTGAGAGGTCGATAGTCCGACCAACTCAGCAAGTTCCTGATTGGCCAAGCGCCCATTCATCTGTAAATGATGGATAATTTTTTGATCAAAATCATCAAGTTCAACGGTCATAAAACGCTCAATTCAGGTTTAAGGCATAATTTCACTGATGTTCATGCATCAGCTTTCGAAGTTTAGCGTCTTTAGATCAGACAGCTCAAGTTTATGGCAAAATAGCAGCCGATTGAATCCGCTGCACCCCTTGCTCCAACATCTGTTGCCACGCCTGTTGCAGTGAACCATTCAAATCAATGGCTTTACAGGCATCTTCAATGACATAGGTTGTGAATCCCATCTGTGCAGCATCCAGTGCCGTCCATGCGACACAAAAATCCGTGGCAATCCCGACAATATAGACCGTATCAATTTGATGTTCTTTTAAATAGCCTTGGAGACCTGTCGGAGTTTTGCGGTCCGCTTCCATAAAAGCAGAGTAGCTATCGATCTCCACATGAAAGCCTTTACGGATAATCAGCTGTGCGGTTGGAATATTCAGGTTGGGATGAAATTCAGCATCCTGTGTCCCCTGTACACAATGCTTTGGCCACAAGACCTGAGTTCCGTAAGGCAACTCGATGGTCTCAAAAGCTCGTTTATCGACATGATTATCGGCAAAGGAGATATGCTGATCAGGATGCCAGTCCTGCGTCAGGATCACCGTATCAAACTGTTGCGCCAGCTGGTTAATCACAGGGATAATCTGATCTGCATCCGTGACTGCCAAGTTTCCACCTGGGGTAAAGCCATTTTGCACATCGACCACAATTAAGGCACTGTGTTTTGAATCAGTTTGCATCTCATTATTCAATCCAGATCACTCCTGAGTACAATACCCTGCCTCACCTCATCTGACTAGCCAACCCGATCTAAACTTTTCATAAGATGAAAATCATTCAGCTTAAAGATGAATGAAAGTTTTCAGCTGTTTGACTAAAGCATATTGTTCTTATGCCGCCGATCAGTCATAATTTGCATAATTGTCATTCAATCGGATTCATTATTGAGTGGCGAATCAAAATACTGCAACCATCCAATATTTCGTTTCAACTAATTCAATCTCGGATGGGAAAATAGGATAGTTTTTTAAAATGACTCAGCTAGCACCGAATATTCAAGGCTCAATTGTCGCACTCGTCACCCCTATGTTTGAAGATGGTCGCGTAGATTGGAAGAGCCTTGAGAAGCTCGTTGAGTGGCACATCCAACAAGGTACACATAGTATTGTTGCTGTTGGCACAACGGGCGAAGCATCTACATTAAGCATGGAAGAACACACACAAGTCATCAAAGAAGTGATTCGTGTAGCCAATAAACGCATTCCAATTATCGCGGGTACAGGTGCAAACTCAACTCACGAAGCAATTGAACTGACCAAAGCAGCTAAAGAACTCGGTGCAGATGCCGCATTACTCGTTACGCCATATTATAATAAACCCACACAAGAAGGCTTATATCAACACTATAAAGCGATTGCTGAAGCCGTTGATATTCCACAAATTCTTTATAATGTTCCAGGCCGTACTGGCGTTGACATGCAAAATGAAACCGTGATTCGTCTTGCCGATGTTAAAAACATTGTTGGGATTAAAGATGCAACAGGTGATGTACCCCGTGGTCAAGCCCTCATCGAAGGTTTAAAAGGTAAAATTGCAGTGTATTCAGGCGATGATGAAACTGCTTGGGAACTGATTTTACTGGGCGCGAAAGGTAATATTTCGGTTACCGCCAATGTTGCACCAAAACAAATGAGCGAAGTTTGTGAAGCAGCCTTAGCTGGCGATCAAGCCAAAGCACAAAGTTTGAATCAACAAATTGCAAATCTACACAATATTTTGTTTTGCGAATCAAACCCAATTCCTGTGAAATGGGCATTGCATGAGATGGGATACATTAGTACAGGTCTACGCCTGCCTTTAACCGCTCTCGCAGAACAATATCGTGAACCGCTCCGCACAGATTTAAAAACTGCGGGCATTATTTAATACGAGCAATTTATGATGCAATTACGTCTTGGTGTTGTCCTTGTCATTTCAGCTTTAAGTTTGGCTGGTTGTGGTCGTTTTGCCCTCAATAATCATTCTTTAGATTATAAAAAAGCGCAAGCGCTTGAACCTCTCAAATTCCCTGAGAATGCAACGGTAAGACCATTCACGCCATTGTATCCAGCACCAACGGTTGACCCACTTGCGATTCAACATGCGCCAACATTTGAAAATAAAACTGGCAACCGTTATGCATTACCTCGTCCAGAGTCAATGCAAACTGCAAGCAATAGCACTGAAGCGACAGTAACCAGCTTGGGGCGTCCACAACTGGTCATGGATGGCAACAAAAATCCATTACTGAAAGTAGAAGGTCCAACGGCGACTGCGTGGCAATATGCCTTTGCCACCGCGAGCAGCCTCAACTATAAAGTCATCTCGCAAGCAGATCATGGCTATGAAGCAACGATTAAGGTGAATGATCAGAACTACGTGTTGAAGCTGTCTGCGGTAGGCTCAAGCAATACCATTGCCCTCTTCAAACCTGATACCACGTTCGCAGACCCAGCGGTTGCGACTGAAGTGTTAACCCAGATTTACCAAAATTGGCCAGCCTAGTCGTTTACTAGGCATTTTTTTTCAAAAGGTTCCTCCATGTTAAAACAAACCTTGCTCTATACTGGTAAAGCTAAATCTGTATACGAGACAGATAACGCTGATCACCTGATTTTGGTCTTTCGTGATGATGCTTCAGCATTCAATGGCGAAAAAATTGAGCAACTCGATCGTAAGGGCAAGGTCAACAACCGTTTTAACGCCTTCATCATGGACAAATTGGCTGCTGCGGGTATCGAAACGCATTTCGAAAAACTGCTTTCTCCGACTGAAGTGCTGGTGAAAAAGCTACACATGATCCCTGTGGAATGCGTGATTCGTAACTATGCAGCAGGTTCACTGTGCCGTCGTTTAGGCGTTGAGGAAGGTAAAGAATTAACACCGCCAACCTTTGAATTGTTCTTCAAAGATGATGCGCTTGGCGATCCAATGGTAAACGAATCTCAAGCGATTGCTTTGGGCTGGGCAACAGCTGAACAACTGGAAAAAATGAAAGAATTGACTTACCAAGTGAATGATGTGCTCAAGGCATTATTCGATGCAGGTAATATGATTCTGGTTGATTTCAAACTTGAATTCGGTGTATTCCATGACCGTATCGTCTTGGGTGATGAGTTCTCTCCAGACGGTTGTCGTTTATGGGATAAAGACACCAAGAAGAAACTGGATAAAGACCGTTTCCGCCAAGGTTTAGGTGGTGTGGTTGAAGCTTATGAAGAAGTCGCTGCCCGTTTAGGCATTAACTTAGACGATATCTAAGTTAGACGAAGCTGTTACTGCTTCAGAAAAACCAGTCCGCTCGGGCTGGTTTTTTTATTTCCGATTCAAAAATAAATAACTTCATTTTAAATATCAATATCCTATAAATCATTTACTTAAAAAGCATCATTTTCAGCTTTGCAAATTTTGTTCTAACCTTATGTTTTTATATTGTTTTTGAAAGTATTTTGATGCTCCTACCATGTTCACAAATATTTACAGAACTTGAGTTAGAACATCAACATGAATACTCCCCAGATCAAAATGTTTCCCTTTCGTCTCAGTACGAGCCTGATTCTACTGGCCCTGTATAGCAATCTGCATGCAGCTGAAAACAATCCTATCGAACCCGAACAGGTCAAAACACTCGCGACGATTGTGGTGACAGGAACCCGTGCCAACAATCGCTCACAAACCGAATCCTTACAGCCGATTGATGTGATTAGTGCCAAAGAGCTGACCGAACGGACTGGTTCCAATGAATTGGGCACAGCCTTATCACGGATTATTCCTTCAATTAACTTTCCACGCCCAACGGTGGTGGATGGAACCGAGCTGGTTCGCCCTGCACAACTGAAAGGGCTTGCACCTGATCAGGTGCTGGTCTTGGTCAATGGCAAACGTCGCCATACAGGGGCTTTTATCAATCTCGGCGGGACCATTGGTCGAGGTTCTGCACCCACTGATTTAAATGCCATTCCCATCTCGGCGATTAGCCGTGTCGAAGTACTCCGTGAAGGTGCATCAGCTCGCTATGGTTCCGATGCGATTGCAGGCGTGATTAATATTATTTTGAAATCCAATCCAAAACATGGCGAAGCCGGGATTAAATACGGTATTTATAACAAGGGCGATGGTGAGCAAAAACAATCTTTTGCATCAGGTGGCACCCAACTGAATCATTATGGCTATGCAATTTTTTCAGGGGAATGGCAGGATAGCCAAGCCACCAATCGCGCAGGGCCTGACTTGCGTGATCCGAGATCAACCACCTATGGGCAACGCACTTTCCGCTTTGGTGATCCAGATTCTGATGAAGTCAAAGCAGCCATCAATCTGGGCTACGATCTTAGTGATAACACGGAACTGTATTCCTTTGCCACCTATAGCCACCGTAATGCCGAGACTGCGGGATTCTATCGTTTAAGCAATGCCTCCAATAATATTCCTGCCCTCTATCCAAATGGCTATCTGCCAATCATACAAGGACAACTGGATGATTTTGGCGCGGTGGCAGGGATTAAAGGCGATTGGTCCGCATGGCATTATGATGCTTCGGTCAATTATGGTCTGAATCGCTATGATGTTGATACCAAAACGATCAATGTTGATCTCTATAAAGATCGAGCCGTCACACCTTTTGGTTTCCAAAATGGCTCACTGAAAAATGCTCAAGCCGTGGTGAATTTCGATCTTTCTCGAGCGTTTAATCTCGCAGCACTCGCCAGCCCACTGAATGTTGCCTTTGGAGCACAATATCTGAATCAGAAATATCAAATTCAAGCAGGTGATCCTGCTTCTTATTATAAAAGTGGCTCTTCTGGTTTAGCCGGTTTTCGTGCTGCTGATGCAGGAGAATGGTCACGCGACAGTTATGCGGCTTATCTGGATTTAGAAGCCAATTTAACTGAAAAACTGTCTGCATCTACAGCCTATCGCCATGAATATTACAATGATTTTGGCCACACTGATAATGCATCCCTGTCTTTACGCTATGCCATTCATCCTGCGCTTGCAGTACGTGGCAGTGCCTCTACAGGTTTTCGTGCCCCAAGCTTAGCGCAACAATACTTTGCTCAGACCTCCTCCCAACTGGTCAATGGTCAGTTGGTTGAAGCTGGCACTTTTCCAACCACCTCACAAGTGGCACAATTACTCGGTGCCGAACAGCTGAAACCAGAAAAATCAAAAAACTATAGTGTGGGTGTGGTACTAACGCCGACAGATCAGTTGTATGTGACCTTGGATGCGTATCAAATCGACATTGATCACCGGATTAGCCTGTCTTCCAATATCAATGCCAGTAGCGATACAGTACGTCAATATCTGAATTCAAATGGCATCAGCAACACCAACTTCAGCAGCATCCGTTATTTCAACAATGCCAGCGATACCCGCACCCGCGGTGTTGATTTAGTCGCAACCTATAAGTGGACGGACTTGCCTTATGGGGAACTGAATAGCTCTTTGGCTTATAACTACAATAAAAATAAAGTCACTCATGTCGATGGCAATCCTGCCATCCTAGATGCGTTGGGAATCAATCTGACCCGATTGGACCGTCGAGAGCAATATGGTCTACTCGCCGCGAGTACCCCTGAACATAAATTCAGTTTAGCGAATGACTATAAGCTTGGAAATTTCAGTGTGAATACCAATCTCACCCGCTATGGCAGTTTTAAAACCTTTAGTAATTCAGGCGAAGCCAAAGACCAAAAATTCTCAGCCAAATGGTTACTGGACTTAGCCCTGTCTTACCAATATCAAAACTGGAACTTTACCGTTGGTGGAGACAATATTACCGATGTTTATCCTGATAAAGATGTATATGACATCAACCAACCGACTGGGGGAAGCTTGCCTTATAGCCAGTTCTCACCTTTTGGCTTTAATGGCGCGTTCTATTACGGCAAGATCAATTACCGTTGGTAGAGATAAAAAACCGAGCGTTTTAGCTCGGTTTTTTTATGCTTTTAATGGCTTGAATCCTGATAAATCAGTTTGCCTTCTTTATAAGTGGCCAGCACTTTAATGTTTTTAATCTCACGACTCGGGACAGTCAACGGGTTCTGATTCAGAATGACCAAGTCAGCCAACTTGCCTTGAGTTAATGTGCCCTTGGTCTGGTCTTCAAAATATTGATACGCCGCCCAAGCTGTCATCGATTTTAATGCCAGATAAGGACTGATTCTTTCATCTGCGCCCAATACATAATCCGTACGTGTGACTCGATTTACCGTGGCGTCCAGCATCATCATGCTACTCGGTGGCACCACAGGGGCATCATGGTGCTCCGTAAAGATCAGATGCTTGTTGAATGCCGTTGCCGTTGGCGAAATACGGGCAGCTCTCGTCTCTCCAAGCGTTTGTTGGCGATGCCAGTCCCCCCAATAAAAAGTATGTAAAGAGAAAAATGACGGAATAATATCAAGTGCTTTGAGCTGATCCAGCTGATCATCCCGAATGGTCTGCGAATGGATCAGTACACTGCGGCGATCTGCCTTGCCTTGTTTTGCGGTGGCATCTTTTACCGCCCCAATAAACTGATCAATGGCTGCGTCACCATTGGCATGGGCCAGTACTTGCCAGCCTTGCTTAAAGGCTAAATTGATATAGTCCTTGACCTGTTGATCATTACTAATCGCAGGATAGCCTCTGTAAGTCTTATCTTTACCTTCAGGTGGAACTAAATAGGGTTGTGTCAGCCAAGCGGTCTTCCCCTGAGGTGAGCCATCTAAGCTAATTTTGACTCCGCCAATACGGAAATGATGATCATACTGATGGCTACTGCCTTGCTTAAGCATATAGTCTTGACTGGTGGTGATATCGGGATAAGAGACCACATCAATTGGCAGCCGATTCTGCTTGGCTAAAGCGTGCCACATTTCCGTAGTACCCTGATCAGCCCGCCCTTCTTGTACCGTGGTAAAACCATTTTTTACATAGGCATCAATGCCTTTTTCTGCAATCTGAAACATCACCGCAGGGGGTACATCTTTAAAAATTGAGCCAATTGCAGTAAATAAAGCCGATTCTTCCAATACACCATTCGGCACATTTGAACCTGCTTCACGGCGAATCACCCCACCCGCTGGATTTGGGGTATGTTGATCGATCTTCAGTAATTCCAGTGCTTTATGATTGACCGAAGCCAAATGCCCCGATTGATGCAAGATCATCACAGGTTGATCTTTGGAGACCCGGTCTAGATCGGTTGCCGTCGGATGGCGTTGCTCGGTCAATTGCGCATCATCATAACCATTACCCAGAATCCAGCCGCCCATAGTTTTAATCACAGCTGGATTCTGAGCTTTCCATTGCGTCAATACATTCACCAGAGAATTGATATCTGAAACCTGCCCATCAGGCATCGGGTAGAGATTGGCGACCATTTGATGGAAACCGACCATATTCACATGACTATGCGCATCAATAAAGCTCGGTAATAAGGTTTTATTTTTTAAATCAATCGACTGAACTTTCCGATCCGCCAAGCGTACCGCCTGCTGCTTAGACCCGACAAAACGAATCTTTCCATCTTTGACCAAGATAGCTTCTGCATATTCAGGTGCATCGCCCGACATAGTGAGAATCGGTCCGCCATAAAACAGCTGTTCTGTTGCTGTGACGGGTACTGCTGTGCTTGCGCAGCCTGCTATCGCCACCGAAATCGAAGTGAATAGGCTAAAGTGTTTGAGATGAGTACGGTTCATATATTAAAACCCATATTTTTATTATGTGTTTTTTGATTAAAACTGATTCTGGCGACAATAGAAAGCATTGCCTGATGATTTTTGTAATGTTTGTTCAATTTTTCAATATGCCGCAAGCCAACGGATAGCGACGGCATAGCTTAGCAGTTAAAACATTTTTGCCAGCTTATTCGAGATTTTAATCGCGGCATCATCGACATAACGGCTATAAGGTTGTGCCAAAAGAATGCTCAGCAACATAATCACTAAACTCGCCAGTAATCCCGCATTGAGATAGGACAAGCCACCTTGTACGTAGAGGAAATTAAACAATGGAATGCCCAAAGCATACAGCACCGCTAAGTGGATCAGATAAATTGAAAATGAGATCTTACCTAAAAACACCCAAACGGTTCGATCAAAAAATTGGGCGAGCCATTGACCTTTAAGCACCGCATACACAATACAAAAACCACCGACAAAGTTGAGGTAGTCGTAAGTTTGTTCACCTAGAAATCGGGTAAAAAACTGATAGCTGGCACTACTGTTATGCGCACCACATAAATATAAGCCCAATATAAACAGCACAACCGAAACGACGGTACTCAGCTCTACGGCATACAGAAACAGTCCCATCCCCAAAATAAAACTCAGGATGCCAAGGAATACCGTTTGCGAAATCAGATAAGCAGTAATCACACTCAAGATCAAAAACAGACCACAGAGAATGGGCAACTTGCCATAAAAATAACAGGCAAGATAAATGACCAGTGACCCAAGTAACTCAATTTGCATGGTCCACAGCACCCAGTTATAGCTAGAATCCCCAAATAAGAATGCACCGATACTGCCTTCATAAAGTGCTGTGCTCAGTTGTGGATGTGGATTGGCTAACGCTGCACCCCATTCTGAAACATGAGACACATCAACAGGGACAAAACACACCAGATAAGCAATCACACAAGAGACAAAGGTCGGAATGGCCAAACGTGGGTAGCGCTTAATTAAGGATGTTTTCAACTGTGCTGCACTATTTTGCTTCTTAAAACTGGATAAACTCAGTACAAATCCACTTAAAACAAAAAAGACAAAAACCGCCCCTGTACCCGAATAAAAGAATGCCAGAGGAGAATGATGGAGCTGCGCAAAAAAATCATATTGCGGCACCCTACTGACATCAAAATTATGCAGCTGCGGGAAAAAAGTCAGTGAGATATGTGACAACACAACGGCGAGACATGCCAAGCCTCGGATACTTTCCGCGGCATTAATTTTGTTTGTGGTCATGGTGGAGCTTGATCATCCTTGATAAGCGAATGATGATGCGACCTTTTATCGGCAGTGTCTAGAGGGCACTTACAAAAATACAGTGACTGTAGCGACGCATCTCAAATACGGCATCAAGCCACCCAGCCTTTAGCGCTGCGCCCGTGTCGAAATCCAGCATAAAATTGAGCCTAAACAGACCATCAAGGCACCTGACCAGAATGAAAGCGTCAATGGGGTACTCAGTAAAATTGCTGAACAAAGAGCTGAAAAAACAGGAATAAAATAAGAAGCTCCAGCCAACAAAGTCACATTGCCATGCAGAATCCCAACATTCCATGCAGCATAGCCAAAACCCATCGCAGCCGCAGCAAACAACAAAGAAAGCGAAGATGACCCGTCGAAATCAAAACTTCCGCCCCCCATCAACAGATATTTAATCCAAAGTACGATGGCAACCAGCATAAAAAATAAGGTGATGCCATTTACACCCTTCGCAATTCTCGCTGTGAGCGTACAATAAGCCGCCCATAGCAAGGTTCCAATAAAGGCAAGACCATAGCTAAGCGGATTCTGCTGTATGTTTTGCAACATGCCTGCCAAGTCAAAGCCCTGCTCGCCTCCCAACACCCAGCCAATCCCCAGCAAAGAAATGGCAAAACCAGGAATGATCAGAAAATTGGCTTTCTGTTGGTTAAACAAAATCGCAGCGACCATGGTAAAGGTGGGCCATAAATAATTGACCATGCCCACCTCAATGGCTTGTCGATTATTACTGCTATAACCAATCGACAGTGACAGACAAAGCTCATAGGCAACAAATAAAATACTGCCCCAAATTAAATAAGCTTTGGGAAAGCTTTTCAGGCGGGTCCAACCCACTGAGCACAACAGAAAAATTGAAGCCAATGTATAGACTAAGGCCGCGCCACCGACTGCACCAAAATGACTGCTGACATCCTTGATCAAGGCAACGATCAAGCTCCATAAAAAGATGGCCACCAGTCCAATCAGTGTTGCTTTTTTTGCGTTCATTTTTATACAAATAGACGTTTAAACCAAAGCAAAATTCCGCTTTCACTCAAAAACTTGCTTTGGAAAGCTGTAAATGACCCGTAAGGATTCGAGTTGAATCCTTACTACTGCTGTTGCTGTTCCTGCTGCCAGCGTCGTTGTTGCAAACGCTCACCTTCAACTTCACGTTTGTTTAAGGCGCGTTCATACAACTTGGTACCACGTAATTCAGGTGGCAAATATTCTTGCAGAACAAAATGCTCTGGATAGTTATGCGGATACAGATAATCGACCCCATAGCCTTGTTGCTTCATCAACTTGGTCGGGGCATTGCGTAAGTGTAATGGCACAGGCAGATTTGCCGTTTTCTCAGCCAGCTCCAGCGCTTTATTAATCGCGAGGTAGGTGCTATTACTTTTCGGACTGGTGGCCAGATACACGGCACATTGACCCAAAATAATCCGTGCTTCAGGCATGCCTACCGCCTGCACTGAACGGAAGCATTCTCCCGCCAGCAATAAGGCATTCGGGTTGGAATTGCCAATATCTTCTGAGGCGGCAATCAACATCCGACGTGCAATAAAGACCGGATCTTCACCACCTTTTAACATGC
The DNA here is from genome assembly GCF_000413935.1 of Acinetobacter colistiniresistens. Lineage (GTDB taxonomy): Bacteria > Pseudomonadota > Gammaproteobacteria > Pseudomonadales > Moraxellaceae > Acinetobacter > Acinetobacter colistiniresistens. Next base: position 44,632 of record NZ_KE340377.1, on the reverse strand, counting down.
GTGCCATCCAGTATAGCGTTGCATCTGGATCACTGCCGCGAATCGATTTGATAAAGGCCGAAACCAGATCATAATGCTGCTCACCCGATTTGTCATAGCGTGCAATATTTTGCTGCGCCACTTTGACCACAATCGCATTGGTCACGATATTTTCGACATCAGGCTCAAAAGTACTGGCAATCAGATCAATCAGATTAAGTGCCTTACGTGCGTCACCCGCAGCGAATTGCACCAACGCATCGTATTCTTCGATCTGAATAAAACGCTCTTTTAAAAACTTATCGTTTTGAATCGCCTTATTAAGTAGCGTTTGAATTGCTTCAGCACTCAAATTGTTTAAGGTATAAACCTGACAGCGCGACAACAGCGCGCTGTTGACTTCAAAGGATGGATTCTCGGTGGTTGCGCCAATCAGCGTGATTTTGCCTTTCTCTACCGCATTCAGCAGCGCATCTTGTTGCGATTTATTGAAGCGATGGATTTCATCAATAAAGACCACTGGGGTTAACAGATCACCACTCTCCGCAATCACCTCACGCAGCTCTTTTACCCCCGTATTTAACGCAGACAAGCTGATAAAAGGACGATCCACCGCTTGAGCCAATAACAATGCGATCGTGGTCTTGCCTACCCCTGGTGGGCCCCAGAAGATGATTGAAGGCAAATGCCCCTGATCAATCATCTGGCGTAAAGGAGCATGTTCACCCAGCAAATGATCTTGTCCGATAATTTCGGACAAGTCACGTGGACGTAAACGTTCAGGTAAAGGAATATGCGTATCTGACATCATCACTGGCTTTATGATCTTTTACCCTAGTCTATTGTGTCTGACCCAAATCTACAATTTGAATCTGCAATCGCTGCGACATTCTATTGCGCAGTATTGGTTTGAAGCAGCTGTTGTACAACCGTATAACTGGCCTGAATCCGTGCTTCATTCGGAAAGTTGGTATTGGCCAACATCACAATTCCAATTTTTTGTTCTGGAATAAATGCAGCATAGGCGCCAAAACCGTTACTTGAACCTGTTTTATTAAAATAGGTGGCGGCTGGGGCAATCTTTGGCCGTTTAATTGCAATTGCTGGATGGCTTGCTAACGCCATTTTGCTTGAATTACCCTGCAATAACGTCTCTAGCTTAACAGGATAAGCATATTGCTCCCAACCCAAACCTTGCGTCATGGCACCCACTTTAAAATAACCGACATGTGTATTTTCAATCGCTTTGCGTAACGGCTGTTTCAAGTGTTGTGGATTGATTTGTACATCCAGAAATCTCAGCATATCGGCACTGCTACTTTTCACACCATACGCTTCCGCATCCAACATTCCCGGTGAAACACGCAGGGCTTGATCGGCTTTATATCCCCATGCATATTGTGGCATCTGTTGTTCAGGCACCTGTATAAAACTTTGGGTCAAACCGAGCTGCGGAAACAGTGTTTTTTCAAGCAGCTCTGCATAGGGTTTTTTCATTGCCCGCGCCGTGACATAGCCCATCAAACCAATACTTGGATTGGAATATTGGCGAGCAGCGCCTATGCCGGTTTTTGGTTTCCAGCTTTGGAAATACTGAATCATATCCTGCTGTTGAACCACCTGATCGGGAAACTGCAATGGAAAACCACCTGCAGTATAGGTCCCAAGATTCAACAGGGTGGCACGATCCACGGCAGTATTTTTCAGTTCAGGAAAATACTTGGCAGGGTGATCAGACAAAGACAACTGCCCTTGTGCTTGGGCATAACTTGCCAAAGTAGCATTAAAGGTCTTACTCACTGAACCCAGTTCAAATAAGGTATTGTTGCTGACAGCTTGCTGGCTTTGTTTAGAGGCCAGCCCATAATTGATAAAATAATGTTGCCCATTCAGGGTCACAGCAACCGCCATACCAGGGATGTTATACTGTGCCAACAAAGGCTTAAATTGCTGATCCACGATGGCTTTTACCTGTTGCTCATTCAACGGGTGTGCCCATAACATTGAGCTAGCACACACCAAGCCCGTCATGAACAACAGCTGTTTCGAGGTCTTAGAGATATCATTCAAGTTCATCATTTTCCATTCACTATCCATTCACTTTTATTTTGCACTCAACTTGAGTAGTCTGGCTTCAGGGCCATCCTCGATTACCCAGATCGAACCATCCTGTGCCTGTTGTAATCCTCGAATGCGCTGTTGCATCTCAAGTCGTTGTACCTCTTGCACAGGTCGAGATTTTAGATCGACAACCACAATTGCCTTAGAGGAGAGACCGCCAATGAGCGCCTTATGTTGCCATAAAGGAAACTGCTGACCTGAATAAATGATCAAACTGGAAGGTGAAATCACTGGCGTCCAATCAATTTCAGGGGCTTTAAACTCAGGACGAGTATTATGATCAGGAATCGGTAAACCCGAATAATGATCACCATTCGAAACTTTTGGATAGCCATAATTGGCCCCTTTCAGAATCAGATTCAGCTCGTCACCGCCTTTGGGACCCATTTCAACCACCCACAGCTGTCCTTGTTCATCAAATGCCATACCGAGCGGATTACGGTGACCCAGTGACCAGATTTCCGCAGTGACCCCACCTTGTGCAGCAAAAGGATTACCCTCAGCAGCGGTTCCATCCTCATTTAAACGTAGAATTTTGCCCAAATTACTTTTTAAATCTTGGGCGGGATCAAATTTTTGCCGCTCGCCCGAACTGACCCACAGTTTGCCATCAGCACCAAATAACATTCGATGTCCATAATGTCCCTGTCCAGAAACCTTCGGTACTTGCTGCCAGATTGCTTTTAAATCCGTAAGTTTCGGTTGCTGAGGATTGGATAAGTCCAATCTTGCAGTTGAGATCATCGCCCCATACCCTGCTTGTCCTTGAGTGGCGTAACTCAAATAAAGCCGATGATTGTTGCGAAAATCAGGATGCAGGACCACATCCCCCAAGCCCCCCTGGCCACCGTAGCTAACCTTAGGTACACCTGAAACATTCAGACTGGTTTTGGTTTTTGGATCAAAGAGTTTTAATTGTCCCTTGCGCTCAGTAATGAGTAAACGCTGATCGGGCAAAATTGCAATTGCCCAAGGCTCATTTAAGCCAGTGACGGATTCAAGTTGATAGGTCTGCTTGAGTGTCTGGGGTGAGCTTTGCTGAGCGGTATTATTTTCAGACGGTTTTGAATTGGTATTGTTTGGACCACAGGCCAACAAAAATAAAAAGCTACTACAGAGCAAAGGTGTCATTAACAGTTTATTCATTGCTTCTCTCCCTCTTTATAAAATTTATCTTAGGGAGTTTAATCAATAAAAATACTGTAAAAGTGTTGTGTTTATGATCAGCACGACTTATCCATTGCCTGCAAAAATCAACGTATCCACCGGACGATGTAGTCTTCAATCTGCTCCTCATCAACCTCCACTTCTGAAATACAACGCCCAGCTGCAGATTTTTTGGCCTTAATCACACTTTGACGCGAGCCCGTATTGAGATAATGCCATGAGGGTAGATTCTTACCTTCACTTAAACGGCGATAAGCACAACTCGGCGGTAACCATGAGATCGTTGCAAGACGCTCTGGGGTCAACTGGATACAATCAGGAACCTGTTGCTGGCGATTGGCATAATCCGAGCAACGCGCCGTTTTACAGTCGAGTAACTTGCAAGACACTTTGGTATAAGCCACCTCTGCCGTTTCCTCATCCTCAAGCTTGACTAAGCAACATAAACCACAGCCATCGCACAATGCTTCCCATTCAGCATTGCTCAGCTGATCAAGTGAATATTGTTTCCAGAAATTAGGACGTAGTTCGATGGACATACCAGTTGTTTCAATTTTTAAATGAGTTTTTGATTATAGCATTCATCGAGGAGCTGCTTGCCCAATCTGTCTTAATTGCTTGAACATCTCTTTAAGAATTGAACATTTAAACCACATAAACACCACATTTTGTGCAAAAAACACGCGCTATAGTAAAAAAATAACGAAAAAATAGGAGGACACGACATGTTTCGTTGGGCCATTATTTTTGCTGTAATCGCACTCATTGCTAGCTTATTAGGCTTTGGTGGCGTGGCAGGTTTATCTAAAGATTTTGCCGTTATTTTACTGGTGGTTGCCGTGATTTTAGCAATCGTCGGTTTCTTATCCAGAGGCAAAGTCTAGAGGCTGAATAGCACTCAAGAAGAAAAAGAAGAATCTCCGCATTCTTCTTTTTTTATGTCTAAACCCTCCCAATGACAGCAACACTTTTACGGTGATGATGTCATCAATTTTTCTTTTTTATGCTTTAATCAATACATTTTAAAAATACAGATCAGGATTATAGAATGAGCTTCCCGATTAACACACGTGAAATCGAATATACCGCACCAGATGGTCAACGTCTCATTGGCTATTTTGCAGTCCCTGCAATTGATCAACCTGTTGCAGGTGTGATTGTTGCACCTGAATGGTGGGGCCGTAATGAATATACCGAACAACGTGCTCGTGAGCTTGCAGCGCATGGTTTTGCTGCCCTCGCGATTGATATGTATGGTGACAAGAAAGTAACGACCGCTGTTCCACAAGCATCCGAATGGATGAATCAGACTTTTGAGCATGCAGATACCATCGTTGATCGCGCTCAAGCAGGCTTAGCGGCTTTAGCGGCTCAACCAGAGGTCAAAGCAGATCAACTCGCAGCAGTTGGGTTTTGCTATGGCGGCAAAGTGGTGCTCGATTTAGCGCGTGCGGGGGCAGACATCAAAGCCGTTGCCACCTTCCATGCCATCTTAAGTCCAAAAGCCCCTGCTGAAAAAGGCAAAGTCAAAGCCGAGATTTTAGTTCTACATGGCGAACTCGACAGCATGGTTACCTTGGACAATGTCGCAAGCTTCCGTGAGGAAATGCATCATGCCGCAGTGGATCATGAAGTCATTATTTTTGAAGATGCCAAACATGGTTTTAGCAATCCACTCGCAGATGAACGTGCCAAAGCCAATAATGTTGACTTAGGCTATAACGCAGAAGCAGAGCGTCAAAGTCTTGAAGCGATGTATGAGCTGTTAGATAAACATTTAAAGTGATTTAAAAAACTATCTCTAAGAACCCAATCAGGACGGAATTGAGAAAAAATATAGTTTGTTTAAATCCTAGACAACGTCTACTTGTGCAAGGCGACATGGATGTCGCCTGTTTGGCTGCCTTGCTCTGCTTTCAATTGGGCAGTGCAAACTTAACGGAGTCTTGCCAAGTTCTCATCGAATTTCACACTATGTCTTTGACGACCTGCATCTCGTTGATGTTCCAATAGAATTTTAACGCCTAAAAAAACCTATTTCGGCTATACTACGCCTCTGCTTTTTACTGTCCTGATTCATGCCTGATTTCTCATTTTCTGATGCACTGCTTACATGGTTCGACCAACATGGTCGTCACGACCTCCCGTGGCAAGTGGCCGATGATCCCTACAAAGTATGGGTCTCAGAAATCATGCTGCAACAGACGCAAGTCAAAACCGTATTACAGTATTTTGATCGTTTTATTGAACGCTTCCCAACCGTCGAAACCTTAGGTCAAGCCAGTTGGGATGATGTCGCGCCCTATTGGGCAGGTCTCGGTTACTACGCCCGTGCACGCAATCTGCACAAAGCAGCAGGCATTGTTAGCCAACAAGGTCACTTCCCTGAAACGCTAGAGCAATGGATCGAATTACCGGGCATTGGACGTTCCACGGCTGGGGCGCTCATGTCACTGGGCTTGCGCCAGTATGGTGTGATTATGGATGGCAACGTGAAACGTGTATTGGCTCGTTTTCTTGCCATCGAGGATGATCTATCGAAGCCCCAACATGAACGGGCACTCTGGCAAATTGCGGAAGATCTCTGCCCAAAAGAGCGCAATCATGATTATACCCAAGCAATTATGGACTTGGGTGCAACGGTATGCACCCCGAAAAAGCCACTATGTTTATATTGTCCCATGCAGCAACATTGTCAGGCCTATCAACAAGGTTTAGAACAGGAACTTCCATTCAAGAAAGCCAAGAAACCTGTTCCTGTGAAAACGGCGAATGTCCTCCTGATCCAGTCAGGTAATGAATGGTTGTGGCAGCAACGCGAAGCACAGGGTCTCTGGGGTGGCTTGTATTGCCTACCGATTATTGAGCAGGCAACCGAATTACAACAGATCGAACAGCACTTTAAACTCCAAGCTCAAGTATCATCTTTGCAGATTAGCCATAGCTTCACCCACTTTACTTGGTTACTGCATGAGAAACTGTTCCACGTGGAACACGATCAAAAAGAACAACTCAGTATCGAATTAAATGGCATATGGCTGAGTCCAGAAACCGCGATTGCCAAAGGCATTCCCACAGCCATGAAAAAATTGATGACAGCAAAACAGCAGGCCTGATGCCCGAAACGCTGTCATTCAAACGCAAGGAGTTTGTGTGCGTCATTCGATATCCTATACGGTTCTTGGTGTGTTGATCGTTTTAATTTCAGCATGTACCACGGCCCCAAAAAAACCAACACCTTTGCCAAATGAACAGGTGAATAAACTCAAAATGATGCGTTTAGACAGCCGCCTGCCTGTGCCAGTTAAAGGTGTAAGTCGAAACGAATTACGCGACACTTGGGGCGCTGCCCGCAGTCAAGGCCGTAGTCATGAAGGCATAGATATCATGGCAGCACGTGGTACGAAAGTGTATAGTGCAACCGAAGGCTTAGTTGCTGATTTACGTAATAATAATTTAGGTGGCAAAGTCATCTGGATCATGGGACCCTCAGGATCTTGGCACTATTATGCACATCTGGACGGGCATAAACGTGGTCTCAATGTCGGAGATTATGTCCGCAAAGGTGATCTGATCGGTTATGTGGGAAATACAGGTAATGCCCGCTATACCGCTCCACATTTACATTACGGTATTTATTTAAATGGCAAAGGGCGTGGTGCAGTCAACCCATACCCGTATTTACGTTAGGAAGCTACAATGTCAGAAGCATTGATTGAACGTCTGGTTGAATTTGCAGAGTCTGGAAATCAGCAAAAGATCATCATCAATGGTACCAGCTATCAGGGTTGGATCATGGAAATTACTGAAGATGCCTTGCTGATCAGTACCGGTTTTGCCGATAAATCAGGTAAAGACTTTTGGCTTAAATTTGCTGATTTAAACAGCGCAGAATTGTATTATTGGGATACTCGCCCAAATGAATGGGTGATATTCAAACTCTAATTCACTCTGTTCTAATAACAACAAGGAGCATCAAATATGACAACTCAACGCTGTGGCTGGTGCTCCGATGATCCTCTCTATATGGCTTACCATGATCAAGAATGGGGCAAGCCACAACATGATGAAACACACCTATTTGAGATGCTCTGTCTGGAAGGGCAACAAGCGGGTTTATCATGGATCACGGTGTTGAAAAAACGTGAACATTACCGTAAACATTTCTTTCAACATCCGATTGCCGAAGTTGCAGCACTCACCGATGATCAACTCGAACTCAAACTCAGCGATGCCGGTTTAATCCGTCATCTCGGGAAACTCAAAGCCATTCGGGATAATGCCATTGCTTGGCTGAAACTCAAAGATGACGTTGACGATGTTCCTGCTTGGCTATGGAGTTTTGTCGATCATCAAACCCCAAATAATGATGTGGTCAATTATCGTGATGCGCCTGCCCAGACCGAGATCAGCCAGAAATTATCCAAAACCTTAAAAAAACGTGGCTTTAAATTTGTAGGTCCCACCACCTGCTACGCCTTTATGCAAGCGGTCGGCATGGTCAATGACCATGAAAATAGTTGTCAGTTTAAATAACCAATCTTCATCGATTTTCCTTGAATGGGAGTTGTCATGAGTCAAAATCAAGTTCGAGCTTATGCTGCAATGCAGGCAGGTGAGCCACTGGTACCCTACCAATTTGACGCGGGTGAGTTAGCAGCCCATCAGGTTGAAGTCAAAGTCGAATATTGCGGACTGTGTCATTCTGATCTTTCCGTCATCAATAATGAATGGCAATCCTCGGTTTACCCTGCTGTTGCAGGTCATGAGATCATTGGTACCATCATTGCACTGGGGTCAGAAGCCAAGGGGCTTAAGCTCGGTCAACGCGTCGGTATTGGCTGGACTGCAGAAACCTGCCAAGCTTGCGATCCGTGTATCGGTGGCAATCAGGTGCTCTGTACGGGCGGAAAGATCTCGACCATTGTGGGTCATGCTGGTGGCTTTGCCGATAAAGTCCGTGCAGGCTGGCAGTGGGTCATTCCCCTACCTGAGGACTTAGATCCTGAAAGTGCAGGTCCACTGCTGTGTGGTGGTATTACGGTCTTTGATCCTTTGCTCAAACATAAAATTCAAGCCACGCATCATGTCGGCGTGATCGGTATTGGTGGTCTCGGTCATATTGCGATTAAATTGCTGAAAGCATGGGGCTGTGAAATTACCGCCTTTAGTTCGAGTCCAGACAAAACTGAAGAACTCAAAGCCATGGGCGCTGATCATGTGGTGAATAGTCGCGATGCACAAGCCATCAAGGCACAACGTGGCAAATTTGATTTATTACTCAGCACTGTCAATGTGACCTTGAACTGGCAAGCCTATCTGAATACCCTTGCACCAAAAGGTCGTCTCCATTTCCTTGGTGTAACTTTAGAACCGATCCCTGTTTCCGTGGGTGCAATCATGGGCGGCGCTAAATCTGTCACCTCATCACCAACGGGCTCACCGTTAGCACTGCGCCAACTTTTACAGTTTGCGGCACGAAAAAACATTGCCCCACAAATTGAGTTGTTCCCAATGTCACAACTGAATGCAGCCATTGAACGACTCCATTCAGGGCAAGCCCGTTATCGTATCGTGCTCAAAGCCGATTTCGATTAATTCAGCTGATTTCGTTATGGTCCGTCAATGCACCAATCGCTTGACGGATATTAGCCCAATCTTTTATTCAGTTCCGCCCCAGAGATATTCTCTGCAAAACAGTTAAAACGGCCTGTTTCCGCAATCGAGCTGGCTGCCTGAATAAAACTGTTCCATGCCGTCCGCGCCAATGCACTCCCGACACTGATTCGTCGAACGCCTAAGGATGCCAGTGTTTGCACACTCAGTTCACTGTCCCAAGCGATCAGAACATTGACGGGCTTGGGGGCCACAGCTTGCACCACCGCAACAATCTGTTCAGCTGTTTTGATACCAGGCGCATAAAGACAATCTGCACCCGCAGCAGCATAGGCTTTCAGTCGCGTAAGGGTATCCTCTAGATCAGGAACACCAACAAAGAAGTTTTCAGCGCGTCCGATCAGCATCACATCTTCACCACTTGCATCAATCGCTTGACGTGCGGCAGCTATCCGCGCAACCGCATCCTCAAGCTCTCGTAAGGGTTGTTCCATATTGCCGGTCGAGTCTTCAATCGAAATACCCGCAACACCCGTTGCGATTGCCATGTTGACGCTTTCAAACACGCCCTCAATGGTCTCGGCAAAACCACTTTCAAAATCTGCATTTACCGGCAGGTCGGTTGATTGAACCAGAGTGCGCAGATGAGTCAGTACCTCTGCGCGTGACAACTGCCCATCGGTCTTGCCACACGACCAAGCATAACCCGCACTGCTTGTTGCCAAGGCGTGATAACCGAGTTGCTGCAACATTTTTGCACTGCCCGCATCCCATGGATTAGGCAACACAAAACAGCCTGTCTGATGCAGGTCACGAAATATTTTTCTTTTCTCAGCAATTGTAGGTTGCATTGTTTTTATCCCTCTTTCATTCTGATGGTCGACTGGACCTTAATGCTCTAATGAACTCAAACTGGCCCGTGTCCACTGCGCTAACTTTTGAATGGCATGACGGATTTCTGCCGTTAATGCATGGCCTGCATTTAATCGAATAAAATGCTGATAACGACGGTCTTCGCCAAACACCTCGCCAGGTACAATATTGATCCCCTGTGCTTGCGCCATATAATAGAGCTCCAAACCCGTAGTACTTTCTGGTAGTTGCATCCATAAGGCATAGCCACCTTGTGACTGGCTCAGCGCAATCGGAATACCGTGGAAGCACTCTAGAATATAGGCTCGATACTGTTCCACCTGCTGCATCAACTTGGGTCTTAAGCGATCCAGATGCTCCCGATAACCACGACTGTAAATAAAATCTGCCAAGCCCAACTGTAGTGGTGTATTCACACCGACATTATTGGCCAAAAGCTGAGGACGTAAATGCTGTAACTGTCGCCCTAAACAGAACCATCCTACTCGATAGGCTGTTGATAATGATTTAGAGACCGAACCACACCAGATGACATAGCCTTCCTGATCCCAATAACGCACTGGCAAAGGCCGTTCTTTTTGGAAGCTACATTCGCCATAAATATCATCCTCCAAAATAAAGCATTGATATTTCTGTGCCAGTCGCGCGATCTGCTGTTTCTGTTCATTGCTGAGACAGTAGCCCAATGGGTTCTGGAAATTGGCGGTAAGCAAACACAGCTTGGCACTGCCCTGCTGCATAAAAAACTCTAAACGTTCCAGATCAATACCACGATGATCGGCAGGAATTTCGATAATGTTGCGCTTCAGGCTGGCCAACATTTGCAACTGACCATTAAAGGTCGGAGTTGGAAGCAAAATACTGTCGCCTTCTTGACTGATCTGTTGAATCAACAGCGATAAAGCGGGCATACAGCCATTGCTAATAAAAATATCTTCTGTCGCCACATAAATCCCATCTTCACGCCAATGATCGGACAAAGCTTGGCGCAGATGTTGATGTCCCTGTTTATTACAATATAAAAAATCTTCAGGTTGGCAGTGTTTGAGGGCACGTTGCAGAGAACGACGTAGACCATCCACAGGAATCAAATGAGGAGACAATTGAATTGCCCCCAAAGGCGTTAAATTGTGTTGAATTGAAGCGGTCTGAATCTGATTTTGCAAATCTAAATTTGAAACCCGCCGAGCTTTGGATTCAAACTGCGGGCTATCAGGAACAGCACTTTGATATTGTCTCGAATTAACGAAATAGCCTGATTTGGCTTTTACATAGATCAGTCCCTTGGCTTCTAGCAGTTCATAGCATTGCTGGGCAGTACTCAAACTAATGCTTTGCTGACGTGCAAATTCCCTTAAAGAACTTAACTTTTGTTGGGGCTGTAATTCATGCTGGTAAATTTTATGCGCCAGCTGTTCTGCTAAACGTTGATATTGGAAAGTCATCTCTGTACTGCTTTTTTATAAATTTCTGTATCTGTATTGGTTTATACAACACCGTTAAGCTATAAAAATCAACAGCCAAAGGATAAGATTATGAAAAATAATATTTTATTTATATTAAGTGCCATTTTATTTACAGGCTGCCATTTCACCGAACAAGCCACCTATCAGCAACAACAAGTGTGTAAATCACTCTCACAGGGCTATCTGCAAATTCAGAACCAACCGACCTATGAATTATGGAAAATGGAACAAGCTACAGCCCCAGCACACGCTCAGATCATCAAACTCACCTATAAAAAGCCCAATGAAAATGGCATAATGCTCTCAAGCACATTTCTGCCAACGGTCGAACTTGAATGTAAGCTACAGCAGCAACATATTGTGGTGTCAGTGATCCAAAAAGCAGGACTGTCAATTCCGGTGCTGAATGTACAACTGCAAAATGAAGCTATTGGCAAACCGAGAAGCCCTGACTTAGTTGCTCAGTCAAAAACTCAATAAATAAACGGACCCGTTTCGGCAAGTGCTCTTGCTGATAATACACCGCATGGATGCTTTGATAAGAATGTTCAATCTGGTCCTCAAACAATGCCTCAAGGCGCCCTTGTTTAATGTCCTGCCAAATCTCAAATTCAGACAGTCGAGCAATCCCCTGCCCACGTAAACAGAGTTGTCGCACGGTTTCACCACTTGAGGCTCTGACTTTAGGTTGTGCCTGAAAATATTCACCCTCAATTTTAATCGGCCAAGTGTTGATATAGGTAGGACGGGTAAAACCAATCAGATCATGTTCAGGTAATGCCTGAGGCTGTACGGGTTTGCCCTTACGCTTTAGATATTCAGGACTGGCAACGATATAGATCCGGCTTTTACACACCAATTTGGCGTGCAGGCTGGAATCATGTAATTCACCAAAACGAAATGCTACATCGGTTTTATGTTCCAGTAGATCAATCACCAAATCATTGCTATTCAACTCGATTTCAATATTGGGATAACACTGCCGAAACTTATGTACCAATGGCGTAATCACATGCAGAATAAACGGTGTGGCTGAGTCAATCCGAATCACCCCCGAAGTATCCTGATCTGATTTCTGTAATGCTTCTTCGGCCGCATTCAGATCACTGAGAATTTTACGGGCCTGTTGTAGAAACTGCTGACCCTCTTGGGTAAGTTTTAATTTGCGCGTGGTGCGTTCCAACAAAGTGACTTCGAGCTTGGATTCTAAACGGCTGAGTGAACGACTCAGCCCCGATGCGGTCTGCCCTAGTCGTTCGGCAGCGGCAATAAATGAACCTGTATCGACGATGGTCATAAAAGCAAGCAGTTCTTCTACCGTAGACTTCATTGCCACCCTCTCAATTATTGATATTTAGTCAACTGTATTTTGCAAATTCCTCTATTTTTTAGCAACAATAATCATCGCAAAATAGCAGCCATCCACAGAAAACGCTCCATTGAGCAATACAAGATTAGGTGAAAAATATGCGTATCCCTCAATTCGGTTTAGGTACTTTCCGTCTTAAAGATCAAGCAGTGATTGACTCAGTTAAAACCGCTCTGGAAGTGGGTTATCGTGCCATTGATACCGCACAGGTTTATGAAAACGAAGCAGCAGTAGGTCAAGCCATTGCTGAAAGTGGCGTCGCTCGTCAAGATCTGTTCCTCACCACAAAAATCTGGGTCGATAACTTTGCTGAAGACAAATTCATTCCCAGCTTAAAAGACAGCTTACAAAAACTTCGTACCGATGCTGTTGATCTGACCCTGATCCACTGGCCTGCGCCACAACTCGGTGTGTCCATCCCCAGTGTGATGCAATTGCTGTTAGAAGCGAAACAACAAGGTTTGACCCAGCAAATTGGTATCTCGAATTTCAATATTGCTTTGACTCAGCAAGCGATTGACAGCATTGGTGTAGAACACATTGCCACCAACCAAATTGAGTTAAGCCCGTATTTACAAAACCGCACCTTGGTCAATTTTTTAGGTGAACAAAATATTGATGTGACCTCATATATGACACTGGCCTATGGCAAAGTACTACATGATCCAACCTTATCGGAGATTGCAGCACAACATCAGGCAACCACCGCACAAGTGGCATTGGCTTGGGCCTTACAAAACGGTTTTGCTGTGATTCCATCATCCACAAAACGCGAAAACCTGATCAGCAACTTAAAAGCACAAGACTTAATTTTAAGTGCAGAGGAAATGCAGCTGATCGCTCAACTGGAACGTAATGGTCGAGAAGTGAGTCCTGAACCTTTTGCACCTGAATGGGACCAATAACATGAGCAGCCGCCTCAACCTTCCCTTGCTGGCACTTGCGATTGGTGCATTTGCCATTGGCACAACAGAGTTCTCGCCAATGGGGCTGTTGCCCAATATTGCCAATGATCTTGGGGTCTCGATCCCAAGTGCAGGCATGCTGATTACGGGTTATGCACTCGGCGTGATGCTCGGTGCGCCAATCATGACCCTATGGTTTGGTGGCTTTGCCCGTCGGAATGCCCTGATTCTGCTCATGGCAATCTTCACCCTTGGTAACCTGATCGCAGCCTTTGCACCCAACTATATGAGTTTGATGGGCGCTCGCCTGATTACCAGTCTGAATCACGGTGCCTTTTTCGGAATTGGCTCTGTGGTGGCTGCTAGTGTTGTTCCAGCAAATAAACAGGCCAGTGCGGTGGCCAGCATGTTTATGGGACTGACCATCGCCAATATTGGTGGCGTACCACTAGCAACATGGGTGGGACAAAATATTGGCTGGCGCATGTCTTTCCTTGCCATTTCTGTGCTCGGGGTCATTACCATGCTAGCACTCTGGAAAGCCCTACCCGTCGGTGCTGTGGGTCAAAAACCGAATGTGAAAATGGAACTCAAAGTTCTGACTCGCCTGCCTGTCGTTTTGGCATTACTGACCACGGTGTTTGGTGCCTCAGCCATGTTTACCTTGTACACCTATATCGCGCCAAGTCTGGTGGAGTTCACTCATGCTTCACCGACCTTTATCACCCTGATGTTGGTCTTGATCGGGATTGGTTTCTCAATCGGTAACCATTTCGGTGGCAAGTTTGCGGATGTATCCGTGAACAAAACCCTGATTGGCTTCCTGTTGTTGCTGATGAGCTTAATGCTGATTTTCCCAATCCTTGCTCAAACACAATTGGGGGCAGCGTTTGCTTTAGTGATCTGGGGAGCTGCAGCCTTCGCCATCGTTCCGCCATTACAAATGCGAGTGATGTCAGTTGCGCATGAGGCCTCTGGTCTTGCCTCTTCAGTCAATATCGGCGCCTTTAACCTCGGCAATGCCATTGGTGCAGCTGCAGGCGGTGCGGTGTTAAGTCTCGGCTTGAACTACGCAGCAGTCTCGATGATCGGCGCTATGTTGGCAGGTATCGGTCTGATCTTGCTTCTGATTCAAATCAAACTGGCGGCCAAATCCAGTGCGCAATTACAACAATGTCCGCAAGCTTAATCTTCCCCAAATAAAACAAAGCCTGATTAAAATCAGGCTTTGTTTTATTTTAATACATCCGGTAATTTCGGTTGCGCATAGATTGGATTATTGACTTCTTTTTTCATCTTCATCAGCATTTGATAGGGCTGCTGCTGCACAAACATATTCACAAAGCTCAATGGAATTGAACCCGCAGGATCGGCATAACCATTGGTGATGACTTTCACTTTATTATTGGCGAGTTTCTGGAAAGTCCAATCGCCTGCATACTTGGTTAAACGCACCACATCAGGCTGCTCAGGGTAGTTATTCTGAATGGCATTATTTTTGATACTGATACTGCCATCTGCATTTTTGCTCATTTTTCCTTTAATCACCACATCGCGGTCTTTTAAAGGAAAAGGGAAATCCAGCACCATATACAGGGTAAACTCACCCTTTTTATCATCTCGAGATAGCATCTGCACTTTACCGACATAAGGTACCCATTGTGGGGTACGCTCAACATCCAAGACCACAGCGACAGCGCGTTCTAAAGGCACATCAAAGGTGGTTTCAGCTTTATATTGAATAATCGGATTATTTTCGGCCTGATACGTCCAGACTTTAATATTATTACGGTTTAAACTCAGTTTGGCAGTGTCTGTCGCAGCACTTGCAGCCCAGCTGGTCACGCTTAGCAGTGTAGCAAGAACAATATGTTTTTTATTCATGTCATGCTCAATTGTTTTAATGATGGTAAGCGCCTGTCTCACTCTAACTGGAAACCAAGCTCAACAAGCGCTTTTATAGTAGCAAATCGTAGCGTTTTATACTTCAATCTCGTTAAAGCCTAGTACATCTTTCATATCATATTTACCTGCTTCTCGGCCCACCACCCATGCTGCTGCACGGACTGCACCTGAAGCAAAGTTCATACGGTTGGTGGCTTTGTGCGTGACTTCAACACGCTCACCTTCACCAATAAACATCACCGTATGTTCACCGACAATATCGCCACCACGGATGGTTTCAAAACCAATGGTTTGACGATCACGAGGGCCGGTATAGCCTTCACGACCATACACCGCCACTTCTTTTAAATTACGACCTAAGGTATCCGCAATCGCCTCGCCCATCATAAATGCAGTACCAGAAGGTGCATCGACTTTATGACGGTGGTGCGCTTCAATGATTTCAATATCCACCGTATCGCCAAACACTTTTGCAGCCAGTTCCAATAATTTAATCGAGACATTGACGCCGACCGAATAGTTGGCGGCATACACCACAGGGGTCTGGGTTGCGGTTTCGTCCAAGAATGCCTTTTGTTCATCTGACATGCCCGTAGTCCCAATCACCATAGCCACGCCCGCTTCACGGCATAACTTCAAGTGCTGTTCAGTGGCCACAGGTGCCGTGAAATCAATCACCACATCACAATCTTTTAGAACCTCACTCAAACTTCCCACGATCTTGACACCGATGTTACCGATCCCTGCAAGCTCACCTGCATCCGCACCCACCAAGCTGCTTTCAGGACGTTCAACAGCTGCTGCCAGTTGATAGCCTGCTTGTTGTACCGCCTGAATCAGAATGCGTCCCATGCGTCCGCCTGCACCCAAGATTCCAATGCGTGGAGAAGTTGACATAATTTTTCCCAGTCTTTTATTTAAACAATTGAGCTACTATAGCAAAACTCTTTGGCTGCGCTAAAAATTTCCCATAAAAAAACCTGCCGCAGCAGGTTTTTTATTGATGTCAATTAATCAAATAGGCGGTCAAAGAATGATTTTTTCTTTGGCGATGCAGCATGACCATCACCATCAAAAGACGCTTGCAGTTCTTTTAACAATTCACGTTGGCGACTGTTTAAGTTCACAGGCGTTTCCACTACGATACGGCAGAGTAAATCCCCAACCATACTGCTACGTACAGGGCGAACACCCTTACCACGTAGGCGGAATAACTTACCAGTTTGCGTTCCTTCAGGAATTTTTAAGCTGACACGACCATCAAGGGTCGGAATTTCAATTTCTTTCCCTAAAGCTGCATCTGCAATGCTGACTGGCACGTCCATATACAGATCTGCACCATCACGTTGGAAGACTTCGTGTTCACGAACCACCACTTCAACGTATAAATCACCGGCTTGACCATCACGAATCGCTTCACCTTTACCGGTTAAGCGTACGCGGTCACCATTGTCTACGCCTGCAGGAATAGTGACTTCAAGGGTTTGCTGACGGTCTGAAACGCCTGAACCATGACAGCTAGTGCATGGGTTCTTGATGATTTTACCTTGACCACGACAGGTGCTACAGGTCTGCTGAACCGAGAAGAAACCTTGTTGCATGCGCACTTGACCCGCACCATGACAGGTACGACAGGTTTCAACATCATTCGGATTTTTAGATCCCTTACCATCACAGGTTTCACATGGTGCTGGTGCAGTAAAGGTAATGGTTTTTTTCACCCCTTTGACCGCTTCTTCAAGCGTCAGTTCCATCACATAACGGAGGTCTGAACCACGGCGTTGACGTTGTTGCTGACGGCCACCGCCACCAAATGCACCACCAAAAATATCGCCAAACTGACTGAAAATGTCTTCTGCGCTAAAACCGCCGAAGCCACCACCTGCGCCGCCAAAGCCGCCTTCAAAGGCACTATGTCCAGCGCGGTCATACATGCTGCGCTTTTCTTCATCAGACAGCACTTCATACGCTTCTGCCGCTTCTTTGAACTTTTCTTCTGCTTCTGCGTTGTCCGGGTTACGGTCTGGATGATACTTCATCGCCAACTTACGATAGGCTTTTTTGATCTCATCATCACTTGCGGTTTTCGAAACGCCTAAAACCTCATAATAATCACGTTTAGCCATGGTTGGCGATGCTCCTCACGGAATTTATTTAAATCTAAAAAACAAATAGGCTCTGTCGACTTAAGAAATAAAAAAGTCAACAGAGCCTTAATAGGGACTGTACGATAAATTTACAAGGTCTATTGCAATAAAAAAGCAGAAAATTAAAAAACTGCTTTATTTTTGAAATACTTGGCAATACCTTTTAACCATGCATTCAATAAAAACAACCATGCAATCGAACTAAACACCACACCGGCAACCGTCATTGCGGTGACCCAGAGGATGCTGTTCCATGCGAAAAAGAACAGTGGAATAAACCATAGAGCTGCAAAGAACGCCATCACCAGAAATAACAGCACATTACGCATAATCCAGAGTGCATGCGCATGTATCCATACTTCGGCATTATCCACAATCGCAACTTTTCGTGCTAACAGGTATGCAAACGCAGCAAACACGATTGTAAATAATGCAAGAAACATGAACACATAAGAAATCGCCACATAGCGGCGATGCTGTTCAATACTGTCTTGCCCCATGCTCTATATCACCTCATTCACAGCACTAGGCAAAATTTGCCATACTATGAAATTCAATTATTTTTTGGTCTTAAAATATAGGTGCTACTATATTGAAATTTTCAATGTTTCGCACCTTTATTCACAAAATAATTACGATAGTTGTGTTGTTTTTTTGACCTTAAACCATGCTGCGTACAGTGCGGGCAGGAAAAATAGGGTTAATAAGGTCGCAACAATCAAGCCACCCATAATTGCAACCGCCATCGGACCGAAGAAAATACTGCGTGATAACGGGATCATGGCCAGCACCGCAGCCAGTGCAGTCAACACAATGGGACGGAAACGACGCATGGTTGCACCAATCACCGCTTCCCACGGTTGATGCCCAGCCTGAATGTCTTGCTCGATCTGATCAATCAAGATCAGCGAGTTACGCATAATCATGCCTGACAATGCAATCGTACCCAGCATTGCCACGAAACCAAAGGGCTTATTCAACAGTAACAGGAACGCCACCACACCAATCAATCCCAAAGGCGCTGTCAGCAACACAATGGTCGCGCGCGACATACTGCGCAATTGAATCATCAATAAGGTCATCACCACAGCCAAAAATAAGGGCATACCCGCATTGACCGAGTTTTGTCCTTTGGCTGACTCCTCGACCGTGCCCCCCACTTCAAGCAGATAACCGCTTGGTAAATCGGCACGTAAAGTCTGCATCTGATCAGCCAGCTGCTGTACCACCGTGGCGGGTTGTAAATGAGTCCGAATATCAGCACGAACAGTAATGGTCGGCAAACGATTGCGGTGCCAGATCAAACCCTCTTCAAAACGGGGTTCGATTGTGGCAATTTGAGCCAAAGGTACGGTGGTGCCCTTACTGGTTGGCACGGCCAAACTGGCTAAAGAGGCCACTTCGACGCGTTCAGATTTATCACCACGCAAACGGATTTCAATCAATTCACGCTTTTCACGATATTGATTCATCACCGCACCCGTAACCGAAGCATTGAGGAAATTGGCCAAATCGACACTGGAAACGCCCATTTGACGTGCACGGTCTTGGTCAATTTCAATGGCAATAATTTTGCTCGGCTCACCCCAATCCAGATGTACATTGGTGGTATTCGGGTCTTCACTCAGCACTTTAGCCACTTTCTGCGCCCATTGACGCACCGTCCCCAAATCTTCACCAGAGACACGATACTGCAATGGATAACCGACTGGGGGGCCATTTTCCAATAAAGACACGCGAGTCCGTACTTGAGGCAACAACTGCTTAATCTGTTTGTCCAGAGAGCGGCGAATTTCATCACGATCGTCCAACGACGAAGCCAATACCACAAACTGGGCAAAACTGGCTTGCGGCAATTGCTGATCTAAAGGCAAATAGAAACGCGGAGACCCAGTACCGACATAGGCCACATAGTTATCAATACCTTTTTGTTTAGACAGGAACTGTTCCACCTTATGCACGGCCTGTTCCGTGGCGGTCAGTGATGCACCTTCTTCCAGTTTTAAATCCACCAAAATTTCAGCCCGATTCGATGGCGGGAAGAACTGTTGTGGCACCAATTTAAACATCGCGACCGACAGCACAAAGAGCCCGACTGTCACGGCAATCACGGTTTTACGATAGCTAATACAAATTTCCACCACACGGCGAAAAGATTGATAAAATCTGGACTGATACGGGTCATGATGCTGACCATGTGCTTCCACTACAGGTGCAGGTTGCTTGCGCAATCTTGCCCACAAGCGTAAGTACCATGCTGCTTGTTGCTTCTGTTTGCTGAAGTCAGGCAATAATTTTTCACCCAAATACGGTACAAATAACACTGCAGCGATCCATGACACAATCAGCGCAATTGTCACCACTTGGAAAATAGAACGAGTATATTCTCCCGTCCCAGATTGCGCCGTGGCAATCGGCAAAAATCCGGCAGCCGTAATTAACGTCCCCGTTAACATCGGGAAAGCGGTGGTTTGCCAAGCAAAACCCGCAGCTTTCAGCCGGCTGTAGCCTTGTTCCATTTTAATCGCCATCATTTCCACGGCGATAATGGCATCATCAACCAGCAGCCCCAGTGCCAGAATCAATGCTCCCAGTGAAATCTTATGCAGCCCGACATCAAACAGATTCATGCCTGCAAAGGTCATGGCCAGTACCAGTGGAATAGACAGCGCCACCACCAAACCAGTACGGAAACCGAGCGAGAAGAAACTCACCAATAAAACAATAATCACGGCTTCGGCCAGAACTTTTAAGAACTCGTGAATACTGCGTTGTACTGCAACGGGTTGATCCGAAACTTTTTGCAGCTTCATGCCCAAAGGTAAGCTTTTTTGCAGGCGGTTGAATTCGGTTTCCAGATTTTTACCGAGCGCAATAATGTCCCCGCCTTTACGCATCGAGACCGCAATCCCGATACCGTTTTCACCCATAAAACGCATGCGCGGTTGCGCAGGTTCACTAAAACCGCGATAAACCTCTGCCACATCCCCCAGTTGAATGGTTTTATTCCCCACCAGCAACGGCATTTTTTTCAGATCATCAACACTGTGTAAATGCCCACTGACCCGAATTTGAATCCGGTCTGTGCCCGTTTCGAAGAAACCTGCACCCGCCATATCATTTTGCTTTTGAATCGCCTCCTGAATGGCAGTAACGGGCACACCTAACTGTGCCGCTTTGGTGTTTGATAGCTCAACCCAGATTTTCTGATCTTGCAGCCCCACCAGATTGACCTTGCTTACATCTTTGACCCGTTGCAATTGCAGCTGCAAACGGTCGGCATATTCTTTCATCACCGCATAGTCAAAGTCTTTACCTGTCAGCACATAGATGTTACCGAAGGTATCGCCAAACTCATCATTAAAGAACGGCCCTTGTACACCACTCGGCAATTGTGAGCGAATATCATTGACCTTTTTACGCACGTTATACCAGACATCAGGAATGGCGCTCGAAGGCAAACTGTCTTTGGCAACAAAGGTCACCAACGATTCACCTGGCCGCGAATAGGCCATGATGCGGTCATATTGCCCGGTGGTCATTAATTCTTTTTCAATGCGGTCGGTCACCAGCGTCGAGACTTCCTTGGCCGTTGCTCCCGGCCAATAGGTCTGTACCACCATGACTTTAAAGGTAAACGGTGGATCTTCACTCTGTGACAACTTGGAATAGGACATAATGCCCACGATGCCAAGCAACAGCATAAAATAAAAGATGATGCCTTTATTCTTGAGCGCCCATTCTGAAAGGTTAAATTTCATCTTTAACCTCCCGTTTTGACGCTAACATCGCGATTATCACGATCAATCGGATGAATCTTTTGCTGCTCACGCAGTAAATGTACCCCACCCACCACGACCCAATCCGTGGCTTTTAAGCCCGAGAGGACAGGTACACTGTCACGTGCATAGTTGCCCAAGGTCACAGGCACTTTACGAATGGTTTGATTGGCATTCACCACCCAAACATAGGCTTGCTGATCATTGGCGGTAACACTGGATAAAGGCACGCTCAAAACATTGTTGTCATGTGCAACAAAAAACACCCGTGCACTTTGACCCAGTTGAATGCTGGACTGCCCTTCAAGCAAAGACACCTTAACAGTGAAAGTTCGTGATTGATCGGCAGCAGGTGATACTTCCCGCACTTTGGCCGCAAAACGGGCGTCGGGTTGCGACCACAAGGTCACCCATACCGGTTGCCCGACTTTGATGGTACTGACTGCTTGTTCAGGTACTCCGAAAACCACCTCACGCTCCCCATCAATCGCCAATTGATAGGCCGCCTGCCCTGCGGCAAGCACTTGTCCAATCTCAATTTGGCGTTGGGTAATCACCCCATTCTTATTCGAAATCAGCTGGTTATAGCCCGTCTGGTTTGAGGACACTTGATAATTAGAACGGGCCTGCTGCAAACTGGCTTGTGCCGATTCATATTGATTCTTGACCGCATCAAATTGTGAGCGACTCACGGCATTGACCGGTAGAAGTTGCTGATAACGCTGATATTCTTCAGCGGCAATTTTGGCCGCTGCTTCGGCGCTTTGTAACTGTGCCTTGGCCGCATTCATTTGCAATTGCGCATCTTTGACATCCAGCTTGGCCAGCACTTGCCCGACTTTCACCCGATCACCGACATCGACATAACGTTCGGTAATCTGTCCCCCGACACGGAAAGCCAAAGCCGTTTGCTGCCGTGCCTGCACATCCCCCGCATAGCTTTTTTGATCGATATGGTTGCTATTTGGCTGGGTCACCATGACATAAGGGATTTCCTCAGTCTTGGGTGTTTCTTTTTGGCAAGCACTGAGGACTACACTACTGACAACCAGTAAGCCCAATATGATACGATTGATCTGATTCATCTAATGGCGCTCTTATTCAAATTGATTTTTAAGGCGTGATATGAGCATTATCATAGATTGTTTATTTTTTAATTAATATACTCATGGGTACATTAATTAAAAAATAAAGTTAGAATTTTGATTTTTAAAATTGATTAACAGAGAACGATAACGTGCAAATCAGCAGTGGCCGTCCTAAAGATTTAGAGAAAAGAGCCAAAATTTTACAAGCCGCAAAATCTATTTTCTTAAAAATGGGCTATCACGCCACCAATATGAATCAGATTGCCAAAGAAGCGGGCGTCACCAAACTCACGGTGTACAATCACTTTCAGGACAAAAGTAATCTGTTTATGTGTGCGATTGAAGAAAGCTGTGAAGAATCGATTCGTACCAAACAGTTTGAACTCACTGCGGATTCCGACTTTGAGCAAGCCTTGGTGCTGATGTGCCAGCGGGCTTTAAGTATTATTTATCTGCCTGAAGCCTTAAAACTGGACTGCTTGCTATTTGAATTGGCGGCAGAACAAAGTCCGTTAGCCAAACAATTCTTTGATGCCTCACATACCCGCATGTGCCATGTCTGGTGTGATTTTTTCGAGCAAGCCATCGCCTTTAAATTTATTCAGGCCGATGAACCGATGAAACAAACTGAGCTGATCATCTCACTGATGTTGGGCATCCGCCATCAACAAGTGTTGCTGGGTTTAGCCCCTGTGCCAACAGCAACTCAAATTGATCAGATGATTCAGCACGCGATCGAGATTTTTTTGCTTAAATATCAACCAATAAATTAGAGAATATTCACATTTTTTTACGTTCTGCTCTTGGAATGTCTCCCAATCGCGCTATAGTCGAGTGAGAACAACAGGAGAATTAGAATGATTCAGCAAATCACTGCTCCACTACGTGAAGATGTCCGTTTACTCGGCAATTTACTTGGAGAGACCTTAAAGCAACATGCTGGGCAAGATTTGTTTAATCAGATTGAGCAAATTCGCGCATTAGCCAAAGGTGCACGTGACGGCCAGATCGAAGCGGAAAAACAGCTCGAACAATTGTTTCTCGGTTTAAAAGATGAAGAGATTTTGCCACTGACTCGCGCATTCTCACATTTTCTTAACTTCGCCAATATTGCTGAACAATATCATGTGGTGCGTAGCCGTCGTCAGGCTGAGTTCGATGAACATGCACCCAGCCCAAATCCGCTCCCGCATCTATTTGAAAAATTCAAAACCCAACAGATCAACGCAAAGCAACTGTTTCAACAGATCTGTGATTTAAAAATTGAACTGGTGCTAACGGCTCATCCAACTGAAGTCAGCCGCCGTACTCTCATTCAAAAATATGATGATATTACTGATTGCCTGTCACAACTAGATCAGCAAAAGCTGACACCCAAAGAACGTCAACAGACCATCGCCACCCTGAAACAACTGGTTAGCTCTGCATGGCAAACCGATGAAATCCGCCAGCATCGTCCAACCCCTGTTGATGAAGCCAAATGGGGCTTTGCTACGATTGAACAATCACTCTGGAATGCTGTACCTAAATTCATCCGTGAACTGAATGAGCTGACCCAGCAACATTGTGCGCAAGCCTTACCTCTCCACATCGCACCGATTCGTTTTGCCTCATGGATGGGCGGTGACCGTGATGGCAACCCGAATGTCACCCATCAGGTGACCCAAGAAGTATTGTGGTTATCACGTTGGCAAGCAGCCGACCTATACCTGCGTGATATTGAAAATCTACGTTGGGAATTGTCAATTCAAAGCTGTTCTGAAGAACTGACTCAAGCATTGGGCTATGAACACCCTGAGCCCTATCGTGAATATCTGCGCGACACCCGTGAACGTTTAAAAGCCACCCGCTATTGGTTGGGGCAACGCTTACAAGGTGCTGAAGCCGATGACAGCAATATCATCAAAGATAAAGATGAACTATTAGCGCCATTGCTGCTCTGCTATCGCTCTTTGATTGACAGTAATTTAGCTGAGATCGCCAATGGACAATTGCTGGATTTCATTTATCGTGTCAATTGCTTCGGAATTGAACTGCTCAAACTGGATATCCGTCAGGAGTCCGGCCGCCATCGCCAAGCCATTTCTGCGATTACCGAATATTTAGGTCTGGGCAATTTTGAATCATGGACCGAACAGGCCCGTCAGAACTTTCTGATTCAAGAATTACAGAGCAAACGCCCGTTATTACCCAAATTCTTCAATGAACCTGAAGGCAGCCTGATTCAACACCCCGATGTTCTGGAAGTGTTTGCCACTATGCGCACTTTGGCGGAACAGCCCACCGAGAGCTTGGGTGCCTATATTATTTCCATGGCGGAATATCCAAGTGATGTGCTGGCCGTGTTACTGCTGCAAAAAGAGGCTGGGATTCAGCATCCATTGCGTGTGGTGCCTTTATTTGAAACCTTAAAGGATCTGGACGGCGCGGCCAAAACCATGAATACCTTGTTCAATATGCATTGGTACAAACAGCATATTCAAGGCAAACATGAAGTGATGATTGGTTACTCAGACTCAGCCAAAGATGCTGGCTTTATGTCGGCCAACTGGGCGCAATATCGTGCTCAGGAAGAACTGACCGCCATCGCTAAACAGCATGGTGTGCAATTGACCCTGTTCCATGGTCGTGGTGGTTCCATTAGCCGTGGCGGTGCACCAACACAGCAAGCCCTGTTTTCACAGCCACCGGGTTCAATTTCAGGTGCCATCCGTGTTACCGAACAAGGTGAGATGATTCGTTTCAAATTCGGCTTGGAAGGTATCGCGCTACAAAATCTGGAAATTTATACCGCAGCGACTTTAGAGGCGACGTTGTTGCCGCCACCCGAACCGAAACAGGAATGGCGTGAGCTGATGAACCACATGACGGATTTATCGGTCAAAGTGTATCGTCAAACCGTGCGTGAAAACCCCAACTTTGTCAGCTACCTGCGTACCGTCACACCTGAACTTGAGCTACAAATGCTGCCATTGGGTTCACGTCCGGCTAAGCGTAAAGTCAGTGGTGGTATTGAATCGCTTCGCGCCATTCCATGGGTGTTTGCTTGGACTCAAATCCGCTTGATGCTACCAGCTTGGCTGGGGACAGGTACCGCGATTAATCAGGTGCACGAGCAACATAAAAGCACCTTAAATGAGATGCTGGAACAATGGCCATATTTCCAGACTTTGATTGATATGCTGGAAATGGTGTTGTCTAAATCCGATGCCGATATTGCCCTGTATTATGAATCTCATCTGACCCAAGATCAGGATTTAAAAGTGCTGGGCGTGGAATTACGGCAACGCTTACAAAATGCAGTGGATACCCTGCTCAGTCTGAAAGGGGAATCGAAACTGCTGAGTAATAATGATGTGCTGGATCAGTCCATGCAAGTGCGTAAACCCTATTTATTACCGTTACATCTACTCCAAGCCGAGTTGATGAAACGTCGTCGTCTTTATCTGGCCGAACACCAGACCGAACACAGCCCTGTCGATCATGCCCTCATGGTCAGTATTGCAGGGATTGCCGCAGGTCTGCGTAACACGGGTTAAGTCTCACGTCAGCCTTGCCATCAATAGAAAGGCCTCTGTTGATGGCAAGATTGGCAAAATATGCCATTTCAATAAAAAAATGAGAAAAAATTCAAAAAATTATTTTGAAAATAAGATATTTAACTTTTCAAATAATCTCGACAAAATCAATAATAAATCCACATGCTTATTTTGAAATAAATTTTACCAAAAGGTAAAAACACAAACTCTAAAAGGCTGATCTGGCAATCTTCTCAATGACTTATAGGTGAAAGCGCGTTTTAAGACAGGGTATCATACGCGCTGATATCACATAATGAGTCTAATTTATGTCAAGTTGGTTTCCAAAATGGCAGCCGTATCAGGGACAGGTTGATCATCGCCCTGTTGCGACAAATGAATATTTACCGCCCTTACAAAGTGCGGTGCTCGGGGTTCAACATGCATTTGCAATGTTCGGTTCAACCGTCCTTGCACCTTTATTGATGGGCTTTAGCCCCAATCTGGCCATTTTAATGTCAGGGATCTGTACCATCCTGTTCTTCTTTATGACAGGTGGTCGTGTTCCAAGTTATTTAGGTTCAAGTTTTGCTTTTATCGGGGTGGTTGCGGCAGCAACAGGTCATATTACGGGCTCGGGTGCCAATCCAAACCTGTCAGTCGCTTTGGGCGGGATCGTGGTCTGCGGGATTGTTTATGCCCTCATCGGTTTTGCAGTGATGCTGACTGGTACACGCTGGATTGAGAAACTGATGCCCCCTGTGGTGACAGGTGCAATCGTCATGATTATTGGCCTTAATCTGGCTCCCGTGACCATCAAAGGGGTTGCAGGTCAGCCGTTTGAAATGTGGATGGCGCTGATTACGGTGCTGAGCATGGGCATCATCGCCGTCTTTACCAAAGGGCTATTACAACGCCTATTACTGTTAATTGGCCTTTTAATTGCCTATGCGATTTATGCAATCGCCAGTAATGGCTTAGGCTATGGCAAACCGATTGATTTCTCCCAAATCTCAGCCGCGCCTTGGTTCGGTATTCCGAGCTTGTCACACCCAACTTTTGATTTAAATGCGATTCTGATTATTGCCCCTGTGGCTCTGATTTTGGTGGCAGAAAACTTAGGGCATATCAAAGCCGTTGGTGCAATGACAGGTGAAAACCTCACGCCGCAACTAGGTAAAGCCTTTGTTGCCGATGGCGTTGCAACCACCTTATCAGGCGGTGTCGGTGCACCTGGAATGACCACCTATGGCGAGAACATTGGGGTGATGGCCGTCACTCGCGTTTACTCGACGCTGGTCTTTGTGATTGCCGGTGTATTTGCAATTATTCTGGGCCTTTCACCTAAGTTTGGCGCCGTCATCAGCACCATTCCCAATGCGGTACTCACTGGCGCATCGATTGTGGTGTTTGGTCTGATTACCATTGCAGGTGCGAAAATCTGGATCGAAAATAAAGTTGATTTCTCGAACAATAAAAATCTGATTATCGCTTCTGTTACCATCATCCTCGGCGCAGGTAACTTCGAACTGTTGTTTGGTAGCTTCAATTTAGGTGGGATCGGCACTGCAACTTTTGCCGCAATTTTCCTAAACTTGCTGTTTAATTTAAAAGACAAAAACTAAAATATTCAAGGCAGCGAAAGCTGCCTTTTTTCATCATGCTTTTCTGCCCTATCTTTATTCAGCTTATTTTTAGTATGATGGCTTTTTACATTTCAATACGTTGCCATCATGCGTTTTGATTTTTTTGATTTACAGCTTGTTCTACATATCATCAGTACAGGTAGTCTGACCAAAGGCGCGGAACGCTCTGCAATTTCTTTGCAGGCCGCCAGTGAACGCATAAAAAAACTTGAGCTCTATTTCGATACTCCCTTATTTATTCGTCATAGCAACGGCCTTGAACTGACCACTGCGGGTCACGCCTTGGCAGAACATGCCCGCCGTTTAATGAAGCAAAAAGCGGTGCTTGAACATGACATGCAACGCTTTCGGCAACAGCAACCTGAATCTCTGACACTCTGGTGTAACTCTTCTGCTCAAAGTGAGTATTTACCACCACTCTTACCGCAATATCTGATGTTGCATCCAACCATTAATCTTGATCTACACGAAGCGGAAAGCTCTGAAATTGTTGAAGCTCTGACCCAAGGCATTGCACGCTTGGGATTGGTATCCAGCTTTTTTGATACCCAGCATTTACACACCCAAGAATTTGCCAGCGACCCGCTGGTGCTGATTTGTCCAGCAGAGCATGCCTTAGCTCAGCAGGCACCCTTGAACCTGATCGAGGCCTTAAATTACGGCTTTATTGGCTTGATGCCGCATCATTCATTACAGCAATCGATTGAAACCCAAGCTAAATTACTGGGCTTTAATATCCAATACCGTTTGCGCTTACCCAATTTTGCTGCAATTGCAGAAGTGGTGGCGAAAGGGGTCGGCATTGCCATTATGCCTGCCCGTGCGGCACAGCGCTTACAGGCCGATTACGCTTTCCATACCGTACAGCTACTGGGTGCATGGGCCAATCGCAAGCTGCTTTTGGCCGCACAGGACTTTTCCCAGCTGCCGCTGGGTTATCAACAATTTGCTGAATTTTTACTACAGCATCAACCCGCCAACTGATCCATGCTAATGCGCAATCATATACATCCCTAAGGCCATTAACCCGATAAAAAACAGGCGGCGAAAGCGTTGCTCGTTCAGTTGGTAACGGATCTTTTTACCCAGCCACATTCCAGCCAATGCAGCCACTAGAGCTACGGCAGAGAGTCGATAATCTAGGTGCATGCCAGCCATCGGGTTATGCTGTAGAAATACG
This sequence comes from Acinetobacter colistiniresistens, assembly GCF_000413935.1. Lineage (GTDB taxonomy): Bacteria > Pseudomonadota > Gammaproteobacteria > Pseudomonadales > Moraxellaceae > Acinetobacter > Acinetobacter colistiniresistens. The sequence continues at coordinate 15,873 of NZ_KE340377.1, read as the reverse complement.
GCCAGACAAATCGTAGATACGGTAAAGGTCAATCCTAAGGCTTGTACCAGTTCATCTCGTTTTAAATGCAAAGACTGCAAATACGGCACAACAGGAATAATCACTACACCCGTTGCGACTGTGACTGCACCGCCAATATAGCCCACGACAGGAGATAGCCAACGCTCATATTTGGCCAGATGGGGCAGCTTTTTGACACAGAGGCCGTAACATCCGTATAAGGCCAGCATGCATCCCAATAAAATTTCGCTGCTGTGCCCATGACTCTGGTTTAAGGTCGGTAAAAAGCTCCAGATCGACCCCACAATAATGCCTGCAAGTAAGGTCCAGAAACGGCGGATAAACATCCAGACCCGCCCCTCAGCAAATAGTTGCCAGATATTGGTCACCATGGAAGGAACAATCAACAGGGATGCGGCCTGAAAGGGACTCATGGCAATGGTCAATAGTCCCATGGATACCGCAGGCAAGCCTAGACCAATCATGCCTTTGATCATGCCGGCAAAGGCAAATACCACAATAATGATTGCTAAAAAAGTCATGCGCGCTCTCCGATGTTGCACCGGAGTTATGCTACGAAAAAACGGGGACTCTCCCTATTCTTATTTTTGGGAGCTGGCCTCAGGCAGAGCTTGAGGCTATTCGGTATTTATCTTCCAACACATTGCTAATAATACTTTCAATCATCCAGACCCGGTATAAGCTATTAAATACATAGCTCTGTCCATCAATGCGCAATTCCAGAACTGGAAAATCAGGCTGATGCTTTTGCTGGCACAGTTCATCATTCTGTTGCAATAAAGCCTCCACATCCTGTTCAGTCATCTGATCGATCTCCAAACGTCTCTGCATACGCTGAAAATGGGCTTTAAATGACAGGTCTCTACCGCGTGTCCACACCCCTTCAAATATCTGATGAATACAATCCACTTGCTGTTCTTCAGGCACGCTATAAAACAGCCGTGCCATCTCATAGGTTGCATCTTTGGTTGGGCGGCAGAATGGTGTAAATGCCACTTGTGTCCGCTTGGAGACCCGAGTGGCCAGACTCCAGTCAAACCAATCTCGCCCGTGATAACTTAGTGGGTAAACTTTCAACTGAATATTATAATAATCCGCCAGTTCTTCTTTGATATATGCCAATAATAACCAGCTCATTGGATCTTCAAGCGCAATATACAAATCCAACTCAGGATGCATGGCTTGAACTTCGCTCAGCGCTTCACCATCATTAATCAAATGCTCACGCCATTCGATATGGTTGATCAGGAAAATTGGATTTCCTGTCAGCAATTTCTGTTGTTTTAGCCGACGGGTCAAGCGGAGTAAGTCATCAACGGCTTGATATTTACGCTCACCAAATTCGAAATAACTGGCGGCTACAGGCACATCTTTAAAAATGCGTTCAGGATAATCTTGAGGGCTTTGGTGCTGGCTGGCCATGGCATGCAAGGTACGCAATTTGCCATATTGTTGCTGCCACAACATATGAAAGACGTCTTCGAGCAAATGTAAGAAGTTCTGCTCACGCAATGGCGTGTTTCTAAGAATGGTTTCAGCTTGTTGTAAGGCTTCTGCACTGGGGATTTCTGGGGTATCGTCAAAACCAAAACGATGTTGCTTGGCGAGAATTTTGGCATCATTTAAACAATAGGTTTGCCAGTCTTGCTTCGACATCTCATTGGGAGGTTCAGCGTCTTGCCTCGAAATAATCACCTTTAACGGTTTGAGTTCATCACTCAGGATTTCATTGAGCTGACCAAGTTGTTGCACGGCAAGATAGCTATAAACATCGTCTAGACGCAGGTAAATACTTAAACCCTGTTCCGTGGGTAACTCCGCCTGACGAGAAGGTTTCTGATAGTACCAACTCGATCGTATGGGATCAAACCAACGACGTAACAAAGACATGTCGACAGCCTCTAATGGTCATAAAGTGAAATATGGATGGATATACTCAAACTTGTGTTGGAACAAGTGAGCCAATAAATGTGTTCAGTATCTTATAAAATAACAAAAAAGTCCCCCTTAATTGAAAGAGGGACTCAAAGGGATTACAAAACTCGTACTGCGCCTTTCGCGGCACTGGTTGAATGCAATGCGTAAATCTTCAATGACTTAGACACTTTGCGTTTACGTTCTTCTGCCGGATGCCAGCCTTTGGCTTCCTGAACTGTACGGCGATGCGCCATGGTGGCATCGTCAATATCAAGGTGAATGGTACGATTTGGAATATCAATTTGAATGGTATCACCATCTTCAACCAGACCAATTGCACCACCTTCCGCTGCTTCTGGAGATACGTGACCAATCGACAAACCTGACGAGCCACCCGAGAAGCGACCATCGGTAATCAAGGCACAGTCTTTACCCAAACCTTTCGATTTCAGGTAACTGGTCGGGTACAACATTTCCTGCATACCAGGTCCACCACGTGGACCTTCATAGCGAATCACCACGATGTCACCCGCCACGATTTTATGATCCAGAATTGCTTCAACCGCCGAATCCTGACTCTCAAAAACGCGTGCCGTGCCAGTGAATTTAAGAATCGACTCATCCACACCCGCAGTTTTAACGATACAGCCATCTAGAGCGATGTTGCCGTAAAGTACGGCCAAACCGCCATCTTTAGAGAATGCATGTTCAGCATTACGAATCACACCTTTCTCACGGTCACCATCTAAGGTTGAATAATAACGGTTCTGTGAGAACGCGACTTGGGTTGGAATTCCCCCCGGAGATGAACGATAGAACTCATAAACATCCGCATCTTCCGTACGGATAATATCCCACTTGTCCAAAGCATCTTTCAGAGTTTTTTCATGTACGGTTGGGCATGAAGTATTGAGTAAGTTGGCACGATCGAGTTCACCCAAGATCGCCATAATCCCACCCGCACGGTGTACATCTTCCATATGCACGTCTTGTTTTGCAGGTGCAACCTTTGACAAGACTGGAACCTGACGTGACAAACGGTCGATATCATCCATGGTGAAATCAACTTCTGCTTCATGTGCAGCAGCCAGCAAATGCAATACCGTATTGGTTGAACCGCCCATGGCGATATCCAAAGTCATGGCATTTTCAAAAGCAGCTTTGGTGGCAATCGAACGCGGCAAGATGCTGTCATCATTCTGCTCATAATAGCGCTTCGCCAGTTCAACCACTAAACGACCTGCTCTCAAGAACAGTTTTTCACGGTTGGCATGGGTTGCCACGATAGAACCATTGCCCGGTAAAGACAAACCAAGCGCCTCGGTTAAACAGTTCATCGAGTTGGCCGTGAACATGCCTGAACATGAACCACAGGTTGGACATGCTGAGCGTTCAAACGCAGCGACTTCTTCATCGGTATAGCTTTCGTCGGCTGCAACCACCATCGCATCAACCAAGTCGATTGCTTTTTCATCACCACGGAATTTGACTTTACCCGCTTCCATCGGCCCGCCAGACACGAATACCACAGGGATGTTCAAGCGCATTGCTGCCATCAACATTCCCGGTGTGATCTTGTCACAGTTTGAGATACATACCATTGCATCGGCACAATGGGCATTGACCATATATTCTACAGAATCGGCAATCAAATCACGTGATGGCAGTGAATACAGCATCCCGTCATGCCCCATGGCAATCCCGTCATCAACGGCAATCGTATTAAATTCTTTTGCCACACCACCAGACGCTTCAATTTCTCGCGCAACAAGCTGACCTAAATCTTTGAGATGCACATGGCCTGGCACAAATTGGGTAAATGAGTTGACCACTGCAATAATGGGCTTGCCAAAATCTTCATCTTTCATACCCGTCGCACGCCATAAACCACGTGCGCCAGCCATATTTCTTCCATGTGTCGATGTTTTCGAACGATAATCAGGCATTTTTTATTCCCAACAAGTGTGTGCTCGAGACGAATAGGACATTCGCTCTGGCGAAATGATACTGAGCTCTCTGCATCATACTACAAGTTATCGTTTAACAGATGACCAACAGGCCTATCTTTTTTTGCACAAAAGCAATTCAGGCAGTGAATTAGGGACTCGTCGCTTTTTCGCTTATAATTTGAGGTAAGTTTTGTTTGGATTCCATTTGTGAAAATCATTTTTGCTGGTACGCCTGAATTTGCGGCAACCGCATTGGCGGCATTATTAAAAACATCCCACCAGATTATTGCGGTTTATACCCAACCTGACCGTAAATCAGGACGTGGGCAAAAATTAACGCCATCGCCTGTTAAACAATTGGCACTTGAACACGGTTTAGCTGTTTATCAACCTTTGAACTTTAAAGCCTCGACGGAAGACGGCTTGGCAGCTCGACAAGAGCTTGCAGCACTTGGCGCAGATGTGATGGTGGTGGCCGCTTATGGCTTGATCTTGCCGCAAGCCGTTTTAGACACTCCAAAGTACGGCTGTTTGAATATTCACGGCTCATTGCTGCCGCGCTGGCGCGGGGCTGCCCCAATTCAACGTGCCATCGCCACAGGTGATGCAGAAACGGGGATTACCATCATGCAAATGGCGGCAGGTTTAGATACGGGCGATATGATGTATAAAACCTATTGTCCAATTACTGCGGAAGATACCTCTGCCAGCTTACATGACAAATTGGCTGCTCAAGGTGCAGAAGCGATTTGTACAGTACTCGAATCAGAACAAAGCTTGCAGGATTTCATCGAAAAACGTGAAGTGCAAGATGAAACACTGACGGTGTATGCACATAAGTTAGTCAAAGCCGAAGCGCGTATTGACTGGAAGCAAAGTGCAGTGCAAATCGACCGTAATATTCGTGCTTTTAATCCTTGGCCGGTGGCGTTTATTCAGTTAGATGAAAACAATGCCTTACGTGTTTGGGGCTCCATGCTTTCTCAACACCACAACGCCGCTGCTCAAGCAGGTGAAATCTTGGCTTTGGATAAACAAGGCGTGCATGTGGCGTGCGGCGACAATACAGCCGTGTGCCTCACCAGCTTGCAATGGTCTGGCGCGAAAGCCTTAAATCCAGTGCAAATTGCACAAACCCAGAAATTACATATTGGACAAATTCTCCCATGAGCCAATCGAATCAATCATCTGCAAAAAATTTGAATTTGCGTGCGCAAGTGGTCAAAACACTTTTGGCTGTTCAAAATGGGCAATCTTTGTCTTCTGTTTTGAATCAACATCTCAATATGGTTTCTGAACGTGACCGTGGTTTATATCACGAACTTACTTTAGGCTGTTTACGCCAATGGTATTCCTTAAAAGCCATTACCTTACCCTTACTCACAAAACAATTAGACAATGAAGCCCTAGAAAGTTGTTTATATCTTGGTTTATATCAAATTTTATGTACGCGTGTTCCTGTACATGCTGCGATTTCAGAAACCGTAAATGCGGCTAAGCAACTCGGTTTCGAGCCAATGAGTGGTTTGGTCAATGCAATTCTGCGCCGTGTTTCACGTGAAACAGATGAATTTCAAACCGCTTTGAATAATACACATGGTTTACCAAGCTGGTTATTCAAACGACTCAAAAAAGATTGGCCTGAGCAAGCAGAGTCGCTATGCCAAGCCTTAAAACAAGTCGCACCACTGACACTGCGCGTCAATGAACGCCAAGTCAGTCGTAACGAATATTTAGAGATTTTGGACGAAGAACAGATTGATGCTCGTCCTTGTATGCTTTCAAATGTTGGTATTGTTTTGGAACAAACCGGCAATATTACCCATTTACCCGGTTTTGAAGAAGGCGGTTTTTCTGTTCAGGATGAGCATGCTCAATTGTGTGCCACGCTTTTACCCAACTTAGATAACCAAGTTGTGATCGATGCTTGTGCTGCACCAGGAGGTAAAGCCGCGCATATCCTTGAGCGCTTTAATCCGGAAAAATTGATTGCGCTTGATCATGATGCAAAACGTTTACTGCGTGTTTCTGAAAATTTAGAACGTCTTGCCCTAGATCAGAAGCTTGTTGAGATTGTGACAGCAGATGCGACCACGTGGCAGGCACCAGAACTTGTCGATTGTATCGTGTTGGATGCACCCTGCTCTGCAACAGGCGTGATCCGTCGCCATCCCGATATTCGTCTGCTAAGACAGTCAACCGATATTGCACAAACCGTGGCACTACAACAGCAGATTTTGCAGCAGATGTGGCAACAGCTTAAAGTCGGTGGCACCTTGCTGTATATCACCTGCTCAATACTTAAAGCTGAAAATGAGCAGCAAATGGCAACTTTCTTTGCTGAACATACCGATGCTGAAGAAGTCAAAATCGAAGCCGATTGGGGGATTGAGCAGACGCATGGTCGTCAGTTGCTGCCTTCGGCACACGCTGGTGATGGTTTCTATTATTGCCGGATTAAAAAATTGGCATAATAAAAAAGCAGGCTTGAAGCCTGCTTTTTTTAAATCTGTTTTAAAGCGTATGTTGATCTTTGACTTCTTCCAGAACCTCATCGAGTTCTTCTGGATGCTTCATCAGGTGCAGGATCGACAAGGCCAATCCCCCCCAAACAAACAACATAGCAATAACCATCATCACGATTGCAGAAGTATTCATATTCTTTCTCCTAGCGATCTTTGAGCTTGCTGAGCACGATTGCAACAACAGCACAGAAAATCACACTGCCCCATCCAAAGATGCCTTGTAAGCTCATGCTATAACTATCGTAACCATTTTTCACCAAGTTAAATACCGTCATGCTTAAGGTGGTTAACAAGATCAGAGAAGTGATCACCGTTAAGGTAAATGCCCAGCCTTTACCCAGTTGAATCGTGGAAATACGGTTGATATGATCGCGCAGTTCAATCAAGGCAGAACGTTTAAACCATGTAATCCACAGAATAGAAACGAGTGCTCCGCCAACAATACCAATGTTATTGATGAAGTGATCGACGATATCGACCAGTTTAATCGCATTGACACTGGAGAATAAGAACACCGAAACCAAGGCACTACCGCCACCAATAATGGTCACAGCTTTGGTACGTCCCCATTTCAATTTGTCTTGCATCGCTGCAATTGGCACTTCCAAAATACTCACCATTGAAGAAATACCCGCAACGAAGAGTGATGAAAAGAACAGCAAGCCGAATAAGTCAGCACCTGCACCCAAGCTTGAAATGATTTTCGGGAAGGCAATAAATGCCAGACCAATACCACCACTCACGACGTCCTGTACTTCTTTGCCTGCCGTATGCGCCATAAAGCCCAAGGCTGCAAAGATTCCGATGCCTGCCAAGATTTCAGTCGAGGCATTGGCAAAACCAACAATCAGACCCGAGCCAGTTAAATCGGTTTTAGGTTTGAGATAAGAGGCATAGGTCACCATGATCCCGAAGCCCACAGACAGTGAGAAGAAAGTATGGCCATATGCGGCTAACCACACTTTATAATCCATCATGGCCGACCAGTTCGGGGTAAAGAAAGCATTTAAGCCTTCCACCGCACCTGGTAAACGTAATGACTGAACCACCAGAATGGTGAACAACACGAATAACAATGGCATGAAAATCTTGTTGGATAATTCAACGCCCTTCTTCACCCCACCATATAAAATGATTAAGGTCAGTGCCCAGATTCCGGCGATTGGCCAGAACAAATGACTCACGAAATTAAGGTCAAAACCTGCCGCTTTCGAGGTCTGTAAATACGTATTGAAGAAGAAACTTTCCGGGTCACTCCCCCATGTCTGACCTATCGAGAAGTAAACATAACTCCCCGCCCACGTCAGTACACTGGCATAGTACAGGCCAATGATGATACAGACACAAACCTGCCACCAGCCCAGCGTCTCTCCCCCTTTAAATAGCGCACGATACGCCTTTGGTGGAGAATTACGCGCACGATGACCCGTTGCATAGTCCAAGAATAAAAGAGGTAAACCAGCGGTAATCAACGCCAGTAGATAAGGGATAAGAAACGCCCCGCCGCCATTTTCATAGGCAACGTAAGGGAAACGCCAAATATTGCCTAAACCGACAGCTGAACCTACAGCTGCAATAATAAAACCAGATCGTGATGTCCAGTTTTCACGAGTATCTGTCATAAAACACCTAAATTGTCCTGCTGGCCCTTCCATACTGTTTGTGGTTTGTTATTGTCCAACAGATATGAAAAGTGCCATAAAAATCTTGTCTTGTTTGTATGAAAATTCAACCTTGTGGGTGTGTTATTTCCATGCACAAACAAACAAAAAACCAAACCATCTTCCTTAAAGATCGGGCGTTGTTTTTCTGCTTTTAATAGCCGAACAATACCTGTTTTTATTTCTTTTTACTGTAAATTCTGCAAGAAAAAATCATCTTTTTTAAACAACTGATTATTTTTCAACAGCCTGTAATTTTGACCTTACAGTCAAGCTATAAAAATCAAGTACATAAAACAATCAAGCGAAGCATTTACTCCGCTTGGGCCACTCTCTTTTTATTGTTTGATGGCTAATAATCTTTCCTCTTGCATATCCCGAATAGCAAACTGAATCCCTTCACGGCCAAGGCCCGAATCCTTCACCCCACCATAAGGCATATTATCGACGCGGAACGTCGGAACATCGTTAATAATCACACCTCCAACATGTAAATGATCCCATGCATATAGCATCTTATTCAGATTTTGCGTATATACGCCTGCCTGCAAGCCAAAACGACTTTGATTAATGGTCGCAATGCCCTGCTCAAACGTCTTAAACTTTTCTAAAATTGCCACAGGACCAAAGGCTTCATCTTTATAGATTTCCAGCTTGACATCGACATTTTCCAGTAAAGTGGGTTCGAACAAAACCCCTTCTAAACGTCCTCCTATCAGTATTTTTGCTCCTTTTTTCTCGGCCTTATCTAGCCATTTTTTTAGACGAATCGCTTCAGCCTCCTTAATCATGGGACCAACCAATGTGGTACTTAAAGTGGGATCATCCACTTTAATTTTTTTTAATTTGGCGATGAGTTTCTTTTTCACTTCGGCATATAAGTCAGCATGAATTAAAATTCGCTGCACACTGATACAGATCTGCCCCGCATGCCCATAGGCTGCACTGATTAAACGATCAATCAAAGCGTCATCAATCACCGTATCCGCATCAATTAGAACCGCAGCATTCCCTCCCAATTCCAAGGTGACTTTCTTACGACCAGCACGGGCTTTCATGTCCCACCCCACCTGATCGGAACCTGTAAAGCTTAACAACTTGAAGCGATCATCCGTGACCAGAATATCTGCGGCCTGACGCTCACAAGGCAATACCGACCACGAGCCTTTCGGTAAATCGGTTTCTGCTAGCACCTTGGCAATCATTAAGGCACTGATCGGAGTCAAACTGGCAGGTTTCAACACAAAGGGACAACCCGCAGCAATTGCTGGCGCAATCTTATGTGCAACGAGGTTGAGAGGAAAATTAAACGGACTGATTAAGGAAACTGCACCGACGGGTACATGTTTGACCATCCCTCTGAACTGAGCAGCTGCAGGTGTCACTGCTAGAGCTAACATTCGTCCATCATCGAGCTGTGTCACGGCATCTGCGGCCAATTGAAAGGTATTGATCAGACGTTCGACTTCGGCACTTGCTGCACCGTGAGGTTTCCCCCCTTCTGCAATCAGAATATCTGTTAACTCTTCACGCAGTTCATTAAAACGCTTCACGCAGTGCAATAAGATCTGTTGTTTTTGAAAGGGTTTTAAGGCCGCCATTTCTGCTTCAGCTTTCACCGCAGCTGCAATCGCTTTTTCAAGCACTTTGGTATCGGCCAAGGCGACACGTGCATACACGGTATTGTGATACTTATCATGAACTTCAAGCCATTGGCCTGTGGTGGCTGCTTTGCCTGCGACATAAAGTGGGTAATCCACCACATTTTTTGTATCTGTCATTATTCTTGATCCCGTTATAAAAATTTAAATTTAGACTACTGCATATTTTCCAAGATCACTATATGATTCGCCCATTCACAGATGAATTCACAACAATTCATTACTGTTTTTGATACTGATTAGGACAATGCAATGAAAATATTAAAAATATCAATGTTTGCGTTAGGGACAGGCATTTGCAGTCTGGCACAAGCGGATATGCTAGGCGTGAAAGCGGATGCGAGTTATTGGTTTTATGATGGGAAAGCAAAAGTTCAACCAAAACCAAATACCTCATCATTATCAAATCAAACAGGTGTAGATGGCCTTTTATTAAATCCTTATGCAGGTCTTTCAGCACCTGAAGAAAATTTAGATCGTAAAGGTTCAGCTCAGATATCACTTGCATTTGAACACCCGATTCCATTGATTCCAAATGCCAAAATTCGCTATGTGAATTTAAAGTCACAAACAGAAAAGGAAGTCGCAGGCCAGCCTGTCTATGATCTGAACATCGATCACACCGATTTCATTCTCTATTATGAAATCTTGGACACCATCGTCAGCGCAGATGTCGGTCTGGGTGCAACCAATTTAAATGGTGATGTCAAAACACTGAATGTCAGTAAAACAGATATCGATAAAACCATTCCTGTCATCTATGGCTCTGCGGGCATCAAACTTCCATTTACTGGTCTCAGTGCCAAGGGCGAGTTGTTGTATAGCAACTTTAACGATACCAAAATCACGGATGCGCAAGCCGAATTACAATACAACTTTATTGATAATTTATTGGTCGATGTTGGTTTAAAAGCAGGCTATCGTATTCTCGATATCAAATTAGATGACTACAAGAAAAATGACCTTAAGTTTGACTTTAAAGGTCCGTATATTGGCTTAGATATTCATTTCTAAAACAATATATGCAATAAAAAAGCCCTGAGTAATTCAGGGCTTTTTTATTTATAGCTTTATGGGAAAGAGTAAAAGCAGCAATAAAATCGTGACAGAACCCATCAGAATATTCATAGGTAAGCCAACTTTGATAAAATCACTAAAACGATAATTGCCGGGACCTAATACCATCAAATTGGTTTGATAGCCTAATGGGGTCGCAAAACTCGCAGATGCTCCCATCATAATGGCAAAGACAAAGGGAATTGGATTCAGATCGGCTTGGGCTGTGATTTCCAACACCACAGGCAAAGTCAGTAATGCAGCTGCATTATTGGTAATCACCTCGGTCAGTATAGACACAAAGCAATAGGTCAAAATTAATAATACAATCGCCTCACCCGCACTAAAATGCACAATCAATTGTGCCAGCATTTCGGCAACACCCGTTTTCTCCAAAGCAGCCCCCAAAGCAAATGAAGCAGCAATGGTTAAAATAACCGTCAAATCCAGGCTTTTTTCCGCCTGTTTAACCGTTAAGCATCGGGTCAATAACATCATTCCTGCTGCCAGCAAAGCGGCATTCAGCATACTCAACAAGCCCAAACCTGCCGCAAACACAGCTGCAAGCAAGATCCCCCACGATAATAATGCTTTATCATGTTGCGGAGGTTCATGATCTAATTCATTGATCAACAAGAAATCTTTATTATATTTTTGACGTGTTACAAAAGCCGGACGCGCTTCCAGTAATAGGGTATCACCAACCTGTAATTTAATATTACCCAGCCCCCCTTTTAAACGCTCACCATTGCGCGCTACAGCCAATACAACAGCCCCATAACGATTACGGAACTGGGCATCACGAATAGCACTACCAATTGCCTCACAATGCGGCGACACAACAGCTTCAACTAAGCGACGACCTGCATGCTCTTCTTCCAAAGCGGTCTTTTCATCAATACTTGCTGGTGCAACCAAACCATTAATTTTTAAAAGTTCAGTGATCGCTTCGGTATCTCCCGCAAACACCAGACGATCATTACCAAATAAGATCTCATCCGAAGAGACAGCCGTTAAAATTGTTTGCTGACGTTCAATTTCAACCAGATAAACTCGCTTTAGACTTCGCAGACCCGCTGCTGTAATAGATTGCCCAACCAATGGACCATTTGGACTGACGATCACTTCTAAGGTAAATTCTCGCAAATTGGAGAAGACATTTTGTTCTTGGTGATTGGGCAGCAATTTGGGGGCGAACCAATACATCACCAGCATCCCAATAATCGCAACCGGCAGACCAATCACCGTAATATCAAATATGCCGAAGCCTGCTTCACCAGTTAAAGCTTGATACTGACCATTTACCACCAGATTCGTACTCGTCCCAATCAGGGTAATCGTTCCTCCAAGAATGGCGGTATAACTCAAGGGAATCATTAATTTTGAGGGGGCAATTCCAATCTTTTTCGACCAGCTATTTAAAGCGGGAATCATGGTTGCAACCACAGGTGTATTATTTAAAAATGCGCTGAGCGGAGCGATGGGTAAGAAAATTCGCAATAATGCCATGCGTTCAGATTTTGGAGTTCCCAATAGCTTATTCACAAACAGATCAATTCCGCCTGAATTAGAAATCCCTGCTGCCACAACAAACATTGCCGCTACGGTAATCAATCCAGAATTACTAAAACCTGCCAAAGCTTCCTGAGCAGTCAACACGCCAAATACACTGAGTATTGTCAAAATTGCCAACATGACGATATGCGGGGCAATCTTTGAAAAGATGAGTGTAAGTAGTCCTCCCAAGGTTAAAGCCAAAGACAACCATCCTTCCCAGCCCATAGCCAATCTTTCCATAAATAGATAATAATTTGGATTCTATATAATCAAAGTTGATATATAAATGTGATTTACTGCTAACCTTAGCTGAAATTGTGATAACAAAATGCTCTTTGCAGCCTAAATCCCAGATATCCTTTCAGAGCAATGTACGCTAAAACCTACAACAATCGCAGCAATTGGCGAATATGCCAATACAAACTTTTCACCTATCATACAAATCATAGAGAGACAGGAAGTCTCATTGAGAATAAGAACAGACACAGGACGTGGTCGTTAATAGGATATCAACGACATAAACTGAATATGAAGAAGCCCCGTCAGGATGATGGGGCTTCTTTTTATCTATCATTTTTATGCGTGATTTAAAGACTTTTAAGATACGCAACCACTTCGCTATGCTCTGCCATTTCTGCCAACTGTAGTGCAGTATATTCGCCTTTATACGCCACATTTGCACCCTTACTCACGAGTAGCTTCACCACCGCTAAATTGTCGTTCTCAGCAGCAGCCTGTAACGCGCTATAACCCTCATCATCGGTCTGGTTTGGGTCAGTCCCCTCTGCTAATAGTTGCTCTACTTGTTCCACATCACCAAGAGAAGCCCAATATACCAGCTCAGGAAGATGTAGTTCTTCATCATCTTCAGGGAGTGGTGAAAAAGAGTTGAGTTTCATCTAGTTCCTCTCATTTAAAAGTTAACGGTCTCTCCATAACAATTACTGGAGCAACATATGCACTGAGTTCTTTACGGTAAAGTTCTACAAAACCTTGCTTTGACCAAAATACAAATGCAGATACATTTGATTGAACCACTGCAATTCTCAATCGATCGCCTCCCCAAGTATGAGCAAGACCCGAAATAAAATTGACTGCTTGCGAGCCATAACCTAAACCTTGATGAGACTCTATAAATAATAGCAGTCCAATGAAGACTATCGATGACTCAGGATAACCTTGCAGAATATCAATACAACCAATCATCTGTTCTTTATGATAAATCGCGTAGAAAAACTTTGCAGTAAATGGATGTCCAGTAGGTACAGCTTTTAGATCGTTTCGAGCAGCATTTTGAACCGTACCGGGTTTGTCGGAGACTTTTTTATTTAAGTTAAGCCACCTGACCTAACGGGTTAATCTTATCATAGTACATTGCTTCAAACTCAAAAGGCGATACATAACCCAGTGCACTGTGTACACGCTTTTTATTGAACCAATCTACCCAGTTTAGTGTCGCAAGTTGTACATCTGCTAAACCTTGCCAATCTGCTTTTAAATATTCAATCACCTCTGTTTTGTATAAGCCATTCACCGTTTCAGCCAGAGCATTATCGTATGAATCACCCGTTGTACCGACTGATGCTCGTAAATTTGCTGCTTCTAAACGATTGGTATAGCGAATGGAAAGATATTGCACACCTCTGTCGGAATGATGAATCACATTCTTTGGCATGCCTCGATCATGCAATGCTTGCTCTAATGCATCAAGCACCATATCTGTATTCATCCGTGTAGATACTTTCCATCCAACAATTGCTCGTGAGAACACATCAATAACAAATGCGGTATATACCCAGCCTGAATGAGTTTGAATATACGTAAAGTCACCCACCCATAGTTGGTTTGGATGATCAGCATTAAAATTACGTTTCACTAAATCATCTGCCCGTTTTTGGTCATCTCGGTTACGGGTGGTTTGTTTATTCTTACCACGCCAAACACCTTGTATACCTAGCTTTTGCATCAATCGAGCAACTGTACAACGTGCAATAACATAACCCTCACGTTTCAATTTTTGCCAAACTTTACGTACACCATATCGACCTGAACTTTCTTTCCAAATTCGTTTAATTTGTTCAGCATGATACTCATCATGTAGATCTCGTTTCGCTCGATGTTCTGGATTGTCAGTGAGATCTAAAGTTCGGTAATAGGTTGAAGGTGCAATCGGTAAAATTCTACAAATCGCTTCAACACCATATCGATCTTTATTGTTATGGATAAAATCCACCATTATTTGTGTGGGCGGTCGAGCTCCGCCTGGGCGAAAAAAGCGGCTGCTTTACGTAGAATTTCATTGGCACGTTTTAATTCTTTAATTTCACGTTCCATTTGCTTCATTTTTTCTTGGTCAGATATCTGTTGTACTTTGGCAGGATTTAGTTGATCCAGATGCTTTAAATACCAAACACGCAATGTTTCAGGAGTACAACCGATTTTAGGAGCAATAGCTGTGATTGCTGCCCAAGTAGAAGGATAATCTTTTTCAGATTCAATTAGTAATTGAACCGCTCTTTCTCTAATTTCGGGGGTATAGTTTGGTTTTGTCATCGGGATAGTCTCTCAGAATATTGACTCTCCGACAAACCCGGTACGGTTCATTTTTCTCTACCTGATGTCCTTGAATAAGTTTAAAATAATTTGGAGTAGCCTCAAATACAGCTTGAATATTGGCTATATCAGTTTCATTATCAGAGCAGAGAAGACGATAACTCAACATATACTTAATATCCTGATTCTTTAAATGCGAACAACTTTTCCTTATACCGCATCAAAGCTGTACCCCATTCACAATCGACCAATGGTAGGGCATCAACTCTCTTAAGGGTTTAAATAATAATTTGTTCTCAGGCGTAGTTACTGCCACTAGAACATCTCCGCCCCAATAGGAAAGACGTTCTTGGCAGATCCCACAAGGCGTTAAAATTAAAATATTTGAATATTCCGACTCTCTACATATACACAGGGAATGAGTAATTTTTTCATTAATTTTATGTGCCTCCAGACATGCCCCGACTTCCATACAAAGTGATAAAGCATCGTTCCGTGTTTCAGGAGCAACACTGATCAGAATTTTACCGCTCTCTGTAGCTAGTGCAGCAACACCTCCCCAGCCTTTAGGATAACGTTTCACTAGAAATACTTTTGCAGCCTGAAATAGCTGTTCTTCCATTTTGTTAGCTGACTCAGAATGGTCTATAGGCAATGAAATTTTCATCTAATTCTTAATATTACAAATATTTTAATCTATCTTAGCCTATTTCTTCTTATTCATTTTCTTCCGCTAATAAAAAACACCCCCTAACGTTAGTTAGGGGGTGTTTAGTATTTAAAAGCTGGCGATGACTTACTCTCACATGGCAAGTGCCACACTACCATCAGCGCTAAGAGGTTTCACTTCTGAGTTCGGGAAGGGATCAGGTGGTTCACTCTTGCTATTGTCGCCAGCAAACTGTTGTGGTGCTTTCGGGTCTTAATCACGATGTATTCATCGTATGCCTTACTTACGGTCCAAAGAGTTATT
>NZ_KE340376.1:4090-351710 GCF_000413935.1 Acinetobacter colistiniresistens | reverse complement strand
ATAGGGGAGCCGTAGAGAAATCGAGTCTTAATAGGGCGTTTAGTTGCTGGGTATAGACCCGAAACCAGGCGATCTATCCATGAGCAGGTTGAAGGTTGGGTAACACTAACTGGAGGACCGAACCCACTGTCGTTGAAAAGCCAGGGGATGACTTGTGGATAGGGGTGAAAGGCTAATCAAGCCTGGTGATAGCTGGTTCTCCCCGAAAGCTATTTAGGTAGCGCCTCGGACGAATACCATTGGGGGTAGAGCACTGTTTCGGCTAGGGGGTCATCCCGACTTACCAAACCGATGCAAACTCCGAATACCAATGAGTACTATCCGGGAGACAGACTGCGGGTGCTAACGTCCGTAGTCAAGAGGAAAACAATCCAGACCGCCAGCTAAGGCCCCAAAATCATAGTTAAGTGGGAAACGATGTGGGAAGGCATAGACAGCTAGGAGGTTGGCTTAGAAGCAGCCACCCTTTAAAGAAAGCGTAATAGCTCACTAGTCGAGTCGGCCTGCGCGGAAGATGTAACGGGGCTAAAACTATGTGCCGAAGCTGCGGATTTGACTTTAAGTCAAGTGGTAGGGGAGCGTTCTGTAAGCCGATGAAGGT
Organism: Acinetobacter colistiniresistens; assembly: GCF_000413935.1. Classification (GTDB taxonomy): domain Bacteria; phylum Pseudomonadota; class Gammaproteobacteria; order Pseudomonadales; family Moraxellaceae; genus Acinetobacter; species Acinetobacter colistiniresistens. The sequence continues at coordinate 351,109 of NZ_KE340376.1, read as the reverse complement.
GTATTGAGAAGTATGCTGGAGGTATCAGAAGTGCGAATGCTGACGTGAGTAACGACAAAACGGGTGAAAAACCCGTTCGCTGAAAGACCAAGGGTTCCAGTCCAACGTTAATCGGGGCTGGGTGAGTCGACCCCTAAGGCGAGGCCGAGAGGCGTAGTCGATGGGAAATTGGTTAATATTCCAATACTTCTGTGTAATGCGATGAGAGGACGGAGAAGGTTAAGTCAGCCTGGCGTTGGTTGTCCAGGTGGAAGGCAGTAGGCATGCATCTTAGGCAAATCCGGGGTGCTCTATGCTGAGAGCTGATAGCAAGCTGTACTTGTACAGTGAAGTGGCTGATACCATGCTTCCAGGAAAAGTCTCTAAGCTTCAGTTACACAGGAATCGTACCCGAAACCGACACAGGTGGTCAGGTCGAGTAGACCAAAGCGCTTGAGAGAACTCTGCTGAAGGAACTAGGCAAAATGGTACCGTAACTTCGGGAGAAGGTACGCTGCTGACGGTGATGGGACTTGCTCCCTGAGCTATTGGCAGCCACAGAAACCAGGCCGCTGCAACTGTTTATTAAAAACATAGCACTCTGCAAACACGAAAGTGGACGTATAGGGTGTGATGCCTGCCCGGTGCTGGAAGGTTAATTGATGGGGTTAGCGTAAGCGAAGCTCTTGATCGAAGCCCCAGTAAACGGCGGCCGTAACTATAACGGTCCTAAGGTAGCGAAATTCCTTGTCGGGTAAGTTCCGACCTGCACGAATGGCATAATGATGGCGGCGCTGTCTCCAGCAGAGGCTCAGTGAAATCGAAATCGCTGTGAAGATGCAGTGTACCCGCGGCTAGACGGAAAGACCCCGTGAACCTTTACTGCAGCTTGACATTGAACTTTGACCTTACTTGTGTAGGATAGGTGGGAGGCTTTGAAGTTAGAACGCTAGTTCTAATGGAGCCGTCCTTGAAATACCACCCTGGTAATGTTGAGGTTCTAACTCTGCCCCGTAATCCGGGGCGAGGACCATGTCTGGTGGGTAGTTTGACTGGGGCGGTCTCCTCCTAAAGAGTAACGGAGGAGTACGAAGGTGCGCTCAGCGTGGTCGGAAATCACGCGTAGAGTATAAAGGCAAAAGCGCGCTTAACTGCGAGACCCACAAGTCGAGCAGGTACGAAAGTAGGTCTTAGTGATCCGGTGGTTCTGTATGGAAGGGCCATCGCTCAACGGATAAAAGGTACTCTGGGGATAACAGGCTGATACCGCCCAAGAGTTCATATCGACGGCGGTGTTTGGCACCTCGATGTCGGCTCATCTCATCCTGGGGCTGAAGCAGGTCCCAAGGGTATGGCTGTTCGCCATTTAAAGAGGTACGCGAGCTGGGTTTAGAACGTCGTGAGACAGTTCGGTCCCTATCTACCGTGGGCGCTGGAAATTTGAGAGGATCTGCTCCTAGTACGAGAGGACCAGAGTGGACGAACCTCTGGTGTACCGGTTGTGACGCCAGTCGCATCGCCGGGTAGCTATGTTCGGAAGGGATAACCGCTGAAAGCATCTAAGCGGGAAGCCTACCTCAAGATAAGATTTCCCTAGGAATTTATTCCTCTAAAGAGCCGTTCGAGACTAGGACGTTGATAGGTTGGGTGTGGAAGCACGGTGACGTGTGAAGCTGACCAATACTAATTGCTCGTGAGGCTTGACTATACAACACCCAAACAGTTGTTGTATTCAAGATAAATTCAATACATAACTTGATTTAGTGTGAAATCTAGTTACAATACCGACTCAATTAACTAATCCGTTAATAACTCTTTGGACCGTAAGTAAGGCATATGATGAATACACCATGAATAAGACCCGAAAGCACCACAACAGTTTGCTGGCGACAATAGCAAGAGTGAACCACCTGATCCCTTCCCGAACTCAGAAGTGAAACCTCTTAGCGCTGATGGTAGTGTGGCACTTGCCATGTGAGAGTAAGTCATCGCCAGCTTTTAAATACGAACACCCCCTAACTAACGTTAGGGGGTGTTTTTTATCGTGTGTAATTTTATATACTGAGTTTTTTATGGGCTTTCTGATATGGCTTGGATCGTAGTACAAAGCTTTTCATTTCCTTATGAAGCTCAGATTGCTAAAACGCAATTAGAAGCAGCTGAGATTCCAGCTCGTATTGAAAATGAACATACCATTAATATGGATTGGCTTTACTCCAATGCTTTAGGTGGGGTTCGCTTATTAGTTCCTGAGCATTATGCAGATGAAGCGAAAGCGTTACTGGCACAAGACTTTAGCCAAGAATTAGAACATCAGTTTGGAGCAAGTGAAAGTTGTCCTAATTGCGGAAGCACAGATATAAAGTCTTATACAGAAGGGAAGCGGCCTGCATATTTAGTTTTCTTATTACTTGGTTTTCCGTTATTTTTTTATAAACATGGAACTAAGTGTCAACAATGCCAACATTTCTGGAGGTAGCCCTGTCTAAGTATTGATTAACAGAATCACATTTGAACTTTTATAAGCAATGTACTAATACTAGATAAAAATTAAAAAAGGAAAAGAAAATGGAATATAAGGGAAGTTGTCACTGCGGAAAAATCTCCTTTGTTGTACAGGGGGAGTTAACCGAGGCATTGTCATGTAACTGTTCGATTTGTCAAAGAAAAGGCTCGTTATTATGGTTTTTACCTACGGATCAGGTTGATATTTCAGTCCAAGAAGATGCATCAGCGAGTTATCAATTTAATAAACATGTGATCGATCATCATTTCTGCACGAGCTGTGGCATTCATCCTTATGCAGTTGGCGTTGATCCTAAAGGCAATAAAATGTATGCCCTTAATATCAGGTGTATCGAAGATTTAGATTTGGAAAGCATCAAGATTAATCATTTTGATGGACGTTCGGTGTAATCATCAAATCTAGAGAACAAAAATGACCAAGCATAAAAAGTTAGATCCAGAACAAGTTGCAGCACTACTAGACGGATTAAAAAAGCGTTTTCAAAAAAATATGCATCGTCATAAAGACTTGAATTGGGCTGATATTGAAGATCGATTACAACAGCAGCCAGAAAAGTTATGGTCACTCAATCAAATGGAAGATACTGGTGGAGAGCCAGATGTGGTTTCATTTGATTCAAAATCATCTGAAATTGTGTTTTATGATTGTGCCGTGGAAACACCCAAAGGGCGTAGAAGCCTTTGTTATGATCGTGCTGCTTTGGATGCACGTAAAGAACATAAGCCCGAAAACAATGCGGTTGAAGTTGCGGAAGTGATTGGAATTGAATTACTCACGGAAGAACAATATAAGCAATTACAATCGGTTGAACATTTTGATTTAAAAACCTCAAGTTGGGTCAAAACGCCTGAGGATGTACGTAAATTGGGCGGTGCAATTTTTTGTGATAGCCGTTATGGCCGTGTTTTTACCTATCACAACGGCGCACAATCTTATTATGCGACCCGCGGATTTCGTGGTCGATTAAAAATATAGTTTTATGACTCGATGACCCTTTTGAGATGTTTTTTAATCTTTAATTTTGCCAAGCGCTTGCTTGGTTTTTCTGCTTTTGCTACTTTAGTGTTCATTCAGTAAACAATGATCAATAATTGCTAGGAAGCAGAATATGCACCTTAATCCTTTGTACTATAACGAGCAGCATCTTGAATTTGCCAAGAGTATTCGACGTTTTGTTGAAAAAGAAATTTCGCCTTTTATCAATGAATGGGATGAAAGCGAAACTTTTCCTAGAGAGCTCTATAAGAAAGCTGCAGATATTGGTTTGTTGGGATTAGGTTTTGAAGAGCAATATGGTGGAATTGCGGGTACAGATGCATTTTATACGTTGTTATCTTCGATTGAGTTAGCAAAATGTGCTTCGGGTGGTCTAGCTGCTTCCTTACTTTCACATACCATTGGCGCGCCACCCATCCAGCACTTTGCCAATGAAGTGGTCAAAGCTCAGGTGCTGCCTCAGATTTTATCAGGTGAAAAGATCTCGGCATTGGCGATTACTGAGCCAGGAGGTGGTTCAGATGTCGCTTCACTTAAAACCAAGGCAGTGCGTGAAGGTGATTATTTTCTGGTGAGTGGTGAAAAAACCTTTATCACTTCAGGGATGCGAGCGGATTATTATTCAGTGGCAGTGCGTACTGATCTGCATGCGAAAGGGGCAAATGGTATATCCATGCTTCTCATAGATGCACATAGTGTAGGGATCAGCAAAACCAAACTGGATAAAATGGGTTGGTGGGCATCAGATACCGCACATTTGCATTTTGAGAATGTCAAAGTACCTGCTAGCCATTTATTAGGTCCTGAAAATATGGGCTTTCTGGTGATTATGAATAACTTTAATATGGAACGTTTTTTTCTCGCGGCCAGTAGTTATGGTTTTGCCCTGACTTGTTATGAGGAAGCATTGGATTGGGCACAGCAACGCCAAACCTTTGGCAAGCGTCTGGTCGATCATCAGGTCATGCGTCATAAGCTGGTGGACATGGCCACTCGTCTGACCGCAACCCGTGCTTTACTTGAGGATACAGCTTATCGCTTGGGTAAGCCTGAATTGCAGGGCAGTGAACTGATCGCCCAGATTTGTATGCTGAAGAATGTTGCGACTCAAACCATGCAATTTTGTGCCGATGCTGCGGTACAAACGCTCGGAGGTATGGGCTTTATGCGCGGTACCAAATCTGAACGAATCTATCGTGAAGTGAAGGTGAATATGATTGGTGGGGGCGCAGAAGAGATTATGAAGGATTTAATTAGTAAGCAATTGGGTTATTAAACTTATTCCGTTGTTCGTTAAAAGTGCGGTTAAAACACCGCACTTTTTTCATTTTAAAATTTATTCCAGTTCAGCCAATTCTTCTAAAGAAATCTGACGGATTTCAAAGATGGGTTGTTTTAGAAATGAATTAAGTGCTTTGATATCAATAAATTTTATGTTGTCGAGTGCGATACCTTCGATGCTATCTTTTTCAGCGTCATAGCGAATATCTGCAGTTTGCTCAATAAACTGTTTTAATAACAATGGGCTATCGCTTAACTCTACAAGGGGTTTATCCATCAAGGCTTCGAACTCATAGTCCATCGCATAAATATTGGATTGCCACGAAACATCACTGAAGTTCTCATCTTGGCTAGAAATAATACTGCCAGTTTCATAGCCAGAAAAATAGTCTTCTTCTGAGTTGATCCAGAGGACATAGCACGGTTGTGCCGCATCGACTTCTATAAGTTGGTACCAGACAATGCCGGAAATTTGGGCAAACGCGAAAGCATCATCTTCATTCAGCTTTGGAATTTCACCATCTCCGATATCAAATTTTTTGCCCGTTTTTTCTAATACCAAAGCTTCAAGTTTTTTGTAGACCTCATCATCTACTTCACCATTGCCGATGTCATAGTTACAGAGTTCATCATAATATAAGCCCTCAACAACTAAGCTTTTATAGGCCTTTTCTGCTTCAACTTTATCTGTATAAATCTGTTTGATTGCCCCAGTTGAAACGCAGTTGGTTAGATGCCATTCGTCATTGTAAGCAAAGTCATTTTGACGAATCACGTATTGGATATTGCTCATTTTTATTTCCCCTTAAGTTAAGCAATTTTAGTTTTTAATTCTTGCAGCTTAGCTGCACTCGGTGGCACAGCCATGCCATTGTCCATCCAGAGTTCAAAACGCATTGGATTGAAAAAGAAATCAGGACCAATATCAAAATCAATAAATTTGGCTTCACCTTTTCCCATCATCGGAAGAATGGTATTGATAAACCAACTGTTGTGTGTGATCAATAGCGACTTTAATTGTCCCGTCACCGATAACGGAGAGAGCAGTGTTGCTGATAGCTTTGGATCGTCAATCACATCGGCATGAAATTTTTCTAGACGCTTCGCTAACCCATCTGTCGGGATATGCTGCATGGCTGCAACAAAATCGCCAATGGTTGGAATAAAGCGGTGATGAAAATCAACCAATAGGTGATCTTTTTCACACAGATCCTTAACCTCAATGCTATTCCCAGCACTGTTTTTGAAGTGATGACCGAAGATCGGAATAATGACTTCCTGGACACCCCAAAAAGTATGCAGGATACGATGACGATTGTCGGTACATAGCATTTTGGTACTGTCGATTAAAGCATGAATGTCAATATAATCTTCAAGCTCGCCCCCACGACGCTTCATCGAAATATTGGCGTGTTGTACTGGATTCATTTTTACTAATTCTTATAATCATTTGATGTTTAACAACAATAACAGGTTTCTAATGAAACGAATATAGACGATTAGACGTGAGCGATAAGCTGTGTCGTACTTAAATTGGGATCAATTTTAGAAGGCTTGATATTTTTTATCGGTCCAATCGGTATTTAAAATGGCCCAACGTTCATGATCTTTCCATTCTTTCCCACCGACTCGTAGGTACTGGCGAGAGAAACCTTCTTTTATAAAACCTGCATTTGCGATAAGACGAATAGAGGGGCGGTTTTCAGGTTGGATATTGGCTTCTAGCCGGTGTAGATTCAGTGTTTGAAATGCTTCGTGTAAAACCAGTTGCAGCCCTTGTCGCATATAGCCATGACCTGCATAGGGATAAAAGGCTTCATAACCTAAATAAGCAGAATGGAAGTGACCACGAATAATATTGGAGATATTAAAGGTGCCAACAATGGCGTGATTTTCTGTTAAGCAGACAAAATAACGGTGTTCTTGAGCGAGGTAGTGTCCAAAATCAGTCGGAGCATAGGTCCACGGTCGATGTAGATGAATACTATTTGAGTAGGCATGTTTGATTTCAGCTAAATCGCTGAGTTGAGGCTTACGTAAATAGACTGGACTCATTTCACCGCCATTTCCCAAACCATGTCAGTCAATTCATCAATTTTGACTTTACCTTCGGGTCTGTACCACGTGACAGTCCAAGAAATCGAACCGCCGAGCAAACGACGCCAGATAAAAGCATCATGTTTGACTTTACCTAGTGCACGTAGTTTTTCAATCACATCCAGCCAAACTTGCTCATATTCATTACGCATTTTCAAAAGATAGTCTTGTTTTTCTTTGGAAAGGGCAAACCATTCATGCACCAATACGGCCATCGCAGCGCCTGTATCACCTGCAATGGAAAGTAATTCAGCCTTAATGAGATGACGTAACTGCTGTTCAGGATCTTCTGAGCGTTCAGCCGCTTCTTTTAAGCGGGCGAAGTTATAGATAATGGTTTGTTCCATCACTGTCGCCAGAATCTCATCTTTGCTTTTAAAGTGATGAAACAGGCTACCCGATTGAATGCCAATAAATTCACCGAGCTGACGAACCGTGGTTTTGTCATAACCTTGTTTATAAAATAGATAGGCAGCACCTTGCAGTAGACGTCCACGTGGACTGTCATCAAAACAAACAATCTTGGGTATTTGCTCAATTGAGGTTGCGATCATGCCTATCCATCTATCCCGTTTAATCTAAAGTCTATTGTAACAAAAATTATTTGATGCATTGTCTTATCTTTTTATAACAAGCATTTGCTTGAGTTTGTCTGTTTTTGCCAATACAGCATAGCATTATGCACTTTACAAACCAAGCACTTGCTTGGTAATGTTGAGGCGTTTTTATCAATAACAATGAGAAAGCGCATGACAAGTGTCAAACAGGATGAGCAGAGGCTAGTCAAAATCGGGTGTGCATCAGGGTTTTGGGGCGATACCAATACCGCTGCCTTTCAGTTGGTGCATCTGAGTGATATTGATTATTTAGTCTTTGATTATCTGTCAGAAATCACCATGTCGATTATGGCCAAGGCGATGATGCTGGATCCAAGTCATGGTTATGCACTGGATTTTGTCAGTCGAGTGATGGCGCCCCTGATCCATGAAATTGCTGAGAAAAAAATTAAAGTGATCAGTAATGCAGGTGGGGTAAATCCATTGGCTTGCCGTGATGCCTTACAGAAAATCATTGATGAAAAAGGCTTGGATTTAAAAGTTGCTGTGGTGTTAGGCGATGATGTATTGCCAAAGCATGCCGAATTACTCGCCCAAAATGTTCAGGAAATGTTTAATGCTGAAGCCTTGCCTGCACATGTGGCCAGTAGCAATGCCTATCTCGGTGCAGTTGCGATTCGTGATGCTTTGGACTTAGGTGCGGATATTGTGATTACAGGCCGTGTGGTCGACTCCGCAGTTGTGCTTGCCCCATTATTGCATGAGTACAAATGGTCCCTCGATGATTATGACAAGCTAGCACAAGGTTCCTTGGCTGGGCATGTGATTGAATGTGGTGCGCAGTGTACAGGCGGAAATTTTACCGATTGGCGTCTGGTTCAAGGCTTTGACAATATGGGCTTTCCAATCGTAGAAGTCAGTGCTGATGCTTCATTTATCGTGACCAAGCCCAAAGGAACGGGTGGATTGGTTTCGACTGCGACTGTAGCAGAGCAGATCGTTTACGAAATTGGCAATCCGCAAGCCTATCTTTTACCCGATGTAAGCGCTGATTTTAGCCAAGTACATTTAGAACAGGTGGGAGAGCATCGAGTCAAAGTGACTGGTGCCACAGGTCGTCCGCCAACTCAGCAATATAAAGTCAGTGCGACCTATGCGGATGGTTATCGTGTCTTGGTCAGTTTCTTAATCGCAGGTCGTGAAGCACCAGAAAAAGCCCAAGTGATTGCGGATGCCATTCTGAATAAATGTGAACGAGTCTTGGCACTACGCTCAGTCCCACCATTTAGTGAAAAATCAGTCGAAATTCTCGGCATTGAAAGTACTTATGGTGCACATGCGAAAGTGAAAGACAGTCGTGAAGTGGTGGTTAAGATCGCGGTTAAGCATCTGTTTAAAGAAGCCTGTATGTTCTTTGCTTCTGAAATTGCCCAAGCTTCAACAGGCATGGCACCTGCATTGGCAGGGATTGTTGGTGGTCGCCCTAAAGCATCGGCCGTGGTGAAACTATTTTCATTCTTGATTGATAAAGATCAATTAAAGGTCGAAGTCGATTTTGCAGGGCAGCGTTATCCCGTACAGATTCCAACAGGGCAAACAGCACTAGAGGTCGAGCTACATCCCGTCGGTGACGTGGCTGTATATCAAGGCGATGAGGTTGAAGTCTGTTTGATCGATGTAGCGCATGCGCGCAGTGGCGATAAAGGCAATCATAGCAATATTGGGGTGATTGCACGTCAAGCAGAATATTTACCGTGGATTCGTGCCGCACTGACTGAAGCCAATGTTGCAGCGTATATGCAGCATGTTCTTGATCCTGAAAAATCAAACGTCATTCGTTATGAGTTGCCAGAGATGCATGCCCTGAATTTCATGCTGGAAAATGCATTGGGTGGAGGTGGGATTGCCAGCTTGCGAATTGATCCGCAGGGCAAAGCCTTTGCACAGCAATTATTGGATATGCCGGTGAAAGTGCCTAGAAAACTAATATCTTGAGCTGCATTTATCTGGTATCGGAGTTTCGTTTGTCCTAAAGCAGTACAAGCGAAACTCCGATACTTTTTATATTATGTCTAGCCCACAAGAAAGCAGATAGTCATAGATTGAGTCATAGTGTTTTTGAGGTCTTGTTGGATCTTTTCCATCTACAGCAGGAATAAAAATAACCATACCTTGTCGGGCTCGCGTTAATAGAACTCTATAAGCATTGAGAAGGTAATTTTTAGTTGAGTCTTTATTAATATTCTGCCACTTTGAGCCTTTAAAACTTTGAAATTGCCAACCCTGATCATAATAGAGGTTAATATCCCAAGTTACGCAGGTATAGTCGATTTCAAGCCCTTGGATATCGAACTCAGTCGCAATATCCTCTAAGTAATAAGATGACCGGGTATCATCCTGATGATTTAAAAACCAATCAGCTGGAGATATATCATTTTTAACATATATGCCTTCTGCTTTTAGTCTTTTAGCGCCTGAACTTGCGATCAGTCCAATTCTTTCCGTACCTCTCGCTTGATGTCTTAACCAGGCTTTTGCTTTGCTTAAATCTCTCGTGATTTTGATTGGATAATTGTGTTTAATTTCTTGATAAATTTGAGCAGCTAGATCATTTTGATTGTCTAAAATGGATTGGATCAAGGATGCAACTTTTTCACTTCGAAATGAGCGGACAGAAGTCGATAAATGAAGATCAGTTTTTTGATGTCCATGTTGTTTTAGCCAATTTGATAAATCTAAATTATTTAGATAGGTGTTAGGTTCAGCCAAAATCTTATCTGAGTAATAAATATCCCAAGATGAATATTTTGTTTTGAGAGCATCGATCCATTCTGAAACACCTGCCTCACCAGTGTTAATTTCTTGACCGCCACCAATCAGACATATAATTACACACCAATCATCGTGCCGATCCATCACACTGATTAGATATTCGGGCTCAGACATATCAAAGTTTTGGATTCCCTTTTTCTGTTGCATGAATTTGGAGACTTGTTCTTTTTGCCAAGCTCTTTGTGCTTCATCGAAAACGACAACTTTTTCAATAGGGGCATGAGGCGTTCTTAAATTGTCATCTCTAAAATGATGAATATTTTGGATAAAAGCCTTTGCTTTCCGTTCTGCTTCCGTACGTAAAATTTTCTGCCCACTTCTTTTAGCAGTCTCTACTGAATCTCTAGTTAAGGCTTCTCTCAAGACATCCACTAATGGACCATTGCCAGATAAGAATACGGAATGTTCTGATTGATCGGCTTTTAGTCGTTCATTCGCGATGTTTAGTCCAGCAAGTGTTTTTCCGGCACCAGGAACCCCAGTCAAAAAGCAGATTGATTTTTTATGCTGAGCTTTTGAGTCTTCGATAATTTCGTTTATTCGAATAGAAGTACTTGATAAGTTAATCGCACCGGCATCACTTCGTGAAATTTCTTTAACGCTATGGCCTTTGTATAAGGCTTGAGCAGCCTCAATAATAGTTGGTGTCGGCTTATAAATGCTATTTTCCCAAGTATGAATATTTAAACATTCATCTGTTTTTACTTTGTCTAAAATTTGAATCAAAGTTGCTTTAAAATTGTCTTTATTACACAGGATACAGCTGGTTAAGCCTAGAGAGTTATCAATCTGAGAGGTCGTATTTGGGGCGTTCGTCGCAATAAGAATCGGGATAATCGTTTTATTATGACTTCCTTCATGAAAATTTTGTAAATCTAAGCAATAGTCAATTGTCTGATTTTGGGCATAGTTTGAATAACTTTTTTCGCCTACTTTAAACTCTATTACAAAGACTAAATTATTTATAATTAATATATTATCTACTCGTTTTCCCATTCTAGGGATAGAGAACTCAAAATATAAGTGCCCACAGAACTCTTTAAGCTCCTGTTTTAGAAAATCAATTTGTTCAAGCCAAGCATTTTTCTGTAAATCTTCTAAATCATGTTGATGATGACGTGCAAGTTGTCCAAAAATTGCATTTTTATTTTCATTTAAAAAAAAATCTATCGAATTTTGATAATAGCTTGTATTCATTGTGAGTTTTTAACGTTTAAAAAATCTTAAATTGAACAGCATGTTAGCACTAGAAATAATATTTTAGCAAAAAGTGACATTTTAATTTGAATAAGAAAGGCATCTTGGTACTTTACAAACCAAGCACTTGCTTGGTAGTGTGTATTCAGTTAAAAATAATAGATGAATGGATCATAAAGCATGGGTTATCAATCAATTTTCAGGACAGATGCATTTGCTGACAAAGTCATTATCGTGACAGGCGGTGGCTCTGGTATTGGCCGTTGTACTGCACATGAGCTTGCTTCTTTGGGCGCACAAATAGTGATTACAGGCCGAAAAGTTGAAAAACTGGAAAAGGTTAGCCAAGAAATTCTGGAGGATGGCGGCAAAGTCCATTTCATCGTCTGCGATAACCGTGAGGAAGAGCAAGTCAAAAATATGATTGCTGAGGTGTTGGAAAAATTTGGCCAGCTCGATGGTTTAGTCAATAACGCGGGTGGACAATTTCCTTCTGCATTAGAGAATATTTCTGCCAATGGTTTTGATGCAGTGGTTCGTAATAACCTGCATTCAACTTTTTACTTGATGCGTGAAGCCTATAATCAGTGGATGGCAAAACATGGCGGTAGCATTGTCAATATGACCGCAGATATGTGGGGTGGTATGCCGGGTATGGGGCATTCAGGTGCAGCACGTTCAGGGGTTGATAACCTCACTAAAACTGCTTCAGTGGAATGGGGGAAATCTGGGGTACGTGTCAATGCGGTTGCACCAGGCTGGATAATTTCTTCGGGAATGGATAATTACAGTGGTGATTTTGCCAAAGTGATCATTCCAAGTTTAGCGAGTAATGTTCCGTTAAAACGTATGGGTACCGAGTCAGAAATCTCTTCAGCGATTTGCTATTTACTTTCAGATGCTGCTGCTTTTGTATCAGGTGTCACCCTGCGTATTGATGGGGCTGCTTCACAAGGCACACGGATGTATCCATTGGCTGATGCGACCAATAATGATGCCTTTAATGGTTTCCATCGTGCTTTTATTCCTGACATATTCAAAACGGATGGAGAAAAAACATGACTATTCTCCAATCTGAAATTGCAGTGGGTGGTGAGCAGTATGAGCAAAATAGAGAGGCATTATTAGCGCAGTTGGCTGAAGTGCGTGCCGTGCAGCAAAAAAGCATTGATAAGTCTTATGCGGCAAAACCCAAGTTCGATAAGAAAGGCAAAATCTTGCCGCACGAACGTATTCGTTTACTGTTAGATGCAGACTCACCATTTGTCGAGCTGTGTGGTCTGGTCGGCTACAACATGCATGACGATAAAGATGGTTCCGAAGCCGGCGGCGGGGTGATTGCAGGCATTGGTTTTGTCAGTGGTGTACGTGCACTGGTCTCTGCCAGTAACAGTGCAATCAAGGGGGGTACCATGTCACCGATGGGGGTACATAAAACCCTCCGCCTGCAAAAGATTGCATTAGAACAAAAGCTGCCGATGGTGACATTGACCGAAAGTGGTGGGGCAAACCTGAACTATGCGGCTGAAGTGTTTACCTATGGCGGTATGACCTTTGCAAATCAGGCACGCTTATCTGCGGCAGGGATTCCACAAGTCGCTGTGGTGCATGGTAATGCAACCGCAGGTGGTGCTTATCAACCGGGGCTGTCTGATTATGTGATTGCAGTTCGCAAACAAACAGAAATGCTGTTGGCGGGCCCACCGTTGTTATTGGCTGCAACAGGCGAAGTAGCGACTGCTGAAGAGTTGGGTGGTGCGGAAATGCATACTCAAGTTTCAGGCGTGGCGGAATATCTTGCGGAGAATGATGCTGATGGTATTCGCTTAGCACGTGAGATTCTCGAACATCTCAATTGGAAAGAACAAACTGCACAATCCAATCAGAATTATAAAGAACCGCGTTATGCGGCTGAAGAGCTGTTAGGGATTGTTCCGCAAGATCCAAAGCAACCTTTTGATATGAAAGAAATCATTGCACGGATCATTGATGATTCAGATTTTCTGGAATTTAAACAGGAATATGATGCTTTAACAGTCTGTGGCTGGGCAAAAATGGGAGGGCTGCATATCGGCATCATTACCAATAATGGCCCGATCACGCCACAGGGGGCAGCCAAAGCAGCGCAATTTATTCATCTCTGTGAACAGACCCAACGTCCACTTTTATTCCTGCACAACACCACAGGTTTTATGGTCGGAACCGATGCTGAGCAAAACGGCATTATCAAGCATGGCTCCAAGCTAATTCAGGCAGTTGCCAATACAACAGTACCTAAGATTTCGATCGTGGTTGCGGGTTCTTATGGCGCGGGTAACTATGCCATGTGCGGACGAAGTTTATCGCCACAATTTATCTTTGCATGGCCGAATTCACATGTCGCAGTGATGGGTGCAGCACAAGCAGGTAAAGTTTTGCGTATCGTGGCTGAAGGTAAACAAAAAGCATCAGGAATGGAACCGAATCCGCAGATGCTGGATTTCTTGGAACAAAGCACCGCCATGAAATTGGAACAACAGTCGACTGCATTGTTCAATACGGCAATGCTGCATGATGATGGGATTATCGATCCGAGAGATACCCGTAAGGTACTGATCTTTTTATTACTAACCATTTATGAAGCACAACAACGTGAACTCAATCCAACACGATTTGGTGTGTCGAGATTTTAATAATCCCTCCCAGCCTCCCTTTTTAAAGGAAGGAATTCCCCTCTTTAATTAAAGAGGGATTAGGGGAGATTAATTTTAAGGAAAAAAACAATGAAATTTACCGCAGAACATGAAGCTTTACGCCGTACCACACGTCAGTTTGTTGAAAATGAGCTGAACCCTTTTATTCCAGAATGGGAAGAAGCAGGCCGTTTTCCAATTCATGACGTGTTTAAGAAAATGGGGGATTTGGGTTTATTGGGGATTTGTAAGCCTGAGGAAAATGGTGGTTTAGGACTCGATTATTCTTATAACCTTGTGGTGGCAGAAGAGTTAGGTCGCGCTGCTTGTGGTGGTGTGCCACTGGCGATTGGCGTACAAACCGATATGGCAACGCCAGCGCTTGCTCGCTTTGGCAGCAAAGAACTGCGAGATGAGTTTCTAAATCCTGCGATTCGTGGTGAATATGTCGCGTCGATTGCGGTTTCGGAAGTGCATGCAGGTTCTGACGTGGCAGCGATTAAAACCACAGCAAAAAAAGATGGTGATGATTATGTCATTAATGGCAGCAAGATGTGGATTACCAACTCACTACAAGCCGATTTCTTCTGTTTACTTGCGAATACCTCTGATGACAAACCACACGTCAATAAATCCATGATTATTGTCCCAGCCAAGGCAGCAGGGATTAGTTTTTCAGAGCCACTGAATAAATTGGGCATGCGTTCAACCACCACTGCACAAGTCTATTTTGACAATGTTCGAGTACCGCAACGCAATTTAGTTGGTGTGGAAGGCATGGGTTTTATGATGCAAATGATGCAGTTCCAAGAGGAACGCATGTGGGCCTGTGCCAATGCGGTGGGGGGGATGGAAAAAGTCATTCAGCAAACCATTGATTACACTAAGGATCGTACTACCTTTGGTCAGCCCCTGATTCATAACCAATATGTACATTTTCGTTTTGCTGAACTGATGACTGAAGTCGCAGCACTGAAAGCTCTAACTTATCAAGCCTGTGAGCAGCATATTGCTGGTGAGGATGCAACCTTGATGGCGTCAATGGCGAAGCTGAAAGCAGGACGATTAAGTCGTGAGGTAGCAGATAGCTGTCTGCAATATTGGGGCGGTAATGGCTTTATGTGGGATAACCCTGCATCACAACTGTTCCGTGATGGGCGCTTAGGGTCGATTGGCGGCGGTGCAGATGAAATTATGCTCGGAATCATTTGTAAGCTCACTGATATCTTGCCGAAGAAACAGAAAAAATAGGAGCAGGAGCATGACAGTTGCAACTTCTCTTGCAAGCTTGGCGATAGATGACAGCATTCAGCTAGAACAACAAGGTGGCATTTTAACGCTATGGCTAAATCGTCCTGAGAGCCGTAATGCCATGAGCTTAAATATGGTCACCGCCATTCAGCAGGTGTTTAGCCAGATTGCGGATGATTCATCCATTCGTGCTGTGATTTTACGTGGTCGAGGTGGGCATTTCTGTGCTGGCGGCGATATCAAAGATATGGCGAGCTTACGTGTTGAAGCTGCGAATATAGGCAGTTTGCAACCTTATGTCGATTTTAATCGCCGTTTTGGGGCCTTGATCGAACAGGTTGATCAAGCCCCCCAGACTGTTGTTGCTCTGCTAGAAGGGGCAGTGCTTGGTGGAGGCTTTGGCTTGGCCTGTGTTTCAGATATTGCCATCAGCCGTGAGAGTGCCCAGTTTGGTCTGCCAGAAACAGGCTTGGGCATTTTACCAGCGCAAATTGCGCCTTTTGTGGTGAAGCGCATTGGTTTGACCCAAGCCCGTCGTTTGGCCTTATTGGGTTTACGTTTTGATGGCAAGACGGCTTTGGATTTAGGTGTCGTTCATCAAGTTGCACCAGATGATATTGAATTAGAACAACAGCTTATGGATGCGATTCAGCAGATCAAACGTGCTGCACCTTTGGCCTCACGCGTCACCAAAGCTATATTACATCGGACGCTGAATGAGCCTTTAGCGCAGCTTTTGGATGATGCGGCACAACAGTTTGCTCAAGCAGTCGGTGGTGCAGAAGGTCAAGAAGGAACCATGGCTTTTATTCAAAAACGTAATCCGAGTTGGTTTGACTAAAATCTCCCCTAATCCCTCTTTATTAAAGGAGGGGCTTCCGCTTTAAAAGGCGGATTGAGAGGGATTTAATAATAGAGATTAAACAATGAGTTTTTCAAAAGTATTAGTGGCTAACCGCGGTGAGATTGCAGTTCGTGTGATGCAAACAGCCAAAGCCATGGGCTATCAAACGGTTGCGGTGTATTCAGATGCAGATGCCAATGCCCGTCATGTGCAGCTTGCGGATGAGGCGGTTTATATCGGCGCATCTAAAGTTTCCGAATCCTATTTATCCATTGCCAATATTATTGCAGCCTGCCAAAAGACGGGAGCTGATGCGGTCCATCCCGGTTATGGTTTTTTATCGGAAAATACCGACTTTGCTCAGGCTTGCCTTGATCATGGCATCACCTTTATTGGACCGACGGCTGCTGCGATCGAATTGATGGGCAGTAAACGTCTTTCAAAAATTGCCATGATTCAAGCAGGGGTGCCGTGTGTGCCAGGTTATGAAGGCGATCAGCAAGGCCTTGATTACCTAGCACAACAAGCTGAGAAGATTGGCTATCCTTTAATGGTTAAAGCTTCGGCAGGCGGTGGTGGGCGAGGCATGCGTCTGGTCCAACACGCTGCCGATGTATTGGACGCATTAAAAACAGCACGTTCAGAAGCAGAGAATGCCTTTGGTTCGGGTGAGTTGATTTTAGAAAAAGCGGTGATTGCCCCACGCCATGTTGAAATTCAAGTGTTTGGGGATACACATGGCAATTATGTGTATTTATTTGAACGGGATTGTTCGATCCAACGCCGTCATCAAAAAGTGGTCGAAGAAGCCCCTTGTCCAGTGATGACACCAGAACTACGTCAGAAAATGGGCGAAGCAGCAGTTGCAGCGGCCAAGGCTTGTGATTATGTTGGCGCAGGCACGGTCGAGTTTTTGCTGGATCAATCGGGTGCGTTCTATTTCTTGGAAATGAATACCCGTTTACAGGTCGAACACCCAGTCACTGAAATGGTGACAGGACTGGATTTGGTGGAATGGCAATTGCGTGTTGCCAATGGCGAAACGTTACCGTTGCAGCAACATGAGTTGACACTGAATGGACATGCGATTGAAGTTCGCTTATATGCAGAAGATCCACGTCAGGACTTTTTGCCACAAACGGGAAAAGTGCTGCGTTGGCAGCCTGCGGGGGCTGATGGTAGTTTAGCCAATGTCCGTATTGACCACGGCATGTTAGAACAAGGTGAAATTAGTCCCTTCTATGATCCGATGGTGGCAAAGGTCATTGCCTATGGCAAAACCCGTCAGGATGCGATTCGACTGCTCGCTCGGGCCGTTGATGATTGTATCTTGTTGGGGGTGAATAGTAATAAGCAATTTCTTAGCAACTTATTACGTCATCCCATTATTGTCGCTGGGGAGACCAATACTGCCTTTATTCAGCAGCACTTTCAAGATGATATTAGTCTACATCAACAAACTTTGAACATTGAAACGCTTGCCGTAGCAGCCGCACTGTTTACCCAGCAAAATCAGCAGCAAGTCGCGTGGCAAACGGGTATTGGCATGCCGTTCCCACTGAAACTAAAATACGCCGATCAGCAGATATTGCTGCATGTGCAACATGATCAGCAGCAGGTCAAAGTTGAGTTATGTAACCAACATGCAACGATCAAGGCTGTAAGTATCAGTGATGTGCAGGTTATATATAGTTGTGAAGGCGTTCGCCGTAAGCTTGCGTATGTATTGGATCAAAATCAGCTGTATTTAGATGCAGGCAATGGCAATATTGTGCTTGAGAACGTGACCTATGCGGTACCTGAAGCGGCTGAAGTTATGGGGGATGGTAAAATCCGTGCACCGATGGATGGGGCGATTGTGAATCTGTTGGTGAATGTCGGAGATCAGGTGGTGAAAGGGCAAACCTTATTGGTACTGGAAGCCATGAAGATTCAGCAGCAAATCAAATCTGATGTCGATGGCATCGTACATGAGTTGATTGGCCAAGTCGGACAACAGGTGAAAAAACGACAGCAATTGTTGAATATTGCTGTCGATTAATGGAATGCCATGATTGAACCATCCAGATCTATGAGATCGATGGTTCAATTATTTTATGGAAACATCTTTAAGCGTAGGTTTTCTAAACGACTTTGATATTGCTTTTGCCATTCTTCGTTTGGCACTTGGGTTTTTAACGGCTCCATATCTTGTTGTAACTGCTGCACGGCTTGTTGATATTGATCAACTTGCTGCTGTTGCTGGGTTTCACGGTGCTCGCGCTGTTGAACCTGTTGACGTTCCTGCTCAGTCAAATATTGTTGCTGCAATTTTTGCTTTAAACGTTCAGTTTCAGCTGGGCTATGTTGCCCTTGGCTAATTAAATCAACGGCTTGTTGATAAAGTCCCATTTTATTTTGCTGCTGGCTTGCATCAGGATATTGACGCTGTAGCTTTTCAAATGCTGTTAAGCGTTGTTCAGCACTGAGGTTTTGATTTTGCACCAAGTCATTATAGGCAAAGCGATAATCCGCATAATTGCGCTCTTGCCCAAAACCGAGCATGGCTTCGGCTTGCCCCAAGGTTTGTTCTCTGAGCTTCCACAGCGCATCAAAACGTTGTTTCGGTGATAAAGCGGTGGATAACACCGTGCTTTGCATCTGCTTTTCATATTGTGGCATGCGTTTCAGCAAGTTTTCCACTAAGTGTGCAAACTGTTGATCGGGATAGTTGGCAAGCGCTTTTGCAAGTGCTACATGACAATCGGAAACAGGGCAGTTGGCTTTAAAGTTATTGAGAAACTCGATGATATTCCCAGGTTGCTGCTGTAAGGTTTTGAGTTGCTGCAAAAGTGAATCCTGCAACAGTTCGTCCTTGCTTTTATTGGGCATGCTGGCATTGCTCATCTGTGGAGACGAATCTTGAGATGCTGAGGTGGATTTGGTGTGCTGGATTGCAGCGGAAGAGGCAGTGCTCTTCCAGACTACAATCCCAACCAAGACCACGACAACAATTAGAATTGTCAGCAATAGTCTTTTATTCATACCATATTCCGTTAAGGGTTGTAATTAAACTGCCCCATTACAGGGAAATGATCAGAAAGATCCCAGATCATATATAGTGGATCAGCCGTAGTACGCAGGATGCGCACATCGTTACGTGACTGAACGGGCTGACGGTGGTTATTGGATGCCACGATATAATCCAGATATTCAACGGTTGAACCGCCTGAACCTGCTGCACCAGCTAATTTATTCACACGAGGGTCAAAGGTTGATGCGGTATAACCCGTATTGTTTGCTGCCGCAGTCGCATTCAAGTTGCTCAGCATATTTTGATAGTCTTGTGGCCAGAGTAACTTGTTCACATTAAAATCACCCCCCATCAACACTGCATCGAAAGCTGGAATATTTTGTTGGTCTACCAGTTGACGAATTTGCTTGAACTGCGTCTGGCGCAGTGCACGCGCTGCATCGGTATCAAAAGAAGCGGTATGTGTTGACGTGACATGATAAGCCTTGCCATTTTTAATGATTTCAGCATACAACACGCCTTTATCGGCAAAGCAATCGGTTCCTGTACAGTCTGGATAAATAAATTGGGCCGTTTTGACGATTGGATAACGACTTACGATTACCAAACCGCTATCAAATAGGTTATAGCCCGAGCCGACAGGAATATGTGTCTGATATGGATATTGTTGTGACAGTTGATTCAACATACCTGTACGCGAGGAAGCGAACGCTTCTTGCATCATAATTACATCATAGCCATTCAAGTGGTTGGGTAATTCGGCCAAACGTTCACTGATTTTACTCGCCACCATCGGCAAGGCATAAATATTATAGGTCAGGACTTTTAACTCATTGGCGCTGGCTGAAACAGGCTCCTGAACCGTGTTCTGGTGAATCGTGTAGTGGAAATCATCATAACCACCCGTGTATTCAGCTTTTACTGCTGCCTGAGCGGATAAGCCGCCATAGGTTGTATTGATGCGGTGTACATCACGATCTGAATACCACGGGGAAGTTGTGTTTGCTGTTTGAATGCCGTGTTGAATATTGCTACCCGACCATGTTCCAGTCATGGTTTGTTTGAAGGTCACTTGTGAGTTGGCACTGGTCACTACGGTATCAAAGTTATAGGTTTTACCTGATTTGATCCCTGTATAACGATTCATACGCAATACACGTTTGGTTTCATAGGGTGCAATCTGTGTCGCTTCCTGTGCCCATTCATTGCCTTGCTGCAATTGTGCCCCAGTTTGGTTGACTTGTACGGATACTGTTTGTGGTGTGGTATTGGTTACAAATACATAGGAATCTGCCAAACATTGTTGGGTGGCAAAACCGCTGAGTAATAGTGCAGTTCCTGCGCCGAGTTTTAAGCTCTTCAGCCTCATCTTTTCTCTCCATAGTGCTTAATAATAGTTGAACAAACACAATCCCGTTTTATTGAAATTATTCACTTATGAAAATTTTGTGATTGTTATTTGTTCGAAAATTATAATAATGAAAAAGTATTTCTAAATCATTTAAATTTCTAACCATTCATCTGATCTTTTTAAAAACAATATTTTATTGCGAATTATTGAATGATATTGGATTTTTTAAACAGATTGGGATCGTTATTTAGTGAAATGTAGTAAAAGAAATGGTTCAAAAATGAAAATAGAAAAGTAATGTATTCAGTATAAAGATGATTAATGACGAAAATCTGACAAGTGTTGCACTGTGTCAGATTTTGATTGTGTCTGGAAATTAGGCTTGGTCAGCGTCGACGATTGCTGTACTGGCTTGCTTCAAGCTATAGAGCAGTTGCCCGAGTAAAACGTCTTTATTGCTTAAGGTTACCATCACCATTGGGTGATGGGGGGCCGGAATTGAGGTTAAAATAGCCTTGCCATTCTCGGCATCCAGAGTAATGCTTTGACATCCAGTCAGCTGAATTTCATTGAGAAAAGCGGTAACCATGGCCAAGATTGAACTACTGACCGCAGCCAGTTTGGTACTGTTATAGGGGTTTTTCTTATAAATTGCAGCGAGCTCAAAGCCATCTGTTGAGCAGAGCATAATATAATCGACCCCTCGAATATTCATGAGCACATCATTGGCCTGAGCTTTTGCAAACTGGATCAGCTCTTTGGGAGCAGTACGTTGCTGACTGGGAATACTGAACATAATTCTTCTCTTTATAAAGTGATTAATTTGTTGCTTTTAAATTAACTTCTAGTGCTGCGATAAGAGATTCAATCATCAGCAAAATATGTTCTTGCTTGCGTGCATCGATAAAAAATAAAGGATAGTGGTAGTCATTCTGGATTAACCAGTCCCGGTAAATCGTTGTTGGTTGTCCTTTATTTTCATCGACATGGGTGATACCAATCGAAATATTTTGCGTATAGTCTTTAAAGGTATCGAGATAGCTTTCAAGTTCTTCAATGGGCACTTTACTGTTGTGATCGACGAGTAAAATCACCCCCAAAGCCCCTTGGCAAATCACTGGCCAGATAAAGTCAAAACGTGATTGCCCTGGGGTACCATACAACCCGATTTTTACGCCGTCATCTAAAGTAATTTCCCCATAATCAATACCAACCGTAGTTTGCATCTTATTATGGGCCTGACTGTCTGTATTCAATGCTTCGGTCGCAAGCACTGGAATTTCTGAAAGCGATTTGATCGCTTCGGTTTTTCCAGCGCCCATGCTTCCTGCAAAGACGATTTTATATTGTTGGAGAATCATAGAATTCCTTAAAGCCCAAAGCGGCGTCTGATTTTGCCGAAAAATTTATTTAAAAAACCTTGTTGTTCAGAAGCTTGTTCAGCGACTTCTGTTTTTAAGTAATGACTTTCTGATGCTGAAATAATGCCGCCATTGTTGGAGATCATACAGGCAGCGATAAATTGTTGAACCGTTTGAATAGGAAGTTTTAATTGTGTGGCGACTTGATAAAGTTGGGCTCCTTGTATAAAGCAGGCTGAGAGCAATAGGGTGGTTTTACGGTCTTGGCTTTGCGCAGGCTGTGGCCAATATTCAATTTTATAATAGTCATTTTCATTCGGCGCCAACCGCTGGAATTCAAGAGAATGCCAAAACAGATTCCAGAGCCAATCTTGCAGGTTATACTCAACTTTTCGAGAGACTTTGGTAAAGTTGGATGTCGTCGCAAATTCGTACTTAAAACTATGGTTGGTTTGAGTCTGGATGCGTGTTGGCTCTAGCCAAGCAATCTGGCTACGCGTATCAATAATCGCCAAGGTACCATGATCATCAAATAGATGGAGTCGGGCATTCTCTGGATTTAACATATCATTTAAATACTTTTCATTAATGGCATTATGTGTGGAAACAGTCGCTGTTTTAGGTTGTTGTGATTGTTGATGAGATAGATAACTCAGTAAGCGCAGCTGAATCCAGTTTTTTAATGCATCTGTATGCTGGAAAGGTAAGTAAAGCGTATTGTGTTCTTCAATATGATGTGAGCCTTCTCCTTTTGAAACCTTTAAGCAGGGAAGTTTTTTTTGTTCTAAAATACGTTGAATACCTTCGGTATCAAAAAAATTTTCATTTATTAATAATAAGTCGATATTGGGATCGGCTATGTTGATCCAATTAATGCCAAATTCATTCGGTATTGTTTTTCTAAGTTCTATTTTTAATTCATCTGAAACTTTTAAACTTATACCTGAAATTGCGATATTAATGCAATGTCCATTCATAGTATCACTTTAATGTTTTATAAAATATTGGACTGCACAAAATTAGTCTTAATACTAAAGACTAATAATAGACCACTTGTATTATTTCTATTTTCTTATTATGTAATAAGCTAAATAAAAATATATACAAGAGATCTAGTATATTAAATATATTGAACTTGCAAATTAAGCAAAGTCGAGTTCTTTCTCAAAAGTTTTAAGTTCGTGACGAGCCATAGCTAGGTTAGATTTAGTGCGATCTAATACGAGATAAAGGAACAGGTTGCCATTGCTTTCTAATGGACGGATTAAATGGTATGCCTTACCAAGAGTGATTAAGATATCTTCGATATCATCATTAAGTTTCAGTGAGTTAGCTACACGGCGTTTTGCTCGAATAACTTCGGTATTACCCGCAGCTGCCAGTTCTAAGTCGATTGAGCCCCCACCTTGAGTCGCTAGCGCCAAACCACTTTCTGTATCGACTAATGCTGCTGCAACGAACCCATCAATATTTGTTAAGCTTTCTAATGAAATTTTAGCCATGATCTTATCTCTACTAATACATCTTTTTTTATGAATTTATATATAGGCCACTTTTGCTTTTTTGATTGGTTTTCAAAAGTAGTTAATCTCATTATAGGAAACTCTTTTATTAAATCAATCATACTTTAAAACAATTGAAATCACAGGAGTGCTAGTAATTGACAATTTTTGTCAAATAAACAAATTAAAATATTGATTGAGGATTATAATTGGTTTTTATTGTGATTTTATTCACATTAATATTAGGGTTTAATATTATTTTTTCATTGTAAATAAATGTAAATTATGTGCTTAAATTAATTAAAATAATATTTTATTTAAAATTAAATTTATAATAAGTCCATGATAAAGAAAGTAATTAAAAAATCTTTATCATGGGTGGTAAATTAAGCTGAAATTAATTGGCAATATGAACAATACAAGAAAACCAGAATGACCAATGCGATCACAGGTGAAACAATGTAAGCCCATGTCGGAATGGCAGGCATTTCTATTTCAGCTGTTGATTCATGATCTGTCGTTGTTGGCTGAGCTTGATGCACCATCTGATTAAATTCCTGCATGGTTGCTTCAAGAGAGACTTCTTCCTGTACGACCGGTTTTGAGCCGAGCAACTCTGTGAGTTGGTTGGTTGACCATACCCAGTCTTCAGCTTGTCCTGATAAATGTTCAATTTGACCCAGTAACAGTTCGGTTAATCCTGTTTGCCCAAAGCTACCAGTTGCATCGAGCTGTTTTAATTCAGCTAATTGTAGCGTGAGGACATCAGAAATACTGCTTTCAAGTTCAGTTGCTTTAAGCGTTGATTGGTTATGGGCTGAGGTGGTCAGATGGCGAGACACTTCTTGAATATAAAGCGGATCGGCAGTTTGAACTTCCTGATAGAGTTTCTGCGGATTTTGCTTCCACAGACTGATCAGCTGTCCCAATGCTAATACGTTCACTTCGTCAATATAGGCATGTTTTTCTTTAGGAGAATATTGACTAAAAAGTTGCGGTTTTTGAATTTTAATTTGTTCAGCAAAATACTGAACTAAGTCAAATGCCATCGTGTCTATCCTCGCTTAATCTAGAATTCTTAGTGAAGGTTTCTTTTTGGTTGGTTCAGTTTCTTGCTTGGCTTCTTCGGCTGGCGCTACAGCTGTTTCTGTAAGTGCTTCATATTCTGAAGGATCAAAAAATAAACCTTGACCATTTTCTCTGGCATATATGCCGAGTACCGCACGAATCGGGACATAAATTTCTTTTGCGACACCACCAAAACGAGCAGAAAAGGTAATCGCTTCATTGCTCATATGGAGTTGATGGATGGCGTGTGGTGCAAGGTTTAAGACAATCTGACCATCTTTTACAAATTGCAAAGGCACATCGGTGTGTGGTTGGGTTGCATCAACTAATAAATAGGGCGTCAGTTGGTTATCGCAAATCCATTCATAAATGGCGCGAGCAAGATAGGGACGTGTCGGCGTAAAAGTTATTTGCTCAGACATAATTGAAAAACTTATTAAATCGTAGAAATCAATTCATTGTAGCTGTTTTTTTCTTGAGCTGTCATTGATTTAATGAACGATGGTCGGCTAAAGATACGATGACAATACAAGAATATAGGCCGACAGTGCTGTGCTGGCAATTCAACCCCCATACTTTTCAGCCGAAGGAAGATCGGGGCCAGCATACAATCGAGAATTGAAAATGTTTCTGACATGAAAAATGGGAAATGCTGAAATAGCGGAGTCAGTGAAATTAAGGTATCTCTCAGCTCTTTCTGTGCTTTTTGCTGTTGTTTTTGATCTAATGTATCTGCATGTCTAAGCATGTGATCCGCCAACTTGAACCAATCTTGCTCAAAACGCCAGATATATTGTCGTTGCTCTGCACGAGCCATGGGCGCATCGGCATAGAGCTTGTTTTGACGATAGCGATCATCTAGATATTCGGCAATTACATTGGCCGAGAACAGCTTCAGATTTTGTTCGATCAACATGGGAAGTTGATTATAGGGATTGAGATCCGCTAAATCCTCATCTTCGTGGTCTGTGATAATGAGTTGATATTTGATTTGTTTTTCAGCGAGTAAAAAACGAATCCAGTGTGAACGGAAATCATCTGCATGACTATAAAGCGTAATGCCTTGGACAGGGCTTGGGGGATTTTCTAGAGACATAAGTCCAAAAAATTATGGTTGACTGTTTAGAATACTAAAATTAACGTTGGAAATCACTTAAAGCTGAATAATATGATTGTTACAGAATAGATTTATGATTCAATAAGTTCAAAGAGAGAAGAAGGGAATGAAACGATATTACTTGGCCGCACTTTGTGCTGGGTTATTACTGGGTGGCTGTGCAAGCTCGCAGACAGTCTCCAAGCAGACGCATCGTGCTACATCAGCGGAGAGTAGAGCTGCTACGGATGTTGCGATTGCTGCGGCAGCTGATCAGGATGACTCACAATATGGTGGTATAAAAAAACAGTATGTGGTTAAAGCTTGTAAAGTGACGATTTATAACGATGGGCCAATCCAGATGGTCAATGAAAAAACGGGTCAGCCGTGTAATGCGCCAATTCCTAAAGATCATCAATTTTCGAAAAGTACCAGAACCTATCAAGAAAATGGCTGTACGATCACGGAATTTGCTGCTGCCGATGGTTCGGGGGATGCAATGATGGATTGTTCTCAAAAGAAATAATTAAGACTAGGCAATAAAAAACCTCGGATAAATCCGAGGTTTTTTGTCCAATTCGTAAAACGATTAACGTTTAGAGAATTGAGGACGTTTACGTGCTTTACGTAAACCAAGTTTCTTACGTTCAACTTCACGAGCATCACGAGTAACGAAACCAGCTTGACGAAGAGCAGGTTTTAAAGTTTCGTCAGCAGCGATCAATGCACGAGTAATACCGTGACGGATAGCGCCTGCTTGACCACCAATACCACCACCTTTAACAGTGATGTAAAGGTCAAATTTTTCAGTAACTTCTAAAAGCTCTAAAGGCTGACGCACAACCATACGAGCAGTTTCACGACCGAAATATTGCTCAAGTGTACGGTTGTTAATTACGAGTTTACCTGTACCAGCTGATAAGAAAACACGTGCAGTTGCGGTCTTACGGCGACCTGTACCATAATTAGTAGCCATGTGCTGTATCCCTTAGATGTCCAAAACTTGTGGCTGTTGAGCAGTATGAGGATGCTCAGTACCAGCGTACACTTTCATTTTTTTGATCATTGCATAACCAAGAGGACCTTTTGGCAACATACCTTTAACAGCTTTTTCTAAAACTGCTTCAGGTTTGTGAGCAATTAACTTCTCGAAGTTAGTCTCACGGATACCACCAGGGAAACCAGTATGGCGATAATATTTCTTATCAAGCGCTTTTTTACCAGTCACTTGAACGTGTTCAGCATTGATCACAACGATGTAGTCGCCAGTGTCAACGTGAGGAGTATAAGAAGTTTTGTGCTTACCGCGTAAACGACGAGCG
Source organism: Acinetobacter colistiniresistens (assembly GCF_000413935.1). Taxonomy (GTDB): domain Bacteria; phylum Pseudomonadota; class Gammaproteobacteria; order Pseudomonadales; family Moraxellaceae; genus Acinetobacter; species Acinetobacter colistiniresistens. The sequence goes on along the minus strand of NZ_KE340376.1, from coordinate 324,163 downwards.
ATTTCAGTCGCAAGGCGACCTAAAGTTTTGCCAGAAGCATCAACAACATACCAGTCGTGTTGAACTTCAGCTGGCTTAGCGCTGAGAGTTTTCATTTAAACCACTACCTATTATAGTTGGTTTGGACGGTGAAATCTGTCCAAACAAAAGGAGACCGAATTCTACATGAGTTTATAAAAGCGCACAAGGAAAATTCGCCTGAGACGCCAGAATTTGCTGCAATGTGACCGAATTGGGAACTAACACGCGCGGAATTGAAGAGAACATTTTGGGTGTTGTGAGAGGACTGGATTTACCCTATGATTTTTATACCAAACACTTGAAATAAATAGAAGTATTTACCTCTTCTCTTGGGGAATTTGATGCAGTTGTCGTTTTCTACAAAAATTGTTGTAGTCACATTATTGATCGGCGTTTGTTCAGCACAAACCAATGCGCGACGACTATATAAATGGGTGGATCAGACCAGTGTGACCAACTACTCCGAGTTTCAGCCCAAAGAGGGAACCAGTCGTAAACTGGAAGTGCTGGAAAGTCGGGGGAACGATCATATTGATCCGGCAATGGCCGTGACGGCCGAAATGAAAGCGATTGAAATTCCAGTTGATCAAATAAATCTGCAAGGACAAAGCGCTGCTGCAACCGCCCAAACGGTCCCACAACCAACAACACAAACAGTGGTTAAGCAAGGCTCAATCGCAGCACCGTATACGCGTCCTGTAAGCACTGTGGTAGCGACAGCGGCGGTGGAGAAAAAAGAGGTGGCACAGCCAACTGCGATTGCCGAAAAGAAAGAGCTTGTGAGCAATCCTTTGCTTGATAAAGCTGCGAGTTCGGTGGTAGCTAACGAGAAAAAGGAAGATGTCGCCAGCATACCGCCAGAGAAGAAAGTACAGCCTAAAATTAATCCATGGACGCGGAAGGTTGAGTTTGTGCCCTCCAATTTAGTGCCACAAAATCTACCCAAAGCGACCATAAATCCTGAAGTGAAATAATTTATAAAAATGCAGGGCTGTAGCTGCTTTTAGATTTTGGTTACACTAAGCCTTAAATCAAAACATGGGCGCTATCGATGCTTCCTTTATATGTCACTTCAGGCGAACCTGCGGGCATTGGCCCAGATATCTGTCTTAGTCTGGCTGAGCGTGTTGATGAGCGACCATTGGTTATTCTGGCCGATTTGCAGATGTTGCAACAACGTGCCAATCAGTTAGGGATTGATGTTGAACTGATTACATATCAAGGGCAGGCACAATCCAGCCGAAAAGGGCAACTGTTTGTTGAACATGTCGCTTTAACCAAGCCTGTTGTTTTAGGGCAACTAGATTCAGCCAATGCCGCTTATGTATTGGAGCAGCTACGTCGCTCAGCTGATTATGCCATGTCAGGCCAGAGTGTAGGGGTGGCTACTGCACCCGTACAAAAGTCAATTATCAATGATGCAGGCATCGCTTTTAGTGGACATACCGAGTATTACCAAGAGTTTGCAGGTGTGGATCGTGTGGTGATGATGTTGGCGACCAAAACATTGCGTGTCGCCTTGGCAACGACCCATTTACCGTTACGGGATGTACCTGATGCGATTACCAAAGCGCGTCTGCATCAAGTGATTGATATTCTGATTCACGACTTAAAAACCAAATTTAAAATCGCTCAGCCACGTATTTTAGTCTGTGGTTTAAATCCTCATGCAGGTGAGGATGGCTATTTAGGCCATGAAGAAATTGAAGTGATCAATCCTGTATTGGAAACGTATCGTACACAGGGGCTGCATATCAGTCTCAGCCTACCTGCGGATACCTTATTTACCCCAGAAAATCTAAAAGATGCGGATGCTGTTTTAGCGATGTATCACGATCAAGGTCTACCTGTGCTAAAATCACAAGGCTTTGGTGAAGCAGTAAACATTACATTAGGCTTGCCATTTATTCGAACCTCGGTCGATCATGGTACAGCACTTTCTCTTGCAGGCACTGGACAGGCAAAAGCATCAAGCTTGCATGTTGCAGTGGATTTAGCACTTGATTTAGCCCGTCAGTGATGGGCAAGAAATTATTCACGTTGGAATTATTATGTATCAAATTAATGCCCTAAACCCTAAAGATGAAGGGCATCAGGCTCGAAAACGTTTTGGTCAAAACTTTTTACATGATCAACGTGTGATTGCCAAAATTGTACGCTCAGTAAATCCTCGTGCGGGCGAAAACATTGTTGAAATCGGCCCGGGTTTGGCGGCCTTGACCTCACCGTTAATTGGTGAGTGTGATGCGTTGACTGTGGTTGAGCTAGACCGTGATTTGGCAGCGGGCTTACCAGGACGCGTGCCACATCCTGAACGTTTAACCATTGTTGAAGCAGATGCTTTGAAGTACGACTTTACCCAACTATTTCAGGAGGGTCGTCCACTGCGTGTGGTTGGGAATTTGCCTTATAACATTTCAACACCCTTGCTGTTCCATCTCTTGGAGTTTGGCGACAAAGTGAAAGACATGCATTTCATGTTGCAAAAAGAGGTGGTGGATCGTATTACGGCAACGCCAAATACCAAAGAGTATGGCCGTTTATCGGTGATGATCCAGTATTACTGTAAGCCAACCTTCTTGTTTGAAGTGCCACCAGGCTCATTTAATCCACCACCAAAAGTAACATCGGCGGTTTTCCGTTTAGAACCCTATGATGTTAAACCAATTGTGGCAAAGAATGAAAAAGCATTGGCGCGTTTAGTGGGTCATGTGTTTACCCAGCGTCGCAAGACTTTGCGCAATAGCTTAAAAGGGATGTTGGTGGAGGATGGCTTTGAAAAAGCAGGTGTTGATCCAATGGCGCGTCCAGAAACCTTAAGTTTGGCAGATTTCGTTGCGCTCTCTGATCAGATGGTGGCTTGATGTCTAAACGCTATAACTACGTCATTGGTGATGTTCAAGGCTGTTTCGAAGCATTGAAAGCGTTGCTGAAAGAAATCCGTTTTGATCCAGACCAAGACTTTTTATGGTTTGCTGGTGACTTGGTTGCACGTGGCGAGAACTCGGTTGGTACATTACGCTTTATTAAAAAGCTGGCTGATCGTGGCGCCGCAGCGACGGTGTTGGGTAACCATGATTTAACTCTGATTGCCTGTGCTCGTGGTTTTAAAAAGGCCAAAGACAAGGATCACACCCAAGAGGTGATTGATGCCATTGATGGGGATGAACTGATTGACTGGTTGCGCAAGCAGCCGTTGAGTCTATCTCCGAATGCACACACCTTAATTACCCATGCGGGTGTGCCATGTATCTGGAGTGCAGAGCAAACGGTTGCGCTGGCGAAAGAAGTGCAACAGGTTGTTGCGCATGAAGACTTGTCAGTATTGGATGGTTTTCTTGCAGAGATGTATGGCTCGCAGCCTGATCTATGGTCAGATGAACTTACAGGCATGCCGCGTTTACGTTGCATTACCAATTATCTGACCCGAATGCGTTTAACCGATGTAACAGGGCGTTTAGAGTTTGATTTTAAAGATGCCTTAGATGCACCGATGCCAGCAGGTTTTCAACCATGGTTTGAGTTTGAAAGTCAGGCAGCACAAAGCCATCAATTGATTTTCGGACATTGGGCGGCTTTACAGGGCAAGACCATTAGCGCTCAAATTCAAAATGTCGATGGGGGCTGTGTTTGGGGACAGCAATTAATGGCATTCCGTTTGGAAGATCAGCAGCTTTTTGCAGTAGATAATCCTTTGGCTTGATGCAGCATCAACTTCTTTTGAATGCCCACTTTCAGCTTGAAATTGGGCATTTTTTATTTTAAGGCTGTCAAAAAACTGTCATAGACTGATCATTAAAGTGTCAAAAAATATTTTTATGCTGAAAACATGAAAATAACGACACAAATGGATGGCGATATGCAGAGTACATACGCTACATCTCTATTCAAGCAAGAGTTTCCTGAAAATTTTAAATTCTACTTTAAAAGGAAACAACTCAAAAATAAACAAGATGAATTGTCTGAACTGCGTGATTTGGTTCGTCCTCGTCTCCGCATTGCCATTGTGACTGAAACTTGGCCACCAGAAATTAATGGTGTGGCTCTGTCGATGATGCAATTGTGCCAAGGCCTACAAAAGCTTGGACATAAAATTTTATTGGTACGCCCGATACAAAAAGAAGTGTGTACCGAATTTCATCCAGAGCAGGAATGTCTGGTCATGTCTCAGCCGATTCCTAAATATCCAAGTATTCAGTTTGGCTGGCCACAATATCTCAAAGTTTCAAAAGCTTTTGAAAAGTTTGCGCCAGATGTGGTGCATATTGTAACTGAAGGCCCGTTAGGGTTAACCGCATTACAAGCCGCTAAGTCGAGAAAAATCGCAGTCTCTAGTGGCTTCCATTCAGCCTTTCATGATTTTAGTCGCTTCTTTGATCTGGCTTTTTTAGTCAAACCAATCCAGCGCTATTTAACTTGGTTTCATAACAGCACCGATGTGACCTGTGTGCCAAGTCAATATACCGAACAAGCCTTGCGCGGTTTTGGTGTGACTTGTCCTTTGGTGGTGGTGGGTCGCGGTGTCGATACCGTAAAATTTTCACCTCAGCATCGCTCACAGCAACTTCGCCAACAGTGGGGTGCTGATGCAGAAACGCGAGTCATGCTCTCTGTAGGGCGGTTATCCCCAGAAAAAGAAGTCGATGTGCTGATCAAAAGCTTCCACACCTTGCAGGCCCGACAAGGCAGAAATATCAAATTTGTGATTGTTGGCGATGGCCCAGATCGTGTACGTCTTGGAAAAATGGCGCAATCTGATGATGTGATCTTTATGGGCAGTTTAAGTGGGCAAGCGCTTTCGGCAGCCTACGCCAGTGCCGATGTATTTGCCTTTGCCAGCCAAGCCGATACCTTTGGTAATGTGGTTTTAGAGGCGATTGCCAGTGGCTTGGCTGTAGTAGCTTATGACTATGTCTGCGCCCATCAGCATGTCAAACATGATGTCACAGGATGGTTGAGTCCACTTGGACATACAACAGATTTAATGCAGTCAATTTGTGATTTACCCGCGCTGCCGCAATTAAGAGCAATGGGTTTACTCGCAAGTGAAAGTGTCCAGCAGAGCAGTTGGCAGTTTCCAGTACAACAATTAGAACAAGCATTGTATCAAGTCGTGAGGAGTCTCCCATGACCACGACTTAAAGTATTCTCAAAAAGAGGAGAAAGAGTATGAATCTTCAAAATGCAAAAATAAAAATACTAGATTTGGATTTAAAAGGGTGTCTCTATCTGAATCATCTCTCTCAATCACAACGTGTCGCCTTATTTTTTAAAACGATTAGTCGTTTGGGCGATGGGCCATTTTGGTATGCCATGTTGTTGTCAGTATGGGCAATGCAAGGCTGGGCGTACGGTCTGCAGCTATTATATCTGGTTGGAGCGGGTTCTATCGGTACCCTGATTTATAAATTTCTGAAAAATAAAACCACCCGCCCAAGACCGTATCAGGTGCATCAGGTCATTGTCTTGGGAGAGCGTCCGCTAGACCACTTTAGTTTTCCCTCAGGCCATACTTTACATGCCGTGATGGTCACCATTACTTTGGGGTATATCCAACCCTTGTTATTGATTTTAATGCTGCCATTTACCATCTTGGTTGCATTGTCCCGCATGATATTAGGTCTGCACTATCCTAGTGATGTGATTGTGGGAGCCATGATTGGTGCATCGGTTGCCAGTGCGATCATTTTACTCGCACCGAGCTTTCATATGGCGTTATAAGTCTTTTAACAAGAATTTAGTAACAGAACACTATCTCTTAAATCAGGTGTTTTGTTAAAGTACGCTCAACGATACAGATTGATTTAGGTTGTTATATGGGCTTACGTTGGACGGATACGATTGATATTGCGATTGAACTCACCGAAGCACATCCAGAAGTAGATCCTCAATGGATTCGTTTTACTGATCTACATGCATGGGTGTGTGCCTTGCCTGATTTTAGTGATGATCCGAATAAATCGACGGAAGGTTTGCTTGAAGCCATTCAAATGGCATGGTTAGATGAAGTTCGTTAAAAATTCGTCAGAAATCGCGGAACTTTTGCATATTCAAGCTGATTATTGGCGATGACATCGGTATAATGCGGCAAATTTTTTTAGTTTAGACCATAATAGGAGTCAATCATGGCGATTGAACGCACTTTATCTATCGTAAAACCAGATGCAGTTTCTAAAAACCACATCGGCGACATCTTTGCTCGTTTCGAAAAATCAGGTTTGAAAATTGTTGCAACTAAAATGAAACACCTTTCTCAAGCAGATGCTGAAGGTTTCTATGCAGAGCACAAAGAACGCGGTTTCTTTGCTGACCTCGTTGCATTCATGACTTCTGGCCCAGTGGTTGTTTCAGTTCTTGAAGGCGAAAACGCAGTTCTTGCTCACCGTGACATCTTAGGTGCGACGAATCCTAAAGAAGCGGCTCCAGGTACAATTCGTGCAGACTTCGCTGTAAGCATCGACGAAAATGCTGCTCACGGTTCTGACTCAGTTGCTTCTGCTGAGCGTGAAATCGCTTACTTCTTTGCTGATAACGAGATTTGCCCACGCACTCGTTAATCCAAAGTATTCAAGCCAGATAAGTGGTATACTACTTATCTGGTTTTTTATTTCTTATAGATTGGGTTGTGCAAATAATGCACAGCATTTTCTAGCGCTGATATCGTTTAGGTAAATATACATGAGTTCTGCAGTGGTCGTTTCATCGGAAAATTTGGATGAAAAACAACAGTCTGTTTCTACACCTGTCGTTCATGCTGCCGAGCAAAAAGTAAATTTACTTGGCATGTCTCGAACTGAATTAGAAAAGTTCTTTGAAGATTTGGGCGAAAAAAAGTTTCGTGCCGGTCAGGTGATGAAGTGGATTCATCAATTTTTTGTGACTGATTTTGCCGAGATGAGTAATATCTCAGGAAAATTACGCGAAAAATTAGAAAAGATTTGTGAAATTAAAGCGCCAGAAGTGGTGCATCGTAACTACTCTAAAGATGGAACGCGTAAGTGGGTGTTCCGCGTAGGAGATGGCGAAGGTTCTCTGGTCGAAACCGTCCTGATTCCAGCTGATGACAAGACAGGGGCACGTAAGACCTTATGTATCTCATCGCAAGTGGGTTGTGCACTGGATTGTTCATTTTGTTCAACAGGGAAACAAGGTTTCCAGCGTGACCTGACACCAGCAGAAATCATTGGTCAGTTGTGGATGGCAAACTATTCCTATATGGAAGATGTGCCTGTGGCCGAACGCGAGCGTACCGTGACCAATGTGGTAATGATGGGGATGGGCGAACCGTTACTCAACTATGATGCTGTACTCAGTTCAATGCAATTGATGCTGGACGATTTTGCTTATGGCATGTCAAAACGCCGTGTGACGCTATCGACCTCAGGTGTTGTACCAAAAATTGATCAGCTGGCGCAGGACATTGATGTTGCTTTGGCGATTTCATTACATGCACCAAATGACGAACTTCGTAATGAACTTGTGCCAATCAATAAAAAATATCCATTACAACAATTAATCGCTGCTTGCCAACGCTATTTAGCTAAAGATGGCAATGAAAGTGCACGTCGTCATGTCACTATTGAATATGTAATGCTGGAAGGGGTCAATGACCAACCTGAGCATGCCCAACAACTTTTAAAATTGTTGAAAAACTTACCAAGTAAAATCAACCTGATTCCATTTAATCCATTCCCGCATGCCCCGTATGGTCGTTCAAGCCGTAACCGTATCATTGCCTTCCAAAAAACTTTGTCGGATGCCGGATTTGTGTGTACGATTCGTCAGACACGTGGTGATGATATTGATGCCGCATGTGGACAATTAGTAGGACAGGTTGCAGATCGTACTCGTCGTGCTGAACAATGGAAAAAGAAAGTGGCGCAACGACAAGAAATTTTGCGCACACAAGGATAATACTTGGGGAAAGGCGTTGAATACCACTCGAACAAAAACCATTACTGTGACGGCTGTTGTGTTTACTTTGTTTGGCTTAACAGCTTGTCAATCGCCGTCTACAGGATTAAAAAAAGATCCAGAAAAAGCAGTACAAGTTCGAACACAACTGGCCGCAGAATATATTCGTAGCCGTGATCTAGACGCTGCCAAACGTTCGCTTGATCAAGCGTTAAAAGCGGACTCTCGTGATGCCAATGCCAATATGATGATGGGCATCTTGCTGCAACAAGAAGGCAGTGCAAGCAATATGGAAAAAGCAGAGGCTTATTTTAAGCGTGCAATTTCCTCGGAACCTGATAATGCTCAAGCGCGTAATAATTACGGTACATATTTGTATCAGCAGCAACGCTATAATGAGGCGATTGAGCAATTTACCCGTGCGGGTGCAACGCTAGGCTATGATCAACGATTTCAGTCGTTGGAAAACCTGGGACGAATCTATTTAAAATTGGGCGATGTTGCGAATGCTGAAAAATCATTCAAACAAGCGCTACAAGCGAATCGAAACGCAACCATTTCAATGTTAGAGTTGGCGGAAATTTTCTATTTGCAACAAAATAATAGAGATGCGTCACAACTATACGAACAATATGTTCGTAATGTAGGGCAGAACAACCAAGGGGCTCGTGCGCTTTGGATTGGTCTACGCATTGCTCGAGCGAATGCGGATCAATTAGGAATGCAGGTACTGGTTAATCAACTACGTGCACTATTTCCTGATAGTCCAGAATATCAACGTTATTTGCAATTACAGTACAGTACTGAGGCCGTATGGAAATAAATCCAAATTCACATCAGCCAACTGGCTCAACCTCGCCAGCGTCAACGTTAGGAAATATTCAACGACCTGGTGAGTATTTGCGTCAAATTCGTATTGCACAAAAGAAAGAAATTGAAGAGATTGCAAACGTATTGAATATGCCTGTCAAAACCTTGACAGCATTAGAGCAAGATGATTATAAATCCTTGCCGGAAGCGACGTTCATTAAAGGTTATTACCGTGCGTATGCAAAGCATTTAAATGCAGATGCCAGTGCGATCATTCAACGTTTTGATGAAATTTATGTGAATGATACTGGACTTAAAGCCAGCCATGCCCTGAATAACTCTCCGATTAAAATCATGGGGAAATTATCAGGTTCGAAAAGTGTGCGTAATCGTATCTGGTTAAAACGTATTGCAATCGTGGTGGCTGTTGCGGTGTTGGCGTGGTTAGCCGTAATGGCGGTTCAGAACTGGACATCAAGTCATAAAGATGATGAAGATGTGCCCAAGATCAAAAATTCGGATGTCCAGATTTTGCCAATGGGAAATAGCACCGCAGCAACATCTGGTGACCAATTGGTTCTGGACTTTAATCGACCAACCTCTGTGCATATCGTAGATGCAACAGGTAAAGTATTGGCAACAGGCCGTCAAGCATCAACATTGACTTTAAGTGGTGAATCACCATTTCAAATTCGTTTAGATGATGCGACCGCCGTAGCATTGACTTTAAATCAAGAGAAAATTTCCTTGTCTCCATATACGGTCAATGGAAAAGCAGAATTCCGTTTGTCTCGTTAATGCCAGAGAGTAGAGCTATACGATGATTGTGAACCCAATTAAACGTCGCCCAACACGTAAAATCCGTGTTGGTTCGGTGTATGTCGGTGGTGATGCCCCGATCAGTGTTCAAAGTATGACCAATACTGAAACTTGCGATGTTGAGGCAACTGTGGCGCAAATTCAGCGCTGTGCAGATGCTGGCGCAGATATCATGCGTGTTTCGGTACCGTCGATGGAAGCAGCAGAAGCGTTTGGTGAAATTCGCAAACGCGTTTCTGTGCCATTGGTGGCGGATATTCACTTTGATCATCGTATTGCTTTGGCTGTTGCGGATTATGGCGCAGACTGTCTGCGGATTAACCCAGGCAATATTGGCTCGGATCAAAAAGTACGTGAAGTGGTTGCAGCAGCAAAACATCACGGCATTTCGATTCGTATTGGGGTCAATGCGGGTTCTTTAGAAAAAGACTTACAGGTCAAATATGGTGAACCGACAGGGCAGGCTTTACTTGAGTCTGCAATGCGTCACATCGATATTCTGGATCGTTTGGATTTTCACGAGTTTAAAGTCAGCGTAAAAGCATCGAATGTGTTTTTAACCATGGATGCCTATCGCTTATTGTCGCAACAGATTGATAATCCATTGCATTTGGGTGTGACTGAAGCTGGGATTTACCGTACGGGTACAGTCAAATCAGCGATTGCACTGGGTGGATTGTTGATGGAAGGCATTGGCGATACCATGCGTATTTCGCTTGCGGCAGAGCCAGAAGATGAAATTAAAATCGGCTTTGATATTTTAAAATCATTGGGTTTACGCTCAAACGGGATTAACTTTATTGCTTGTCCAAGTTGCTCACGTCAAGAATTCAATGTGATTCAAGTGATGCAGGCATTGGAAGAGCGTTTAGAGGATATCCGTACGCCGATGGACTTGTCGGTGATCGGGTGTAAGGTGAATGGCCCAGGTGAAGCCAAAGAGGCAGATATCGGGATTGTCGGTGCATCACCGCGTTCACTGGTCTATCGTAATGGTGAAAAGAGTCATTTAATTGACACAAATCAGTTGGTTGATGAAATTGAAACAATGGTTCGTCAACGTGTTCAAGAGCTTGAAGAAGCAAAATCTAAAGAAATTATTCGTAGTTCATCATGAGTTCAATCGTCGCTATCAAAGGTTTTAATGACATCCTTCCAACGCAAACTGCGGCTTGGAGAAGTCTGGAACAACAACTTGCATCATTAATGGATGCGTATGGTTATCAACAGATCCGTTTGCCCATTGTTGAGCAAACTGGTTTATTTAAACGTGCAATTGGTGATGCGACCGATATCGTTGAAAAAGAAATGTATACCTTTTTCGACAAAGGTACGCCCCCTGAATCATTAACCTTACGTCCTGAGGGGACGGCGGGTTGTGTACGTGCCATGTTAGAGCATAACCTGTTGCGTGGTGCGACACCGCGTGTCTGGTATCTCGGATCCATGTTCCGCTATGAAAAGCCACAAAAAGGCCGCTATCGTCAGTTCCATCAATTTGGTGTTGAAACTTTTGGTGTGGCAACGCCTGATATTGATGCTGAACTCATTTTAATGACTGCGCGTTTATGGAAACGTATGGGGGTGGCAGCGAATGTTCGCTTAGAGCTCAATACCCTGGGTGAAACAGATGAGCGTGCAGAATATCGTGCTGCCTTGGTTGCGTTCTTAAACCAACACAAAGATGCCTTGGATGAAGATTCACAACGCCGTTTAACCACGAATCCTTTGCGTATTCTGGATTCGAAAATTGAATCAACGCAAAAGATTTTGGTAAATGCACCGAAGTTGCATGATTTTCTTAAAGAAGATTCAATCAACCACTTCCAGCAATTACAGCAATACCTCACTGATGCAGGTGTTGAGTTTGTGATTAACCAAAAGTTAGTGCGTGGCTTGGACTACTACAACAAGACCGTATTCGAATGGACCACCACCATGCTGGGTTCCCAAGGAACGGTTTGTGCGGGTGGTCGCTATGATGGCTTGGTTGGACAGCTTAAAGGTAAAGCCGATCAGTCTGTTCCAGCGGTTGGTTTTGCCATGGGAATGGAACGTTTACTGTTGTTGGTTGAACAAGTTGCACAAGCCAAAGACGTACGTGATTGTGAAGTGTTCTTATTGGCTGAGCCAGCTTATCAAGCCAAAGCTTTGGTGTTGGCAGAGCAGATGCGTGATCAGTTAGAAGCAGCAAACAGTCCAATTCGCCTGAAAACAGGTTCACAAGGCAGCATGAAAAGCCAAATGAAAAAGGCCGATCAATCTGGCGCAATCTTTGCGGTGATCTTGGGTGAGCGTGAGTGGGAGTCTCAGCAACTCTTGGTGAAGGAATTGGCAACGGCTGAACAGTCTCAAGTTGGGATTGCTGAACTGACGCCATTTTTTATCGAAAAATTTAAACAATAAATTGCACAATTTAGGAAAAGGACAATCACATGAGTTTAAGTGATGAAGAACAACTCGACCAGTTCAAGTCGTTTGCCAAAAAATATGGTTCTGCAATCATCAGCGGAATTCTCATTGCCCTGATTGCCTTTTTCGGATGGGAATACTGGCAAAAGAAAAACCTTGCCGAAGCCCAGAACCAGACTGCCAAGGTGCAAAAGTTGATGGATGAAGCGAAAGCGGCATCGGGTCAGCCGAATGCCTTTGCGACTTTGTCAGAAACAGCAGATAAAATTGTCAAAGATGATGCAGACTCTGCTCAAGCGATTCAAACACAATTTATCATGGCGAAGCTTGCTTATGATAAGCAAGACTATGCTGCAGCTGAAAAAGCATTGAAGAAAGTTGAAGCTTCAAAAGTCAAAGATGCGGGTTTGCTGCAAATTGTTAAATTACGTTTAGCAGATTCACAATTGGCACAAAGCAAATATGATGAAGCATTAAAAACTCTATCTAGCGTGACCGATCCTGCATTCAAGGCGTCTGCGGATGAACTTCGCGGTGATATTTTTGTTGCCAAAAAAGACAATGAATCTGCACGCAAAGCGTATCAAAGTGCATGGGATAACTTGCTCGAGCGTAAACAGGAACGTCAGCTTTTACAAATTAAACTCGAAAGTGTTGGCGTTTTAGTAGATGATCCTGAGTTTGAGCGCCCGATCTTAGATACCAAAGTGGATGAGTCTTAATGCAGAATAAACTAAAACTACCGTTGGCAATTGCCATTGCTTCAGCTTTACTCGTTGGTTGTTCAAGCAATAAAGTAAAAGAAGCAAAACCGAATCCATTGCCAAAAATCGTACAAGAACAAAGTTTAAACCTTGTGTTCTCACAAAGTGTTTCGTCGACCAATGCTGCAGAATCTTTGCGCTTGCAGCTGGATACTGACAATGGTGTGATTTTTGCGATTGATCCGGATGGTCAGATTTCTGCTTACAAAGGTAAAGAGCGTCTTTGGAAAAGTAAAATCACCAAACAAGAACTCACTGCGGGTGTCGAAGCGGGTGAAGGGATTGTGGTCAGTGGCAATCGTAAAGGCCAGTTATTTGCTTTAGATCAAGCGACAGGCGAGCAAAAGTGGACAGCGAAATTGTCTGGTGCCATTTTGTCTCCATCTTTGATCCAGTCAGGTCGTGTGATTACCATTGCCAATGACGGGACTGTATTTGCACATGATGCGGTGACTGGACAACAGGTCTGGGCCTATAAGCTGCCAAATGTTCAATTTAGTTTACGTGGTCAACCTGCACCCGTTCGTTTAGATGAGCGGACTGTATTGATTGGCTCTGCAAATGCCTATATTTATGCCTTGGATATTATCAGTGGTGTACCACGTTTCCAGCGCCGTGTGGCAATCAGCGAAGGCCGTTCAGACATTCAGCGTTTAGTTGATGTCGTGGGTGATCCTGTTGTTGCAGGACAATATTTAGTGACCACTAGCTTCCAAGGTCAAGTCACAGTAACTGATCTCGCAACACAACGTGTGGTGTGGAGTGAAGATGCCAGCAGTACCAACAGTGCTGAAGTTGCGGACGACAAAGTTTTTGTTGCGACGACGGATGGCAAGCTGAATGCCTATAGCTTGGCGACAGGTGAGCTGGTTTGGCAAAATGAAGAATTGCTGAATCGCAAGCTGAGTAATCCTGTGATGCTAGGGCAAAATCTTGTGGTGGGTGATTTGGATGGTGTATTGCATCTGATTAATCCTGCTTCAGGTAAGTTGATTGGCCGCGCTAAAACCAGCGGTGAAGTTCGATCACTGCGCGTGATTGACAATCAACTTTATGTTGCAACACGAAAAGGTGCATTAAGCATTTGGCAGAATCGTTAATTTTGTCCTAGCTTGTGGTAAAATGCACAATTAGCTATTGCTAATAAAAGAATGATCGGGGTATTTGTTTAAACAAAACCCCGAATTTTTATTGTGATTACTTGATCACCAAAATCTTCCATACTGTTTCTGATACGATGTCATCAACGATGGCTCGTCTGAATTAAGGTTAATTTATGAAACCCGTTATTGCGCTCATTGGTCGTCCAAACGTCGGAAAATCAACGCTATTTAACCAAATCACCAAAAGTCGTGATGCTTTGGTTGCTGACTTCGCTGGTTTAACTCGTGACCGCAAATATGGTGATGCGGTTTATCAAAATAAATCGTTCATTGTCGTAGATACGGGTGGTATCGGTGAGAATGAGGGCGGTATTGATTCATACATGGCCGAGCAGTCGAAGACCGCGATCCATGAAGCAGACATTATTGTGTTTGTCGTCGATGCGCGTGCTGGCCTGTTGGCATCAGATGAGCAAATCGCACGTGAGCTTCGTACCCTAGGCAAAAAAGTTCACTTGGTTGCCAATAAGGTCGATGGTGTTCATGCTGAAGCGGCTTTGGTTGAGTTTTATAAGCTCGGTATGGGTGAACCAATGCAGGTTGCGGCCAGTCATGGTCGTGGTGTACAGCAAATGCTGGAAGAAGTGTTGGCTGAAGTCCCAGAAGATGAAAATCCAGATGAACACAATAAAAATACCGGTTTACGTTTAGCGATTATTGGTCGTCCAAACGTGGGTAAATCGACTTTGGTTAACCGTTTGTTGGGCGAAGAACGTGTGGTTGCATTTGACCAGCCGGGAACAACGCGTGACTCGATTTATATTCCTTATGAGCGTGATGGTCGTCAATATACTTTAATTGATACTGCGGGCGTGCGTCGTAAAGGTAAAGTCGATGAAATGATTGAGAAGTTCTCAATCGTGAAAACATTGCAAGCCATGAAAGATGCCCATGTGGTGGTCGTGGTGGTGGATGCACGTGAAGGTATTGTTGAACAAGACTTACATTTGATTGGTTATGCACTTGAAGCTGGTCGTGCCATGGTGATTGCGATCAACAAATGGGACAACATGACCGAGTATGATCGTAAGCAGTGTAAGCTCGATGTTGAACGCCGTTTTGACTTCATTCCATGGGCGAAAATTCATTTAATTTCTGCATTGCATGGGACTGGGGTGGGTGAACTCTATCCATCGATCCATCGTGCTTATGAATCAGCAAATTTAAAAGTTTCTCCTGCGAAACTGACCCAGATTTTAAGTGATGCAACTGAAGCGCATCAGCCGCCAATGATCAGCGGTCGTCGTATTAAAATGCGTTATGCGCATATGGGTGGACAAAATCCACCGACTATCGTGATCCACGGGAACAAGGTTGATAAGACACCTGCTGACTATCGTCGTTACTTGGAAAACGTATTCCGTCGAGTGTATAAACTTGAAGGAACGCCAGTCCGTATCGATTTTAAAACGTCAGAGAATCCATTTGAAGGGCGCAAATCGCAAGTGGATGAGCGTGTAGCGGCACGTAAACGTCGTTATGTTCAGAAATTCAAAAAAGCAGAAAAGAAATTTAAGCGTTAAGCTATTCTGGATGCCGAAAAGCCCAAAGTTTGCTTTGGGCTTTTTTGTATCAATAACGGGAGTGATCAGATGGCAGGTCAAATCGAAATCCATGTTCAGGCATTGGCACAACTTCTGCAAAAAAATAAAGCTGACTTTGCTGATTTAAGATCGTTTAATCACTATAAAAAAGAACAGATTAGAACCTATAGAAATACGTTGCTGGCAAATCAACTGCTTTGCTCGGTGGACGATTTAAGTTTTTCCAAACATGAACACGGTAAACCCTTTTTAAGCTCACATACCTTACATTTTAATCATACCCATAGTCAGCAATATTATGCCTTGGCGATGAGTGAACGGGTCAAAGATATTGGGATTGATGTCGAAGAACTGGATCGTAAAGTGCGTTTTGATGCCTTGGCTCAACATGCGTTTCATGCCGAGGAATATCGAATCTGGCAACAGCAGGATCAGGATACTGAATACTGGTTCAGAGTCTGGACCACCAAAGAAGCAGTTTTAAAAGCATCAGGCTTAGGCATTCGTCTGGACTTGAATAGTCTGAATACCCAAGTACATCCGTCCAATCAGGGAGGAATGTGTTCTCATCCGTTGATTGGGAGCTATGCTTATCAAAACTTTATTCTTCATCAGAACATGGTATTGACTGTCGCGTGGCGGGCAGAGCAGTCCTGCCGTGGTTTCCAGTTTCCACAGATCCAGATCATTCAGCATTAAAAAACCATCCTGCATACATTGATGGTTTTGAGGAATATTCAAGCTTTGCTGATGATGGATATTTCTTGTTTTCGAAGCAACGCTTTCCCGAGAGAGGCGATAGTAAAAACTACTGCCGAGGAGGACTCCAATAAACCAGTTGAAGGGAGCCAAAAACTGAAAACTTGGAATAAGCACCAAGAGTAGGCCGATGCTGACCGCGGCCATTAAGCTCACGACGGCTTTTCGATTGATGCCTTTTTGATAGTAATATGCTGCTGTGGGTTGGTCGCTAAATAAGTCATCGACCAGCACTTGTTGTTTATTAATCAGGTAAAAGTCAGCGAGTAGAATACCAAACAGTGGACCGATAAACGCGGCTAAAGTATCAAGCGTATAGTGAATCAGTTCAGGGGAGTTAAATAAATTCCATGGGGTGATAAAGATCGAACCAATCGCGGCAATCATGCCGGCTCTGCGAAAACTAAGAAAGCGTGGGGCAAGATTAGAAAAATCAAACCCAGCTGAAACGAAATTCGCCACAATATTAATGCCAATGGTGGCGGTTAATACTGTTAATAAACCGAGTACCACCACAAACCCGTTATCAATCATTGCAACCGTTTCGAGTGGATCATGTACCATTTTTCCAAACACACTAAAGGTACCTGAAACAATCATGACGACGATGATGGCAAAGAAGAGAAAGTTAAACGGTAGTCCCCAAAAGTTACCCTTTTTGACCTGTTGCATATCTTTGCCATAACGGGAGAAATCGCCAAAGTTGAGTAATGGGCCTGAGAAATAAGACACCACCAATGCAATCGCGACAATGGTTTGCATGATTTGCTGATTGACGCTGAGGTGTTTATCACTGAGGTTGAAGGAAATATGATGCCAGCCTGCTTTCCACACCAGCCATAATGCCAGTGCCAACATCACCACATAGACCATTGGGCCCGCCCAGTCGATAAACACCTTGATGGTGTCCATCCCTTTCCAGAAAACCAGTGCTTGTATCGCCCAGATAAAACCAAAACAGATCCAGCCAATCGTGCTTAGACCCGCAAATTCAGTCAGTGTAAGTGGGTGTAATGCTGGATAGAACTTAAGAAGAATCATCATCAAGGCATTGGAGGCCAGCCAGGTTTGAATGCCATACCATGAAACCGCAATCAGGCCGCGAATTAAGGCTGGAATATAGGCTCCATAAATCCCGAAGGCTTGGCGAGAGATCACTGCATAGGGAACCCCTGAAATTTGACTAGGTTTTGCAACCAAGTTCGCCGCAACCTGGACAATTACGATACCAATCAGTAAAGCCAGCAACACTTGCCAGCTGGCTAGCCCAAGCGAAAATAAGCTCGCTGCGACCACATAGCCGCCCATACTATGTACATCGGACATCCAAAAGGAAAAGATGTTATACCACGTCCAATTTTTTTCAGCAGGGATGAGATCTTCATTGGAGAGTTTAGGACTATAGTTCGGGTTATCGCTCATGACGGGTCTTCAAGATAAACAACTGTTCAGACCAGTGATGCAGAAATTAAGCCAACTTCATTTTATTATTTTAAATTTATTATTAATTTATTGATTATATTTGTTTAAATATTTAATTTCAGCTTTTAACTGTTCAGACCAGCTGGATTGAAATATGATCAATCTTATTTTTTGAATTAAAAATGTGCAGAAATGAGAAACGCGACTCGAATTCAAATCATTAATCCAAATACCTGTGTCAAAATGACCACATCAATTGCTGAGGCTGCGCGTCAGGTGGCCGCGGTAGATACCGAAATTATCGCCCAGTCTCCCGAAAAAGGCGTGTTATCGATTGAGGGGCATTATGATGAGGCGATTTCTGCTGTTGGAGTGCTTGAATTAATCCAACAAGGAAAAGCACAGCAGGTCGATGGGCATATTATCGCCTGCTTTGGTGATCCAGTTTTGCATGCGGCAAGAGAGTTGGCTCAGGCGCCTGTGATTGGCATTGCCGAAGCTGCATTTCATATGGCCAGTTTGATTGCGACAAAATTTTCGATTGTGACCACCTTAGCCCGAACCAAAATCATTGCTGAACATTTATTGTATCAATATGGCTTTGAACGGAAATGTGCACAGATTCGATGCATTGATCTACCTGTATTGGCTTTGGAAAATGATAAGCAAATTGCCTATGAAAAATTATTGGCAAGCTGTCAGCAAGCCAAAATAGAGGATGGAATTGGAGCGATCGTCTTGGGCTGTGGTGGCATGGCCGAGATGGCGGATCAGGTCAGTCTGGAGCTGGGCATTCCGATTATTGATGGGGTTCGGGCTGCGGTTAAACTGATTGAAAGCCTGCATGGTTTAGGCATTCAAACCAGTAAGTGGGGAGATTATGATTATCCCTTAATGAAAGGATAATGAAGCTCACCTGCTGGTGGAAAAGAGATAGTGAGCGCCTGTTTAAGCACGTGTTTGAAGCCCATAAAAAATGCCAGCGTTGTGCTGGCATTTTATTTGAATTTAAGCAGGAGAGTGATTAAGGAATCTCTTCTTCTTCAAATTCAGGTTTAACTTGAACAATAAAGTCCTGACGGTTCAGACCACGCCATAAGGCGAATGCTGTACCGATATAGATGGATGAGTAGGTGCCGACAAAGATACCGACAAACATTGCCATAGAGAACCAGTGTAAGCCATCACCCCCTAAGAACATCATGGCCAGAACCACGAGTAATAAGGTCATCGAGGTGTGAATGGTACGACGTAAAGTTTCTGTTAAGGCGATGTCTACGATTTCACGAGGGCTTGCACCACGAATTTTACGGAAGTTTTCACGGATACGGTCCGATACCACGATATTATCGTTGAGTGAGAAACCAATCACCGCAAGTACAGCCGCAAGTACGGTTAAGTCGAAAGGCCATTGGAACAGCGCAAAAGCACCAAAAATGATGATAATGTCATGGAATAATGACATTACAGCACCGACCGCCATTTTAAACTCAAATCGAATGGTCACGTAGATCAACATCAGGATCAAAGCAAGTGCGACTGCGCCCGCAGAACGTACATAGAGTTCATTACCAACCGCACCACCGACAGAGTCCACTTTGTGAACTTCTACGGTGTTATTTGGCAATTGCACTGCTTTAGTGATGCTATTGCTCAGGTCTTCAACATTCAGGTCTTCTTGTACAGGCATACGCACGATCAGGTCGGTATTACTCCCCAAAGTTTGTACTACAGCATCTTTGAAGCCTGCACGATCCAGGGCTTGAATCACTTGAGCCGGTTGAACCCCTTGCTTGTAGTTTAATTCAGCCGAAATACCACCAGTAAAGTCCAAACCAAGATTGAGACCTTTAGTGGCGATAAAAAAGATACTGGCAATGGTAATCAGGATCGAGAAGATAGCCGCAGGTGTGGCAATCTTCATGAATGGGATGATTTTTAGATCATCTGGGCGACCGTATTGCTTTGAGTCTTGTTGAGTCAGATCAGTCATGTGAATCTCCTTAAATACTCAACTTGTTCAAATTACGGCGTTTGCCATAAATGAGCTGTACGATTGCACGCGTGACGGTAATTGCCGTAAACATCGAACAAATAATACCAATCATCAAGGTCACTGCGAAGCCTTTGATCGGACCTGTACCAATCGCGAATAAAATAAACGCAACAATGAACGTGGTTAAGTTCGAGTCGAGAATGGTGTTATAGGCACGATCATAACCCGCAACAATTGCCTGTTTGGGCGAGGCACCCCAGAGCATTTCCTCTCGGATACGCTCACAGATCAGAACGTTAGCATCGACCGCCATACCAATGGTAATCACGATACCTGCAATACCCGGCAGGGTGAGGGAGGCACCAATCCAAGACATTACGGTTAAGATCATGGCAAGGTTGAACACCAAGGCAAAGTTCGCGATCAAACCGAATAAACGGAAGAATACGATCATCCAAATCGCAACCAACAAGAAGCCGATTTGAGTCGATAACACGCCCTTATCAATGTTTTCTTGACCTAAGCTTGGACCTACCACACGTTCTTCAACGAAGTACATTGGGGCAGCCAAAGCACCTGCACGAAGCATCAAGGCAAGCTCCGCTGCTTCTTGTGGTGAATCTAGACCCGTAATACGGAATTGCGAACCCAATACCGCTTGAATAGTTGCAGCATTGATCACCACAGATTCGGTATATGGAGTACGAACTTCAGTCTGGACGCCTGTGTTTGGATCAGCTACGTAAGAGATTTTTTGTTTATTCTCGATAAACAAAACGGCCATACGTTTGCCAACTGCACCACGAGTGGCATCTGCCATCAGTTTACCACCTGAAGAATCGAGGGTGATATTCACTTCAGCACCGCCAGAGTCTTGGCTAAAGCCAGAACTTGCGTTTTGAACACGTTCACCGGTCAAGATACGGTTACGTTGTAACAGAAGTTGACGACCACTGTCTAAAGACTGGTAGGCAAATACCTCAGTTCCCGGAGGAAGTGGCTGACCATTATATTTACCCGTATATGGATCGATATATTGATCATTGCTATCTGCAACCAAACGGAACTCTAAGTTCGCAGTACGACCCAAGACACGTTTTGCTTCAGCGGTATCTTGTACACCCGGCAATTCAACCACAATACGGTTGCTACCCTGTGTTTGTACCAGTGCTTCGGCTACACCGAGTTCGTTAATACGGTTACGTAAGGTGGTTAAGTTTTGGTTGACTGCATAAGATTGAATTTCCTGACGGCGTGCATCGGTATAATTCAGTCTTAAAGTTGCACCAGATGAAGTGGCAACCGCTTGTTGAGTAAATTCGTTACCATTACGACGTAAAAAATCAGTCGCTGCATCACGGTCGGCATTGCTGGCAAACTGGATGGTAATGGTGTTGTTACTTAACGCAAGGTTGTTAAATTTGATTTTGTTATCACGGAATTGACGACGCAAATCAGTCGCAGATGTTTCCATACGCTGACTAATGGCTTTATCCATGTCGACTTCGAGCAAGAAGTGTACACCACCACGTAAGTCCAAACCGAGTTTCATCGGTTTTGCGCCAATCTTTTGCAACCACTCAGGGGTGGTTGGTGCAAGGTTGAGCGCAACGACATAATCATCACCTAAATCACGGCGTAACACTTCTTTGGCTTTTAACTGTGCTTCAGAAGAGCTTAAACGTAATAATGCCGCGTTATTGGTGAAGCTATTGTCGTGGCTGCTAATGTTGGCAGTTTTTAAAATCTGCTCCGCTTTTTGCACGATAGTCTGATCAATTTTAGTGCCTGCTTTTGCCCCCGAAATTTGGACAGCAGGTTCATCTGGATACAGACTTGGAAGTGCATATAACGTACTGATCACAAGTACCACAAGGATCAGTAAATATTTCCATGCAGGGTAACGCATTCGCTTTCTTCTTAAATGAAAAAGTCGTGCTGAGGCACGACTATTTTATGATTAAAGGTTATTTAATGTGCCTTCAGGTAATACTGAAATGACACTCGCACGTTGGATTTTTACCTCAACACCGCGAGTGAGTTCAACAACTGCAAAGTCACCTTCAAGTTTGGTAATTCTCCCCATTAAACCACCAGCAAACACGATCTCGCTGCCTACACCCAAGCTTTCAATTAAAGAACGATGTTCTTTAGCGCGTTTCGCTTGAGGTCTCCAGATCAAGAAATAGAAGATTGCGATAAATACCGCGATCATCAATAAGTTTGCCATAAGGCTTGGACCTTGTGCCGCAGCAGGTGCAGCGTGAGCAGTAGAGATGAAAAAACTCATTTCGATTTCCTAAAATTAAAAGGCAAAAAATTAACAATAAATTCCAATTCGTTTTGCAATGTACCTTGTCTTGCGATCAGGCGCAAATCTTGATGCAAATCGTTCAGTTTAGTCCTCTGGACATGCTGGAACTTCTAAGCCACGACGGGCATAAAAGTCCTGAACGTACTCATCAAATGTGCCGTTATCCAAGGCATCACGCATACCTTGCGTCAGACGTTGGTAGTAACGCAAGTTGTGGATCGTGCCAAGCATTGATGCCAGCATCTCACCACACTTCTCTAAATGATATAAATAGGCACGAGTAAAGTTTTTACAAGTGTAGCAATCACAATGTGGGTCCAAAGGCCCTTTATCATGGCGATATTTACTATTACGGATACGGACCAGACCATCGGTCACAAAATAATGACCATTACGGGCATTACGAGTTGGCATCACACAGTCAAACATATCGACACCACGGCGAACTGCTTCGACGATGTCTTCTGGTTTACCCACACCCATTAAGTAACGTGGTTTTTCTTGCGGCATTTTGTTGGGTAAATAATCAAGTACCTTGATCATTTCTTCTTTCGGTTCACCTACCGAAAGCCCCCCAATCGCATAACCATCAAAACCAACTTCCAACAAGCCTTTGAGTGATTCATCTCGTAGGTCTTCGTACATGCCGCCTTGAATGATGCCGAATAAGGCATTTTTATTCTTGAGCGCGTCATGATGGTGGGTTTTACAACGTTTTGCCCAACGTAAAGAAAGTTGCAATGATTTTTGCGCTTCTTCATGAGTGGCAGGGTAAGGGGTACATTCATCAAAAATCATCACGATATCTGAATTCAGTACATGTTGAATCTCCATTGAAATTTCTGGAGACAAGAACACTTTTGAACCATCAATCGGAGAGCGGAAGGTCACACCTTCTTCTTTGATTTTACGCATTGCGCCCAAGCTGAATACCTGGAAACCACCAGAGTCGGTCAAAATCGGTTTATCCCATTGGATAAACTCGTGCAGACCGCCATGCTCTTTAATTACTTCCAAACCTGGACGTAAATATAAGTGGAAGGTGTTTCCTAAGATAATCTGTGCCTGAATTTCTTCAATATCACGAGGGAGCATGCCTTTTACTGTACCGTAAGTACCAACGGGCATAAACACAGGGGTTTCAACCACACCGTGTTCTAAAGTAAGTCGACCACGACGGGCGCGCCCCGACTGGCCTAATTTTTCAAATTTCATGTCATAACCTGAGCAAGATCGAAGTGCTACTATGATTGCAGCGCAAGAAGGCGAAAAAACAGTTCGCTGATCGAAAGCGGCTATTTTCCCCGATTATGGTGTGTAGTTCTACTACTAAATGTAGCCATAACCAAAAAATAAAAAAGCCAATTCAAGTGACGACCTAAATTGGCTTTGGAATGACTCAGCTTGTTCTTAAAAATTCGGTTTATAGTCAAAATTTTCAGTCGCCAGATTATCCTTAAATGGGCGAATGGCTTTCTTCGATAAAGTCAGGGTATTGATCAGGTTGTTTGGAAACACTTCGATCTGGTTATTAAACAATTCTACATTGCGGTTAAAGATGGTAATGGCTGCACCGACATTTTCATTTTGTTCCTGAATATCATCCATCATCTTGCTATACAACGCATCGGCTTTCAGTTCAGGATAATTCTCGACCACCACATTCAGGCTGCGAATCAGCTCCTTACTCATTTTTTCAATCTGTTGTAACTGAGAAATATCAGTGTCATTCACATTCAGATTCAGAATCTGCTGCCGCAACTCGGTGACTTTTTCCAAGGTCGATTTTTCAAACTGGGTATATTGATCCAGTGTGGCTTCCAAGGCTTCTAAAGTCTTTACTTTTTGACGCTCGAAGTTGGCCACTTCTGACCATGCTCGCTTGGTGGCATTAAAATAACGTACGATGTTATTGCGGATAGAAATACCCCACACGATCAGGAGTACAAAAATCGCTAAAAAGATGAATAAACCTGTCATCGCCATTCCCCTTATTGTTATTACTCAATGATTAACGAATTAAATTCAGCATCCATTGTTGAAACTTCTGATATTGCGGCATGGTCATGGTGCGTAAATGGCCACGCAATGCGGGAATATCATGGATGTCGCTGCGTTTACTGGCGGTTTCGAAAAGATTTTGTTCGCCCACGTAACACAGGATTTGTTCTTGATGATGATAAATTAAATCCCCTGTAAAATGTTGAAAAAAATCATGCAGTTTTAAAGTGAGGCTCGGGCTGATTTCTTTGGCAAGTTGATGTTGATTCAAGCCAAAGATATTCAATTCTTGGTTAATCAAAATATCACTGCTTTGCCATGAACGGGTATACGGTTCAAAAAAACGTGAGCGCTGATTGCTGACGGCAATTCCTAAGGCTGGCATTTGAAAAATAAAAGCGCCCCATAAATCTTTATGGATTTCTTTGACAATTTTTTTATCACTGCTTTGATCCTGAAGAATCGGCATTTCACTGACATAATGATATTGAAACAGGAGAACCTGATGTTCTGTGTTGCCATCATGCCAAGTCGTAGAGGCGTAGTGAGTAATCTCATTGGACTCACTGCCCCGATTAAACAGTGGGAAATGTTGCTTTAATTTGCTCATCACTAAAATCGGTTGCGCTTGAATGGGGAGATAAGCAGGGAGTTGCTGGAACTGCAAACCATAGCGTAATACGGTCATACGTTCTTCCAGATAATGAATGACACGTGTTAATGGTTCCTGTGGTTCATAGAGCAGATAGGCCAGAAAACCCGTAAGGAATGCCCCAAGTAGACTCCAGATATATTGAATATGCGGATGAAAAAAATAGCCAAACACCAATGTGCCGATACTGATCAAAGCCAATAAATAGGGCAGCACATTAAAAAAATGCAGGCTGTGATCTTCTCGCCAAGGATGCAAGGCATCTAATAGGGCTTGATCGCTATGTGCTTTTTGTCCGACCTCCCATAGTCGTGCAATATTGCGGAAAACCTGCGCATTTTTTTTGCGTCTGATATGCAGCGCTTGTTGTACGGTGTCAATCGGCATGGATATTTTGTTTCATTATAATGTCTGTATATTGTTCTAATTATGCTTTAAATTTCAGAAACTAAGAAGTGCCTTGTAGGTGATTTTACACGTTGCTGATTCTGTCATAGCGTTTTGAGCAGCGCTGTAAAAGCCTCTTGTAAGCGCTGAAGCTTTGGCATGTGAAGTTGTTCCAATTTTTCCGCCAACTCATTTACGGTGCTTGCCTGAAATAAATAATTGTTCTCGACTAAGGGCGACTCATTGAATAACCAACACATCACGCCCGTGTGGGGGTGTACATAAAAATCGCCATAAAAGGCCTGCATCATGTTCTCCAGCGCTAATAATCGTTCTGGGGTTAAAAATTTCACAAATTCAAATTCGCTCATACCACTTTGCTGATATTTTTGATTAAAACGAATATCACTGGATTGCCATTCAACCCCAAGATGACAACGGTTTTTATGCGCGGCTGAAATACTGACACCCTTAAATGGAAAATTTTCCATCAGCACACCCCATAGATCACAGGTTGTCGTTTCCCAAATCTCTTGGCCTTGGTCATTGGTTGTTTTTGTTTTATAGCTATAGCGATATTTAAAAACCGAATAATCATAGGTTTTTTGTTTAATCATTGCTTTTCCAACAAGCAAGATCGTAACGGTATTGTCTGTATTGCCGAATTGAAATAAAGGGTGATCCAGTAATGCATGATTTAAGGGTGGTTCATCCTGCTGAAACTTCACCTTATAGGTCTGTTCCAGCATATAAACTCTGAGTTGTTCTTTTAAGTTTTCCAGTTCACTTGTGGGAATACGATAACGGATGCCAAGGCTAAACAGAACAACACTAACAATCAGGTAGTAGGCTGAGAGCAAAAGGCCTGCCAATAAAAAAATGAGACTCAGGGTGGTCAGCGCCCAGTAAAGATAATTCTTGATATACAGGTTTTGCTCGCCTTGCCAGTGTTTTAAGTGACTGATAAGCGTGTCAGGTGAGGGCTGCTCTGCAAGCAATTGGCGAATGGCCTCAATATTTTCTAAGGTTGCCTGATTATGCATAAATTGATTTTGAATGGTTTTTTGAATTTTTTTAGATATAAATGGCATAATTTTTAAATCATCATTTTAAAAAATAGGCTAAACCTGAATTTAGCCTATTGATCTATTTTAAGCGTCGAGCTCATCCACCAACATCGCATCGCCATAACTAAAGAAGCGATAGCGTTGTTCCACTGCATGTTTATAAGCAGCCAAAATATTGTCACGATTTGACAAGGCTGAAACCAACATCAACAAGGTCGATTCTGGTAAATGGAAGTTGGTAATCAAACGATCCACAATACAGAATTGATAACCTGGATAAATAAAGATCTGGGTATCACCTGTCCATGCTGCAATTTGCCCTTGATTCGCCTGTGCTGCACTTTCTAGGGCACGCGTCGCCGTAGTGCCTACCGCAATGACTTTATTACCACGTGCTTTGGTTGCCAAAATCAGATCAATCGTGGCTTGCGGTACATCACACCATTCACTGTGCATAATATGATTGGTAATGTCTGTAGTACGCACAGGCATAAACGTTCCTGCACCGACATGTAGCGTGACAAAGGTCTTTTGCACGCCTTTGGCTGCTAGTTTTTCTAATAAGCCTTGGTCGAAATGCAGACTGGCTGTTGGTGCTGCAACGCTGGCAATTTTTTCAGGGTCGTGGAATACGGTTTGATAGCGTTCGGTATCAATCTCTTCGGCTTCACGATTGAAATAAGGTGGAATCGGCAGCTGACCGTATTGATCCAGTACCGACAAAATCGGTTGTGAAAACTTCACCACAAACAGATTTTCATGGCGACCTTGTACCGTGACAGGTACTGCGTCTTCACCGATATACAGTTCTGCGCCTGCTTTAGGTGAGTTGCTTGATTTGATATGGCAATGTGCAGTGTGGGTATCCAACATGCGTTCAACCAGCACTTCGATTGCACCGCCTGTGGCACGTTTACCTTTTAAGCGTGCTTTCATGACTTTGGTGTCATTCAGTACCAGCAAATCACCGTCTTCGAGTAGGTCGAGAATATCGGTAAAGGCATGATCGTGATATTGACCTTGAGCATCGATATGCAGCAGGCGAGATGCGCTACGGCTGTCTAAGGGATAGCGAGCAATAAGTTCATCGGGGAGATCAAACGAAAAGTCGGAGAGTTGCATACATCTAAAACATTGCAAAAATTGGGCGTAGTATAGTCTTTTTTGTGTTTTCTCGCTGAGTTCGCGTGTTTATTGATAGAAAAATATCTGAATGATTTAAAAGTGAGCAATAAGCGTGAGTTAGTGTTTGACAATAAAATCAAACAGGTTATTATACGCAACACAAAGCATCGCACTCTTCCCGAGGTGGTGAAATTGGTAGACGCGGCGGACTCAAAATCCGCTGTCAGAGATGACGTGTCGGTTCGAGTCCGACCCTCGGGACCAAGATTCAAAGACCCCAAGCTGGTATTAAAGGCTTGGGGTTTTTTAATGTTTATTTATAATATATTTATATTCATTAGTATGTTGCAGCAATAAAATGATTTAATTACTAGAATTAATATAGGGGAGCTAATGGCAACTAATTTAAACTCAGAATTGAACCTTACACCATTGTTAGAGAGAGTAATTGATAACCCTTATGGTGTAATTATCTGTAGTAGTGTACTTTTTCTGGTGTTAGTTGTAGCGATTGTTTTCTTTATCGCTAAGTCTGGGATTCTAAGCAGCATACGAGAGCATCAAGATCATAAGATCCAACGTATAAATGATGAAATTAAAGATCAAGAAAAACTACTTGATGATGTATCTTTTGAAAAATATAAAAACCAAATTCAATATCATTTAGATGTCTCTAAATTGAGTAAATTACTAAAATATTCTCATCATGATAAAGATTTACTTGAATATATCCTTTCGTGTGAAAATAAAAACTTAGCAATATTTTATTATAAAAAAGCGAATTTCTATTTGGAAAAAGATCAAATTACACAAGAGTTTAAGCTAAAAAGTTTCTGTAAAGATTGGTTCGTTAAGAGCCTAAATATTGCTGGAACAATTATATATTTTTCAATAAGTTTTGGCTCATTGTTGCCGATGGCATATATTACTTTTCTATGTATAAAAGCTGGTGTTGGTTTAGATCAAGTTCCATTTAGTTTTTTTGTCTCTCAATTTATTTTGTTTATAGCTTGTCTTTTTTTGGCGCTTATGCTCCTCAAGCCTATGGTTAAGCCTTGGCAAGCTAAGAAGTTTTTAGAATTAGAAAAAGTTAGCTAAATTTATATTTTTGTGGAGAATTATGAATGCTTTAGTTAAAATTATTTAGAGCTAATTTAGTAAAAAGTTAAATAATCTGATGAATAAACAGTATGAACCTAACCAAATAATTAGCTTGATCCAAAGAAATGCTGATTTTGGGGAAAAAAAGAAAAGTGTTTTTAATTTAATTGATCAGATCGAGTCAAAAGCCTTAAATGAGAACAACGGCTTTTCTATAGGAGTGGTGGATGACCTACTAGCCAGAATTAGAGTGAAAGTAGATAGTGTTTCTGCAAGTCATAGTCATATACTCGAATCTATAACGTTAAGATTGGAAGAAATATTAAGTAATAAGGATTATTATGATATAGAGGATTATCTTACAGCGAAACTGATAGCTTTAGATGAGTTTTTAAAGGTTTATAATGACCTAATACAAGTTCAAAATGAATATCTTAATGAAAGTTTAGATATAGTTACACAAAAAATCGAGCTTGAAATAAAAAAGATTAGAGAGTTAAGAAATAGATTGCAAAATGCTGACTCAGAGAATATTTATGATAGTGCTAAGAATAATTTTAATAATACAAAGCATAGCTACTTAGGTTTATTCTTTTTTACAGTTATCGCGACACTTTCATTTGCAGTAGCCTCACTAGTTTTTAAAAAAATTTTCTTCGATAGATTTGAAATTGAAGCTTACGATTATTGGGTTTTTAAAATTACAGTCTTATCTTTATGTGTCACTATACTTAGTTTTTTTCTAAAACAGGTTGTACATTATCAGAAAAAAGAAGATTTTGCAGAGAAAATAAGTTTAGAGCTAAATGCTTTTCCTTCGTACATATCTGATCTTGATCCTGAAGATGGTGTTAAACTTCGGAAAGAATTAGCTTTAAAATATTTTGGAAATGATCAAAATAAGGGGAATATAGAGGCGTCAAATCTAAATGTTGAACAAATGAAAGTAAACGCTGAACTGATAAAAATATCTACAGAAGTAATTAAAAATCTTAGTTCTAAAAAAAATTAAGACTTTTATGTATGGTTTTAATTTTTCTAATTATTAAATAGAGTTAAAATTTAATGAAATTTCACGTTTTGTTGCGAATTGATTGAATCTACAATTGCCTTTTCTGTTAAAGTTTGTTAATACTGAGTGATAGTTTTCACATTTTTTTTAAAAAACGTAAAGAACCGTATAACGATAATATTCGAGAGGCGGAAATGACGATTCAATTATTAGAACTACAGCAAGCCGAAAAGTTAAGTGCTTGTAAAATCTCTCTTTCTTTGGGGTTAACTTCAGAGCAGAACTTGCTTGAGCAATTTTTACAGTTCAACCGAAAACTGATGCAAGTCAGTACCGCATTGCTGTCCTTCCACCAAGAACCTTATCTTTGGCATCGCTGCCCTGAAAAACTTAAAGCCATTGACTCCGCAAAGATTAGCAAAAGCTTAAATACCTTATTCGTCAATGGTGATCTGGTCGATAGCGACCATCCGCAATACCCAACCTTATTGGCATTCCTTGCTCCACTAAAAAAGAAAATCCAAACTGCAGTCGCTTTACATCTTAGACACCCAGATCAAACTTCACTCGGTTATATCATCCTGTTTGATGAAGCTGCCCAAGGCTTTAATGATTTACAAAAACAACTCCTCCAAGAACATTGTGTCAACTTCATGCAACAACTGGAATTGAAGTTTAACCATGACGAGTTGAAAGAACTATACGAACAAGAAGCTGCACTCAATTTTAGTAAAACCAAATTCTTTTCGATTATTTCCCATGACTTACGTGCACCATTTCATGGGCTACTAGGCTTCTCTGAGATATTAGCGAAAGAACGTGAAACCTTAGACGAATCCAGTATTCAGAATATTGCCGACTATCTTTACGACACTTCACAATCGACCTATAACTTATTGGAAAGCTTATTGAATTGGGCGATGGCGGAAGGTGGGCGTTTTGTCTATCACCCGATCAATTTTAAGTTGCGCCAGATCACCAATATCGTGACCGACATTCTTAAAACTTTGGCGATTAAGAAGAATATTCAACTGATTAATGAAGTGGATGAAAATCTTAAAGTCTATGCCGATATGAATATGATCACCTCGGTGATTCAGAACTTGGTGTCGAATGCGCTGAAATTTACCGATGTTGATGGTACAGGTAAGGTCTATATTCAAGCACAACATAAAGGCACTTATGTTGAAATCTATGTTAAAGACACTGGTCTCGGCATGACCCAACAACAAATCAATGACTTGTTTCAGCCACGGATTACCATGAGTTATAAAGGCACTGCAGGAGAGAAAGGTGCAGGTTTGGGTTTAAGTTTATGTAAGCGCTTTGTAGAAATGAATTTGGGTGAAATCAATGTCAGCTCCAATGAGGGCGAAGGCACGGTATTTACCGTGTTGTTGCCAATTGAACGTGAACAGGTTGATTTATGTACGGATCAACAAAAAAGCAAAGCGAAATTAGTCTAAAGAGATTTTAAAGATAAGCTTGTAACTGATATAACTAATCCAAGATGACCTGACATCAGTCGAGCCTTTTTATATGAATGCGCAACAGCTACAAAGAACCTTAGTTGCAAGCCAATATGCTGAACAAGTTTTAAATTTATACCAAGTAGAATTAGAACAAGACTATTCCGTAGATCAATTTCTTGACTCGCTGTCGACTGAAACTATTTATCAAAAAGTGCAACTGGCTGTGGCTGAGGTCGCAGATGAACAGGCGTGGATGAAAGCCTTACGTATCTTGCGTGCCAAGCTGATGTTTCGCTGGATTTGGCAGGATGCCAATCAACTCACCAATGTGGTCACACTGACACGTGAACTATCAGATTTTGCCGATGCCAGTATTTGTGCCGCCAAAGCTTTTGCATTACCACCATTATTAGCCAAACATGGTGAACCCATTGGTTATTCAGGTCAGTTACAAGACCTGATCGTGATTGGTATGGGCAAGCTCGGCGCGCAAGAACTGAATTTATCCAGTGATATTGACCTGATTTTTGCCTTCGATGAGCAAGGCGAGACCAATGGGCGTAAATGTATTGATGTACAGCAGTTTTGCATTCTGTGGGGACAGAAGCTGATTTATCTGCTCGATCATATTACCGCAGATGGTTTTGTATTCCGTGTTGATATGCGCTTGCGTCCGTGGGGCGATGGTTCAGCCTTAGCAATCAGTCATAGTGGTTTGGAAAAGTATCTCAGCCAGCATGGGCGTGAATGGGAGCGTTATGCATGGATTAAGGCACGGGTGATTACGGGCGGCAAAGCGGGCGAAGAATTGTTAGATATGTCGCGTCCGTTTGTATTCCGTCGTTATGTCGATTATTCCGCTTTTGCTGCCATGCGTGAAATGAAAGCCATGATCGAACGTGAGGTCATGCGCCGTAATATCGAAGAGGATATTAAACTGGGTGCAGGCGGGATTCGTGAAATCGAATTCATTGTGCAGGTATTCCAGTTGATTTATGGTGGATCGAAGCGCGAACTGCAAGATCGTCAATGTCTCGTGAATCTACATCACTTAGGCGAAGCTGAATTATTAGATCAGCAAGCAGTGATTGATCTGGAAGATGCCTATCTATTCCTAAGACGAGTCGAACATGCCATTCAAGCCTTGAATGATCAGCAAACCCAGTCCCTTCCAACTGAACCCGAGCTGAGACAGCGTATGCTGGAGACATTAGGCTTTGCCGATTGGCCTGCATTCTTGGATGTATTGAATCAGAAACGTGACAAGGTCAAAGTCCAGTTTAAACAATTGATTCAGGAGAAAGAATTTGCTGAGCCGGTCGATGATTTTGTTCAGCTTGAACAAAAGCTCAATGTCGTACTGGATGATGATGCCAAGAACCTGATTCAAAACTTCTGGCATGGACAAGCACTTCGTAAAATTCCAGCCAGTGCCTTAGAGCGCTTAAAGAAATTCTGGCCGCATTTGGTCGAAGCAATTTTACAGTCGGATCAGCCGCAAGTGGCACTGTTGCGCTTGATGCCTTTGATCGAGTCGGTGTTACGCCGTACCGTGTATTTAGTGATGTTGATGGAAAGCCGCGGCGCATTGCAGCGACTGGTCAAGATGGCAACCGTCAGTCCGTGGATCTGTGAGGAGCTGGCGCAATATCCTGTACTGTTGGATGAATTCCTGTCGATGGATTTTGGTCTGCCACAACGCAAAGATCTGGAAGATTCTTTGCGTCAGCAATTGTTGCGCATCGAGATTGATCAAGTTGAAGATCAAATGCGAGTATTGCGCTTATTTAAAAAGAGCAATGTGCTGACAGTTGCAGCCAGTGATGTGTTGGCGGAAAGTCCGTTGATGAAAGTCTCCGATGCCCTGACCGATATTGCTGAAGTGAGTGTACAAGCGACTTTACGCTTGGCTTATGAGGCGGTTGCACAGCGTCATGGTTATCCAGTCGGCAATGATGGGCAACGATGCAGTCTGGATAAAAAAGGTTTTGCGGTGATTGCTTATGGCAAATTGGGTGGCATTGAACTCGGTTATGGTTCCGATTTAGATTTGGTGTTTATCCATGCACTTGAAGAGCAAGGTGAAACCGATGGTCGTAAGCGTATCAGTGGCGCTGAGTTTGCGATTCGTGTTGCGCAGAAGTTTATGTCCTTAATGACTACGCAAACGCTAGATGGGCGTGTCTATGAGATTGATACCCGTCTGCGACCTTCAGGTGAAGCAGGGATGTTGGTCACTAGTCTAAAAGCCTATGAGCAATATCAACAAAAAAGTGCTTGGCTCTGGGAGCATCAAGCCTTGGTGCGTGCCCGTTCGATTGCAGGAGATAGTGGATTATGCACGCAATTTGAACAGATTCGCTGTCAGATTCTGACCCAAGTGCGTGATGAAAACGAAGTGCGTGAAGAAGTGCTGAAAATGCGCCAAAAGATGAAAGATCATTTAGGATCATCTTCTGAGCAAAAAAAACATGGGATTTTTCATTTAAAACAGGACTCAGGTGGTATCGTTGATATCGAATTTATGGCACAGTATGTTGTGCTTGCATGGAGTGGGACGAATACAGATCTCGCCCATTTTTCCGACAATGTAAGAATTCTAGAAGATGCTGCTCAAGCAGGCTGCTTATCCAGTGAAGATGCCACAGCATTAATACACGCTTATCTCCGTGAACGAGCTGAGAGCCACCGTCTAGCGCTTGCAAATCAATCTATGCAAGTCAATGCTGCGGATTGGCACGATACCCGCGAGATCGTTTGCAAGTTATGGCAGAGATTAATTGATCCAACTGCGCAAGCATTGGAAAGTGAATAATTGTGTAAAAAAGAAAATGGAGTATGTGCGATGAGTTTGGCTGATCGTGATGGTTTTATTTGGCAAGATGGAAAATTAGTTGATTGGCGTGATGCAAAAATTCACGTCTTAACTCACACACTACACTACAGCATGGGTGTCTTTGAAGGCGTCAGAGCTTACGAAACCCCGAAGGGTACCGCAATCTTCCGTTTGCAAGATCACACTAAGCGCTTATTAAATTCAGCAAAAATTTATCAGATGAATGTTCCATTTGATCAAGCGACATTAGAACAAGCACAAATCGATGTGGTTCGTGAAAATAAACTGGCTTCTTGCTATTTACGTCCATTGATTTGGATTGGTTCTGAAAAACTCGGTATTGCCGCAACAGACAACACCATTCATGCCGCGGTTGCAGCATGGGGTTGGGGTGCATACTTGGGTGAAGAAGCAATGGCACACGGTATTCGTGTAAAAACCTCTTCATTCACACATCATCATCCAAACGTGACCATGTGTAAGGCAAAAGCATGTGGTAACTATACCGTGTCGATCTTGGCGCATCAGGAAGTGGCGCGTTCAGGTTATGACGAAGCGATGTTGCTTGACCCACAAGGCTTTGTTTGCCAAGGTGCGGGCGAGAACGTATTCCTGATCAAAGATGGTGTCTTGCATACCCCTGATTTAGCAGGTGGCGCATTAGAAGGGATTACTCGTCAAACCGTGATTACCATTGCTAAAGACTTGGGTTATGAAGTGGTTGAACGTCGTATTACTCGTGATGAATTCTACATTGCAGATGAAGCATTCTTTACCGGGACTGCTGCGGAAGTGACACCAATTCGTGAATATGATGACCGTGAGATTGGTTGTGGTTCACGTGGTCCGATTACCACTGTGATTCAAAAGACTTTCTTTGATGCGGTACAAGGTCGTAATGACAAATATGCACACTGGTTAACGTATATCAAATAAGCGTTTAGTATGTGCGAAGGCGAAGCTTAGGCTTCGCTTTTTTATTGACGAATTAATAATAAAAAAAGTCATAGGGTCTATGCTAAGATGAGCATATATTCAGTGCATATGATTGAACACTTTTGTTTTTTTACGACAAAGTGAGCCATCATATCTCAAGCATTTAAGGTTATCAGATGGTAGAGATTCAACAAAATTCGGCAACTCCTGAAGACAATGTGATTTTATGCATGAAATGGGGAACCAAATATGGTGCTGAGTATGTCAACCGTTTGTATAACATGGTCAAACGTCATCTGACTTTGCCTTTTAAAATGGTCTGTCTGACGGATCGTACTGAGGGTATTGATCCAAATATCCAATGTTTCCCGATTCCATCGTTGGATTTACCTGCAGGTAGCCCTGAACGTGGTTGGAATAAGCTTTCAACGTTTGAACCGGATCTTTATGGCTTAAAAGGTAATGCACTGTTCCTCGATTTGGATGTAGTGATCATTGATAATATTGACTGCTTTTTCCAAGAAAAAGGTGAGTTTCTGGTGATTCATGACTGGAAACGTCCTTGGCGAATCACGGGCAATAGTTCGGTTTATCGTTTTAAACTGGGAGCTTTCCCTGACATTCTGCCGTATTTTCGTGCAAACTTTAAACAGATTAGTCAAAAGTTCCGTAATGAACAAGAATATCTGTCTTGGTTTGTACATAAAGAGGGTAAGTTAAGCTACTGGAACAAAGATTGGTGTAAGAGCTATAAGTATCATTGCCTACGTAAAGTACCGTTTGCTTACATTCTCCCTCCAGTGAAGCCAAAAGGCGCCAAAATTATTATTTTTCATGGCGAAATTAATCCACCTGATGCGATCAGTGGTGGTGGCGGTAAATGGTATCGCTATGTGTTGCCATCGGATTGGATTAAAGAGTCTTGGCAATAATCCAAGCGTTATTATCCCTTGGATGAAGGAAGGGATAAATCGAATAAAAAAATCAGGCGCAATGCCTGATTTTTTGCTTTAAGTGCTGTTAAATATTGTGATATTGGCGGTACCAATCGATAAAGTTTTTCACGCCATCGACCACTGAAGTCGCAGGTTTGTAGTCGACATAGTGTTCTAGTGCAGAGCTATCGGCAAAGGTGTCTGGCACATCACCTGGCTGTAGCGGTAATAGGTCTAGAATCGCTTCTTTACCTGCGGCTTTTTCAATCGCCTGAATATATTCAATCAGCTTCACTGTACGGTTGTTGCCGATATTGAAAATTCTAAACGGGGCATTACTGGTGGATGGATTTGGATGGTTGCTATCCCAAGTTGCATCAGGCGTGGCAATCTTGTCGCTGGTACGAATGATGCCCTCAACAATATCATCGATATAGGTGAAGTCACGGGTGTGATTGCCATGATTAAATACCGGAATCGGCTTGCCTTCAAAAATGTTCTTGGTGAACTTAAACAAGGCCATATCTGGGCGTGTCCACGGTCCATAGACGGTAAAGAAACGCAGCCCTGTGGTGGGTAATTTAAATAAATGACTATAGCTATGCGCCATTAGTTCATTAGCGCGTTTGGTTGCGGCATAAAATTGCAATGGATGATCGACGCCATGTTGTTCGCTGAATGGCATAGTGGTATTGGCGCCATAGACACTACTGGTACTGGCATAGGTCAAGTGTGGCGTTTCTGCATAGCGGCAAGCTTCGAGAATATTGGTAAAGGCAATCAGGTTGCTTTCCACATAGCTATGTGGGTTTTCAAGTGAATAACGCACACCTGCCTGTGCAGCCAAATGAATCACACGATCAAAATGATGCGCTTGGAAGCATTGATCTACCACTGCTTTATTGGCAAGATTGTCGCGAATGAGTGTGAAGCTTCCGCTATCGTTGCGTTCAGCCAACAACTGTAATTGCTGAGCACGTGCTTCTTTCAGTGATGGATCATAATAATCGTTAAAGTTATCAAAACCGACCACATCATCACCGCGTTCCAGCAGTTTTTTTGCAACACTAAAGCCGATGAATCCAGCAGCACCTGTGACTAGAACTTTCATTCATCGCCTCCAAAAATATCTCGAGTATAAACTTTATCTTGTACATCGAGCAAATCACTGGAGAGGCGATTGGCAATAATCACATCACACGATTGCTTAAACTCATTCAGATCTTGGGTCACTTTGGACTTAAAGAAACTGTCTTCATGGAAGGTGGGTTCATAAATGATGATTTCGATGCCTTTGGCTTTGAGACGTTTCATCACACCTTGAATCGCAGAGGCACGGTAATTGTCTGAGCCACTCTTCATCACCAGACGATAAATACCAACGGTACTTGGATTCCTTGCGATAATTGAGTCGGCAATAAAATCTTTACGGGTACGGTTGGCGTCGACAATCGCTTTGATCAGATTGCTGGGTACATTGTTATAGTTGGCCAATAACTGCTTGGTGTCTTTTGGCAGGCAATAGCCGCCGTAGCCAAAAGATGGATTGTTATAATGACTGCCAATACGTGGATCAAGACAGACCCCATCAATCACTTGTTTGGTATCCAGACCGAAACTTTGCGCATAGGTGTCCAATTCATTAAAGAATGCCACACGCATTGCTAAATAGGTATTGGCAAACAGCTTAATCGCTTCAGCTTCGGTTGAATGAGTCAGCAATACAGGAATATCCTGCTTGATTGCACCCTCTACCAACAGATCTGCGAATTGCTGAGCACGTTCGGACTGTTCCCCAACGATGATACGAGAAGGGTAGAGGTTGTCGTGCAGTGCTTTACCTTCACGTAAAAATTCAGGTGAGAAAATAATGTTTTCAGTCTGGTATTTATTTTTGACTTGCTCGGTGAAACCCACAGGAACTGTAGATTTGACGATCATAGTCGCATTCGGATTAATTGCGAGAACGTCCTGAATGACACTTTCCACACTTTGGGTGTTAAAGTAATTGGTCTGTGGGTCGTAATCGGTGGGTGTTGCAATAATAATAAAATCAGCATTTTGAAACGCCAGCTGCTTATCTGTCGTTGCTGTGAAATTTAACTTTTTTTCTTCTAAAAAAAGTGAAATATCATGGTCTTGAATCGGGGATACTTTGTTATTCAGTAAATCAACTTTACTCTGTAGGATATCCAGCGCAATGGTTTCATGGTGTTGTGCAAATAGCATTGCATTTGACAACCCCACATATCCTGTTCCAGCAATCGCTATTTTCATAAGTACCTAATAGATTCGAAATACATGATGGATGGTTAATAGGATAGCCACATTGCACCTAATTTTAAATCCCATTCGACTGGTGTGATGACCATTCGTCCTGCATTTGGGGTGAGTGTGATTTCACTAAAATAAACATGATCTTGAGAGAGTAAGAAATCGACCCGACTATAGCCATACGCTAAACAGAGCTTTTCTGACAGCTGAATGATCTCTGGCAATTGTTTCGGTGCAGCTAAAGCTGAGGGGGAGTTGTCTTTAAGATCGACCCGAAATGGTTGTAATTCCCAATGGGTATCATACATATTGGAGTAATCATTACCTTGAGCATCTTGCACATCAATTTCTAAATATTCTGGTCGGCCTTCAAAACAATGTACACGACAAGTGGTAATGGTCGCTTGGCTCTGTTGATCTACATAGAGCTCAACATATTGTTCAATCAGGATTTGAGGAGAAATATCTTTATAGTGCCATTCACGTTTTCTAAAATACATGTTCATTTTTAAATGATTTTTGATTTTAGTTGAGGCTGCTGTGATATTAAACTTGCTCTTATCGAGACAGACCATGGCACTACCACTGTCATGTGTACATTTTAAAACAAATTGATCGGGTAGCTGTTCGAAATTAATCTCATCAAAACACTTATAAACGCCAATCAGTGGAACAAAA
This sequence comes from Acinetobacter colistiniresistens, assembly GCF_000413935.1. Taxonomy (GTDB): domain Bacteria; phylum Pseudomonadota; class Gammaproteobacteria; order Pseudomonadales; family Moraxellaceae; genus Acinetobacter; species Acinetobacter colistiniresistens. The sequence goes on along the minus strand of NZ_KE340376.1, from coordinate 285,749 downwards.
TAGGCATCTCCCACTTTTGCTGAAACAAGTTGTCTTACGGCACATTTATCCGCTAATTTTGTGAATAAGGGACTGCGCTCGAAAATCATTCGGGCTGTGACTTTTTCATTGAAGCTTTTTGGCGAGCAAAAATCAGGGGTATAACCTAATTTGCAGATAAATCGTTTGGTAAGGTACGCTTTATCTGAGACAAATTTAGTTCTAATTATTTTTGCTTGATACTCAAAGTAGTTATAAATCATCAGTCAAAAGATTAAATCCCGTCAAAGTAACCTGTAATTATAATAAAAATACCCAAATCCGTCTAATGAAAATATGGAGGCTTTGAGTGTAAAATAATTCAAAAAGGTTTGATTTTGTTAAAGATTGTTGGATTTTAAGTTGAGATTAATAAATCTACTGAATTGAAAGAAATCATTCGCTGACTGATCGCCTCATCGCAGTGAAAACTTAGAAAATTATAATATGTTGATTTATATGAAATGATCGGCATTATCGAGCCCCAACCATTACGAAAAGAGACTGCCTGTAAACAGGGCAGTAGTGTTATCATAGGTCTCTAGATTAAACATGTTTAGCCGTATTTTCGTGCTTTCGGATCGTTTAAGAGTGAATTGATGAGTGAAATGATGCAACCGGTTGATGTGGTGATTGCTTGGGTGGATGGCAATGATCCGAAGTTAAAGCAGAAACGCATGCAGTATCAGGGCAAAACACAAGCTTCTGATGCCATTAGTGATACCCGTTTTGCCAGCAACCATGAAATTTATTATAACGTTGCATCAATTCTAAAATATGTCCCATTTTGTCGACATATCTATATTGTGACAGATGGCCAGCAACCGCAATGGGTTGATGACTTTGTGACGGATGGGATTTGTGAAGCAGGCAAGATTCGAATTGTTGATCATCGTGAAATCTTTACGGGTTATGAGCAATATCTTCCAACTTTCAATACCCGTTCGATTGAAACAATGTTATGGAATATTCAGGGTTTATCTGATTACTTTTTCTATTTAAATGATGATTTCTTCTTTAATGCAGCTGCACAGTTGGAAGATATTCTGGTTGATCAGAAGATGGTGATTTACGGACATTGGCAAAGCAGCTTTGCGCTCAAAGCCAAGCTTTGGTACCGTCAGTTTTTAAATCAATATTTTGCCAAACCCATCCAACCTAAACATATGATTGCGCAAATGTTAGGCGCAGATATGCTGGGATTTAAAAAGTTTTTTGAAATTCATCATTATCCGCATGCGGTCGATCGCAAGATTTTACGTGATTATTTGCTAGCACACCCTACGTTTCTGGAAAAACAGATCCAGTATAAGTTCCGTAGCGTAGAACAGATCAATCCGATTTCATTAATGAATCATTTGAAAATTCAAAAGAATGAAGCTGTGTTGAAGCCTGATCTCGAAATTGCGTATTTGAAAAATGAAAGCAGTTTAAGCAGTTTCTTGCAAAGCTTGGGCAACGAAAAGATTAAATATGGGTGTATGCAGAGTCTGGATCAATTGAGTGACACTGCAGCAAAGCAAATTTATGCAGCTTTAAATCACAAGTTGGCAGGCTATATACCCAAAGTTTTATTGGCTGAAACGGCCAAAGGATAAATGATGAAAGTTGAAACTTATCTGATTAATCTCGATGGCAGTGATCAACGCTTAGCGAGTGCAACAGCGCAATTACAGCAAGAAGGTTGGCCATTTACCCGTTTTGCAGCCTATGATGGGCGTGGTAAAGCGCTCTCTGAGTTCAAACAGTACGATGATGCAGAGGCGCAGCGAATTTTAGGCCGTAGTCTGATCAATTCAGAGCTAGGATGTTATCTCAGTCATTATGGTTGTGCGGAAAAATTCCTTGAAACCGATGCTGATTATTTGGTGGTTTTGGAGGACGATATTCAGGTTTTGCCCAACTTTAAGCACAATCTTGAGTCGTTACTCAATTATCTCGACCAGCATAAAGAACTCGATTGGTATGTAGTGAATATGGCGGCTAAAAAGAAAAAACTCGCCAAAGATATTGTGCAGATGGATCGTTTTAACGTGTGGCATGCCTATTATTTTCCAATTCGAGGTGTGGGTTTACTGTGGTCTCGTAAAGGCGCTGAAGAGTTTGTCAAACGCGGCAAAAATATAAATGTACCTGTCGATATTTTCTTTCAAGGTTGGCTCAGTAAAAATGGTAAAGGCTTAGGGGTCTGGCAGCCTTTTGTTAAACCTGCTGGATTGGACAGTGATATTTTGGGTACGGTTGCAACACAGGGTATTCAGCGTAAGGATTTGGAAAAACGTGACGCCTCTCATGCTTTAAAAAAACAGAAGCGAATGTGGCGTGACCGTTTTTATGCTTTTAGGCATCTCTTTCTCTAAATACAAATGGTCGATGCAAATCACTGAAGTGAAATACAACAGTGATTTAGTTCCTAGCTAGGTTCCCGATATGAAAATATTTAAAAAAATATTTTATCTCTTAAAATTTTATATGATGTATTCAAATAAACAGAGAGAAGTGAATGAGGCAATAGACAATGATGCTGGTTTGATTGTGCTCAATCCAGTTGTGCAGAATGCAGTCATTCCTAAAAAAATCTGGATGTATTGGGAAGGCACGCTTTCAGGCTTTGTCGAGAAATGTGTCGAGCAAGTTAAAAAAACCAATCCTGATTATGAAGTCAATTTTTTAACGCCTGATACAGTTAAGGATTTTTGCAACATTGATTATGCGCGTTTTCAACATGCAACTCCGCAACAAAAAGCCGATCTCATCCGTTTTGAGCTGATTTATCAGCATGGTGGTATCTGGTTAGATGCAAGTATTCTTGTTTATGAGAGCTTAGACTGGATTCAGCAACTGATTATAAAGAATCATACCAATAGTTTTGCCTATTACCGTGCCAAGAATACAACGCTTAAAGATTTTCCCGTATTGGAAAACTGGTTGCTGGCTAGCGCAGAGAAAAACATCTTTTTTAAGCATTGGTTTGATGAGTTGGCGAAAGCAATTGAAGCAACGCCTAAAAATTACCTTCAACATCTCAAGGAGACTGAGCCTCATTATCCAGATTTGTTCCAAGAGATTGGTCGTTTGGAATATCTGGTTGCTTATGTGGCTTGCCAGAAGGTGATGCGTCGTCATTTACCCAGTATGAGCTTAATTAATTGTGATCAGAATGCCTTATTTTTCCAAGTGAAGCATCAATGGGTGAAAGAAAAAGTATTGATTGATATGGCGATCAACTATCCACCACCAGAAATGCCAAGACTGATTAAGCTGGCAGGGAAGGAGAGGAAAACATTGAGCCATTATTATGAAAAAGGAATGTATTTAAAAGATTCATTGTTGGACATTTCTTAACAAGACTGGAAGAAATTGAGGGTGAAAGGGAGTAGGGAAGCAAGTAGAATAGCAGTAAGACTAATGTTTCTATTGCCATGAAAAAATTTGTTATCAGTTTATCTACTGCACACGAGCGCAGGGTACATATCAGTAGCGAATTCAGTAAGAAAGGTATCGATTTTGATTTTTTTGATGCCTTGACACCTGAACCAGCAGCATTATTTGCACAAGAGCTTAGTTTAAATATCGATGAGTATGCTTTAACAAAAGGTGAAGTGGCATGCTTCATGAGTCATGTGTTTTTGTGGCAAAAGATGATTACCGACAATATTCCACATATGGCTATTTTTGAAGATGATATTTATTTGGGTGAGGATGTTAAAGCATTCCTGACTGATGATTCTTGGGTAGATCAGAACTGGCATCTGATCAAGATTGAAGAATTTACGCCAAAAGTCGCATTAGGGCAAAAGATTAAAACGTTTAATGGTGAGCCCGAGAGAGCGCTGTTTGATCTTAAAAGCAAGAATCTTGGGACGGCGGGTTATATTTTATCTTTGCATGGTGCTAAACAATTAATCGGCTATATCCAGTCTTTGGATAAACTGATTGCCTTAGATCACTTGATGTTTGAAAAACTGATTCAAGATAAAATTTTATCTGTATGTCAGATGAAACCAGCTTTATGTATTCAAGATGTGACGCTTTATTCAACGAAAGATAGTGTGAAGTTTGCAAGTCATTTATACAAAGAACGTTTAACCAGAAGGAAATACGATAAAAAAACTGGAATGGATAAGATACATTTAGAATTAATTCGCATTGTTCAACAAATCCGAGAACTTATTTTCTTTAAAACTGTTGGGTTTAAATAGCGTATCGGCCCAAGAATAGAACAGTATTCTTGGGTGTTTAATTTACTTTATAACTTTACTTAATTTTCTGGCCAAATAGTGGCCAAAGGTGCCGAGGTTACGAAACATAAAGAAAAGCTTTTCTCTTTTTGTTTGTATGATACTGAGATTTAGTTTTAAGTTTTTCATTTCTTTTGCAATTTTTTTCCAGTTTTTATTTGTAATAAAATAACCCCTACTTTTTTTTGATTCATCTAGATAGATATAAGAAAAGTGGAGTAGTGGAATTGCAAATATTTCTCTTTTTTTAGAGTTTTTAATAAGTTCTTTGATTAAAAGAGAGCAGCTATTTAAAAGTTTATTTTTTGTTTCTAGATTATTTTCTCTTGTGGCACTGTTTTCTAAAATTCTGTAATGATAAATACTTTGTTTAATCATAAATATATTTTCAATTTCAGAGAGTATTTTCGATACAATAAATGCATCTTCAAAGTGGGTCATATTTGTTGGGAATGGGTTGTCGAGAAGGAGTTCTCGTTTATATACTCGTAACCAGGAAAACCAATTGTTCTTATTGAATAGATCACAAAGCAATTCATCATTAACTTTATGTAGGCCAGATAATGAAGACTGCGATAGGTGATAATTTTTTTCAGGCGCACTCTCGAAAAAACAATATGCATTAAACTGGACTAGATCTGGAGATTTTTTTATTGCAAATAAGATATTAGAAATGTAATGATCAGCTATGATGTCATCAGAGTCTATGAACGTTATATAGTTACCTCTGGCCTGCTGTATGCCATTGTTTCTTGAGTGGCTTACGCCCTGATTATTTTGGTGGATGACAATAAAATTCTGTTTCAATGAGCTAGGTAGCTTATGTGTAAATTCATCAATAATTTGTGCCGAGTGGTCTGTTGAACCATCATTAATAATAATAACTTCAATATTACTTTCTATTTGATTATATATACTTAGTAGGCATTCTTGAATGTATTTTTCAACATTGTATACCGGAATAATAATGCTTAAACAGATCATTGAGTGAATATGGCTAATTTGAGTCATGACCTATTTTATCCTATAATCACCCAAATAACAGTATGTTGTTAGCATGATCCTGAGAAGAGAGCATTGAATGGATATTTTTGTCGTTAGCTTAAAAAATGCGCTTGAAAGAAGAAAGCATATAAACAAGCAATTTATGACTCAACAAATTGAATTTCAATATTTTGATGCTATTGAGCCTCATCAAATTGAAGAAGCTCTCAAAAATACAGGAATTGAGCTTAAAAATTGTTCTCTAACAAAAGGCGAAATTGGATGTCTTTTAAGCCATATCTCCTTGTGGAAAAAAATAATTGATAACAACTTACCTTATATGGCAATTTTTGAAGATGATATCTATTTAGGTTCCAAGGCAGAGTCATTTCTAAAAGATAGTTCTTGGATACCTGGAAAGGTCGAAATCATTAAGCTTGAAGCATTTTCTGATTCAGTACAAGTTGAACTATTCTCTAAAAAATCTCTTATTGATGATAGAGTACTATTTCTTTTAAAAGGGGAGCATTTGGGTACTGCGGGCTATATTATTTCCAATGCGGGAGCTAGAGATTTATTGAAATATATAAATGAGCTGGAAGTAATAAAACCAATTGATGATATTATGTTTGATAGCTATATTGCAAAGAAAATGGTATATCAGATGCAACCTGCACTGTGTGTACAAGATTTTATTTATAATAAGGAAGTTCGGTTTGCGAGTTGTCTTCAATCAGATCGGTCTCAAAGACATCAAAGTGAAATGATTACTCCTGTGAAAATAAATAAAATAAGCTTGAAAATAAAAAGAGAAATTTATCGTTTTTTTATTCAGATTTACAATCTACATTATAAATTTTTTGAAAAGAAAATAGAGTTCAAGTAGTAAAACTACTTGAACTTATATCTTATATAATACCGAATTAAGTTTATTAAGCTCTTGAGATCTAATTTTGTTGCGAGGTCTTTTAAAAAAAGTTTATTTGTAGCAGTTTCTACGTTTAAGACTTTGTTTTTATAATATTCAGTATGAACTCTAGCTTTGTAGCTTTCAGTTTTCTCTTTATCTAACCATGAACCGATAAAATGATGAGTGGTATAATTTGGAGGAAGATCTAAGCAGAAATAAGAAGAGGCAAAAATATGAATTTTGTGAGAACCATCATGACCAATTTGGTTTTCATCTTTATGCGGATCAATTGCATAAAATTGTGTGAGCAAATTACTGATCGTAACAGTGTTCGGGGGTTCATTATTGCTATAAGTCTTTGAGTTGTAATAATCTAACATTCTTTTTGTCAGCGAGTGTTCTGGCATACTCCCCCAGACCGCAGACGTAAAAGGTATATTGTCGATTTCAAAACTGCTAAAAGCTTCTAATGCCAAAAATTCGTCTATAGAGTGTTTAACTTCAACATCTGTATCTAAATAAACACCACCAAATTTATATAAGGCTAATGCACGCACATAGTCTGAAACAAAGGCATATTTTTTTTCTTCGTATGCCTTTTTTGTGAAAGGATGACTGTTAATATCAAAATTATCTTCATTCCAAAGTTTAATGTCCCAATCTGGGCATTTTACTTTCCAGCCATTGATATAGTGTTGTAACTGCTCTGGTAGAGGTTTTCCACCAAACCAGCAATAATGGATAATTTTCGGGATCATAAGCAAGTAAAATTGTTTAAAGTGGAAATTAACATAGCATTTTTTGATGAGTGATTAATGGTTGTTCTTTGGGGAATAATAGTCTGTATGGCGTTGATCACCTCTAAACCGTTTGTAGCCCCACATATACTCAGCAGGAAAACGGTTAATCATTTGCTCAACCGCTTGATTGAGTGCTGTTGTGGCAACTTTGATATCTCGATCATACAGCTGCGGATCATTCAGATCGTCACAATACACATCAAAACCTGCACCATCTTCGCGGCGGAAACAGCTTAAACCAACTAAACGACATTGGGTTTTTTGCGCCATTTTGCTGGCTAGCGTACTGGTCAGGCAAGGAATTCCGAAAAATGGAACCACAACACCACCAGATGGATCTGGAACATGATCGGGTAGAATTACACTGAAGCCACCTTGTTTTAAATTTTTAAACAAAGCTTTAACGCCAGATGCATCGGTAGGGACCAAAGTGGCGTTAAGACGCTGACGTGCATGTAGGGCAAAAGCATTAAAGCCAGAATCTTTCATTGGCTTATACATAATGGTCGGAATACCATATTGATGTACCCATGCATTCATCATTTCCCATGTGCCCAGATGCGGGGTAATAATCAGTGCGCCTCTTGGATCACTGAGCGCATCTGTTAATACTTCCAAACGATGTACCGTATGAATCTGTTGGATGCTCCATTCAGGTGGCATGGCCCAGCATTTACCAGATTCAATATAACTGAGGCATTGCTTGGTCACACTTTCTCGTGCTAGCTGTTCTTTTTGTTCTGGTTTGAGTTGCGGATAGGCTAAGCCTAGATTGACTCTGGTTTTCCACAGCATACTTTTATTCGGATTTTGATTGATAAAGTAAGCTGCCACTTTTGCGATACTACGCAAAAGTGCTAAAGGGAGAATACGAAGTAGGGTAGCGTAAAACGACATGCTTTTAATCTTGTTTATCGACGTTGCCTTTAAGTACCATGTAGATCAACGCAACAAAGATCAGCAGAGCACCCGCCAAGCTACTTACACAGAAGTATAAAATGCGTTGATTGGTGTCCATATTGAAGAGTTCATTTGCCAAGATGTAACGCATGAAAAACCATTGAGCAAGTGAAAATACAATAAGTACAATTGCATGTCGACGTACATCAGGACGCATTGCCATAAGACGGATCTCTCAATAAAAAAGCAGTCTATTATGCCACTAGCGAGCATGATCGCAAAGTAAAACTCGAATATAAAAAAACCCTGCATAGAGCAGGGTTTTTGTTGAATCATAAACGCAAGGTTTATTTTTCTTCAGCTTTTGCTTTTTCGCGTAAACGAATACCTAAGTCACGTAATTGATTTGCTTCAACTGGCGCTGGCGCTTGAGTCAATGGACATTCAGCTGTCTTGGTTTTCGGGAATGCAATTACATCACGAATCGAAGAAGCACCTGTCATTAACATGATTAAGCGGTCAAGACCAAAGGCCAAACCACCGTGCGGAGGCGCACCGTAACGTAATGCATTCAATAAGAAGCTGAATTTCTCTTCTGCTTCTTCTTCACCAATCCCTAAAGCTTCAAAAATTGCTTTTTGCATTTCTAAAGTATAGATACGAAGTGAGCCACCACCGATTTCAGTACCATTCAGTACCATATCGTATGCAACAGAAAGGGCTTCACCTGGATTGCTCTTCACTTCTTCAACACTTGATTTTGGTAGTGTGAATGGGTGGTGAACAGAAGTCCATTTACCATCATCAGTTTCTTCAAACATTGGGAAGTCAACTACCCAAAGCGGTGCCCACTCGCAAGTGGTCAGCTTCAAGTCATGACCGATTTTGACACGAAGTGCACCCATCGCATCATTTACAACTTTGGCTTTGTCTGCACCAAAGAACACGATGTCGCCATTTTCAGCACCAACGCGTTTTAATAGATCAAGCACGATTGGTTCGATGAATTTAACGATTGGTGATTGCAGACCTTCGATGCCTTTTTCAAGTTCGTTGACTTTGATATAAGCCAAGCCTTTTGCACCGTAGATGCCTACGAATTTGGTGTATTCGTCAATTGCACTACGTGGCAGTGAGCCTGCACCAGGCACACGTAAAGCCACGATACGACCTTTCGGATCTTTAGCAGGGCCAGCGAATACTTTGAACTCAACGTCTTGCATCAAGTCTGCAACGTCAACAAGTTTCAATGGAATACGCATATCTGGTTTGTCAGATGCATAGTCACGCATTGCGTCTGCATAGGTCATACGTTCAAATTTATCGAATTTTACATTCAATAATTCATTGAACATTTTAACCGTTAAGCCTTCCATTAAATCCATGATGTCATCGTCACTCATGAACGATGTTTCAACGTCGATTTGGGTAAATTCAGGCTGACGATCCGCACGTAAGTCTTCGTCACGGAAACATTTAGCAATTTGGTAATAACGATCAATACCGCCAACCATCAACAACTGTTTGAATAATTGTGGTGATTGTGGAAGTGCGTAGAAACTACCATTTGAAACACGGCTTGGTACTAAATAGTCACGTGCGCCTTCTGGTGTAGCACGTGTCAAAATTGGGGTTTCAACGTCTAAGAAACCATGATCTTCAAAATAGTTACGGATCAAGTTGGTGACTTTAGAGCGGAAACGCAAGCGCTCGAGCATTTCTGGACGGCGGATGTCCAAGAAACGGTATTTCAAACGAATTTCTTCTGAAATATTGGTGTTTTCGTCATTCAATGGGAATGGCGGAGTATCAGAAGCTGCAAGAACTTCGATTTCTTTACCTAAAACTTCAATCTGACCACTCACCATGTTGGCATTTTCAGTACCTTCATAGCGGCGACGAACACGGCCTGTAATTTTTAATACAAATTCAGAACGTGCTTTATCTGCTGTTGCGAATGCTTCAGGGGTATCTGGATCGATCACCACCTGTACTAAACCATCACGGTCACGCATATCAAGGAAAATTACACCGCCATGGTCACGACGACGATGAACCCATCCGCATAAAGTAACGGTTTGATCGATTTGGGCTTCAGTTAAAGAGCCACAGTAATGAGTGCGCATCATATTGAATTATGTATCCAAACTATATTGGCTGTAGAAGGTGAATGCGTAAACAGCGCAGCACCAATGAAGGGGAGATTATGCCTTGTTGAACGTAGAGTCTCAAGTCTTAATGTTTTCAAGAGAATTTAAAACGGATGCTTTTTGTTAAAACGATTTCAGTCGCTGGTTCCGATGCAAAAATAAGAATAATAAACACGAGACCGTGAATAGACTTAAGCCCGTTTGTGTAAATTCATTGATTGATTTTCCAATGAAGAAATAGCGTTCGCTGTTCCAAAGGGAAGCAGGGATATGTCTGCTATAGTCCCATATAGAGAGGAGTGCTGAAATTGTGGAAATGATCAGGCTAATAACGAAGAACCATCTCTCTTGAATTGAACTAGGCTGGGTGCCTTTATGCTGCTGATAATAGCGCCAGCACATCTGCATTAAGATTGGGAGCGTGATGAGGGATGAACCAATCTGTAAGATAAGATGCAGAGGATAATTAAGACCCAGTAGGGATATGTTTTGTGCAAGAAGTTCTTTAAATGCAAACGTGCGAAAGTCGAGATGAGTTAACCCATCCCAAATTAAATGCGTTGCACTCCCGAAAAGAATGGCAAAGCAATTCATCAAGATGAAAGCCACAGCCTGATCAAAGGAGTGGATATGTAAAGGATGCTGAATGCCCAGAACACGGTAAATGACAGGGCGATAGATTAAATACCACAATAAGCAAAAGAATAGGCCAATTGGCAAGTTGGGAAATAATAGGCCAGACCATTGATGCGTAATGGCAATAGTTTCCTGCGTGAATAACCGATATAGATCTGGGGTCATACAGCCAATGGCTAAAGCGGCGACAGGCAAATGTCCTTGACTGAGTTTGGAGAGTGGCGGGGCGAGAACAGCATGGGAAAGGGTAAAAGGCATATGGTTGAAAAACGACCATTCATGGAATCATGGAGAAGTAGTGTAGCAAATGTTTTTTGTTCGACTGTTTCTTATTGCAAAATTAATGAAATGTTATAATATTACAATGTAGCAAACAACTGATTTGAGACATGGTATGTCATTCTCCAAAAATATTCTGACCTTATCGATTTTAGCTGTTGTATCTGTATCCACATTGGCAGCAGAAACTGAACAGGTTTCAACCTTAGATACAATTCGAATTAAAGCACATCCACTTGAGCAAACTTCTAAAGATTTTGCTGTTGCCGATACGGTGGTGGACCAAAAACATTTACAGCAAGGGGCGGTGACCATTGGTGACGCACTGAGTGGTGAGCCTGGTATTTATTCCAATCAATTCGGTGCAGGGTCAAGTCGTCCTGTGATTCGTGGACAGGATGGCCCGCGTGTGAAGGTTCTGCAAAACTCTTCTGAAAACATTGACGTATCAACATTGTCTCCAGATCATGCGGTGACGGTTGATCCAGCATTGGCGAAGCAGGTCGAAGTGATCCGCGGGCCATCAACCTTATTGTTTGGTGCTGGAACGGTGGGTGGTTTAGTCAATGTCACGGACAGTAAGATTCCAACGCAAATGCCTGCAAATGGTTATGAGGGAAATGTTGGATTACGCTATAACACAGGCAGTGATGAAAAACTGGCGACCGCTGGCGTTACAGTTGCTTTAGGTGATCAGGTGGCTTTACGTGTAGAAGGGTTAAACCGAGAAGCGAATGATTACATTGCACCAGGCTATTTCCATGAGGGCGAAAAAGAGCGCCGTGTAGGCAATACTTTTGCCAAGGGTGAAACCGTTAATGTGGGTTTATCCTGGATTTATGATCGTGGTTTTACAGGAATTTCATATAGTAATCGTCAAGATAAATATGGTTTACCGGGCCACAGCCATGAATATGAAAGTTGCCATTTACATGGTTTAAGTCTGCATTGTGGCGAGCATGATCATGATGACGGGGATGATCACGACCACGACCATGATCACGCACATGAGGCTGGTCCTTGGATCGATTTGAAATCTGAGCGTTATGATGTCCGTACTGAACTGAACGATCCATTTGCGGGCTTTAAAAAGTTACGTGCTCAAGCCAGTTATACCGATTATAAGCATGATGAAATTGAAGAAGGCACCATTGCTACGCGCTTTAAAAACAAGGGCTATGATGGGCGTCTGGAATTGGTACACAATCCCCTCGGTCCTTGGGAAGGTGTGATTGGAACCCAATATGGTCAGCAAAAACTGGAACTCACGGGTGAAGAAGCGTTCTTGGCACCAAATACGACCAAGAAGTGGAGTGTTTTTGCCTTAGAGCATGCTCAATTTAATGATGTACATGTTGAAGTCGCAGCACGTGCGGACCAGCAAAAAATTGATATTGATGACTCATCGAAAAAAGATTTCAGTGGTTCGGCCTTTTCTGTTTCAGGTGCAGCCAACTGGGAATTTGCACCGAACTATAAACTTTCATTGGTGACTTCACATCAAGAGCGTTTACCTTTAGCACAAGAGTTATATGCGAATGGTGGACATTTTGCGACCAATACCTATGAGTTAGGTGATGATCAATTGAAGAAAGAGAAGTCAAATAATGTGGAGTTAGGTTTCCATTATGACGATAACAAGTTTGATTATCATGTCCACGTGTATCACAACTGGTTTGATGATTATATCTACGCACAAACTTTAGACCGCTATAAAGATTTCCGCTTGGTGAAATATACACAAGATCAGGCACGCTTCTACGGTGCTGAGGCAGAAGCTGGTTATCAAATTTCGTCAATGTATAAAGTCGGTGTATTTGGAGACTATGTTCGTGGCAAGATCGACAATGAAAATGCACCAAGAGTACCGGCAGGTCGTTTAGGAACCAAAGTAAATGCTGACTTTGGTGATGGTTTTAGTGGTTCAGCGGAATATTATCATGTGTTCCAGCAAGACAAAATTGCAGCTTATGAGACGGACACCCAAAGCTATAACATGGTGAATCTGGGTGTGGCATATACGGGTAAATATAGCAATGTTGGCGATTACCGCGTATTCCTGAATGCGAATAACTTGCTGGACGATCAGGTTTATCAACATGCATCGTTCTTATCGACGATTCCGCAAGTGGGCCGTAACTTTACCGTTGGGGTGAATTTTAACTTCTAATTTTTCACTTAAATCTTATTGAAAAATCAAAGTATAAGCTCTAGCCTTAACACATTAGGCTAGGGCTTTTTTTGTTTATATGCGTATCTTCCAACGAATTCATCGGAAATTAAACTGGTCAGGTCGACGTTACATGGCAGTCATATTGTGTATTTTTGCGATTGGATACATTGCTTCGGCAATCTATCACACGGTAAAACCACTCCCGAAAGGACTGGATTTTACGGGTCAGTTGCGTCATGCCAATGTGAAGTTTTTAGCGGATCAGACTTATATTGATACGCAAGGTCAACAGCAGGTTGATCAGCATATTTTCAAAGAAGTTTTCCAGTTGATCGATCAGGCACAAACAACGATTGTGCTGGATATGTTCCTGTTTAATCAGGAAGTCGGAAAGTCCAAAGTCAAACAGTTTCCTTTGATGCAAGAATTGACGGATGCCTTGGTTGTGAAGCGTCGTTTGCATCCAACGGTTGAAATTGTGGTGATTACCGATCCGATTAACTCGGTTTATGGCGGTATGACACCTCAGCATTATCAGCAGTTACGTCAGGCGGGGGTAGAAGTAATCGAGACCGATTTAAAACCGCTCCGTGCCTCGAATCCACTCTGGTCAGGTTTCTGGTATATCTGTTGCCAGAACTTGGGGAATAATCCAGAAGGGGGATGGTTAAGCAGTCCATTTGGCAAAGATAAAGTGACTTTGCGTAGTTATTTGGAACTCTTTAATTTTAAAGCCAATCATCGTAAAACTTTGGTCGTGGATACGGTGGACGGCTGGAAGAGTTTGGTAACTTCAGCCAATCCACATGATGGTAGTTCGCATCATAGCAATGTGGCGTTGGTGGTGGAGGGCCCAACCGCGATTGATATACTGCAAACCGAACAAGCAGTGGCCAATATGTCTAATGGCTCTAGTCCATTTGTGATCATGGGGGGGCTGGCAGAAGATAAAAGCTTACCTCAAGTCCAAGTGCTGACTGAAAAAGCCATTTATGAGGCTGTCTTAAAGATGATTCAGACTGCGAAAAGTAAAGAGCATCTGGATATGGCCATGTTCTATTTGTCGGAACGCAATATCATTGATGCACTGAAGCAAGCACAGCAACGTGGTGTCAAGATTCGCATCATGATTGATCCGAATAAAGATGCGTTCGGTCTGAAAAAGAATGGTATCCCAAATCGTCAAGTGGCTTCAGAACTCCATGCCACTGGCATTCCAATTCGTTGGTGTGACACGCGTGGCGAGCAGTGCCATAGCAAAATGCTGTTGAAATATAATGCGCAGCAAGCAGAAATTATTCTGGGTTCAGCCAACTTAACTGCACGGAATTTGAAAAATTATAACCTTGAGACTGATATGCGGGTGATTGGTGCAGCACAAGCGCCAGTGTTTAAAGATGCAGGAAAGTATTTTGATGCAGCATGGACCAATGCCAATGGCCGTCAAATTACGGTTGATTATGCAAAATATGCGGATGAATCAAAGGCGAAATACTGGCTGTATCGTTTTATGGAATGGTCGGGGTTATCGACGTTTTAATTGAGCAGAGCAGGTGTTCGACGGAATGGCAAAAATTAAACTGACTACTAGGCAGGATCAGCAGATTGATTTAGCTGTGCATCAACTCAATCATTATGCTGATATTGTTGAAATTCACAGTTGGGCTGAACTGCTGGAATGCTATCTGAGCTTGAAAAAAGACGTTTATCCCAAAAAAGTGTTTCTGATTCTGGATGATGTAGCACAGGCAAAATACACCTCGATGCATGCAGTCGAGGATGACCGCTTGTATGTTGATTTTAGTGATGATCTGAACGGGATTGAGGTTGGTGATTCAAGCTGGGAACAGACCTATCAAAATGTTTGTGTACCCAAGCAATTGCGGCATTATCTTCAACAGTTGAGTGATCCAGCCCATCAGCTGCGCTTTGAAAACTTTGCTGAGAAAATGCAGCATTACGATGAAAGTGATTTAGAGGCGATCATTTATTTTAATCAAAATCTATTGATTTCAATGGAGAGTGTGATTGAAGTGAAAGTCGCGGATGTTGAAACCGAAGCATTGAAATTGGCGATGTTACCGAACGGTTATTTCTCCTGTGATTTTGATCCATTTGAAAACTTTGCCATCATTGAGAAAATGCAGCACTATGGTTTTGAGTTTATCGGCCTTGGGGCGGCTTTATTGGGGTGGATCAAAACATCAGTGTTTAAAGTGGATACGATTGATGATTTGGCTCAGGATCTTGCTTTGATTTACCCTTTAGATCTCCCTCATCAGGAAAAAATAAAAGCCCTGATTTTAAAAAATAACTATCTGATTTTACCTTATTCGGAATCACCACAAGAGTATTTGGGCTACGACTTATAGTGCTTCACAGCCGCATCTCAACGAGCTTGGGTATCATTGATTATTAAGCTCGTTGAAAAGATGACAAGTCTTCGAATTAAGGGCTCGGAGGAATCAACTGATCTAAATCTTTATCGGCCAATTGCTCAAGTTCGCTTAAATCTGTTTTGATTTTCCACTGAGTTTCATCTTCGACTGGATTGGGTAAGCGGGCTTCTAGCCAGTCACAGACCACATCTGGAGTGAATTCTGGATGATTACACTGGATTACCCACGCCAAGAAATCTTTAGCTTCACCGTTCATGTACGGGGGAGGAGACACGGGAAAGAACTGAGTGGGTAAACGTTCATTGGTGGATAAATAATTGAGGACGTGCCCGAGTTCTTGAACAGTTTGCCATGCCAGCGGATGCTCAACATCAATGTTGAATTTAAACCACCACGCATGTTGACCATCTGCACCATGCGCAACGATACGAGATTCTTGTACGCTGGGAACTTTACAGAAAAATTGATAGAGACGATCAAAATTCATTTCAGCCACAGATGTTGCCTCAAAACCAAAAAATTGATTTTAGCATATCTAATGATGGCTTTAGGCAGCTGCTATTTATCAATGCAATGCAACAGCTGATCTGAAAAAATATTATTACAACATCAGTGCTGGTTTTTTATTCTAAAATAAAAAGATACTCTGATTTTAGGGAGATCATGATGATGCAATCTAAACGCTATATTTATGGCTTAGTGGTTCTATTGGGCTCTCTGCCTGTGATGAGCTATGCAGATAATGCATGGGGTGGTTATCGTGGCGTAGAACGTCACTCTTCTCATCAGACCTCATCTTCCTATCAGCCACCTGCACAAGATCCATTCGCATTCTCGAATCAGCGTGATACGCCAACAGCACCGCCAAAAGGCTATTATTATCAGCCCAATCAAAATAACTATTATCCTCGTCCGAATCACCGTCCTGGTGTGCGTGTTGAATATTATCCAGAGACACAGTATGAGCGCAGTTACCGAAGCGGCTCCTTTGTGGTTGGCAATGAATTACCTGGTCAATTCAGGAATGAACGCTATATCGTCCGGGACTGGGATTATTATTCATTACGTGAACCGCCGCGCGGTCGCCATTGGGTGATGGTGGATGGACGTTATCTTTTGGTGACGGATGATAGTTTTACCATTGAAATTATTCGCTGATTTTAAATTGCTTTTTCAAATTTAGTCTGTAGATGATTCTCCATAATTTCTTGGATTTCATTACAAAGTTTTGCAATGTGACAGGTTTTATTCATGCTTTCTCCTAGAGTTTTTCTTAATCTGGTTTCAGATCGAAAAATAGAGGATCAAACAATGAAAAAGACAGCGGTGTTATTGGTATCGACTTTAATGCTCGGTATATCTGCTTCGGCAATGGCAGATTCAAATCGTTGGAGTCATGATTATAAAGATCGTTACGATCAGCGCTATGATCGTTATGACCACCGTTATGATCATCGTGAACAACCGCGTTGGTCGAATGGTGACCGTGGTAATCATTATGGTCAGCGCATTAATTTTAAACGTGGTGAGCGTTTGCCTTCTGAGTTTCGTAATAACCGTTATATAGTCTCAAATTATCGCTACCATCGTTTGTACGAGCCGCCACGTGGTTATAACTGGATGCAAGTACAAGGCAAATATGTACTGGTTGATTCCCAATATCGTGTCTTCCGCGTTGGATAAGATCGCGAATAAAGAAAGCAGGCCAAATGCCTGCTTTTTTATTTATGCCAGCTCATCGTCTTGGGGTCTTGGGGTTTTATTGGAGGGCAGTTGTTGTTCTTGATCTTTGCCCCGAATCACAGAAGGGTAGTTCCATGATGCAAAACGAACCACCAAAATCGCCACCGCTAAAATTAAGATCGAACCTGTGGTGATGACTAAATCCATCGAGGCTTTATGGTTGTGCTGAATATCGGCGATCAACAGGCGAGTGAGGGCGGTAATCGCGACATAAATCAAAAAGCGCACTGGCATGTGATTGGTCTTGAAATAAATCCCCACCATGGCGCCGAGTTCTAAATAGATAAATAAGAGTAAGATGTCATCAATGCTGGCGTACTGTTTCACCGTCAGAATTTCGATCACGGTATGCACGGCTGACCATGCAATCATACAGCCGATAATAAATAAGGCTAAATAATGAAAGGCTTCAACCGCATAGTGACCGAAGCGGTCGAATAGGCGAGGTAAGCCTTCAAGTTTCTCTTTAGGGTTCGACATAGCGACTCAGATGCTCAATATGATTATTAGAATATTATGCAAGTTTTATGCTGATTTTATTATAGCGATAAAAAAAACTGCCTCAACCACATGGCCGAAGCAGTTTTTATGACCAAGCTAAATTAAGCTTGATTGGTGAAGTAATCTTCGCTGAAGTTCATGATCAAGTCAGAACCCGCTTTGATCTTCGCTAAACGCGCATCAATTTCAGGCAGGATACGGTCTACAAAATATTGTGCCAAAGCCAGTTTGTTTTGGTAGAAATCACCAGACTTGTCTTTAGCCGCGGCAGCAATTTTCGCAAACATATAGGCGAAGCTGAGTAGGCCGACTGCATGTAGGTAATCAACCGCAGCAGCATTTGGGAAATCTACGTTTTCAGCTGCTTGCTCAATAATGAACTGCGTGATCGCTTCGATTTCAGTGGCCGCATCTAAAGTTGCATCTTTAATGAAGTTCAAATCGGTGTCTAAGTCATTGGCAAAGTCACGGATTTCAGTGATGTATTCAGCAATGAATGCGCCGCCACATTTAATGGTTTTACGACCAATTAAATCTTGAGATTGAACACCGTTGGTACCTTCATAAATCTGAGCAATACGAAGATCACGGATACATTGTTCCATACCCCATTCACGGATATAACCGTGGCCACCAAACACCATTTGCGCATCTAAAGTCGCTTGGAAAGCCGTGTCAGTCAAATACGCTTTTGCAATTGGTGTTAATAATGCAACACGGTCATTGGCTTTCTTCACTGCTTCCGCATCGGTTGAGAACTTGGTGATATCCAGTTGCTGACCAACATATACTGCGAATGCACGAGATGCTTCGTTATTGGCACGTACATTGAGCAACATACGACGTACATCACCATGTACTAAAATGCTATCCGCGGGCTTGTTTGGTGATTGAACACCAGACGCGCTACGGCCTTGCAAACGGTCAGTTGCGTATTGTGCTGCATTTTGATACGCAAATTCAGAAGCACCAAGACCTTGGATACCCATCGACAAACGTTCGTAGTTCATCATCACGAACATTGCAGCAAGACCTTCGTTTTCTTTACCCACGAGGTAACCTTTGGCACCATCAAAGTTCATCACGCAAGTTGCAGAAGCTTTAATCCCCATCTTGTGTTCGATAGAACCTGGGCCAACTGGATTGCGCTCACCTAAAGAACCGTCTTCATTTAACAGGAACTTTGGAACGATGAATAACGAAATACCGCGTGAACCCGCAGGTGCATCAGGTGTCTTGGCAAGAACAAGATGAATGATGTTTTCAGCTAAATCGTTATCACCGCCAGTGATGAAGATTTTAGTCCCCGTAATGTTATACGTACCATCTTCATTGCGTTCAGCTTTGGTTTTGATAATGCCTAAATCTGTACCTGCATGTGGTTCAGTTAAGCACATGGTGCCTGACCATTCGCCAGAGTAGATTTTAGGTAAATAGGTTTCTTTTTGCTCTTGTGATGCATAGCTGTTTAAGGCCATACCAGCACCCACGGAAAGAAGCGGGTAGAGCATGAATGATGGATTGGTCGCGAATAACATTTCATCAGACAATACAGTCAGCATTTTTGGCATGGCCTGACCGCCCCATTCTTCGTCCGCACCTAAGCCGATCCAACCGCCGTCAGCGTATTGACGGAATGCTTCTTTGAAACCTGCTGGGGTGAAAACTTCGCCATTTTCCCAACGTGCACCTTCTTCATCACCCGTACGGTTTAACGGATGTGTCACGTTTTGGGCAAACTTCGCCATTTCTTCTAAAATTGCTTCAGCTGTTGCAGCATCTACATGAGCCAGTTTCTCATTAGACTGCCAAAATTGTTCTGCTTTAAATACATCATTTAAGATGAATTTCATGTCTGCTAAAGGCGCATTGTAAATTGGCATAATCGTTCCCTTCTAGGCACAGTGTCATGTGCAAAGTGATCAAATAAAACGAACAAATAAATTGAATGGTATCAATTTAGCATTGATTAAACAAAAAAAGGACGGTCAAAACTGACCAGTCCTTTTTCTGTGATGAACGTTGCATCTCATTCTAAACTATGTTTAGAAAGCGAAGTGTTCCGCATCAAGTTCAAACAATGGCGCAACGCCAGTTGAAAGTACGTCTACATGTGAGCGAACACGTGGCAAGATCTTCTTGAAGTAGAAACGAGCCGTGGTCACTTTTGCATTGTAGAAGTCAACATCGGTTGTACCTTCAGCCAATTTTTCTTGAGCAACAAGTGCCATGCGCGCCCATAAGTAAGCAAGCGTGACATAACCAGAGAAGTAGAGGTAGTCAACCGCAGCTGCACCCACTTCATCCGGATTCTGCATCGCACGCATACCGATTTGCATGGTGATATCACCCCATTCTTTGTTGGCAGC
Organism: Acinetobacter colistiniresistens; assembly: GCF_000413935.1. Taxonomy (GTDB): domain Bacteria; phylum Pseudomonadota; class Gammaproteobacteria; order Pseudomonadales; family Moraxellaceae; genus Acinetobacter; species Acinetobacter colistiniresistens. The sequence continues at coordinate 265,646 of NZ_KE340376.1, read as the reverse complement.
AGCCAATGGCACAACGAATTCTTGCATTGCCGCATTATCTTTGTTTGCTTCAACAAATTTATGAATGATCTTGGTGAAGTCTTTCAACATTGCACCTTGAGTTTGCAATACTTTACGACCTAACAAGTCAAGCGCTTGAATCTCGGTGGTACCTTCGTATAAGCAAGCAATACGTGTATCACGTACGATTTGCTCCATACCGTGTTCAGAAATGAAGCCGTGACCACCAAAGACTTGTACACCGTGCTTCGCAGATTCAGAACCCGTTTCAGTTAAGAATGCTTTTGCAATTGGCGTTAACAAAGACAAGATGTTGTCAGCAAACTTACGCTCTTCTTCAGTTTCGCCTTTTTCAACGATGTCTGCATATTGAGCCAATAAGTAAACCAATGCACGACCGCCTTCAGCAAATGATTTTTGTGTCAAAAGCATGTTGCGAACAGCAGGGTGAACAATAATTGGATCGGCTTCTTTTTCAGGCGCTTTAGGACCAGAAAGAGAACGCATTGCCAAACGGTCTTTCGCATACGCTAAAGCGCCTTGGAAAGACGATTCAGATGCAGATAAACCTTGAACTGCTGTACCGATACGTGCTGTGTTCATGAAAGTGAACATGCAGTTTAAGCCACGGTTTTCAGGGCCAATCAAGTAACCTTTTGCTTGATCAAAGTTGATCACGCAAGTTGCGTTACCATGGATACCCATTTTGTGTTCGATTGAACCACAACGAACCGCATTACGTTCACCAACAGAACCGTCAGCATTCACGTGGAATTTAGGTACGATGAATAAAGAAATCCCTTTTGTGCCTTTTGGCGCGCCAGGTAAACGTGCAAGTACGATATGGATGATGTTTTCAGCCATGTCGTGTTCACCAGCAGAGATAAAGATTTTCTCGCCAGAGATTGCATAGCTGCCATCTGCATTTGGTTCAGCTTTAGAACGGATAATACCAAGGTCAGAACCAGCATGAGATTCAGTTAAGCACATGGTCCCAGTCCAAACACCTGAAACAAGGTTTGGCAAGTAAGTGTTCTTTTGTTCGTCAGAACCATGGTGTTCTAAAGTACGCACCGCACCATGAGAAAGACCAGGGTACATACCCCATGACCAGTTAGCTGTACCGACCATTTCAGAGATTGCAATCCCTAAAGAGTTTGGTAATGCTTGACCGCCAAATTCTTCATCAGCAGAAAGAGATGGGAAACCAAGTTCGATATATTTTTGATACGCTTCTTTAAAGCCTGTAGGTGTCGTTACAACGCCGTCATTCCAAGTACAACCTTCGCGGTCGCCCACTTGGTTTAAAGGAGAAAGTTCGTTTTCGCAGAAATCAGCCGCTGCTTCTAAATATTGATCAACCAATTCACGGCTTACAGTGTCTTGAAATGCAGGAAGTTTCGCGTAATGTGCTTCAGCATTTAATAATTCGTGTAATACGAACTGCATATCACGTAAGGGTGCTTTGTATTGTGGCATAGCGGGTTCCTCAATACTGGTTAAACCAGAGTTATAATCTTAGTCAATGTTTGATGTGCCCAAGAGCACCATTTGGTAGCGCTAATCGTGCAACAAGTTATAGTTCGGTACAAGCTTTTACAGGTCATTTCTTAGTGACTGTGAAGTCAAAGTTTATGGTTCAACCTGTTTAAGCGTTTAGATTGTAGGTGGTTTTTTGGCTTTTGAGTGAAACTGCTGCGGCAAAATCGTAAGCAGCTGTGTACTTGAAAATGAATATATTTTGGCCATAAAAAAAGCGCTTGAAAAGCGCCTATGAGGAAGAGGGGATTAAGTGGTTGTGTTAGTTTGACGCTTGAATTGGGATTTATCTGGAGTAAAACGTACCTCACAAGTCCCTTGAATGACACGATTATTCCATTGAACATTAACACGGTCTCCGATACGTTTACCTTGGCAAGCCTGTTCAATCTGTGCACGTTGTGCTTGATGTTCCTGACGCATTTGTTCACGTTGTTCTAAGCGTTGCTCACGTTTGGCTTGCCATTCAGCACGTTGTTCTGGTGTTAGAGGCGTACGTTGCATATTGTGACGAGGATGATCACGGTTCATTGACTGTTCTGCTGGCATTGTCGATTGACAGGCAGCTAAACCTAAAACAGAACTGAGTAGAGTGGTCATCAATACGATTTTTGTCTTGTTCATTGTTTTATCCAGCGTTATCAGTTGAGATGTGATGGTTAAAGATTAGATAATAAAGATGAAGAAACAATGGAGAGTTTTTTTCGACCATGTTGGTTACAATCCACAAATAGAACACTATTGAGAATTCGCTTTTGAATGTTCGTCGCGTGCCCTTAGCCTTACGCCTGTTTTTAACTGTATTACTCACCACCTTGCTGATTGCAACGATCAGTCTGGGAGTTTTGCATTGGACCATGCAAAAGAACTTTGCCCGTTATGTGGCCGATGTGGAAATGCAAAAGTTGGATCGTTTGATTGCCAACCTAGGCAATGTCTATACGGTTTATCATGATTGGGGTAATGCAATTCAGGCACAAATTCTACAGATTGAAGGCACAGCGGCGCCAGATGACTATGATCGACTGTCTCAGTGGTGGTTACGTCGTCAGTATGATATTGCCTTGCAGCAACGTTATTTTAATGATCATACCCTGTTAAGTATGTCTCCCTCTTTAGCACAAAATAATGTCGAGATCAGAAATCGGCAGATTTTCAATGATGAAGAGCTCAAAATCCTGAAACAGAATTTACCTTCTGAATATCAGCCTTTTGAGGGCTTACGCTTTCCCTTAAGTCCAAGTCAGTTCCGTTTAAAGAAAGATGGAAAAGAGGATAAACAGGAAAGCAAATTAAATGCGCCGGTAGAACATGGCAAAAAACGGTTTGTCTCAATTCCAGACCGTTTGGGTTTGAGTTCGCGTCTGTCTTTATATGATGAAAAGCAGCAGTTTATTGTGGGTGAACCCGCCACGGATCAGATCTCGTTCCGTCCGATTATTGTTTCGGATAAAGTGGTTGGTTATTTGGGCTTAAAACCTGTATTAGATCAGGATGATGCATCCAGTATTAACTTCTTTAGTAATCAAAAACGCTATTTACTTTTGGTTTATGCATTAACGGTGCTCTCAAGTTTGGTGGCTGCTTTATTGATGGCAACGTACTTTAAAAAGCCAATTCAACGCTTATTGAATGCAACTTTAGAATTGACCCGTGGTAATTATCAGCATCAGGTGATCATTAAGCGCAATGATGAGTTAGGTGATTTGTCTAATCAGCTCAATCATTTAGCCGATATTTTACATCAGCATGAAGAATCTCGTCGTCAATGGGTATCCGATACTTCACATGAACTGAAAACACCCTTGGCGGTATTGCAGGCCCAAATTGAAGCGATGCAGGATGGGATTCGTAAAGCGACGCCTGAGCATCTGAATGCCATGATGCGTCAGGTCAGTACTTTGAAAAAGTTGACCCAAGATTTGGCTGATCTGGCTCAGGCCGATGCACAACAGTTGAAATGCTATTTTGCTGAAGTCAATCCATGGGATGTGGTCGTACAAGAAGTCGAGAATTTCAAATCGACATTTGAGCAAAACCAGCTTGAGGTGACGTTGTCAGGAGAAGGAGCAACCTTATCTTTAGACCGTGATCGCTTTAAACAGATTATCGTCAATCTGCTAGGTAACTGTGTTCGTTACACGGAACAAGGTGGAAAAATACAGATTCACACTCAACAAGATGAGCAACAATGGATAATGTATGTGGATGACAGTCCATTGGGCGTGAATGATGAGCAACTGGCACGTCTAGGTGAGCGCTTCTATCGTGTTGATGATTCACGTACCCGTAGTACAGGCGGAACCGGCTTAGGTTTGGCTTTATCATGTAAACTTGCACAAGCTTTAGGTGGCTCACTGACTTTTGAGCATTCACCTTTAGGTGGATTACGTTGTGTGCTGACTTTCCCAAAACAGATCAAATAACTTTTAGATCCTCTTGTGTTGAGGATGATGGATAGGATGAAAACCATGAAACATATCATGTTGGTTGAAGATGAGGTTGAACTGGCACAGTTGGTTCGTGATTATTTAGAAGCTGCTGGTTTTGAAGTCAGTATGTTCCATGATGGTCAAGATGCTTATACCCAGTTCCAGCAACGTAAACCGAGCTTGATGATTCTGGATTTAATGGTGCCGCGTATGGATGGTTTAACCATTTGCCGTAAAGTACGTGAGCAGTCTGATTTGCCGATCATTATGGTGACTGCACGTACTGAAGAAATTGATCGTGTCTTGGGTCTGAATATGGGTGCAGATGATTATATCTGTAAGCCTTTTAGTCCAAAAGAACTGGTGGCGCGTGTACAGGCAGTTTTGCGCCGTTTAGAACGTAAAGCGGAACCTGAACAAAATGATTTATTCCGTATTGATAAAGCGCAGCAACGGATTTGGTACCAGCAAAAAGCACTAACCTTGACGCCAACCGAGTTCCGTTTATTAGAGCTGTTTTTAGAGCATCTTGGACAGGTCTATTCACGTGCCCAGTTACTCGATCATATCAATCCAGACAGCTTTGATGTGGCAGACCGTGTGATTGATAGCCATATTAAAAACCTGCGCCGTAAGATTTCAGAGGCGGCGGATACTGGAAATCGTCATGAATGGATTCAGGCGGTGTATGGGGTGGGATATCGTTTTGAATATCCAGATGAATAAATAACGCTTTGTTCCTGCACTACCTTATTCGGCCTTGTGCTGCTTTAGATCTAACTCATTTCTAGGGCGTGGGGGATGAGTTTTGCTTAAATAGCGCATCACTTTTCTTCGGATAGAGACGCTGAAATAAGATGGATCTTGATGATAAGAAGGGATGAGGAACTACAAAAAGTTTTATCCTGTGGCTACCCCTTGCGCCGCTTCAACGCCTTGCACTGCTATAGTCGCCCTTGCGCCGCTTCAACGCGGCTCATATTCAAGAAAATGTGGAACAGTTTTTACGAATTAACCCATGATTTGTTCTTCGTGTAGAAAGCCTGAAAATAAGATGAGTCTTGAAGATAATAAGGATAAAGTAGGTAAAAAGTTTTATCCTGTGGATAACCACAGCGTTATCCACAGAAAATGTGGATAGTTTCGCAAAGCTTTTGTCGAAATTATCTTCTTTTCTGGTGAAAACTTAAGTATCAGCTTTTTATAAGTAGAGGAATTTTACATTACTTTACAATTGCTTGTGATGTATTGTGATGGTGAACTGTGACTGATTTCAGATGATAAACTTATCCTCTGCATAAGCCTTGTGCAGTTTGATCATTGCCTTTATCCGCAAAACCTACCTGAACGGTTATCTCATCATGGGTGAATAATAATAGAGGTATGGTCAGAGACCAATTGCCATATTTCATCCATATCCGAGTTGGTCACCGCAATACAGCCCAGCGTCCAGTCTTTACGTGGCATATAGCTTGCGCTTGCAGGAACGGATGTGGCTCGTGTTGGCACAGTACCGTGAATCATCACATTACCACCCGCAGATTGGCCCTGCTGTTTGGCATAGCTTATATCATCCACATTGGGGTAAGAGATATGCAAAGATTTATAGTAAGCACTCTGTGGATTGCGCCAGTCAATGGAATAGCTACCTTCAGGGGTTTTACCGTCACCTTCAAACTGTTTGTGTCCGATTGGATCAAAGCCTAAACGGATTGGATAGCTGCGAATGACTTCTTGTTGATGTTTCAATTGTAAAATGCGCTGGCTTTTAAACACTTCAATTGAGGTCACGGGTTTGCTTTGTTGGAGCTTTTGTATTTCTTGGGCTGAAAGGGGCTGATGTACCGATCCCAATGTCGGAATGAACTTGCCATACTGGAAGTAAGCCAGTCCCAATAACAGGATTAAAATCGCACATCCAAACATCAGCCCAATTTTCATAGATTTCTTCTGCTAAGATGAACAACTGACAGAAATTTCAGGCACGTCACTTGGCAATGGTGCGATATCTGCTTCCGTTTCTAAGTCAGGCTGTTTTTGATAAGGCTGATTCAGTAACTTAAACAAACGATCAACCTCGCTAAAATCACCACGCTCCGCAAGCTCAATGGCTTTCTGTGCCATATGGTTACGCAGGGTATATTGTGGATTAACTTGTTGCATCACCGCATTTAAGGCATCGGTATCTTGATGCTGTCGGATATTTTGATAGCGGGTCAAGAAATCATCGAACTGCTGCACATGGATACAATCATCTCTTAAAGCTTTGTAATCCTGTTGTTGTAAACGCAGAAAACTTTGGGTGTAATCCAATTGCTCGGTTTGCAAAATTCCGAGAAAGGCAAAACTACAATCCAGACTGTCTTTATGAAATTCTGGCAGCCCCATTTTTTGGCATAGGCCTTGACCATAATATTGTAAGAAGGTCGGCTCAAACTTTTCTAAACATGCTGCTAGATCGAGTTTGAACTGTTCTTTATTTTCTGCGCTCGCTAATGGAATTAAATTATTCAGCCATGTCCAAAGATTCCAATGACCAATACTGGGTTGATTCTGATAGGTATAACGTCCTTGATAGTCTGAGTGGTTGTTAATCCAATTCGGTCGGAAACGTTCCATAAAACCGTATGGACCAAAATCTAAGGTTGAACCTGTAATATTTAGATTATCGGTATTCATCACCCCATGTGCAAAACCCACCAATTGCCATTTGGCAATCATGATGGCAGTGCGCTCAATCACTGCTTGGGCAAATGCAAGAATCTGATTTTCAGCTTCTAGGCATTCTGGATAATGCCATTCAATACATTTTTGTGTGAATTCAGCTAACAGCTCAGGGGCATATTGATTGATCCACTCAAAATGCCCCAAACGAATATGACATTCAGAAGTACGCAACAGCATTGCACCGAGTTCGAGGGTTTCGCGCTGCACGCCTTGAGTCGAGGTGGTAAAACCCACAGCATGGCTCGATGCGACATCCAGCGCATTTAATGCATGCCCAGCTAAGTATTCACGTATGACGGAACGTAGGACTGCTCGGCCATCACCCATGCGTGAGTAGGGGGTTGAACCTGCACCTTTCAGATGGAGATCGATGGTTTGTCCTTGCTGATTCAGGATTTGTCCGATCAATAGGCCACGACCATCACCGAGCTGCCCAGCCCATTGTCCAAATTGATGCCCCGCATAGACCATCGCGAGTGGAGGAAATTCAGCAAAAGTTTTTTGACCGCTACAAATCTCAACCCAGTTGGCTTTATCTTCTTCGTTCCATTGCAACTCATCAGCCAAAGCTTCATTAAAATGGCCTGCTTTAGCACCACGCAACGGACTTGGTTGTTGCTGGTGATAGAGTTTAGGGTTAAGCGAAGCATAGCGGGAATTGAATTGCATAAACGAAACATCAGAGAGAGCTGAATCTTGACTATAGCAAATATCAGCATGAAATGGTGAGCCGTTGCGAGAAGAGCGTGTAGATGAGTAGACATAAAAAATGGCCTCTTGAGAGACCATTTTCGTTAAGCAATTTGTTATTCAGAAACAGGCGCTTTTTTAATGTTGCGCATCAAGGTTTCTAAACATTCACGATGATGGCTTAAGCGATGTTCAAGCAACTGAAAATCAACTTTAAGTTTGTGATCCATCTGATGGATTTTTTCAGCCATCGCGGCCTTCTTCGCGTGAAGTTCTTGTTCTTTCAGCTTTGCCCAATCATTTAAGGTATGGGTAAAAGCTTCATATTCTTGGGCAATACGTTGTTTCATTTGCACGATGTCGGTATTGACATCATGACCATAAATCGCCAAGTCGCGTTCAGCATATTTAAACTTCATCGCAAGTTCAGCTTTCTTGATATTAAAGCTTGGAATACGACGTAGATTTTTCGCCAAACCGAGTTTAGAACTGGTCCAGATCAACCATTTGGTTGGGTCATATTGCCACCATTTCACCCCATTACGATAGTCGTACTGGAAGATATGGTGATAATTGTGATAGCCCTCACCCCAAGTGAAGATCGCCAACACAAAGTTGTCACGTGCGGTGTTTTCATCGGTATAAGGTCGTTTGCCCCACATGTGGCAAAGCGAGTTGATGAAGAAGGTCACATGATGGCTAATGATCAAACGCAATAAACCACCAAGCAAGATCACACCCCAGATATCGCCTGTTGCCCAACCAATTAAGCCCAGCACACCAACATGAACCGCAATTACCATCGGAACATAGTATTTATGTTGGAACATCACCAGTTTGTCATTCAGCAAATCAGGGACATTTTTGAAATCGGGTTCTGACGGAGAGTGGTCGCGGATCATCCAACCTAGGTGAGCATACCAAAAGCCACGCTTGATTGAATAAGGGTCTTGGTCGACATCATCGACATGACGGTGATGCGTACGGTGCCCCGAAGCCCAGAACAAAATACTGTTTTGAACGGCAAAGGTACCACCAATCATCAATAAAATTTTAAGCGGTAATGCCGCTTCATAAGCACGGTGTGCCCAAAGACGGTGATAGCCTGCGGTAATTCCCAAGCTGCTGAGTGCAAGCAAGAAGATCATGCTTACCCACGCACTTACACTAAAATCATAATAATAAGCGTATAAAGGAATTAAAATAGCGGCAAGAATTGGTGTTCCAATTAAGGTAATGCTAGCAGTCCAGTTAATGGGTGCCTTTTTGAGTGGGGCGGAAGTCATATCCGTCAGCGCTCCTAAAAACCTTGTTTGTACAAGATAATAAAACTAAACGAGATAGCAAAACCAATCATGACGATATATTGCTATTTTATCACTGATATTAGCATGTCCAAATCAGTTAGCACTAGCATTATTCTACAGTTGTATCGAAAGAACAGTAACAGAATTCATTCATAAATTTGATCAATGAATTAAAAGGTGAAATAAATCAATGTCTGAGCAAATTACCATGAAAAATCCGATTTTTTCTTTGAAGGCATTTTTTAACAAAACTTTAATATTCTCTGCTGCGGTCATGCTTGCAGCCTGTCAAAGCCAACCGAAACCAGTGCAGAAACATAGCTTACAACCTAAGCGAGTGGCTCAACCTCCTGCAATGCAAGTGCGCAAGAGCGTGGATGGTGTTCAAGATATTGAATGGCAGATCATCAGTATCCAGAATAGAAAGGCATTGTTCTTTAATCAGTACCCAAGTTTCTCTCTTAACTCGGCCTCAAAGATGGTGACAGGACATACTGGCTGTAACAATATCTATGGACGCTATAAATATGACTTTGCACAACGTAAACTGGATTTTGATGTGATGGCACAGCATCAGAGCTGTAATCGTGCTCTAGCGCAAGAGGCAGACTTGATGGATGCGATTCAACGGGTTGAACGCTTTCAGTTAGAGGGCACAAACTTATATTTATTAGATGCCAAAGGGCAGCGTTTGATTCAGGCACAACGCAAATGACAATAAAAAGGCGGAATGATTTCCGCCTTTTTATGACTTGAAATACTGCAACATGGCGCTTGGGATATCGGTGATTAGACCTTGGATGCCGAGTTGTTGTAGGTGCTTGGCTCTTTCGACTTCATTCACGGTCCAGACACTGATCTCAAGATTAGCCTGTTGAGTCCGTTGAATGATTTCATCTGTTGCCAATAAATCTCCCCAACCCATCTGGCAACACCCATACTGCTGCGCCAACTCGATCGCATATTCACCAATGGGAATTTCAACCAGTAGTCCACGTTTAAAAGAACTCTGTTGTTGCTGTAGGGCAGACAGGATTTTGACATCAAAGCTGGTAATGGTTGCGGTGGCTTCAAAACCTTTTAAATCTTGCTGCAATTGTACAATCAAGCGCTCAGCCGCAGCTTCGTCTGCAACTGCCTTAATCTCCACTTCGATATGTTCAAAGTCAGTGAGGCAATCCAGTACTTGTCGCAGGCTAGGGGTATATTCTTCACAGGCCCAAGCTTGCCACTGATGCCGATGATCAAATTGTTGGGCTTCAAGCAAGGTGCTACTTTCTACCTGTTGTGAACGACCTGCCGTACGTACAAAATCCTCATCATGAATCACCACGAGTTGATCATCTTTCAGTTGACGTACATCAAATTCAACGGCACGTATACCCAAATCATGCAAATAGCGAAAACCGCCTAAAGTATTTTCAGGCGCTTCGCCACGCGCACCACGATGACCAATAATTCGCATCTTTATCTATCCAAAAAATGATTATGCTTGATCGATACTGTCATTAATATTCTTTTGCCACAACACTTCGTTACCACCTTCGGCACGTTGTAAGGCACGTGAAGCAACAAACAGCCAGTCCGATAATCGATTGAGTAATTGTAATGCGGTTGCTTGAATATTTTGGTCACGATGATGTGCTGACAATAAAGCACGTTCTGCACGACGGCACATTGCACGAGCCTGATGTGCATAACTACAAGCTAAAGTGCCTGATGGCAAAATGAAGTCTTTTAACATCGGTAAAGATTCATTCATGTGGTCGATTTCTTTTTCCAGAAATTCAATACATACAGGTTGTAGTAAATGATAGTTCGGAATACACACCTCACCGCCTAAATCGAATAACCAGTGCTGAATCAGACTTAAACTTTTGTCCCAATGCGCTTTATCTGCAACTTGGCTGGCACTGATTTGTGCACGAAGCACGCCAATGGTGGCATTGAGTTCATCGACATCGCCCAAAGCTGCAATGCGTAAATCATCTTTGGCAACGCGTGAGCCATCCCCTAGGCCAGTTGTGCCTGAGTCACCTGTACGGGTATAGATTTTACTTAAACGATGTCCCATAGTGCTGTTTCTCTAATCCTGAAAATAAAAAGGGGATAATGTCGGTCAGAACATTACCCCGAAACTGGAGTTAAGAAAATATTTTTTATGATTTTATCACGCAATTAATAACGGAATGTGACACCCGCAGAAGCCAAGCGACCGCCGTTGATGTAGTAACTACCACTGCCATAAGCGGTACGATATTTTGAATCCCCTACATTTTGGATATTGGCAAAGACATCTACATTTTTATTCACTTTGTATTGTCCATGCATGTCTACGCGGAAGTGCCCTGGGATTTGAACATTGTCAAAGGTACTGTTGTCGTAATCGCCATTCGCAAGCATTGTGGTCGAGAAGGTATATTGTTCATCAGTCCAGCCCGCAGTCAACGCAATATTTTGACGAGGACGACGACTTAGATCTTCATCATTTTTCTTGTTCTTGGCACGGACATAGTTATAGCTTAAATTGGTAAACAGGTTTTCACCTTGCCATTTCACATATAGCTCACTACCTTCCATTTTTGCTTTTTCAAGGTTTCTCATTTGATTGAGAACACCATCAAAATCAATGAGATTATCAACCTCAGTAGTATAGAGAGATAAACCTGTTGAAATGTTGTAGGCCAGTTTTTGATCTAGACCGATTTCGTAAGACAAGCTTTCTTCAGGTTTAAGGTTTGGGTTACCGCCATAAGCATACATATCATTGAGTGTTGGTGCTTTAAATGCTGAGCCAATATTTGCATAAATGCTAGTTAAAGGTAGCACTTGATAGCGAACAGATCCCTGAGCAACGGTATGTGTGCCGAATTTTTCATTGTCTTCAACACGGACACCAACTTGAGTATTTAACCCAGCTTGGTCATATTTGTGCTGGATATAATAACCTGTTGAGTCAATATCTTCTTGGTATGGTGAGCCATAAGAAAGCACATCGCCATCAATATTACGGTGGGTTACACCAACCAAAATTTGTTGATTTGGAGTGAAGCCCCATTGACCATAGATTTCAGCTTCTTGCGTTTTACTATGCACAAAATCGGTTGAATTATTTTGATCTATTTCATCTTTAAATTGAGAGAAACGGGCATGTACAGCTAAATTCTCAAGAATATTTAAACGTCCTTTAACGTTAATGATTTCATTTTTAAAATCTTGAGAAACGAGTCTGCCAAAGTTATCGTAATCACTAGAACCCTGGTTCTCGCTATAATCAACCGAAGCTGCATATCGCTCTTTATCAACGCCTACTTTTGCACTATAGCCCTTTTGATCAAATGAGGCATTTGGTGCATTTATTACGTCTTTTACAGGCGTCCCATCAGTTTCTAAGCGTTGACCACGTATTTGTGCATAGAAGCCATTTTCAGCCAGATCTGCACCGATGACAGATTTATAGGTTTTATTTTCACCAATTTCACCTGTCACAAATGCGGAGGTTGTTTCTGGTGTTTTTGAAATGAGTTGAACGACACCTGAGATTGCATCCGTACCATATAAAACTGATGCAGGACCTTTTAATACTTCAATCTGCTTAATATCAGTTGTATCAATAAATGGTAAAGAAGCTGTACCAGATGTTGCTGAATTGAGGCGAACACCGTCTCTTAAAACAAGTGTTTGGTTTGAATTACCACCACGGAGGAAGATAGATGCCGTTTGTCCATAGCCGCCGCTTTGTACCATATTAATGGAAGCATCGGTTTCTAATAATTGCGGTAAAGATGCAATTGGTGACTGTTCAAGAATTTTCGGCTCAATGATATTGATTCGTGCAGGCACATTTTTAATTGATTCAGGTGTTTTTGATGCTGTCACAACAATCGTATCTAGCGTCGCAGTTTTATCGCTGGATTGATCTTGAGCAAAAGCTGGTGAAGAAAACCCCATCGCAATAGCGATAGCCCCAACTAAACGCGTTGGTTGAAAAGCAGTAGACATGCGCACTCCAGACATTCACCCGTCGTGAATGATAATGTGGAAATAAACAACAAGCAGGTCTCCGGACTTCACTATAATCATCAAATAAATGATGTTACTCATCATCTTCCCACATCATACCGATGCAGTGATTTGGCGTTGAGCTGAGATGAGTGATTCGGTGTTACCGTTGCGAGGGCAGTGTCGGAATTTCACCAACTTCCCTATAAGCAAAAGAATTTGCTTTAGACTTGTTGCAAGATTACGCAAAGTATAAAGTGTTAACGTTTTTTAAACAATTGCAATTCCGAATGAACTTTGCCCAAAGTAGGTCAAATTGCATTACAATGCCAAAGTTTCAAAAATATTCAGTTTAAATTGGACAGCTCATGCGCCAAAGCCAAATGCGAACCCGCGCCAAGATTTGTGGAATTACCCGAGCACAAGATATCCATGCCGTTGTCGAGTCAGGTGCAGATGCGATTGGCTTTGTCTTTTTTCCACCGAGCCCACGTCATGTCAGCATTGAGCTGGCAAAAACCTTGGCAGAGCTGGTGCCGCCCTACGTACAGTTGGTTGGGTTATTTGTAAATGCCAGTGCTAAAGAAATACAGACGGTGCTTGATTCAGTTCCTTTGGATGTATTACAACTACATGGTGATGAGACACCTGAACAATGCCAACAAATTGCAGCACAATGCAAACGTCGCTGGTATAAGGCCATTCAGGTTAAACCAGACCTGAATGTGGTGGCTGAAATTCAACGTTATCAGTCCGCAGGTGCCAGTGCCGTGCTGTTGGATGCATGGCATCCTGAATTGAAAGGTGGCACAGGGCACAGTTTTGACTGGAACCAATTTCCACAACTTGAAATTCCACTCATCTTGGCAGGGGGCTTAACCCCTGAAAATGTCAGTGAAGCTATTGATACTACAGCGGCATTTGCTGTGGATGTCAGCGGAGGCGTCGAGTCCGCAAAAGGTATAAAAGACCAACAACTGATTGAAAAATTTATGCAAGGAGTCCAACGTGGATCAGCAAAATAACGTGATTGACTACACCCAGTTTCCAGATGCTCAAGGGCATTTCGGTATTCATGGTGGACGTTTTGTATCAGAAACGCTGATGGCTGCACTTGAAGACCTCGAAAGTCTTTATGGTCGTATGAAGAATGATGCTCAATTCTTGGCTGAATTTGACCGTGATCTTGCCTTCTATGTTGGTCGTCCTAGTCCGCTGTATTATGCTGAACGATGGTCTCAGTACCTCGGCGGTGCGCAAATTTACCTGAAACGTGAAGATCTGAACCATACCGGTTCGCATAAGGTCAACAACACCATTGGTCAGGCATTATTGGCAAAGCTGTCGGGTAAGAAGCGTATCATTGCGGAAACGGGTGCGGGTCAACATGGTGTGGCGACGGCAACGATTGCGGCGCGTTTAGGAATGGAATGCGTGGTGTACATGGGCGCCGAAGACGTGAAACGTCAGGCCATGAATGTCTACCGTATGCGTTTGTTGGGTGCGACAGTGGTGCCTGTGCAAAGTGGTTCAAAAACATTGAAAGATGCCATGAACGAAGCAATGCGTGACTGGGTCACCAATGTTGATAGTACCTATTATGTGATTGGTACAGTGGCTGGTCCGCATCCATATCCACAATTGGTTCGTGATTTCCAATCGATTATTGGGCGTGAAGCACGTCGTCAAATCCAAGAACAAGCAGGACGCTTGCCAGATGCTTTAGTCGCTTGCGTTGGTGGTGGCTCAAATGCGATGGGCTTGTTCTATCCCTTCTTGAATGATCAAGACGTGAAAATGTACGGTGTCGAAGCAGCAGGCTATGGCATTGAAACAGGTAAACATTCTGCGCCGTTAAATGCAGGTCATGTGGGGGTGTTACATGGTAACCGTACTTACTTGATGTCGGATGAACAAGGTCAGATCATCGAAACTCACAGTATTTCTGCTGGTTTGGACTATCCAGGTGTTGGTCCTGAGCATAGTTTCCTGAAAGACATGAACCGTGTTGAATATGTTCCAATCAATGATGATGAAGCCCTACAAGGTTTCCGTGATTTGACTAAGATTGAAGGAATTATTCCTGCACTTGAAAGCTCACATGCGATGGCTTATGTCACTAAACTTGCGCCAACCATGTCGAAAGATCAGATCATTATTGCAACGGTTTCTGGTCGTGGTGATAAAGACTTGATGACGGTTGCGCGTATTGATGGCGTTGAAATGGTTGAGATGTAAGTATTCGCAATGCCAAGTTTGTTTGTGGTGATGTTGGGTGGCCGACACGCAAGAGCCAATACAGAAGTGCATGATGTCGTGATGGCGATTGGTACATCTGTACAGGAGGTTATTCCACAGCTCAAACAGGCTTGGTTTGGTGAGGTCAACGGTTTACACATCGATGCTTGGGCACAGATTTCAGGCGTACAATCGCAAGGTGTGAATTATCAAATTCTGTTTTCTGATGCAGCGCCTTCTGCCTCGGATGAAAAGCTGTATTTGATTAATCTGGGGGGCTATTCAGCAAACAACTTTGGTGAGTTCCATCGCTACCATTTAGTTGTTGCGGCAGATACTGTAACTGCAAAACAGCTGGGTAAGCAGTTTATCGGGCAGGATTGGCATAAACCGCATACCGATCGTGTGGTTGATGTGGATGACTGTCTCCCGATTGATCATGTTGCAGGGCGTTATATTCATTTGGTTCAAGGCGAGTTTAGTCCCACCATTTGGGAAAATACCTATTTACCGATCTAATCCTTCTTAACGAAAGCTTAAGTTTAAGAAAAAATCATAAAACGTTGCCAATCTCGTATATAGCGCTCTCAAATCGCAACTTTTTTGTAGCACTATTTACAATTCGTCTGATTAGACTAAAAACTCAAGTAAAGCTCTTTGGAGTAATAAAAATGGGTCTGTTAGATGAAGTAGGTAAAATTGCGGGTGCGATTGTCGCTGAACAAGGTGTCGATAAATTGGATCCAGATGCGGGTTTTCTTGAAAAAGCAGCAAGTGCTTTTGCTGGCTATGAAGCTGCAAAAATTGCTGAAAATAAATTGGAAAATCATGACAGCGATGAGCAGGAATCTGAATCGGCGAGTGATGATGACGCCTAATTCGGAGTCTTTGTGATTTAAAATTCAAGTTGGTTTAAATGAGCAGTTAAAAACGGGGAAGCAAAAGCTTCCCCGTTTTTATTGTAGATGTAATTAAGGAATCACTTTGATTCGATCTGTTTTAGGTGCGGTCAATGGAGAATATTGAGCGACATATTTCTCTAGTGCATCAATATCCTGTCCACCACCGACTGGATTTTTTCCTTCTTTTAAGACGGTAAAGTTATCGCCACCATCGGCAAGGAAGCTATTTACGGTAACACGATAGACCTTACTGTCATTGAGCGCCTGCCCCGCAACTAAAATATTGCTGGCACGTGGTGAAGCCGAGCTGTCTTTCTTATATGAATAACTGAGCTCTTTGGATGGTTGCAAGATACGTACCGTTCCAGCATTGGCACCTGACCATTGTTGTTCTAACACATCGCGAATTTGTTTGCCTGTCAGACTGATCGTGACAATCGAGTTGCCGAAGGGCTGTACGGTAAAGACATCACCGAAAGTAATCTGGTTGCTACTGTTCACCAATAAATCGGCACGAACACCACCAGGATTCATCAGGGTAAAGTCGGAACCTTGATTACTTGCCGCCAAGGCCATTGCTTGTTGCGCGTCGGCAATTAAGTTACCCAGCGCGCTTTCACCACTTTCAGTTGGATTGCGATTAATGACACCGTTGGCTGTGCCGACCACACGTGCTGAAATGGTGGTGACTGCTTGACGATATTTATCTAAAATCACTTCAATGCTTGGCGTTTTATTAAATTTCTCATAGAGATTGGTCAAGTTTACTGTGGTTGCGCCAGAGGTATAAGCTTCACTTTGAATAGGGACTTGTTTGGCATCTTTTTTAATCACATGACCTGTTTTGCCATCCAGTTCCAACTGAATATTGGTAATAATCGTGCCATATTGTCCAGCAGAAGTCAGCAAGAATGGTTTTTGTGGATTCTTGGTCGCGTAATCACAAATATAAGATTGATGGGTATGACCTGAAACTACCACGTCAACCGCAGGGTCTAGGCGATCCAAAATACCGAGTAATGGGCCACTTAAACCATCGCAAGTCTTCTTATTAAATTTAGTACTTGGTGCAACACCTTCATGCACGACGACTACAATCGCTTCAATTCCTTGTTTCTTCAATTCAGGAATTAGGGCATTGACGGTATCCGCTTCATCCTGAAAGTCGACATCTTTGATTCCTGCCGCTGATACGATACTTGGCGTAGCTTTCAAGGTCATCCCGATAAAGGCAACTGGAATACCGCCGTAAGTTTTGACTTTATAAGCAGGGAACAAGGTTTTCTTTGGATCAGCCTTCATGGAGACATTGGCTGCCAAGAAATTAAACTTTGCACCCTCAAATTTTGGATTGATTTGACAAGGTTTGGCGCTGGTGTACTGCTGACAGCCACCATTTTGTAAGCGACGTAACTCATCTGTTCCTCGGTCAAATTCATGATTTCCCACTGCATTGAAATCAATCTGAATGTCATTCATGGTTTCAATGGTGGGTTCATCTAGGAACAGAGATGAAGTGAGTGGTGAGGCACTAATCAAGTCACCGGCTGACACGACGGCATTGTTAGGATACTGTGCGCGTAGTTTTTTGATGGCATCGGCAAAATAACTGACCCCACCGACTGGGATACGTACTGTTTTGCTGTTATCGCTTGGATCATCTGCTTCAATAAAGCGTTTTGGTGGCTCTAAATTGCCGTGAAAATCATTGAAGGCAAGGATGTTGATACTTTGATTTTTGCGTTCAACGGTCGGGGTCTGGTTATTATCATTGTCGTCATTACACGCCGTTAAAGCCAGCATCATGAGACAGAGCACATTTGCTTTTAAGAGTCGTTGAGTCGTCATGTTTTTTGATCGAGTGGTATAAGATTGTTTTTTAAAATAAAACTTCTGTATGAATCTTTGATGAAATTATGAGCTAAAGAAGTCTATTAATCGCTTGGATTTATCGGGTGAAATGTGAATTAAGTTGCATTTCTTTATATGGAAATAGTAGTAAATTTGATCACTTACAGTCTATTATGGGCGTAGATGCGACTTCGCAATCATGGAATATAAAATGGATTTGATACAAGCCAATGGTCAACCGCGTTATGGACGTTTTGAGCAAGTACCTTCGCGGATTAACTTGGATGACTATGTCTATAAAACGCCATATGGCCAGATACTGAAAGGCTGGCGCAAACAACTTAAATATAAGAAATTTAAATTCTGTGGTTTGCAGCATGCGCATTACAGCATTGGGGTCGCGATTGTCGATTTATCCTGGGCGGGTCATGGCTTTTTCTATGTCTATGACCATCAGGCTGAAAAAGTGATTGAATGGAATGCAATTCAGCCACTGGCATTCAAAACACAACTGGATGAACAGCCTTTATTTAGTCAAAGCTCTTTTAAAAAATCGGCTTATCAATTCGATATGCAGCATGCCAATGGCGTGCGTTATATTCAGGTCACTAAACATGGTGAAATCCAGTTAAAAGCTCGGATTTTTTGTGCAGGTACCGATGCTTTAAGTTTATGTAGCCCAACGGGAATTAATGGCTGGACCTATACCCAGAAGCAAACCACATTGGCTGTTGAGGGATTTTTTATTAGTCCGCAACAGCAACAGATTGAATTTAATGCGCATAGTCTTGCTGCTTTGGACGATACCTGTGGTTTTCTACGCCCTGAAACGGCTTGGTTCTGGTTGTCCTGCCAGTTCCGTGATGCGCAGGATCGTCGGATTGGATTGAACCTTGCTTCAGGAGTGAATGAAAGTTTTGGTAATGAAAATGCACTATGGGTCAATGGACGGTTGTACCCATTAACAGATGTGCTATTCGAACAGCAAAATGAAAATACTTGGTCGATTCGCTCATTAGGTGGCTGTTTAAACTTGATGGTGGAAACGGGTTGGTGCCGTTTTGAAAATATTAACTTGCGCCTGATCGGCAGCCAGTTTAATCAATGGCAGGCCAAAGTCAGCGGTACCATTGCACATGAGCAGGTTGAATTAGTGTTGTTAAATAATGAATATGGCTTATTAGAACAGCATTATGCGAAGTGGTAATAACGAAAATAAAAAAATCCCCTTAATCGAAAGGGGATTTTTTTATGGGTAATGAATTAAAGCCCTGCTTGCCAAAAAGCTTCACCGGCGGCAATCGGATCATTGGTTTTGGCCAAAGTATCAATCCAGACATCATACTGGCGAATCACAGGATGTTGATTCGGATGGAAGTCTTTTTTAAACCAGTCACTATATTGCGCTCTTTTTGCAGTCAAAATACCGTTACGACCAAAGAACCACGGCAAGCCTTTACGTGCCATATCAAAACGTTGTCTTAGGTTAAAACCATCGGTTTTAAGCATTACATCGGTACGATACAAAGTAAAGCCAAACATCATGACGGTAGTAAAGACCAAGGCAAAACGACGAGTTGCTTCAGGCACTTCGCCAACTTCTCGCATCACATCAAAAGCCACATCCCGATGTTCCATTTCTTCGATGGCATGCCAAGCAAAAAGTGCACGCACAAAAGGATCTGCTTCTGCCAAAGTTGCTTTTTTACTATAAAAGGTATCGGCCATCAGTGCGGTTAAATGCTCGGCTGCTGCGGTCATGGCAATATTGTATTGTGGAGAACGGTTTTTGAGCTCAAAGCGAAAAATTTTCTTTAAACGTGTGGTGAATTGATCCACAGGCATGCCCTGATCTTTCATGACTTGGTTCATTTTGTCATGCGCAATACCATGTTGCGCTTCTTGACGGATGAAATCAGCCACACGTTCCTGCAAGTCTGGATCATCAATTTTGTCGCGGAATAAACGGACACATTCAATAAAATAACGCTCGCCGTCAGGAAAGGTCAGACTCAAAGCATCAAACATACGGGTACGGAACGGATCACCCCCAAACCAGAAGCGTGGTGCTTGATCGAGATGGAAGTCCAATTTGGTTCTGACCACAGGATCAACTTGATAAGAAACATGTGCATTCATCGTGACTATTCCTTGTTTTTCTTCATGTACCCAGTATGGAAAAAGTCCGATGAAATGTTTTGACAGTTACAGCCAAGTTTTATACAAATAACGACAGATCAGGATGAGATTGGCGTATGTCAGTTAAAATAATAATCGGATATCTGCGTTTGTTTAATCGCGTGTTGCAACAGGAACAAGTTGATTTGTCTAAAGTTGTTGTGCCTGAACTTTGGCAAGCCTTTCAAGCCTGTTTGGAAAATCCGGATGAAAAAGACTTTGATGTTGAACGCTATGCCTTATTGCTACAGGCGGCTCAGCCACATTTCACTCGTCCGATTACTTTGGTACTGGCTGAACATGCCAATCTACAAGATTTGGGATTGATGGGCTATTTGGCATCGACCAGTATTGATCTACAACAAGCCTTGCAACTATTACAACGTTATTATTCTTTGGTGTTCAAGCAAACCAATTTAGAACAGCTTGATGTACAACAATATCCTGAATATATTCAAATTGTGTGGAGCGCATCCTATAGCGATTATCGTGAAATGTATGAGCTCAATCTGGCCTTGATCTTTAAAATTGCGCAGTCGATTGTGCAAGATGCTTTAGTGCCACCGCAGATGATTCAATTTGGCTATGCACCGCATACAGCACTTTATCATTTTGAGAAATTTTATGGTTGTCCGATTCAGATTCAGGCAGGGCAGTATGCCATTCGCTTTTCCAATCAAATTTTAAAGGCAAAGAGTATTGCCGCAGATCAGCAACTGAACCATGTGTTATCGACTCAAGCACAGCAGTCATTGAACAGTGTTAGTTCTTTTGAAGTTCAACAGCAGCAATTTCGTCAGAAAATACATGCCTTTATTGAGCAAGGTTTAGTGCAGCAGGAAGAGGTGTTGCAGAGTTATGTCGCGAAACGCCTGCATTGTTCGGAACGGACTTTACAACGTCAGCTCAAAGCCTTTGAACTGAATTTTCAGGACGTGCTGGATCAGTATCGCTTGGAACAGAGCAAGCTGTATTTGCAGCAAGGGAAGTCTTTTTCTGAGATTGCAGAGCGGTTGAATTATGCAGATCAGAGTGCGTTTGGACGGGCGTTTAAGCGTTGGACAGGAGTTACGCCTAAGCAGTTTTTAAAATCTCTTTAGATTTTAGATCAGACTGCTAATCAAACTTTTAATTAATAAGTGAGTTTAGCTAAGGTTGTTTAATTGATGAATAATCAGATGGGTTTGATATTTCCCTTACTTTTCAGGGATGAAAAGTAACAAAAATCCTCTGTTGGACTGACGGTACGTCCATGTTACGGCAGTCCAACGGGCGACATCCATGTCGCCTGTCACGATAGTAGATTCTTGTCTAAATTAAAGCGTTATTGAGAGTGAGATTTGATCAGTAACTCAAACTTTCTATTGGTTTTTTAAACGTGGATAATTAAAGACAATGGCGAGTACTGCACAAACCGCAAGAATCCAGCAATAGTAGATATTGCCAATCAATTCAACAGGTGACAGTTTGGCAATCGAGCAGGCCAAAAGCAACTGTGCGCCGTAGGGGATAATCCCCTGAATGACACAAGAAAAAATATCCAGTAAAGCCGCGCTACGTTTTGGATCTACCCCATATTCTCTCGCCACTTCACGCGCCATATCACCCGATAAAATAATCGCAACGGTATTGTTGGCCACAAATAAATTCGAAAAGACCACCAGAAAGCTGATGCCCAGCTCACCAGCACGTTGTTTGCCAAATTTGAATAGGCGAGTAATGGCATAGATGCGTTGGATCAGCCACTGCAAACCACCTTCTTTTTGCATCAAGGCAGATAGTCCACCCAGCAACATGGAAAGTAATGCCACTTCAAACATGCCAACAAAGCCATCATAAATCGCACTGTTCAGTTTCAGTAGGTCAAAATATGGCTTTTCAATCAGCCCCATCAAGCCGGATAAAATCACGCCGATCATCAGTACTGCTAATACATGTAAACGGGTAAAGGCAAGAAAAAATACTGCGATATAAGGCAGAATTAGCCAAATATCATAGGGCTTGGATTGAATCGCTTCTGCTTCATGACTCATGAAGATATAGACCAACAAGGTCATGATCGCGGCAGGGAGGGCAATCCAGACATTGACCCTGAATTTATCTCGAAGTTCAACATTCTGGCTACGGGTTGCAGCAATGGTGGTATCTGAAATCATCGATAAGTTATCGCCAAACATGGCGCCGCCGACGACTGCACCAATAGCATAGACGGGTGCAATATCTGTGGCTTGGGCGAAACCAAAGGCAATGGGTGCACAGGCCGCAATGGTGCCCATTGAAGTGCCCATTGCGGTCGCAATAAACGCAGCAATGATAAACAGCATGGGTAACACATATTCTGGAGAAATGAGTGAAAGCCCCAACTGTACGGTTGCATCAACACTGCCAATGGCACTGGAGACACTGGCAAAAGCTCCTGCCAGCATAAACACCATAAACATTAAAATCAGATTGGGATGACTAGCACCTTCTAAGAACTCCTCAATGGCGGCATTGAGTTTTTGTTTATACAGTAGTAAAGCTAAAATAACGGCTGGAATCGCGGCTACAGGTGCTTTGACCTGATAGAAGGCAAATTCTGTCCCGATCATTGAATGATAGAGACCACTCCCGAGAAAGATGATCAAAAATACCAATAGCGGTAGCAAAGCAAGGGCATTGCTTTGTACTTTTTCCTGAGAGTGGGCAGACATAAAAAATAAAAAGAAAACTTAAAAATTGCGGGTAGTATAAAGGAGCTTGGCCGATTTCTAAAATGTCATGTAATCAGCCTGAAATTAGGAAGCTTTGATCATTGAGAAAAAACTCAAAATATAGATAAATGTACACGAGGCGTTGTAAGTCGCAAGATTCACGGTCGCAATCACGTCAAACTCTGTTCAATGAACAAAAAATAGCGTTACAATGCAGTGTTTTTGTATGACTACAAACAACTCCTCAATTTATATAAATCAAGGAAAGCATAATCCTATGTCACGTCTTGCCACTCGTTTTGAACAGCTTAAATCTCAGCAACGTAAAGCGCTTGTTTCTTATGTGATGGCAGGTGATCCGCATCCACAAGTGACCGTTCCCTTACTTCATCAAATGGTTGAAGCAGGGGTCGATGTCATTGAACTGGGTCTTCCATTTTCTGACCCAATGGCAGATGGCCCTGTGATTGCTTTAGCCGCTGAGCGTGCTTTGGCAGGTGGAACCAATACTTTAGATGCATTGGATATGGTGAAAGCCTTTCGTGAAAAAGATCAAACCACACCAGTCGTTTTGATGGGGTATTTAAATCCTGTTGAAGTGATTGGTTATGAAAAGTTTGTGGCTTATGCGAAAGACTGTGGTGTTGATGGGATACTTTTGGTGGACTTGCCGCCAGAAGAGTCGAAGCAATTGGGTGAAGTTCTTAAACAAAACGGAATGGATCAGATCTTCTTGCTTGCGCCAACCTCAACCGATCAACGTATCCAGCATGTGGTCAATCAAGCCAGTGGCTTTGTTTACTATGTGTCACTTAAAGGTGTCACTGGTGCAGCAACGTTAGATACCTCCGAAGCAGCAGCACGTATTGCAAAAATTAAATCTAAGACCAATGTCCCAGTGGGTGTCGGTTTTGGAATTAGTGATGCAGCGTCTGCAAAAGCGATGGGGCAGGTTGCTGATGCCGTGATTGTAGGAAGTGCTTTCGTTAAATCTTTTGCGACATTGCCAGCCGATGAAGCTGCGCAACAGACGGTGAATAAAGTGAAGGAGCTTCGAGCTGCGCTCGATGAGTTAGTATGAGTCAAGAATTAACATCAGGGAAGGTTCTTAACCCTTCAACACCTTGGACGGAGCGTCATGTCCCTGGTATTCAGGTTGCAGATCAACAGCAGACATTTAAAGCGACCTTTACTGAACCGACCATTGAATGTCCTGAGTGCCATGCACTGGTAACCCGTACTGCGATGTCATTTAATGCCTATGTGTGCCCTCAATGTGATGAACACTTACGTATGCGTGCGCGTGATCGTTTGAACTGGTTTTTTGATCAGGTCAACGGAGAATTGGGCCAAGAATTTGGTGCTAAAGACCCATTAAAGTTTGTGGACAGCAGACCTTATCCAGATCGTATTCGTGAAGCACAAGACAAAACGGATGAAACCGAAGCACTGGTGGTGATGCAGGGTTCTTTAAAAGGCCTAGACCTCATTGCCTGTGCCTTTGAGTTCGATTTTATGGCGGGTTCAATGGGGACCGTCGTTGGTGACCGTTTTGTACAGGCCGCTGAGCGTGCGATTGCCTTACATCAACCGATGATTTGTTTTGCAGCATCTGGTGGTGCACGTATGCAAGAAGGTATGTTGTCTTTGATGCAAATGGCACGTACTGCTGCGGCAATCCAGAAAATGAAAGATGCCCGTGTTCCTTATTTGGTGGTATTGACCCATCCAGTTTATGGTGGTGTAACCGCTTCATTGGCCATGCTTGGTGATGTGCATATTGCTGAACCGAAAGCCATGATTGGTTTTGCGGGGAAACGTGTCATCGAACAAACCGTGCGTGAAAAACTGGAAGAACCATTCCAACGTGCAGAATACTTGCTTGATCATGGTGTGGTCGATCAAATTGTTCATCGTCATGCATTACGTGATACTGTATACAGACTTGTTGCAAAACTGATGAACTTACCTTGAAACCGCACGCTCCACATTCAACGGATACATTAACAACATGGCTCGATTATTGGGGCCATGTTCATGTTACAGGCATTGATTTAGGTTTAGAACGCGTTATTCCTGTTGCTGAAAAGTTGGATGTAATGCAACCTAAGGCCAAAGTATTTACTGTTGCAGGCACCAATGGCAAAGGCTCAACCACGACCACTTTAGCTGCGATTTTGAATGCACAAGGTTATAAAGTCGGTCTTTACCAATCGCCGCATATTTACCGTTTTAATGAACGGGTAAAGCTGGCAGGTGCTGAGGTCGATGACCAAAGTCTGGTAGATGCGTTTGTTTTAGTCGATCAGGCCCGTCGTGAATGTGGATTAAGTCTTTCTTTTTTTGAAGCAACCACGTTGGCTGCTTTTGTTATTTTTAAACAGCAACAATGTGATGTTTGGGTACTCGAGGTTGGTCTGGGTGGCCGTCTTGATGTCGTCAATGTGATTGACCCTGATATTGCCGTGATTACCAACATTGGCTTAGACCATGTTGATTGGTTAGGTGATACCGTTGAAAAAATTGCATTTGAGAAAGCTGGCATTATTCGTCCGAATATTCCCGTGGTATTTGCAGGGCAACAGCAACTGCCGCAAGCCATTCAAAATAAAGTGGCTGAAACCCAAGCGCAGTTATACGCTTTAGATCGTGATTATTTTTATCAGCTCAATGAGGATGGTGAAACATGGTCATTTGCATCGTCGGGTACAACTTTAAAACTTCCTGTTGGTCAGCTTGCGCTAGATAATATTTCAACTGCGGTGGCTGCGGTATTGGTGAGTGGGGTTGAAGTTTCTCAAGCAGCAATTACCACAGGTATTCAACAGGCACGTTTGCAAGGCCGTTTTGAAATACGCCAGATTCAAGATAAAACAGTCATTTTTGATGCAGGGCACAATGCGCATGGCGTCGAATTTTTATTGAAGCAGTTGCGAAAATTCTTAAAATACAATAAACAGTACACAGAAGTTGTTGCTGTATTTTCAATGTTGGCCGATAAAGACATTCCATCGGTCACTGATTTACTAAAAACAACAGTAAAAGATTGGTTTATTGCTAATTTAGATGTGCCTAGAGCCGCACCAGTGCAACAAATCCAAGAAGCATTGCAAAGGCAACAGGTGTATGAGTTTGGCAGTATCCAGCAAGCGTTTGAAACTGTGCTGAAACAAGGTCATAACAATCAGCTGATTTTAGTCTGTGGTTCGTTTCATACTTTAGAAGCGGTCTGGGAGTATTTAGAAGAATGTCGATGAATAACAAACAACGCTGGATGGGTGGCGTTGTTATATTAGGTGGTGGTGTTTTATTGGCAGCATTACTTTTGAAAGGTAATGAAGAAATAGAGCAAGATCAGACTCACGCGCCCGTTACTCATCCGATTCCCAAAACTGAGTCTAAGCCAAAAACAGCTCAGCCTGCTCAAGACAATGAAATGGTGTCATTACAGCCTTTGGCAGTTGATGTTGAAACCGAAAAACGTTTGCTTGAAGAACAACGCCGTTCGCGTGAAAAAGCAGTTGCAGAACAAGAAGCGCGTGCCGCTGAATTTTTAAAGATGCAGCAGCAGGCAGAGGCAGCAGCTGCACGCAAAGCGGCAGAGGAATACGCGGCGATTAATGCGCGTCGAGCAGCGGCTCAGGAAAGTTCAGACAATATTCCGCCAGAGCTTGTTGAAGATGAAAAAGCCAAAGCGCAACGCCTCGCAGAAGATAAGCGTAAAGCTGATGAAAAGAAGCGCGCTGAACAGCAAAAAACCGATCAGCAGAAATCCGATGCCGATAAGAAGTTAGCCGAAGACAAACGTAAGGCTGAAGCTGACAAGAAAGCGGCTGAAGACAGACGTAAGGCAGAAGCTGACAAGAAAGCAGCAGAAGACAGACGTAAGGCTGAGGCTGATAAGAAAGCTGCAGAAGACAAACGTAAGGCTGAGGCTGACAAGAAAGCTGCAGAAGACAAACGTAAGGCTGAGGCTGACAAGAAAGCGGCCGAAGACAAGCGTAAAGCTGAAGCAGACAAAAAAGCAGCAGACGATAAACGTAAAGCTGAAGCTGATAAGAAAGCCGAAGCAGAAAAAGCACGTGATTTGATGGAAAATGGCGATAAGAAGTGGATGGTACAAGTCGCATTGGCTGCAAACCAAGCCAATGCCGACGCTGTGGTGTCTAAATTACGCGCTAAAGGCTATAAAGTAACTACTAGTCCGACTTCGAAGGGAATTCGCATCATGGTTGGCCCAGCCAAAGATCGTGATATTGCGGATGCAACCCGTAAGAAAATTACCACAGATGAAAGCTTGAATATGAAATCGGCTTGGGTGATTGACTGGGTTCCACTTGACCAGAGATAAGTGAAACCCTTTGGGTTCGTGGTATTAAGAAGATGGATTCGACAGTTGCTGTTGAATCCATTTTACATTTTCAGGGCTGAATAAATGATCAATATTTTTCCAGATCACATGGAAGCCGTAACCGCCTTGTTTCATTTCTTTAACCGCATCTTCAATCGACCAGTTCTCAAAAATAATACGGTACATGGCAATCGTTGCTCCAGTACGATCAGAACCGTGATAGCAATGTACTAATACTTTTTGATTATTTTGTTTGGCCGTTTGGATTGTGCGCATTGCTTCTAATAAGTCTTCACGATTGATCGCCCAAGTATAAATGGGAATATGAACCAAATTAAAAGGTTGATCTTTTAAAACTTTGGCATCTTCATTTCTAGCGCGTAGATTAATGACGGTATCAATTTGATATTTCTTCAAAATAGGGATCAATTCATTACTGGGTTGGTCACTGCGGAACACATCATTGCTAATTTGATAAAAATTATGCGTTTGTGAAATGAGCGTTCCCCAGTTTTTAGGACGTTGCTCACCATCTAGGTTAGGATGTTTCATACATCCACCTAAGCTAAGTATTGAAATGAGCGTAATGGTAATGAGCGTTGTTTTCATATTACTGATAACGATTGAATTCGACTGGATCATGCGCACAAATTAACTCAATGCTTGGCTCATGTTGAGCGAGATATTGTAACTGTTTGAGGTTGTGTAAACGCAGTTGGTTATCCTCAGCCAATAAACGTTCAGTCAGGTCTAGGGCTCTCAATTTATTTTTCGGATTGAGCTCCAGATGGGTGTAATAGGCATCACCACAAAATAACATCCAACCATCCGCTTTTTTGATTGCAATGCCACAGTGCCCAGCCGTATGCCCGATCAGGGGAATCATTAAAATCTCATCGTGAAATAAGGGAAGCCCTTTGACTTTTTGCAGGTTAAACCATGGCTCGCCATCGTTGTGTTCAGCAAAGTTCCAATGACGATGCTGTTTAAATTGTTCAGTTTTATAGCGCAATTTTCCCTTGGCCGTAAGTGATTGGGTGGCATTAAACTCCGCAGCTAAGAGATGTATCGTCGCATTGGGAAAATCTGAAATTCCACCGGCATGGTCAAAATCTAGATGAGTCACAAAAATATGTCTGACATCACTCGGGTTAAAACTGAGTTGCTGAATTTGCTGAATGGCAGTGAGTTGGAGATTCGGCACAATTGAACCAAATTGTTTGAGTAAGCGACCCAAGCGTTGTTCGGTATGTAAATAATCTTGTGTACCTAAGCCTGTATCAATCAATACCAAGCCTTGATCCGTCTCAACCAAGAGGCAATGACAGACAAGGTGGGCTTTCCAACCCTTTTGTCCAAACAGCGGTGCGCAAGATGGGCAGAAGCTTCCGCAATGAAGATGGTGAATGTTGTAGATCATGATGGTTTTTATTGTGTTTCGGATCGAATTATTCTTATAACGTATTGATTAAAAAAATACCAAAATAAATTTAAATGGTATAGAAAAAGCCTATCGGATAGATAGGCTTTGCATGATTTGATCTTATTCTTGAGCTACGTACTTCGTTTATCTTGCACTTAAAGCATACGCTTTAATTTCTTAACTCACAGCATAGCTGTTCATCTTCTTGCGAAGCTTCAGTCGCTTCTCAGGAACGAGCGTTGCTCGTCTTTCTTACTACGCACTCCGTTTGTTTTGCACTTCGATTAAAGCGTATGCTTTAATCTTGTTCAGGCTGGGGCGTGAGTCTTAGATAAGGTTTGACGGCTTTATAGCCTTTCGGGAAGCGTTGTTTGATTTCTTCTTCATCTTTCAATGACGGCACAATCACCACATCTTCACCTTGATGCCAGTTCGCTGGTGTTGCCACTTTGTGGTTATCGGTTAACTGTAATGAGTCGACGACACGCAGCACTTCATTAAAGTTACGACCCGTTGAAGCTGGGTAGGTAATAATCAAACGCACTTTTTTATTTGGATCAATAATCACCAATGAACGTACAGTTAAGGTCTCACTGGCATTTGGATGAATAAATCCATATAGTTCAGACACTTTACGATCTTTGTCGGCAATGATCGGGAAATTAACTGTGGTATTTTGTGTTTCATTAATGTCCAGAATCCAGCCTTTATGTGATTCAACATCATCCACTGAAAGGGCGATTGCTTTTACGCCGCGTTTGTCAAACTCATCTTTTAACTTTGCTGTGTAGCCGAGTTCGGTGGTACAGACTGGGGTGTAGTCTGCAGGATGGGAAAAAAGGATTCCCCAGCTATCACCTAAAAAGCCATAGAAATCAATGTTGCCTTGGCTTGATTGTTGCTGGAAATTCGGGGCAATGTCGCCTAAACGTAATGTCATGATCAGTCCTCTATACATTCTTTATGTTTTCTATCTCCTTTCAATATGCAGGATCTACTTTATAAATAAAATTATTGTTTTTGTATTTTATTATGAACTTTTGAGATATTGATTATTGATCTTGTTAAAAAATGAGCAGAAATTCACATTCAAATCGATGTAAGTTAAATGCAAATTTGCTACATTAACGCATCTTTAGTGATGTGACGTCAGAATCGCCTCGCAGATTTTTTTGCCTGTTTGAATGCAAAGCACTTGTAGTTCTTATTTCTGACTCCATAATAACAGCTAAGAAAAAATTAACCGACCTAGGGTTTGTTGTTATTGGCAAACCTTATAACAAACAGGATTAGAGAGTTTATTCATGTTGGCAAGTCTGATCGGAGGTATCTTCGGTACAAAAAATGAGCGCGAGCTCAAACGCATGCGTAAAATTGTTGAACAAATCAATGCGCTTGAACCGACGATATCTGCTCTTAACGATGCAGACCTCTCTGCAAAAACTCCAGAATTCAAACAGCGTTTTAGCAATGGCGAAAGTTTAGATAAATTAATGCCAGAAGCGTTTGCGGTGTGTCGTGAAGCAGCAAAACGTGTCATGGGCATGCGCCATTATGACGTGCAGTTAATTGGTGGTATTACCTTACACGAAGGTAAGATTGCCGAAATGCGTACAGGTGAAGGTAAAACCCTGATGGGTACTTTGGCCTGTTATCTCAATGCATTGAGCGGTCAGGGTGTTCACGTGATTACCGTGAATGACTACTTGGCACAACGTGATGCTGAGTTAAACCGTCCATTATTCGAATTTTTAGGTCTTAGCATTGGGGTGATTTACTCGATGCAAATGCCGGATGAAAAAGCACAAGCCTATACTTCCGACATTACCTACGGAACCAACAACGAGTTCGGTTTCGACTATCTTCGTGACAACATGGTGTTTTCTCTGCAAGAGAAAAAGCAACGTGGTTTAAGCTATGCCATCATCGATGAAGTCGACTCAATCTTGATTGATGAAGCACGTACGCCGCTGATTATTTCGGGTCAAAGTGAAGATTCATCTCATCTTTATCAGCTCATTAACAGTATTCCTCCAACATTATGTCCACAGAAAGAAGAAAAAGTGGCTGATGGCGGACACTTCTGGGTCGATGAGAAACAACGCTCAGTTGAAATGACTGAAGTTGGTTATGAAACAGTTGAACAAAAACTGATTGAAATGGGCTTGTTGGCTGAGGGTGAGAGCCTGTATTCAGCAACCAACCTGAATTTGGTACACCATGTCACCGCTGCGATTCGTGCGCATTATCTTTATCAAAAGAATGTGCATTACATCATCGGTGTGAATCCACAGACGCAAAAAGAAGAAGTCATTATTGTGGATGAAAGCACGGGTCGTACCATGCCAGGTCGTCGTTGGTCTGAAGGTCTGCATCAAGCGGTTGAAGCCAAAGAAAACATGGAAATTCAACCTGAAAACCAAACCCTTGCCACCACAACTTTCCAGAACTATTTCCGTCTGTATAAAAAGCTTTCAGGGATGACCGGTACTGCCGATACTGAAGCTGCGGAAATGAAAGAAATTTATGGCCTAGACGTTGTGATTATTCCAACACACCGTCCAATGGTTCGTGTCGATCATAACGATTTAATCTATCTAAACCGTAATGGTAAATACACTGCGATTATTGAAGAAATTACCAATATTCGTCAGCAGGGTGTTGCGCCGATCTTGATTGGTACAGCAACCATTGAAGCCAGTGAAATCTTGTCTTCTAAGTTGCTACAAGCTGGTATTCATCACGAAGTCTTGAACGCAAAACAACATGAACGTGAAGCAGATATTATTGCACAAGCGGGTAGCCCGAATGCGGTAACAATTGCCACCAACATGGCAGGTCGTGGTACGGACATTTTGCTGGGTGGTAACTGGAAAGCCAAGCTTGCCAAAATTGAAAATGCAACCTCTGAAGATGAAGCACGCTTACAGGCTCAGTGGGAAAAAGATCACGAAGACGTTTTAAGCTCGGGTGGTTTACATATTATTGGTTCTGAGCGTCATGAATCACGTCGTATTGATAACCAGTTGCGTGGTCGTGCTGGTCGTCAAGGTGACCCAGGTGTATCACGCTTCTATCTATCACTTGAAGATGACTTGATGCGTATCTTCGCAGGTGATCGTGTGGTTGCCATGATGCGTGCAATGGGCTTGCAAGAAAGTGAAGCCATTGAACATAAAATGGTCAGTCGTTCAATCGAAAATGCACAGCGTAAAGTTGAAGCACGTAACTTTGATATTCGTAAGAACTTGTTGAAGTACGATGACGTAAACAACGAACAGCGTAAGATCATTTATTCACAACGTGATGAAGTTTTAGCTGAAAGCACACTTCAAGACTATATTGAAGAAATGCATCAGGAAGTGGTGAAAGGTCTGATCGCAAACTTTATTCCACCAGAGTCGATTCATGACCAATGGGATATTGAAGGCTTGGAAAATGCCCTACATAGTGATTTAGGCATCGAACTTCCTGTACAGCAATGGTTAGACCAAGATCGTCGTTTAGATGAAGAAGGCTTAGTGGCTCGTATTTCTGATGAAGTCATTAATCGCTATCGCCAACGCCGTGAGCAAATGGGGGATGAATCGGCAGCAATGCTTGAACGTCACTTTATGTTGAACTCACTGGATCGTCATTGGAAAGATCATTTAGCTGCGATGGACTATCTACGCCAAGGGATTCATTTACGTGGCTACGCACAGAAAAATCCTGAGCAAGAATACAAGAAAGAAGCGTTCAATTTGTTTGTGAATATGTTGGGTGTGATCAAGTCCGATGTTGTGACTGATCTCTCGCGTGTTCATGTCCCGACGGCAGAAGAATTGGCAGAGCTTGAGGCACAGCAACAACGTCAGGCGGAATCAATGCGTCTGTCATTTGAACATGATGATGTCGATGGTTTAACGGGTGAAGTGACTGTTTCTGAGGAAACGGAAGGATTTGCCAATACGAATGAATTCCCTGTGCCAGAGAGCCGCAATGCGCCTTGCCCATGTGGTTCTGGTTTAAAATACAAACAGTGTCACGGCAAAATCTAGGCAGCGACATAGGTTGAGCTAAAATAAGAAAGCAGAGCATGAAGCTTTGCTTTTTTACGAGAATTTACTTGAGTCTAGGCACGCTTTGTAGTTTCATAATTGCACTTAGATATCTTGATTGAGTTCGCATTAAAAGCGGGAAGACAATGAAAAAACCATTACAACTTTTAATTTTGGCAAGTGCTGCAGTATCGGGTTTTGCATTTGCAGATGATGCGCCACAAACCACAACAGTGGATAAAGTACTGGCAGCAAAGGGTAGTAATACCGCAGAAGCACAAGTCAAGCGTGAAGTGACTACGGTTATTAGTCCACGTACTGGCATTCGCTATACCTTAGGTGACACTGAGAACCGTCCAATCGTAATGCAAACAGCTGCTATTGCACCTGCAAATTCAGCAAATATTAACCGTATTGTGGCATCAAACCCTGCATTGTCAGCACAAAGCCAAGAGAAGGCGAAAATTGCTCTGATTGGTGAAGCAGCTGTTCAAGCGGCGAATGCTGCGGCGGCCCAAACAAGTACACAAACAGCAAAAGCAAACTAACATCAGTTTGTTTTCCATAAAAAAAGAGATGCTAATGCATCTCTTTTTTTATGGAAAACTTAGCAGCTTATAGAAGGCTTGGCAGCAAGATCAGGCCAATCAGGATGGCAAATAGCAACCATTTAGACACATAGTACAGCGGACGGTTACGCTCTTTTAGACCTCGGCCATAATGATGTACTGCATAACCATATTTAAAAATACGGTTAATAAAACCAGTCTTGTCTTGATCATCATTGGGCGAGCTTGCAGCAGACATGACATTGCGGCCAAACCAATGATTGAACTTCTGTGCCCAGCCCCATTTCATTGGACGCTCAATGTCACAGAACAAGATAATACGGGTTTCATCAGTTTTGTTTTCGGCCCAGTGCACATAGGTTTCATCAAACACGGTGGCTTCGCCATCTCTCCAGCTATATCGCTCTTGATCGACTTCAATAAAACAATCATCGCTATTCGGTGTGACTAGACCAAGGTGATAACGGACAGAACCTGCATAGGGATCACGGTGTTTACCTAAGTAACTGCCAGAAGGTAGTTCAGTAAACATCGCAGCTTTGACGGAAGGGATACTTTCTAACAAAGCAACTGTTTTTGGGCAAAGTTGTTGCGCAGAAGGGTGGCTGTCTTGATACCATTTCAGATAAAAGCGTTTCCAACCTCGTTTAAAGAAGGTGTTAAACCCTGCATCATTGTTTTTTTCAGAGGCTTTGATTTGGTTTTGGAGTTGAATCGCTTCTTCACGAATCACTTGCCAGTTGTCTTGTAATGGTTTGAGTTCTGGAAATTGCACCACATCAAAGAAAGGCTGGTTCGGTAATTTAGAAAAGCCAGTCATAAACATGTTGATTGGTGCTAAAAATGTTGAATGGTCAAATAATTGTCGAGATGCTTTTAAGCGCTCTTTACCACGTAGATAAGTATATAAAAAGCTGATTAAAAATACGGCAACGATAATCACTGCGTACATAACACAATCGTCTAAAAAAAATGAAGGCGGTTATTTTAGCACAAAAAATATTTGGATGAATGCTATCCTAAATGTAACTTTATAAGATAAAAAATGATGATTTGAATGGGATTTCAGATGGTCTAAATTGATATTGTGTAGACCATCTGAATAAAGACTTTAAATTTGATTATTTACGTCATCATGTTTGGTTTCCCGGATCATTAAAAATGCGATCAGGGAGAGAATTGAAGCGACACTGAGATAGAGACCTACAGCGCCAAGACCATAACTCTCTGCAAGCTTGGTGGCAATATAAGGCGCAAAGGATGCACCAAAGATACCAGCCAGGTTAAAGGTTAATGCAGAACCTGTATAACGGACGGAAATTGGAAAAATCTCAGACAGAACCGTACCAATTGGCCCATAGGTTAGGCCCATAATGGAAAGACCAATACACAGGAACAAGAACACCAGAATTGGACTACCTGAACCTAATAGCGGAGCAAAGCACAATCCGAATAGTGCGGAAAGAATACACACAGCAATCGAAGTATTTTTACGACCAAACTTCTCTGCCAAAATTGCCGACAGTGGAATAAAGGCGGCAAAACATAGGGTTGCTACCAGTTGTAACACGAGGAAGTCACCACGAGCATAACCAAGTTTAGTGGTTCCCCAATTCAGTGCGAACACAGTGGTCAGATAGAACACTACGAAAGTACAAATCGCAGCAATGGTGCCAAGAATCAGCATTGGCAAGTGTTTGGTCATGACTTCTTTAAAAGGGACATTCACTTCTTTTTGCTTGTTTAATACTTTTTGAAAGGCTGGGGTTTCATGCAGTTTTAGGCGAATGTATAAACCGATCAAGACCAATACTGCACTGGCAATAAATGGGATACGCCAGCCCCAAGCCATGAACGCTTGTTCAGACATAAAGGCATTCAGTAACAGAAATGAACCTGTTGCAAGGATGAAACCAATCGGCGCACCTAACTGCGGGAACATACCATACCAAGCACGCTTGCCCTCTGGTGCGTTCTCAGTAGCAAGGAGTACGGCACCACTCCATTCACCACCTAAGCCTAAACCTTGGCCTAAACGGCATAAGGCAAGCAACAATGGGGCAGCGAGGCCAATTTGTGCATAGGTCGGAAGTAGACCGATACACACGGTAGAAATTCCCATAGTTAACAAGGCTGCAACCAGTGTGGCTTTACGTCCGATCCGATCACCAAGATGTCCAAAGAGTGCTGCACCAATGGGACGAGCAATAAAGGCGATGGCAAAGGTTGCCAGTGATTTGAGTACTGCAGCACCATCGCTACTTTCAGGGAAAAATAAATGTGGAAAAATCAGAACAGCAGCTGTGGCATAGATATAAAAGTCAAAAAACTCAATCGTGGTACCGACAAGGCTGGCAAATAATACCCGTACTT
Source organism: Acinetobacter colistiniresistens (assembly GCF_000413935.1). Lineage (GTDB taxonomy): Bacteria > Pseudomonadota > Gammaproteobacteria > Pseudomonadales > Moraxellaceae > Acinetobacter > Acinetobacter colistiniresistens. The sequence goes on along the minus strand of NZ_KE340376.1, from coordinate 230,331 downwards.
TTGAATTACTGGCCACTTCTGGGGTGGCCGTCGTAGTGCTCGACGACATACAAGACCTTCATGTTATTCATTCAAGAAACAGAATAATGACTGTCTTGAAAAATTCCTTTTGAATGTGCAGTTTTACTTCGAAAACTTAATGCTATATATGGACTTATAATACATAACAATAGATTGCCAAAAAGTGTAATCCTGCCCCTAATAGCACAAAAACATGCCAAATTGCGTGGGTATATCTTACCTTTTTTAAGGCATAAAACAATGTGCCGATGGTATAAGCCAATCCCCCAGCGATGAGCAGTTGTACCGCTTCTTTAGACAGGTAACGTTGCATATCATCCATGACTAGAACAGCGAGCCATCCCATGACTAAATAGGCGGCTAAAGAAAGCTTTTGGAAGCGATGAATGAACACCAGTTTGAACAGTGTCCCGATCAGGGCAATGGTCCATAAGGCAATCAGTAAATAATGTGCTTTGGCAGTCGGAATGGCGATACTGAGAAAAGGGGTATAGGTGCCTGCAATCAGATAGTAAATCGCGGTATGATCCAGTTTCTTATACCAATAGCGTTTGCGTTCGTCTTGGGCAAAGTGATACAGCATGGAACTACTTAGTAACAGTACCAGACTAAAGCCATAGACCCATAAACTGATCCATTGTCCCAAAGGCAGGCCATAGCCTTTGATGATCAAAAAGATTGAGGCAATTAAAGCCAATACTGCGCCAGCCCCATGACTATAGGCATTAATCAGTTCTTCTTTGGGGTCATAGTCCAGCAATGTGTTTGTGTTCATCAAGCGATCTGGTTGCATAAAAATACAACTGTATCGTAATGCAATTTCCCTTTTAAAGTAAGACGCTTTAAAATTTAGTTTCTATTTGTCAGGTTTTCATTATGTTTGCGCCGAAATTTTCTTTTGAACAAGAACAGCAGTTTTTCTTGGATATCCAGCAATCTATTGAAAATAAAAGCTTTGATCGTCTGATTTTGAGTCAGTACAAAGGCGAAATGGCGCAATTAGAAAAGATGACTTTCCGTGTGATTGAACTACAGGGGCAGGCCGCCTTGTCTTGCTTATATCATTACACCACACAAGACATGACCAAAAACTATGCGATTGATGAAGGTTTAGAAAAAATTGCTGAGCTATTGAACCTGTCTAAGCAAGCCAATTTATTCACTTCTGATCAAGATATTCAACTCAAGAAAAATAAAAAGAAAGCCATGTTGAATACTCAGAAAAAACAAGCGTCAACCATCAAAGTTGAACAGCAGCATGATCGTGAAAAGCAACGTTATGTGCAACAACAAAGCCCATTTTTAAAACATTTGGGGATTACCGATGAAAAAGGGCAAATCGTTCCAAGCATGGCGCGTAAGTGGAAACAGATTAATAAATTTATTGAAATCTTTTCACATGCCTATGAGCAGATTGATGCCGCTCAGCAAGAGTTGAATATTGTCGATTTTGGTTCAGGTAAGGGCTATTTGACCTTTGCCTTATATGATTATCTGCAAGCGCAACAGAAAACACCGTTAATCACGGGCGTTGAGCTACGTTCAAACTTGGTTGAGTTTTGCAAGAATGTAGTTGATCAAGTCGATTTTAACCATCTTGATTTTTTTGAAGGGGATGTGCGGAGTTATCAACCTGAAAAACTGGATGTGATGATCGCCTTACATGCTTGTGATATTGCCACTGACTTTGCCATTCATACCGGTATTCGTCTGAATGCGTCGATGATTATGTGTGCGCCGTGTTGCCATAAGGAACTGCGTCCACAATTACGCAGTCCAGAAGTATTACAGCCGATGCTACAATTTGGCATTCATGCAGGGCAACAGGCTGAAATGCTGACCGATACTTTGCGCGCTTTATTGCTAAAAGCCTATGGCTATGAAACCAAGGTATTCGAGTTTGTGTCTTTGGAGCATACCAGTAAGAATAAAATGATTTTGGCGACCAAACGTAAAGATCTGCAACAGCCTGATCCAAAAATCATGCAGCAAATCCAAGCTTTAAAAGCCATGTATGGGATTGAAAAACAAAGTCTGGAATTATTATTACAGGATCAAATGCCAATCGAGAATATTGGTTGTAAGTGTTAATCAAGTCTGAGAAGAACATGTATAAAGTTAAACAGGGAAGTTGGGATCAATTACAGCATGATGCAAAATTGATTCGGGCATTGGTTTTTATTGAAGAGCAGGGAATTCCTGACGTTGATGAATGGGATGATCAGGACGCAATTTCACAGCATTTTGTTATTTATGACCAAGAGCAGCCGATTGCAACAGCACGGGTATTGCCCAATAACAGTGTTGGGCGGGTTGCCGTACTGAAAACCTATCGTGGACAAGGTCTTGGACAAAGGATCATGCTTGATATTATTGCCTATGCGCAGCAGCAGGGTCGTGCTTTTTTGCATCTGTCTTCGCAGGTGCATGCAATGTCATTTTATCAGCAGCTTGGTTTTACTGTGAAAGGAGATGAGTATGATGAATGTGGTATTCCACATATTGAGATGGTCATGCCAATCACAGGACAGGTTTGACTCCCGAAGATTGGCATCCATCGATTTTACTGACTACTGCTTAGATTGTGCTGCCACTTCTGAGCTTGCAGGCGCCGCTTCCTGAGCAAGCTCTTTTTGCTGTTGTGCCTTACGTTGTGCGCCTGGCATATAATTAGGCTCTTGGGTCATGGCCAAATAGAAAAAGCTTAAAAAGATGGTACTGAGTACCCCGACAATGATGACAAATTTCCATCCCAATACTGTTTCTTCATTTGAATCTTTTTTTGGGGATGGTTGGTTATTCATAATAAATTCCAAAAATAACAAAAACAAAACTAGATTTTGCGCCTTTTGCGGCTGATTTGCCAAGTGGAAATATACACTTCTTGATTGTGTTGAGTGAGTCAACACTTTGAATGGTGTGCACGGATGAGATTTCTGTCATCTCATCATTTTTAGCATCAGCATGATGTGTGGCCATTCAAAGTGTTGTTGACTTGATCTAGAGATGATTAAAGTGTGTTCCAGTCTTCAATCGCCTTAAAGCCTGTTTCCAGACCGACATCATAACTATAGCGAATTTTGGTCTTATCCTTGGAAAGACGACCTGCCATGTTTTTTAAATCAGGGGGACACACTTCTAGAATTTTCTGATCAGAGGTTGAGCGGGTAAATTCGACAGCATCGTTATAACGTTGGGTGCGAGTCAAAAGACTATGTGCAAAACCGCGTTGCTGCTTAAACAGGTATTTGGCAAGCAATTGGTCACCTTTACTGCTGGCCTTATAATAATTTTTGGGGCGAGTTCTGAGTACCATGAGTTTAGAGACATCTTGCTGTTGCGCTGCCCAATGTACGGGCAAGGCATCGGCAACACCCCCATCAAAGTAGGGCTCACCAAACACTTCAACGGCTTGACGTGTTAATACTGGAATCGAGCTCGAGGCTCTTAAGCCATCAAGAATGTTGTCTTTTGAGGCTTTGATATAGGTGGCTTCGCCGCTAATGGCATGGGTCAGCACCATATAAAATTCAGGATGATTGGCAAATAGATGGGCTTGATTGAGCGGATGTTCTTTTTCAACGATGTCCCACATCCATTTTAAATCCAGTAAGTCACCACCTTTGAAAAAGCGACCATATTGGATAAATTCAGAACGAAGCGAGTGGTCGAGGTAGAGATTTAGCGTACGGCCTTGCTGTGCAGCAAGATAATTGGCGACATTGGTCGAACCTGAAGAGACACCAACGCAGAGATCAAAAGGGTTAAATTGTTGCTGTAAAAATGCATCTAAGACACCACTGGTGAATGCGCCACGCATGCCACCGCCTTCAACGACCAGTGCCTGACGATTTTGTTGAAGCATTGAAAATCTCGAGTACCATGATAAACCCATGTTTTACACGGATTTATCATATTCGACAATAACACTTTAGTGATTGTGTTGATGTGCTTCAGTTGAGCCAGTTTCTGTCGACATTGAGGATTGTGACATTTCAGCAGGGGTTGCCGCTTTCTTCTGGTTCATTGGCATATAATCTGGTTCATTGTTAATAGCCAAGTAGAAAATCACCATAAACAAAAAACTAAGAATTGTGGTGATAATTAATGCTTTCCAGCCCCAAGGCGAAGTTTCTGGGCAGAGTTTTTCAGACATAAGAAATTTCCAAATGATGCAAAAAAATAAAGCAGAATTGCTAAAGTTATAGCATAAATTGTGATGCATTACTCAGATGTTTTGCTGTGATTTTGTCGAACCTATAAAAAAGCCCGTACAGACAAGGAGTTCCATACGGGCCTTAATCGGCTTGGCTCAATCGAGATTATTGAATCACAGCCTTTTGCTGTGCTTTTTCTCTCAATAACTTTGGTGGCGTGAAACGTTCACCATATTGAGTAGCCAGTTGCTCGGCACGCTGCAATGATTTTTCAATGCCATTTTGATTCAGGAATTGAATCGCACCACCTGTCCAAGGGGCAAAGCCAATTCCAAAAATCGAACCGACATTGGCATCAATCACAGATTCTAATACGCCTTCTTCATAGCAACGTAACGTATCCAGTGCCTGTACAAACAGGAAACGGTCAATCATGTCTTGTTCAGAAATGTTGTTGTCTTTCTGCCAGCGACTAAGCCCATTCCATAAATGTTTTTTTCCATTTTCAGGATAGTCATAGAAACCTGCACCTGCCGCTTTGCCTTTACGGTTTAGCTCGTGAATCATGGTATGAACGACTTCGTCCACCGGGGTTTTCGGTAAATCTTTGCCTTCCGCTTGCAGGGCTTTACGGGTTTCTGCTGCAACATGTTCAGTCAAGGTTAGAGAGACTTCATCCTGAATCGCCAGTGGACCAACCGGCATACCTGCTTTCAATGCTGCCATTTCAATCTTCGCTGGGTGTACACCTTCTGCGAGTAAACGCATCCCTTCTTGGATAAAAGTACCAAACACGCGACTGGTAAAGAAGCCACGGCTGTCATTCACAACAATTGGAGTTTTGGCAATTTGCTGAACAAAGTCATAAGCCTTCGCCAAAGTTTCGGCAGAGGTCTGTTTACCTTTGATAATTTCAACCAGTTGCATTTTATCGACTGGACTAAAGAAATGTAATCCAATGAACTTTTGAGCATCTTTACTCGCCGTCGCCAAACCTGTGATGGGCAGGGTAGAGGTATTCGATGCAAAGATTCCACCTTCTGCCAAATATTGCTCAGCTTCTTGGGTCACTTTGGCTTTCAGTTCCTGATTTTCAAACACCGCTTCGATGATTAAGTCACAACCTTGCAAGTCAGCTGCATCAGCTGTTGCTGTAATCAGTGCTAAGACTTGGTCACGTTTTTCTGCGGTCATACGACCTTGAGAAACACGCTTATCGAGAAGTTTTTGCGAGTACGCTTTACCTTTCTCTGCATTTTCAACAGAGACATCTTTCAGGATCACAGGGATGCCTTTGATTGCGGTTGAATAGGCAATACCTGCGCCCATCATCCCTGCACCTAACACACCGACTTTGGTCGCTTGCCATTTTGCAACTTCAGCAGGGCGGCTTGCGCCTGATTTGATTGCATTCAGACCATGCCAGAAAGTACCGATCATATTTTTAGAAATCTGACCGACTGTGAGTTGAGTAAAGTAACGTGATTCGATCCGTAAAGCGGTGTCAACATCTACTTGCGCACCTTCAACCGCAGCCGCCATGATTGCTTCAGGCGCAGGATAGCAACCTTTGGTTTTGTCACGCAGCATTGCAGGGGCAATCGCAAGCACTTGTGCAACCGCAGGCGTTTTCGGATCGCCCCCTGGAATTTTGTAGCCTTTCACATCAAAAGGTTGTTGCGATTTCGGATTGGCTTTGACCCAAGCAATGGCTTTGTCCAATAGCTCTTGCTCATTTTCAGCAGTGTCATGTACCAGACCCAGTGATTTCGCTTTATCCACGCCAAACTGCTTACCTTCCATCAAGAATGGAAATGCATTTTGTAAGCCCAACAAACGCACCATACGCACGATACCGCCACCGCCTGGCAGTAAACCTAAGGTCACTTCAGGCAAACCAAATTTGGTTTTTGGATCATTGATGGCAATACGGTAATGACAGCCTAATGCGATTTCCCAACCACCACCCAGTGCCGTACCATTTAATGCAGCAACAACAGGCACACCTAAAGTTTCAATCGCACGTAAGTCACCTTTGAGCTCTTCAATCATTTTGAAGAATTCAGTAGCATGTTCAGGTTGTACTTGAATCAATTCATCCAAGTCGCCGCCTGCAAAGAAGGTTTTCTTGGCAGAACGGAAAATAATGCCTTTTAGATCGGTTTCTGTTTTAAGCTTTTGGCTGACGTCATTGAGTGAATCACGGAATTCTGCATTCATGGTATTGGCAGATTGACCCGATGAATCAAGAGTAAGAATTACAATATTGTCCGCGTTTTTTTCGTATTTAATAGCGCTCATGTTGTTCTCCTCACACCAACTCAATAATGGTGGCAATCCCCATTCCACCACCGACACACAATGTAGCCAAGCCACGTTTTTTACCTTGACGCTCTAACTCATCCAGCAAAGTGCCTAAAATCATCGCACCAGTCGCACCCAATGGATGACCCATGGCAATAGCACCGCCATTGACATTGACTTTCTCGGCTGGAACCTTGAGTTCATTGATAAAGCGCATTACGACTGCTGCAAAGGCTTCGTTGACTTCAAACAGATCGATGTCATCAATGCTTAAGCCTGCTTTGGCCAAAGCTTTACGTGCAGCAGGGGCAGGACCTGTCAGCATGATGGTTGGGTCTGTACCCACCAAGGCCGTTGCCAGTACTTTGGCACGTGGTTTTAAACCTTGTTCTTTGACGGCTTTTTCAGAAGCCAATAACACCACCGCAGCACCATCAACGATGCCTGAGGAGTTACCTGCATGATGCACATGGTTAATTTTTTGTGCTTCAGGATACTTCTGTAAGGCAACTGAATCAAAGCCCATTTGTCCCATCATTTCAAAGCTGGCATTGAGTTTTGCCAAGCCTTCAACCGTGGTATTGCCTTTAATAAATTCATCTTTTTCTAAGATCAGCACACCTGAATGATCTTTAACAGGCACCACAGATTTATCGAAGTAGCCTTTGGCTTGAGCCGCAGCCGCTTTTTGCTGCGAACCGACGGCAAAAGCGTCTACATCTTCACGGCTATAACCATCTAAGGTGGCAATGAGGTCTGCACCAACGCCTTGTGGTACAAAAGACGATTTTAAGTTGGTTTCAGGATCAAGTGCCCAAGGACCACCATCAGAACCCATTGGGATACGTGACATCGATTCCACACCGCCAGCAACCACGACATCTTCCCAACCTGAGCGGACTTTTTGTGCTGCCAAATTGACGGCTTCCAAACCAGATGCGCAGAAACGGTTGATTTGTACGCCGGCCACATCATCATTCCACCCTGCGGCAATCGCAGCGGTTTTGGCAATATCGCCCCCTTGATCGGCGATCGGCGTGACACAACCTAAAACGATGTCATCGACTTTTGAGGTATCCAGTTGGTGGCGTTGTTGTAATTCATTCAATAAGGATGTGAGTAAAGTAATAGGTTTGACTTCATGCAGTGAGCCATCTTTTTTTCCTTTTCCGCGTGGCGTGCGAATGGCATCAATAATGTAGGCCTCGCTCATAGCTTTTCCTTGTATCACCTTAAAATTGTTGTTTATCGAGTGTACTCAATTTAAGTGTCAGTGCAATGATGATAAACATTGACAAGTTTGATGTTTTTCGCCAATGGGATGAGAAATTCAGACAATCGTTAATTTTGGTGTCTTTTGATATGTTTGATAGTGTCTTCGATTAGACTAGTGCTTGAAATGAGAGATAGAAATGATGAGCGAAAGCACATGATAAAAACCAAGCGTCACTATGCAGCGATGGCATTGATCTTATCACTTTTTGGATGCGATACATCTGGACGGGATGTTGAAAACAGCACAGCAAAGCAGGGTAAAAACAAGATGAGTCAAACTTATTCCAATCAAGTTGCTGATGATAAAATGTTGTTGGTATTGTCTGCACCTTCTGTGCACGATCCTTATTACAAATCTGCGTTTCAACGGATTGTCGATTTCCAGATTGATTATGCAAAATCGATTTTGGGCAATGACAATGTGGTGATTGTGGTCGATAAAGACACTAAGCCGTATTTCACAGGCAAAGTGCCTGAAGATATTTTACTGATGGATGATGTCCGTGATATTTGGATGCGCGACTTCACTACGGTTAATCCAATGCAGCCCGTGCAATTTACCTATACTTGGGCCTCGATGACCAAGAAACAAAGTAAAGATGTGCAAAAAAGTTTTAGTCAGTTTGCTGATCGTTATCACATTCAAAGAGCCAAAACTGATTTGATGATTGATGGAGGTAATCTGGTTGATGACTATGCGGGTCGTATCATTACTACCACACGTTTTATGGAAGATAATGAGCTTAGCTATAACGAGGCCAAACAAGAGTTAAAAGCCACGCTGGGTGCAACTGAAGTTGCGATTCTGGAACCTGATGAAGAAGTGCTGGCACATTCAGATGGTATGGTCAGTTGGGTGGATAAAAATACCTTGCTTGTGAATGACTATTCAAAAACGCCATCATTTAGAACAACAGTAATGAAGGAGTTAAAAGCTTCTTTTCCAACTGCAAAAATTGTGGAAGTGCCTGTTGAATATAAGACCAATCCGAAAGGTCAGTGGGAAGGTTTTGAATCGGCCTGTGGAGTGAACTTAAATGCCACAGTCACGCATAATAATATTTATGTGCCAACCTTTAATATGCCACATGACCAAAAAGCACTTACGATCATCCAGCAAAATACCAGTAAGAAAATCATTCCTGTGAATGCGGAAAGTGTTTGTCCAATGGGCGGCAGTGTGCGTTGTCTCACTTGGCAGGTGACAGGGAACAATGCAGCAAAACTGATCCAAGCTGCGAGAGATAAGTAGTTGATTTACAACTTGCATCTGCGGATTCACAAGCCGATGCAAGTTGTATAAACTCACCTGCCATTTTTATAATGCGCATAAAAAAATGAAATTTATTAATATTATTGGTACCACAGGTTCGGGGAAGTCTACGTTTGCTCGACAGTTGGCGCAAAAACAACAATTACACTACATCGAACTGGATAATTTACTTTGGCTGGATGATTGGCAAGAATCGCCCCATGATGAATTTTTTTGTAAGCTCAAATCGAGTATGGACGCGGCTCAGGCAGGTTGGGTGATTGATAATCTGTATACGCGTAGTGTCGATATGATTTGGTCTAAGGTCGATACGGTGATCTGGTTGGATTATTCATTTTCGATCAATTTATATCGACTGACAAAACGAACTTTGTGGCGGGCTTTGAGTCGAAAACGATTGTGGGAAGATTCGAACAACAGAGAAAGTTGGAAAATGATGTTTTCCAAAAAATCGATTTTTCTTTGGATGTTGCAGAAATATCCGCAAAATAAGCAACGATATTTAGCCATGATGCAACATCCAGACTATCAGCATATTCGGTTCATTCATCTGACTTCACCTCAGCAGGCTGCTGCATTTTTACAGCAGATTGAGGCGAAACAATGACATTTATCCGTGCCAAAGCTTTATGTCTATTTCGTCATAATGACAAGGTGTTACTTGCAAAAGCGTATGATCCCAATAAGGATGAATATTTTTTCAGACCCATTGGTGGTGGGATTGAGTTTGGGGAAACTTCTGTAGAGGCGATAGAACGAGAAGTCGAAGAGGAAATTCAGCAGCAATTGACCCAGCCTAAACTTATCTGCGTCATAGAAAATATATTTAGCTTTGATGGGCAGCAAGGCCATGAAATTGTGTTTGTATATGATGCTGAATTTGTAGACTCGCATATGTATCAGCGACATGAGATACAGGGTTGCGAAACCAATGGACATACCTATATCGCACAGTGGCTGAGTCGAGAACAAATCGCACTCACTCAATATCCTGTTTATCCAAAAGGCATTGAGCAATGGCTATTCAATGCGTAGATCATTTCAAGCTTGAGTTTATGGACTCATTCGATAAATCTAAATGAAAGAATTGGTTGTAGGCTGATTCGGTATATTCTGCGAAAGCTGCACCTTCAACAAAACCAAACTTCTTATAAAGTTTGATTGCTGCATCAAAGTGAACGTCTTTTCCCGTTTCTAAACTGACTTTTTGATATTGACGCTCTTGAGCAAGTTTTAGTAAAAACTCAAGCAATTGTGCTGCCACACCTTGGCGCAAATAGGCAGGATGCGTCCGCATAGATTTGATTTCTGCATGATCGGGTGTCAATTCTTGGATTGCACCACAGCCCAGTAATTCATTATCGTTCCATAAGGTATAGACGCTAATTGAATCTTTTTGCAGACTGCTGAGGTCTAATGCAAAACTATGTTCAAGTGGGGTATTTTGATGTAGGCCATGCAAATGGATATAAATCAAATTTTGAACTTGTGGGTGAGAAAAGTCAGCTTTTTTAATGATCATTGTTATTCAAGCAAATTGTAGAGGTCTGCTTGATTATTAGCATATTTAAAATGCAGTGTTCAACGACATAACGTTAAACACTGCATTGAAACGATTAGTTGTGATGACCGTGTAACTGACGATATAAACCTGGTGTCACACCTGTCCATTTCTTAAAGGCACGGTGGAAAGTACTGGTTTCACTAAAGCCCACTTGTTGTGCCACATCTTCAAGGGTGAGATTTGGCGTAAGTAACAGGTGAATCGCCGCATCACGACGCAAGGCATCTTTAACACCCTGATAGCTTTTACCTTCGGCAGCCAAGCGACGACGTAAGGTTTGTGGTGATAAATACAACATTGCTGCCACATCGTTGAGCGTTGGCATTTCTTCACCAATTTGACTCTTCAATACATCGCGAATACGTGAAGTCAATGAGTTGGTATTTTTGAACTTCACTAATAATTGTGCAGGTGCTGCTTTCAGGAATTCTTCTAAAGTCTTTTCATCTTGACGAATCGGGAGATCAAGATAATCGGCAGCAAAGGTAATTTCGGTGCGTGGTGCATCGAATTGCATCACAGGTGCAAAGAACAAGGCATCATATTCATCGGCATGATTTGGACGCTCATAACCAAAATGCACGCGCTCCAAAGGTAGACGACGTTCAATTAACCATGACGCAAGACCATGCCAGATCATCAACATACTTTCAGTAATAAAGTGATCTGGGTCTAAAGCTTTGGGAATGTGTGGCACCAAACGTGCTTCATGTTTATCACGCTCTAAGCTGACAGCCCACTCATCTCCAAACAGTTTGTAAAATTGAGAGGAGAGTTCCAGTGCCTGCCCAAGCGTTTTAGAATGGATAATCAATTGGCACATGATGGCAAAAGTACCTAAACGACGTGGTTGTATATCAAAACCGACATGTTCGTCTTGGGTGACCATCCATAGCATTTTTATAAAACGGGTGTATTGCTCTGGAGAGATTCTAGCCTTCGGTTGGCGGAGTAGTTCTGCTTCTATGCCGACATGTGAAAGTAATGTTTCAACGTCCATGCCTAGGCGTTTAACACCTGTTAAAGCCGCATTCACGAAGTGGATGCTGATCGTATCACGGCTCATATTGAATCCTTCAGTTTCTTTACTATTCACGATAATTGACCTAAATAACCGTCTAAAATAAAAAGGGCTTGTTAGTTGATCAGATATAGCTGCGACAATAGACATTTTTTAGATGGTACAAGGCGTGGCTTGTGAAATTTAGTACTTCTAAATGAGCATGACATAACGCAGTAGCATCAAAAAATGCCTTTGTCCCGTAGGGTTGTAACAAAAATTTCCTCATACATCGTTATAAAACTCGGAAATGAATTATCATTCCTGTCGTTTCATGCCTCGTCTGATAAAATTTTTGCCAACAACGCAACATATATATGATCAATTAACAAGCCCTATGGCAATTGACAAGAAAAATAATTGCGCCTTGTATACATGTTAAATTGCCGAAACTATCAAGGTAAATGGCTGAACATGACATTGTTTTTGTGTTTATCCACACCTAGTATAAAAGAAAATTTAAACAAATTGAGTAAAAAATATTATGCCATCTGCACTAAAGGGATTGAAAGTCCTCGACTTTTCGACTTTGTTACCAGGACCATTTGCCAGTATGTACCTTGCGGACATGGGTGCAGAAGTTATCCATGTGGAATCACCGACGCGTCCCGATCTGGTAAGGATTATGCCACCTTATGCTAACGGTCAGGCCACTGCACATAGTTATCTGAATCGAAATAAACAGTCGATTGCACTCGATCTGAAAGATGCCGCTAATATTGAACTGATCAAAAATAAAATCTCTGAGTTTGATATTGTGCTGGAGCAATTTCGTCCTGATGTAATGCGCCGTTTAGGCTTGGATTATGAGACTTTAGCTGAGATTAATCCGCGTTTAATCTACTGTTCCATTACAGGCTATGGTCAGACGGGAACATATAAAGATCGGGCAGGACATGATATTAACTATTTAGCACTAGCAGGCGTGTCGGGGCATAGCGGTCGTCAGGATAGTGGTCCACCACCACTGGGGATTCAAATTGCAGATGTGGCGGGCGGCTCTTTGCATGCGGTGATTGGTATTCTTGCTGCTGTGGTTGAGCGGCAACGCAGTGGTCTTGGGCAATATCTTGATATTTCCATGACGGATTGTGTAGCGAGTCTGAATAGTATGGCCGCTTCAGCTAGTCTGGCTGGACAAACGCCACAAGCGCCTGAAGCTGGCATGCTGAATGGTGCAAGCTTCTATGATTATTACCAAACCAAAGATGGACGTTGCTTCTCGGTGGGGAGTTTAGAGCCACAATTTATGGCGGGTCTGGCTACAGCTTTAGAGTTACCTGTACTGCTTGCCAAAGGGACATCCTTTGATCCAGAAGATCGACAAGCGGTGAAACAAGCCTTGCAGGAAAAGTTTCAAACCCAAGATTTTGCTGCATGGCAACATTTGTTCCAACGTCTGGATATCTGTGTTGAACCTGTACTCAGTCTGGATGAGGCATTGGTCTCGCCCATCGCGCAGCAACGGGGTTGGGTGGTAGAAGTCCCATTATCGGAAAATGCAGCACAAACTGAGCCTCAGTTGGCCTGCCCAATCAAATTTTCTCGTTCACAAATGAAGTATGCTTTTATTGGTCAGGGTTTGGGTGAGGGTAAATGGTAGAAAATATGTGCGACTAATCACTGATTGTTAAAATATTGTACAGATTGTTAACATTTTGAATAAGTTGTAATTTAAAAATAAGAGTAACCTTTTATACACAATAACATAAAAGGTTACGTAAACATGACAATCTCTAAATCTATGATTGTTTCCTGTTTATCCGTTCTCTCATTGAGTCTTTTCACACAACATACTCAAGCAGCTTCTTCCGCATTTGATCCAAATGGTCAATGGCTGTTTGGTGATTGGAACGGTCAACGCACTGCGTTGCAAGAACAGGGTTACAAATTTTCTGCTGATTACACTGGTGAATTTGCAGGGGTTTTAGATTCTAAACAACACTCAAGCCATGGCAGTGAGTTCACTGGACAATTGGCTTTGGGTACACATTTCGACCTGAATAAAATTTTAGGTTGGCAAGATACTGAAGCCCAAATCACGGTGACCTATCGTGATGGCCAGTCGTTGTCTCAAACTGCAGATGCCTTACAAGGACATCTTAGTTCTGCGCAAGAAGTCTGGGGGCGTGGGCAAACATGGCGTCTAACGGACCTGTGGATCAAAAAGAAATTTTTAGATCAGGCTTTGGATGTCAAAGTTGGTCGTTTTGGCGAAGGTGAAGATTTCAATAGCTTTGACTGTGATTTCCAGAACTTGGCCTTATGTGGTTCTCAGGTGGGTAACTGGGTTGGTGACCAATGGTATAACTGGCCAGTAAGCCAATGGGCATTGCGTGTCAAATACAACTTGCAACCAGACCTATACGCACAAATCGGGGCATATGAATATAACCCTGAAAACTTGCAACGTGGCAAAGGTTTTAACCTGAGCACAGATGGTTCACGTGGCGCGATTATTCCAGCAGAAGTGGTCTGGACCCCAAAACTGAGTGCGCAGTCTTTACCGGGCGAGTATCGTTTTGGTTATTACTATAGTACTGCTGATGCTGCTGAAATTGAAAATCCTGCCAGAACTGGACATAAACAGGGTGGCTGGTTTACAGCGAAGCAGCAGCTTACTCGCCATGATGGTCAGTCTGATCGTGGTTTAACGGGCTTTGTGAATATTACAGTTCACGACTCTAAAACCAATTCGGTTAAAGACATGCAAAATGTTGGTTTAATCTATAAAGGCCCATTTGATCAGCGTCCTAAAGATGAACTTGCTTTGGGCGTCGCACGCATTCATGCCAACGATAAAAATAATGGTTTACTGGATGATGAATATAACACCGAGTTGTATTACGGCATTCATGCGACCAACTGGTTGACCATTCGTCCAAATATTCAATATGTCCATCATGTGGGTGCATTGAAAGATGGTGATAAGACTTGGGTTGGCGGGATTAAGTTCCAAACCATTTTCTAATTTCGATACTCGGGCAACTTTGCAGCTTGAGTCCAGACATGGGTGATATCTGCAAAGTTGTTGTGATTTGAACTCGACCATAAAAAGAGACCTTTTTTGCTTTTTATGGATCCAAAATATAAAAGATGCAAGGTGATCTTATGAATCAATCTGCTTCAAAATCTGGGCTTAGAACATTGACGGTGGTGATAATCTCCCTCATTGCATTGTTCTTGCTGATTGGTGGTATCTGGCTCGCAGCAATTGGCGGGTCTTTTTATTATGTGATTGCAGGCGTGCTGTTACTGATTGTAGCGGTACAACTCTATAAACGAGCGTCAGGGCCGTTATGGGTCTATGCCGCATTGATGTTAGGGAGTGTGGTTTGGGGTGTTTGGGAAGTCGGAACGGATTTCTGGGCACTTGCACCACGTCTTGATATCCTCGGTATTTTGGGGCTGTGGTTACTGGTTCCTGCGGTAACGCGTGGTATTGATAATCTCACTTCAAGTAAAGTAGCGCTCTCATCGACTTTGGCGATTGCGATTGTGGTGATGGTGTATTCGATCTTCAATGACCCACAAGAAATTAATGGGGTGATTCAAACACCACAACCCGCACAAGCGAAAGCGGTGGATGGGATTGCACCTGAAGATTGGCCTGCGTATGGCCGCAGTCAGGGCGGTGAGCGTTATTCTCCACTGACACAGATCAATGATAAAAACGTCAAAGATCTAAAAGTGGCTTGGACATTGCGTACCGGTGATTTCCGCACTGAAAATGACTCAGGTGAAACCACTAACCAAGTAACGCCAATTAAGATTGGCAATAACATGTTTATGTGTACGCCACATCAACATTTAATTTCAATTGATCCTGCGACAGGTAAGGAAAAATGGCGTTTTGATCCAAAACTCAAAACAGATAAAACCTTCCAGCATTTAACTTGTCGTGGTGTGATGTACTACGATGCGGCCAATACCACTGAATTTGCAACCAGTTTACAGGCGAAAAAGTCGAGTTCAACTGAGTGTCCGCGTAAAGTATTTGTACCTGTGAATGATGGACGTTTAGTTGCTGTGAATGCAGATACAGGTAAGGCATGTTCTGACTTTGGTCAAAACGGTGAAGTAAACTTACAGGAATTCATGCCATACGCCTATCCGGGTGGTTATAACCCAACTTCTCCGGGTGTGGTTTCTGGTACAACGGTGGTGATTGCGGGTTCTGTAACGGATAACCATTCGAATAAAGAGCCTTCAGGTGTAATCCGTGGTTATGATGTCAACACGGGTAAGTTGTTATGGGTATTTGATACAGGTGCAGCTGATCCAAATGCAATGCCTGGTCAAGGCACAACTTTTGTACATAACTCACCTAATGCTTGGGCGCCGCTTGCCTATGACTCAAAACTGGATATCGTCTATGTACCAACAGGCGTCGGTACACCAGATATCTGGGGGGGTGACCGTACTGAGTTGAAAGAGCGTTATGCCAACTCAATGCTGGCGATTAATGCAACGACAGGTAAGTTGGTCTGGCACTTCCAAACCACACATCATGATTTGTGGGATATGGATGTACCATCACAACCTTCATTGGCCGATATTCAAGATAAATCAGGTCAAACAGTCCCTGCGATTTATGTATTGACCAAAACAGGGAATGCCTTTGTTTTAGATCGTCGTAATGGTCAGCCGATTGTACCGATTACAGAGAAACCTGTTCCACAAACGGTGAAATGGGGTCCTCAAACCAAAGGTGAGTTCTACTCAAAAACTCAACCGTTCTCTGACTTCGATTTAGCACCAAAAGACAAATTGACGGATAAAGACATGTGGGGTGCCACCATGTTTGACCAGTTGATGTGTCGTGTGAAATTTAAGAGTTTGAACTATGACGGTATTTATACGCCACCTTCTGAAAACGGAACTTTAGTATTCCCTGGTAACTTGGGGGTATTTGAGTGGGGGGGTATGTCTGTAAATGCGGATCGTCAGGTTGCAGTTATGAACCCGATTGGTTTGCCGTTCGTGAGTCGCTTAATTCCAGCAGATCCAAATCGCCAAGCCGTTGCACGTGGTGCTGGTACGGAGCATGGTATGCAACCGATGTATGGCACGCCATATGGTGTGGATATTAGCCCGTTCCTTTCTCCATTAGGTTTGCCATGTAAACAACCAGGCTGGGGCTTTGTTGCTGGCGTGGATTTAAAAACCCATGAAGTGGTCTGGAAAAAACGTATTGGTACCATCCGTGATAGCTTGCCAACATTATTCCAATTACCACCAGTGAAAATTGGTGTACCTGGTTTAGGTGGTTCGATTTCGACTGCGGGTAATGTCATGTTTGTTGGTGCAACACAAGACAATTACATTCGTGCCTTTAATGTTTCAAATGGTGACAAGTTATGGGAAGCACGTTTACCTGCGGGTGGACAAGCAACACCAATGACTTATGAAGCCAATGGCAAACAGTATGTGGTGATTATGGCGGGTGGACATGGTTCATTCGGCACCAAAATGGGTGATTATCTCGTGGCTTATGCATTGCCAGATAAGAACTAATTTCATTTAGAAATTATCCGCAAAAGCCTAGATTCGTCTAGGCTTTTTCTTTTTGTGGCAATTAGATAGGCTTATCAATAAAACCGTTATTAAATATGCAAAAAAAGCATTTTGTTGATGAATGAAAGCTCGCTATGCTAGTCGCCTTTATAATGAATGACTAGCCATACGCCATGTATTTATATACGGATTTCGATCAACAGCTGATTAACCAACGTGTTGCTCAGTTTCGCGATCAGACAGAACGCTATTTAGCAGGAAAATTAACAGAAGACGAATATCGTCCATTACGTTTGCAAAATGGTCTGTATGTGCAACGTTATGCGCCCATGCTCCGTATCGCTGTGCCGTATGGCTTGATGAATACCAAACAACTCAGAAAAATTGCTGAAATTGCGACTGAATATGACCGTGGCTATGCACACGTTTCAACTCGTCAAAATATTCAGTTGAACTGGCCTGCATTAGAAAATGTACCGGATATCCTTGCTGAACTGGCAACGGTACAAATGCATGCCGTACAAACCTCAGGTAACTGTATCCGTAATACTACGACTGACCAGTTTGCAGGTGTGGTTGCGGGTGAAATTGCGGATCCACGTCCGACCTGTGAATTGATTCGTCAGTGGAGTACCTTCCATCCTGAATTTGCCTTTTTGCCACGTAAGTTCAAAATCGCGGTTTCGGCTTTAGCAGAAAAAGACCGTGCTGCCACAGCATTCCATGACATCGGTGTTTATCTGGTGCGTAATGATGCAGGCGAAATGGGCTACAAAATTATGGTGGGCGGTGGTTTGGGGCGTACCCCGATCATTGGTAGTGTGATCCGTGAATTCTTGCCACGTGAAGATTTGATTGCTTATTTGGAAGCAACTTTACGTGTGTATAACTTGCATGGCCGTCGTGATAACAAATACAAAGCGCGTATCAAAATTTTGGTGAAAGCCTTAACACCAGAAGTGTTTGCACAAAAAGTGGAAGCTGAGTTTGAGCACACACGCGAAACATTAAAGATTCAACCTGAAATCTTGAAAAAATTGGATGAAGAGTTCACTCCATTTGCTTATCAAGATTTAGAAGATCAAGATTTCACAGCTTTGTTTGCTGAACATCCAAAATTCAAACAATGGTTCAACGTTAATACCAATGCACATAAAGTCAAAGGCTATCGTATTGTGACGATTTCCTTGAAGCGTGCTGGCGTTGCTCCTGGTGATGTCACCACTGAAGAAATGAACTTAATCGCAGATTTAGCCGATAAGTATACCTTTGGTGAGTTCCGTACCACCCATGAACAAAATATTTCGCTGGTGGATGTACCACAAAAAGATTTATTTGAATTGTGGCAAACGCTTGAACATCACAACATGGCGCGTGCACATATTGGCTTTATTACCGATATTATTTGCTGTCCAGGCGGCGACTTCTGTTCATTGGCCAATGCCAAATCGATTCCGATCTCGGAAGCGATCAGCCGTCGTTTTGAAGATTTAGACACAATCTATAATTTAGGTGAGCTGGATCTAAACATTTCTGGTTGTATGAATGCTTGTGGTCATCACCATGTCGGCAACATTGGTATTCTCGGTGTGGACAAAAAAGGGGCTGAGTTCTATCAAATCACACTGGGTGGACATGCTGATCATGATGCATCATTGGGTGATATCCTAGGCCCATCTTTTGCTGCTGATGCTGTACCTGATGTGATTGATGAAATCTTGAATACCTACCTTGACTTACGTAATGAAGGTGAGCGCTTTATTGATACTTACCGCCGTGTCGGCATTCAACCATTTAAGGAGCGTGCTTATGCTTAATACAACGCTACAAGTGCTGTTTAAAGATGGCACGATTGCTGACAATAGCTACCAAATTATTGCTGAAGAGGGCGTTGTTCCACAAGGTGATGTGGTGGTTACAACGGCACAGTTGGATCAATTGGCACATGTACAAGGCAAGAAGGCGTTGTACATTACAGTTGATGATTCACCTGAAACACACCAATTTCCATTAAATGAGCTGGATGCGATCTTTATTGAGTTTGCTGGTTTCAATGATGGCCGTGGCTATTCATTTGCTGCTTTATTGCGTCGCCAAGGTTATCAAGGTGAATTGCGTGCGGTCGGTGATATCTTTAAGGACGTTTTAAACTATTTAAAACGTTCTGGCTTCGATGCTTTTGTCGTGAAAGAGGGTAAGGATATTCAGGAAGCGGCTGCAGGGCTTCAGGACTTTACCAACCCTTATCAAGCATCGACAGCTGTGCCACAAGCAAGTTATCAAACTGGCGCGTAAAGAGATTGAAAGAAAAAAAAGCTGAACTATAGTTCAGCTTTTTTATTTGATGCAGATTATTCATCTAACTGGCAATTGATCATCCACTTGATCCCGAACTGATCGGTAAAAGCACCATAGAGCGCACCCCAGAAGGTCTTTTCGAGTGGCATTTCGATTTGGCCATTCGCAGATAAAGTATCAAACAGCCGCTGTGCTTCATCCAACTCATCTGGATCGAGATTGATGGAAATATAGTGATTTGTACCTTGGGTAAAGACACTATTGGGTGCACAGAACTGATCATTGGTATCAGATGCCATCAATACGGTGAACTCATTGATGGGCAAGGACACGTGTAAAATTAAATTTTTATCAGCTTCTGAGAGGCTAATACCCTCAGTCGGTGGCATATCGCCATAACGACTAAGCATGGCAAATTCACCGCCAAAAACAGATTTATAAAAGTTAAATGCTTGTTCTGTTTGTCCTTTAAAATTTAGATAATGATTGAGTTGCATGTGGGACTCCTTGTTGTTTTTTTATACAATGCATAACTTATCGGGATTTTAGCAATTGATGCATTATTTTTTGTAATCCTAAACATAAAAAATCCTGCATTAAGCAGGATTTTTTGAACAAATTGAAAAATTATTTAGATCAATTCAATTGCGACCGCAGTTGCTTCACCACCACCGATACACAGCGCAGCAACACCTTTCTTACCACCTGTACGTTTAAGTGCGTGAATCAATGTCAGGATGATACGAGAACCTGTAGAGCCAACAGGGTGACCCAATGCACAAGCACCCCCATTAATATTGACTTTTTCGGCATCTAATTTGAAATCATCGATTGGGCACATGGTAACCATGGCAAAAGCTTCATTGATTTCCCAGAGATCGACGTCTTTCGCATCCCAACCAGCTTTGTTCAATACTTTTTGAATTGCACCTACAGGAGCAATGGTAAATTCAGATGGGTGCTGTGAGTTTGATGCAGTCGCAATGATTTTTGCCAATGGATGTAAACCACGTTGCGCAGCAACATCGCTAGACGTTAGTACCAGCGCTGAAGCACCATCAGAAATTGAACTTGCGTTTGCAGCGGTAATGGTCCCATCTTTTGCAAAAGCTGGTTTAAGTGATGGAATTTTATCGATTTTTGCACTTAATGGTTGTTCATCTTGGTCAACAATCACGTCACCTTTACGAGTTGAAACGGTGACAGGTACGATTTCATCCTTAAAGTAACCTTCAGTAATTGCCTTTTGTGCGCGTTGCAAAGATCGAATCGCAAAATCATCCATTTGTTCACGCGTATAGCTACGTTTGTTGGCCATATCTTGTGCAAATGAGCCCATTAAACGACCTGTTTCCGCATCTTCTAAGCCATCAAGGAACATATGGTCTTTAATTTCACCATGACCCATACGATAACCCGCACGTGCTTTAGGTAATATATAGGGTGCATTGGTCATTGATTCCATACCACCCGCAACTACGATTTCAGCACTGCCAGCCTTAATCATATCGGTTGCTTGCATCACGGCTTTCATGCCAGAACCGCAAAGCTTGTTAATGGTGACTGCACCTGTAGAATCCGGTAAACCTGCTTGACGCATGGCTTGGCGTGCAGGGCCTTGTTTTAAACCGGCAGGTAGAACACAACCCATGATTACTTCTTCTACATCAGTTGGTTGCAGACCAGAACGAGCAATTGCTTCTTTAATTGTTACTGCACCTAGTTCTGGTGCTGTTACACCTGAGAGTGCACCTTGGAAGCCGCCCATTGCTGTACGAGCGCCGTTAACGATTACGATGTCAGTCATGATGTGTCTCCACACTTATAATTTATAAAAATGTTCCAAACTTAAGCAGTATAGTAAAAAAAGGATCTGAATAAAGTGTTTTACCTATTTTAGGCTAGACTGAAGAGTTTTTAGCAATGCGATAACTTTTCGAAACGTATATTACCCATTCGGCTTAAAAGAATTTTCGTATGATGGTTTGGGGAGGCGGAGCAATAGGTGAAACTGCCGTTTGATGCTAAAGGAAGACCATTACTGGATTGAAATATAATAGAATCGGGCGTATTACCAAATGCTCTATAGCTTAAATGACCATATTTATGATTGAGTGCAATTGTAAATAACAATGTTTCCTCTAAATCTCGTTGTCTATTCCGATTGCTATCAATAAATCCAATAAAGCCTTTATTCCAGTCATGATCACAATGAGTAGCATTCGAACTTGGGCACAGCATCACATTTTTATGATGAAGTTGTGCATCCGTTTTTGCTTTTTGTATATGAATTGTGAGGATTCTTTTAAGGTGGACTACTTCATTTGAGATCATAATTTCACGGAAATAGGGGGCTGCAAAGGTGGTTAAAATGGCTAAAATTCCAAGCGTAATGAGTAATTCGATTAGAGTCAGTCCATGAAATTTAAACATATTATCTCTTTGTGTTTTTATTAAATTTTTGATTAACAAACACTTGGGTTGAATTTTTGTAATCCTGATAAGGATTGATAGTGAAAATATAACTAATAAATTAATTAAGAAATACTAAATCGCAAGCTTTAAAACCATAATCCATCCCGATATTAAATGGGAATTGAAAATTTACTGAACTACAACGGAAATTGTAAGAAATTTTGTCAATAATTTACGAGGTTAAAGTTATCAAGCACTTGGAAAATTCATCAAGTGTTTGTATGATTCAAAGTGAAGTGAATAGCTTAAAAAATAATACTGTTGGACATTCGTGTTCTCAGGACGAAAAATCATAGGCTAAGCTTACACAACAAACAATTGTTATCTCTGGAGGATATCCATGAAATTGAGTCGTATTGCACTTGCTATGCTTGTTGCTGCTCCTTTAGCTGCTGCTAATGCGGGTATTACAGTAACACCATTGATGCTTGGTTACACATTCCAAGATTCTAAAAGCAACAATGGTCCTAAGCATTTAACAAATGGTCCTGAAATTAAGGATGACTTATTTGTTGGTGCTGCACTAGGTGTTGAATTAACGCCATGGTTAGGTTTTGAAGCTGAATACAACCAAGTTAAAGGTGATGTAGACGGTTCTACTCCTAATGCTGGTTACAAGCAACAACAAATCAACGGTAACTTCTATGTTACTTCTGATTTGATCACTAAAAACTACGACAGCAAAATCAAGCCTTACGTATTGTTAGGTGCTGGTCATTACAAATATACATTTGATGATGCTACTCCAGCTCAATTGGGTCGCGCTGGTCGTGGCTTGAAAGAAGAAGGTACTTTGGGTAATGCAGGTTTTGGTGCTTTCTGGCGCTTGAACGATGCTTTGTCTCTTCGTACAGAAGCTCGTGGTACTTATAACATCGATGAAGACTTCTGGAACTATACTGCACTTGCGGGCTTAAACGTAGTTCTTGGTGGTCACTTGAAACCTGCTGCTGCAGTAGTAGAAGTTACTCCAGTTGAACCAACTCCAGTTGCTCCACAACCACAAGAGTTGACTGAAGACCTTAACATGGAACTTCGCGTATTCTTCGATACGAACAAGTCTGACATCAAGCCACAATACAAGTCTGAAATTGCTAAAGTTGCAGAGAAGTTAGCTGAGTACCCGAATGCGACAGCTCGCATTGAAGGTCACACAGATAACACTGGTCCACGTAAGTTGAACGAACGTTTATCTTTAGCGCGTGCTAACTCTGTTAAGTCTGCACTTGTTAACGAATACAACGTAAGCGCATCTCGTTTGACAACTCAAGGTTTCGCTTGGGATCAACCGATTGCTGACAACAAGACTAAAGAAGGTCGTGCTATGAACCGTCGCGTATTCGCTGCGATCTCTGGTAGCCGTACTGTTCTTGTACAACCAGGTCAATAAGCTCAATCATCTGAGTTTATGAACTGAAAAAAAGCGACTCGTCAGAGTCGCTTTTTTTATTTGAGTAATTTAAATATTGAACCATTTTGTTTGTTCTCCTTCATCGTTAGAGGGGTGTGATTTTGAGTTACCACATCTGTTTTTTTAGTTGCTGTTTGGCATCCTGTCTTGCACGACGATGCTGTGCTCGTGGTTTCTCTGTTTCATGAACGCCACCTTTTTGTAATAAAGGGGAGAGTGCAACTGGGTTTCGCACTTTGATTTTAGGCATTTCCTTGAGTTTCATATCATTAACCTTTAATGCATAAGATTTGTTTGAGGGTGTGCACAATTTCGATCAAATCAGCTTGGTTTGCCATAACTTGATCAATATCTTTATAGGCAGCTGGAATTTCATCAATCACAGCGCTGTCCTTTCGGCATTCAATCCCTTGGGTTTGCTGAATCAAATCATCTTGGCTAAATAGCAGTTTTGCCTTGCTACGGCTCATTTTTCTGCCTGCACCATGTGAACATGAGCAAAAGGACTCAGGATTGGCCTTACCTTTGACAATATAAGACCGAGCACCCATTGAGCCCGGGATAATACCCAATTCATCTTGGCCTGCCCGAATTGCGCCTTTACGTGTAATCAATAGGTTCTCACCAAAGTGGGTTTCTTGACTTACATAATTGTGGTGACAGTTAATTGCTTCTTTGGTCATTTGAAAAGGTGGTAGCAGTGGGCGAATCGCTTCTAGGATTAGACGCATCATTTCACGCCTATTTTCAAAGGCATATTCTTGTGCCCATTCAACTGCTTCAACATAATCGTCAAAACTATTTGAACCTTCAGCAAAATAACTTAAGTCTTTGTCAGGGACGTGACCGAAACGATGCTGCGCTTCTTTTTTTGCCAATTCAATAAAATATGTACCAATCACATTGCCTAAACCACGGCTACCAGAATGCAGCATGACCCAGACGTCCTGATTTTCATCCAGACACAGTTCAATAAAGTGATTGCCGCCCCCTAGGGTCCCCAGTTGTTTTTGCCAAGTGGCATCAAACTTTCTAAGCATTCGAACCAGACCTGGATGTTTCTTGATGATGGGTTGTAAGCGTTTTTCTAGCCGAATAATACTAGAAGCTTTGGCTTTCACTTGTTTATGTAATTCAAAGCCGACAGGGACTTTGCGTTCAATCGCATGGCGTAATGGTGCTAGATGATCTGGCAGCTGTGACGCTTTAAGATTGAGTCGAATCGCATTCATGCCACAACCGATATCAACCCCTACTGCTGCGGGGATGATGGCACTTTTCGTGGGAATCACGCTACCTACAGTCGCACCTTTGCCGACATGTACATCAGGCATCACGGCAATATGTGAATAAACAAATTGAAGTTGTGCCATTTTTTTGAGTTGTTCAATACTTTCGCTATCAATGTCGTTGGTGAAAATTTTCACTGGAACGCCATATTCAGCCTCAGCATTGAGTATTTTTTGTATGCCCATTTTCTTGTCTCGGGTATTTTAATTGTTGGTCCGAATAGGCGTAAAAAAACCTAGCGAATGCTAGGTTAAATAGAGCATTCGGACAAGCGATCATAATATTTGAACACTTATCCGTGAGTCGACAGTGCCAAATCTTATGGTGTAGTTCCTAGTTGTAATGGCATGCTGTCGTCCTCCTATTATGTGGTGCCGTTGAAAATATGAGCGAGATTTTACTCATATTTTCATTTGGGTCAAGTTTTTATTCGCCTTCTTTCACATTCATATCTTTATATGCAATCAGTTTAGTCTTGTGTTTCCACTTGTAACCGAGCCAAATTGCCAAAAATAATGGAATGAACCGTACCGGGTTTGTCGGAGACTTTTTTATTTAAGTTAAGCCACCTGACCTAACGGGTTAATCTTATCATAGTACATTGCTTCAAACTCAAAAGGCGATACATAACCCAGTGCACTGTGTACACGCTTTTTATTGAACCAATCTACCCAGTTTAGTGTCGCAAGTTGTACATCTGCTAAACCTTGCCAATCTGCTTTTAAATATTCAATCACCTCTGTTTTGTATAAGCCATTCACCGTTTCAGCCAGAGCATTATCGTATGAATCACCCGTTGTACCGACTGATGCTCGTAAATTTGCTGCTTCTAAACGATTGGTATAGCGAATGGAAAGATATTGCACACCTCTGTCGGAATGATGAATCACATTCTTTGGCATGCCTCGATCATGCAATGCTTGCTCTAATGCATCAAGCACCATATCTGTATTCATCCGTGTAGATACTTTCCATCCAACAATTGCTCGTGAGAACACATCAATAACAAATGCGGTATATACCCAGCCTGAATGAGTTTGAATATACGTAAAGTCACCCACCCATAGTTGGTTTGGATGATCAGCATTAAAATTACGTTTCACTAAATCATCTGCCCGTTTTTGGTCATCTCGGTTACGGGTGGTTTGTTTATTCTTACCACGCCAAACACCTTGTATACCTAGCTTTTGCATCAATCGAGCAACTGTACAACGTGCAATAACATAACCCTCACGTTTCAATTTTTGCCAAACTTTACGTACACCATATCGACCTGAACTTTCTTTCCAAATTCGTTTAATTTGTTCAGCATGATACTCATCATGTAGATCTCGTTTCGCTCGATGTTCTGGATTGTCAGTGAGATCTAAAGTTCGGTAATAGGTTGAAGGTGCAATCGGTAAAATTCTACAAATCGCTTCAACACCATATCGATCTTTATTGTTATGGATAAAATCCACCATTATTTGTGTGGGCGGTCGAGCTCCGCCTGGGCGAAAAAAGCGGCTGCTTTACGTAGAATTTCATTGGCACGTTTTAATTCTTTAATTTCACGTTCCATTTGCTTCATTTTTTCTTGGTCAGATATCTGTTGTACTTTGGCAGGATTTAGTTGATCCAGATGCTTTAAATACCAAACACGCAATGTTTCAGGAGTACAACCGATTTTAGGAGCAATAGCTGTGATTGCTGCCCAAGTAGAAGGATAATCTTTTTCAGATTCAATTAGTAATTGAACCGCTCTTTCTCTAATTTCGGGGGTATAGTTTGGTTTTGTCATCGGGATAGTCTCTCAGAATATTGACTCTCCGACAAACCCGGTACGGTTCAGAATGCTGATATAGGTTGAGATTAAACCTAACCAATCAATTTTTCCACCGAGCAGGGCTTGATAGTTCTGACCTAAGATAATGATCGAACAAAGAATAAATGCAAACCATGGTGCAAATGGGAAAAACTTGGCGCGGTAAGCAAGGTCTTCAACCTTATAACCTTGCGCGATATACCCTTTACGGAAACGATAGTGCGAAATCGCAATCCCGAGCCAGACAATGAAGCCACACATGCCTGACATGTTGAGTAACCAGTTAAATACCTGTTTCTCGCCAATGAACGTGGTTAAGAAGCACAGCGCCGCAACCGCAGTCGTTGCATAGAGGGCATTCATGGGTACGCCGCGACCATCCAGTTTCGAGAACCACTTTGGCGCGCGACCTTCTTTGGCCATATCAAATAACATACGGGTAGAAGAATACATTCCAGAGTTACCCGCAGATAAGATTGCACTGAGAATCACCGCATTCATTAAACTTGCTGCGAAAGCAAAGCCTGCTTTTTCATACAGTAATGTAAATGGTGAAAGTGCAATATCTTCACTTTGAGCTGCTTTTAACAACAGTGGGTCGTCATAGCTGACCAATGTCCCGATAATAAAGATACACAGGATATAGAATAGTAAAATACGCCAGAAGATCTGTTTAATCGCTAAAGGAATGGTTTTCTTCGGATCTTTAGATTCACCTGCTGCAACCCCCACCATCTCAGTCCCTTGGAAGGAGAATCCGGCAATCATGGCAACCCCAATCAGGGCTTGTAAGCCACCGACAAAAGGCGCTTCTTTGTAAGTCCAGTGCTGAAATACCGATACATTAGGTGTCAGCATGATTTTAGCAATCATCCAGATCCCAATGACAATAAACACGATAATGGCAATGACTTTGATCAAGGAGAATAAAAATTCACTTTCACCAAAACCTTTCACCGTTAAGGCATTAATCCCAAAAATAATGGCAAGGAAGATTGCACTCCAGTAGAACCCGGGAATATCGGGGAACCAGAATTTCATGATGAATTGAACCGCAACCAATTCAAATGCAACGGTAATCGCCCAGTTGTACCAATAGTTCCAACCCAAAGCAAAACCAAAGCCGTCTTCGACGTAGCGACTGCCATAGGTAAAGAATGCACCCGATGTTGGATTGTGCGTGGCTAATTCACCCAAACTGGTCATCAAGAAGTAGATCATGATACCAATGAGTGCGTAGGCCAGTAAGGCACCGCCAGGACCGGCAGTGGCAATGGTTGAACCAGAAGCAAGGAATAAGCCTGTGCCGATCGATCCACCAATCGCAATCATGTTCAGGTGACGTGCCCCGAGCTTACGCTGAAGGTGTTGAGGAGCAGATGTATCGCTCATAAAATTTCCTTAAACTGTTTATTTTGCACAGGCATATAACACCCTGAATCCTTGTTGATCAGCTTTCACCATACATTGACCGAAACTTTGCTCAATGAGTGGGGGATAGTTCAGAAAACGATTTGCCACGATCCATAATTCACCCGAACTCTTCAGATGTACTCTCGCAAGTTGGCAAAGCTCTTCACTTGCATCGTAATTGGTATGAATCCCCTGATGAAAAGGTGGATTGCTTACGATCGCATCCAATTCTTTGGGTGCATCTCCAAAACCTGTTACAGGCTGGAGTGTTAACTGATTGAGACTCAGATTGTTTTTCTGAAAAGTCAGCTCAGTTGACCGTAATGCAAATGCATCAACATCAAGTGCAAAAATTTGTTGGTTCGGATTTAGCTTGGCTAAATAAGCGCTAATAATTCCAGCACCACAACCAAAGTCGGCAATCTTACCTGATTTTACTTGGCTAAGGTAAGGGACTAATACGGCTGTTCCGACATCTAAATGATTTTGACTAAACACACCCGGTAGGGCACAGATCTCTAATTGATCTTGATCTATTTGAACTGTATAGCTTTTTAACCAGTTTTCAAGTGGTTTTAACTGTTCAGTTTTCTCAATTTTCATTTGCCAAAATTGACAGTGACGTGCGCTATCGAGTTTTAATGTTTTACCATAAGGCTGTAATTGCTTGGCTGCTCGCTCAACACCGCCTTTTTTTTCACCAACTAAAAAAACCTGTTGATCTCGTTTTAGGTGGCTCACGACAACATGCAGAATATAGTTTAATAATTCTTTTGATTTGGGAACAAAAATAACAACTTGATCAAACTTGGCTTGAGGAAACTCAACTGAAAAATGTGAGTTGATATCAGCTTTTAAAAAACCTAGATGATCAGCATAATTCCAAGTCCAGACAGATGTCTGAACTTGGTTTGCTAAGTTTTTGGCGAGCTGATCATTGGGTGCATTGATCAATAAGACTTGGCCATTTAAATAATCTTGCTGTCTGATGACAACTTCACTACGTGGATCCATTTTGATCTCTCATCAAAAACAAAGCCCAGTCGTGAAACTGGGCACTTGCGATTGTTTGTTGATTACTTATGTGTATCGGGTAAAACAATGTTTAAAATCAAAGCGGCAATACCGCCAGTTGCGACACCAGAGCTAAAAATATTTTTAAATAGCTCAGGCAGGTGTTCAAGAATTTGAGGAACTTGAGCGACACCTAAACCAAGTGCAAGTGAAATCGCAATAATCAGCAAGGCACGACGATCGAGATGAATACTCGAAAGAATATTAATCCCAGACGCGGCTACAGCCCCAAACATCACCATCACAGCACCACCAAGGACCGCTTGTGGCACGGCTTGAATTACAGCAGCTACAGCAGGGAATAAGCCTAAAATCACGAGCAGCACAGCAATCCAGATTCCGACATAACGACTTGCCACGCCAGTCAATTGAATTACGCCATTGTTTTGTGCGAATACTGAGCTTGGGAAAGTATTGAAGATACCTGCTAAGAATGAGTTTGCACCATTGACTAGTACACCGCCTTTAATACGTTGCATCCAAACTGGACCATCAACTGGTTGATTCGAGATTTTACTGGTCGCAGTGACGTCGCCAATTGCTTCAAGTGAAGTGACCAGATAAATGAATGCCATTGGAATGAATAAGCTCCAAGAGAAACTTAATCCAAAATGCATTGGGGTTGGAATTTGAATTAATGGTGCATCATTGAGGACAGCAAAGTTCAGGTGTCCCATAAAACCAGCAAGAATATAGCCAATCACCAGTGCAATTAAAATGGCTGAACTTTTCACCCAAACAATGCGGATTCGATTCAGTAAGATAATAATTCCAAGAACAGTACAGGACATGATCAAGTTGTCTGCATTGGCAAAAGTATTGTCTTGCATGGCGGTATAACCACCGCCCATGCTGATCAAACCTTCTTTAATCAAAGTAAGGCCAATCAACAGCACCACAATGCCTGTGACTAAAGGAGTAATCAGCTTTTTAACCCAAGGTAAAATTCGTGATACACCCATCTCAATAAATGAACCTGCAATTACGACACCAAAAATGGCGGCCATCACTTGCTCAACAGGGGTGCCCGCAGCCACCATAGCACTACCAATCCCGATGATTGGTCCGATAAAATTAAAGCTGGTACCCTGAACAATTAACAATCCGGCACCAAAAGGGCCAACTTTTTTACATTGTAAAAAAGTTGCAATTCCTGAGATGATCAGTGACATGGAAAGGATCATATTGGTGTCTTCGCGAGAGACGCCAAGTGCCAAACAAATCAGTAATCCAGGGGTCACAATCGGGACTAAAATCGCCAAGAGATGCTGTAGGGCGGCTAAAAATGCAACAAAAGGTTTCGGTTGATCATTGAGTCCATAGACCAGATCAAGCTGCTGCTGAGGTTGTGAATTCGACATGGGAGTATAAAAAGCGAGAGGCATTAGAGCAATATTCTAATAGAGTTAGCTCGCTTTACCAACGATTCAATGACACTTCGTCAGAAAAAAAGTGCACTGTCAATAAACTGTCACTACTAAAGTTTAGTATTTTTCTGTATAATTTGCCCTCAAATTTAAAGCGTATCGAATTTTACATGTCAGATATTAAAACTCTCCGTAACATTGCCATTATTGCGCACGTCGATCATGGTAAGACGACTTTAGTCGACAAACTTTTACAACAATCAGGTGCTCTTGGTGATCGCGCAGGCGAGATTGAACGTGTTATGGATTCTAACGCGCTTGAGTCTGAACGTGGTATTACCATTCTTGCAAAAAACACTGCAATTAAATGGTTAGATGCACGTACTAACACTGAATACCGCATTAACATTGTTGACACCCCGGGACACGCCGACTTCGGTGGTGAAGTTGAACGTGTAATGTCGATGGTTGACTGTGTATTGCTTCTTGTAGACTCACAAGAAGGTCCAATGCCACAAACTCGTTTCGTAACGCAAAAAGCGTTCGCACGTGGTTTGAAGCCAATCGTGATTATCAACAAAGTTGACAAGCCTAGCGCGCGTCCAGACTGGGTTATTGATCAAGTTTTTGATTTGTTCGATAACTTAGGTGGTACTGACGAACAGTTAGACTTCCCAGTTGTCTATGCTTCTGGTCTTCGTGGTGTTGCTGGTCCTTCACCAGAAGAATTAGCGGAAGATATGACACCGTTGTTCCAAACTATCGTTGATATCGTTGAACCACCAGCAGTTGATGTTGATGGTCCTTTCCAAATGCAGATTTCATCACTTGACTATAACAGTTTCGTAGGTGTTATCGGTGTTGGTCGTATTCAACGTGGTTCTGTAAAATTAAATACACCTGTTACTGTTGTCGATAAAGATGGCAATACACGTAACGGCCGTATCTTAAAAATCATGGGTTACCATGGTTTAGAGCGTGTTGATGTTGAATCAGCTTCAGCTGGTGACATCATCTGTATTACGGGTATTGATGCATTAAACATTTCTGATACGATTTGTGATCCTAAAAATGTTGAAGCATTACCAGCATTGTCTGTAGATGAACCGACTGTATCGATGACTTTCCAAGTAAACAACTCACCGTTTGCTGGTAAAGAAGGTAAATTCGTAACTTCACGTAACATTCGTGAACGTCTTGACCGTGAATTGATTCACAACGTAGCACTTCGTGTTGAAGATACTGACAGCCCAGACCGTTTCAAGGTTTCAGGTCGTGGTGAACTTCACCTTTCAGTTTTAATTGAAAACATGCGTCGTGAAGGCTTCGAAATGGGCGTATCACGTCCACAAGTGATCATGAAAGAAATCGATGGCGAAAAACAAGAGCCATACGAAAATGTCACTTTTGACGTTGAAGAACAGCATCAAGGTTCTGTAATGGAACAAATGGGCTTCCGTAAAGGCGAAATGACCAATATGGAAGTTGACGGTAAAGGCCGTATCCGTATTGAAGCAACTGTACCTTCGCGTGGCTTGATTGGTTTCCGTTCTGAATTCCTAACTATGACTTCTGGTACAGGGATCATGACATCAAGCTTCTCGCATTACGGTCCAGCAAAAGCAGGTACTGTTGCGAAACGTCAAAATGGTGTGTTGATTTCTATGGTTCAAGGGACTTGCTTGGGCTATGCATTATTTACGCTTCAAGACCGTGGTCGTTTATTCGCTAAACCACAGTTAGAAGTGTATGAAGGTATGATCATCGGTATTAACTCACGTTCTGACGATATGGTTGTAAACCCAACCAAAGCGAAACAGTTAACTAACGTTCGTGCATCAGGTACTGATGAAGCTTTAACTTTAACACCTGCAATGGAATACACGCTTGAACAAGCGCTTGAATTCATTCAAGATGATGAGTTGGTTGAAGTAACACCAAAATCGATTCGTATCCGTAAGCGTTACTTAACTGAAAACGAACGTAAACGTAATCGTGATAAATAATTTTTCTTCACTGAAAAATGAAAAAACCGCTAAATTCATTTAGCGGTTTTTTATTGCATAAATCTGATGGGAGGAACATGCTTAAAGACATATTTTTATGAAAATAAAAAGTGTTGTTAAAGTGTGAAATAACTTTCTTTTTTTGATAAAAATATTAAATTATCAGCATTATGTGGATAACGGCACCTGTGTAATAAACAATGCAAAAACAGGTTGCGATCAAATTCAACTCTGGAGAGTTATAGATGAGTATTATTAAAGAATTTAAAGAATTTGCCATCAAAGGCAATATGATGGATTTAGCGATTGGTGTCATCATTGGTGGCGCTTTCGGTAAAATCATTGATTCATTGGTGAAAGATATTGTGATGCCGGTGATTTCATGGATCTTGGGTGGCAATGTAGATTACACCAACTGGTTCCTTATCCTCGGTGATAACCCGAACAATGTGACGACGTTGAAAGCGGCACAGGATGCAGGACTGAATGTCTTTGCGTATGGTAGCTTCTTAACGATCCTGATTAACTTCTTGCTATTAGCATGGGTTGTGTTCTTGTTGGTGAAAGTGATGAACCGTATTCGTAAACAAGAAGAGGCTGCACCAGAGCCAGAAGCAACACCTGAAGATGTTCAATTGTTACGTGAAATTCGTGATGAATTAAAAAAACAAGGCTAAGTTAGCTCGAATAAGAAACGGCATCTGAGGTGCCGTTTTTTATTGCTTATTGGAACAGGATCGTGATGTAAAAATCGTCATTTTTCATAGAAAAAATGCTGCTTTCATTTTAAGATGCTGTGCATATTGTGAGAGGGATCAACCAACATGAACCGATTATTTGTATATGGTACATTATGCCCAAATCGAGAAAATGCCCATATTTTGGGAGAAATCGGTGGAGACTGGCAGCAAGCTTCGGTGCATGGCACGATTCATATTCTAGATTGGGGGCCAGATGAAGGCTTGCCTGCCATCGTTCTGAATGAAGCAGATCCACTGGTTGGGGGATATGTGTT
The DNA here is from genome assembly GCF_000413935.1 of Acinetobacter colistiniresistens. Taxonomy (GTDB): domain Bacteria; phylum Pseudomonadota; class Gammaproteobacteria; order Pseudomonadales; family Moraxellaceae; genus Acinetobacter; species Acinetobacter colistiniresistens. Next base: position 197,007 of record NZ_KE340376.1, on the reverse strand, counting down.
TAGTACCGAGAAATTGAAACAGCATTGGCAAATGCTGGATGATTTTGAAGGGATACAATATCAACGTGTAAAGACTCAGGTTCAGTTGTCTAATGGTGAAATGACATTGGCATGGACCTATGTGATGAGGCCGCAGGATTAAAAGGTTTATTCTCGGAACTGGCTGTTGAGCTTAAATCTAAATTTAAGCTCAAGTAGACCGATTATCTCAAACTGCCCATACGGAATTTGACTTCAACCAAATGAAAACCAAACTGGCTTTTAATCGGACCATGTAAAATACGTTCTGCTGCGCTAAAGACCAGTTTATCGATGACAGGCACCAACTGACCTTTTTTCACCTCGCCGAGTTCACCACCGCGTTTAGCTGAGTTACAGGTTGAATATTGCTTGGCGACTTTGCTGAAATCAGCACCAGACTGAATCCGCTTTTTTAGCTGCTCAGCTAAATCTTTATCTTTGACGAGAATATGTCGAACAATCGCAGTTTGCATGATTTGTTCTCCTTGGGGATATTTGAATAAGCCTAAGCTTTTTTAAACTTCAATGGTTGGCATTGCGGGCAAAATACGCTGGCACGTTGACCGAGCTTCAAGTTTTCCAGGGTGGTTTCGCAATTTACACACATTTCGCCTGCACGCCCATAGGCCAAAAGCGTCTGTTGAAAATAACCATTTTCACCCATGGCATTGCTATAGTCACGCAAGGTAGAGCCACCAAGGTCAATCGCCTGTTTTAAGATGCGTTTAACTTCAATGACCAGTTTTTCTACCTGTGCTTTGCTCAGCGTTGAAGCTGGCTGGGCTGGGTGAACCCCGATGTTGAATAAACTTTCGGTCGCATAAATATTGCCGACACCAACCACCACATGGTTATCCATCAAAGCAATTTTAATGCCGACATTCTTTTTACTCAGTTTTTCACGTAAGTAAGTCGCGTTAAAATCTTCACTGAGTGGCTCAGGACCGAGTGTGTCGATCAGTTTGCTTTGATTGGCTTGATCTAACCACAAAATACAGCCAAAGCGACGTGGGTCGTGATAGCGGAGTTGCAAATCCTCAAAATCAATCACCAGATGATCATGCTTTCTCAGCGCTTCATTGGGTTGACACAAACGGAAGCTGCCCGACATACCCAAATGCCAGAGCATTTGATCTTGTTCAAATTCGGCCAGAATATATTTAGAGCGGCGTTTCAGTTGCGTTAGACGTTGTCCAACCAGTTTGTCGAGATCGTTGGGAATTGGCCAGCGTAAACTCGCATTCAATACGGTGACTGCTTGAACACGTTGCTCTAAAAGAGGGAGAAGGCTGGTTTTGGTGGTTTCAACTTCAGGAAGTTCAGGCATATAGAGCTCAAGTTGTTTCAACAACAATACAATGAGGGTAAATGTTTCACTTACAATTATGACGGTATTTAATTTTATTTGCCAATGCAGATCGGTAACGTTCTTGATGATGGCTGTAAAAGTTAAATAGGTAAGATCAATATAAAATAATCAAATTCTTACATTTTAGAGTCATTTTTGAAATTTTGAGAAATAAGGAATCTTCATGCCTTCTCCGAAAATTAATCTCTTATACAGTTGCATCGCAATGTGTATGGGGGTGGGTAGTAGCGCTGTCTGGGCGATTGAATCTGATGCTGAGCAAGCTGTGCAATTGCCATCAATTAAAGTTGAAGCAACACGCACCGACACCACATATATGCAAACACCAGCCTCGATTTTTAGGGTGGATATGCCTAAAAACGATCAATCAGCACAAGTGAATTTAACTGAAGTTGTGAAGGGAATTCCGAGTCTTCAATTACGTAATCGTGAGAACTACGCACAGGATTTGCAACTGTCAATGCGTGGTTTTGGTGCGCGCTCTACTTTTGGCGTTCGTGGCATTCGTTTATATACCGATGGTATTCCGGCAACGATGCCTGACGGGCAGGGGCAAACCTCAAATATTGATTTAAGCAGTTTGAGTCATATTGAAGTCTTAACAGGGCCATTTTCTTCGATTTATGGCAATTCATCGGGCGGGGCGATTCTGGCAACAACCAGAGAAGGTCAGGGTAAAGACTCGATTGAAATGAGTTATGCCGGAGGCAGCCACAATAAGAATCGTGCGGGTATTGTGTTGCAAGGTGGTGCTAAAAATCAAAATGAACCGAGTTATGTGATTAGCTCATCTTATTTTGATACCGATGGTTTTCGAGACCATAGCGGGGCAAACAAAGTTTTAAGCAATGCAAAACTGACGTGGAATTTGGATGATGGTAGTAAGATTAACTGGATCACTAACTACGTCAAGATTGATGCTGATGATCCTGGTGGCTTAACACGAGCAGATTGGGAAGTGAATCCAAGACAAGTGGCAAAAAATGTTTTGGATTACAATGCACGTAAAAAGATTGATCAAACCCAAACAGGGCTTACATGGTCAAAACCAATCAATGACCAAAATGAACTGTATGCGATGGCCTACATTGGGCAACGTCAAGTAACACAATATCAATCGATTCCAGATATGGTTCAAAAAAATCCAGCGACACCGTATCAAGCTGGTGGAGTAATTGATTTTAAACGTGATTATTATGGTGCAGACTTCCGCTGGACAGGGAAGGACTTACTACCGAATACCCAGTTCAGTGCAGGTGTGGCAATTGATGCGATGAATGAAGGTCGACAAGGCTATCAAAACTTTAATGAGACTGGGGATAAAGGGGTAAAAGGAGCCCTGCGCCGTGATGAGCGTAATACCTTGTGGAATGTCGATCCTTATTTACAGGCTTCATGGTCTTTTTTACCAACGATGCGTCTAGATACAGGTGTGCGTTATAGTAATGTGCATTACGAATCGAAAGATCATTATATTGTTGGTTTGAATGGGGATAATAGTGGCAAAACTAGCTATGAAGAAGTATTACCTTCAGTGGCTCTAAGTTGGCAAGTTATTCCAGAAGCTTTACTCTATGCAAGTTATGCCAAAGGTTTTGAAACGCCAACATTCACTGAGATGGCTTATCCTGCAAAAGGTGGCAGCAGCACGCTAGACTTAAGACCGTCAAAAAGTGATAACTATGAGGTGGGGCTAAAATCTTCAAATGTGTTAGGTGATTTTAATTTGGCTACATTCTACATTCAAACCAAGGATGACATTGTTGCAGCTGAAAATATTGGTGGCCGTGCAACTTTTAGGAATGCAGATAAGACTTTACGCAAAGGTGTTGAGTTGGCTTGGAATAAAGCACTTTGGAAAGATTTGGCCATCAATGCCAGTTATGCCTATTTAGATGCGACCTTTGATTCTAAAGTTCCTGCGGTTGGAAAAGTTGCTGAAATTCCTGAGGGAAATGCAATTCCTGGAATCGCAAAGAGCCAAGCTTTTATTGGTGTAGCCTGGAAACCTGAGCAGGGCTTTTATGCAGGTGCAGATGTGCAGTATATGGATAAAGTGTATGTCAATGATATTAATAGTGATGCAGCACCAAATTACACGGTCGCGTCATTGTATACTGGATATGCTTGGAAATATGCAGACTGGGGAGTGAATGGTTTTGCACGCGTAGATAACCTGTTCGATAAAAACTATGCAGGCTCGGTGATTGTTAACGAAGGAAGCAACCGCTTCTTTGAACCCGCAGATGGGCGTAATTGGAGTGCTGGGATTAAAGTCAGCAAACAATTCTAAGTGAAAACAAGCAGCACTTTGTAAGTGCTGCTTTTGGTTTTTTATTTTTTAGTTGGTGCTGCTTTTTTCGCAGCAATGGCTTCGTTAACTTTGACTAATGATTCTTTCGCATTTGGATAGTCCACTGCCGCTAAGCGTGAAAAGATATTTTTTGCCTGCTCTAAATCCTGATCGATAATACTGCCATTGGCAAGCATATTGCCCAGAATCATGAGAGAGGGTGCATAATCCTTTTTGGCAAGATCCTTTAAGCTCTCAATCGCTTGCTGTTGCATAAATGGATTCTTATTCTTCACCCCAATACCAAGGTCGTACACTGCTTTTAGATTTTTTGCAGGATAATAATCTTTTCTCAATAAAGGCAATAATTTCTGAATGGCAAGTTGGTCGTATTCAGGTTTTCCTTGGCGGAATAGGAGATCTGCAAACTCAACGGTTGCTTCATCTGAGCCTTGAATCGAGGCTTTCTCTAAATATTCTTTATATTTTTGTGGGTTCTTACCTAGGCCAAGCGTGCCTTTGTGGTAGGCCTGCGCAAGACTAAAGCTGGCTGGGCCATAGCCCTTAGTTGATGCATCTTGATAATATTGTAATGCTTTTTTCTCATCTTTTGCGGTACCTTGACCTAGCTGAGTCATATAGCCAAGATTATAGATCGCTTGTTGATTGCCAGTTGTGGCTAAACGTTGCATTTCTTGAAAGGCAGCAGCATAGTCCTTTGCTTCGTAAAGTTGGGTTGCTTTTGTAAATATAGGATCAGGTTTAATGGTCGATGTTTTTGTGTCTGCTGCGAAAGCACTATGACTAACAACAGTAATTAAACTCGCGATGAGCAATTTTTTCATGTTTATTTTCCTTTCATGTTGATCTGCTTTCATCCTTTGCATAGCAGAACTCAATATGCTGCCCTCATCATAAAAGTTTGGGCAAAAATGTAAATAAGGATTTTGTATAAATCGGAGTGGGAAAAAGAGGTAGCGGTATTTTGTTTTTATTAAAAAATATATAGATCAATCGACTAATGAGCATTTAAGTCAGGGAGCTTGAGAGTCTTTTGTGTCAAAAGAGTCAACAAGCTCCTAAATTTAACTTTATTTTTTGCTGCTGGCTTCTTGTAAAAGCTGTTCAATTTGTTCTGCGTTTTGTGGGCTACCAGAGAGTCTGGTGCCATTTTGTAAGAATAAAGTTGGGGTACCATCAATTTGCAATTTTTGACCCAATACCAAGTTCTTCTGGATTGGTGTTTCACATTGTGTGGTATTTTTGGGAGCCTTGCGGTGTAGCATATAATCCTCCCAAGCCTCATATTGATTCTTAGCGCACCAGATTTTATTGGCAACGGCTTCTGCCTGAGGATGTAATCTCTTCAATGGAAACAAGAATAAATACACGGTGACATTATCTACTGAGGTCATATGTTGTTCAAGTTTTTGGCAATAAGGACAGTCAGGATCGCTAAAGACATAAAGAATACGCTCTCCCTTGCCTTTGACATATTTGATTGCTTGATCAAGTGGCAGTTGTTTAACATCAATTTTTGTTAACTCAGACAAACGATCTTCTGTTAGATTCTTCTTGTTTTTGACATCGAGAAGGTTGCCGAAAAACAGGTATTTGGCTGTTTCATCGGTATAGATAATTTTGCCAGCCGCATAGACTTCATAAATACCTGGTAAGGGTGAGGCAGATACAGACGTTACTGGAATATCAGGTTAGTTTTTCTTGAAATTTTGTTCGAGTGCTTTGCTATCGGCATGTAATGTTTGTAAGCCAAAAAGGCTAAGCGTGATAGCGGATAACCATGTTTTGATCGTTATTTTCATGTGGAATCGATTGTGTTGAGAATATAGGAACAATAACGTTGATTTAAACTTTCGACAAGAACAGCGATAAAACTTTATTTTAAATAAGGCTGCATATCAAAAAACCTCTAGAAACAGAGGTTTTTTGATAGAGATATCAAGAGCAGAATACAGTATTACTGTGGTCGAGCGACATCACCATTCAGTGCTTCAGGCAGCTCTAAAACAGTTACACCGAGTTCTGTTAAAGCGGCGGGTTTGGCAATCACAAGTGCTAAATAGCCTTGTTCAAACGCAATACTATTCACCACTTCAACATCTTTGCTGAGCTGAGTTGCCGGGGCAGGTAGATCACCTTTGGCTTGAATTAAATGCAACCAGTGTTTTGGTTTGGCTTTAAACCAAAGACGTGCCACGATTTCTTGGCCAAGATAACAGCCCTTATCAAAATGTACGCCATCGCGTTGGTGCAATCGTAATTCTTGTGGTTGGAATAAGTGTTCTGTCGTTTGACTGATCCAAGCTTGCCCGGACTGAATTGCCTGAACTTGCCAAATATTGATATCGCGTTCTGCTGAAGAAAACTCAGTTTGAATGCCGTTTACTGTTGGGTAAACCATACCGATTGGTTCTAATTTCATTTTAGAAAAAGCACCAAACTTTTTAATATGCTTAGCAAATTCCTCAGCTTGGTCTTGGGTCGTAATGAGTTCAAAGCTTTCGGAACTTAGTCTTTTAATCCATAACCCAAAATGAATGCGTCCTTTTAAATCACAAATAGCGGTATAGCGATTTTCATTTTCAGGTATCCGTTCGACATGGATGGTCACCTGACCTTGTAAAAATTTCTGTGCATCTACACCATTTAAGCTAAAAGCAGTAAAAGCAAGCTGGCTCATAGATCAATCCTAAATCTGCGTTCTGATCACTAAAATATGGATTGTTATTTTGCGCCATTTTTCACAAAAAAGCAGCTTTAGATTCTCGATAATCGTGCTCAAATGAGCGATTGAAGGCATAGCATTTGTACAACAAATCGCTATGATAAATCGATCCATTAGAAGAAGAGTAAGATTGGAGAAGAATAATGACGGGTACAGTAAAATTACATCGCGTGTTGAATGCGCCACCTGCTCGGGTTTTTAAAGCCTTTTTAGATCCTGATGCCTTGGTCAAATGGTTACCACCGCATGGATTCACTGCAAAAGTCCATCATCTTGATCCGCAAGAGGGGGGGAGCTATAAAATGTCATTTACCAATTTTTCAACGGGACGTTCGCATGCTTTTGGTGGAACCTATGTCGAACTGGTTCCCAATGAACGCTTGCGCTATACCGATCGTTTTGATGACCCGAACCTGCCTGGCGATATCCAAGTCACGGTTCAACTTAAACAAGTGTTGGTTGGTACGGAAATCCATATTACCCAAGAAGGCATACCCGATGTGATTCCAGTTGAAGCGTGTTATTTAGGTTGGCAAGAATCATTGTATTTGCTTGGCTTATTGGTACAGGCTGAGATACCAGATCAGCAATAGAACAGAAAGAGCTTAAAAGTACAGTGGATGATAATGACATCGGGGGATGCTATGTCAGAACAAGCGATGGTTGAGCACCGTGAACAGCTTGCACGTATCGCAATGCGGGAGGCTTTAGAAAACCAACAGGCCGAAGACAGTGTGGAGTTGTTTATTCAACACCATCTTGAGGAGGTTGAACCTGCATATTGGCAAAAACATTTTGGGACATCAACGCCAACATCGTTGCAGGTGCTGGAGTTCTTGGTCTTAGATCATCAATGGGAGGAGGATGGCTTAGAACCACATGACATGCTTGATTTTACCTTGCCTGATGAAATCACCAATTATGTGATTTGTGTAAGCTTTGATGCAAAAGGGCAGGTGATTGATATCGCGATGGAAAGTTAAATAGAAGTGAGTGAAAGGGAGCGCGTGTGCAAATCCAGATTAAACGTATTTATGATCCTGTCGCTATTTCCGATGGCAAACGTGTCTTGGTAGATCGTTTATGGCCGCGAGGAATTTCCAAAGAACGAGCACATTTGGATTTATGGCTCAAGGAAATTGCGCCCTCAACCGAATTGCGACAGGCATTTTGTCATCAGGCCGAGCATTGGCTGAGTTTTCAGCAGGGCTATTATCAAGAGTTAAGTGATAATCCACATGTTCAAGAACTGAGAGAGATGGCCAAACAGCAACCTTTAACGCTGATTTATGCGGCCAAAGACCCTGCCTTGAATCATGCTTTGGTACTGAAGAATTATCTACTTGGGAAAGAGATTCAAGGCTGAAATTTTGAAAAAATAGCGTCTATCCATCATAATAGCCTTTTGAGTTTTTTTTATGTCTTTTCCAAATTGCCCACAATGCCAATCAGAATATACTTACCAAGATGGCGATTTATTGATTTGTCCTGAATGTTCACATGAATGGAAGGAAGGGGAGGCTGTTGCTTCAGAAGTACAGGACATTATTAAAGATGCCAACGGAAATGTCTTGGCAGACGGTGATAGTGTAACGGTCGTGAAAGATCTAAAAATTAAAGGTTCATCTTCTGTGGTGAAGGTTGGAACAAAGGTCAAAAGCATTCGCTTGGTTCCTGATGCAAGTGATGGTCATAACATTGATTGTAAAATTGATGGTGTTGGTGCGATGAAACTTAAGTCCGAATTCGTGAAAAAAGTTTAATCATCTGATCTAAAAAGGAGTATGTAGATGCTCCTTTTTAGATTTCGTTTGGAGGTGCAATTATTTTCCTCATCTGCTATTTAATTGATCATTTTAATTAAAAGTATCGGGCTGTTATGATCAAGAAAATAGCTGTTAATAGGTCGGGAAATAATAAGGTGTGATCTTGATTAAAATATAAGATATTGATTTGTTATTAATAATAATTATATTTTTGTGATGCATGCTGCGATTCACAGTTTTTTACATAACCAGCAACTTTTTTCAGTAGAAAAATTTATACTTGAAATTTCACCCAATAAATAGATCTAATAAATGAAAATTGACCGCCCTTGGAATAATGAATACCAGAAGTATAATATTGCCCATCAATTACAATTGCCTGCCCAGCATGAATCTTTACTTGAGATGCTGGAGCAATCTTTTCAGCAATACAGGAATGCTGCTGCTTTTATTTTTTATGATCAAATCCTTTCTTTTACTGAACTTGATCAGCTTAGTCTTCGATTTGCCAGTTATTTACAACAGTTAAATTTAGCTCAGCAAACCCGTATTGCAATCATGCTCCCGAATTTACTGCAATATCCAGTCATTGCCTGTGCCATTCTTCGTGCGGGTTATATTGCAGTTAATGTGAATCCTCATTATACCACCCGTGAACTTCAGTATCAGCTCAATGATTCTGGCGCAGAGGTCTTGATTATTATTGATGATGCGATTCCAACTTTTCAGCACATTGAAGCACAAACCAAGGTCAAGACGATTATCCAGACCTCGATTTCGGATTTATTGACGGAGGAAACAGTATTTAAATATCCACACCTGCAAGAAAACAAAGTGATTCAACATGAACTCATCGGTAAGGTATACCAATTTAAAAGCATCATGAATGAGTTGAGTTCTACGCACTATCAACGACCAGAACTCCAGCTGCATGATATTGCCTTACTGCAATATACAGGTGGCACGACGGGCCTTTCAAAAGGCACGATCCTAACGCATGGCAATTTATTTATTAATACCTTACAGATGGATGCCGCTTTTTCTTCAAATTTATTGTTATCGTCTCAAGGTGGCAGTAGTCGAATTTTATGCCTTCTGCCGTTTTATCATATATTTGCTTTTTCTTTCAGTATCTTATATAGCCTTTATTCAGGCCAGACTGTGGTGCTCATATTGAATCCGCGCGAGATCAATTACATTCTAGACACTTGGCGCCGTTACTCTCCAAATGTATTTCCTGGTGTCAACACGATATTTAATACCCTCGCCAATCAACCTGATTTTAAGGAAATAGATTTTTCTGACTTCAAACTGGCTGTGAGTGGTGGAATGCCGACGTTACAGGCAACAGCAGATTTATGGCAGCAGTTAACGGGCAATATTATTTGCGAGGTCTATGGTCTTTCTGAGACAGGGCCATTAGCTACTTTTAATCCGAAAGGGCAAACTACTTTTAGTGGCAAGGTGGGTATCCCTGTCCCTTTAACTGATGTGGTGATTATTGATGAGCATGGCAATCAACTGCCTTATGGCCAACCTGGCGAAGTGGCCATACGTGGCCCGCAAGTGATGCAGGGTTATTGGCAGAAAATAGAAGAAACAGCACAGGTCATGACTCGGGATCAACTGTTCCGTTCAGGTGACATTGGCATAATGGATGAGCGGGGATATATTGAACTGATTGATAGAAAGAAAGATATGATCGTTGTTTCTGGGTTTAATGTTTATCCAAGGGAAATTGAAGAGGTTGTGGCCCAATATTATAAAGTGCTCGAGGTGGCTGCGATTGGGATAAAAGATGAAAAATCAGGTGAAGTTCCGAAAATCTTTATTGTCAGTAAAGATCCATCTTTAACGGAAGATGAAATTCTAAGCCATATAAGAGCCAATCTGACTGCCTATAAATGTCCAAAATATATTGAGTTTGTGCATGAGCTACCTAAATCAAATATTGGAAAAATACTACGCCGACATTTAAAAGAACAGCAGTAAGGGGAGCTGGCTTCGGCTTCATTTTACAGTTTGGTGTATTTGGTTAATTACCAAAATTGAACAAAAAACAATCTTTTTAAAGTGAGATAGCTGAACTATATTGGTGGAGATAACAAACAATGATTAACTCCAATAAATAGAGGTTCTTATGTCAGGGTGGTTCGAAGTCAGTAAAGCAAGTGATGGGCAATATCGTTTTGTACTCAAGGCAGGAAATGGTGAGCCAATTTTAAATAGTGAATTATATAAAACCAAAGCAGCAGCATTGAATGGGATCGCATCAGTACAGAAAAATAGTCCTGATGATGGTCGATATGATCGCTTAACCTCGAAGAATGAAAAACCATATTTTAATTTGAAAGCAGCCAATCATCAGGTGATTGGAACCAGTCAGCTGTATTCCAGTGAGCAGTCGCGTGATAAGGGAATTGAATCGGTGAAAACCAATGGCCCATCTGAAACCATTAAAGATTTAACTGTTTAATCAATAAAAAAGCCGTTTCAATGAAACGGCTTTTTTATCTCTGGAATTCAGATTAGCGGATCAATTTCGCCAATAATTCTTCTTTATTGAGGTTGCTTGCTTCAGCGTCACGACGGCCTTTGTATTCGAAGGTACCTGCATCGAGACCTTTTTCACCAATCACGATACGGTGTGGAATCCCCATCAATTCAAGATCAGAGAATTTTACGCCCGGACGTTCGTTACGGTCATCCAGTAGGACATCATAACCCTGTGCTTGTAATTCTGCATACAGTGCTTCAGCAGCTTCGAGGGTGCGTGGTGATTTATGGGCATTCATTGGCACAATCGCAACTTCAAAAGGTGCAATGGCTTGAGGCCAGATAATCCCTTTATCATCAAAGTTCTGCTCAATAGCGGATGCGATCACACGAGTCACGCCGATCCCATAGCAACCCATGGTCACGGTGAGTGGTTTGCTATCTTCACCCAGCACTTTACAGTTTAATGCTTCTGAGTATTTGGTACCCAGCTGGAAAATATGACCAACTTCAATCCCGCGTTTAATTTGAATTGTGCCTTTACCATCTGGAGATGGATCGCCTTCAACCACATTACGTAGGTCAAAGACTTCGGTAAATGTCGCATCACGATCCCAGTTTACCCCAGTTGCGTGCTTGTCGACTTCATTTGCACCGGCAACGAAGTCAGACAATACCGATGCAGCACGGTCTACAATCACGGTGAGCCCTTTTTCAACTAAGCCTTGTGGGCCGCAGAAGCCTGCGGTCAAGCCATGCTGTTGCAATTGTGCTTCAGTTGCAAATGTTAAAGGAGCGGCAATCAATGGATGCTTTTCAGCTTTAATATCATTGAGTTCGTGGTCACCACGTAAGAACAGGGCAACTACAGGTGTATTGCCTTTTTCATCTGTTGGACCTTGTACCAATAATGCTTTGACTGATTGTTTTGCATCGGCATTTAAGAACTGGCAGACATCAGCAATGGTTTTTTGATTTGGGGTGTCAACCAAACTGTAGGCTTGAGTTGCGGCAGCACGTTCACCGACCAAAAGCGCTTCAGCCATTTCAACATTGGCTGCATAGTCAGATTCAGTAGAGAAGGCGATATCATCTTCACCGCTGGCAGCAAGGACATGAAACTCGTGTGATGCAGAACCACCAATTGAACCTGTATCTGCTTGTACTGGACGGAAATCCAGACCCAGACGGGTGAAGATACGGCTATAGGTGTCATACATCACATCATAGGTTTCTTGTAATGATGCTTGATCGATGTGGAAAGAATAAGCATCTTTCATGATGAATTCGCGAGAACGCATTACACCGAAACGTGGACGAATTTCATCACGGAATTTGGTTTGAATTTGATAGAAATTCAATGGCAATTGTTTATAGCTTTTCAGTTCATTACGTGCCAAATCAGTAATGACTTCTTCGTGGGTTGGTCCAAGCACGAATGGATTGTCATGACGATCTTTAAAGCGTAAAAGTTCTGGGCCATATTGTTCAAAACGGCCAGACTCTTCCCAAAGCGCTGCTGGCTGGGTCACCGGCATGAACACTTCCAATGCGCCAGAGCGATTCATTTCTTCACGTACAATCGCATCTACTTTCTTTAAAACACGCGTTCCCATGGGCAACCAAGAGTATAAGCCAGAAGCGAGTTTACGAATCATCCCCGCACGTAACATGAGCTGATGAGAAATGACCTCAGCATCATTTGGGGTTTCTCTTAACGTTGCAAATAAAAAGCGGCTTGCGCGCATGGAAACTGTCCTAAAGTTAAGTGTTATTTAAAAGGTGCTACAACAACGAGCAAAATAATATGCTCAGTTTTGAGCAATGGGCATTATGACATGAATCATTCAATTTGGCGCAGTATAAAGTATGGCTGGGTATTTAAATATTGGAATTGTTTAAAATTTAATGTCGAGATTGTAAAAGGGCGTATTGATCAAGTCGGACCGAGTGCATTTAAACGCTGGATAATATCGCTATATTCCACTTCGGTCTTGTGATAGGCATTACGTAAGCTTTCCACGGTTTTTTTGATGTTCTCAATATTTTGTGCATTATTTTCCAGATTGCTTTTGAGCTGTGTTGGCAGTACTTCACCTTTGCGGTGGTATTCCATTTCCTGACGTTTAAAAGCGATTTTATCCTTTTGCAATTGCTGTAATTGTTCTTGCTGGTAGTTCAGCTGCTTTTTCAGGTTGGCCAAGATCTGATCGCGTTTTGTTGCCGCAATTTGTGGACTGCCATAGGCGCGTTTCAGTCTGAGGTCCTGTTCCCGACGACGTGCCACCGATTCCCGTTGCGCGGATTGCTGGGCATCTGCCGCTGCGTTATAGGGGCTATTCCGCTTGATCACCTGCATATTGCGATCTAATGCTTCATAACCATATCGAATGTGGTTGGGGGACACGGAAGTGCTGACATTGGCAACGCCGTTTTTGTCATAGTAGCGATACCAGACCGCTTTGGCGGGTTCTGCTGCAAATACATTAGAATGGCCGACAAAAAGCAATAGAAAAAACGAACAAATGTAAGTACGAGTAATCGTTGTAAAGTGACCCGTGCGAAAATCGCACTTTAACGAACCAGTCATTACATTCCCCGAAAAAAAGTTAATTAAATCACTTATTTTTAAATAATAATCAGTTGTATATTAGTGCTAATTTATACATTTAAAAATAGTTATTCAGCAAAAAAATTAGGAATTTAATCAAAAGTGTGAACTGTTTACGATTGTTTAGAGAAACTGATAGGTTGGTTCAAAAAACTTCATTGATAATGCAAGTAAAGATATGTTAAAAATATCAACTAATCTGTATAAAACAAATTAAACCAACCATAATTTGTATTGAGTAATTGGGGCGGGACAATAAATGGAAGATAAATTTCAAAATTTAAAGGTGATGGTGATTGACGATTCAAAAACGATTCGTCGTACAGCTGAAACGTTATTGCAACGTGAAGGTTGTGAAGTCATTACCGCTGTTGATGGCTTTGAAGCATTGTCAAAAATTGCAGAAGCCAATCCTGATATCGTTTTTGTTGACATTATGATGCCTCGTTTAGACGGTTATCAAACCTGTGCATTGATTAAAAATTCCCTAAGTTATCAAAATATTCCAGTGATTATGCTATCAAGCAAAGACGGTTTGTTTGACCAGGCAAAAGGGCGTGTTGTGGGGTCGGATGAATATTTAACCAAGCCATTTAGTAAAGATGAGTTGTTAAACGCGATTCGCAACCACGTAAGTGCATAATAAAAGTTAAGATTGAGGAAAAAATGGCTCGCATACTTATTGTAGATGATTCACCTACAGAAACATTTCGCTTTAGAGAGATTTTGACAAAGCACGGTTATGACGTTATTGAAGCGACCAATGGTGCTGATGGAGTCACGATGGCTCAAGCTGAATTGCCAGATTTGGTGCTGATGGATGTGGTAATGCCAGGGATGAATGGCTTTCAGGCAACCCGTCAAATCAGTAAAGGTAAAGACACGCAACATATTCCTGTTGTGATCGTCAGTACCAAAGATCAGGCCACAGACCGTGTATGGGGTAAACGTCAAGGGGCTTGCGATTATTTGACTAAGCCTATTGATGAACAGCAACTTATTGATGTCATTAAACAATTATTAAGTTAATTTTTTGCTCAAGTTGAGCCTTCTCATTACTCAATACGGGATAGGGTATGGCAGCAAATGGATTTATCGAATTGCTTCGTTTATCCAAGCGAGGCAATAAACAATACACTTCAACTCAAAATGAAGTCAGTCGTTGGTCTGGTATCGCATTTGAGATGTTAGGGCAATATTTTGTTGCGCCTTTAGGGGAAATTTCGGAGGTGATTTATCCTCCGAAATATACACCAGTACCAAATACTCAGGCGTGGGTAAGAGGTTTGGCCAATATTCGTGGACGTCTGCTTTCAGTTTCTGATTTAACACATTTTATTTCAGGGCAACGGAGTCAGTTTTCACCAACGCAAAAAGTGATTTGTATTAGCCATCAAGACCATTATGTGGGGTTGGTCGTCGATCAGGTTTTGGGGATTCAACACTTTAACAAGAAGAGTTTTTTCTCTCAAAATAATGACCTAGATAATAAGCTGAAAGATTATTGCCAAGGTCATTTCCATCAACATAATCAACAATGGCATGTGTTTTTATTAAGTCGGTTGTTAAGCAATCCTCAATATATGAATGCATCAATAAAATTTATAAACTAATTCTACGCTACGGAACATAAACGCGTATTCAGGGGAGAAGCTGATATGGGCTTTAAACTTAAAAAAAAGAACGGCAATGGCGATAGTGCCGGGCTGAAAAAAGGCGGTGCGTTCTTAGATAATATTCGAACGCAACTTGACCAGTTTTCGCGCTTATTCGGTGAAACTGAGAAATCAAAACCGATTATCTATCGCGCTTTAATTGCTTTGGCCCTTGCAGTTATTCTCCTCATTTACTTATTCGTAAGTGTTCCTCGTTCGAATCAACTCACCCGTAGCTTGGGTGAGTTGCGTTTGTTATCACAAACCATTTCACGTCAAGCAACGGAAGCTACTGCATCTGGTACACCAGAAGCAATGAAGAAGTTGGTTGAGTCTGAAAAGCAATTTGCTGAAAACCTGAGCACTGTTGAAAGCGTGTATGGTAAAGGTTCTGATGAATACAAGAAGGTCAGTGGGCTTTGGGACAATGTCTCTAAAAACATTGACCTGATTGCATCGCAGCAAAAAGTTATTAACCAGCTTTACGATACCAACATCTCGATCAGTGAAACCATTCCTGAGATTCAGGCTGAATATAACTTGATGGTCGATCAGATGGTACGTGAGAACATGCCGAGTAGTCAGGTAATCATCACCAAGAACCAGGTGTTCATTGCCGAGCGTATTTTACGTTCGATCAACTCGGTACTGGTCGGGACAGATAACTCAAACGTTTCGGCGAATGACTTTGGTGCCGACATTGATACCTTTGGTGTGTATCTAAATGCCCAGCTGAATGGTAGTTCTGAACTGGGTGTAGACCGGATCAGTTCAGCCGCTTTACGTGAGTCTGTCGATAGTATTAAGTCTGATTATGATGCTGTATTGAAATCTGCAGCAGCAACGGTACTTCAAAACGCCAACCAGATCATGCGTGTACGCCAAGCATCTTCACAAATTTTCTCTCAGTCAGATGCGCTACTCACTTCACTTAATGATTTATCAAATAAATCTGAAGGTGGTTGGGCTAATGTGGTTGCAGGTATTGTTTTAATTCTATCGTTAGCGGCACTGGTTTTCTTTGTATTACAGCTCTTGATGTTACGTAGTAATACCGATAAAGAGCGCGTAACACGCTTACAAGATGAATATGACCGTAACCAAAATGCGATTTTGCGTTTACTTGATGAAATTGCAGACTTGGCAGATGGTGACTTGCGTTCATATGCAACGGTATCAGAAGATTTTACGGGGGCGATTGCCGACTCGATTAACTTTGCGATTGATCAGTTACGAGACCTTGTTTCCCGAATTACCGATACATCGCAAGAAGTTGCACGTTATACCCAAGATACTCAGAACATTACCAACCAGTTGGCAGAGGCATCTGAGCATCAGGCGCAAGAAATTGCAGGCGCATCCGCCGCAATGAACGAAATGGCACTGTCAATTGACCAAGTATCTGCCAACGCCTCTGAATCTGCTGACGTAGCACAACGTTCGGTACAAATTGCAACCAATGGTGCGCAAGTGGTAAACCGTTCGATCGAAGGTATGGATCACATTCGTGAACAGATTCAAGAAACGTCAAAACGTATTAAGCGTTTGGGTGAATCTTCACAAGAGATTGGTAACATTGTCTCGCTGATTAACGATATTGCCGACCAAACCAACATCTTGGCATTAAACGCTGCGATTCAGGCGTCGATGGCGGGTGAAGCGGGGCGTGGTTTCGCGGTCGTAGCCGATGAGGTACAACGTCTTGCAGAACGTTCTGCTTCAGCAACCAAGCAGATTGAAAGCCTGGTAAAAACCATTCAGACGGATACCAACGAAGCGGTAATTTCGATGGAACAAACCACATCGGAAGTTGTACGTGGTGCGAACTTGGCGAAAGATGCGGGGATTGCACTGGATGAGATTCAAACCGTATCGGGTGACTTGGCAAAACTAATTGCAAGCATTTCCGATGCAGCAAAACTTCAGTCTGCCTCTGCCAGTCATATTGCCACGACGATGAATGTCGTGCAGGAAATTACTTCACAAACCACAACAGCAACGTTTGATACAGCGCGCTCAGTATCTGAGTTGGCAAACATGGCTGAATCATTACGTGAGTCTGTAACTGACTTTAAGTTACCAGACTAAACCGAATTGGGAAGGCAGATGGGGGTGTCTGCCTTTCCATTTTTAAAGAGGTTGGATATCTCAACAAGGTGATGGCGCAGTGGAACTACATCTTGTGTGATAGATAGACGTAATTTTTACCCACATTGGTGGATAAAAACGAAAGAAGCAGCTATGAAACAAATATTAAAAACGTTAGTTGAAACGATGACGCTTCCTGAAGACAGTTATCTTGAACAAGATGCAGAGATTCTTGAGATTTTTATTGAAGAATTAGATGAAATCTTTGTTGAGTTAGAACCATTACTCGTTCAGTGGGCGGAACAACCACATCAGCAGAATGTGCTGAGCGATATTCGCCGCCATTTCCACACCTTAAAAGGTTCTGGAAGAATGGTGGGAGCTAAATCCTCAGGTGAGTTGGCATGGACAGTTGAAGATACGCTGAATCGTGTTATCGCAGGCACGATTAGCTTGAATGCAGATATTCAACGTTATGTACAAACCGTGTTCAATATTTATCGTTTTAAACTTTGTCATGATTTTAAAGCGGTTCAACAGCATTTAATCGACTTTAGACCCTTGGTCGTGTTGGGACAGCAATTACAACAACAGCAAAGTCCTGAACCAGCCTTAGCGGAATTACTTCATCTTGCGACTGATTTAACCAGTGAAGAGCAAATGACTGGACTTGAGCAGGCGGAAGAGACAGCGGCCTCTGATCACGAACAGCAGCAGCTTGAGCCTGTATCTGAACTTGAATGGGCGGCACCGTTTGAAGATGAGGCACTGGCTAAAGAAACCTTGGCCATTTTCCAAGAAGAAGCCGAAGAACATCTGGCCACCATCGACCTGTTTTTGCAGAATGATCGCCCAAGTAACGATCATTATAATACCTTGATTCGTGCATTACATACTTTACGTGGCAGTTCTGCCATGGCGCATGTTAACCACGTTTTTGAGGCGAGCTCAAAAGTTGAGAATCTATTTAAAACCTTATTACAAGAAGAGCTGGATTCTAGTTCGGATGAAACGGCTTTGCTGACGCATTATGCGCAGTTCGTACGGGATTATTTGCACACATTAAAACAACAGGCTTCACAGCAGAAGCTGGACGAAATCTATCAGACTTTTAATGTTGCATGGGACAGTTACGATTTCCAGCTTGAAGAAAAGAATGGCGCTGCAATAAGACCACAAGGCTTGGTATCTGAGTTGCTTGAACTCAATATCAATGATCTTTTAGATGTTGAGTTTGATTTTGAGAGTCGTGCCCGTCAGGAATTCCCTCAATATCTTCAAGTGCTGAGTCAACAAACCGAGACTTTGCTACAGCATACGCATCATCATGCAACCATTGGGATGTATCAATATACCAGTCTGTTGCGTTCGAGCTATCAAGATCTGATTTTCAAGCCAAGTTTACTGCATTTGGATTATGCCTTTGAGTTGTACCACCAAGTTCATCAACAGTTTATTCAACTGTTTGATACTTTGGCGGCGGGACAGCGTGTCACTTTAACCAAAGTGCATGAACGTGTTTTAAATGAGTTGAGCTCCTTTACACAACAGAATGTTGAATCTTTGGATGACATATCGGTGGTAGAGGGCATACAGGCAGATGAAGACGAAGTCGCGCCTGAAGCTCATGCTAAAGTCCGTCCAGTTATTGAAACAGCGGATTTTGTCAGTCAATTTGCGCTCGATAAACAACAGCTTCAGTCCAGTGAAGCAAACCGTGACTTTGACCCTGATCTCGTGGAGATTTTCCTTGAAGAAGCGGATGAGCTACTTGGAGGAATTGATACTGACCTGAACACTTGGGCTACCGATCATCAAAATATCAATGCTTTAAAGAATCTGATGCGTTATTTGCATACCCTAAAAGGGGGAGCAAATATGATTCAGGCGCGTCATATTGGCTTGATTGCGCATGAATTAGAAACCCTCTATGAAAAGTTAATTCACCAGCAGATTCAGGCAACACCACAATTGATTACTGTGATTCGCTCAGTACAGGATGAGATTGCCGATCGTATCCAAACCATTCGTGATCAGCAAGTTGATTACCCTGCAACGCATACTTTAGCCGTGCTTGAGCAGTTATCGAAAACAACAGTTGTTGCTGAGCAGCTTGAACGTGAAACTGTAGCAATAACAGCGCCTGAGCAATTAAAAACTGCCGAAATGGAAGGCGGGGATGCGGAAGTTACGATTACTGCGACGCCGCATAAGGTTGAATCGATAACGACGACGATTGATGTTACTGCATTTGCAGCGCAACTCGCGCTGGATAAGCAGCAGTTACCGTCTGATCAGGCCAACCGTGACTTTGATCCTGACCTGATAGAGATTTTTCTTGAAGAAGCAGATGAGTTGCTGGTCGGGATTGATGCGGATCTGAATACGTGGACGACGGATCATCAAGATATTAATGCCCTCAAAAACCTGATGCGTTATTTGCACACCTTAAAAGGGGGTTCAAATATGATTCAAGCGCGTCATATTGGTTTGATTGCGCATGAATTAGAAACCATTTATGAAAAGCTGATCAACCAACAGATTCAGGCGACACCACAACTGGTTGCCATCATTCGTTTGGTACAGGATGATATTGCGGATCGTATTCAAACCATTCGTGATCAGCACACCGATTATCCATCGACCCATGTGGTGCAATTATTGCAACACGCTGATCGATCGGATGTTGCTTCTGTTGAGTCTGGGTTTGAAACAGCACCAGAGTTTGAAAGAGTTGAGTCGAGCCAAGTCGAGACTTTGCTGGAGCAGCCTGAGTCTGTCAAAACCGAAACGCTGGTCGATGAACAGTCTGTTGACGTTGAGTCAGCGTCTGAGCGGGTTGAAACCGAAGTTCTTGAGCATACTGCAGCAGCACAACTGCCGCAGACAGTGACGGAGCCTACGGATGATGACGTTCGTTCTCTGGTTGAGCAAACCTTCCTTGAAGAAGCTGAAGAACTGCTAGAACAAGCACAAGGCTTATTGAAGCAATGGTTTGAGCAACGGGGTAACCGTAGTTTATTACTACAGTTACAGCGTAATGCGCATAGTCTGAAAGGTGGCGCGCGCATGGCTGAAATGGATGCCATTGCGATTATCGCCTATCATTTAGAGAATGCTTTTGAGCAATTTGGTGTACATCATTTCAACTCGAATGTGTATGACAACCTGCTCAATACCGCATTGGCGTGGTTAAATGATGCCATCTCTAAACGTCAATATGCAAATTTTGACGGCTTGAAACAAAGCTTGGAGAAGATGGAGTTTGTCGATGTATCTGCACAACTTCCGCAGAAACTCTCGACCAAAGATATCTTTACGCCTGAATTTACCATGGAGTTTGTGCAGGGGGATGGCACTGAACCTCCATCGATGTTGGGTGAGTGGGAAACCACGGAACGCATAGAACAGAACAATGAAATGATTCGTGTCTCTGCTGAGGTCATCGAGAAGATGATTGACCTGTCAGGGGAAAATGCGATCAACCGTTCACGTATTGAGATGGACTTAGGTCAATTGGGCGGTACGTTGACGGAAATGGAATTGGCAATCAAGCGTTTGGCGGATCAGTTACGCCGAATGGAAGGTGAGTTGGAAAGCCAGATTATCGCACGACATGGTGGCGAAGAGGCACGTTATGCAGACTTTGACCCACTGGAAATGGACCAATATTCATCGTTGAATCAGCTGTCCAAATCACTGGCTGAATCGGCTTCGGATTTGGTTGATTTTAAAACCACACTGTCTGAAAAGATACGTGATACTGAAGGCTTACTACTACAGCAGTCGCGGATTCAAGCTGAAATTCAAGAAAGCCTGATGCGTACCCGTCTGGTTCCATTCTCTCGTCTATTGCCACGTCTGCAACGGATTGTGCGTCAAACCGCATCGACTTTGAATCGACCAACAGAACTGGTGGTGAACAATACTGAAGGTGAATTGGACCGCAGTATCCTTGAGCGGTTGGTTGCACCATTTGAGCATATGTTACGTAACGCGATTGACCATGGTATTGAAGACCGTGAACAGCGTTTACAAGCACAAAAACCAGAAACTGGGCATATTGTGTTGAACATTGGTCGCCAAGGGACAGATGTCGTGGTGACGTTCAGTGACGATGGTAAAGGGATTGATGTTAACCGCATCAAAGAAAAAGCGTTACAAACCGGCCTCATGACCAAAGATCAGAAACTGGATCAGGAAGAAATTCTACAGTTTATCTTCCATCCAGGCTTTAGTACTGCAACCCAAGTGACTCAAATCTCGGGCCGTGGTGTTGGCCTTGATGTGGTTCAGAGTGACATTAAAGCCTTGGGGGGGCATGTCAGTGTCGACTCTACGCTGGGTCAAGGGACAATCTTTACCATTCGCGTACCAACCACGGTTGCCGTCAGTGACGCCTTAATGGTAAAAGCAGGCGATCAGCAGTTTGCCTTCCCATTGGCTCAGATCGATCGTATTGTGCGTATCTCTCCATTGGCATTAGAGCAATACTTTGAAAGTCAGGATGACTATTTCACGATTGACCAAGAGCGTTATCGCTTACGCTACTTATCTGAGTTCGTTGCAGGACAGCCTGTTCCTCGCTTAAGTGGGGTGGTTCATTCTTTACCCGTGTTGTTGATTAAAGGTGCTCAAGGACAAACCACAGCCTTGTTGGTCGATCAGCTAATTGGTTCACGTGGGCAGATTGTCGTCAAACCTGTGGGGCAACAGTTCTCCAATATTGGGGTGATTGCAGGTGCAACGATTCTTGGTGATGGTCAGGTCTGTTTGATTCTGGATGGTCAAAATATTGCACGACAAGCACAGTCTACTGCGCGGAGTAAGCAGGCAGATGAGACATATAGCAAACAGCGTTATGATGAACGTCGCTTGATTATGATTGTCGATGACTCGGTGACGGTACGTAAAGTGACCTCACGTCTATTAGAACGCCAAGGTTATGATGTCGTGACCGCAAAAGATGGTGTAGATGCCATAGAGCAGCTTGAAACCGTGAAACCAGACCTGATGTTACTGGATATTGAGATGCCACGTATGGATGGTTTCGAAGTGTCGAATCTAGTACGACATCATGAAATACACCGCGACTTGCCGATCATCATGATTACATCGCGTACAGGTGAAAAGCATCGCGAACGTGCACTATCACTAGGTGTTAACCAATATATGGGTAAACCATTCCAAGAAGAAGCACTCTTGGAGAATATTGAAAGCTTACTTACGGTGCGCTAAGAGGTAAAAAAAATGGTGAAGAAAAGCGCAAACTCGGCGTTGGGACAAATTGACCAGCAAGAGTTACAACATTTAATTACGGTTTCGACTGGGTTTATTGATGCATACATTATTGAATGTCATCAAAATGTACCAATGCTGTTGCCACAAAATATTGTATTGTCAGCAATGGATACTCAAACCAATGTTGGTCATATTGAATGGCATGATTTAAAACTCCCTGTATATGCGGTCAATGATCCGATGCAAAAACAAGGTGTGGCCTTGGTTGTCGAAGGGGATGATGTATCACAACGCTTTGCACTAGTTTGCAATCAAATGCCTGAGTCGATCCGTTTGCGTATTTCGGAAGTGGTCGATGAAGAAGGTGAAGTTGACGATAACAAGGTCTTTAAATATGTGAAGATGGGGGAAAACCGATTCTATGTCCCGCATCTACAGAATATACAGACCCAGCTTGGGCTGTAATAAAAAAGGAACTCATCGGAGTTCCTTTTTTATTTATAGATTCTTATTTTAGGCCAGTAGCTCGACTAGAATTTGTTCGTAGATTTCAGCCAATGGTTCTAATTCTGCGACATTCACATGTTCATTGATTTGGTGGATTGTTGCATTCAATACGCCCAATTCAAGTACTTGTGCACCTGTTGGTGCAATGAAGCGACCATCAGAAGTGCCGCCACTGGTTGAAAGTACGGTATCAATCCCCGTGATATTTTTAATCGCGGTTTTTGCTGCATTGACTAAGTCACCTACAGGCGTAAGAAACGGCAAGCCTGATAAAGTCCACTGAATATCGTAATGAAGGTGGTGTTGATCTAAGAGTTCGACTACGCGTTGTTTTAAGATATCTGCAGTCACTTCCGTGGAGTAGCGGAAATTAAACGTAACTTGTAATGTGCCTGGAATCACATTGGTTGCGCCAGTACCTGCCTGAATATTTGAAATCTGGAAGGAAGTTGCAGGGAAATATTCATTGCCATTGTCCCAAACGGTTTCACATAGCTCATTTAAGGCTTTAGATGCAGTATGAATCGGGTTCTCTGCCAGATGTGGATAAGCAACATGACCTTGCTTGCCATGTACGGTTAACACGGCATTGAGTGAGCCACGACGACCATTTTTAACGATGTCGCCAAGTTGATTGGTACTCGATGGTTCACCGACCAAGCACCAGGTCATTTTCTCGTTACGTGCTTCCAAGGTCTCAACAACTTTCACCGTACCATTGATCGATGGGCCTTCTTCATCGGAAGTGATTAAAAAAGCAATTGAACCTTTATGGTTTGGATGTTTAGTCACAAAACGTTCAGAGGCAACCACCATGGCAGCCAAAGCAGTTTTCATATCAGCAGAACCGCGACCATATAATTTACCATCACGAATACTTGGTAAAAATGGATCGGAATTCCATGCATCTAAATGGCCCGTTGGAACAACATCAGTATGGCCCGCAAAACAGAATACCGGATTTTCAGTACCACGACGTGCCCATAAATTATCGACATCTTCAAAGCGCATGTTTTCGATATTGAAGCCAATTTTTGCTAAGCGTTCTGCCATGATATTTTGACAATCATGGTCTATCGGGGTGACAGAAGGTTGGCGTAGGAGTTGTAAACTAAGTTCGAGCGTATCGGAATGATTCATGCGAGATGTAGCTAAATCTGGTGAAATGTGAACCGATATAATAGGGGAATATTGTGGAGAAAGGTATTAAAAATAAACCTTATCTAGGTCTAGATAAGGTTTCGTAAGGCGGGTTGTATCGAATTACATTTTATCTTGCGTTTTTTCAGCTGTTTGAGTGACTTTGTCACCCGCTTTAGATACATCCTTACCAATACCTTTAAATGTATTACAACCAGTTAAAACAAAAGCAGTCATGATTGAAGCAACTAAGATTTTTTTCATCATCTTCTCCGTTTAAATGTAATTATGATGTACTTAAGAGGCTAAAAAATTTACCATTAAATGAACATAAGGGTTTGATGGTAAATGTGTTATAAAATGTTACTCCATCAATTAATAAGTTTGTTTAGGTAAATTAAACAATAGTGAGGGCTGGCGAAACATATAAAACACAGGAGTCGGTGAATCCTGATAATAAAGACCATTGCTCCACCAGACCGCTGTTTCAGAAGAGGCGTGTTGATCTGGACAGAGCCATTCGTGCCGTTGTAAGCGATAATAGGCTGTTTCAGGAAGGTGTGTTCCCCAAAGGCCTAAACGCCTTGAGGTGTTGATCCAGCAGGGCAGGTTGAGGTGGTGGTGTGCTGCTGGAAGATATAACTGTCCCTTCATCACCGCGAATTTGCGTTGGATCTGATGATGATTTGCTTCTGTAAACTGAAATTGACGCTCAGTAAAATGTCTTAATTTACGCTGTAATGTATCTTCTCGGTTCAGTCCATACCACTGTGCTAAATCTAGCTCGCCTTCACCTAAGTAGTATTTTAAAGCCACTTCCCAGTGTTCAACTTCTTGAGTGTCTTGATTGAGCAGTAAGAAATCAAGTTCGCCTAATGTGATGGCACCTGCAATTTTCTGAATACTATGCCCAAGGAGCTGGTAAGGATGATAATCGCCGTCTAATAACCAAAACCATAATAGATTTTCAAAACGTAAACCAAGCCGAGTACTTTTGAGTTGCGCCAGAAAATCAATTAAGGGTTGAGGATGCTGATCAAGTTGTTTTAAGCGGTTTTCATAGCATAGATAGTGATCTAGCCATTTCTGATTTGAATGAAGCTCAAACGGATGCTTAAGGTTTAGATCAGGTGGGATTTGCGCCAAAATATTCGGACTGGCAATACAAAATGCTAAATGTCGTACGATGGGATGCTTAAACTGTAACCACGGCTCAAAATAGCAAGGGGTGGTAATCATCTTAGACATGAAGTCACTCAATCATTGAAATAATAGGTTAAGTTTAAGAAACAACACCAAAAACGCTTTATACTAGCACGGTTGTAAACAGGTGTTGGTTAATCGCTCAATGAAAACTTTGTTCTGGCGTAGTTTGGTCGTATTTTTTATTACGTTGGGAATCATTGGGGCAATTTTACCCGGAATGCCCACGACAGTATTTCTGATTCTTGCCGCATGGGCCGCTTCCAAAGGTTGGCCTGAAATGGATGCGTGGTTACTCAATCATCCTAAATATGGTCCGACCTTACGCAACTGGCGTGAACATGGCACTGTACCGCGTAAGGCAAAATGGATTGCCAGTATCATGATGTTGATTAGCGGTATTTTGATGCTATTTACCAATGCGCCATTTTGGGTCAAAGTCTTTACCGATGTCACCATGTTTATCGTTGCGGTGTGGTTGTGGTTACGCCCCGAGCCTGAGCAGCGTTAAGAAAAGCAACGCTTTTTAGCTGCGCAAGACGAGCAGCTATGCTGCGAGTGGCGAGTTAAAAGAAAAGCAACGCTTTTTAGCTGCGCAAGACGAGCAGCTATGCTGCGAGTGGCGAGTTAAAAGAAAAGCAACGCTTTGCCCGAAGCGCAAGACGAGCAGCTATGCTGCGAGTGGCGAATTAAAAGAAAAGCAACGCTTTATGCTGAGGGGGTGGCTAAAGCTCCGCAACAAGAAGACTATGCCTAAATGCAAGAGATGAAATAAAGTTGGCAATGAGAAAAAAAATAGAAGGGGCGTGCTTTTATACTGATATTTAAAGCTTGCCTGCAATTAAAACTACCTAAAAATACAAGAAAAAGATTACGGTCTATGTTGAAATAAAGTTGTTCTATCCGTTATTGAGATAAAAATGAGCTATACCTTAGATCAGGCAGACATTGTCATTGATTTAGCACAACAAACATTACATTTGCCAAAACAGAATAAATTTTATGTGATCTCTTCTGGGAAGAACGGTATTGGTGAACAGGAGAATAGTGGGAAAACGCCTCGAGGCTGGCATCAGGTCGCACAAAAGATCGGTGCTGAATGTCCCAAAAATGCCGTATTTATTGCACGCCAACCAACAGGTGAGGTCTATGACCAGCAATTGGCCCAGCAATTCCCACAACGTGACTGGATCTTATCGCGAATTTTATGGCTGGATGGTTTAGAGGAAGGCTTTAACCATGGAGAAGGGCACGATACATTTAAGCGTTATATCTATATTCATGGTACACCCGATACAGAACCGATGGGGATTCCCATGTCGCATGGGTGTATTCGAATGAAGAATGATGAAATTCTCGAACTATTTGGACTCGTTTCTGAGCAAGCGCTGGTTTATATCTCAGAACATGCCATCGAAAATGAGCTGTGAAAATAGCAATAAGTGCTTAAATAAAATACGGAAATGTCGGTTTTTTCAAGGAATTACTTATTTTTTAATCACTCGTGCGGTTTTTTTGGAAAAGAATGGCAAAAGCGTTTGACAGGCTGTAAAGATTCTCTATAATGCACCTCACAAACGATGAAGACGTTAAGGGCGCTTAGCTCAGTTGGTAGAGCGTCTGCCTTACAAGCAGAATGTCGGCGGTTCGATCCCGTCAGCGCCCACCAAGCCTTTACGTTAAGACTCAAGTGCAGCGGTAGTTCAGTTGGTTAGAATACCGGCCTGTCACGCCGGGGGTCGCGGGTTCGAGCCCCGTCCGCTGCGCCACTTAAGTTTTAATAGTCGTTTGCTGTGATTGCAAAATTATTGTGCAGCGGTAGTTCAGTTGGTTAGAATATCGGCCTGTCACGCCGAGGGTCGCGGGTTCGAGCCCCGTCCGCTGCGCCACTTTAAGATTGCAAGAATAGCTAGAGTTGATTAGATAGGATTAACATCCTTGATATTCAGACAAATTTTAAAGTTGTACTTTAAGTTTGTTACCTCGCTCAGGGCGCTTAGCTCAGTTGGTAGAGCGTCTGCCTTACAAGCAGAATGTCGGCGGTTCGATCCCGTCAGCGCCCACCATAATTTGTGACACTTACTTCTATCTGGAAGTAATACCGTGCAGCGGTAGTTCAGTTGGTTAGAATATCGGCCTGTCACGCCGAGGGTCGCGGGTTCGAGCCCCGTCCGCTGCGCCATTTTCTTGATTCCCTGTTCAGGAAAATGATAATGTAAGACACTACGCACTCCGTTTGTCTTGCGTCATAAAAATTGATAGTCAATCAATTTTTATTCCTCAGGGCGCTTAGCTCAGTTGGTAGAGCGTCTGCCTTACAAGCAGAATGTCGGCGGTTCGATCCCGTCAGCGCCCACCATAATTTGTGACACTTACTTCTATCTGGAAGTAATACCGTGCAGCGGTAGTTCAGTTGGTTAGAATATCGGCCTGTCACGCCGAGGGTCGCGGGTTCGAGCCCCGTCCGCTGCGCCATTTTCTTGATTCCCTGTTCAGGAAAATGATAATGTAAGACACTACGCACTCCGTTTGTCTTGCGTCATAAAAATTGATAGTCAATCAATTTTTATTCCTCAGGGCGCTTAGCTCAGTTGGTAGAGCGTCTGCCTTACAAGCAGAATGTCGGCGGTTCGATCCCGTCAGCGCCCACCATATTTCTCCTCGAATTCCTCATCATTGTAATCACGACAGAGTTATTTTATTATTAGCATTAATAATGATTCTAATAAGACTTACTCTATGAGAAACCCTTATCAACGCAAGGCTGCGTCGAAATCTCAAGCTACACCTGTCAATTCTTCGCTCAAAGAGAGCTATCGTCAATTTATTCAAAATATTATTATGCAGCGCCAAGTGATTGCGCTCTATCATGACGGCTGGGCACTGTGTTCAACGCCATCTGGACAGCATGCTTTGTCGGTTTGGCAGAGTAAAAGTCTGGCGAAGTTATTGATTAAAGACAATTGGCTGCAATATGAGGTTCAGGAAGTCTCTTTATTGGCGTTTATTGAAAAAATAATTCCCTTTCTAAAAGAAAATAATACGATTTTATCTCTGGACTTGACCCCGGAAGAAAACAACCTCTTGGTTTCCCCAGATACTTTATTATTGGATATTAAGAATTTTCTGTACCAAATCTATTTACAGCGTCCTGATGTATTTGCTGAGTTAAAACTTCCGTTACCACGCGATATTCGTCTGCATAACTCAGCATCATCCTAAGATTGAGAGCTCCTCAATCAGTATTCATTGAGTAGCCAACCACTGGCATAGGCAAAGTATTCTCTTAACCAGGCGTTGTAGCGTGTTGCCAAAGGTGTGGTTGCACCGAGCATGGTAATATTGCGATAGCCTTGCTTCTTGGCAATGGCTGCCGCACGTAAGGTATGGAAATCGCTGGTCACAATCGCAATCGGCTGCTGAATGCTAATCTGTTGTGCTTGCAAGAGCTGTTGGCTATTTTTAAGATTCAGCTCGGTGCTGGTGCTTTTATCCTCCAAGATGATTTGTGAGGTTGGGATTTGATAGTGTTGTTGTACATAACGTGACATCACCATTGCTTCACTATCACGCTCACCAAAATCAATCCCTCCTGTCATGACCAATTTGGCTTGTGGTTGAGCCAGAGCAATCGGGGCGGCACGATCCAGTCGTTTGGCCAGTGTTGCAGAAGGTTGCCCATTTTCAATACCACTCCCTAATACAATAATGGCCTTAACAGGAGAGATGGTTTGCGCTTGAGTATTATTGTGAGAAAGATAATCAAAGAAATAGCCTAAGCTAATAACCCAGATCCAGAAGCATAGCCAGCCAAAGCGCCAAATCGAGTGCAGGCGAAAATGATAGAAAAAGAAACGCTCAATATGATAATAAAAATAAGCGTAAAGACAGAAAAATAGACCAAGCAGTAAGGGGAGTACTGTTCCGATATGAATCTTCTTAAAGGCGATGAGAATGGCACCATCTAAGAACAAGACTGAACCGATAAGGGCTAAAACAATACGAACCCATGAACTTATTTGCATAATCTTAATTGTAGTCGATTTGAATCGTGCTAAGTGTATGCAAAATTCTGAGAAAGGCAAATTCTCTTATGGTCTGATGAAAAAAACGAGTGACTGGCACTCGTTTTTTTAGATCGAAAAGAACTAATAAACATCGCGACGATAACGTCCCGCCTGTCTTAATTCATCTACTTTTTCCTCGCCGAGAAGATCAGTCAGCGCTTGATCGACCCCAGCAGCCATGCCTTCAATACTGCCACAGACATAGATTACTGCACCTTGCTCAATCCATTGCACCAGCTCATCGGCATTGCTGCGTAAGATATCTTGTACGTAGATGCGTTGTTCTTGGTCGCGAGAAAAGGCGAGGTCCAAACGTTGCAGGCTCTCCATGTTTAACCAGGCTTGAATGGTTTCCTGATAGAAGAAATCACATTCGCGTTGACGTTCACCAAAGATCAGCCAGTTGGCGGTATAGTTTTGTCGATTCCGTTGCTGTAATAAACTCATGAGTCCAGCAATACCTGTTCCATTACCAATACAGATAATTGGACGGTTATCGCCAATCAGATGGAAAGATTCATTGGTGCGAATACGCAGAGCAATTGTTTGTTTTAGCTGGGCAAACTCCGTGAGCCAACCTGAACCTAGACCAAGTTGACCTTGTTCATCCTGTTGTTGACGAACCACCAGTCGTAATATTTGCTGCGAAGGAATGCTGGCAATCGAATATTCACGTGTCGGTAAGCTTGGAAGTTGTTCCAATAAATCTTCAAGCGTACTAAAAGGTTTGATCTCGACCCGTAAATTCTTATCCCAAAGCAGCTGTTCAATTGTTTGACTCAATGACTCAACCAGACTGTTTGCTGGAATTTGATATTGGATCAAGAAATTTTGAATTTCAGCTAAACTATTGGCTGGTTGTATCTCCGCAATATCACCTGCATGCCAAGTCATATCTGAAGCTGAGCTAAGCTCGATGTTATAGGCGGCTTGTCCTAAGCTATTCGGATTGAGCAATGTGCGTTCAGCGAGAGTCCATTGATCAAACACTTTCTCGATATTCATGGCATGTAGTTCATGCTTGGTCACGACCGAAAGGGCTTGATTCCAGCGTTGAATATCGTTGGCATTGGCATTATCGACTTCGATTAAGTCAAATAATGCTTGGGCTTTGCATTGTTTTAGCCACGTATCAACAGCATAACCAAAGCTACAATAGCTATCAGGGTATTCTTTTGATCCCAGCGCAAGCACTGCATATTGCATTTGGCTGAGGTCTAGGTCTTGTTGCATCAGTTTTTTGCTAAAACTGGCGGCAAGATCGGGTGCTTCACCTGTGCCATAGGTGCTGATTACAAATAAAACCTGTGCTGCTTGTAGAAGGTCTTGCTCCGTCAATTGTTGAATCGGTTTGACTGTGGTTGGCTGCTGTGCTTCTTGCAAGCTGGTTGCTGTACGCCAAGCCAATTGTTCAGCCACTCCGGTTTGCGATGCATAAGTAATCAGCCAAGGTTTGGCATTCGGATCAATTGGTTGTGCGCTGAGTGATTGACGGGCTGCGAGAGTGAGTTTCTTCTGCTTGCGACGTTTTAGATAGAGCATCCAGCCTGTTATAAAGAATAGTGGCATTGCCAATGAAGCCAGCATGGCAATAAATTGATAGGTTGAACCAAAGAAGCTACCCCGATGTACAGGTAGCATGCTGCTCATGATTTTTTCATTGAGCTTTTTGTCTTCATACAGTTCAAACTTTTCAAATTTATTTTCTTGATAGTTATAGACCGCTTGATTACGTGCGCGCTCATGCTGAGGAATGGCATCAACAAAGGAAAGCTCAACTTTAGCATCTTCACGTTTTGGAATATTCAGGGTCAAGCTTGAGTATTCACGGCCGATCTGTGCATTTACCCCAGTCCATGTTTGTGTCAGGATGGTGCTGACCTGTGCTTTGGTCAATTCTGGTTGTTTATCTTTGCCGCGTTCATTGTTGTGTTGATTGCGTTGTGGTTGTTCAACGCCCATGACTTTGAACATGCCTGCGCGCCACCAGTCATAAGACCAATATAAGCCAGTACATGCAAAGAGTAGATAGAATACCACTACCCATGTTCCAACCACGGCATGCAGATCCCAAATAAAATTACGGCCTTTCAGTTTGGGTTTAATAAAGAACCATTGTTTAAAAGTGTGTTTCTTTGGAAAGCGTAGATAAAGCCCACTCAAAACAAAGAAAATCAGCATCAGCGTAGATGCCCCAGTAATCTGTGCCCCAAATTCTCCCGCAGTTAAATTACGGTGCAACCGCTGAATAAATTGCAGCGTGTCACGACCTTTAATGTCGGGGAGAACTTCTGCTGTATATGGATTGACCATCATGTTATAGCCACGACGTGCACCTTCTTTTTTAATATTGACGGTAGAAGAGGCTGTGGGGTCGGAAGCGATGGTAATGCTGTTAATTTCAATCTCGGGTTGTTGCTGATTGAAATGTTGATACAGCTGGGCAGGGCTAAGTTTAGGTGTTTGGGCAACTTCAACGACATAGCTGTCTTGGTTGATCCACTTTAGAATTTGCGGTTCATATGAGTAGATTGCACCAGTAACTCCCATCAAAGAGAGAATAAGCCCCGCGGTAATCCCTAAAAACCAATGGATCTGAAAGAAAACTTTTTTAAACATGGTCAAAAAATGAAAAGATAATGAAATTCATGTAAAAAATTATAACTCAAGAATAAGAACATAATATGGATTTTGCAGGTAATATTGATTTTGATTCTCATTTATTTTATGGGTATAAAAAAACCTCCCAGTAAGGGAGGTTTTGGAATCAATCTTTAAAACTTAGATTGATTTGGCAGCACCAACGGTTTCGTTTAAATGCTTGCGTACGGTATTGAAAGAGAAGTTCTTTGAATCCATGCGTTTTGGCAAAATATAAGCGCCTTGTTGTTCTTCACCTTTTGGCGTTTTTACTTTGAAGTTCACCAAAATAAAATCAGGAGAACTATACCATTCGTAAATGTCTTTCCAGCCAATAGTTGCAGTACCTTCTTGTAGGCCCATTTTTTGGCGCATTACGATACCATGTGGTTGTACCCCTAAACGTAAACCTTTGATTTCCTGTACTGGGAATTCAGTCATTTTACGTTTAACGTACCATTCCAGACCAAAACGTTTGATCAGATAGAACAGTACCACACTGACAATCACGACCCAGCAAATCACGGTTGAGTAGGTTGAATAATATTTAATAAGTCCTGCAGCAACCAATGAAAGCACAACCAGTGCAATCATAATCATCCATGCTTTGCGGCTGAATTTGTTGGTACTACGCCAAATCATCAGTTGAGCTTGACGTTGTTCAGCTTCAGAAACTTCGTAAGGAACAGGTTGTAGCGTATAAGCGTATAGCGTTTTGGCGGTCATAGTATAAAAAATGAGTATATAACTGGGTTTAGTTTAACATCTATTGGCAGGCAAAGATATTATGCCAAT
This sequence comes from Acinetobacter colistiniresistens, assembly GCF_000413935.1. Lineage (GTDB taxonomy): Bacteria > Pseudomonadota > Gammaproteobacteria > Pseudomonadales > Moraxellaceae > Acinetobacter > Acinetobacter colistiniresistens. Next base: position 164,369 of record NZ_KE340376.1, on the reverse strand, counting down.
GGCGAATCATGGGAGCGGTTGCAATCTCAACCGCTCTTAAAGTGAAGCAAATTCGGTACCCTCTTCATTCGGTTCATGGCTCAGGCTCTGTTTTAGCATACTGAGACGCGTTAATACGCTGAGCATCAGTGAAAGCTGCTGTAAAATGATGAGCGATTTTGGATCATTATCATTATTGTCACTCAGGCGCTCACGGATGGTTTGCATCAGGTTTTGCGCAGATAAATCAGGAACTTCATCTCTAAGTAGCGCCCCTTGGATATCATCCAGAGCCTTATCAAGTAAAGCTAAGACTTCCTGATCTTGAATTTGCTCTCGATGCGCCCCCAATGCGGCGATATAGCTTAAAAAAGTATGGCTGAGACATAAAAACTCAAACGCCTGACTTTTTTTATTGATATCGATATTCGGTTCTGTCGCAATGGTTGAGATCAGTGATGCGACTTCTGCATCGGTATTATGTGCGGTGCGGCGTACCACTCGATAATTCAAAGCATTGTTACGACCTTGATGATATTGTTCAACCACTTCCGCAAGGTATTTACATTGTGCCTGTAAAGAACGTTGAATCGAGCGGGGCAGTCTGCGGAATTTCCAGTCTGGCCAGATAAAGCTGACCCCAAACCATGCCAAGGCACAACCAATCACGGTATCAATCAAACGCGGAAAACCTGCAGCAAAAGCAGAACCATCTAAATTAAAGTTAATGAGGGCAAGGATCGTAATAAAAGCGGTCGCTTGGGCATATTGTTTACTGCGCAATTCAAGGAACAGTACACCGCTGAGAATCAGCATTACCAACTGTCCTTCGATCGAAGGAATAAAATAGATAATCGCCAGACCGACAATAATCCCGACCAGTGTGCCGATGATACGAAGGTATAAGCGGCGTTTGGTGGCATTGAAGTTGGGTTGGCAGACAAACAAGGCCGTGAGTAAAATCCAGTAGCCGTAAGCAATATTGGTGAGCTGAATAAACAGATAGCCAATAAAGAGGACGATGGATAAACGCACGGCATGACGGAATAACACTGATTCAGGCGTGAGATGTTGTTTTACCCGTACTATGATGTCATTCCAGCCCTTGAGATCATCATCTTTAAGCTGGCTCTCGGTATGCTCTGCATTAATCTTTTGCAGATTACGTTCAGTCTCTAAGTTTTGTAATTGAGCATCAATTGATTTGAGATTTTGATACAGTGCAAACAGGGCATTGATCCGGACTTGATCATATTGACCCTCTTCACGCAGTTTTTCCAGCGATAGACGCAAGTTCTCAAAACTATGTTTAAAGCGTTTGTTATGCGTATAACGGGTACGACTTAAAATCGATTGCGCCAAGTCCTGACAGGCTTTGCCTTGGATGGACAAAATCCGCTGAAAACGAAATAAGATATCGCTATGTTGAAATACCTTTGCCAGCTTTTGATAATCAATATGGGCTGAGTCAGCGCGTTCATGGATATCTTGTGCTACGAAATAATATTGCAGACTACGTCGAGTGTCTTTTTGCCCTCGGTCACCTTTGAGCCGCGTTAATAATGACATGCGAAGATCATTAAAGATTGCGACTAACTTACCGTTTTCCATTGCGATATCAATCATACTTTGCTGATAGCTTGAAGGGGTCATGTCCACATCAAATAAGTTTGACTTGGCAAACAAGAAACTCCCCAGAGCCGTGTAGGATGCAGCAAGCTGATCTTGAACTTTTCGGACTGGAAAAAGCAGGAAGCTAATAGTAGAAAGCAAACCATACCATGCAGCACCCGCGACCAATAAGGCAGGTTGCATATACCATTGTTCAAATAAGTGCACACCCAGCATGGCATAGACCGAAATTACCAGACAGCCATAGGCAATGGTGGCGTAACGACGGCCCAAAGAACCCAATAAAATCCAGCCGATACATGAGGCGATTAAGCCAATGGCAAAAGCGACAGGATAGGGGAATAACAGTTGCACCGAAGCGGCGGTAATAAAGAAACCAATATAGGTATAGAGCAGATTTTGGATGCGCACTGAAAAGCGATCATCAATATCACTAATCGCGGCGGCAACTACACCCAAAGTCAATGGAATGGTGGCCAATTGATAATTTAAAAGATAGGGAACAAAAGCTGTACCCGTAAAGGCGATTAACATGCGCACGTTATACATAAACGTGGTGTTATAGGTTGCTTGTCTTAAACGTCCGAACCAAGGATTCAAAGTTTGTCCTTTTTGTATTCTGCAATCGATTTTCTCATTCTTATTATGCACAAATATGTTGGGGATGCTAAGCTTAGAATCTAAGTAATAGATGAAAAGTAGAGCATTATGCAGGCAGAGCAACCCCATCAGCGTCAATATTCAACAGCATGGATTTTGTTGCTTGCCTTGTTAACCGCATTAGGGCCCTTATCAATTGATATGTACTTACCCGCTTTGCCACAAATGGCAGATGAGTTTGGGGTCAGTACACAAATGGTGGCCAATACCTTGCCAGCTTATTTTTTAGGGTTGGCGATTGGACAATTGATCTATGGACCCGTCAGTGACCGCATTGGCCGTAAAAAACCACTATATTTTGGTTTGGCACTGTATGCAATCGCCAGTCTGGCTTGTGTGTTCGCGACCAATGAATGGGCCTTGATTGCCGCACGTATCTTTCAGGCCGTGGGGGGCTGTGTGGGCGTGGTAATGGCACGGGCGACCATCCGTGATCGTTTGGACATGCAAGGTTCTGCACAAGCGTTTTCCAGCATGATGATTGTGATGGGGCTGGCACCGATTCTGGCGCCTATTTTTGGCGCATGGATTTTGAATTTCTTCCCATGGCAGGCGATTTTTATCACCTTGTCGATGATTGGGGTGCTGTGTTGGCTATGTGTGCATTTCTTCTTTAAAGAATCTCTGCCTGTCGAACGCCGTTTAAAACTTTCGGCTTATCAGGTCACGACGCTTTATGCCGCAATTCTCAAAGATGAAAGCTTCCGTGTGCCCATGTTTGCGGGTTGTTTAACGGGAGCAGCCTTATTCTGTTATATCAGCTCGGCTTCTGAAGTATTTATGGGGCAATATGGCTTATCTCAACAGCATTTCTCTTATGCCTTTGCGTTAAATGCCGCAGGGATTATGTTGATGTCATCTTTCAATAAACATCTGAATACCCGAATGGGGATTTTCCAGCGTTTGCGCTTAGGTGGTTTAATCCAGTGTTTTGGTGCCTTGATTGTACTGAGTGCAGGTTTAATGGCAGATGCACCCTTGGTATTGTTAATGTCTGGTCTATTCTTGGTGGTGTCTGGAATTGGTTTGACGGGTCCAAATGCCATGGCTTTGGCCATGTCTCAGCAAGGTGCGCGTGCAGGCACAGCCAGTGCCATTATGGGCAGTATGCAATTTGCCTGTGGTTTGTTGGCAGGATTGATGTTGAACTTCTTGGTATGGAAAGCATCTTTGAATATGGGCATCATGATGCTGCTGTTTACCAGCGCTGGCTTTTTCGCGATTTTAAAAGTTGGACAACAGCAAAAAAGCAGTCTCTCTACTTAGAGACACTGCTTGACCTCCAGACTTAGTCTAAAAACACTGTGAAGTTTTCTACCGATTCGCGTGGGGTAATAAATGTGTTGACGATATGTTCAGGATCCGCATAGCCTAAAGCCACCGCACAGACCAGCTCCTCATCTTCAGGTGCACCCAGAATATCGAGTACGATAGGATGAAAATGATTCCATGCTGCTTGTGGGCAGGTGTCTAAGCCACGTGCTTTAGCGGCGACCATGACATTTTGGATCATCATGGCAATATCCATTTTTGAACCGATGCCCATAATCTTATTGACGGTGAAATACAAGGCAACAGGAGCATCGAACAATTGGAAATTACGCAATTGCTGCGCCGCCATTTTTTCTTTCTCGCCTTTCTGGATACCTAATAAGCCATACAGTCCCCAACCATTGGCACGACGACGGTCAATGAAGGGTGAAATCCAAGTCGCAGGGTAATAGGCAAAAGTTTCTTGATATTGGGCTGCCAGTTCAGGTTTTTGCAGGAGTTCAATTTGCGCGCGACAGACACGGTCAATCATTTCGTTACGCTTTTGCCCTGTCACCACATACACTTTCCACGGCTGCACATTGGTCCCTGAAGGCGCACGACTGGCCACAGCTAAAATATCTTTGATGGTTTGGGTGTCAACAGGAGTATCTAAAAATGCACGTACCGAATGGCGAGAGGTGATGGCATCATCCACATAGCGGACTTGTTCCGTGTTCATAAAAACTCCTTATCATGTTGGTCTTATGGTATCCGCAGACTATAAATCAATAAATAAACTTTCGTGATAATTTTCACAGCAAAATTTAATCGAATATGGAAAATAGCCGAAAAAATAAAAGAATTAATGTGGCTTGTTACGCATTTTTGATATTTTGTTTAGTTTGTGTGAAAAAGAAAACTATTAGTAACATAATGAAATCGAAAAACTATTTTTTTATTGCTGTCAAAATGAGCAAAACTCCTTAAATAAAAAGTACACACAATATCCGAAATTTATGCATAATACGCCCTTTTTAAAAAATTGATTAGGCTTTCCTTACTGATAGGGTGAGGGGGATTTTCTATTTCGGGCATATTAAGTTCTTCCGACTATATGCTTATGGAAAATGTTGAAATATACACCAGATACAAGGAGCTTCTCATGAGTTTATCTCTCATCCGTAAGCCGTTCGTAGTACAAGGTTTAGCAATGACTGTTGCAGCCTTCATGATGAACAACACCCATGCTGCCAGCGAGCAAGAACAGATTCAGCAACTTCGTGATGAAGTGAAAGAATTAAGAGCGTTGCTTCAGCAATATGTTCCCCAAGCAAAACAACAAAGTGTGCTTGTTCCAGGACAGGAGCATTCTAATTTAAAGGAAACACATCCGGATCATCCTGCAAATGTAGCAGTTGCTCCTGTGGTACCTCAAAAATCACAACTGGTATTTAATACCGCCTCTGGCGCAGAAGTTAAATTACATGGTTTCTTACGCGGTGATGCTTCTTATCAGGCCAAAGGTGGCGATGGGATCTTTAACCGTATCAATAAAGTCGATTTAGAAGGCGCTGAAAAGAACAGTGATCGTTTCTATAGCACGGCCACAGTGACGCGTTTAGGACTTGATTTTAAAGCACCTGTTGAAGGGGCGAAGGTCGGCGGTAAATTAGAAGTGGATTTCCGTGGTGGTAGCAGCAATGACACCATTCGTATCCGTCATGCGTATCTGACCCTAAATGATTGGTTATTTGGTCAAACCACCTCGACCTTCTTGGCAACCGATTTGCAGCCAGAAATGCTGGATTTCAACTCGCCACTGGGCATCGGTACTTACCGTACCCCAATGGTTCGTTATAGTGGTGCATTGAATCCAGATACACATTATTTCGTTGCCTTGGAAAAGGGCAATGATGACAATCGTGCGCCTGCTTTGACTTCAAAATTGAAATATGATTTTGCTGAAGGCAAGGGTACGACATCTGCACGTATTCTTCTTACCGAAGCTCGTAGCAGAGATGCCTATAAAGAAGTGTTAACGGCAATTGATAAAGACACATTCAAGAAAGAAACTAAGCAAATTAGTGCCAATGATTCCGAGTTAGGTTGGGGCGTTGCGGTTGGTGCAAAATATAAGTTTACTGATGAATTACAGGCGATGATCGATTATTCGCATGTTAAAGGTGACAGTAAATTCTTGTTGTATACCAACAATGCCTATAACGTAAACCCAAATAATTTTGGTCTAAACCTAAATGAGTTTGATGCACTGACTGTGGGCACAACGTATCAAATCACACCAAAACTGCGTAGTACTTTGGCTTATGGCGCGATGTTTGCTGATGATAGCAATGATTTTGCCAAGCAGGCGGTTGTCGCTAAAGACACTGCGCAGAATAAAACCTTGCAACAAGGTTGGTGGAATATTATGTATTCACCTGTCACACCGATTAAGTTTGGTCTTGAGTATATTTATGGCGAACGTAAAACTTTTGATGGACAAAAAGGTAAGGATAATCGTGTAGGAGCAATGGCTCGCTATAACTTCTAAGCCATCTATCCTGTAGGTGTAAATCATCCGTGAAAACTGAATTGCTGAATACAGGCAAAGTTCTTGCTTAGAACTGTATGCTTTTTATTAAGTTGATTGAGTTTTCACTCATTTTGAGAGTTACTATTTTATGCGTTCCAACGTGGCGAAAAAACCATCGGAAGAACAATTAAAATAAACGGAAGAAGATATGGAATTTACTTTTAATGGTTTCTATACCCTAATTTCGGCGGTTATCGTCTTGTTATTAGGGCGTTTGCTCGTTAATAAAATTGACTTCTTAAAACGCTATAACATTCCTGAGCCTGTTGCGGGTGGTTTGGTTGCAGCGGTACTTTCACTACTTGTACACTCACTTTGGGGGTACAGTATTGTTTTTAGTAGTGAATTACAAACCAGTTTTATGTTGATCTTCTTCGCTTCGATTGGCTTAAGTGCTAACTTCATGAAGCTGAAAGAAGGCGGTATTGGTTTAGTGATTTTCCTGGTCTGTGTCGCATCATTTATTGTGGTACAGAATGCAGTCGGTATGAGCCTTGCAACGATGCTGGGGATTGATCCTTTGGTTGGTTTGATTGCAGGTTCAATCACATTGACGGGTGGTCATGGTACCGCTGGTGCATGGGGTGAAATTCTTGAAACCCAACATGGGATTCAGGGTGCTTTAGCTTTAGGTATGGCAAGTGCAACCTTTGGTCTGATTATCGGTGGTATTATCGGTGGCCCATTGGCGAAACTATTGATCAACCGCTATAGTCTAGCCCAAGCGCAAACGCCTGCAGAGATCAAAAATCGTGATACGCATTTAGATCAACATCCGGATGAGCTTGCACCATTTGAAAATCCACATCAAGTCCGTTTAATTACTGCGGATAATGCGATTACCACGTTGGGGATGTTTGCTGCATGTTTAGCATTTGCAGAATTCATGACTGGCTTTAGTAAGGGCACGTGGTTCGAGTTACCAACTTTCGTTTGGGCGCTTGGCGGTGGTGTGATTTTACGTAATGTTCTGGAAAGCGTATTAAAAGTAGATATCTTTGACCGTGCGATTGATGTGTTTGGTAATGCATCATTATCACTTTATCTAGCAATGGCTTTGCTTTCATTGAAATTATGGCAATTGGCAGATTTGGCTGGCCCACTTGTTGTGATTTTAGGGGCGCAAACCATTACCATGGCACTGTATGCAGCATTTATTACCTTCCGTGTTATGGGTAAAAACTATGATGCAGCGGTATTGGCAGCAGGTCATTGCGGTTTTGGTATGGGTGCAACACCAACTGCGGTTGCAAACATGCAAGCGATTACCAATATGTATGGACCCTCTCATAAAGCCTTCTTGATTGTTCCGCTTTGTGGTGCGTTCTTCGTCGATTTAATTAACGCAACAGTAATTCAATTAATTTTGAAATTCTTTGTCTAAGTCGGATCAAAAGCCCCAAGCGGGGCTTTTTTGATTCATCCATTGTTATCGTATATGTACGGATGTACATAAAATATTTAAAAGCGAATAAGTGATGAATGAAAAATTAAATGACACCCTGATGGCTTGGGTAAGTTTTTTCAATGATCCTTTATGGGACTTCCTCGTTGTTTTCCTGCTTGCGGTCGGTATTTTCTATACTGTTGCGACGAAAGCGGTACAGATTCGAATGTTCTTCCACAGTATCAAGGTGATGAAGGGCAGCCGTAGTAAAGCTGAAGAAAAAGACTCACATGGACTTACACCATTTCAGGCATTTGTAACGGGGTTAGCAAGCCGTGTTGGTGTAGGTAACATTGCCGGTGTAGCAATCGCGATTGCGATTGGTGGACCAGGTGCGGTGTTCTGGATGTGGTTTACAGCATTGCTAGGTATGAGTTCTGCATTTATTGAATCATCGCTCGCGCAGTTGTTTAAAGTAAGAGATAGTAATAGCAAGCAGTTCCGGGGTGGACCAGCGTACTATATTACTCAAGGCTTACGCAGCAAGACCTTTGGTGTGATCTTTGCACTGGCATTGATCTTTACTTATGGTTTCGTATTCAACTCAGTTCAGATCAATGCGATTGCCAATGCTTCTTCGCATGCATGGGGTTGGGACAAAGCCAATCTGGTTGCCCACTTAGGTGGTGTTGATCTAGAAATCTCATGGGTCGGTTTGGCACTTGTTGTCTTGGTTGCTTTAGCAATTTTCGGTGGTATTAAGCGTATCGCTAAATTTGCTGAAATGTTTGTACCATTAAAAGCAGGTCTTTATCTTTCGGTCGCGTTGTATATCGCATTAAGTAACTATGAACTCCTTCCTGGAATCTTCAAGCTGATCTTTACCGAGGCTTTCCAGTTTAATGCCGCAGCGGGTGGTTTCTTTGGTGCCATGATTTCGATGGCAATGATGCAAGGGATCAAGCGTGGTTTGTTCTCCAACGAAGCGGGTATGGGTTCGGCGCCGAACGCAGCTGCAGCATCTGATGTAAAACATCCAGTCAACCAAGGTTTGGTACAGATGCTCGGTGTTTTCGTTGATACCTTTATTGTGTGTACCAGTACCGCGATCATTATCCTAGTTTCTGGTGTTTACCATGATGCGGGCTTTGTCGGGGTTGAACTGACACAACGTGCTTTAGAGTCTCAAGTGGGAAGCTGGGGGGGCGATTTCCTTGCGATTCTCTTGTTCTTATTCTGTTATTCGGCCGTATTAGGTAACTATGCGTATGCGGAAAGTAATGTGCAGTTTATCAATAACAATCCGAAAGTGATGTTCATCTTCCGAATCTTTGTATTGGTGATGGTGTACTTCGGTGCAATTGGTAGTGTGCCGTTAGTTTGGTCGATGGCTGACTTGTTCATGGGGATTATGGCAACCATTAACTTGGTCGCAATCTTACTGTTAACGCCAATGGCGCGTACATTACTGAAAGACTATACCTCACAGTTGAAGCAAGGGATTAAAGAGCCTGAGTTTAAAATTGATAAATATCCAGAATTGAAGAAAAAAGTCGATTCAGATATCTGGTAATTAATCCTGCTAAGATTGATCAAATCTAAAAGCTCCTTTCGAGGAGCTTTTTTTATGAACTTTTTATGAAAAATACAAAAAATTGATACAGTTTTTGGTTGAGTAAACGCTAAAATTTGAGCAGTAGATATCGTAGATATGGCAATTGTGGCGTATGAAACAGCTTAAATTATGGGTGTTGGGTTTTTCAATGACTGTTTTGGCAGGGTGCCAAACAACATCACATTTGAAACCCGTGATTGAGGATGCCCAAGCTCAAGCTGTGAACCAACCCTTTACTGCAATTAAACAGCAGCAAAAACGTCCTGTGATTGCATTGGTTCTGGGGAGCGGTGGCGCGCGGGGCTATGCCCATATTGGTGTTATTGAGGTTCTGGAGCAGCAAGGGATTCACCCAGATTTTATCGTGGGCACCAGTGCGGGCAGTATTGTGGGATCGATCTATGCCAGTGGCAAAAGTGCTGCTGAGTTGCGTGATATTGCATTAAAACTCAAAGCCAATGATGTTCGCGAAGTCAATGTGAGCCTCAAGGGTTTTTTTGATGGCAAAAAAGTAGAAGACTATATCAACGAGCAAGTGCATAACCTGCCATTAGAAAAAATGAAAATCCCCATGTATGTGGTGGCAACTGAATTAAAAGATGGCACCCGAACTGTATTTAATTATGGCAATACAGGGCAGGCTGTGCGGGCTTCAGCATCCATTCCAAGCATGTTTGTCCCGACCAAGATTCATGATGTTGAATATGTCGATGGTGGCTTGGTCAGTCCAGTACCTGTGCAGGTCGCACGTGAGCTGGGGGCGGATGTGGTGATTGCTGTGGATATCCTTGCACAACCAATTCATACCGAAACTAGTAATGTCTGGGGGCTATTCAATCAAAATATCAATATCATGCAAGGGCGTCTGGCCGAAGAAGAACTGAAAGAAGCGGATATCGTGATTCAGCCTGACCTGCGTGAGAAAGCGCATATTTTTGATGTCAAAGGCCGTGAGATGACCATGCAAGCAGGTGTTGATGCTGCCAATGAAAAGTTAGCTGAAATTCAATGGGCGATTCAAAGTAAAAGCTATCCAGCACAAAATGAACAGCAGGATATTGCCTTGAAAATGAGTACCTCCGTACCACGTTAAGTTATTCTGTCATGATTGCCATAATGGACTTAAGTGTTTGAGTCCATTTACTAAAATCGCTTGTCGATAAAAACAAATTGTAAATCATCTACAAAAAGCTATCAAAAAGTTGAAAAAACAGGTAAATAACTACAAATCATCAAACTTTTTATCAGATCATTTTAAGTTTTAGGCCATAGGATGACCTAATCAAATGAATCGCTACATAACAAGGATTGTTAAACACCATGTTTAAGTCTTTCTTTCCGAATCCGCGTCTGTTTTTTATTTCAGTCATCGTCTGGTTAGCACTCAATATGTTGCTCTGGTACACAGGGGGGCATAGCTGGGGGGAATATCTGGGTTTTCCTAAAGGCTATGCGGAGGCAGAGTTATCTGTTGGGATTAGCCGATTCTGGGAACCTTCTTCACTTTGGTTTTATCTCTGGTTTATCGCTGCAACTGCATTATTTGCTGGATTTTGGCGGATTTTCTCAGACAATAAATGGCAGCGCTGGTCGATTTTGGGATCTGCATTTATCCTGTTTAATATCTGGTTTGGCGTACAGGTGAGCCTTGCCGTCAATGCATGGTATGTACCCTTCTGGGATATGATTCAAAACATGCTCACCAATGGTGGAGGAAATATCTCCGACTTGTATAAAGAAACGATGGTGTTTCTATATATTGCCATGGTGGGCGTGACCCTTGCGGTTATCAATGCTTTTTTTACCAGTCATTACGTATTCCGTTGGCGTACAGCAATGAATGAATATTATACCGAGCATTGGTCGAAATTACGTCATGTAGAGGGTGCAGCACAACGTGTGCAAGAGGATACCATGCGTTTTGCCACGATTGTGGAAGACTTAGGCGTTGAACTAGTCAAGGCAATCATGACATTGATCGCATTTTTACCTTTATTGTTTCAGCTTTCAAAACATGTACCCGAAATTCCGATTGTGGGCGAGTTGCAATATTCTCTGGTTTGGGCTGCGGTGGTTTGGGCAATCTTTGGTACGGTTCTACTGATGGTGGTGGGGATAAAACTACCTGGTCTTCAGTTTAATAACCAGAAAGTCGAGGCGGCATTTCGTAAGGAGTTGGTTTATGGTGAAGACCATGCGGATCGAGCGCAACCTGCGACTTTGAAAGAGTTATTCGGTCGGGTGCGTAAAAACTATTTCCGCTTATATTTTCACTACACCTACTTTAACTTAACTGCGACGTGGTATGGGCAATTGGATGTGATTTACAACTTATTTGTGTTATTCCCTGCGATTGCAGCAGGTAAGTTAACCCTTGGCTTAATTAACCAGATTGGTGGGGTTTTTGGTAAGGTTCGTGAATCCTTCCAATATCTGATCAGTTCATGGAAAACCATTATCGAGTTATTGTCGATTCATAAACGTCTGAAAGCCTTTGAAAAAATATTAGATTAGTTTGAATAGCTTCGTTTCAGAAAGCCTTAGCTTGATGCTAGGGCTTTTTTATTACCAACGATTTTAGCCAGTTTGTGGTTTTTATGTGAAAAGTGAATATATATTGCAACGAAAATGACTTTATTTGATGAAACTACTTCACTATAGTCGCTTGATAAAATTAATGATCTCTCATTTTTCTTTTGTATAACTTAGAACCTAAATAAATAGGATAAATCATGAAACCTGTATTGCTTAAAAGTGCATTGGCGCTGGCACTGACGGCTTTTACTGCACCTGTATGGGCAGACCAAGCAATTCAATCTTCCACAACGCAAAAAATCTCAGGTATTGACCCGCAATATATTGATAACAGTGTGTCTGCCAATCAGGACTTTTATAACTATGTGAATGGCACATGGCTGAAAGACACCGAGATTCCTGCTGATAAATCACGTTGGGGGGCATTCAATGAGTTGCAGGAGTTATCGACCAATCAATTGCACAGTATTGTTGAAACACTGAGCGCACAAAAATGGGTAACTGGGACAGTTGAGCAGAAAGTTGCCAGCCTGTATGCCAGTTTCATGGATGAAAAAAAGATTGAAGCACAGGGCATCACACCGTTAAAGCCAGAGTTGGCAAGAGTCGATGCGATTACAAATAAAAAAGAGCTTGCTACGTTAATGGGGCATTTCTCGCGCATCGGGGTCAGAACCCCATTTGATATCAGTATTGATCAAGACATGAAGCATTCTGATGTGATGATTGCGGGACTGGCACAGCGCAGACTAGGTTTACCTGACCGTGATTATTATTTAAAAGATGACCAGAAGTTTGTGGAAACACGTACCCAATATCTCAAGCATATTGAACGCATGCTACAACTGGCAGGCGATCAGCAAGCGGCACAGCACGCAAAAGAAATTTTGAAGCTGGAAACCGACTTGGCCAAGATTCAGTGGAGTAATGTCCAGAACCGTGATTTATCTAAACGTTACAATATTTACCGACTGAAAGATTTAAACAAGTTAAGCCAGAGTTTTGATTGGGATGCTTATCTCAATACCGTCGGGGTCAAGGACAAAATCCAGACCATTCAAGTGCATCAAATCAGCTATTTTAAAGCGCTTGATCCTGTCTTCAATCAAACACCTCTCAATGTATGGAAGGCGTATTTTAAATGGAACCTGATCAGTAATTTTTCCCCATTCTTAAACAAAGCCTTGGTTGATGAAAGCTTTGCCTTCTATGGCAAGACTTTACGCGATGTTGCCGAGCAGGAAGTGCGCTGGAAGCGTGGTGTGCAAACTGTGAATGGGGTACTGGGTGATGGTCTGGGCAAGATCTATGTAGAAAAACATTTTTCTGCGGATAAAAAACAGCGTATGGATGCCTTGGTACAGAATCTGATTCAAGCCTATGATCAAAGCATTAGCCAACTGGACTGGATGAGTCCTGCAACCAAACTACAGGCCAAGAAGAAATTAGCCAGTTTGTCGATTAAAGTCGGCTATCCAAACAAATGGCGTGATTATTCTGCGCTAGAGATCAAAGATGGTGACCTGATTGGCAACGTGATTCGTGCCAGAGAGTTTGAACATCAAGACAGTCTGGATAAATTGGGTAAGCCTGTTGATCGTGATGAATGGTTTATGTCACCGCAAACCGTGAATGCCTATTACAACCCGTCATCAAATGAAATCGTTTTTCCTGCTGCAATTCTGCAACCGCCATTTTTTAATATCGATGCCGATGATGCAGTGAATTATGGTGGGATTGGCAGTGTGATCGGGCATGAAATCAGTCATGGTTTTGATGATCAAGGCAGCCAGTTTGATGAGTTGGGTAATATGCGCAACTGGTGGACCAAGCAAGATCATCAAAAGTTTAAAGCCAAAACACAGGCCTTGATTGCCCAATACAATGCCTATGAACCCATTGCGGGCTATCACGTCAACGGTGAACTGACCTTGGGTGAAAATATTGCCGATAACTCAGGTCTATCGATTGCCTATAAAGCGTATCAAATTTCGTTAGCAGGGAAGCCTGCGCCTGTGATCGAGGGGCGTACGGGTGAGCAGCGCTTCTATATGGGCTGGGCGCAAGTCTGGCGTGCCAAAACCCGTGAAGCGCAAGCGATTGTGTATTTAAAAACTGATCCGCATGCGCCAGATAAAGTGCGAGCCAACGGAGCTTTAGTCAATCAAGCGCCGTTCTATGATGCTTTCAAGATCAAAGCAGGAGATAAAATGTATTTAGCGCCTGAAAAACGGGTCAGTATCTGGTAATTCGAGATTCAATAAAAAACCTGCATCAAGCAGGTTTTTTATTGCCAGTTTAAAGGAAGGCGATTCCAAGTCCTGCGCCTGCGGCCATGACCCAGAGGGGATGAATCTTTTTAAACATGCCGAGAATCGCAGTCACAATCACGATGACGGCCAAAAGCAGGTTTTGTGCAGATGCATCGGCAATCAACCACGCACTGACCAGAACCAAACCCACGGTAATCGGTTTCAGCGCTTTTTCAAAACGTGCCCGTAATGGATTGGCTTTAAAGCGTTCCCAGAATTTCAGCGCATATATGGTGATGATGGAAGAGGGGCCAAACTTCGCCAATGAAGTGACTAACAAACCTGCTGGCCCTGCCACATGCCAACCGACCAAAGGCACAATCATCATATTCGGACCCGGGGCAGCCTGTGCCATGGCAAACAGCGAACTAAACTGTTCAGCGCTCATCCATTGATGCACGGTCACCACTTGGTGTTGCATTTCAGGCAGGATGGCATTACCACCACCAAAAGCCAGTAGCGAAAGTTGAGTGAATACAATTGCAAGTGTCAGCAAAATCATGATTTTTTCACTCCTAAAACCAGCATATTAATGGCCAGTAAAATCGCTAAAGTCAGGGCTAAGGGCAGCTTGATCCAGATCATAAACACGAAGGTTAGGCCGATGGTAAAAAGAGTCAGATAGCTTTTTAAAATTGGCTTGAGCATCTTAAATCCAGTTGCAAACAGCAAGCCTGCGGCGGCGGCGGCCAAACCTTGAATCATGTGTTTAACGGCAGGGAGGTATTGAAAATGCTCATAGACCTGATAGATGATCAGCACAATTGCTGTAGGGGCAGAGATTAAGCCGAGCACTGAACTGATCGCACCTTTCACGCCTTGGAATTCCATGCCAATGGCAACGGCCATATTGATGATGTTGCCGCCTGGTAATAACTGACAGACACCCAGTAAGTCGGTAAATTTGCCAGCATCAATCCATTTATGTTCTTCAACGATAATGCGATGTGCCAGTGGCAAAACGCCACCAAAACCCATCAGTCCCAATTTCATAAATCCCGTAAAAAGTGCCTTACAATCAGGAGCAGTCGCTAGTGGTTCACTCTCTATTGTTAGGGCTTGGGCTTTCATTGGATTACCTTTCTGTTCAACCTTGTGAGCTATAGCATGAAAGATTTATGGTATATTCACAAATGCTATTTTTGCCGTTATCTATACTTTTAGGGTATGTATGATTGATATTCATAAACTCAATGCATTCGTTGCTGTGGTAGAAGAAAGTAATATTTCCAAAGCCGCAGTTAGACTGCATATGCAACAGCCACCGTTGACCCGATTGATTAAAAGTCTGGAAGAAGAGCTGGATACCGCTTTGCTTAAACGCTTGCCTCGCGGTGTGGAAGTCACCGAAGCAGGTAAGGCTTTATATCAGGAAGCCATTACCATTTTGGCGCATGCCCAGTCGATTCCGAAACGGGTCAAAAACATTGCGCAAGGCTTGGAAGGTCAGATCAATATTGGCTTTACCAACTCGGCAGGTTTGCATCCTTTTTTGCCTGCCTTATTACGTCAATTCAGGGAACAGTTTCCTGCCGTCGCCATTCATTTGGAAGAAGACAGCAGTACCGCCTTAACCGATGCGGTGATCAATGAAAAACTGGATATCGTTTTCCTGCGCAAACCCGCGCCGATTCATGCCGCAGTTCAAAGCATACATGTATTGGATGAGCCCTTGATTGTGGCTTTACCGAGTAATCATCCTTTGGTTGAGCAAGAGGGATCAATCCGCCTACTCGATTTAGAGCCGTATGAGTTTGTGTTGTATCGCCGTATTGCTGGGCAAGACCTGTTTGATAATATTTTGGCAAATTGCTATCAGGCAGGGTTTAACCCGAATATTGTGCAGGAAGCACCACGTTTAACTTCGAGTCTGAATCTGATTGCGGCAGGGATTGGGCTATCAATCGTTCCTGCGTCAATTCAGGATTTCTGGAATAAGCAGATTGTGTATAAACCGCTAGAAGCGAAAAAGCCATGTATCGCCCCGATTTATGCGATTTGTCGTACTAAAGGCAATAGTGTTCGGGTGGAGCATTTTTTAAATCTACTCAAAGCCAGTCAAATGACTTGAAAGCTGTAGGGTGCTAGTGGCTAAAGTGATAGAAGTTTAAAATTGGCCCGAGCAAGTGCTGTTGTGATTGATCCAGCGTTACGATGATTTCTCTAAAATTGAAGGTGTCCTCATCATGGTATTTCGCCACACCATGGGTTTTATTGTTGAAGTTCGGAATCTGATAACTAAAGAAAGCCACTTGTTTAGATGGGTGAACCACGGTTAGCAATTTTTTTGGGTCTTTATAGCCACCAAATTCATTTTGAATACTTTCTTTTAACAGATTGGGAAAGTAAAGCGTGGCATTGGGCATACCGCAACCGACACAGAAGGATGAATCGTATAATTCTATGGCCTGTTTTTGATTTGGACTCATCAGCAAGGCTGAACCCGTACCATTTGCGCCCGCATGTGCCTCCACATCGTGCCAATCTTTAGGTACAAGTACGACACCAATTTCAGGTAGTGCCACTAATTTGAGTTGCTTGGCCTGAAGTGTATCCAGCTTAAAGTCAAAATGGCAGCTTTTCGCGCTACAGCTTTTAAAGTCTTTTAATAAGCCTTCATCGGCAGGATTCAGTGCTGTGACCCCATAAAAGGGAACACGGACATCATTGGCAAAGGACACTTCGCCCAAGGCATAAATTTGGTTTTCGGCTTTTCGCTCTTGAGAAGTGTTTGAAAATTTGGGAAAAATAGGCTGAAAGGTACTGACTTCTGCATGAGTTGAAGTGATTGATAATGTGAATAAAACAGCAGAAATAGTGAGTGATGTTTTCATTTTTAATGTGCATTTGAGGTTGAGATCAAATTAGCATATTGTTTGAGATATGGGGGAAAGCAGATTTTAATCATAATAAAAAAATAGACTGAATGCTACTTAGGTTTTCATTGCTCTAATTAATAGGGTGAGAATTTATAAAGGCTTTTCTAGTTAGAATTCATGCCTTATTACAAAACTATGAATTAATAATAATTACATAATTTAGTTATTTTAAAAAATTAAAGGAACAAAGGTAAAGCAACTAATCTAGTGCTGATATTTTCTTAATTAGAGCTAGCTAGTCAGATATGCAAGCATTTATAACAAGAGGTTGCTTCACCGATCATGGTGGTAAAATTTTGGAAGGCGAGGAAATATGGTTAGTCGATGGAAAGGCTATTCATCTAGAAGGAATGACTCATTACTGCCCGCGATGCAAAGTTTTATCAAAAGCGATTGCTACTGAAAGAGGATTCATACAAGTTAATGGACGAAACCCTATTGTTGCTGGTGATGTTTCTACTTGTGGTTCAAGGTATATAAAGATTTCAGATTTAGCTGTCCGTAGCAGTAATTCTGGAAAAGATACTTTCGTAAACGTCGTACCTCTACTAACAGATTATGTAAATGGTCAATTCTTCTCTGATCAATTTATGCTTGTTGACCAGAAAACAGGAAATGTACTATCAGGTATTCCATATTTAATACATAGAGAAAATGGGGAAATAGAAGAAGGCGTTACTGATGAAAATGGATATACAAAAAATATATCGAATAGTGAAAGAGCTGAAAATATAACAATAGAAATCAATGATTTTGATTTGGAAAGATTTTTTAATGAAAACTTTAAATAAGACACTTACCGTAGGGGGTAACAATAAAAAAGATCCAGTAAAAATTGAGGTGAGAACTTCCTACAGAATTACGATTATGGTAAATAATAACGATGTTATGGTTGGCACTCATGCTGGAATGTTGCTTATCAGCCCGAAGGGGTTTGAGATATTTGATCCTAATGGAAGTTTTTATTATCCAGAAATTGCTGAAGGGCGGTTACGACTGTTCCCTGTGTATGAGCTACAAAAGAGAGCTGATGTCTATAGAAGTTACTTAGAATACCAACTAGCTGATGGTGGTGAAGTGTATATTTATACATTTTATCTTACTAAAGATGAGTTCCTAAAGATTGAAGACAGAATTTTAAATGAAGAGGGTTGCAGTGGTGTTTTGAGCTGCACTAGATGTACCTCCAATGCAATCACAGGGATTGGTGTATTTAAGAATTTACCACCTGATATTTTCTTACCGTCTAAGTTGAAAAAGGAACTCGATAAAATCTCTAATCCCATAAAAATATTGAGAAATAAACCATGATGAAGTCAAGCTATCTAGGGTGGGGATTACTCAATTTACAATTGATTATCGGTTTTGCTTATTCTTATGATTATTTTCATAGACATATTATTGTAGACCATGTTTTAGCTTTTACTTTGTCAGTCATTTTTATTGCGAATATTTTTTTCTTTTTTACTAAATTTATTAAAAATTATTCTCTTAGGGCATTTATTTCTATCATTTTCTCTAGTGTTGTAGTCTCTATATTATTTATTCGACTCAATAGCGAGGATGCTAATTTCATTGTGAGTGATGTTCTTCTTTTGTTTGGGTATATGATGCTTAGAATGTTACTCTATATTACAACTCCTCTTGTATTCTTGATTGAATTTTTTTTAAAGAAAAATAATTAAAATTTATTTAAAAACAGTTGTTTGTGTTTATTTGTTTTTTAGTAAAGTTGCTTAATCTGTAGCGTTAAAACGTATATAGTATGAATAATCATGTCAGTATTCATAATGATTAAAATAATAGTATTAAATTTAGACGGCCTAGAGCATAAGTCTTATGAAAAAGTTTCTTTTAGCCTGTTACCTTGTTGCCCTGAGTTCTAGTACCTTTGCCCAAGAGATCAAAGGCATTGCATTTTATCATGAGGACTGGGAAATTTACTGTAGCAATACTGGTACTTGTCGAGCTGCGGGTTATTACAATGAATATAGTGACGATGAACCCGCCTCGCTGTTATTGACCCGTCAGGCAGGTGCACGGCAGCCTGTAAAAGTCGAATTTGCCTTGTCGCGTTTTGAACAACCGTCCATGCCAGCTGCAAAGCTTAAAAATATTCATTTTTATGTGAATGGCAAAGACTTTGGACAGGTGTCTGTTGATGGAACAGAATTCCCATTGATGGGACAACTCTCTACAAATCAAGTCAACGCTTTATTACAACAATCCAAGAAAAAGACCGAAATCATTTTTAAAAATGCCAATTTAAATTGGAAAATATCAGACACAGGTCTGACAGCCGTATTGCTGAAAATGGATGATTTTCAAAAGCGCGTGAGCACAGTGGGTGCTTTGATTAAAAAAGGTAAAGCGGATGAGTCGAATGTATTAGCAGCTCAACCCAAATTCACGGTTAAACAAATTAAAACTTCGAGTAAACCTTATTTGACCTTGCGACCCAGTGACAAACGTTATGCCGAGCTATATCAGAATCTGATGGCGAATCAGCCAGTGCCTAAAAAAGAAGGATTCTGTGAAGGGGCTTATGACGGTAAGCAAACAGCACCCCAAGCGATTGATCTCTATAAATTGACCAATAAAAAAGTTTTGGCAGCTACGCTATGTTGGCGAGGTGCATATAACGAAGGTTATGGTGCATGGGTATTGGATGAGTCACTTGCGAATAAAGCAACTTTTGTGACGGAACATTCCTCTGAGTTTTATAACGGAATTCTCAGCAGTTCGCAGAAAGGGCGTGGTATTGGTGATTGTTGGTCGAGTGATGAATGGGTTTGGGATGGACAGAAGTTTATACATACGCTAGATCGCTGGACTGGGATGTGTCGAGGTCTTGCTGCGGGTGGGGTGTGGGAGCTTGATCAGATTGAAGCGATTGTTAAGTAATACGGTAAAGATAAAAATAGCCTAGGGAAATACAATGCTTAAATATAAGATGGGTTTAGGTGGAATGATTTTAATAGGTGCATCCGCCTATTTTAGTGCATCTGTTTTGGCTGCACCTTTACAGATTTTGGAATTTAAAAAGGGGCGACTGAGTGCAACGGAACAGACGCAACTCTGTGAACAAATAAAAGAGCTGTGTCAGACGAAACCACAATGGTTGAGTTTAAAAACACCTGATCAAAGTTTATGGTTATTGTCTGAGGGCAATATTGCCCAGTTTAGTCATTCAAATTCTGGCTTTAAATTATTGAAGCAATGGCATATTCCATTAGCGTCTGCTGAGGAAATGGCACGATCAAAACAATATATTTACCCTAAACTGTTTCCAATGGATCAAAACCGTTATGCGGTTGCGCTGATTGATACTTTGACAGAATCATATTCAGGTGGCGGTGCTAGTGTTGAACGTGCCAGTTTTTATGAGTTACAGAATTCAGGTCAGACCCATCGTTTTATTGAACGTTATCCTTTTAATTTTTATCGTATGATTCGCGCCTGTTTCTCGGAACAGGATTATGAGAATTCTAATGGCAAGTGTCATGATGAAGATAGTTTAGGTCTAGATATTCGTCCGATTAAGCCGATGCTTTGGCAATTTCGTTATCGCTACAGTTTGGATGTATCACCTGCGTCAGATTCGGGAGAGAAATCATTTAAGGGCAGTCGTAACCTGAATATCGATTTAAATAAAGCACCTGAGCAACCGAATATTCCAGCAGAGTGGGATTATGAAGGTGCAGGTTGAGTGATTTACCATCTTCATGGTTTTTACATTTTTTCAAAGCTTTGAGCGCGTGGGCTTACGCAATTTACAGCGTCATAACAGATGATCTCGTCAGAGCATGGTACAAAGGGAAAGATTGCAATTTGGAACTGTGCTTATGTCTCGTGTTTATACTTCTGCCCGCCGTAAACTTTCTTATTTGAGTCGTTCTGTATTCATGGCTGCGGCTGTGTTGGGCACAACCCAAGTGGCAATAGCAGGGCCAACAGTGGATCAACTCAGTGATTGTTTGGTGAAAGCGACCACCGCAGCAGATAAAACCACGGTTTTGCAATGGACCTTTACTGCTTTGGCAGCGCATCCTGATTTAAAGTCTTTTAGTAATGTTACGCCTGAGCAGAAAACCCAGCTGGATCAGAAGTTGGCACAAGTTTTACAGCGTGTGATTGTGGAGCAGTGTTCGACACAGACCAAAGCTGTGATTCAGGCGGAAGGAATTCAAGCCGTTGGACAGGCTTTTCAGCAGTTAGGTCAGAGTGCAGGGCAAGATATTATTAAAGACCCAGCGGTCAGACAGCAGTTGCAAGGCACCTTGCGTTATATTGATTTAAATAAATTGGTCACGACTTTTTTAACGCCTGATATTTGGAATAAGTTGGGTGTGATAAGAGGGCAGTGATTTATTTTTTGTACATAATTTTATAGCTTTTTAGCCAAAGACTATCATGAGGTTTTTGGCTTGTTTTAAGTGTTTTAAATTGAGAAAGAAAATAAAATCTTTTCATGAATATTTATTTAGGAAAGATTCTTCTTTATCTTGATTTTAAAAATCTTGTTGATTTGTTTTATAAATATTCATATAACTATTAAAAAATCAGAGGAATTAAATTTAGATGAGTCAGTTTAGTATTATTTTAGGGGAGGATGAAAAAAATCCATTAATTGAAATTCGAGTGGCTGATAAAATTAATGGAACATCTTATACAAGATTTCATCATTTAGATAATTTAAAGAGTTTTGCTTCAGTTGCAGTTCAAGCAATTCCATCACTCTTAACTCAGGCAGAATTTACAAAAAGTTCTATAATGGAGGTTGTAGTTAATGGCAGTTTAACAAAAGCTATTGATGGCAATGGATTTCGTGCAATGGTAAAAGGAGCTGATGGGAAAATTATTGAAAATGCACGTCTATATAATGCAGATAAATTATCAAGTCTAATAAATGCTGCAGCAGTTTGGCAAATTTTATCTGTTGTAGTGGCGCAAAAACACTTAGCTGATATTAATCAAAAGTTAGAAGATCTAAAAGATGGGATAAATCGTATTCAGGATTTTCAACAGAATGATAGAAAATCTAGTATTTATATGATTTCTAATAAATTAAAAGAAAAAATAATAATTTTTACAAATTTAAAAAATCAAGAAAAAGACAAGGTGGTTAGTTTGGTTGAACTGAATTCTTATGATGATACTCTGGAGAAAATATATTTACATTTAAAAGCAGATTTAAAAAACTATGGGTTAACAAAAACTAAACATCAGGAATTTTTTGGTACAGCTGATTATAAAGCGGCTCTAGAGGCGAGAGTAGACGAAATTCAAAAAAATCTTGATCTTGCATATCTGTCTTTAAATCTAAGAAGCATGAATACTTCATTGATTGAATATCTTGGCACGAATGGTGAGTTGGTTGAATATCGTACAGGGGAAGTAAAGAAAGAAATAGAAAACCTAAAGCATCTTATAGATAATATTGGTGAAAATATAACAAAAGAAGTAAAAGAACTTAAGTCTAGAGTGAACGATGCTCAAAGCTTTGTGATAAATAATAAAGATAGTATTGCACTCAGCGGCGCAGCAGCATTTATATCAGTTCCTTTGGCTGTAGGGATAGGAGCTGCTGTTATGACAGGAAGTCTGAAAAACACAATTTTATTAGAACCGGTAGGTGTTTTACATAAGAAAATATTTGGTGAAATTAAGAAGTCGGATCTTTTAGAAGAGCGGAAGCTAAAAATGCTAAAAAAGCTAAAAATTAGTTTAATTTCATCTCAACAGCAAGCGCACTACAGTTTGGAGCTGCTGAATACAAATTTATTCCACATGATAGAAAAGGAAGAACCTATTAGGTTAGCCTTTCAAAAGCTTGATGAAGAGCACGTTTTGTGTTTAAACACGAATGAAAAAATTGCAATTTAATAAAAACTGGCTCTAAAACAGTTTTTTATTAAATTGGTTTAGCCAATTTGTTTCTTGATTAGTTCAATAATTTGAGTGAAATTTTATCCGTTACATCTCACAAGCCTTGCCTTGATACTCATAACGATTAACCTTGTAAGCTTGACCATCCCAACGATAAATGGCAAAGCAGAATCCAGGTCCACCATTCTCAATATCAGGCCAGCCATTTTTTCCTGTCGTTTTTAGTAATTCTGGTATACCAGAATTACTAAATAATTGCTTCCATTCTCCATTTTTTTGCTGTGAAACTACATAATAACCAACCCCTGTATTGCCATAACACATGGTGCCGTAATCTGAAACGATTGCATCTTTTAAGCTATCACCGTTTAAATCGGCATAAGTTGTAATTTCACCGACTGAACAATCACTTTTCCAGCCTTTTTTGCTTTTTGTAAACCCTGCTGCTTTAAAAATGGCCTCAGCATCAGCTTTAGGCACTTGAGGTGTTTGTGCAAAATTAGAATTGCTGATTAAAAGTAAACAAGCACTCAGGAGTAATCTATTTTTCATAAGTTGAATGATCATGTCAGTTTTAGTTTAAAAATTTATTGTGCAGGTATTTTATCCTATAAAAACCAAAAAACCCGCTCTAAAGCGGGTTTTCTTTTGAAATTAAATCAGTTTAACTAATCAATTTCTTCATTAATTCATTTACTTGAGCTGGGTTAGCTTTACCTTTTGCAGCTTTCATGACTTGACCAACAAGACCATTAAAGGCTTTTTCCTTACCAGACTTGTACTCTTCAACCATTTTTTCATTGGCTGCAAGCACTTCTTTAATGATTGCTTCAATCGCACCTGTATCGGTTTCCTGCTTTAAGCCTTTCTCAGCAATAATGTCATCCGCAGATTTTCCTTCTGCTTCCCACATAAAGCCAAACACTTGCTTCGCAATTTTGCCGTTAATGGTATTGTCGACAATACGCGCGATCATGCCACCTAATTGCTCAGCAGAAACAGGTGAGTCCGCCAATTCTAAGCCTGCTTTGTTTAAAGCACCTGAGAATTCACCCATTACCCAGTTTGCAGAGACTTTACCTTGCTTCGCACCACCCGCAGCAGCCACAACCGCTTCGTAGAAGTCCGCCATTTCGCGTGACAGCGTCAATACATGTGCATCGTACTCAGTCACAGCAAAATCAGCGATAAAGCGTGCACGGCGCGCTTTAGGCAGTTCTGGAAGGGCAGCACGTGCCGCTTCGATTTGCTCATCGGCAATAATCACTGGCAATAAGTCTGGATCTGGGAAGTAGCGATAGTCGTTCGCTTCTTCTTTCGAACGCATTGAACGGGTTTCCATCTTGTTCGGGTCGAACAAACGGGTTTCCTGATCAATTGTGCCACCGTATTCCAAGATTTCCATTTGGCGTTCAATTTCGACATTGATCGCTTGCTCAATGAAACGGAATGAGTTGAGGTTTTTCAACTCACAACGGGTACCGAACGGTTGACCTGGACGACGCAATGACACGTTACAGTCGGCACGGAAAGAACCTTCTGCCATGTTACCGTCAGAAATCCCTAACCAACGCACGAGCGTGTGAATCGATTTGATATAGGCAACCGCTTCTTCAACTGAACGCATATCTGGCTCAGATACGATTTCTAGCAAGGGTGTACCCGCACGGTTTAAGTCGATACCCGACATGCCTTCGAACTGATCATGAATCGATTTACCTGCATCTTCTTCAAGATGGGCGCGAGTCACGCCTATACGCTTCACAGTGCCATCTTCAAGCTGGATGTCGATATGACCCAAGCCAACAATCGGATTGTCCATCTGGCTGATCTGGTAGCCTTTTGGCGAATCTGGGTAGAAGTAGTTCTTACGCGCAAATACCGAAGCTTGGTCGATATAGGCATCAATCCCCAAACCGAAGCGAATCGCAAGATCAACCACTTCCGCATTCAATACAGGCAATACGCCCGGCATGGCTAAATCAACAAGGCTGGCTTGTGTATTTGGGTCTTGGCCAAATTCAGTCGATGAACCTGAGAAGATTTTAGACTTGGTCGCCAACTGCGTGTGGATCTCGATCCCGATAACGACTTCCCAACCGTCAATTAACTTTAACTTTTGAGCTTCAGCCATTATGCATTCTCCTCAGCAATTGCCGCACGTTTGGTATGCCAGTCTGTGTTTTGTTGATATTGATGCACAATCGAAAGCAATTGTGATTCTGACCAGTAGTTACCAATCAACTGTAAGCCCACAGGCAAGCTGTCTTTATCGAAACCAACAGGTGCGTTGATGGCAGGTAGACCTGCCAAGTTCACAGCAAGCGTATAGATATCACCTAAATACATTTCAGTCGGGCTGAGATTCGCACCGATTTTATAGGCTGTGGTTGGTGCAGATGGTGCAGCAATCACGTCGACATTTTCAAATGCTTTAAGGAAGTCTTGCTGAATCAAGCGACGTACTTTTTGTGCTTTCACATAGTAGGCATCGTAATAACCCGCAGAAAGGGCATACGTCCCGATCAGGATACGACGTTGTACTTCGGCACCAAAACCTTCTGAACGTGAACGTTTGTACAAGTCCATCAAGTCCACAGGATTTTCACAGCGGTAGCCATAACGTACGCCGTCAAAACGTGACAGGTTCGAAGAGGCTTCCGCAGGTGCGATCAAGTAGTAGGTTGGTACATAGGCTTCAGTCATGTTGAGATCAATCTCAACCAAGGTCGCGCCCATGTCTTCAAGCTTTTTCAACGATTCTTCAACGCGTGCTTTTACATCTGCATCTAAACCTGCCACATTGAAGTATTGTTTTGGAATACCAATGCGTAGGCCTTTCACCGCTGTGCCGTTCAAGTTAGCAACGTAATCGTCCACTTCTTTGTTGATTGAAGTCGAGTCTTTGGCATCATGACCTGCAATCACATTCATCAAATATGCGCAGTCTTCTGCCGAACGCGCCATTGGGCCGCCCTGATCGAGAGATGAGGCATACGCAATCATACCGAAGCGAGATACACGACCATAGGTCGGTTTTAAGCCAGTTAAGCCGCAGAATGAAGCAGGTTGACGAATTGAGCCACCTGTATCGGTTCCTGTTGCGATCGGCGCAAGATCAGCCGCGACAGCCGCAGCAGAACCACCAGATGAACCACCCGGAACATGATCCAGTGCCCAAGGGTTAGACGTTGCACCGACATAAGAGTTTTCAGAGGTTGAACCCATGGCGAATTCGTCCATGTTCACCTTACCTAAAGTCACGAGACCCGCAGCTTTAGCTTTTGCAACCACCGTTGCATCGTATGGTGAAATGAAGTTATCCAGCATTTTTGAACCGGCCGTGGTTTTAATGCCTTGGGTACAAAAAATATCTTTGTGCGCAAGCGGAATACCTGCCAGCGCATGGGCATTGCCTGCTTTCAGTGCCGCATCAGCCGCATTTGCTTCCGCAAGCGCCTGTTCTGCAGTCACTGTTACATAACTTTTTACTTTTGGGTCAATTTGGGCAATACGCTTCAAATAATGTTCAGTCAATTCGCGTGATGAAAATTGGGCTGTTTTTAAGCCTTCAGAGAGTTCACGGATTGATAAGCGATGTAAATCTGTCATATGAAAAATTTCTTTACATTCTAAATATAAAATATTGACTAATCGAATAAATCTTATTCAATTACGCGAGGTACGAGGTACAAACCTGCTTCTGTAGCAGGCGCGACCGCTTGATATTCATCACGATGGTTGCTTTCAGTCACAACGTCAGCGCGTAGGGGTTGCGGGTTGTCAAATGGGCTCTTTAAAGGCTCAACATCATCGGTATTAATGCCTTTCAAGCTTTCCATCATGCCAAGGATTTTATTTAAACTTTGAGCATATTCAGCAGATTGCGTGTCATTGAGAGATAAACGTGCAAGGTGTGCAATTTGCGATACCGTTTGCGCATTTAAGTCTGTTGTCTGCTGAGCATCTGATGATGTAGACATAACTTTACCTAATTCAGTATTAAAAAATTTCAAAATATCGTGCGTTATAATAAGCGATTGACTTGTTCAAATCATCACATTTAGTTAAAGTTGCCACCTTGTATTCACACAAAGTTTAATTGAGAACGCCCCCGTGATTCTAAAACGACTAATTGGCTTGTTTTCGCCGGATTTAGCCATTGATTTAGGTACTGCAAATACACTTATTTATGCACCAGGCCGTGGCATTATATTAAATGAACCAACTGTTGTGGCAATTCGCCATAGTGGTTCACAAAAAATTGTTGCCGCTGTAGGTCTCGATGCTAAACAAATGTTAGGTCGTACACCAGCGAATATTTCAGCGATTCGTCCTATGAAAGACGGTGTGATTGCTGACTTTGAAGTGACTGAGACCATGTTGAATCAGTTTATTGGCAAAGTGCATGAAAAGCGTTTATTCCCACCAGCACCACGTGTCGTGGTGTGTGTACCATGTAAATCAACCTTGGTTGAGCGTCGTGCAATTCGTGAGGCTGTATTCAATGCAGGCGCACGTGATGTTCGCTTAATCGAAGAACCGATGGCTGCAGCAATTGGCGCAGGTATGCCAGTTGAGCAAGCATGTGGTTCGATGGTGGTTGATGTGGGTGGTGGTACGACTGAAATCGCGATCATTTCATTACAAGGCTGTGTTTACGCAGACTCATTACGCATCGGCGGTGATGTTTTTGATGAACAGATCATCAACTACGTTCGTAAAGCGCACGGTTGTGTGATCGGGGAAACCACAGCTGAAGTGATCAAGAAAGAAGTGGGTATGGCTGTGACTGACGGCAAAACCCTCGAAATCGAAGTTCGTGGCCGTAACCTGGCTGAGGGTGTACCTCGCGCGATTACGGTGACTTCTGATGAAATCACACAAGCAATTGCCGATCCTTTACAAAGCATCGTGAGTGCAGTGAAATCTGCGCTTGAGCAAACACCACCTGAGCTGTCTTCGGATATTGCAGAGCGTGGTATCGTGTTGACAGGTGGCGGTGCATTGTTGCGTAACCTCGATAAATTGCTTGCTCAGGAAACAGGTTTACCTGTGATTGTTGCAGATGATCCTTTAACTTGTGTCACTCGTGGTGGTGGTAAAGTATTAGAGTTCTTTGACAATCCAAACCATGACATGCTTTTCGTTGGTTAAATCATAAGGACTAGGCGGTGCAACCGAATCTTTTTTCAAGACAACCGCCATCTTTTCGCTCATTTGTCATTGCGGTCATTACATGTTTGGTGGTGCTTTTCTTTGATTGGCGCATGCCCTATGTAATTCAGCCAGCAAGGGATGTCTTGTATGCCGCGTATAACCCGATTTATGCGCTGGCAAGCTATCCTGTACTGTCGCGAGAATGGCTTAATCAACAAACCAAATCTGAAGCTCAATTGCGCCGTGAAAATACCGCGATGCAAGCAGAACTTCTTCAAGCTCAAGTCCGTCTACAAAAACTTTCAGAACTTTCTGCGGAAAATAACCGTTTAAGAGGGCTTTTGGATACCCCATTGATTATTGATGGGCGTATGCAGATTGCGGAAGTGATTGGAACGGATGCAGACCCATTGCGCCATATTATTATCGTTAACCGTGGTTCCGTCGATCATTTAAGAGTCGGGCAGACGGTGTTGGATGATAAAGGGATTATGGGGCAGATTATTAACGTCTATCCTCATAGCGCGCGTATCATGCTGCTCTCTGATAAAGAACATTCGTTGTCAGTACGTTTAGAACGGACAGGCATGCGTGCGATCATTTCGGGAACAGGTGATTTGGGTCAACTCAAAATGGAATATGTACCAACCAGTGCCAATATTCAGGTTGGAGACAAAGTGTTTAGTTCCGGTTTGGGTGAACATTTTCCAGCAGGTTATTTAGTGGGTACCGTATCTAAAGTCAGTCGACATACGTCGGGTGAGTTTGCTGAAATTGATGTCACGCCGGCAGCTCAACTTGCCAGTGGTCATCATGTGGTGGTGCTATTCTCTGAATCCTTAGCGCAGGAGCAACCTTATGCCGATCGCTAAGTTGAATTATGAGAAGCGTAAAGACCCACTCTGGATGATTATCCTGTCTATTGTGGTGGGTTCAGTGCTCATGGTCTATCCAATGGCCTATGAGGCCTCTGGATGGCGTCCATGTGTCATGCTGATGATCATGCTGTTCTGGATTCTCTATCAGCCCGTGTGGTGCGGGGTCTGGTTTGCATTTGGCATGGGACTTTTTGCTGATCTGTTGTTGGACGCACCTTTTGGCTTAAATGCGCTGAGTTTTGTCATTATCACATTTGGGATACGTTATTTTATTCGGGAACGCCGCATTCTGACTTTTGGCAATTCATGGGTGATTGCGGTGATTGCAGTGGTTACGCATCTGACATTCTTGTGGATTAGCCAGACCATTGCAGGCGCGCATTTCTCGATTGCACGGCACTGGCAACCATTGGTGAGCAGTGTGCTGGCATGGCCGTTGGTTTATTATTGTTTACATAAATGGCGCATATAATTCTCGCATCAAGCTCGCCTCGTCGGCAGGAGCTGTTACAGCAACTAGGACTGGATTTCGATATCTATAGTCCAGATGTCGATGAGACGGTGCGGGATGGGGAAACAGTTGCGCATTATGTAGAGCGCTTGGCGCGAGATAAGGCACAGATTGTTTTAAATAAATATCCAGATGCCATCGTGATTGCAGCAGATACCAGTTTAAGTTTCGCTGGGCAGATTATTGGCAAACCAGAGTCGAAGCAGCATGCTTTTGCTATCTGGTCGGCACTTTCTGGGCAATGGCACGAGGTCTACTCTGGTGTTTGTGTGGCAAGCACGACTCAGATGTTGAGTACCGTGGTGGCAACGCAAGTCGAGTTACAACAACTCAGTCATGCAGACATGGAAAAATATTGGGCAACAGGCGAGCCAATAGGCAAAGCGGGTGCGTATGCAATACAGGGAATTGCAGCGCAATATATTCCGCAAATCCGTGGCAGCTATAGTAATGTCGTTGGTTTGCCTTTGCATGAGACAGCACAGTTATTAGAAAGGGTTAAAGCACTACGCTGACACTTTCGGGTATAAGAATTTTTATAAAGTTTTGAGTTTGTTATGGCAGAAGAGTTGCTGATTAACGTCACGCCGATGGAATGTCGTGTGGCCTTGATTGAAAATGGTACGGTCAATGAACTATTTGTTGAACGAACTGTAAAACGTGGCTTAGTAGGGAACATCTACAAAGGCAAAGTAGTCCGTGTACTCCCAGGAATGCAGGCTGCTTTTGTGGATATAGGTTTGTCTCGAACAGCTTTTTTGCATATTAACGATATGGTGTGGTCGCGTTCGCAGCCAACCCCCAACGTTTTTGAGCTATTGCACCCCGGTCAAATGCTGACTGTCCAAGTCATGAAAGACATGCTTGGCACCAAAGGCGCACGGCTCAGTACTGATCTTTCTATTCCTTCTCGTTATCTGGTGTTGATGCCTTATGGCAATCATATCGGTGTGTCACAACGGATCGAGTCTGAAGAAGAACGTGATCGTTTGCGTGGCATTATTGAAGGCATTCAGGCTGAACATAATTTACCGGGCAGTGTGATTGTGCGTACGGCTGCTGAAGGGGTAGATGATGCTGCGATTGCGCAGGACATGTGCTATCTGAGCAAGCTGTGGGAATTTATTCAGCGTAAACAAAAAGAAGCTGCAACTGCTGAACTGATTTTTGAAGAATTACCTCTACCGCAACGGATTGTGCGTGATTTGGCCAGTGGCGAAACTGCGAAGATCTATGTCGATTCGCGTGAGATTCATGCCAAGCTCAGTGACTTTGTTGATGAATTTGTACCGACCATCCAGAATCGGCTGATTCACTATCCTGGTGAAAAGCCGTTATTCGATTTATACAATGTCGAAGAGGATATTCAAAAAGCCTTACAAACTCGCGTGGCGCTGAAGTCGGGTGGTTATCTGATGATTGACCAGACCGAGGCCATGACCACCATTGATGTAAATACCGGTTCTTATGTCGGTGGTCGCAGCTTGGAAGACACCGTATTTAAAACCAATATGGAAGCCACTCAGGTAATTGCAAGGCAACTTCGTCTGCGTAATTTGGGCGGTATTATCATTATTGATTTTATTGACATGCAAGAAGCCGAGCATCGCGAAGAGGTGATGCGTCAGTTTGAGCGTATGCTGGAACGAGATCACGCCAAAACTAAAATTACGCAGGTTTCTGAGTTGGGTCTGGTCGAAATGACCCGTAAGCGCACCCGTGAATCCTTAGAACATTTGTTGTGTGAATCATGCCCAACCTGTCAGGGGCGCGGTTATGTGAAAACAGCAGAGACAGTATGTTACGAGATATTTCGCGAGATCTTGCGTTATGCCCGTGCATTTGATTCCAAGGGTGGCTTTACTGTCGTTGCACATCCAGCGGTAATTGACCGTCTACTAACAGCAGAAGCCCCAGCTGTCGCGGATTTAGAACATTTCATTAATCGTGTGATTAAATTCCAAGTTGAAAATCTGTATACGCAAGAGCAATACGATATCATTTTAACCTAAAGTTGTAACAAGATTTCGCTTAAGCCTTGTTACAACTGAAATTTTACTTTCTATCACGAATTTTAAATACTAGAACCATAAAATGAGCCATAGGTACTTTTAGGTCCCTTAGCAAATAATATGAGGTATATAATCATGAATGTGAGTGAAAGTTTAGTGAACCACGGTTTCAAGCATGTTTTGGACAGTAACCCTGTAAACACATGTTATATGGTAGACAGTCAAGGTAAGGAAGTTCAGATTACCACGGCAATGATTCGTTTGGCTTGCCACCAGCTGTTGCAGCGTTGTCGCACAATTAAAAAATAAGGGGCCATCGAAAGCCCCTTAATTTTTCTGGGCAATTAATTTGCCACTTTCTGTGGTAAATCCTGAATGGCTTGTTCAAAGCGTTGAATTTCATCTTCTAAGTGAGTGAGTAAGTTTTGCATCTTTGGCAAAGCATTACGACACGCAATCAACCCCACTTCCAATTTATCCAAATAACTTGTCATGGTGATATTGAGCGCCTGACCATCCATCACAATTGATGCAGGGTAGAGTGCATCGAGCTTCGCACCATTCCAATACAGCGGTTCACGTGGGCCGGGTACATTTGAAATGACCAGATTGAACGCTTGGCGTTTCGGTAGCATGCCCGAAGCAATGTTTAAGCCTGCCGGACCGTAGACCACGGCACTATAGTTTAAAATTTCATTGGCGGTCATACGACTAAAGCGCTGTTTCGAGTTCTGTACACTACGGCGAATGATTTCCAAACGCTCAATCGGGTCTTCAATATGCGTGGCAAGATTGGCCAGAATCATGGTGATACGGTTACTGACATCTGAATCATCGGTACGAACTGAGGCAGGTACCATCGCAATGAGTGGTTTCTTTGGCAAACTATTATGACTGAGTAAATATTCCCGTAAAGCACCTGAGCATACGGCTAAAATGACATCGTTCAAGGTCACGCCCAATGATTTGGCAATACGGCGAAAACGTTCGAGTTCAAAGGATTGTGCTGCAAAGCGACGTGAAGAACTTACACGCTGATTTAAAATTGAAGGGGGGGCCTGAAAGGTTGAGACATAATCTGGATTTTTGCCCATTTCTTTAAAAATAGTCTGTGAAAGCTCTTGCATGACTTTTGGCGCAACTTCCAGCTGCGATTTGATTCCTTCCATCACCCCTTTAATTTTACTGACCGTTGGTGGTTTCGGAGCTTTAAGACGCTTGGTGCGTTTTCCTTCTACGCACCAGAGTGGCACCACATGTTTTTCATTCGGATCTTGCGAAAGTGATTTTTCAATCAGGCGCATCCCCGCTACGCCATCGACCATGGCATGATGAATTTTGAAATACATGGCAAAGCGGTTGCCCTCAATGCCTTCAATAATGTCACAGGTCCAAAGTGGCTTGGCGCGATCAATTAACGAGCTATGTTGCTGCGAGATGTAGACCAGAAGTTCACGAATACGTCCCGGATTAGGTAAGGCAATGTGACGGAAATGATGGTCGAGATCAAATTCGCTGTCCTCACCCCAAAATAAACCATTCAATTGGTTATTGAATGGAGGAACAGGAATGCTCTTAGATTGACGAATTTCATTGACGAGATCATGCACAAATGTGGGTGACGCATTCTCTGGAAGCTCAAACAAAAACAACCCACCTACATGCATAGGTTGTTGTCTTTTCTCTAGCGAGAGAAAGATAAAATCAATGGGGTGTAGTGGGCGCATAGCAGATCTAGCCTCTCATCGCATTTTTTCTAAGATACTCTCTTGGAGCTCTTATTAGAATTATTGGAACCGTTCTGCGCAGTATATACTGTTTGTTCTGGTTAAAATATGACTTTAGACAAGCGAGTCATGGAAAATAAAACCACTGACGAATCAGTGGTTTTATTTTAATGAGGGATTTGATTTAGTGATTGAGATGCAAACCGCATTCGCGGTGCTCTTCACCTTTGGTCGGATCAAAATAATCTTCATTATCAGGTAAATTATGCTTTTGCATGTATTCCCATAGGTCTTTTGAGGTCCATTTTAATAGTGGTGCAACTTTGATAAGACCATCTGGATTAATACTTACAGGATCCATTTCTGCACGGACAGCTGTGTCTGTTGCACGCAAAGCGGTAAACCAAACTTTGGGTGCAGTCTCACGTAAGGCACGCTCAAAAGGTTCTAATTTTACTTCGGCAGTAAATGCTTCATGTTTTGGATCATCCAGTGCTGGGACTGGTCCTTCTAATGCTTCGCGATGTGCACGTGAACGTTTTGGCAAATAAGTCAGAAGATTAAGATTCAAGAGTTTAGTAATTTCATCAACATACTTATAGGTTGTTTCGGTGTTATAGCCATTATCCATCCATACCACTTGGATATCAGGTTTAACACGGGTCAACATATGTAAAATGACAGCTTCAAATGGACGAAAATTCGTTGTCACAATAGCTTTTTCATTTAAGCTTAATGCCCATTCAACTAATTTTTCAGCATCGTTGCCCAATTCGCTATTGATTTGATCCAAGTTTAAAGTCATAACGCGTTGCCTTTTCTTTTCGTCAGTCTTTATCGTATACACGACACACTAGCTCATATAGTAATGTAATTATCTCTGGCCGGATATCTCCGTAAAGCAAATTCTTATTCAAAAAATCTATGGTTAGAGTATGAAAAAAGGGCAATTGCTCAATACATCTCCATGCTAAACTAGCGCAATTTTTAACACATAAGGTACTTGGATAAGCATGGAAATCGTATGCCTAGATCTTGAAGGGGTTTTAGTTCCAGAAATCTGGATTAACTTTGCAAAAAAAACAGGGATTAAAGAACTAGAAGCCACCACACGTGATATTCCAGATTACGATGTGCTGATGACACAACGTCTCAATATCTTAAAACAGCATGGTTTGGGCTTAAATGATATCCAGGCAGTGATTGCAGATATGGGTCCTTTTGAAGGAGCCAAAGAGTTTGTTGAGTGGGTACGCACCCATTTCCAACTGATTATTTTATCAGATACTTTTTATGAGTTTGCTCATCCATTGATGAAGCAATTGGGATGGCCAACCATTTTCTGTCATAAACTTGAAACCGACGAAAATGGCATGATCACAGCTTATAAATTACGTCAACCTGATCAAAAGCGTCAGGCGGTAAAAGCGTTACATGGTTTGAATTTCCGCGTGATTGCAGCAGGGGATTCTTATAACGATACCACTATGCTGGGTGAAGCAGATCATGGTTTCCTATTTGATGCGCCAGCAAATGTGATTGCAGAATTCCCTCAATTCCCACCATTGCATGGTTATGAAGCACTTAAACAGGCGATTCGTTCTGTATCGCAACGTGATATTCCAGAATAACTAATCCTCCCCAACCCTCCTTTAGTAAAGGAGGGAGCTTTCCCTCTTTATTAAAGAGGAGCTAGGGGAGATTTTTTAAAATTTATAACCAATCTTTAGACCATAGGCGATGGCATTGTTATTTTCAAACTCAGCAACATAGCCAGGTGTATTAAATTGTGAACCTGATTGTGCTTTTGCATCGCCCAGCCAGAAGTATTTTACCCCACCTGCGATAAAGTAATTTGGAGCAGGACTGTATTGAACACCGACTCCTACGTTCCAATAGCCTTCAGTTGGCCCAAGTGTAGTGACTGGGTTGCCTGCACCTGAATCCCAACCAACTGATAGATTACCTGCCCATTGATCGTTAAATTTACGACCGACACCTGTCGTAATCGAGTATTGATCATCGGTATAGGCAACCAGATCAAAACCATCTTTCTTACCGGTTGAGGCAACGATTGGTGGCAAAGTCGAAGCAGCACCAAATTTATAGGGACGGATGGCAAAGTCTTTCCAGTTCACCCAGCGTAAATTGGCAAACGCAACGGTGTTTTCCATAATCCCTGTTTGGAAATCGAGATTGATCGATTGTGGGGTGGTGATTTCAGTTGTGCCTTCTGAATGATTAATTTTATTTAAAACTGCATCCAAACCTGCATTGCCAGTCATACCTGCAATACCATGATTTTCATAAGCATTCATTTCATGCTTGATTTTGGCACGGTAAGTCAAAGAAGCTTTAAGTGCAATTTCAGGAATTTGATAAGCAACACCCGCTAACCAACCAACGGCTTCATCTTTACCTGTTTTAAAGTCATAACCACTGTAGGCACTATAACTTTTACCACGTAACAGTACGGTACTGTCTAGGGTTTGATAGACCGCGCCTGCGTAGAGGTTCCAGTTTTGATTCGGTTGGTAACCGAATAACAGGTTTAAGTTTTCAGTATCTACCGTCACTGATGTACCGCCTTTGAAGGGAACTGGGCGGCTTTCAATAAAATTGCTATGGCCTGTATATTCTGCATCTGCACCATAGGGTTGATCATAAATCAAACCAATCGAGAATTTATCGGTGGCTTGAATTTTTAAGGCTGCGTTTGGCGCGTAATAATGATTCGCCATATCGCCAGTATTGTTTTTAGATGTGTCTTTACCCGATACACTTGGATCTAGAACGGTGATCCCTGCTTCAAAATAGTTATTTGGCTGTAAAAAAGCGGCAATTGATTGACCTGAGCGATCCAGTGCTGCGGCGAATGTTGTTGTTGGAACTAAGCTAAGTAGAAGAGCCGTTTGAATAGCATTCAGCTTCATTAATATGTTCTCTCAAATCACTTTGTAACAGAATGGCGCGAAAAGTAACATAATTTTTATTCGCTTAAATATTTTACAAATGTCAATAAATGAACGGTGAAGTCACTGAAAATGCTTGAGCATTCACAGTTTTTATTGATGGTTTTAAGCTTTGGGCCACTGCCGATTTATTTAGTTATGATTTTGATTTTATTTATTAAAATTGTATAAAAAAAGGCCATCCTAAGATGACCTTTGCTTTAAAAAAACTTGATTAGAAGCGGTAACCCATTTTTAAGCCATAGGCAATTGCATGGTTATCTTCAAACTTCGCAACGTAGTCATCACCACCTGCTTGAGCACCTGTTTGCGCTTTAGCATCGCCTAACCAGAAGTATTTCACACCACCAGCAATGAAAGTCGCAGGCGTTGGGCTAAATTGAAGACCTACACCCAGATTCCAATAACCTTCTGTTGGGCCAAGTGTTGTTACAGGGTTGCCTGCACCAGAATCCCAACCTACAGAAACGTTACCAGCCCATTGTTCGCTTAGCTTACGGCCTACACCGGCGTTGACAGACCATTGGTCATCTGAGTATTCAACTAAGTTGAAACCGTTTGGACGACCAACTAAACCACCAACTTGTTGTGATAAAACACCAAACTTATAAGGTTGGATAGAGAAATCTTTCCAGTTCACCCAACGAACATTTGCAAATGCAACTGTATCCGCCATGATCCCTGTCTGGAAATCTAAGTTAACAGATTGAGGTGTTGTGATTTTAGTTTTCTTGTCTTGCGCAAGGCCTGCTGTGAGTTTGCTTGGGTCAAGTCCTAATCCTCCTAAAACGCTAGTAAGCGCTGGGAAGCCGAGTAATGATAAGTCTTCTTTAATTTTTACATCATGATCAATTTCAGAGCGGTAAGTTAAAGATGCTTTTAGTGCAATCTCAGGAATTTGATAGGCAGCACCTGCTAACCAGCCCACACCAGTTGTTTCTTTAATATTCGCATCGTAGCCGTTATAGACACTGTAAGCTTCGCCACGAAGACTTACATTTCCTTTAACTGTTTGAAGTACAGGACCTGCATAGAAATTTAAGTTTTTGTTTGGTTGGAAACCAAAGACCATCGAAATGTTCTGCGTGTCTACTTTAACTTCTGTACTATCAGAGCCTGTACTTGAGCCCAAGTAGTTTTTAGCTGCATTTAATGCACCTGCTAACTGTTGAAATTGTGGGCTACTTTGTACTTGAGCTTTAGCTGCTGCAATTGTTTGAGCATTTACAGGTAGGTTTTTCTCTTGTAATGATTCAATTGCTTTTTTAGTGACGATACCATCAATTGACTTTGCAGATAATACGCCATCTGTTGGACTTGATACAAAAACGTTATCGCCAGTGTATTTTGCATTTGCACCAAATGGCTGGTCGTATAATAAACCGAAAGAAACGTTGTCAGTCAGTTGTAATTTTAATGCTGCGCTAGGGAAATAATAGTCATCCGCCATATCCCCAATTTTTCGTGTTGTTGATGATGTGCCAGCTTCTTGGCCTTTCACTGTTGGGTCTAGAACCGAAATACCCGCTTCAAAATAGTTACCCGGCTGGAAAAAAGCAGACATAGATTGACCTGAACGGTCTAACGCAGCTGCAAAAACTCCAGTTGCAGGTAGCGTTGCTAAAATCATGGCAGTGCTAAGATGTTTTAATTTCATTGTAAATCTTTCCTTGAACTTCAAGATTCTTAAGTGTTAAGAAGCTATGATCTGACAACAAAAAGTTATCTATCGTGATTGGCTATAACTTCATGTAACAAAAATACCATAATTAAAATAAGAGTAAATGTTCTAAATGAACTATGTAGTATGCGAATTTTGTTGAAATTGGATAAAAATAAATCTTAAAAAATTTATATACATATGTGTTTTTATTTGTAAAATAATGATAAATATAAATTATTAATCTCAAATAATAATCGTTATTTTTTGCATTTTTCAAAATAATGTTTTTTATTTGGTCAAAGATTTTTTGTAAAAAATGAGATTTATTTCTCCACATATGCTTTTTAGGCAAAATTTTAAGCGTAGCAGATCAGACTTGAATAATTTTACGCAAAATTTACGCCTTGCTCTTTTTTCAATATAGAGAATTTACGTCCCTCATTTCCATACTAAAGCTGACCTATTTTTAAATGGCATTTGCTATGTGGGAATTTATTTCTGTCTTTATTCTTTCATTGCTATTGGCTTATCCACTTGGCATTTATCTTGCCGATGTGATGCAAGCCAAACCAATGAAAAGTGACCGTTTGTTTAAATGGATTGAGCGGCCAATCTACGCCGTCCTCAATATAAAGCAAGTCGGGATGAACTGGCGACAATATCTCGCTGCATTTGTACTCAGCAATCTGTTGTTGCTTGGGAGCAGCGTCATCATTTTAATGACCCAAGCATGGTTGCCACTGAATCCAGATCATATTCCGAATATGAGCTGGGACTTGGCTTTACATACCACCATTTCATTTTTGACCAATACCAATCAGCAACATTATTCCGGACAGGCTCAGTTGTCCTATCTGTCACAAATGACCGTGATTGTCGGTTTACAGTATCTGTCCCCAATTATGGGGTTGGCATTATTGGCTGCAATGCTAAGAGCTTTGTTTTTACAATCTAATCCTAATCATGCGCAAAGTATGGATAAAAAGCGTTGGAACCAGATCAATCTGGGTAATTACTGGATGGATATCATTCGGCCTTTATTTCGATTCTTTATTCCTTTAGGTCTTGTCTTGTCGTTATTTCTGACCTTTCAAGGGGTTCCTGCAACCTTATCTGCGGGGCCAACAGCACAAGTTCTGGATCAGAGCACAGAAGTTAAAACACAACATATTCCACTTGGTCCAGTTGCACCCATGGTTGCGATTAAACAGTTGGGCAGCAACGGTGGGGGATGGTATGGCCCAAACAGTAGCGTGCCTTTGGAAAACCCGACACCTTTGTCCAATGTGATGGAGATGATTGCGATCTTACTGATCCCACTGTCTGTCGTATTTATGGTGGGGCGTTTTATCCAGCGTAAAAAGTTAATGTGGATGATTTTTGGCAGCATGTTATTGATGTCATTGGCTTCGACAGTATTGACCCTATGGGCTGAAAAATCATCTTTGACTCCAAATCTTGCCGTAATGGAAGGCAAGGAGTTCCGGTTTGGCGTGGAGGCTTCTGCACTTTGGGGCAGTTTAACCACACAAGTGAATAACGGCTCAGTCAATATGATGCATGACTCCGCATCTCCACTGACCGGACTGGTTGAACTCTGCAATATGCTGATTAATGCCATCTGGGGAGGCATTGGCTGTGGTCTGTTACAGTTCTTTATTTATCTGTTTTTAGCGGTCTTTATCGCGGGTTTGATGACCGGACGTACCCCTGAACTGTTCGGCCGAAAAATTGAAGTCACCGAAATTAAGTTGTTGGCACTGGTGATTTTATTACAGCCCGTGGTGATTCTTGGACTGACAGCAATTGCGATTGCTTTCCCGTCCCTGACAGCCAACTCAAATCCAGCATTTCACGGTATTAGTCAAGTGTTCTATGAGTATGTCTCTGCCTATGCCAACAACGGTTCCGGTTTTGAAGGACTGGGTGATAACACACTGTGGTGGAATTTGAGTGCGAGCGTTGCGTTATTGGCAGGGCGTTATAGCGTATTGATGATTCCTGTTTTGATCGCTGTCAGTTTAGCAACCAAACCACAAGCAGCGGAAAGTAAAGGCTCTTTACATATTGAATCTCCGACCTTTGCACTGACCTTGATCGGTATCGTACTGATTCTGACCTTATTGCAATTCATGCCTGTGTTGGTGATTGGACCAATTGCTGATTATTTATCAATAAAAGTTTAAGTGTGGAGCAAGCACAATGAAACACTCAAATGCGACACAACAGCTGGATATTTTGAATAAAGAGATTATTCAGCAGACTTTTCATAAACTGTTACCTCAACACGCTTTTAAAAATCCAGTGATGGCATGCGTCTGGATCGGAACAGTCTTAAGCCTCATCGCAACATTCATGGGGAGTGCAAGTCTGGTTTTTGGCTTACTGTTAAGCTGTATCTTATTGGTGACCGTATTATTTGCCAATTATGCAGAGGCAGTTGCAGAAGCCAAAGGACGTGGGCAAGCGGCGTCATTGCGCCAAGCGCGCGAGAACTTAACCGCAAACCGCCTTGCTGATTTAAATGCAATCCCAGAAGTTGTTTCTGCAAACCTATTGAAAAAAGATGATTTGGTCATCGTTAAAGCAGGAGAAATTGTGCCTGCGGATGGTGAAATCATTCAAGGTTTTGCGACCATCAATGAATCAGCAGTTACAGGAGAGTCTGCACCAGTATTGCGTGAAGCCAATACGGATCGTTCAGGGGTGATTGGTGGAACCAAAGTGCTATCCGATCAAATTACAGTTTGTGTCAGTAATGAAGCTGGCCATAGCTTTTTGGATCGTATGATCGCCTTGGTTGAAGGCGCTAACCGTCAAAAAACACCGAATGAAATTGCACTGGGTATCTTACTGAATATCATGACCATCACTTTTATTGTGGTGGTAGCAACCCTGCCATTTATTGGGGCGATGGCGGGTGTCAAAATCAGCTTGGTATTATTAATTGCATTGTTGGTGTGTTTGATTCCAACCACAATTGGCGGTTTGTTACCTGCGATTGGAATTGCAGGGATGAACCGTGCTTTAAAAGCCAATGTGCTGGCTAAATCGGGTAAGGCTGTCGAAGTTGCGGGTGATATTGATGTATTGCTGCTGGATAAAACAGGAACGATTACCTATGGTGACCGCCAAGCCACAGCCTTTTATCCACTGGCAGGTGTGAGTCCAGGTGAGTTGCGCCAAGCTGCCATGCTGACTTCTTTTGCTGATCCAACCCCTGAGGGGAAATCTGTGGTCAGTTTAGGCAAAGAATTGGGTGAACATATTCAAGAGCCGAAAGATGCAGAGTTTATTCAGTTTAGTGCATCAACACGGCTATCTGGCGTCGATTTGGTCACTGGGCAACGCATTCGTAAAGGTGCTGTTGATGCCATTCTTAAATTTACCGAGCAAAATATTCAGGACAACCTTGAGCTGAAGACTCGCGTCGAACAAGTGGCTTCAAAAGGGG
This sequence comes from Acinetobacter colistiniresistens, assembly GCF_000413935.1. Lineage (GTDB taxonomy): Bacteria > Pseudomonadota > Gammaproteobacteria > Pseudomonadales > Moraxellaceae > Acinetobacter > Acinetobacter colistiniresistens. The sequence goes on along the minus strand of NZ_KE340376.1, from coordinate 123,257 downwards.
CAACCCCGTTGGTGGTAGCCTCAAATCATAATATTCTCGGTGTGATTGAACTCTCCGATGTCATCAAGCAGGGCATAAAAGAACGTTTTGCGCTGTTACGTGAAATGGGGATTAAAACCATCATGGTTACAGGCGATAACCCGCTAACCGCTGCAGCAATTGCCGCTGAAGCCGGAGTGGATGACTATATTGCTGAAGCCAAACCCGAAGATAAACTGGCCTGTATCCGTCAAGAACAAGCTGCAGGTAAGCTGGTGGCAATGGTGGGGGATGGTACCAATGATGCGCCTGCTTTGGCCCAAGCGGATATTGGCCTTGCTATGAATTCGGGGACTCAGGCGGCTAAAGAGGCGGGCAATATGGTGGATTTGGATTCTGATCCTACCAAGTTACTGGATGTGGTTGAAATCGGGAAACAACAGCTGATTACGCGTGGGGCATTAACTACTTTTTCTCTTGCAAACGATGTTTCCAAGTACTTTGTGATTTTGCCTGCGTTATTTGCCGTGGCAATTCCTCAGCTCGATGTACTGAATATCTTGCGCTTAAGTAGTCCAAGTAGCGCTGTGATTTCTGCTCTGATTTTTAATGCGTTAATTATTCCAATGCTGATTCCGCTTGCCTTAAGAGGGGTGCAGTTTAAACCTGCCAGTGCTTTGCAATTATTACGCCGTAATATGCTGATTTATGGTGTGGGTGGTGTGATCTTTCCGTTTATTGCGATCAAGTTGATTGACCTTGTTGTGTCATTGTGGATTTAGGAGTGAAAAATGAATACATTAGAAAATCTTCCATTGTCGGTAGATACGCACGCGTTGTTACGTCCTGCTTTAGGGCTGATTTTGGTTGGCTTTTTAATTGCAGGTGTGCTGTATAGTAGTGCTGGTGTAGCACTGGGGCAGTTATTCTTTCCCAAACAGGCCAATGGCAGTTTAATCGAGCTTAATGGCAAGATTATCGGCTCAAGTTTAGCTGGACAAAGCTTTGTCAGTGAACAATATTTTCATGCCCGCCCAAGCGCATCCAACTATCAATTGGATACAATGGCTGGGAGCAATCTGGCTGTTTCAAACCCAGTACTGCAAAAACAGATTCAGGAAAGAACCATGCAGTTTGCTCAGAATAATCATATTTCCGGGCAACAGGTTCCACTTGAAATGATCACTGCATCAGGCAGTGGTATTGACCCAGACATTTCACCAGCAAGTGCATTATTGCAGGTAAAACGTGTAGCGCAGCAGCGTCATTTGTCCGAGCAGCAGGTACATAATTTAGTACAACAACAGATTCAACCTGTTCAATTGGGTGTGTATGGGCAAGCACGGATTAATGTGCTGAAATTGAATCTGGCATTAGATCAATTGTCATCGACCCAACGTTGATAGAGCACAGGATATGCAGATCGACCGAAATAATAAAGCAGATGCATGGTTGGCGCATAGTCAACGGGAGCAATCTGGTCGTTTAACCATTTTCTTGGGTGCGGCACCGGGTGTGGGGAAAACCTATGCCATGCTGACACGGGCGCATGAGTTGATGCAGCAAGGCTCTCATGTGGTAGTGGGCGTGGTGGAAACGCATGGTCGATCTGATACCGAGCGTTTGATTCAAGGCTTGAATGTGATTCCAAGAAAGGCCGTGGACTATCAGGGTCGTACTCTGGAAGAGATGGATCTTGATCAAATCCTTAAATTAAAGCCTGAAATTGTGTTGGTGGATGAACTCGCGCATCGTAATGTGCCAAATAGTCGGCATGAATACCGTTGGCAAGATGTCAATGAACTGTTGGATGCTGGGATTGATGTCTATAGCACCTTAAATATTCAGCATCTGGAAAGTCTCAATGATGTGGTCTATCAAATTACAGGAATTCGGGTCAGTGAAACCGTTCCCGATGCATTGCTCAAACGTTTGAAAGATATTCGCTTGGTTGATCTGCCTGTGCCTGAGCTATTAGAGCGTATGAATCATGGCAAGATTTATTTGGCTGATGTCGCACCGCACGCCTTACAAGGTTTTTTTAAACCCGCACATTTAACGGCTTTACGTGATCTCGCGATTCAAACGGTAGCAGGGCAAGTTGAAATTGATTATCGGGAGAAGTTTGTCGCACAGGGACAAATCATTCCGATTCAAAATCATGTGATGTTAGCGATTGATGGCTCTGAGTTTTCGGAAGATTTGGTGCGACGTGCGCACCGTATTGCCGAAAGACGTAATGCGATATGGAGCGTGATCTCAATTCAAAAAAGCAAGATTGAAAATAAGCAAACATTCGCCGTGACCAAAGCATTTAACTTGGCACGCAAGCTAGGCGCTGATACGTATTTGCTGTATAGCAATCATATCGCTTCTACGATTTTGCAAGCGGCTTATGATTATGGGGCATCCAATATTCTATTGGGAAAAAGCCCTAAAAAGTCAGTATGGCAGCGCTTATTTTCAGATCATATTGCCGATCAGTTATTAGAGAAACAGCATCCTTTTGAGATTACTTTTGTCCAACCTTTAAAAAGCAAAAATCAAAGCACTGTACCCAACATCGATCATTCTTATCGTGCATGGTTAGAGCAGGGGCTGGCCTTCAATCCGCGTGAGCTTATTGAAAGTATCGTGATTGTGTTAGTGGGCTTAATGGCAGCGGCCGTGAGTGATCATTTTATTGGTTATAGTGAACTGGCCTTAATTTTTGTGGTTACTGTGCTGGTGGTGGCAATGCGTGCAAGGATGCTGATTACCATCATGAGTGTATTTATATGCTTCCTGCTCTATAACTATCTATTTATTGAACCGCGTTTTACCTTTCGGATCAGTGCTGAACGTGGGGTCATGACCATTATTATTTTCATTGTCTCTGCTTTACTGGTCGGACGGTTGGCCAATCAATTACGTGCTCAGGTTCTGAGCTTGCGTGCGGCAAATTCGGTTTCATTGCAGTTACAGGAGTTGGAACGAAAGCTGTCAGTTTGTGTGGATATTGAACAAGTTTTAAATGTTGCCAAACAACATGTAGAGAGTGCTTTGAAGGCAACGGTTTGGCTAAGGGTCGGCACGCAAATGCTGGACGATGGTGTGTACTTAAATGAGAAAGACCAGATCGCTGCTGACTGGACTCAAAAAAATGGCAAGCCCTGTGGACGCTTTACCAATACGTTGACTCAGTCTGAATGGTGGTTTAACCCCTTAAACTTAGAGGGTGAGCATGGTGTGATTGCGATTCGATTTCAGCCTGATACGTTGCCCATAAACTTTGAACAGCAACGTTTGGCGGAATTGATGATTGAAGATATTGCACAAACGGTCTCACGGGTGCAGTTATCTTTGCAGCTGGAGAATTCCAGAGTGGTTGCTGAAACAGAAAAATTGCGTTCAGCTTTGCTCTCTTCCGTATCCCATGACCTGCGTTCGCCGCTGGCAGCAATGATTGGTTCAGCAGATAGTTTGAAATACTATGGCGAACAGATGCCTGAAACGGATCGGAATGAATTACTGGACACCATTCATGTTGAGGGTGAGCGTTTGGATCGTTATATCCAAAATTTATTGGATATGACCCGTTTGGGGCATCAAGGCTTGACCCTGAGTCGTGCTTGGATTGGTGTTGATGAATTAATTGGATCGGCAACACAGCGGTTAAAGCGCTATCAGCCTCAGTTGAACATTGATGTCGCTATTCAAGAGAACATTCCGCAGTTGTATGTACATCCTGCCTTGATTGAACAAGCGATTTTCAATGTCTTGGAAAATGCAGCAAAGTTCTCACCTGATGATAAGCCTATTGAGGTCGACATTCAGCAGGTAGAAAATGTCTTACAAATTGACATTGTGGATCAGGGTGTAGGTATTCCAGAACAAGAACGTGAACAGATCTTTGATATGTTTTATACCATGCAGCGTGGGGATCGAGGTAAAACGGGAACGGGATTAGGTCTTGCAATTGTGAAAGCGATTATTGGGGCGCATATGGGCAGTATTGAAGCCTTGGTGGGACCATATGGTCAAGGCTCTTTAATTCGAATACGATTACCACTTCATCAGGATTAAAAGTATATTCATGCCACAGACAATGAATCCACATGCATCGATTCTTATTATTGATGATGAGCTGCAAATTCGGAAATTTCTGGACATTGCCCTGCGTGCGCAAGGCTATCAGGTACAGGTGGCTGAAAATGGGATGAAGGGCTTGGAAATTCTGGCATCACGCGGTGCTGATTTATTGATTCTGGATTTAGGGCTGCCTGATATGGATGGGCAGGAGGTGCTGATTGAATTGCGACAATGGAGTGATATTCCTGTGATTGTGCTTTCAGCACGTCCAGATGAGAATCAGAAAATTCAGCTCTTGGATGCGGGTGCCAATGACTATGTGACCAAGCCTTTTAGCATTCAGGAGCTTTGTGCCCGAATTCGGGTCATGTTTCGCAATAAGCCACAACAGTCCGAGCACAATCTGGTGTTTAATGATGGACAACTTTGGGTGGATGTGGCTGAACATGCGGCCAAACTGGCTGGTGGCGAGATTACCTTAACCAAAAAAGAATTTCAGTTGTTGACCCTGTTGATTCGTCATCAAGGCAAGATCGTGACGCAAAAACAAATCATGACCGAGTTATGGGGCATTAGCCATGAAGAGGATACCCACTATCTTAGAATCTTGGTAAAAAAACTCAGAACTAAAATAGGGGACTCCGCAGTAACACCCAAGTATATTTTCACCATTGCGGGAGTTGGATTACGCTTTGGTGAATAGTGAATTTATTCTGTCGTGGTATTTAGCCATTAGGATTTTAGTAAAAAATCAGCATATGCTGCGCGTAGCTCTGCCTTAACAATTTTCCCGGTGCCATTGATCGGGAGAGCATCAACAAAAATGACGGCGTCTGGAATCTGCCAAGATGCGATTTTATCGGAAAAATAGGTCAGTACATCCTCTTCAGTTAAAGTGGAGTGCTCTTGTTTTACCGCAATTAAAATTGGACGTTCATCCCATTTGGGGTGGCGTGCAGCAATTGCGGCAGCCATACGAATTTCAGGATGGCCTACAGCAATATTCTCTATTTCAACAGATGAAATCCATTCACCGCCTGATTTGATTAAATCTTTAGCACGATCACGGATGGTCATGTAGCCATCAGAATCAATGGTTGCAATATCCCCTGTATCAAACCAACCATCTGAAGTCAGAGAACTTTTTTCTTGATTGAAATAGTGGTCAACCACCCATGGACCGCGAATTTGTAAATTTCCTTGTGTCTGCCCATCATTTGCAAGCGGTGTTGTACTCTTTTCATCAACAATACGTAACTCTATACCAAAAGGTGGACGGCCCTGACTCTGGCGTAATTTCTCAAGTTGTTCGGGATTTAACGAGGCATGTTTTGCTTTGGGTTGATTGGCTGTGCCCAGTGGACTTATTTCTGACATCCCCCATGCATGAATCGTGTCACAATGATAAGTATCTCTAAATTCACGGATGATAGAGGGTGGGCAGGTTGCGCCTCCAACTACATTGCGCTGCATACTTTGCAAGCGGCTGCCTGTTTTTTTGGCAGCAAGCAATAAGCCCTGCCAAATGGTAGGCACACCCAATGCCACTGTCACTTTATAATCATCAATTAAACGAACGAGGCTCTCACCATCTAAATTTGGCCCAGGCAGAATGAGAGAACTCCCGACCATTGCTGCTGCATAGGGAATGCCCCATGCATTGACATGGAACATGGGAACCACAGGCATGACAATATCCCGAGCAGAAATATTTAAAGAGTCGGGGAGCGCAATGGCCATCGTGTGCAGTAAGGTCGAACGATGGCTATATAAGACTCCCTTGGGATTCCCCGTGGTGCCCGAGGTATAACATAAGGAGCTCGGAGTTTCTTCCTTGAATTGTGGCCAATCGAATTCTACGGATTGATCTTGAATTAACTCATCATAAAAAATAACGTTTGGAAGTGTGCTAGCGACGCTTTCATCATAGGCGCTTAAACAGATCAATTTTTCAACCGAAGGAACTTTATCCTTAAGCGCACTGATTAATGGCAAAAATGTAATATCGAAGAAAATAACTTTATCTTGAGCATCATTAATAATAAAGGTCAACTGCTCTAGAAATAATCGAGGGTTAATCGTATGGCAAACATAACCACATCCAGAAATGGCGTACCATGATTCTAAGTGACGGCGGTTATTCCATGCGATTGTAGCAATACGATCGCCCTCACTTAAATTAAATGCCTTGAAAGCATTTGCTAAGCGTTTACTATTCTGCTGGATGTGTTTCCAGTCCGTTGTACTGAGCTGGCCATCGACTTCACGTGAAAAAATGGCAGTGTCTGCGTGGTATTTTGCTGCATGCTCAATTAAGTTACTAATCAATAAATCCTGATGTATCATTTTTCCAAACATTTTTTATCCTTTTTCACGAGTTGGTGTGGTCAATGCTGCTGTGAACCAGAAGTTCACTGTCTTAATACTTACGATGAATGACTGAAATAAAATGATATTTAAAAGAAAAGTTTAGGCTGAGTGATATATCTAGAGATGTACCACACCTTGAGTATGGATTGAACTTTATACGTAGCAAAATGAAAGTAGCATTGCGAAAAATAGTGGTCAATATAAAAGCGAATTTTATTCATATTTATCTTACAAACGCTGAATAACTCAATGCGGTTTAGCTCGTTGACTTGCGTCCACTTTAAAAGCTGTAATGGTGAGCTGGATGCATAAAACCTTAGAAAAAATTAAAAAAAGATGTTTGAAATTCGAATGATTATTTTATCTGATTAAACCAAGAAAAATGGCTGCATATTCAAGCTTATCACAGCGTATTGAGCGATCACCAGATCGGTCTAATTTGCAATATTTAAATGGGCTGAAATATGCTTTTATAAAGCTTAATAATAACTTAGCTGCTTAATTGTTAGCGCGTGTTTTTCAATTTTTAGTATATACTGGTTAAGCTTTTTAATGTCTTATTCGAGTCAAAATGAAAAAATTATTAGCGATTACTGCACTCAGTTCTTTAGGTTTAATGGCCTGCTCAACCACAGAAACATCAAAATCAATCCAAAGTCCACAAGTAACGGCAGCAGTTCAACAAATTAAATATAACGGGGTTAAAGTACTGGTTTCGATTGGTAAGTTTGATAATCGTTCTAGCTATATGCGAGGCATCTTCTCTGATAATGTTGATCGTCTTGGCGGACAGGCAAAAACCATTTTAGAAACCCATCTACAGCAAACAGGCTATTTCTCGGTTCTAAATCGTGACAACCTATCTGAACTGAAGCAAGAAGTGGGGTATAGCAATGCTGCTCAAACGATTAAAGGTGCACGTTATGTGATTACCGGTGATGTGTCTGAGTTTGGCCGCAAAGAAGTGGGTGATCAGCAATTATTCGGTATTTTAGGCCGTGGTAAGCAACAGATTGCTTATGCCAAAGTGAATTTGAATATTGTCGATGTGAAAACGTCTGAAATCGTTCACTCAGTACAAGGTGCGGGTGAATACGCACTCAGTGCACGTGAAGTGCTTGGTTTTGGCTCTACAGCCTCTTATGACTCGACCTTAAATGGTAAGGTATTGGATTTAGCGGTACGTGAAGCCGTCAACAATTTGGTAACTGATATTCAGAATAACCGTTGGACTGCACAATAAACTAGGCCGCTGTAAAATGAAAAAAATTGTTTGCGCCAGTCTGATCAGCATCGGGCTGGTTGGCTGTGCTGCTGGGCCTCAACCTTTGTATAGTTGGGGGTCTTATACACAACAGACGTATTTGATGTATAACGCACCAGAAAAAGCCACACCCAATGCACAAATTATCAAGCTAGAAGCGGAAATCGAAAAAGCCAAAGCGAAAAATCTCGCTGTTCCGCCTGGGCTATATGCACATCTGGGCTTGTTATCTTTGCAAGAGAATAATGCGCAAAAAGCAGTTGAGTATTTTCAATTGGAACGACAAGTTTATCCTGAATCGACCGTATTGATGGATCGCTTGTTACAGAAAATGAATGCCAATGGAGGAGTTGAAAAGCCATGATCAAGGCATTTTTAGTTTCGAACCTCCTGCTTGCAGGTTTAGTACTTACGGGCTGTGCATCATCTCCTGCGGTGAATAAAGACATGACGGTATATAAGCAGCATATGCCGAAATCGATTCTGGTGTTGCCACCAGTCAATGATTCACCAGAGGTAAAAGCAACTTATAGTTATTGGCCAACGGTTGTTACACCTGTAGCTGAAGCAGGTTATTATGTTTTTCCAATTTCTGTGGTTGATTCGATGTTTAAAGAGAACGGTGTGACCAATGGTCATGATGCTCAAAGCATTTCGCCACAGAAATTACAGGAAATTTTTGGTGCGGATGCTGCGCTCTATATTCGGATTAAAGAATATGGTTCCAAATATCAAGTCATTCAAAGTGTTGCGACTGTGAGCGTAGAAGCAAAACTGGTTGATTTGAAGAGTAGCGAAGTCCTTTGGACAGGTGAAAAGAAAGCGGTTCAATCCAGCAATAATGGCAACAATGATTTACTCAGCTCATTGGTCGGTGCGTTGGTGGAACAGATTGCCGGGAGTTTAAATGATCGTGCTTATCCTTTGGCAAGCATCGTAAATACCCAATTATTTACACCGACACAGCAGAATCCTGGTTTGGGTTTACTCTATGGACCACGTTCACCGAAATACCAACAGGATGGTATGCTAAAGTGATTTTCTAATCATCGATGTCAAATAAAAAAGCCTCTGAATGAGGCTTTTTTATTTTTATGGCTTATTTTAGCGTTGGGTCACCCTGTTTCAGGAAGAAACGTAAAGTAAGCTTTTGTACCCAAGTTCCATAAGGCGGATAGAACAGTTGCGTTGGGAAGAAACGATGACGGGCAAACACGGTTTTCGCATGTGAAAGCTCACGGAAACCTTCTTCACCATGATAAGTCCCCATTCCTGAGTTCCCGATCCCACCAAAGGGCGCATCATGGTTGACGACATGCCAGCCCCAGTCATTGATGGTCACACCGCCAGAATGGGTCTGTTTTAAGATGTACTCACGTTCATGCGCATCAAGGCTGAAACAGTACAACGCCAAAGGCCGCTCGCCGGCTTGAATATAGTGAATCGCATCATCCAGTGTGTCATAAGCAAGCACAGGTAAAACGGGGCCAAACAGTTCTTCTTTAAGAATACGCATGTCTGCTGTGCAATTCAGCACGATATGTACAGGCATACGACGCGCATCTTGCGCTCGATCATACTCACCACAGACAATGATTTGAGCACCTTTGGCTTGTGCATCATCCAGTATTTCAAGTAAACGCTTCAGATGACGATCACTGATAATCGAGGTGTAATTGTCATTATGATGAATATTGTTGCCATACATCTGGGTGAAATTGGATTGGCATTCTGCGACGAACTCATCCACTTTTTCTTTAGGTACCAGTGCATAGTCAGGTGCAACACAGATCTGACCACAGTTGGTTGCTTTACCATGTAATATACGTTTCGCGGCATCGGCCAAAGGATAATTTCGGCTGACGAAAGCTGGAGATTTACCGCCTAATTCTAGTGTTACAGGTGTGAGGTTTTCAGCCGCTGCACGCATTACGACACGGCCAATCGCAGGCGAACCTGTGAATACAATATGGTTGAATGGCAAGGTGGTAAATTGTGCCGGGTCCAGAATTTCCTCACCAAAAACTGCGACTTCATCTTCACTGAAAATCTCAGCTAGCATACGTCTCACCACTGCATTGGTAGCAGGTGTTACTTCAGGCAGTTTAATCATGACACGATTGCCCGCAGCAATGGCAGCAATTAAAGGTCCTAAGGCCAAGTAAACAGGGAAGTTCCAAGGCACAATCACTCCAACCACACCTTTAGGTTGGTATTGCACACGTAAGCGGTTGGATAAAAAGAGCAGTTCAGTCTGGCGTTTACTTGGACGCATCCAGCGTCTCAAGTGGCGAATCGCATGTTCTGCTTCGAGTACTGAACCGAGCAAATCGAGCAATTTTGATTCATCAGCCGAGCGTGAACTAAAGTCCGTATTAATTGCGCTTGCAATGACATCCTGATAACGGATGATCTGTTTTTTAATGTGCAATAGCTTACTGCGACGCTCATCTAGATCTGGGTAGGGTTTAGCATCAAAAGCGGTGCGTTGTTGTTTAAAAACCGAAAGCATATGTTCAGTTGCTGAATCACCGAATGGTTGAGAAGTTGAAAGTGTCATTGTTGCTCCTTTCATGCTTATTAGTAGAAGAGACTTTATGATTGATGCGTTTTGTAGTCGATGTTAAATTGAGACAACAAAAAGTAATTTCGTGCCATTATGCATCATCACTCAAGGGATGAGGTGAAAAAATGCGTAAACATGCTGATAAGCAAACGATGATTGAAGCTCGATACGATCATACAGGACTGGCTCAGCATGTTCCTTTGCTTGGTTTAACCAGCTTATTCAATGAAATGCAGCAGCAGGGTTATTCCATAGCCGAGGTGTTGGAGGGGACAGGAATTGCAGATGAAGCGCTGACAAGTGCGGCTACTCATGTTTCTCAATATCAAAAAATACAACTTTTTCGGAATATTCAACGATTGTCAAAAGACCCCCTAGTTGGGATACATGCAGGCCAAAAGCAACGTTTATCTGATTTTGGGGTCTATGGATATGCCTTGTATTCGTCCCGTAATCTTCGGCAGGCGGCTGATTTGGGGATACGCCATATTAAGCTGGCAGGACCTGTATTAAAAAAAACCTTTCATATTCAAAATGACATGGCTATTTTTGAAGGTCATGAAATTATTGCGCTGGGTCGATTGCTACCGTTGGTCTGTGAGTTTTGGTTTAGCTCAATGCAAAGTTTAATTGAATGTGTATTAGAAGCCCCATTTCAAGGGAAAAAACTATTACTGCCTTATCCAGCGCCTGATTATGCAGATGAATATCAAAAAGTATTTCGCTGCCCCATAGAGTTTGATGCAGATGTGATGCAATGGCATTTTGATCTTGATTGGTTGGAAAAGCCATGTCCGAATGCCAACCCGATTACGGCAGATATGTGCCAGTCCTTTTGTGAGCGGATGTTGGGTACAACTGATCATGTACAAGAACCTGAGTTAATTCGAACAATTCGACTGATTCTATTAGATGCAGTGGGGCATTTCCCAACAGCTCAAGAAATTGCAGAGCAATTACATTTGTCTAAACGAACTTTGTACCGGCGCTTGGCGGAGACCGAGCTGAGCTATCAGGAAATTTTAGATAGCACCAGAAGACGGCTCGCTGATGAGTACTTGGCCACAAGCTTGAGTATTGATGAAATTGCTGAAAGATTGGGTTTTTCTGATACCTCAAATTTTAGAAAAGCTTATCGAAGCTGGGTGGGTATTTCACCAAATGAATATAGGGTGCATAAAACTAAGGAATTTGGATTTAAATAATGGGTGTTTTTATCAAAATATGATTTTTTTAATTTTATTTTAATATCTTTTAATTATAATAATTATTCTCAATTTTTAAGGACATTAAAATGATGTCGATTTCAATTCATTTTAATTTGAATAGAAGTTTTATAAATAAATGATATTTACTTTGATTATCTTTTAGCTGTGATCGTTGTTTTTTTAATCTAAAAGTGCACCATAATATGGCACTTCTATTCTCTGGATATCGTGTTTTGATTATTTATTATTCAGTTGCTTGTGCTGTTTGGTATATGGTTTGTAATTAAAAACTATTAATAATCATAATTTTATATTTAATATATGTTTGTATTATTTTAAAGTATTTTTCATGTGAATGGATGCGTTAAGAATATAATTAAATTAAATGAATTGCCTAAACTTAAATCGCATAGAATCTGTGCTGGATTAGGGTAGCGGTTTACCCAATAAAAAAACTTAATATGCTAAGGATTGCTTTCAATGCTGACTTTTTTAGGTATCAGCATGATCATGTGTTTTATGTATTTGATCATGTCAAAACGTCTCAGTGCATTAGTTGCATTAATTTTAATTCCATTTATCTTCGCAATTATCGCTTGGGGCTTAGGTTTTTATTTTGAAAGTCTAAGTCATATTCAATTGGCTGAACTCGGCAATACCATGTTGGAGGGGATTAAAAAACTTGCGCCAACAGGAGTAATGTTACTTTTTGCCATCTTATATTTTGCATTAATGATTGATTCTGGGTTATTTGACCCTTCAGTAAGATGGATTTTAAAGAAAGTAAAAGGTGATCCATTAAAAATTACTTTAGGAACTGTATTTTTAACTTTATTGGTTTCTTTAGATGGTGATGGTTCAACCACTTATATGATTTGTGTGGCAGCAATGATGCCCCTATACAAACGTGTTGGCATGAACCCACTGATTATGACTTGCCTTATGTTGCTCTGTAGTGGGGTCATGAATTTGACACCATGGGGTGGACCAACCGCACGTGCAGCGAGTGCTTTACAGGTCGATGCCAGTGAAGTCTTTATTCCAATGATTCCATCCATGATTGTTGCTGCTGCTTGGTTATTCTTCTTGGCCTATCTTTATGGCATGTACGAGCGCAAACGTTTAGGTGTGATTGAACTGGTTGATATTAGTCATGCGGATGAGATTTCCATTTCTAAAGATCCAGAAGCTCAGCGCCCGCATTTACGCTGGTTTAACGGTATTCTAACACTCGTTTTAATGGCATCTTTGGTAAAAGGGATTTTACCAATGTCGATCTTGTTTATGCTGGGTTTCTGTATTGCCTTAGTGGTGAACTATCCTTGCGTCAATATGCAGAAAAAACGTATTGCAATGCATGCAGACAGTGTATTGGCCGTGGTTGGTGTTATTTTTGCGGCAGGTGTTTTTACTGGAATTCTGTCTGGTACAGGTATGGTTGAAGCGATGTCTAAAGGTTTCGTGGCTGTGATTCCACCAAGTCTAGGACCTTATTTGGCGCCGATTACAGGGGTGTTGAGTATGCCATTGACATTCTTTATGTCAAACGATGCCTTCTATTTCGGTGTATTACCGATTTTGGCTGAAGCTGCTTCACATTATGGAATTGCACCCGTTGAAATTGCACGTGCTTCTATTATCGGTCAGCCAATTCATTTATTATCTCCGCTGGTTCCTTCAACTTATTTATTATGTGGTTTGGCTGCTGTTGAAATGGGGGATCATCAAAAATTTACCCTGAAATGGGCATTTATTACCTGTTGTGTATTAATGGGTAGTGCTTTGATATTTGGTGTTTTCCCATTTTATAATATCTGAGTTGAATTACTCATATGCTTTTATATTCTGGAAAATATAAAAGCATATTATCTTGAGTCTATTCTAGTTTACTTTTAATTTTTTGCTTGGAATATAGCGAAATAGGCGTGTTTTTTTAATTTTTTAGATGGTTAGGTCAATAAAAATGAAGATGAAAATTGTATTTGCAATGCTGATGAGTATTGCCGCAAGTTCTACTTTTGCAGCTCCAAAAATCTATGGAGAAATTGATGTAAGTTTAGATTATTTACCTGAAATAAATGCAAATTCATCCAACCGTGACGTATGGAAAGTGAATAGTAATAGTTCATTTCTCGGGATTAAGGGTGAAGAAAAATTAACCGAACATTTAAGTGCGATTTATTTAGCAGAATGGGCATTTTACGCAGATGGTGATAAAACAGACTGGTCACAACGAAATCGTTTTGTAGGATTAAAAGATGACCGTTTTGGTGCAATTAAAATTGGTAAACATAATACCCCGTTAAAGGATTTATCCAGCCCTGTAGATAGTTTTAATAACTATATCAGTAATAAAGCCGATATTACGGGCATTATGACGGGTGAAAACCGGGTCAATAATGTCGTGGTCTATGACTCACCTGAAATTGCGTTGAATGGCGGTAATGTCGAAGCAAGTGTTTTACTTGCAACGGGCGAGAGCCGAGGGATTGAAGATGACAAACGTGGTGGCGTAAATGTTGCTGGACGTGGTTTAGGGGATGCTTGGTCTGCATCGCTCAGTTATAGCCATCCATTGTTTTTGGTGGGTGTAGGCTATGATAAAGCCATTCCAAGTGACTTTTTAGGGCATGGTTTGTTGAATGCGGCAGAGACTGAAACCCAAGTGGAAGAGGTCTTTGCAGCAGCGAATACAGTCCGTGTCATTGGTCGTTTGACACCAATAGAAGGGCTGGCACTGAAAACGCTGTACCAGACTTCTAAAGTTGCAGATAAAAAGGGCAATGATCTAGCTGCGATGAATATTGATGATTCACAAGGCTGGTTGATTGGTGCCGAATACAAATTGCCGAATCAGTCCAAATGGGCGGTGAAAGCCCAATATAGCCAAAACTCAACCAGCTTTAAAAATGGTGAGTCGGATTTTGATGCGAAGCAATTACTGGTGGGTACCGATTATTCATTTAATAAACAAGTGAAACTCTACGGTTATGCAGGTTATTCAACCTTCGAGCAGGCGAGTGCGAAAGATAAGCAACCTGTTGTAGGGAGTGGCTTAGAATTTAAATTCTAAAAAGGAAATACCAGGAATAAATAGGATGAAGTCATCCTATTTATTCTGTAAAATGAGAGTTGCTTCTCGTTTAATATGTAAAAAAGATTTTGTTGTCTAAATATTTGAAAAATAAAATATAAAAAATTCACAATTATTTCATTTTTATCTTGTAAAGTGGTGCTACAAAGCTGTCATGGACTGTGTGGATAGAACCGAAAATGATTTTCGAAAATTTTAATATTTTTTTATTCAATCATATCAATTCCTTTGCTACTGAATCTCCTGTTTTAGACAAGCTTGCCATTTTTTCTGCAAATGATTTAAATACGGTGTTTATCAGTTTCCTGGTCTTCTTGTTAGTGATTCAATGGAAAACGTATAGTCTTTTATTTGCGAAAACCTTATTGATCGTGCTCTTTTCACTGATATTAAGTGACTTAATTGAATTTTTTTATCACCATCCACGTCCATTTCAGCTCAATTTAGGGCATAAGCTGATTGGTCATGGTTCAAGTTCATCTTTTCCAAGTCAGCATACTTTAACGGTGACCATCATTGCATTTTCGTATTGGGTAGCTGGATTTAAGAAGATTGGTTTGCTTGGCTTAGGTGTAGGCGTTATTGTTGGCTTATCTCGGATTTTTGTAGGCGTCCATTTTCCGTTTGATGTGATTGGTTCTTTTGTGATTGGCTTTATGCTGGTGGTCTTTGTCAATTATGTTTTGAAAGAACTGGCGATCAGAATAAGAAGATTAAAGGCTGTACGGCTGATCGATTAAGTATAAGAAATGTATGGGTTGATAATAAAAAAACGGAGCAATGCTCCGTTTTCTATTGATTTTGTTATTTGGCGGGTTGGATGTCTAGCTCAAAGGTCCATGTGGTTGCACTTGATGCATTACTTGGATCGGCGTATTTAACATCTTTGAGATGCAGACGTGCGTAGCTATTGCCTTTATTGCCTCTAATGATGGTTGCACTATTGGTGTTTGCTTTCAGCATATGCGCAGCTTGTAAGCCATCTGCTTGTGCGGCAGCTAATGTCGGGTAGTAGTTATACCAACCATACGATAATTTTTGCGGGTAAGCGCCTTGGAAGGTTGGGTTTAAAATGGAGGTAATGCTATTGGAACCCCATTTTACATTCGTTGTTGATACGGCGGCTTTTAGGTCTGCTTCAGTTGTTAGGTATGCGTTCGTATTTTTAAATTGTTCCGTAATTGCTTTGCCATCAGCAGAATAGAAACCTGCAGGTTGTGAGGCAACCATACTGCCAATACCTTGGTTAAGCTGTACGTTATAACGGTTAAATGCCAATTGCCACTTTGCATTTGCATCTTTGGTAGTCATTCCTGTGCTGAGATCGACATAATTCCAGCCTTGGGTTGCATCAATGGTTAAGGTTTTTACATCGTGAGGAAGCTGGGTATTGATATAGCGGATCGAGATATAACCAGACGTTGTGCCTTGGTAATAATTATAAATCTGTACAGCGAAAACTGGCTTTTCATAAGTACCGACTACATTTTTAGAGCTTGAATCGGTGGTGACTAAGAATGTTTTGAAATTTGGTGACATGCGATGATCACCAAATAAATCATATTCGAAGAAGCTGTTACTGCCAGAGGTTGTATCCATAAATGCATTGCTATACGCATCTACACTCCATGCCTGTGCTGGCAAGCTGCCACCTTGCGTTGCATCCAGTTCTTTAGATAGATTTTCCCAAGTTGCATCAAAGGGCGAGTAAAGCACGCCGCCATTGCCTGAACCACTGACGCCACTGTTTGAAAAAAGTAGGGGGGTACGCGTACCCATGGCAAATTTCAAATCCCATTCAGCCGTTGTACAAGAAATTTCTGCTTGAGTGTCAATATCATAGCAATAGGAGTTATTGGCACTTGGCGTTACACTCCATTGTTTAGCTTTTACCGTAAATAAATCTGTTTTTGTTGCAGGTGGATTGCTATTTCCACCATTATCAGAAGAACCACCACCGCCACCACAGGCAATGAGTAGGGTACTTAAAGTACTTAGAGCAAATAATTTAGCTAAATTTAAATGAGACATGGTTGAGTGATCCTTTGAAGATTATTTCAGATTGCTATTCCAGTTAAAGCGCAACCCCATGTAGCTATATCGTCCGGCGATCGGTCGATAATCTACTGCGCTAGAAAAGTTACGTTGTTCATTGAACATATTGTCGATGCCTGCAAAGGCACTGATATATCTGTTAATGCGGTAATCAATTTGTGAGTCAAAAGTGATCCAGCTTGGAGATTGTTTTTGGTTGCTACTGTCCCCGTATTCATCACTTTGATAACGACCTCTTAAAGTCAAATCGAATTGATCATTCAGGGCATAATCCGCACCTAAACGCGCAATATGTTTTGGTCGTCTTGTTAAAAGGGTATTTGTAGTTTTATCTTTCGCTTCGGTATAGGTATAAGCGCCATTCAGGGAAAGATACGGTGTCAGATTCCATTTGACAGCACTTTCAAAGCCTTTGGTTTCAGCTTTGGCAACGTTGCTATAGCTATATTGGGTAATACCATTCAGTGTTGTAGCATTGTCATAGTCTGTTTGAATGAGGTCTTTAACATCGTTCCAGAACAGGTTGAAGTCGGCATTCCAATGTTCATTTTGAACGAGGCTAAGTCCGAGTTGATAGCTATCAGATGACTCTGGTTTTAGATTAGGATTACCAATCACGATATAACCTAAGTGACTATGATCAAAAGAATAAAAGCGTTCTTTGAGATTGGGAACACGATAGCCCTGACCATAACTTAAGCGTAAATCTGCCAATAGGTCATTTTGTTCATAAAAGCGATATTTGGTGCTGAGTTTAAAGGCATTGTGGTCACCAAAATCATCATCATTTTGGAAACGCCAACCGATGACGGCATCGAGATTTGAGACTATATTAAAATCATTCTGCACATAGAATTCATGGCGATCACGTTTGACACTGCCTCCCTGCATCTCAAATTTACCGTTGTTGCTTTGTTCTAACTTTTCTTCATGCCAGTCATAGCCTAACTGCCAATTCTGCTTCCGCCATGTTGGTAGCGTGAGCTGCGAGCTGAGATGATTATTTTCTTGTTTTGAATTTCTCAATGCAGATAGATAACCATCTACAGTTTGAACTGAAGTGGAATCATAGGTTTCATGGACTGCCTTTAAATCGACTTTGGTCGTATCCATGAGGTTGAATTGAGATCCTGCGCTAAAACGTTGACGCTCGATGTCTTCAACTTTGTATTGCTTTAAATCAAATGGGGATACAAAGAGTAAACTGCGTTGATGATCTTTTTCTTTGTATTCATTGAAATCTGCCCAAAGCATAAATTGCTCTGAGGGTTGCCACGCACCATAAACTGCATATTGTTGGCGTTTTTGTTCATCACCTTGTTGTGCGTAGTTCTCTGGTTTTACCGCAAATCCATCATTGTTGGATTGATCCGCAATAATACGGCCTTTCAAGTTTGCATTTGCGGCTTGAATACTGATTTTCTGATGGTGATTATTGATTGAGGTACTTTTTCCATCTGCATTTTGTTTGCCATAGGAGCCAATATCGATCTGCCCTGAAACTGAGACACCTTCTTGAACTTTTTGGGTAATGATATTAATCACACCACCCATTGCCGATGAGCCATATTGTGCTGATGCAGCACCTTTAATCACCTCAATACGCTCAATTGCCCCAATTAAATATTGATCTAAATCAACGGTAGAGCTGGTGCTGGCTGCAAGCGGTAAGCCATCAATCAAAATCAGTACTTGATCACTACTCAGGCCTTGTAATGAAATTTCATAGCCTGATTTTCCATGAATCTCTCTTAACAAAATCCCTGGAATGTTTTCCAAAGCATCTTTTAGGGTGATCGCATTGGTTCGCTTGAGTTCATCTTCACTGATAATTTCAGTTCGAATAGGGCTATCAATTAATTTTTTTTCTGAACGTGTTCCCGTTACCACGATCGTGTCAAGGACATAAGAGGTTGCTTTGGTCATAACCCCTGTCGTTTGCCCAATGGCATGGGTGGCTGGGGAGATTAAGCCTACTGCTAAAAGGGAAGCAAATAAAAAATTAGGTCTAGGAGAAAATTGGGGAGACAGCATATTCACAGTATTTGATCGCAATGAAAATTATTCCATAATTTAAATGGTAATCATTCTCATAATAATTTACAATGCTTTACAGGTTTATTTCAAAAAGATACATACGGCTGAACTTTGAAAAGTTGTTTTATCTGTTTGAATCAGTAATTTAGTGTTGAATTGAGATTTTTTTATGAAACTTAAGCTGTCTTATGTTTTGGTTACGGCATTTGTCATGGGGATAACAAGTGTAAATGCGGCACAACAGCCAATAAAACTAGCTGAGGCATTACAGCAGCAATCTTTACATGAAGATCTGACACAGGAACAAGCGCGCCAAGCCATTTTGAAAATGGCAGGAGAGTACAAAGTTGACTTCCGTTTTGAAGAGCTTTATTCACTCAAACAAGGTTATGAACTCAAAGATGATGATTTATCCAGTGGCCACGAAACCGTTATTGTCATAGAAAATACACCGAACAAAGTGTCATTACAGCATATCTTGGTTGCGGGTGGGCAAGTGGTAAAACACTGGCGTCAAGATTGGGAATATGAACCTACTAAAATGTGGAGCTATATTGGTGACTATCGCTGGAAAAGCATTGATCTAAAAAAAGCTGAAAGCAACGGTAAATGGTTACAAACAGTATGGCAAGTTGATGATTCACCCCGTTATGCTGGTTTAGGCAAATGGACCAAAGACAACGGTGTTGTTGAATGGGTATCCAATGAAACCTATCGCCCATTGCCACGCCGTGAACATACTACGCGTAATGATTATGATGTGATTATCGGTATCAATCGACACGCAATCACAGCGACAGGTTGGGTACATGAGCAAGATAATATTAAATTTGATAGCAAAACCAATACCGCACTTGCACGTGAACTTGGTGTTAACCAGTACAACAAAGTTGAAGGCTATGATTTCAAAGCGGCTTATGATTACTGGAAGACCAATGCAGCGTATTGGAGTGCGGTCAGAGGGGCATGGAGTAATGCATTTAACCAGAATCAAATTGTTGCGTTAAAATTTGCAGCGAAAAATGAGAAGTCTCATTTTAGCTATTTTAATGACCAAGCTGAGTCTGTTGCAGGGAAAGCTGTCAAAGCAGAACAACTTCAATCACAAGCAAAAACTTTGCTAAACCAGCAGCTGATTGAAGGCAAAATCCAGTAATGCTCGACAAAAATAAAAAGCTCATGGATATGGGCTTTTTATTTTTCAGCAGATTTATACAGAATTTATTCGGTACAGCAATAAATTTACGCACTGTTTACGTTACTTCTCTACGGGTCTCTACTAAGCTGATTCTAACCCTATAACTCGAGTGACCAGCGATGAGTGCTGTACTTGTTGAGATCAATCATCCTTCTGCACTTAAAAAGTATCTTGATACCGCAATGCAGAAACATGATGTTGATGTGCATACGATAAAGAATTTATTTATAGAAGAAGTCGAAGCTTATTTAGAACACTACCCAGACACACAACATATCGATATCTATTTATGTGATTTGAATGGACATTTGCGCGGTAAACGTATTGATATTGGTTGTCTACGAAATCTGGCCAAAGGCTGTTATTTCCCCTTGTCCATTTATGCCATGAGTTTAGAGGGCAAAGTCATTGAGGAAACTGGTCTTGGGAAATATATCGGGGAGCCTGATTATTTATGTGAACCTGTTTTGGGAACACTACAACCCCATGCGATTGAGCCTGAAACAACCGCACAGTTATTACTCAGCATGAAACAGAACATGCATCAAGATTGTTTATTTGAACCGCGCAACATCTTGAAAAAAATCAGCACCCGATTGCATCATCAAAACTATTTTCCCTGCATTGCAGCAGAAATTGAGTTCTATTTGCAGCCCCTGAACATGGCGGGGGATGTTGAGGAAACCATAACGCAATGTTTTGATATCAATACCTCTGACCATTATCAAAATGTGCTGAATGAGATTGAATGGGTTGCAAAGCAGCAGGGTATTCAGATTACCGGTATTGTCTCTGAGTCTTCTTCAAGTCAGTACGAGATCAATCTGCAGCATACGACAGAGATTTTAAAGCTATGCGATCAAATCATGTTGTTAAAAAGAACAATTAAACAGATTGCCAATAAATATGATCTGCGTGCTAATTTTCTGGCGAAGCCTGAGATACATAAAGCGGGTAGTGGGATGCACTTCCATATGAGCCTTTTAGATCAGAATCACCTGAATCTGTTTAGTTCGAATGCAGAGCCATCCGAAGCATTGTTAAAAGTCATCAGTGGCTTATTGTTATTTATGCCTGATTCAATGGCAATTTTAGCGCCAAACCTGAATTCCTTCCGCCGTTTCAAGTTCGGCCATCATGTGCCGCTAGAGGCCAATTGGGGCGTTAATAATCGTAACGTGGCAATTCGCATTCCTTGTTCAGATCAAGACAATCAACGTTTGGAGTATCGGGTTGCCGGAGCGGACTGTAATCCTTATTTGGCTGTAGCTACAATTTTGATAGGAACATTGCATGGTCTAACGCATCAATTAGAAATTCCTAAGCAAGCGCATCAATTAAAACTGAAAAGTGAGCATGTGTTATTGCCAACTGAGCAAATACAAGCATTGAAGCTATTGAAGGCGAATCGGTATCTGAATGAATATTTAGGCAAAGCATTTGTCGATGTTTGGTGTACCGTGAAGCAAGCCGAGTATCAGAGTGTTTATAGTCAGATTACCAGTATAGAAAGAAACTGGGATATTTAGCAGGTTGTCGTTATTTACATTGGAGCCAGATAGGGTATGCGCTTAGCGGGACTCGAACCCACGTCGGTCGCTTAGGAGGCAACTGCTCTATCCAGTTAAGCTATAAGCGCATAATTTTATGATTATAAACAAAAAAGTGATTGCATAAGCAATCACTTTTTAATGAAACCGATCAACTGTTAATCTTCAGTTTTACGATTTAAAAACTTATAGAAAATAAACATGGCGACGATCCAGATTGGAATCATCAGTACAGATTCTTTAAAACCTTGTTGCCACATGATATACAGCACCACACCAATAAATGCTAAAACCAGATAGTTACTGAATGGAGACCATAAAGCTGGGTACGAAGTCTTGATTTGGGCTGTTTTGATATGGCGTCTGTATTTCAAGTGCGTCAAGCTGATCATGGCCCAGTTTAAAACGAGTGCACCAACAACGACATACATTAAATGTCCGAGCGCATCTTCTGGCACAAAGTAGTTTAACAACACACAACCAAAGATCAGGAACGCAGAGAGCAGTACTGCTGGAACTGGGACACCTTGTTTATTGGTTTTGGTAAAGACTTTCGGTGCATTACCTTGTTGAGCCAAACCAAATACCATACGGCTGTTGGCATACATTCCGCTGTTATAGACGGATAATGCTGCTGTCAGGATAATAAAGTTAAGTAAATGTGCTGCCCAGCCAATGCCCATCTGACTGAAAATCATGACAAATGGACTTTTATCTAAGCCACCAAGATCGAGTTGGTTCCAAGGCACAAGTGATAAGAGAATGGCAAGCGAACCGACATAGAACACCAAAATACGAATGACCACTTGGTTAATCGCCTTAGGAATGGTTGTCTTTGGATCTTTGGCTTCTGCCGCAGCCATACCAATCAGCTCAATTCCCCCAAAGGCAAACATCAAGAAAGCCAGCATATAGAACAAGCCTTCGAAGCCATGCGGGAAAAAGCCGCCATGTGACCAAAGGTTGCTAAATGAGGCTGTTGAGTTGGCATCTGCAGTGAAGAGTAGGAACAAACCAAACAAGATCATGGCAACCACAGCAGTTACCTTGATGATTGCTAACCAGAACTCTGATTCACCATAAAATTTAACATTGGTCAGGTTTACTGCCGTAATCACGACAAAGAAAAATAATACAGACTGCCATGCCGGGATTTGCGGCCACCAGTAATTAATATATTTCCCTACAGCCGTTAGCTCAGTCATGGCGACAAGGATGTAGAGAACCCAATAATTCCAGCCGGTGATAAAGCCTGGAAATTTACCCCAATACTTATAAGCAAAATGGCTAAATGAACCTGCAACAGGTTCTTCAACAATCATTTCACCTAAATGGCGCATGATGAGAAAAACAATCAAGCCACCAATTGCATACCCCAAAATAATGGATGGTCCAGCAGACTGGATAATTTGCGCAGAACCTAAAAATAAGCCCGTACCAATCGCTCCACCCATGGCAATGAGTTGGATATGGCGGTTTTTTAGTCCACGCTGAAGTTGAGAAGAATCGTTGTTCAAAGGACTGAGCTCGACGAGGAATTAACTGGATTATTCTAATAGATTCAAAGATTTTCGCCTAGTAAAAGTACAGCGATGCCATGACTGCGAAGTTGTCTTGATAAGTTGTTTAAAATCATTTGTTTGTATGAATATTAAAATGAAAATTGCTGTAAATTTAGACGCTTGAATTCAGTCCTTGTTTTTCCCGACAGACGGATTGGAATTTCTGCCATTGTGCAAGTAAGGAAACCGACCCAATATAAGGTCGAGATTTGAGCTCGCGTGACCGATCCTAAAACAATTGGTCGTATGGTATTTTTGAATGCCATGCAGTAACTTTAGACTCAAAACCAATCTGCACCAAGAACATGATAAAAGGATGAAATTGACATGAGCTCAGTACCGCAAATCAAAGTCCCAGCAACCTATATGCGTGGCGGAACAAGTAAAGGTGTATTTTTCAAACTAGATGATTTACCTGAAGCGGCGCAAGTAGCGGGCAAAGCACGTGATCAACTTCTCCTTCGTGTAATTGGGAGCCCAGATCCTTATGGGAAACAGATTGATGGGATGGGAGGAGCGACCTCTAGTACCAGTAAAACTGTGATTTTGGCAAAAAGCGCACAACCAGAACACGACGTCGACTATTTATTTGGTCAGGTATCGATTGATCAACCTTTTGTCGACTGGAGTGGAAATTGCGGTAATTTAACTGCTGCGGTTGGTTCATTTGCCATTTCAAATGGTTTGGTTGATGCCGCGCGTATTCCTGAAAATGGCATTTGCACAGTACGGATCTGGCAGAAGAATATTCAAAAAACCATCATTGCACATGTTCCGGTGACCAATGGGCAAGTACAGGAAACTGGTGAGTTTGAGCTGGATGGGGTGACTTTCCCTGCGGCGGAAGTGCAAATTGAATTTTTAGATCCTGCCGATGATGGCGAAGAAGGGGGCGATATGTTCCCGACAGGAAATGTGGTGGATCAACTGGAAGTGCCTGAAGTGGGGACATTCCAAGCAACATTTATTAATGCGGGGATTCCAACCATTTTCCTCAATGCCGAAGAGATTGGCTATCAAGGCACTGAATTGCAAGATCAGATCAATAGTGATGCAGCTGCTTTAGCACGTTTTGAGAAAATCCGTGCTTATGGTGCAGTACAAATGGGGCTGATTAAAGATATTTCTGAAGCAGCAGCACGTCAGCATACGCCTAAAATTGCCTTTGTATCCCCACCTAAAAGCTATAACTCATCTAGTGGTAAGGCGGTTGCGGCAAGCGAGGTCGATTTATTGGTACGTGCTTTGTCGATGGGTAAATTACATCATGCCATGATGGGAACGGCAGCAGTTGCAATTGGTACGGCAGCCGCGATTCCAGGCACTTTGGTTAATTTAGCCGCAGGTGGGGGCGAGCGTGAAGCGGTTCGTTTTGGTCATCCATCTGGAACCTTACGTGTTGGAGCTCAGGCTGAGTTGATTGATGGCAAATGGTCAGTGAAAAAAGCCATCATGAGCCGCAGCGCCCGTGTATTGATGGAAGGTTGGGTGCGTGTACCGGGCGATGCTTTCTAATTTTTTATTCTAAATTTATTGCTAAGGCCTTCATTTGAGGGCCTTATTATTTTGAATCGAATAAAAAGACAAATCCCTTTTTTTCAGATAAAAAGTGTTATGATGTCAACATTCTGACAAGTCTTGTCAACTTCCTTTTATTAAGATTTCCCGAGGCAATTGTGTCATCTATTTCTCAAGTTAATGCGGATGTTCTCATACAAGCTCAACAACGTATTCAACAAGATTTATTGACAGCATTGGCTGCATTCTCAATTCCAGAACCTTTAAAGGCTGCCGTTCATCATGCAGTGATGTTAGGTGGAAAGCGCATTCGTCCTGCACTCTGTTATGCAGCAGCTTCGTTACAGTCGAATCATAATTTTGCAGCGGCGCGTCGTGCCGCAGTTGCAGTTGAACTGATCCATTGCTATTCATTGGCACATGATGATTTGCCTTGTATGGACAATGATTTGCTGCGCCGTGGCCAACCCACCTGTCATGTCGCCTTTGGTGAAGACACGGCTCTATTAGCGGGTGATATTTTACAATCCATGGCCTTTGAAATTTTGGGCAGTCGTTTATTCGACGAACAAGGACAGGGAACCGAGGCTGCTATTGTCTTGAAGCAGGTACAGATTTTAGCAACCGCCAGTTCAAGAATGGTCTGTGGGCAGGTTCTTGATTTACAGGCAGAAGGGGCTAATAAACAGGTAGATCAAACTGAATTAGAGAATATTCACCGTAATAAAACCGGTGCATTGATTCAAGCTGCAATCATGATGGGGGCGGTAACTATCTTTGCAGGTACTGATCAGGCGATTCCAAAATTACGCCAGTTTGGACAGAGCATTGGTCTAGCCTTTCAAGTACAAGATGATATTTTGGATATTACGGCGAGCACTGAGACTCTCGGTAAAACAGCGGGTAAAGATGAGCAAATGCAAAAATCGACTTATCCTGCCTTAATGGGCTTAGCGCAGGCACAAGTTTATGCGCAAAGCTTGCATGATCAAGCCTTTGAAGCCCTTGCTTATTTTGGTGAAGATGCCAAAGAACTCGTTGCGATTTCTCAATTCTTGCTCGCACGTAAAAGTTAAGCTAAGCGATAGCCCTCTACTTGATCAATAATAAATAACAATGGGGTGCGGTTACATGAAGGATGAACAATTAGAACAAGTGGCGCTTGAATACGGACAGCAACTGGCTTTTTCCATTCAGTCACAGCCTTTTGGCCCAGATTGTGAGGTATTCAAAATCTGCGACAAGGTATTTATGTTGATTGGGGCTTATTCGGGCAAGTTACTGGTGACGATTAAATGTAAGCCTGAGAAAAGTCTGGAATATCAGGAGCTATATCCTTCAATTTCAGCAGGCTACCATATGAATAAAAAACATTGGATCTCAATTGCCAGTGGTCATGAAATAACAGCCGATTTGCTGCAAGACTTGATTCAAGATTCTTATGATTTAGTGGTGGAAAAACTTCCCGTTAAGACGCGAAAATTGCTCCAACAGCACTAAAAAATAAAGCAGCGATAACGCTGCTTTATTTTTTCAGGAGCAACGGGTTTAGTGTTTACCCATAATTCCACGAATGGCATTGAGTACATCGGCTGGAAGCACCACAGTTTTTGCGTTGCTTGATTTAGAAAGATCCTGCATCGCTTTCACATATTGCTCACCGAGTAAGTAAGCCACAGGAATTTCTTTATCACCGACTGCAGTGGTGACCATTTCAATCGCGCGTTGTGATGACTCAGCAAGAACGACCTGAGCTTCAGCATCGCGACGAGATGCTTCTAAACGACCATCTGCTTCTAGAATCGCTGCCTGTTTTTCACCATCGGCTTTGGTCACGGTCGCACGACGTTGACGTTCAGCTGCGGCTTGGGCTTCCATCGCAGCTTGCATGGTGTGTGAAGGTTGAATATCTTGAATTTCAACCGTTTTTAGGGTAATCCCCCAATCCGAAATATCATCAGAAATGGCTGCTTTCAGTTTCGCTTTAATATGATCACGAGAAGAAAGTGCATCATCCAAGTCCATTTCACCCACAATTGAACGCAGTGAGGTTTGAACGAGGTTTTGAATGGCCCATGTATAGTTTTCAATCCCGTACACCGCTTTCTCTGGTGTGGTGAGATTGATATAAGCCACTGCATTCATCACCAACACCGCATTGTCACGGGTAATTACTTCTTGCGAAGGAATATCCAAAACAATATCTTTGGTTGTGATTTTATAAGCAACTTCATCAACATAGGGAATCACGAAATTAAGACCTGGAGCCAACGTGGTATGGTATTTACCTAAACGCTGAACAATCCATTTATAACCTTGGGGAACAATGCGAACCCCTTTAAAAATGGTTATACCAATAAAAGCTAAGAAAGCTAAAACAACAATAGTACCGACAGACATTGAAAACCCTCTTTGTGTTTATGACGTATGAGGTTGAACGACTAAATCATTACCCAAAATATCAACCACGCGCACGCGATCACCCACTTGTACTGGAACAGAACAACGGCAATGCCATTCATCAGAACCTAAAACAGGCATTGAGAAGCGTACAATGATTTGTCCATGTTCAAGCCCAGTCTGGATGACCATACCAACTTGACCAATGGTTGCTTCGCGAGGGAGCCCAGCTTTGGTTTTATCAATGGACAGTGGTTTAATAAATTTGAACCAAAGAATCGTGCACAAAATAGATAAAATACCCCAAGTAATCACTTGGGTGGTAAAGCCCATCATGGGGAAAAGCCACAGTAAAATACAAACCATAACTGCTGCTATACCAAACCATAATGCAGCAAAAGCAGGCAAAATCAATTCTGAAAGAATCAGTAAAATCCCTAATACAAACCAGTGCCAAGGTTCAACTACAAATTCCATAGATTTGCTCGTCTCATTAAATGGAGTGGAGGTGAAAAAATATTCACTTTAAGCACTGTAGCAGATGATTATCTTGATGAATATACAAAGATTGTTTTTTTAGTTAGGAAATGGGCAGATGATGGTTTTTTAAGATCAACTGCCCAAGTTTATGATTAGAATTTAGATTTTGGAGCCGGTTTCAGTGCAGCAGGAGAGTTTTTGAAGGTTGTGATCGCATTCTGGATTGCTGTAATCTTGGCCTGTGCTGCTTTTTCACCTTCTAAAATGGCTTCATTACTAGACTTAAGGTCTAATGCACCCAGATGGCCAACTTTAGGTTGGATCACCACAGTGGCTTGATTCAGTTCTTCATTAATACTTTGCTGTCCCATAATATTAATGGTTTGGTCTAATAAGCCCCACATGCTTAAAGGTTTACCACCGACTGGACGGGCAGAAATGTCGACGGCAATCACAATATCAGCCCCCATATCTTTTGCAGTTTTAACAGGGATTGGGCTGACCAAACCACCATCTACATATTTGGTGTTGCCAATGACAGCAGGAACAAAGACATTGGGGATACTGCATGAAGCACGTACTGCTTGACCTGCATTACCTTTAATAAATTCTGCTTTTTTACCACTATCTAAACGTGTTGCAACTGCGGCAAAACGAATTGGAAATTGTTCAATCGGTTTATTGCCGACCTGTGTGTTGACGTAATTCTGAAGTTTCTGTCCCAGAATAATGCCTTGGCTATTCAAGGTTAAGTCACGCAAATCTGATTCTTGTAATTTCAAGGCGAGGTTTTGCATTTGATAAGGGGTTTGCCCACTGGCATAAATACTGCCGACAAAACTACCAGCACTGGTACCTGTAACAATTTTGGCTTTAATCCCATGTGACTCTAACACCTTGATGACACCAATATGGGCGAAACCTTTGGCGCCCCCACCACCGAGTGCAAGTGCAATAACCGGTTCACGTGCGTTAATCGCCGTAGTAGAGGGTGTTTTCTTTGCGGTTTGATCACAACCCAATAACGCGAAGCCAAGGACAGCCAAGCAAGACAGTCGAGCAATTTTCATATCGAATGCAGATAAAATGTACAAAAAAGATGGGCACATCAGAGCAGATTTGCCCCTCTTTTTCTAGTTTTTTTTCACAAGTTTTTGTAAGGGTTCTGCCAGCCAATGTGGGTTCTTTGGAGAGAAGTGACCTACATAACGTTGCATGATCTGTTCAAGATCTTGTGGATAGTGACCTGTCGGGGTAAAGGCACCTAAACAATAAATGGTTTTGTGGTCATAATCAAAGGCGAACATGACAATGGGAATACCTGCTGCATGGGCGATATGATAAAAGCCACTTTTCATTTTTTCGGCTTTTTTACGGGTACCTTCAGGTGCCATTCCGATCCAGATTTTGTCATGCTGGCGAATGCTGGCAACCACTTGCTCAGTTAAACCATGCGCACTATCTCGATGTACAGGAATGAGCCCTGCCCAGTTTAACAGTGGCTTCAAAGCTGGCTTAAATAAGGTATCTTTACCCAGTACAGTAATTTTTAAACCCAATCCACCGATAGCGAGAAAGCCATACCAACCATCAATATTGGAGGTGTGTGGAGAAATAATCGCAACGGCCTTGGGAAGATTGGGAATTTCCCCGACAACAGTCCAACCTTGGCTTAAGAAAAGTTTCTTACATAAAGCACGACTATAAAGCGATCCACGTTGTGGCACTAATGGGGGTAAATCTGGAAAATGCTGCGACATAAATTATAATATGTAATGACAACTACAATCATGTTAAACGCTGATGACAAGCACTGCATTGGCAAAAAATAAGATTTTATTGCTATGCCGATGAAAGGATTGGATACTTGAGCTCCTTTGGTATGCGCTCATGGAAAACTGAAAATGCTTAATCTTCGTCAGGTTTACATTTTATTGTTTTCTTTATACTGGGCGCAGGGCTTACCTGTGGGGTTTATGACCCATGCACTGCCTGTGATTTTAAGGGCGCAGGGCGTGTCCTTGGCGCATATTGGCGGTTTTGGTTTATTGATGTTGCCTTGGTCGATTAAGATTTTTTGGGCGGCCTATGTAGATCGGTTTGCTATCTCAAGATTCGGACATTACCGCAGTTGGATTCTTCCTACTCAACTTGCGAGTGTGCTGATTCTCATTGTCTTGTCATTTTTCCCGATTCAGGCTTTAGACCAACCTAGTTATTTGCTGGTTTTTTTTGCACTCCTGTTCCTCATGAATTTAACTGGCGCAACTCAGGATGTTGCGACGGATGGTCTGGCAGTCAATTTACTGAAAAGTGATCAACAACACTGGGGCAACACCTTTCAAGTGATCGGATCTCGTTTAGGTTTTATTGTGGGGGGAGGGGCAGTACTTTGGTGTCTAGATTGGCTGGAGTGGCAAAAGACCTTTCTGGCTTTGGCAGCACTGGTCTTGCTCAATACGCTGCCGGTTTTGTTTTATCGTGAACCGAAACACATGAGTAAAGTGGTGCCTAATACCGCTGTTAGCGTATCTTTAGCGCAGTCGATCAAAGCTTATCTCGCTTATTTCCAGTCTTCTTCAGAATTAAAAGCATGGTTGTTGGTGTTGATTAGTTTTAAAGTGGCGGATGGTTTAGCAGGACCTTTATTAAAACCTTTAATGGTGGATATGGGATTAAATTTTACTCAGATTGGGGTGTTTATTACCATGTTTGGTGCGGTTGCTGCATTGTTGGGTGCTGCCATGGCAGGTTTATTATTGAAGTATTTTTCCAGAACGCAAAGTTTAATTGGTTTTTCACTGCTTAAGATTTTGAGTTTGGGGGCTTATACTGTTTTGGCTCATGCTTACGAATTTGGGTATCAAATTTCTCCAATCTGGCTTTATGTGGTCAATGCTGTTGAAGATGCCTGCTCTGCCATGCTGTTGGTGGTGATGCTTACCTTAGTGATGCAATATAGCCGTAAACAATTTGCTGGCACAGATTTTACCTTTCAAGTCTCGATTATGGCGACGGTGAGTGGTTTTCTTTATTTATGGAGTGGGATTGTCGGGGATTGGCTCGGTTATTTTTATTATTTGATCACGATTTGCGTGATTGCTGTGCTTTGTTTATGGCCAATTTTTCATTGGAAAAATTATGTAAGATGAAAGCATATTTTTATTAAAATTTTTTTGCTAAATCGAACAGATGTAAAATGACAAATAGGGTTCAGTCCTTGTACTTATCTAGAGATTGAATGTTTTTCATCGGATTTTTTATTTTTTTGAATATCGTAGTTTGATGATGAAAAGCGTTTAATTTGATTTTTAATTATTTGATATCGAAAATAATTTGTTAAAATATAAAAAGATAATTTAAAATCTATGGCACAGATTATAGCTGGCTAAAAATTAAACTTTAGTCGAAATTAGAATAAATAAATAAGATTTTAATCGTTTTGTCATATAAAGTTACTGTGTAGGATTTGTTACAAATTTAACCAGGATGTAAACAATGAAAATCAAAATTGTAACAGCAGCAGTGCTCAGTTTACTTGCAACAACCACATTTGCAGCGCCAACACTTTATGGTGAAATCGATGCCAGCGTTGATTATTTACCAGAAAAAAATGCGACTAAATCAAATAAAGATGTTTGGGAAATCAGTTCAAACAGTTCATTTATAGGAATTAAAGGTGATGAAAAACTCACTGAGCGTTTAAGTGCAGTCTACGCAATCGAATGGGGTTTTAGTGCGGATGGCGATAGCAGTGACTGGACACAGCGTAATCGTTTTGTCGGTTTAAAAGATTCCCAATTAGGTACCTTGAAAATTGGTAAGCACGATACACCGGTTAAACAGTTATCGAGTGTTGTCGATACCTTCAATAACTATGTTGCAAACAAGGCGGATATCACGGGTATTTTCACAGGTGAGAACCGTATTGATAATGCTGTGATCTATGAGTCACCAGCAGTTCAGTTATTAGATGGCGCATTTAAATTTAATGCGTTGCTTGCGACAGGCGAGTCTTCTGGTATTAAACAGACCAGTGGCGGTGCAAAAGTTGCAGGTGGAGGTTTGGGAGATGCATGGTCAGCGACAGTCACGTATGAAAACCCATTGGTGGTTGCGGGTATCGGTTATGATAAAGCGATTCCAAGCACTTTCCTTGGTCGTGGTTTCTTAAATGCGGCTGAACCTGCAATTACAGGAGGTAGTTTATTTGCTGCTGCCAATACCGTTCGTGCTATTGGTCGAGTCAATCCTGTTGAAGGTTTAGCGCTTAAAGCACTGTATCAAACCTCTAAAGTTGAAGCGGTTGCTGGAAATGCACCAGGCTCAGAAAATATTGATGATGCACAAGGTTGGTTATTGGGCGCTGAATATAACATTCCTCAAGCGAAAAACTGGACAGTAAAAGGTCAATACAGCCAAAATGACACCAGTTTTAAAACCAATACAGCTGATTTTAAAGCCAAACAAATTATTGCTGGAGCAGACTATGCGTTTAACAAACAGGTCAGAACCTATGGTTATGCTGGTTATCTAACGCTTGAGCAAGCAAGCAAAAAAGACAAGCAACCTGTCGCAGGTTTGGGTTTAGAATTTAAGTTCTAAATTCCTTTTCTTATCGAACACCCTTTAAGTACACCTTAAAGGGTGTTTTTGTTTGTATGGGATATGACTTGTAGTATAGTAATTCCACTAAATGGAATGATTTTTTTAAGAATAAAACTAGGGTACGTAATGGAGAGAGCGCAAATGAGCGGGATGGTTTGAAACTAAATATCCTTCTCGATTTGCAAGTAAATCTAGAACCGAATTGCAGATATTATTGCGCCTATTATTATTTAGTTTAAGTCATTTTTAAGTTTTAATTTTTATCTTAGAGACGCTAAGAAGTTTATTTTTAGATTATGATGACCATGCTGCTACAGAAACTCAAGACTAGACCTATCTCGCTATTAACTTTTAATGCCTTACTTGCTATCTGGTTAGGTGTATTTTTAAATTTTGCTTTCTATAAAAAAATGGAGTCTCTTACTCCATATACTGGAATGAAAGCAGGTTTTTTTGTACTGGCTTCTATATTGGTTGTTGTTGCCGTATATAACTTTCTATTCCAACTGCTAAGCTGGAAATGGACTGCGAAACCTGTTGCGATTGCTCTGGTTTTTATTGGTGGTTTTGCCGCGTATACGGTCAACACATTAGGTGTCTGGATTACCTCTGACCAAATTCAAAACTTGATGCAAACCAATGCCGCTGAAGCACGAGATACTTGGTCATGGCATCTTGTGGTATGGACCTTAGGGATGACCATCCTGCCGATCATTGTGATCCTGCTGGTGAAGATTAAACCTGAACCGGTACTAGGCCAAATATTAAAAAAGGTGGTTGCATCTGTACTTTCATTGGCTATGGTTGCTGGACTTCTATTTGTTTTTTATGTTGATTTTGCAGCAATTTTTCGTGAAAACCGAGATCTGAAAGGCATGATTTCTCCTCAGAATATGATCGGATCTTTTATTTCATATTATAAAAAGAAAGCACCTAAAGAAAACCTCCCACTGGTGACGTATGGCGAAGATGCACAGCATGTAGAAGCGGTAAAAGGTTTGCCTAAACTGATGGTACTGGTTGTAGGTGAAACAGCACGTGCAGAAAACTTTTCACTGAATGGTTATAGCAAAGAAACCAATCCTAAATTAGCGAAGCAGGACATTATCAACTTTTCCCAAGTCAGTTCTTGTGGGACAGCAACAGCTGTGTCGGTTCCTTGTATGTTCTCTGGCATGCCAAGAGAAGATTATAATGAGCGCCTTGCAAGTCATCGTGAGGGGTTACTTGATATTGCTCAACGAGCAGGTTATCAAGTGACTTGGATTGACAATAATTCTGGTTGTAAAGGCACCTGTGATCGTGTTCAACAATTCCAGATTCCTGAACCGATTCAGAAAAAGTGGTGTAAAGACGGAGAGTGTCTTGATGAGATGCTGGTTGATAGTCTAAAAGCGTATATAGAAACGATTCCAAAAGATGATACACGACCACATTTGGTGGTATTACATCAAATGGGAAGTCATGGTCCGGCCTATTATAAGCGTGTACCGCCAGCCTATCGCGTGTTTAAGCCAACATGTGATACCAATGCCATTCAAGGATGTAGTAAAGAAGCCTTGGTCAACAGCTATGACAATACCTTGCTTTATACTGACTATATTTTAGATTCAGTGATCGAAACATTAAAACAAACTACGCAGTATCAAACAGGTATGTGGTATTTATCTGATCATGGTGAGTCAACAGGTGAGAGTGGTATGTATTTGCATGGTGCTCCTTATGCCATTGCACCCTCTCAGCAGACCCATATCCCTATGGTCATGTGGTTTTCGAATACATGGCAACAACATGCGGCTAAACAGATGCAGTGCCTGGAACAACAACGTAAAACTAAACTCAGCCAAGATAATTTGTTTCCAACAATGCTGAGCCTGCTTGATGTAAAAACTAAAGTAATTAACTCCAAAGATGACATGTTGCAAACATGTCCTAACCCTTAAGGTGAAATGAAATCATGACCAAGATCTTGATGATAGAAGATGATTTTATGATTGCAGAGTCGACATTGACTTTATTGCGATACCATCAATTCGACGTAGAGTGGGTCAATAATGGGGTGGATGGATTGGCTTTACTCACCAAGCAATCCTTTGATTTAGTACTATTGGATTTGGGTTTGCCTTTAATGGACGGGATGCAAATCCTCAAACAGATTCGTCAGCGGAGTTCTTTGCCTGTTCTGATCATTTCTGCAAGAGATCAGTTACAGAATCGTGTCGATGGGCTGAATCAGGGGGCAGATGATTATCTTATTAAACCTTATGAGTTTGATGAGTTATTGGCCCGTATTAATGCTTTACTACGTCGTGGTAGTAATGAGGCAGCCCAGCTTAAGAGCCAATCTCAATTACTCAAAAGCGGTGAATTAACACTCGATGTCGAGCAACATTTGGCGACCTTTAGAGGGCAACAAATTGAATTGTCAAATAGAGAGTGGGCGATCCTGATTCCGATGGTTTCACATCCAAACAAGATTTTTTCTAAAGCCAATTTAGAAGATAAGTTATACGATTTTGATAGTGAAGTGACCAGTAATACCATTGAAGTCTATGTGCATCATTTACGTGCCAAGTTGGGTAAAGACTTTATTCGTACCATTCGTGGTTTAGGTTATCGTCTAGGGCAATCTTAAATTTATGAAAACAGCAAAGCATTATTCACTTAAGAAAAGGTTGATTTGGGGTACTTCCATTTTTAGTGTGGTGCTCGGCTGTTTTCTCATTTTAGCGGCATATCGGATTTCATTACATGAAGTTGATGAGATTCTGGATACTCAAATGCAATACATGGCTGAGCGATCAATTTCACAGCCAATCATTCCTGTTTCAAGTCGGGTTGAGCTGCACCGAACTTACCATGAAGAAGATTTGTTGATTGATATATGGGCCTATAAAGATCAAAATCATTTATGGCATCAAACGCATTTATTGATTCCCCCTGTGAAACAAGCTGGTTTTTATACGCAGGATACGCCACAGGGGAAATGGCGTGTCTATGTTGTGCCCTTACAGGACTATCAAGTTCAAGTCAGTCAGCAGGAACAGGTGCGTCATGCTTTTGCCTGGGAGTTAGCTGGCAGCATGTTTGTTCCTTATATTTTGCTGCTGCCGATCGCTATTTTTGTGCTTGCTTTCATTATTAGCTTGAGTTTGAAGCCTTTAGACGATTTTAAAACAGAATTGACCCAACGTGACTCAGATGGATTGGCCCCCATAGATAGCCAAGATTATCCGCAAGAATTGTTGCCGACCATTGAAGAAATGAACCGTCTATTTGAGCGTATTCAGCATGCTCAGACTGAACAAAAACAATTTATTGCCGATGCCGCCCATGAGCTCAGAACACCTGTAACAGCCTTAAATTTACAAACTCGGATCTTGATCAGTCAGTTCCCTGAACATGAAGCTTTACAAAATCTAAGTAAGGGATTAGCCCGTATTCAACATTTGGTCACCCAATTGTTGGCGTTGGCAAAGCAAGATGTTGCACTCAGTTTAATTGAACCCAATACCCACTTTCGTTTGAATGATGTGGCATTAAATTGTGTTGAGCAATTGGTGAATTTAGCCATGCAAAAAGAGATTGATTTAGGCTTTGAACGTAATGATCCGATTGAAATGCAAAGTCTTGAATCAACGGTTCATTCAATTATTTTTAATTTGATTGATAATGCAATTAAATATACGCCAAATCAGGGTGTTATTAATATCTCAGTGTATAGTGATGCGGATGATTTTGCTTATATCCAAATCGAAGACAGCGGTACAGGGATTGATCCTGAGCAATATGATAAGGTACTGAAACGTTTTTACCGTGTACACCATCATTTAGAAGTCGGGAGTGGACTTGGTCTGTCGATTGTCGATAAAGCAACGCAACGTTTAGGTGGCATTTTGACTTTATCTCGAAGTATCGAATTAGGGGGATTGAGTGTATTGGTCAAACTCCCTAAAAAACTAGCTCATCACGACTATAGTCATTAGCGTGAGCTTTTTAGCGCCTGATCTTGTAAATAGCGCAAGAACAGCACGCATTTCTGAATACGTTTGCCATCATTGCCAACTTTACTGACATTAAAGCGTAACACCCAATTTAGGCGTTTGCCAACCTTACAAATGTCTTTATAGACTTGAGGTTCATCCAAGAGAGCCTGATAGAGCAACTGGCTGGCTTGCTCAAGTTTTTCAAATTCAAAATGATAGGCCGTTGAGAAGATAAATAGCAACCAATCACGTACAAAACAGTCATGTAGGCTGAGTACATCTCTGGGATCGGTTTCAAAATCAATAAAAGTGAACTGGTTTTGTTCATCGACCAGAATATTACGAGCAAATGCTTCACTCAAATAACCTTCTTGTTGATGAATATTGCGAATAGATTGAATGGCTTGATTAAATAACTCAAATTGTAATTCTGGATGGTCTTTTAAACTGGCAATCTTTTGATCGAGCTGATCCACAGGGCTGTGACGTTGGGCGCCGACATCCTCGAGTAAAATGCCTTTTTTTGATACTGCCAAAACATTTGGTGTTGAGACTCCTAGCGCATTGAGTTGCTGGATTCTCCTAAATTCACATTGAATTGCAGCTGCACCGCCTTGGTTTGGAACAGGCGTAATTGAGCCTAAGTTAAATATTTTTGCTAACCATTTTAATGGTGTATATAGCCATAGCCCATGACGTTCAGATGCTTTTTTTAACCATACTTTGTGGGAATCTAGTTCATAAGATTGAATAGATGATTGCTGCGTTGTTAAAGTGGATTCTAAAAAGGCTTGAAAGTCAGTCATATGGAAGAAAAAAATATCCTAAAGTGGTCGTGATGCGTACCATGGATTTTGGTACTGGACTCACTTTACCACATCAACTGTTGTTATCGGTACTGCATTATGATTTGCAGCTTGTTGATGACGTTTATAAGTGATTGCATACATGGCAAGATTCACCGCAATACAGAACCATGCCGTCCACAAGTTATGGCTAAGAAAATGAGCACCACGCATCATTTGTGCCCAACCCATAGCAAAACCAATAACCATTCCAGCAAAAAGATAGAACCATGCACGTGTCTTATTGTCCAAGCGATAAACAAAATAGCCCGTGACTAAGGCAAATCCTGCACTGGCATGCCCACCTGGAAAGCAATGTCCTGCAGTTGCTGAAAAATCCCAGATAAAGCCAGTCGCTGTTTCATGGGTCATATACCAGGGACATGCATGAGCCGAATGTGATTTGAAGAATCCAACCACAGCGGTACACAGGATGCTTACCCAAAACATATAGCCATATTCCCAGCGCTTTGCCTTGAGCTTTTCGACTTTAAATGAGGCACACCATAAAAAGAGAAAGATCAGATACACGGCTGTGAGTAGGTTTTTGACATAACTGTGGTTCAGTTTATCTAGAAACCAGTCATCTTTATAAGGAAATGTACCTTGCAAACTGACCCAAGGCTGAATCAGATGTAAGTCAATTGCACCGCCGACTGGAAACACGAATAATAAGATGAAAAAGCTCAGCAATAATAAAAAGCTGGCCAGCGCAAAAAAAGGTGTTTTCAGAGTCATTGAGCGTATTATTAAAACCAGATGAAAATTTGTGTTATTTAATGTGAACAAGCTTAAAAGCCTCTTAAATATACATAAAAAATGCTAAATGAAGAGATCTACAACATAAAAATGAGTGGCAAATTTTATAATTTGACCGTTTGCTGATTCAAATTTGCTGAATGAGCGGAACTGGCTATATCACCATGTTTATTTTGTTGTAATTCACACGATAAAGCAGCCTGAGCGCTGCTTTATCGTGTGAGTGTATTCAAAAATTTAATGCAGAATTTTATCCAGAAATTGCTGGGCTCGTTCACCACGTGGTGCACCAAAGAATTCATCTTTAGAACAGTCTTCCATAATTTTTCCTTGGTCCATGAAGATTACACGATTGGCGACTTGGCGGGCAAAGCCCATTTCATGGGTGACACACATCATGGTCATTCCTTCCTTGGCCAGCCCGACCATCACATCAAGCACTTCATTGATCATTTCAGGGTCAAGTGCAGAGGTGGGTTCATCAAATAGCATCGCAATCGGGTCCATGCTCAGTGCACGCGCAATTGCGACCCGTTGTTGTTGACCGCCAGAGAGTTGTGCCGGATATTTATTGGCATGCGCACTCAATCCCACACGATCCAGATAGGCCAGTCCTTTTTTATTGGCTTCCGCTTCTGAGCGTCCAAGCACCTTGATCTGTGCAATGCTCAGGTTCTCGGTAATACTTAAGTGCGGAAACAGTTCAAAGTGCTGAAATACCATACCGACTCGACTCCGCAGTTTGGTCATATCGGTTTTGGGTTCATGTACAGGCACGCCATCGACAAAGATTTTACCTTGCTGAAATGGCTCAAGCCCATTCACGGTTTTAATCAAGGTGGATTTTCCTGAACCCGATGGGCCACAAACCACCACCACTTCACCTTGGCAAATTTGAGTACTGCATTCAGTCAGTACCTGAAATTGTTCATACCACTTACTGACATTCTGGAGGTCTATCATTACTTTATTGTCACTCATACACTTAACCTCCTTTGTAAACGTTTCACTGCGAATGTCGCGAGAGCGCTGATGGTGAAGTACACCAACCCTGCAAATAAAATATATTGGGTGAGCAGAGACATTAAATCGCCACGAACATAATTTGTTCTGAAAAAATCAAGTAAACCAATCGCATAGACCATGGTGGAATCCTGAAACAGGATAATAGTTTGTTGCAGTAATAACGGGGTCATTTTCCTGAACGCCTGAGGCAGAATAATCAGTCGCATCGACTGCCCGTAGCTCATGCCTAAGGCTTGAGCCGCTGCCGCTTGACCTTTGGGAATCGACTGAATCCCTGCACGTACAATTTCAGAAAAATAAGCGGCTTCAAACAGCATGAAGGCCACGATACTTGAAACCAAAGCGGTATCAATGGTCAGATATTGTCCTGTGATTGCGGTATAAAAAAATGGCACAGCAAAATAGAACCACATCAATACTAATAACAGCGGAATAGAACGGAACAGGTCGACATAAGCCTGTGCAATCCAGTTCAGAATTTTGATTGAAGACAAACGCATCATCGCCAGTAGCGTACCAATGGCGATACCACCAATGGTGGCAATTACTACCACTTTTAAGGTGATGCTGAATCCGTACCAGAGGGCAGGGCCAGACTGCTGTAAGTCATTGAGAAAAGAAGTTAACCATTCCATATTACTTGCCTCCTGAGATTAAACCAGGAATACGCAGACGTTTTTCCAACAGGTTCATGCTAAAAATGAGGCAGATGTTGATCACGATAAAAATCAGCGTGACATAGGTATAAATTTCGATGGTGTTCTGGGTATATTCACTAATGGTTTTCATCTGTGAAATGATTTCTGCGACCCCAACCAGAGAGGCGACCGAGGTGTTTTTCACGCAGTTGGTCAGTTCAGAACTCAGTGGTGGCAAAATGGTACGAAAAGACTGCGGTAGAATGACATAGCGATACAGCTGTGCCGTGGTAAACCCCATGGCATAGCCAGCATTGATTTGCCCCTTGGGTAAAGCCTCAATGCCTGTCCGGACCTGCTCACATACACGCGCTGCAGTGAATAAGCCGAGTCCGACACTGGCGGAAATCAGCGCGGTGGTATTGGCTCCCAGATCATTGATCCACCAGTTTTTAATCGGTGCGGGTAGGAAGTTGGGAACCACATAGAACCAAATAAATAATTGAACCAGTAAGGGCACATTTCTAAATAATGTCACATAGGCCGTACCGATTGCTCTGGCGGTTTTATTGGGAAGTGTACGCATGATGCCAAGAATACTGCCGAGCAGTAGGGCAATGCTCCATGCAACCACAGCAATCACAATGAGCCATCCGAGGCCCGTGACAATCCAGTTCAGGTAGGTGGTGTCTCCGATGCCTGTTGATTGCCACAAAACACCCCAGTTCCAGCTATAATTCATAACAACTCCTGAGTAGAGTCGGGACAACATCCTCTGTTTCCCGACCCCACAATACTATTCTTGTTATAAGGGGCGGGGATTATTGATCGCGATCGTGAGGATTGCTGATTAAAGCTTTGAGTTGATCAGACATGGCGAAGTTCAAATTAATGTTCTTCGGTGGAATCGGTTGCTGGAACCATTTTTCATACATCTTGTTGATTTCACCAGACGCATAGGTTGCCTTAATGGCATCATCGACCACTTGTTTAAAGCCTGTATCGCCTTTTCGCAGCATACAACCATAAATTTCATGGATGGGTGCTGTGCCGACAATCTCCCATTGATTTGGATCTTTGGCTTTAGATTTTTCTCCTGCCAGCAGG
The DNA here is from genome assembly GCF_000413935.1 of Acinetobacter colistiniresistens. Taxonomy (GTDB): domain Bacteria; phylum Pseudomonadota; class Gammaproteobacteria; order Pseudomonadales; family Moraxellaceae; genus Acinetobacter; species Acinetobacter colistiniresistens. The sequence continues at coordinate 82,936 of NZ_KE340376.1, read as the reverse complement.
ATATCGTCCATCATAAACGCGACAGCACGACCATTTTGTAGCATCAAGAAGGATTCAGCATGGTCTTTGGCAGAAATGATTTCGCCAATGCCAAGTTCTTGTTGGTGTTGACGGATATAGCGTTCAGACGTCGTACCTGCAGTGGTGACCAGTTTTTTACCTTTTAAATCGGCAAAGTCTTTAATGCCCGAATTTTTAGCGGTTAGTAGTCGAGAACCCACTTCAAAGAAACCGACAGAGAAATCGACTTGCTGTTGGCGTTCTTTATTATTGGTGGTCGAGCCACATTCCAGATCCACGGTACCATTCGAGACCAGTGGAATACGGTTCTGACTGGTGACCAAGTTATAGCGGATTTTCAGGTCTGGCATATTCAGCTTCTGCTTTACAGCTTCAACAACTTTAAGTTGCAGATCATGTGCATAACCAACCGGTTGGTTTGGGGTAGATGCAATATATGAAAAGGGAATTGATGAATCGCGATAACCCAGCACAATCGTGCCAGAACTTTTGATTTTGTTTAATGTTCCCGAAGTGGAGGCACCCGCTTCAGTCGCTTTGTCGCCAGCAGCCGGCGCTTTGTTGTCACTACAGGCACTGAGTCCGAATATCATTGTGCCTGCACAAAGCAGAGAGGTCATGGTGCGTTTATAAATCATGTACAAAACTCCTTTTGTATCGTTATGATCGTATGCGTCATTGTTGCCGTTTAACCGTTCATTTTTATGAAAAATAATGTGTTCTTTTTGGTGTATTAAAAAACATTATTTTTCATCTTAATGGAGTTGAATGCACATGCTCAAGCGATATTTTTTACGGTTTTGTTAATCGTAATAGTGGATGAGTGGCGTAATTTAAAAGTTGTAAATTACAGTAAAAATTGCAAGAAATATAAAGCATGATATGTGCCATGATTACGGTCTGGATTTGAATGGCGGTGGGGAGCAGTCAAGAATCCCGATCAAGGCGTTGATCTCAATAAACAGCGTTATTGAGTTGAAATTAAATTGATAGATTGGAATTCGACCGCAATCTGTTCAACATAAAAAAAGCGACGTTGCCGTCGCTTAAAAGGGTTTGGATTTAGAACATGGACTCTTCAGAGTTGGCTGAAATCTTATGAATGGAAAGGTCTGCGCCACGATATTCATCTTCTTGCGAAAGACGAATCCCCATAGTGGCTTTTAACAGGCCATAGACAATAAAACCACCAAGCAATGCAATGAGAATGCCGAGACCTGTGCCGATGATTTGCGAGATGATGGAAACACCACCGAGACCACCTAAAGCTTGTTGACCAAAGATGCCTGCTGCGATACCACCCAAGGCACCGCATACCCCATGTAATGGCCAGACACCTAACACATCATCAACTTTTAGTTTATTCTGAGTATAGGTGAACAGGTAAACAAACAGTGCACCCGCCGTACCACCAATGATTAATGCACCAATTGGGTGCACAATATCTGAACCTGCACAGATTGCGACCAAGCCTGCCAATGGACCATTGTGTAAGAAACCAGGGTCATTTCGGCCCATAAAGTTGGCTGCCAAAGTACCACCGACCATTGCCATCAGTGAGTTAATTGCCACCAGACCAGAGATGGCTTCAACCCGTTGTGCACTCATCACGTTAAAACCAAACCAGCCCACGATTAGAATCCATGAACCTAAAGCAAGGAATGGAATAGATGAGGGTGGATGGGCACTGACACGACCATCATTCTTATAACGACCATGACGGGCACCCAGTAAAATTACTGCGGCGAGGGCAATCCAGCCTCCCATGGCATGCACCACCACAGAACCTGCAAAGTCATGGAAACTTGCACCAAAAGAGTTCTCTAACCATTTTTGTAGACCGTAGTTACCATTCCAGATCATGCCTTCAAACAAAGGGTAGATCAGGGCAACCAAGATCAGTGTGGCAATGGCTTGAGCACGCATTTTGGCACGTTCAGCGATACCGCCCGAAATAATCGCAGGAATCGCCGCAGCAAAAGTTAGTAAGAAGAAACAGCGCATCAGGTTATAACCATGATCGGCGGCTAAGGTGCTGCCTGCATGGAAAAAGTTTTGACCATATGCAATCCAATAGCCTACAAAGAAATAGGCAATCGCTGAAATGGCAAAATCGGTGAGGATTTTACTCAATGCATTGACTTGGTTTTTATGGCGCACGGTGCCCAACTCCAAGAACGCAAAGCCAGCGTGCATTGCCAATACCAGTACTGCCCCGAGCAGTAAGAAAAATAGATCTACGTTTTGCATAATGATGCTCAAAAAAAGTGCTAAATTTTATTTTGATGCAAATGTTTGATTCGTTTTCTGCACCAAAATGGATTTAGTAAATCTAGAAACTCAAGCTGTATCACAACAACTTAATTTGATGAAATATCTAAAGCAAAAAACGCACCAATTTAGAAGTTAAATTGTAATTTTGGTGAAAAGTGGTGCAATTTGCTTAAAAATAGCACGGTTTTGGACATTGCTGAATAAAGCGAGGCGAGAGAACTCGCATGAAGATCGGTAGATGATTGATAGTAAGCAACAGTGATCACCACTTTTCATCTTCAAGAGTTTCAAGATAAAAAGTGGCGCTGACGGAGCTGTGTAGTTACATGACTGGTGGGCTATACGTTAAAGTGCGTCCTAAAATCCAGAGTAAGAACAGTACTAAAGGTAGATGGAACACCAATTGAGTCACAGTAAAGCCAATCACGTCTTTGGCTTTGAGTTTTAAAATCCCGAGCATGGGCAGCATAAAGAAGGGATTGATCAGATTTGGTAAGGCTTCGGCCGCATTATAAATCTGTACCGACCAACCTAAATGCACTTGTAAATCATTGGCTGCCTGCATCACATAAGGCGCTTCAATAATCCATTTACCACCACCAGAAGGAACAAAGAAACCCAGTACTGCAGAGTAGATGCCCATCACAATCGCAAAGGTTTCTTTTGAAGCAATCGAAACAAAGAATTCAGCAATATAATGCGACAGCGATAAATCTTGACTATTCAGCGCTTGAGTCATAATAAAGGCAATACTGCCGTAGAGCGGGAACTGAATCAGAATCCCCGACACCGCAGGCACTGCCTGACTCACTGCATTGAGGAAGTTTCGCGGTGTACGGTGTAGTGCCAGACCCAGCATCAAGAACACAAAATTATAAGTATTGAGACTGGAAATGGCGATGATGGGATTGGTTTTAGAAAACTCGATGAACATCCAAATCAAGCCTAATGCCACCACGATAATGGTCAATAAGGGTGAGTTTTCCAACCAGTCGCCCGGTCGGGTTGATTTAACTTCAGTTTTTTCTTCTTCATCAAAACTCAGCTCAAAATCCTGCATGGTTTTGACGTTGTCACCTTTCGGTGCAGACCAATAGGCAATCGCAATCGAGACAATCACTAAGATCAGAGTCATCAGCATGGATTGCCATAGGAAGATGGTTTCGGTAAATGGAATCACACCTGTGAGGTTATAGATGGATTCAGGCAAACTGGCTTTATTGGCCTGTAATTGTGCCGCAGACGAACTGATGCCCAGTGCCCATGTTGCTCCCATACCAATAATGGCAGCAGCGGCAGCAGCACGGTAGTCCATCTGTAGCTCTTTACGCTTGGCCAGCGCAATCACCAATAACGCGGTCAAAATGGTACTGACTGCCCAATTGACCAGAGAAATCAATAAGCTGACCGTGGCGACCAAGACAATGGCGCTGCGTCCCGAATGGGGAATACGTGCCATCATCTGAATCAGTTTTTTCACAGGTGCAGAAACCGAAACCACATAACCGACAATAATCAGCATGGTCATTTGTAAGGTGAAGGGGATTAAACTCCAGAAACCATTCCCGAAGGAGCTTGCGACATCTTGTACCGATGCACCAATGCCGATGGCAGCAAAGGAAACGATAATTACACCGAGCAGGGCAAAAATATAAGAGTCAGGAAACCATTTTTCCGACCAGTTACTAATCCGCAGGGCAAACCGTTCTAACACGGCAGGTTGTTTATTCATCTTGAGCATCCATTTTTAATTTTGTTGTAGCTGATTCATTTGTCCTAAATGAATTTTTACTGTTGTGAAAACAGCGAAAAGTGATGCCATCACAGCATCACTTCAACGAGAAAAATAAAAGCGTGTGTAGAATTAAGCTTGGGCTTCAATCAACAGCTCAACACCTGTAGCAGCTTGAATTTGTTGTTCAGTCACATCAGGTGCTAGTTCCACCAGTTTGATGCCTTCAGCAACAACATCCAAAACACCTAAATCGCTAATAATGCGATGCACCACTTTTTGACCTGTCAGTGGTAAGCTGCACTGTTTGACGATTTTGGCAGTCCCGTCTTTGGCATTGTGTTCCATCAACACCACCACACGCTGTACGCCTGCAACCAAGTCCATCGCGCCACCCATGCCTTTGACTTTTTTGCCCGGAATCATCCAGTTGGCCAAATCACCTTGTTCAGAGACTTCCATGGCACCCAAAATGGCGATATTGACGTGTCCGCCACGAATCATGGCAAAGGATTCACTGCTGGAGAAAAAGGCTGCACCTGCACGCGCGGTGACAGTTTGTTTGCCAGCATTGATTAAATCAGGGTCGAGTTGCTGTTCGGTTGGAAACTCGCCAATACCGAGCAGACCATTTTCCGATTGCAGCCATACATCCATATCCTCTGGAATGTAATTGGCAACTAGAGTGGGCAGGCCAATACCCAGATTGACGTAGAAACCATCTTGTAATTCTTGTGCGGCACGTTGTGCCATTTGTTCACGTGTCCATGCCATGATTATGCGTCCTGTGCTTTGAGGGTTTTTTGTTCGATCCGTTTTTCTGGTGTGGCATTGAGCACCACACGATTGACGTAAATCCCTGCTAAATGGATTTCATCTGGATCCAGTTCGCCAATTTCTACAATCTGTTCAACTTCGGCAATGGTAATTTTTCCAGCCATTGCACATTCAGGATTAAAGTTTTGAGCGGTTTTACGGAACACTAGATTGCCGGCTTTATCCGCTTTATAGGCTTTAACCAAGGCCACATCTGCGGTAAGAGAGGGTTCCAGAATATAAGTACGACCATTAAATTCGCGTTGTTCCTTACCTTCAGCCACTAAGGTACCTGCACCTGTTGCAGTATAAAAAGCAGGAATACCAGCACCACCAGCACGTAGTTTTTCCGCTAATGTGCCTTGTGGGGTGAGTTCAACTTCGAGTTCACCATTTAGATATTGGCGTTCAAATTCTTTATTTTCGCCCACATAAGACGAGATCATTTTTTTAATTTGTCGGGTCTTGAGCAACACACCCAAGCCAAAATCATCAATACCTGCATTATTAGAGATACAAGTCAGGCCTGTGACACCTGTTTCTTTCAGCGCCTGAATCAAGGCCTCAGGAATACCGCATAAGCCAAAACCGCCAACCGCAAAAGTCTGCTGATCTTGCACCACATCTTGCAGTGCCAGTGCTGCGCTTGAATAGACTTTATTCATTTTTTCACCTGTAAATTCCTTGGTTTCTAATAGTTTTAGCACTCAGGGATTATTTACAGAAGTTTAAATTTCTAAAGGATTAATGAGGGAAACTCATTAATACAATAAATTTTATCTATTTCACTTAACAGGGCACGATGACGGAGCGAATCTGTCTTTGTGTAGCAGTCAATCAGGCTTAGCCAAAATCATGTTGCAGCAAGATCTCGATAAACTCGGCTGAAATATTGGAAAGTTCAAAGTCTTTTTTATAGACAATGCCAATCGCCTGAGGCAGCTTGCCGTCCTCAATTTCAATCAGTACATTATGTTCCTTGTCGATAAAATTCTGAAAATGACGGGGGATGGCACTGACCCCCATATCCAATGCCACAAAGCTGGAGAGGGAACTGATCTGATGACATTCGACTTTTAAATCTAAAGTCAGATGGTTTTTAAGACAGTTTTCTTCAATCAGGTGTCGAACAATGGAGGGATGCTGTAAGGTCACAAAGGGATTGGCACACAACTGTTTCCAACTGATCGAATCCGCGCTTGCCAAAGGATGCGTTTTTGGTAAGAGTGCAAGGAAGTCTTCCTCAAATAAGGGCTTAAATTCCAATTGGTCATTGCGTGGCGGTTCAAAGCAGATCCCTATTTCAAAGATACCATCCTGCACATTTTCCAGTACTTTTTCATTGGGAATGTCATGAATGGAAAAGCTGATATTGGGATGTTTGGCTAAAAAGCTATGAATCACTTGCGGCAAAATCGCATGGGTGACAAAGGGCATCGAAGCAATATTCAATGTTCCGCGATTGAGTTTAAAACGTTGTTTAACATCCTTTTCCATATCTTCCCAATTGGCCAGTAATTTCTTGGCATAGGGAATCAAGGACTTTCCTTCCTGTGTCAGCTCAACCCGACGGGTATTACGTTTAAACAGCTTGCCACCCAGTTCTTCTTCCAGTGATTTGATACTTAGACTTAAAGCAGATTGACTGAGATGCAATTCAGCAGAGGCATTTGCATAATTCAGGGTACGGGTCAAAGCCAGAAATGCTTTGAGTTGCTTTAAAGTCATGGTGGACGACCTATGCGGAAAGTTTTTGATTTATATGCTGTAATTTATAAAAAAAACAGCACATTGTGACTGGCATTTTTGTTAATTCGCTGATGAGAGGCAAGCTATTTATTTTTAAAAAATCGGCAAATGATTATTGAATTATTTTATCGCAATATTGGAAAATAGATGATTAAAATAATAAGCTAAATATACTTTGATGGGATTAATGAGTATTTTTGAATAGTTAATTTGTTTTATTAATCAATTAAATTATTTGGGTGTTATTTTTGTATCTATATGATTTTTATGATTAATTTAAATGATTGATTTTGATTTAATGATATTGTTTTTTATGATTTTAATGCTATTTTAAAATACGTTTTAGCATGCGTCTTTGCTTTAGATTCTGTACTGCAGTTCGCAGTATTTTAATTTTGTTTATGGTTAGGATAACCACCACATAGTATAAAAAAAATAATTTGGTTGACCCTGACATATATTCTTTGGAATGGAGTAAAAGAATATGTGGGACTTATTTGTCATTCTGCTGTCTTTAGGCTTGCTGATGTACACGGCCTATCGCGGTTTTTCCGTGATTTTGATGGCACCGTTATGTGCATTGCTGGCGGTTTTTCTGATTAACCCCGCCAATGTATTGCCGTTTTATTCGGGCGTTTTTATGCCGAAAATGGTTAATTTCATTAAAGACTATTTTCTGGTGTTCTTGCTGGGGGCGATCTTTGGCAAAGTGGTGGAAATGTCAGGTATTGCCGAGTCGATTGCCCGTACCATTGTCAATTTGATTGGTGCAAAGAAAGCCATTTTAACGGTGGTTTTACTGGGTGCCATTCTGACTTATAGCGGTGTTAGCTTATTTGTGGCGGTATTTGCGATTTATCCATTTGCCAATCAGTTGTTCCAACAGGCCAATATTCCAAAACGTTTGATTCCCGGCACCATTGCCCTCGGTGCATTTACATTCACCATGGATGCCTTGCCGGGTACACCACAAATTCAGAACGTGATTCCAACCACCTTCTTTGGTACCAATATCTATGCAGCACCGTTTTTGGGTGTAATTGGAGCAATCTTCGTCTTAAGCATGGGGCTGTTGTATCTAGAGTCACGCCGTAAAGCCGCTGCTCGTGCAGGTGAAGGTTATGCTGGTTTTGCTGCTGAAGATGCAGCCACGCAAACGACTACTGATGTAGAGCTATCTAAGCAAAACAACGGTTCAGTGCTGCGTCAATGTATGGCCTTTGTTCCGTTGATTCTGGTTGCGGTGATGAACCGTTATCTATCCACAGCCATCAAAGAATGGTATCCAAATGGCTTTGATTTTAATGCAATTGGTTTAGCCAACTACACTGTTGATGTAGCAAAAACAGGGGCGATCTGGGCAGTCGGTTTGGCCTTGATTGTCGGCATTATTGCCGCGATTTTATTTGATTATCAACGCGTGGTAACTAATTTTAAAGAAGGTGTGAATGCCAGTATCAGTGGTTCATTATTGGCGGTGATGAATACTGCTTCTGAATATGGTTTTGGTGCGATTATTGCGGCATTACCGGGCTTTGCTTTGATTAGCCATGCATTGGGGACGACCTTTACCAATCCTTTGGTGAATGGTGCAGTGACCACGACAGTACTAGCAGGGATTACTGGGTCTGCATCGGGTGGGATGAGTATTGCCTTGAGCGCGATGGCAGAAACCTATAACGCAGCTATTGTGGCGGCAGGCATTCCACCAGAAGTGATGCATCGTGTGGTAGCGATGGCGTCGGGTGGTATGGACACGCTACCACATAATGGTGCGGTGATAACCTTGCTTGCGGTGACAGGTTTAACCCATAAGCAATCCTATAAAGATATTTTCGCAGTGACGATTATTAAAACCTTGGCGGTATTTGTGGTGATTGCTGCATTTACATGGTTCGGTATTGTCTAAGGCAAATTTTAAATTCAGCTTGCCTGTTTTGACAGGTGAGCAATCAAAATGATCAAGAACAGGAGTAGCACAGTGACTCAACAACTCGAAGCCAAAGTGGCCTTTATTACTGGTTCTGCGAGCGGTATCGGTTTAGAAATTGCGAAAAAATTTGCACAGGAAGGTGCCAAAGTGGTGATTTCTGATGTCAATGCAGAGAAATGCCAGCTAGCCGTGGAGCAGTTAAAACAGCAGGGTTTTGAAGCCTTGTCTGCGCCTTGCGATGTAACTGATGAACAAGCTTATAAAGCCGCGATTGATTTGACTACACAAACTTTTGGGCGTCTGGATATCCTGATCAATAATGCGGGTTTTCAGCATGTTGCAGCGATTGAAGATTTCTCAACGGATATTTATCAGAAACTGGTACAGGTGATGTTGACAGGTTCATTTATCGGGATTAAACATGCATTTCCAATTATGAAAGCACAACAATATGGTCGTATTATCAATATGTCTTCGATCAATGGCCTGATTGGTTTTGCAGGGAAGGCGGGGTATAACAGTGCCAAGCATGGCGTGATCGGCTTGACCAAAGTGGCGGCTTTGGAATGTGCCCGTGATGGCATTACCGTGAATGCATTATGTCCGGGTTATGTGGATACGCCATTGGTACGTGGGCAAATTGCCGACTTGGCCAAAACCCGTAATGTGAGTCTGGAAAGCGCTTTGGAAGATGTGATTTTAGCCATGGTGCCACAGAAGCGTTTACTCAGTGTTGAAGAAATTGCCGACTATGCGATTTTCCTCGCCAGTAGCAAAGGGGCAGGAATCACAGGACAGGCGGTGGTGATGGATGGTGGTTATACCGCACAGTAATCCATTTATGTGATTGAAAAAGCCGCTCAATAGAGTGGCTTTATTTTTTATGGAGCTGATTCTATTCGAGTGCCGCTACTTTCGCCGTCTGATTATTGCTACACTTTTTTATTTTTAGGCGGATGCGTTATGTCTTTTGATCTCAAAGCCAGTTTAAAGCAAAGGGCTGAACCATCTGCACAGCAGAAAAAGCTGAATCGCCTGATTGATCAAATAGAACAGCAAAAAATCAGCCTTACTATATGGCAGAATGCCCAAGCCGAGATTCAACAACATACACGGCAAAAACTGATGCCTGTGTATAGCGAGCTGCATGAAATCCTATTTCAGCAGTTAGATCAGCTTTGGACGCTATTACAACAGCATGAATTTTCCAAAGCGGAAATGCAGCAACTGGATGAAAAAATTGCCCAGCTTGCCCAAATGTTAAAGCGTTCCAAGATGTTGAAGGATGAACAGTTAACACTGGTCAAGCAGATCGATACCTTTTATCAGCAACACGCCCAGCAATCGCTTAAAAAGAATAAAAAAGTACAGTCAGTCAAGTTTGAACAGCATCAAAGTTATGAGCAAAGTACAGAATTAGAACAAGATGATTTTGAGCAATATGCTGCCGAGCAGCAACAAGCCCGTGAACAAGCCAAGCAACTTCGACAGCAACAGAAACGTGAACAAGCTGAGCAGATGGCAGCACAATCATTGAAAACGGTGTATTTAAAAATTGCTGCGATGATTCACCCTGACCGTGAGCAAGACGAGACCAAGAAAGAAGAAAAAACCGAGTTGTTTCAGCAAGCGAGTCAGGCTTATGAACAGCAGGATTTGTTTTATTTACTGAAACTTCAATTACAGCTAGAACAGAATAAAGGTGTTGGAGCTAAAGAGTTATCAGTGGAGCAAGTGAAGTTTTATAAACTGGCTTTGGATGCACAGAGTCAGCAGCTTGAAAGTCAAATTGAGGAGATTTTAGATTCTTTTCAGTTGGCGAAAAAAGTCAAAGCTGAGCATCTACATATTAGTGATGTGTATAAAGTCATAGATGCGGATTGTGCGGAGTTAAAGCAACAGTTGAAGTGGGAAAAAGAGCGTTTAAAGCATATGAAAAAGGTGAGTGGAGTGGAGATGTTGTTGGGGCATGGGGTTTTATAATATAAAATTATCTTTCGTCAACCATTCTCCTGAGCGGAGAGATATATTGAGAATTATTTTAGTTCTGTAGTTTGAATATTTTCATGATTTTCCATATCAGAAAATTGCTCACTAGAATCTAACTTTTTATTAACGACCCCGAATGGAATATGTACTGAGGCGATACTGCTAGCAGTTTTTTCGACATGAGTAACTTGGTCATCAAAGAAAATATGAGGTTGTAATATCTCTAGAACTTTCCTTTTTTCAATACCACCTAAGAAAAATGCTTCATTAACTGTATCGATTCCCCAAGCACGTAAGCTGGTTATTACACGTTTATGTGCTGGTGCATTACGTGCAGTAACAATTGAAATCCTTAAGCGGCTTTCATAAGTCGGATGATCTTTTAAAAAATTGAGTTCTGCTTTTTGAAGAGTAGAAAGCTGTTGCAAAAGTTTATGTAGTGGACCTGCATTTGCAGGTTGATCTGCTAATTTAGACTCGTTTTCAATAAAAGCTGGTAATCCATTTTCTTTATATACTTGTTCTGAAGAGTCATCTGCAATGACTCCATCAAAGTCAAAAGCAATACGTAGTTCTTCATCATGGGCAATATCAAATATTTGCCCTTTTAAGATTAACCCTGCTGGATACCCAGCATTAATAGCTTGGTTAACATCTATTTCATTAGCAGATAGGAATAAACTAATATTAAGAGCATTAATATATTTATGAGGTGTGCGACCTTGTAAAAAAATTGCACGTTTAATATTTAGTTGATGATGTTCAATAGAGTTCATGACTCTTAACCCTGTATCAGGATCGTTTCTAGAAAGTAAAATTACTTCAACAAATGGTTTTTCTGGTGGAAAAAGGTCATTTAAGCTTAAAAGACGTTGAATAAATGGAAATGCTACCCCAGATTCTAATGGTTGATTTTCATGATCTCTTTGGTAATCTCGATAAGCTAATTCTCCATTTTCTCGAAAGACGGCATCCGATTCTTCTAAATCAAAAAGGGCACTTGATGCTAAACCGATGACTAGTTTTTGATCTAAATTATATCCGCTCATTTTATTTTTCTGTGACTCAATTATGTGTGATACAAGTATATGGAGAATTTTTTATTCTATGCCTAAGAAAAAAGCAAATTCTAGGGCTCGAAACTCTGTAATTTCATAGTCCATTTTCTGTTTTATCAATGTATAGAAAGTTTCAAAACCTTGTTCTTTAGTTAGTTTTTCAACTAAATCTAGATATTCAAAGTAAGTCTGAATATTCTCTAATCTATATGTATAAGGTTCCTGATTAGACAAGAAGTATAACACTCTACTATCCCAAATTGCATAGTTATGTGGATTAATAAAATGTAATAATTTAGATGTACCGACAAGTGAATTGTTAAATGTTTTTTTTAGAAATAAAAGCTGTTTTTCATTTATTCTTTTTCCTTGTTTTACATCATTTAAGCTTGAAAGTAGATATTCCGAATTGTTGAGTTTTAATTTTTTTAAAATTGTGGGCATCCATGAGTATGTAAAACTGATTCCAATAATTATATTTTCTAATTTAATAGTCTCTATATTTTTAAAGTAATTCAAGAAATGAGGATAGGATAAAAGATAATTTTCTTGGGATGCTTCAAAATTATCTGCAATTCTTGTTATTTGCCTAATAATTTCTTTGTTTGACTTGGTATGAATATTCATCTTATAGGTTTTTAAAATAAAATTTAATTAGTTATAGTTATATGAAAACCCAGATATATTTATCTGGGTTTTCATATATTTTAATTATAAAGCAGCAATCTGCTCCATACTTTGCTTAATTTTCGCTAACTGATCAGCAAACTCAGCCAATTTAACCTTTTCACCTTCAACAACTGCTGCTGGTGCTTTGGCAACGAAACCTTCATTCGAAAGTTTATTGGCAATTTGATCATGTTGCTTTTGAACCTTATCCAAGTCTTTCTGCAAACGACCCAATTCAGCTTTAGGATCAATCAAACCTTTCATTGGTACAAATACCGATGCATGGCTGACAACGCTAGAACAAGACAACGGTGGTTCTTGCTCATTGCTTAAGAACTCAATGCTTTCAACTTTAGCAAGTGCTTTGAATAATGCTTCAATACGGATGATTTGCTCACGCTCAGCATCAGAAATATTCTTGAGTAATACAGGCAATAAACGTGCATTACCTAAGCCCATTTCACCACGAATATTACGTACCGCACCAATCAAACCTTGTAACCACTGCATGTCTGCTTCAGCTTGATCATTCACTTTCGCTTGATCAGGAACAGGATATTGCGCAGTCATAATCGTTGCACCGCCTTTGCCTAACATTGGCGCAAGTGTTTGCCAGATTTCTTCAGTCAAATACGGCATCAACGGATGTGCCAAACGTAAAGACGCTTCCATTACCGCAAGTAACACACGACGAACTTCTGCTTTACGCTCTTCAGACACATTGGCATCGTTTAGAACGGGTTTGGTTAACTCAACATACCAGTCACAGTATTCATTCCAGATAAAGTCATAAATCGCTTGTGCAGCAAGGTCTAAACGATACGTAGCGAATGCTTGATGTACCGCAGCTTCTGCTTTTTGCAGACGGCTCATGATCCATTTTTCAGGAAGTTCCCACAGCTCAGGACGCGCTTCTTGAGCAACGGTTTGGCCTTCAACATTCATCAATACGAAACGGGTCGCGTTCCAGATTTTGTTGGCAAAATTACGGTAGCCTTCAACACGTTTCATATCAAACTTAATGTCACGACCCGTATTGGCAAGCGCACAGAACGTGAAGCGAACTGCGTCAGTACCATAAGCTTGAATGCCTTCTGGGAATTCTTTACGGGTTGATTTTTCAATCTTCGCTGCTTGTTTCGGGTTCATCAACCCTGTAGTACGTTTTTGTACCAAGGTTTCAAGGTCAACACCGTCAATCAAATCCAGTGGGTCAAGCACGTTACCCTTAGACTTCGACATTTTTTGACCTTCGCCATCACGAACCAGACCGTGAACATAGACCGTTTTAAACGGTACTTGTGGCGTACCATCTTCATTCTTCATGAAGTGCATCGTAAACATGATCATACGAGCAACCCAGAAGAAGATGATGTCAAAACCAGTCACCAATACATCAGTTGGGTGGAAAGTATTAAGGAAATAGTTTTCCGCATCTTTCTTGGCATCGCCAGTCCAACCTAAAGTTGAGAAGGTCCACAGCGCAGAAGAGAACCACGTATCCAGTACGTCTTCGTCTTGGTTTAACACAACATCAGCAGGGATGTTATTTTTGGCACGTACTTCCGCTTCGTCACGGCCGACATAGATGTTGCCTTCAGCATCGTACCAAGCTGGAATACGGTGACCCCACCAAAGCTGACGAGAGATACACCAATCTTGGATGTTGTTCATCCACGCCATGTACATGTTGCTGTATTGCTCAGGCACAAACTTGATACGACCATCTTGAACCGCTTCAATTGCAGGTTGCGCCAATGGTGCAATTTTTACATACCATTGATCCGTCAATAACGGCTCAACGATTACACCTGAACGGTCACCACGAGGTGGTTTCAGTGTATAAGGTTGGATTTGATCTAACCAGCCTTCAGCTTCAGCTTGTTCAACCAGTTTTTTACGCGCTTCAAAACGCTCTAAACCAATATAGTCCGCAGGAGCAGGGATGGTTTTAGAAATTTGCTCGCCTGCTTTGGCGATGTATTCAAACTCAGCCAATACTTCAGCATTTTTATTGAAGATATTGATGATTGGCAACTCACAACGCTTACCGACTTCATAGTCGTTAAAGTCGTGAGCAGGGGTGATTTTTACACAGCCTGTACCGAATTCTTTATCGACATATTCATCTTTAACGATTGGAACAGCACGACCTGTAATTGGCAGGATAATGTTTTGACCCACAAGGTGCGTATAGCGTTCATCATCCAGTGCCACAGCAACTGCAGTATCACCTAACAGAGTTTCAGGACGAGTGGTAGCGACAACGATGTGGTCTTTACCATCATGGGTGCGAAGGTTTTTATCTTCGAAGAAATATTTGAAGTGCCAGAGTGAACCTGCTTCTTCTTTATCTGATTCAACTTCTAAGTCGGATAGCGCCGTTTGTAGTTTCGGGTCCCAGTTGACGAGACGTTTACCACGGTAGATCAAGCCATCTTCATGCAGTTTAACAAAGACTTCTTTGACTGCATTGGATAAACCTTCATCCATGGTGAAGCGTTCACGTGACCAGTCTACAGAAGAACCTAAACGACGGATCTGACGGGTAATGGTATTGCCTGATTGCTCTTTCCATTCCCAGATTTTTTCGATGAATTTTTCACGGCCTAAGTCATGACGGCTGATACCTTGTGCACCCAATTGACGCTCGACCACCATCTGCGTTGCAATCCCTGCATGGTCAGTCCCGGGTTGCCATAAGGTGTTTTTACCCATCATACGATTGTAACGGGTCAGTGCATCCATGATGGCATTGTTAAAACCATGCCCCATGTGCAGGCTACCAGTGACGTTCGGTGGCGGAATCATGATACAGAATGATTCACCTTGACCTGAGGGTTTGAAATAACCTTGTTGTTCCCAGATTTGATACCATTTCTTTTCGATCTCAGTTGGATCGTAAGTGGTTGCAATATTTTGAGCAGATTGAGCGTCAGTCATAGTACAGAAGATTAAAATTGAATAAAAAATTAGATCTATTGTAGCAAAAAATCCTCGCTTCTGTAGGCATTTCAGCCTGAGCGGATGCGAATGATAAAAGCCGCTTAAAGAATGACTAATTTGCGGTTTTTTGAACTGTTATAGAAGGGTGTTTAGTACATCTTCATAAAATGGTTTTGATTACCGCTAACTGGCTACTCAATTGCGATAACGTCTTTATAGACTTCATTTTTTCTAAAAAAGCCGATGAAAGGCGTTGGATTTTTATACAAATAGGATTAAATTTGTCTAATGCATCACATAACTTAAAAATATTGATGCTTAAAACAACAATATAAAAATGCGAAAAACTAAAAAAGGTGCTGCTCATGACTTATTCAATCCTGTTGAAAATTAATGACGTTACACATGGACAATTTGAAAGCATTCGTCAGCAACTGAATGCGGGCACGCATGAAAGCCAGTCTCGTATCTTGGGTGAAGTGCTGTCAGAAATTGCCTGTGAGATTGTCGAGCAGGTCTTTTCCGTGTTATTGATCCAAAATCGCCAACCGAATCAGTTAACACAAAAATATACGGCTGAATCTGAAAGGGTGATTCAACAGATTATTGCTGCGGTACGCAAATATATGCCATGGTCGATTGCCTTATTTGGCAATGAGCGTCTCTGTCCATTTGCCAATTATTTTTCCAATATGATCAAGTATCACGATGAGTTGGTATATGTGTCTTATCCAATTGATCGGCAATTGGTTCAGCAAGCACATACGCTCGTTACGCAACTCAAAAATAATGAAATCAGTGATATGGTCGATGTGTTCCAAACCTTGATTCAAATTGTCGATTTAGGCGTGACTAGCTTGATTCGTGAACCGAAAAAATGCCTGAATTTTAATACCGTAGTGGATAAAACCTTAAATGGGGTGATTAATATGACGGCACATTTAAGCTATAAGCGTTTAGAAAAAATGGGCAATCAGGTGGACCAAAATGCTGCAACGGATTGCGTCAAGCATTTTTTAGCATTTATGCATGTTGATACAGATTAGAGTGTGCTAAATTCGGCGGGTACAACGCAAAAAATGATAGAAAAGTTGATCTGATAAAAGGGCTTGTATCACAAGCTCTTTTTTATGCGATCTAAAAATTAGGGTTATTAGAATGAAGACCGCCGTTTTTTTAAATATTCATGCGGATACTTATGCAAGATTTGCACATATTCGGACGCAGTTATTACAAGGAAATAAAGAGAGTCAGGCCAATGCTTTAGGTAATGTTTTATCTGAAATGGCTTGTGAAGTGATTGAACAGGTTTTTATGGTGCTATTACAAGAAAACCAACAGCATTCACAAACGGGTGAATCTGAAAAAGTCATACAACAAATTTTAGAGGCTATTCGCAAGTATATGCCATGGTCAATCTCGTTCTTTGGCAATGACCGCTTAATTCCTTTGGTCGAATATCTTTCTAAAACCTTATATCTTGAAGATGAACGTATTTATATGACTTATCCTGTTAAGCAGCAATTGGCTGAGCAGATCCAAGCATCCAGTCAGAAACTTATACAGGGTGATCATGCTGAAATTTTAAAAGCATTGAAATTATTAACCGAAGTGATTGATGTTGGGGTGACTCATTTAATCCGCGAACCGAAGAAATGTTTGAAGTTCAATTTTGTGGTCGATAAAACCTTAAATGGAGTGATTAATATGACCACTCATCTTGGTTATAAGCGTCTGGAAAAATTAGGTTCACAAATTGATCAGCAGTTGGCTGCAACATATGTGGATTACTTTCTTAAGTTTATGCGTCAGCAAGCATAGGTAGAATATCAAAATGGCAAAACTCAAAACGCTTGAAAATAAAGTAGTCTGGATTACAGGCGCTTCTTCTGGTTTAGGCAAAGCCTTGGCACGGGAATGTGCCTTGCAAGGCGCACAAGTAGTCCTCACTTCACGTCGTTATGATGAATTGGAAGCGGTACGGGTGGGTTTACTTAAACCTGAACAACACCTTTCGATTGCAGCAGACATTACTGATGAAGCCCAAGTCCGCCATGCCCATGAACAGGTTTTGGCCTGTAAGGGACGGATTGATTGGTTAATCAATAATGCGGGTTTGAGTCAACGGGCCCTGATTCAAGACACCACCATGCACACTGAACGTGCCATTATGGAGGTGGATTATTTTTCCCAAGTCTTCTTTACCAAAACCGTATTACCGACCTTGCTGCAACAAAAATCAGGTCGGGTGGTGTTTGTTTCCAGTGTGGCAGGCTTGTTGGGTACGCAATATCGTGCAACTTATTCTGCCGCAAAAGCGGCCATTCACATGTGGGCCAATAGTCTACGTGCCGAAGTTGCGCCAGAAGGGGTTGAAGTCTCGGTGGTCTTTCCTGGTTTTGTTAAAACCAATGTCTCTTTTAATGCCCTGAATGGTGAAGGAAAACCCCAAGGGCATCAGGATGAAGCCATTGAAAATGGTCTCGATGCCGATGTTTTTGCTGAACGGGTGGTGGAATCCTTAATGGCAGGCGAGCAATATATTGTCGTCGGTGGGAAAAAAGAACAATTGGGTGTGTTGGTCTCTCGATTGTCACCCAACTTGTTGTATAAGATGATTCGCAAAATGAAAGTGAAATAAGTGTGAACAATCGCAAGAAAGCTGTGTTTAACTGGAGCGGTGGTAAAGATTCGGCATTAGCACTTTATACGGTGTTACAACAAAATGAGTTTGAGGTGGTTGCCTTATTAACCACAGTGAATGAAGAAACCGAGCTGTCTTCCATGCATGCCATTCCACATGCACTGTTGGAAAAGCAGGCCGAGAGTATTGGTATTCCACTCTATCCTGTATTTTTGCCAAAGAATTTGCCTGTCTATGAACAACGGATGTTGGATGCTGCCCATCATTTTAAAGCTCAAGGTGTTGAGCATTTCATCTTTGGTGATATCTATCTCAGTGATGTGCGTCAATATCGGGAAGAGCGTTTACATCCATTAGGCATTGAAGTGGTTGAACCCATTTGGAATCTCAACTCGAATCAAGTTATGCAGAATTTCTTGGATTCAGGGATTAAAACCAAAATCATCGTGACCGATGCCAGCAAGCTCGATGCGTCGTTTATTGGGCAAGATATCGATGCAGCGCTAATTGGGCGGATGCCGAGCGACGTCGATGTCTGTGGTGAAAATGGGGAATACCATACTTTTGCTTATGCAGGTGAGTTATTCAAACATCAAGTTGAGTTTGAAATTGCTGAAACGCGGCAAATGTCTTATGAGTTTAAGCTGGAGGATGGGGAGGAGAAAACCTATCACTACTGGCAAGCGATTTTTGCAGCGTCCTAAAAAAATCCTGTGCATGGCACAGGATTTTTTTAATGTGTGTTGATGATTGCTGTTCCATAGGCAAACACTTCAACCATCCCACCTTGCATACCCAATTCAGTGGTACTGAGTCGAACGCCCATAATCTGATTGGCACCCATGGCATGTGCTTCTTGCTTAAGGCGAATCACAGCTTCACGGCGTGCGCGTTCCACCACACTTTCATAGCTGACTAAACGCCCGCCGAAAAAGTTTCGAATGGTGGCCAACACATATTTAAAATAATCATGTGAGATCACTACATTACTGCTGACCATTTGTCCATATGCTGTCGTTTGCACAAAACGATTGGTATCAATCCGAATATGTGCAAATTGTTTTTCTTTCTGGTCCAGTTCGCGCAAGTGTTTCTGTTCGATATGACGACCAAAGCCCCAGCCAACTGCGAAGAGAATCAGAAACAGAACAATCTGAAAAATTAATCCTTCCATGTCGTTGCCTATGCATCAAATGGATCAGGCAATTTAGGGGCAACTGGCTGCACTACCACAGCGGTACCGTAGACAAAGAGTTCAGAGGCGCCTTGGGCAATATTTGAAGTTGAAAAGCGAATCCCGACAATGGCATTCGCGCCCAAAGCTTGAGCCTTGTCAATCATACGTTGTGTGGCTTCTTGACGTGATTCCTCCAGCAGTTCGGTATAACCTGTCAATTCACCACCCACGATGTTTTTTAAACCTGCCATCAGGTCACGGCCGACATGTTTACTGCGAACGGTGCTGCCATAAACCACATCAAGCTGACGTAAAATTTCATGGCCGGGTACGGATTCTAAACTGCTTAGTAACATTGTATTTTCAAAATCATCAATCTATTGCTTTTGAAGATAAGAAATATTGGCAATGGTTGCAACAAAAAAGCTCACCGAAGTGAGCTTTTTTATCCGCAAAAAATGAAATTATTTTTTTGCGTAATGTTGTTCAGAGCTAGATGGCTGATGCGTTACCGTTTCACTGGTAGACGCTTTGAGACCACCGCCTAAAGTTTTGTACAGTTCAACTTGGTTGTTGAGGTTGGCTTGTTGTAATAACAGCAAACCTTGTTCAGCTGAATAAGCAGAGCGTTGTGCATCCAATACTGTTAAATAGCTATCAATACCAGCACGGAAGCGGGCATTTGAAAGTTTATAAGTGGTATTGGTGGCATCTACCAAACGACGTTGAGCGGTTAAACGGTCGCCAATGTTGGCACGCGTCGCCAAAGCATCATTCACTTCACGGAAAGCTGATTGAACTGATTTTTCATAGTTAGCCAGTGCAATTTTCTGATCGGTTTCAGAGATTTTGATATTTGCCTTACGTGTACCCCAGTCAAAGATTGGGATATTCAGGCTTGGGCCAATAGACCAGGCACCATTGCCAGCTTTGAACAGATCACTCAAGTCAGTTGATGCATAACCAGCAGAACCTGTCAGGCTGATGGTTGGGAAGAGCTGTGCTTTAGCAGCGCCAATATTCGCACCCGCAGCACTTAACTGGTATTCAGATGCTTTCACATCTGGGCGGTTGTTGAGCAAGTCACTTGGTAAACCCGCACTAAACACGCTTTGCTGTGTAATACGCGCCACTTGTTGTTGAGGGAGCAAGTTCTGAGGAACTGGCTGACCAACAAGCAAGTTCAACAAGTTTTGTGCTTGAGCAACTTGAGTTTTGTAGTTCGCGACATCATTACGTGCCGTTTCAACCGAAATCTGAGCCTGACGTACAGGGATTTCGCTATCAATACCCACATCAAAACGTTTCTTGTTCAAGTTAAACGAGTCTTGTTGAGCTTTTAGCGTTTGATCCGCCAATTTCAATTGCGCGTTTGCGTATGAGTAGTTTAACCATGCTTGAGTGACTTGGCTGATTAAACTGATCTGCGTTGCATCGCGTGAGCTTTGCGTTGCAAGATAGCTATCTAAAGCAGCATCTTTCAAGCTACGTACACGACCCCAAAAATCCAATTCATATGACGTTAAGCCTAAGCCCACTTGATAGGTAGAGTATGGATTGTTTGGGTTAACCGAAGGAGAGACCTGACGAACCGCACTACCACTTGCGCCAATCGTTGGCAACTGGTTGTTTTCCGAGATTTGATATTGCTGTTGTGCTTTTTGAATGTTCAAAGCAGCAGTACGTAAATCACGGTTATTGGCAAGCGCTAGATCAATCACTTGCAGTAAACGTTGGTCGGCAAAGAAATCTTTGTAACCTTGTTCTGCGATTGATGTTCCAGAAGCATTACCGTAAGACGCGTAGCTATCCGGAATGTCTGAGCTTACAACAGGCTCTGGCCCGCGCATACTTTGGCAGGCAGCCAAAGAGAGCGCGAGTGCAGAGATTGCAATGCCACGACTGGAAATAGACCATACAGTTTGCATCACGATCAATGCTCCTGAGTATTTAAAGTTTTAGGTTTGTACTTAAAGATACTACGAATCCACACGAAGAATACAGGGATGAAGAAAATACCTAAAAGTGTTGAAGAAATTACACCACCCAGTACACCATAACCGACTGAGTGTTGGCTACCTGCGCCAGCACCGCTTGCAAGCGCAAGTGGTAAAACACCGAAACCGAATGCAAGTGTGGTCATGATGATTGGACGTAGACGCATTTTCGCAGCATGCAAGGTTGCTTCAAATAGCTCTTCGCCTTGTTCCTGTAATTCTTTCGCAAATTCGACGATCAAGATCGCATTCTTCGCAGATAGACCAATTACGGCAACAATCGCAACCTGGAAGTAAATGTTAAAGGATAAGTTTGGATCACCTTTAATAATCATGCCTAACCATGTCAATGTAAATGCACCGACGATACCTAAAGGTACAACCAGTAATACAGAAACAGGGACTGACCAGCTTTCATAGAGTGCTGCAAGGCACAAGAACACGATTAAGAGTGAAAGAACCAATAGTGGCGCTGTTTGGCTACCAGAATCACGCTCTTCTAAAGATAAACCTGTCCATTCGTAGTCGAAACCTGCTAAGCCCATTGATGGTAACTTGCCAATGATTTCTTCCATCGCCAACATTGCATCACCAGAGCTGACGCCCGGTGCTGGAGTACCTTGAATGTTGACAGATGATACGCCGTTATAACGTTCTAGGCGAGGTGAACCATAAGTCCATTCACCTTTGGCAAAGCCAGAGAACGGCACCATTTCGCCTTTGTTGTTACGAACATACCACTTGTTCAAGTCTTCAGGCATCATGCGAGTATCCGCCTCACCTTGGACATAAACTTTTTTCACACGACCACGGTCAACGAAGTCATTGATATACGAACCACCCCAAGCCATGCTCATGGTGCTGTTAATATCTGCAATACTGACACCCATTGCACCTGCTTGCGCTTGGTCAATGGTGATCTGGTACTGCGGCGTATCTTCTTGACCATTTGGACGTACACCTGCAAGACGTTTGTCCTGAGATGCCATACCTAATACCGCATTACGTGCAGCAATCAGTTTTGCATGCCCTTGACCGCTGACATCTTTTAACTGGATATCAAAACCAGAAGCCACGCCCAATTCAGGCATTGCTGGTAATTGTAAAGGCATGATGTAAGACGCATCTTTCACAATCATGTTCAATGCCATACCACGTTGAATGATGGCACCGATCTGTGATTCAGGTGAAGTACGCTCGCTCCAGTCTTTTAATTTAATAAAGGCAAGACCCGCGTTTTGACCTACCCCTGTGAATGAGAAACCAGCAACTGTAAAGATTGACTCTACATTTTCTTTTTCCTTATTCAAGAAATAGCCAGTCATGGTATCAATGACTTTATCGGTTCGTTCCAAGCTGGCGCTCGGCGGTAATTGAACCAATGTCATCACCACACCTTGGTCTTCTTCTGGCAAGAACGAAGATGGCAACATCTTGTAGATGCCAACCAAGGCCGCAATCACAACAATATAAAGCACGCCAGAGAATAACTTGTGGTGGGTCATACGATTGACACCGCCTTGGTATTTCTCTGAAAGTTTTTCAAAGCTACGGTTAAACCAACGGAAGAAACGCGCAAAAATGTTGTTGCTTTCTTGCTTGTTTGGATCGTGTTGTTTTAACAAGGTTGCACACAGGGCAGGGGTAAAGGTCAATGCTACGATCAAAGACAGGATCATCGCGGTAACCAGCGTGATCGAGAATTGACGGTAAATGACCCCAGTGGTTCCACTAAAGAATGCCATCGGTACGAATACCGCGGTTAACACACTGGTAATCCCGACTAAGGCACCCGAAATCTGACTCATCGACTTTTCAGTCGCAGGCACAGGTTCCAGATGTTCTTCCTGCATCACTCGTTCAACGTTTTCGACCACAACGATGGCATCATCCACCAAGAGACCGATAGCAAGTACCATTGCGAACATGGTGAGGGTGTTGATTGAGAAGCCGAAAATATTGATCACGGCAAAGGTACCCAATACAACGACAGGGACAGCAAGTGTTGGGATAATGGTTGCACGCCAGTTCTGCAAGAACAGGAACATGACGATAAATACCAAGACCACCGCTTCGATCAGGGTGTGTACAACACTTTCAATCGAAAGACGAATAAATGGTGTGGTGTCATAGGCCAGCTTGTCTTTTAAACCGCTTGGATAGTTATGACGTAACTCAGATAAACGTTTTTCAACTGCAGCTGCAGTATCCAATGCGTTGGCACCCGTTGCCAGTTTGATGGCCACACCACCTGCTGGGCTACCATTAAACTTCGAGTCAAATTGATAGTTATCAGAACCCAATTCTACACGCGCAACATCACCCAAGCGAACTTGAGCACCACCTGACGTATTTTTCAGGAAGATGTTTTTAAACTGTTCTGGTGTTTGCAACATGGTTTGTGCATTCACGGTTGCATTGAGTACTTGACCCGCAGTCGATGGCGCACCACCGAGCTGACCCACCGCAACTTGGGAGTTTTGGGCACGAATGGCTGTTGCAACATCATTTGGTGTTAGGTTAAAGCTAGTGAGCTTTGCTGGATCTAACCAGATACGCATTGCATATGAACCACCAAACACTTGAAGTTCACCTACACCTGCAACACGACTCAGTGGCTCAGAAATATTTGAGTTCACATAGTCTTTAATGTCAGACGCAGATAGGCTGTTGTCTGGAGAGTAGAATGCAATAACCTGTAAGAAACTTGCGCCAGACTTGGTTACCTTGACCCCTTGACGTTGCACGTCAGCAGGTAAAAGTGCTGTTGCTGATTGCAGTTTGTTTTGAACCTGAACTTGGGCGATATCTGGATCAACACCTTGTTCGAAGTTTAGGTTAATCGATGCTTGACCATTACCTGCACTGTTTGAAGAAATATAACGTAAACCATCCAAACCATTCATTTGTTGTTCAATGATCTGGGTAACGGTATTTTCAACAGTTTGAGCAGATGCCCCAGGGTAGGTTGCAGAGATTGTTACCGTGGGGGGAGCAATTGTTGGATATTGTGCAACAGGCATTTTTGTAAGCGTGATAATACCCGCCAACATAATGACCAGTGCAATCACCCAGGCAAAGATTGGGCGATGGATAAAAAATTGAGCCATGCAATCTACCCCTTAAGCTTCTGCAGTTGCTTTTTGTTCAGCTTTTGGTGAATTGGCTTGTTTTTGTTGTTCAGCTGCTTTTGGCGCTGTATTTTGACCTTCAGCTGCTTTTGGTTGATAAGGTTTGGCAGACACTTCTTGTCCTTCTTTCACCTTGGCAACACCATCAACAACAACCTTATCACCAGCCTGTAAGCCATCAGTTACAATCCAGTCTTGACCTTTTACACCTACGGTTGTGATTGGACGTGTCTCAATCGTACCTTTGGCATTGACCACTAAAGCAACGGCTTGACCTGTCGGTAAGCGTGATACGGCTGCCTGTGGAATCAGATATGCATTTGGCAAAATTCCTTGTGAGATTTTAGCCGTTGCATACATCCCTGGTAAGAGCAAGTGGTTTGGATTCGAGAACACTGCACGTAATGTCACTGTACCTGTATCAGGGTTCACACTTGCGTCAGAGAAGGCCAATTGACCTTCAACTGGATATTCTGAACCATCTTCAAGCGTGATTTTGACACGGGTATTGTTACTGTTGTTTAAACTGCCTTTGCTTAACTGTTGGCGTAGACGCAGTAATTCAGCACTCGATTGGTTGATATCAACATAGATTGGATCAAGTTGTTGAATCGTGACCAACGGATCTGCTTGATTGGCAGTGACCAATGCACCCGGTGTTACCGAAGAACGGCTAGACTGGCCTGAGATTGGCGCGCGAACTGTTGAGTAACCTAAAGTAATTTCTGCATTTTTCAATGCTGCTTCAGATGCTGCAACATCAGCTTCAGCCAATTTCACTTGCGCATTGATATCATCATATTCTTGTTTAGAAACCGCATTGGTTCCAACCAGTTGACGATAACGACCTTCTTTCACGCGTAATGCATTTAAGTTTGCTTGTTGACGCAATAAGGTTGCACGAGCATTGTCTGCTGTGGCACGGTTAGTATTGGCGTCAATTTGATAAAGCGCTTGACCTGCTTGAACGTAACTACCTTCAGCAAATAATCGTTTTAAGATCACGCCACCTGTTTGTGGACGAACTTCCGAGACTTGGTATGCTGAGGTTCGCCCTGACAGTTCGACGTTCTGTTCAACACTTTGTGGTTGAGCGACAATGACACCCACTTCTGGAGGCGGCATTTTTTGGGCAGCAGCAGCTTGCTGTGCATTTTTAGGGTCTTTGCTACAACCAACAAGCGCAATGCTTGTTGCTAATGCGCAAGCAGTGAGGGCAGGAGCCCAAAGCTTAGCCGACATCATTATTCCACCTCAATTTAGATTTTTTATCTAAAAACAAATTGTTGCTGAAAGTGCTTTGATACAGCCAAAACCAAAGCAACGAAGTCCAAATCAACCCAATTCCCCAACCGGCAAGTACGTCAGTTGGGTAGTGAACCCCCGCGTAAACTCTAGATATCCCCATGAAGATAAACCATAAAGTAGATACTAAAATGACACTGTTGCGATGTTTATATTGTTGACACAACAACATGGCTAAACTCGCAAGGGTTGCAGCATAAAGGCTATGGGCACTTGGGAAGGATGCGCCATAACTTTGAACCAAGTGATAAAACTCCATTGGTCTTGGTCGATCAATGCCCCATTTCAGAAGCCAACCAATCACAATACTGCCACTCACACTAAAAGAGATAAATATCACATTCTTATAATTTTTAATCCAAGTTTGGTAAAGACACAAAAATGTAGTTAAAAATAGTAAAAAAGGCATCCCACCGAGTCGAGAAAGCAGAATTGTTACATGATTAAGCGTAAATGAACGGTGTTCAAAAAAAGCTTGAACACTAAAAAGGTCTAAAGTTGATGCGTTGGAATTGATTAATCCAATCACACCGAGTCCTAAAAAAAAGCAACCAATACAAAGCAATAGGTACGGCATCCGCTACTCATTTTTTGCTTAACCAATGTTCAGGGTTGTTGAGTGTTTGAAAGTGTACTCGCGAGTACACTTTTGGTCAAGTCTTGAAATTTTATGATAATTTCATTTCTATGTTTTTTTAAGAGGCAGTAAAAAAACATAACAAAATTTGATGTATATCTCATTTTTAATTTGATCTTTTCATGTGTTAAAACAGCTTCTGTTCAACATAATTTTCTATCATGAATACTCTAGTTAGTCTTCTAGAGAACCTTCTAAAAAAGTAATTCAGCCAGATCAGAACATATAGATTTATATCGGCTTTTGGGATTTAAGTACAGCATTTAGAAATGAAGTGCTGTTTATGCATGGACAGTCTCAAGTTGCTGACCATAGGGATTTGAAAATAAATCGGCATAATTTAGATCTCTCTATTTAGCTTGAGATACTTATGCGTTGAGGTCATAGTATCTCCTGATCAAAGGCGATACCATGGCTGAGAAGTGGTCTATTGAAGAATAGACGCAGGGAATACCAACCCATTTAAACTATTTTTGGTTGGCTGATTATACGCAAAAATAGTTCAAATGTTAGACTTGTACTTTGATGATTTTTCTGTACAAGCTTAGTGGGATGTCGGGCTGTTTTTGCCTTGCTCTTCAACTTCGACGGGTTGTTTTGGAGGCCAGAAAAAATCACTTGGCCGAGTGAGGAAATGCGTAGTTACTAATTTTGCTAAAGGTTTCCACTGTGCAAAGCGAACTCGTCGTGCACGAAGTGCAACAATAATGGTCAGGGTAAAGCTAACAAATAAGTTGGTTAAACCAATCAGCATCACGCCAAGGAACGAGACTAAAATTAAACCGATGTCAGGGCTGCCAATGGTCATTAAACCTTGAATGAAGTTCGCTGAAGCAAAGGCGATGTGACGAATATCTAAAGGCAAGCCTAAGATGAATCCGATGGTTCCCATACTGCCAAGCATAATCCCGAACAGGAAGTTACCAGCCAATGCCCCGAGATTGGTTTCGATATAATTGGCAAATTTGTCTAAACGTTTTTGCCCCATCCAGCGTTTTAGGCTTCGATGCTGTTTTAAGCGAGGGCCGACTTTACGGTAGACCGCCAAGTTATCGAAATAACCTGCAATCAGGCCAGAGAAGAATAAGCAGACACCCGCAATTGCTGCATGTGGAACAGCTAAAGAGGTGAATGGATTCAGGCTGTGTAAGAGTGTGGCTGATTTGGCATGATTGAGTAAAGGTTCACCCAAATTGTATTGCCATAAATAGGTAATTAATGCCGCAGTCGGTATGGCAATCGAGATATTGCCTAAAATGGCAATAAACTGGGTTCGTATAATATTAATAATCAAGGCGGCCAGTTCTGCAATTTGTGCGGTTTTGCTACCTTTTTGCTGCTGTACGGTTGAAGCCAGCGCGGCTGCAGTCATGGCAGGCTGCTTGGTAGCAACGGTAAAGTGCAGTACATGAATCAGCATAAAACCAAGCGCATAGTTCATACTGTATAAAAAAGCATGACCAAACGGCGCCAGTACCAAACGCGCCGTTAAAATCTTGAGCGTTGCCATGGTGGCAATAATCGCACCGGCACCAGCCGCTGCTTTGTACATGCCAAAGAAGCCCGATTTGTCTGTACTTACGTAATGTTCACCCGTTTTACTGGCATTTTCCGTCACCTGTAAGGCAATTAACTCACTGGTTGAGGTGAGTAAATGACGGACACTTTTTTCATTATAGTGGGCTTTGGTTAAGTCTGTAATGAGTTTACCCAAGGCGGTATAGCGTGCATCATTTTTACTGGCTAATAACGTCAGTAGCAGTTCGATGCGGTCAATGGCTTGCTCTAGCAGCGACAATAAATAAGTCAGGCTGATACTGACACCAATCCGCTTGGTGGCGCGGCGAATTTTCAGCACGACTTCGCGGCATTGATCCAGCATCACAAAGGCTTGAGAGGCATCTGGTGGCGGTAAAACGGCAACTGCATCTTGGTCATCAATCTGTTTCTTATATTTTTCAATGAACTCTACAATTTCTCGGTTTTGTACCAGAAAAGGGGATTCATATTCAGTAATGTCGGGTTGTGCATTAATAAATTCAGGATAGAGGCCAATCCCGCTGATTCGATAGGATAATACAGTAATGGCTTTAATTAGCTCATTCTTTGAAATCTGCTTTTCAGTGGTATTGCTTTGACTTTCACCTAACAGGTTAAAGAGCGTAATCCAGTCCCGATTCTCAATCAGATCAAGCCATTCACTGTCATTTTCCTGATGAAAGACTTTTCCAATCAAGGTTTTGAGCTGTTGGCCATCTTCGACTAAAGGAAGGAAGTGTGCGCCTAAACGTTGTCCTAGCTGATTCCAGAAGCCATCCAGCGAGAGAATGCCGCTATCGGCATATAAACTAATCTGTTTATATTGGCTGATCAGTTTAAGCAAAAAATTCTGTACGAGAATTGCCGATGTTGGGGTCAGTAATAATATTTTGATCAACGCATGAATACGTTGTTTGACTTCATCTGCATCATTGGAATTTTTTGGGCGTATCCGATTGACCAGTTCAATCAGCAGTTGTTCGTCAAGAACAGCTTGAGGTTGGTCAAGCTGTTCCTGCATTTTTAAAAAAAGATCAGATACAGTTAATTGCATAGACAGTCAGAAAATTATTGTAGTCGATGTAAAGCCATTAAAGTCAAATTGATCAGTGCTTGGCGATATTCATTATCTGGTAGCGCTTTTAACGCCTCTAAAGCGGCATCCGTTTCTTGTTGTGCACGTTTTTGACAGTAATCTAGGCCACCTGAGTGATGAACAATTTCAATCACTTTATCTAAATGCTCCACGCCACCCGTTGCAATACTACGACGAATGATTTCGTGATCATCACCAGTTGAATGAGCTAATGCTGAAATTAACGGTAAAGTCGGTTTGCCTTCCATTAAATCATCACCAATATTTTTACCTAATGTTTCTGCATCAGAGGTGTAATCTAAAATATCGTCAATAATTTGAAAGGCATTACCAAAATGACCTGCGAAGCGACGCAAAGGTTCACGATATTCTTCCGTTCCTGCCAAAATTGCTGCGCCTTCTGTGGCGAGCTCAAATAGACGGGAGGTTTTACCATGGATAATTCTTAAATAGGTTTCTTCAGTGGTTTCTGGCTGGTGCTGAGATTGCAGCTGTAAGACTTCACCTTCTGCAATTTCACAGGTTCCCGTTGAAAAGTCTTTTAATAAGGTCATATTATTTAAATCGACCAATAAATCAAAAGCTCTTGAAATCAGGAAGTCACCCACTAAAACAGCAGTCTGGTTGTTCCAGGTTGCATTTGCAGTGGGGCGGCCACGACGTAGGCTCGATTCATCTACGACATCGTCATGCACCAAGGTTGCGGTATGCAGCATTTCAATCACGGCTGCCAAGTGTTGTGCTTGTTGCATATTGGCTAGACCGCAGGCACGCGCAGCGAGTAGGCACATGATCGGACGCATACGTTTACCGCCTGCTTCTACGACATGTTTGCTGACACTCATCACTAAACCGACTTTAGAGCTAATTCCTTCATTAATGAGGCGATCCATCGCAGCAAAATCTGTCGCAACAGGGGAGAGAATGTCTTGCTTAAAATCGATAACCATATGAAGAAAAACCTCGTATAGGTGGGTAATGTTGCCAAGTGTATCAATTAATCGACCACTTAACAGTTATACAGACTGTGTAATCCGTCATTTAAGACACGATGGTGAGTTTTTTGGTCTTAATTTAGACAGAAAAGAGCGTTTCCCACCGAATACCATCACTTTAATTATGGCGTTGTAAAAACACAGCTTGTTATCGTTGCAATTTGTTTTTAAAAATGTATTTCAAATCTTGATCAGAAGCAATCAAAACAGTTCGTCATCAATCTAATTGATTTTGCTGAAAAATCCAAGCAAGTTATCAATATCCATATGTTTATGTAAAATCACTTGTTGTTTGATCAATTTTCACTTAAAATTTGTCCCCTTGTATAACCCCAGTGGCGTTCGTCTTAAGATCGGTATATCCCTTTATCGGCACGACGACACGGGCAAGTTGGAGTACATTATGTACGCAGTAATCCAAAGCGGTGGTAAACAGCACCGTGTTGTTGAGGGTGAAACCCTTAAAGTAGAATTATTGAAAGCTGAAACTGGCGCGACTATTACGTTTGATGACGTATTAATGGTTGTTAACGGTGACAACATTCAAATCGGTGCTCCAGTTGTAGCTGGCGCAAAAGTAACTGCAGAAGTAGTTGGCCATGGTCGTCACGACAAAATCCGCATCATCAAAATGCGTCGTCGTAAACATTACCGTAAGCAACAAGGTCACCGTCAATGGTTTACCGAGTTGAAAATTACTGGTATCGCAGGCTAATACGAGGAGTAAATAGACATGGCAACTAAAAAAGCCGGTGGATCGACGAAGAACGGTCGTGATTCGAATCCTAAGATGTTAGGTGTTAAAGTTTACGGTGGTCAAACTGTAACTGCTGGTAACATCATCGTTCGTCAACGTGGTACAGAATTCCACGCTGGTGCAAATGTTGGTATGGGCCGTGACCATACTTTATTTGCTACTGCTGACGGCGTAGTAAAATTTGAAGTGAAAGGTCAATTTGGCCGTCGCTATGTAACTGTTGAAGCTTAAGTTTTAATAGTTCGAAAAACCCGCTTTTAGCGGGTTTTTTTATATGTACTGGATTTTTGCAGTATGGATTGGTTTTAAGATTTCCCAAAAGCCCCGCTTTTTAAATCCTCATAGGCCTGTAAAATTTCCGCATAACTGTTCATCACAAAAAAGCCATGTCCATTGATCGGCTCCTGCAAGGGTGGCGCAGATAAAAATAATAGATCACAATCTTCTAATGCCGTAATCGCAACATTGGTATCAAAGCTGGACATCACCGCTAAGGCTTGTTCTTGCAAGATGTCTTCATGTTTAGTGAATTGAAGCTTACCTTTACGGAGATAAATTAAAGTGCTGTCGCCATGCTGGGCAGGAAGTATTAACGGATGACCTTTATTTAAATGAACGTCTAAGACCTGCATCGGGCTAAATGTCTGGGCTATGCCCTGAATATTTTGAAACTGTCCCGCCACAACCCGCACATAGCCTGCATCTTGTTCGAGTGGTACTTTAGGGATGGTGTTATTCAATAAACTTTGATAACGCGGTGCAGACATCTTATCTTTTGCGGGAAGGTTGACCCACAATTGCAGCATTTCAAAGTATCCGCCCCGTTCACGAAAGGCGGGGCTAAAATGTTCTGTGTGCTGAATGCCAGAGGCTGCGGTCATCCATTGCACATCACCTTGTCCGATGATTCCGCCTTGCCCGGTTGAGTCTTGGTGTTGTAGTTCACCCGCAAACACAAAGGTCACGGTTTCAAAGCCGCGGTGTGGATGTTCATTCACGCCTTTTTTAGTACTTTTAGGTGCCAAGCGTCCTGGCCCTAGGTGATCTAGCAATAAAAAGGGGGAGGTGGTATTGCCCAGCTCTTGATAAGAAAACACGGAAAGGGCTGGATAAAAATCACCAATCGCAAATCGAGTGTCATTACGGTGAATAAAGGCAAGACTTTTCATGAATGATACAGGTTAAAATCATTGGCTTTTAGCTTAGCAAATGTTGATGGTTCGTCCAGATGAGACCTGATCAATAATTTTCCCTGATCGGACATTGACGAATGCCGTTGGTGAATGGTCGAAAAGTTAATTTTCGTTCTTACAATCTCTACATAAAGGCTGTAACTTCATACATAATGCAGAACTTTGCGACACGAATTACACAAAACCATTGCTTTTCTTCATTTTTTTAATGATCAAAAACAGTAAGATGTCGTCATACCAGTAGAAATCTGATAGAAGGTTGTTTTTATGAATTTCGTAAAAAAAATGGCTTATGCTGCAACGTTAAGTGCAATGACACTTGCTCCTGTTGTGAGTAGTCAGGTATTCGCTGCACCAGTCGCTGCATCGGCTCAGCAAGCCACGACCAGTTTGGTTCAACAGCTATCTGGCTTGCAACGATTCACTGCAGATTTTGAACAAACCACAAAAGTGGCAACCAGTAATAAAGCAGTACAAAAAAAGGGCTTAACTGCTCAACATATGAATCAGGCTTTTAAAGGGACCATGAAAGTTGAACGTCCCGGGAAGTTCTATTGGGAGACCACGAGTCCAGCAAAACAAACCATTGTGACTACGGGTAAAGTGGTGTGGATTTATGATCCAGACTTACAGCAAGCAGTACGTCAAAGCTTAGATGACCAAATTGCCAATACGCCTGCCTTGTTGTTGTCAGGTAATACCAATCAGATCATGCAGTCATATCGAGTGACTCAGCCGGACCGCACCAAGTTGTATTACACCTTATATCCAAAGCAGGAAGATGGGGCTTTCCAAAGTCTGACTATTAGTTTCGGGGCGAATAAAGCACCAAACTTGATGGTATTACAGGATTCTTTGGGTCAAACCACTTATGTACGTTTTAGCAATCTGAAAGTGAATCAGCCGATTCCAGCTTCTGTGTTTAATTTTACCCCACCTAAAGGCACCGATATTATTGATCAGTAATCGATTGCTTCATAAAAAAAGTCGCAACTGTTGCGGCTTTTTTTTATGAGCGAATCTTGGATACATTTTTTAATTTCATCTCTGGACAAGGCTTTGTATAGTGAAGAAAAACATCAGAGACTTGCATGACGATGAAGACTTCACAATTATCAAAAATGATTCCACTGCTCCCAATTCTGACAGTTGTTGCACTCGCGGGTTGCCAACCCAAAAAGGACAGTTCAGCGACAACGGAAAAAGTGGATATTCCATTGATTCATGCAAAAGTCGTGGCGGTTAAACTGCCAAAACAAAAAGTATGTTTGGAGGATGGCTGTACCACTTATGATTTACAAACGGTTGAAACCAATCAGAAATGGATTGATGACTATTTCGTAAACCGGATGAAAAAGGCCGAGCCGAATGCATTTTCCAATATTGCGGATCAAAAAGTAAAAGTTCCAGCGGATGAGCCATCGCAGAGTGAAAGCAGTACTTATGTGCGTTTTATTGGGCAAAACTATAATCTAGCGACTTTTGCGATCCAGACTTATTCCTATTCTGCGGGGGCGGCACATGGTATGTCACATCAAGAGTTTGTGAATTTTGATTTGAGCAATAAAAAACATATTACGGTCAGTGAGTTACTCAAGCCTGATATGAATACTAAGCTACGCGATGAGCTGTATGCATCCAATCAAAACTGGCTCGAAGACCATAGCATTAAGAAAGAGCAACTACAGGTCAGCGATAACTATTATTATGGTGTGAATGGTATCGTATTTGTCTATCCGCTGTATGAACTTGCGTCCTATGCTGAAGGCATGAGTGAATTGACGTTGCCATATTATGCTGCCAAACAGTTTGTGAAGGCGGAATATTTACCGAGCCTGCCTAAAGATCCAAACTAGTTCTTCTCCAGCATCTACATCTCAGGTGTAGATGCTGAGACTTTGTTGCCAATCGCTGTATTTTTTTAGGTTAAAGCCTTACACTATAGCCAGTTTTTTTCTCTATTCATGATTGATTATGATCGACCCAAAATTACTTAGAAATAATATCGAAGCAGTCAACGCTGCTTTGGCAAAACGTGGTATTCAGCTAAATGTGCAAGAGTGGGCTGATTTAGAAGCTCGCCGTAAAGATTTGCAATCCAAAGCTGAAAACTTGCAAGCTGAGCGTAATGCGGGTGCGAAACAAGTCGGTCAAATCAAAAAGTCGGGTGGAGATGCTTCTGAGATCATGGCGCGTATGGCGGCCATTGGTGATGAGATCAAAGCTGCAGAAGTGGCTTTGGCTGAGTTGCAAGCTGAGCTTGAGCAAAAATCATTGGCGATTCCAAACTTGCCAGATGAATCTGTTCCCTTTGGTAAAGATGAAAGTGATAACCTTGAAATCTTAAAATGGGGCACACCACGTCAATTTGATTTCGAGATCAAAGATCATACCGACCTTGGTGAAATGATGGGTGGTCTGGAGTTTGAAACTGCGACCAAATTAACAGGCTCACGTTTCAGTGTCTTGAAAGGTCCTTTGGCGCGTTTACAACGTGCTTTGGCTCAGTTCATGCTCGATACACATACGCTTAAAAATGGCTATACCGAAGCGTATGTGCCGTATTTAGTCAATGCAGACAGCTTACGTGGTACAGGTCAACTGCCTAAGTTTGAAGAAGACTTATTCAAGCTACAAGGTGAAAAAGAGTATTACCTGATTCCAACGGCTGAAGTGCCAGTGACCAACTTCGTTCGTGACGAAATTATTGATGCGGATCGTTTACCACTGAAATATTCAGCACATACGCCATGTTTCCGCAGTGAAGCGGGTTCTTATGGTCGTGATACCCGTGGTTTGATTCGCCAACACCAATTCGACAAGGTTGAAATGGTGCAAATCGTAAAACCAGAGCACTCTATGCAGGCACTTGAAGAATTGACTGCACATGCAGAGGGTATTTTGCAGGCATTAGGCTTACCGTACCGTAAGATTTTGCTCTGTGGTGGTGATATGGGCTTCGGTGCGGTTAAAACTTATGACCTAGAAGTCTGGGTGCCGAGCCAAGATACTTATCGTGAAATTTCAAGCTGCTCTAATATGGGCGATTTCCAAGCACGCCGTATGAAAGCACGCTACCGTGTCGATCAGAAGAAGGTTGAAATGGTGCATACCTTGAATGGTTCAGGTTTGGCAGTTGGTCGTACCTTGCTTGCGGTGATGGAAAACTATCAACGTGCTGATGGTTCAATCGAGATTCCAGAAGTTTTACGTCCATATATGGGCGGTGTTAGCTATATCGACTAAACTTTGCATCGAATGTGTGCATAGTTTTTGCTTGAGCTCAGTCAGATTGAAAATATAGAGGCGTCACGTGGAAATTTTCCCAATCTCTTTAAAGTTGCAGCAGCAACGTGGTCTGATTGTGGGTGGTGGGCATATTGCCTACCGCAAAGCAAGCCTGCTCGTCAAAGCTGGTGCAATCGTCGATGTGATTGCACCAGAGATCCTTCCTGAATTACGCCAACTGGTTGAGCAATCGACAGGGCAATATATTCAAGCGCCTTTTTCTGAAACCGTTTTGGCAACGCCTTATCGCTTGGTGATTGCTGCAACAGATCAGCCCGAAGTCAATAAAAGCGTATTTGAACAATGTGAACAGCGTAATCTGCTGGTGAATAGTGTTGATGATATTCCGCATTGTCGCTTTATGGTGCCTGCGATTATTGATCGCTCACCCTTGGTGATTTCGGTGGCTTCTAATGGCGCATCACCCGTGTTATCCAGACAGCTACGCACTCAGATTGAAACCATTGTGCCGCATGGCATGGGCAAATTGGCTGAGTTTTCAGGCCAGTGGCGTAAGCAAGTCAAAGCCAAAATTGTCAATCCAGATGAGCGTCGTATCTTCTGGGAAAACCTGTATGCCAGTCCGCTGAAAGAACAGGTTTTCAATGACAATATCGATGTAGCTAATGATCTGATTGAGCAGGCTTTAACAGAATGGACTGCGCCGAAAGGTGAGGTGTATTTGGTGGGAGCTGGGCCGGGTGATCCAGAATTGCTGACTTTAAAAGCCTTACGTTTGATGCAACAAGCCGATGTGGTGATTTATGACCGCTTGGTGTCAGCACCGATTCTAGATTTGTGTCGCCGAGATGCTGAAAAGATTTATGTGGGTAAAGCACGTTCTAATCACTCTGTTCCACAAGATGGTATCAACGCCTTATTGGTAGATTATGCGCAGCAAGGTAAACGTGTTTGTCGCTTAAAAGGCGGCGACCCCTTTATCTTTGGACGTGGTGGAGAAGAAATTCAAGAGTTGGTGGAAGCCAATGTGACGTTCCAAGTGGTGCCGGGAATTACCGCAGCTTCAGGTTGTTCGGCTTATGCGGGTATTCCACTGACCCATCGTGACTATGCGCAAAGTGTACGTTTCCTGACAGGGCATTTAAAAGAAGGCTCACCTGAGTTACCTTGGAATGAACTGGTCTATGAAAACCAAACTTTAGTTCTTTATATGGGGCTGGTCGGTTTGGAACGTATTTGTGAGCAATTGATAGCTCATGGCCAGCGTCCAAGCATGCCTGTGGCTTTAATTTCCAAAGGTACTACCCCTGAGCAAAAAGTGGTGGTGGGTACATTGGCGGACATCGCAACCAAAGTATCTGAACATCAGATCGTAGCGCCGACTTTAACCATTATTGGTGAAGTGGTGAGTCTACGTGAACAGTTAAAATGGCAATAAAATCCCTCCTTGCGGAGCTATAACCGTTCCTCACCTCTTTTTAAAGAGGGGAGTTCCTCCCTTTTTCAAAGGGAGGCTAGGAGGGATTATTAAAAGTAGAGAAAATTTGTGATTCATGTCGTTCTATATGAGCCTGAGATTCCAGCGAATACAGGTAATATCATTCGTTTATGTGCCAATACAGGTGCGCAGCTACATTTGGTTAAACCATTGGGTTTTGAGCTGGATGATAAGAAGTTGAAACGTGCAGGTTTGGATTACCACGAGTGGGCGAGAATGCAAATTTGGGACAATATCGAACTTTGTCTTGCCGACTTAAAAGCCAAAAGCGTCGAGCATGTCTTTCCGCTTACCACCAAAGGGACAGCGACACCACATACGGTTGATCTGAATCGTCCAGTTGCTTTGTTAATGGGGCCTGAAACCCGTGGTCTGCCAGAGCGGGTGCGTTTGATGTTCCCGCAAGAACAATGGATTCGTTTGCCGATGGCTGAAAATTCAAGAAGCTTAAACCTTTCGAATGCAACTGCCGTGATTGTCTATGAAGCGTGGCGACAACAGGGTTTTAAACAACTCTAGTTTCGCAGCTTAGAGATCACCATACGGGTTGGCCACAACCAACGTATAACCATTCAGATCTTTAAACCAAATCTCTCGGTGATGTGCATTGGGATTGTATTTGGGGCCTTCTAAAATTTCGACTTGATGGGTTTGTAAATTCTGTACAATCTCATCAAATTGAGCGCTTTCAAACCAAAGCAAAATGCCATTACCCATCACCCGTTTCGGATCTCCGATATGTGAGTGATCATGGGCTTGCCATTGATGCAGTTGCAGCACCATGCGCTGCTCAAACAGCAATTGTTCATATTCTCTGCCACCATGTCCGCTCTTTAAACCCAGTACGGTTTGATACCACAGGCTGGTTTTCTCGACATCGGCCACCGCAATCAAAGGCTGTGGGTACATACACACCTCACGGAATTATTCGAATTGTTGTTCCTGTATCGTATCAAAACGTTGTTGAGCGTAAATCACTTGTTCGATGTTACTTTCAGCCCAATCTTTGAGTTGGTACGCCATTTCTGCAACTTCCAGACCGAGTGGTGTGAGTGAATAATCCACCCGAATCGGTGCCGTGTCTTGTACTTGTCTTTGAATAAAGCCATCACGTTCCAGCATTTTTAGCTTCTGTGAAAGCACTTTAGGAGAGATGCCTTGAATGCTCTTTTTAAGTAAGTTGAAGTGTTGGGTATCTCGGGCGAGTGTATTGATAATCAACAAAACCCATTTGTCTGCAATTTTTTCAAAAAATAAACGAGCAGGACAATGTTGTTGATAAATATCATATTTTAATGCCTGATTCATAGCGACAACCCTCATTTCTACAATGTGATGCCCGTAGTTACCAATAGGTAACTAATTGACACCTAGTTTCTAAAATATATCATTAAATCGAACTTTTGAAAAATTTTGGATAATCCCATGACAAAAATTGCGGTTGTATATTTCTCTGGCTATGGCCATACCAAAGTGGTTGCTGAAACTTTTGCAGGCGCAATTGATGCCGCTTTGATTGAAATTGATCAGAATGGTGAGATCACAGAGCAAGACTGGCAGACTTTGAATGATGCACAGGGTATTGTTTTTGGCGCACCGACGTATATGGCGGCAACCCCTTGGCAGTTTAAGAAATTTGCCGATGCTTCTTCAAAAATTTGGTTTACCCGTGGCTGGCAAGATAAAGTTTTTGCAGGTTTTACAAACAGTGCGAGTTTGAATGGTGATAAGCAAGTGACCTTGATTCAATTACAAACCTTGGCTTCTCAGCATGGTGGTATTTGGGTGAGTTTGGGATTATTACCAGCCAATACCAAAGACGCGAAACGTGAAGATGTAAACAACTTAGGTGGCTCGGTTGGATTACTGGTTCAGTCACCATCGGATGCGAGTACCGATGAGATTCCGACAGGGGACTTGGAAACAGCGAAACTTTATGCAAAACGTGTGAAGTCGATTGTTGAAAAATTGCATGGTTGATTTTTATCTCAACAAACAAGCCCCTTGCATCGAGATGATGCAAAGGGCAATCTAGTTATTTAGGATGGAAACTTTTCGCTGTTACGATATCGTTATCTGTATTAATTAAAGCAAAGTTGGTATTTGTAATTTGTCCCCATGAATAACTTCGAGTGATTACGTTAGCTGAAACTTGTGTCATGCTGTTCATTGCGCCTGTGCAGGAAAAATAAGATGTAGCCTGACTTATAGATTGACCAATTTGTACTTGATTGAACTGTTGCTGAGTAGGTTCGCAATTGGAACGCTGTGTTGAGTTATTATAGGATTTAGTAGAAAGACTACCATTATCAAAGCTAAATAGTGTGAATTGTGACCCAACATGCCCCCAATTATAGGTAAGCTTAGACTCACTATTACTCACAGCCACAGCGCCTTGTAAAACGCCTTCGCAGCCCAATTGGCTTCTTGCTGTATTGTAATCGGAACCAAGATTCACGTTCATCCATTGTTCGGTTGTTGGTGTACAACTTGAGACACTACCAGATTTAGGCTTAAATGATTTGGTTGTGACTTGTCCATTACTGAAACCAAGTTGAACATAGTTTTGGTTGATTAAATTACCCCAGTGATAGGTGAGTTTTGGTGTGTTACCGACATCCGTAATATTCAGTAAAATGCCCTCACAGCCAATTTTAGTCATTGCTGTTTGATAGTTGTCGCCGATGCGGATATTGCTCCATGCAGATTGGCTTGGTTCACAGCTAGAGTTTTGATTTGAGCTGTTATAAGAAATTCCTGTTAATCGATTATTGTCAAAATTTAACACGAGAAATTGTTTGCTTGCAGTTCCCCAGTTATAGCTTGTTTGTATTGTATTATCTGAAACTGAAAGGCTATTGCCTGTTTGACCTTTACAGCCAATAATTTGTTCTACTTCACCACGGTTTAAACCTGTTTTTATTTGATTGAGAGCAGTACCTGTTGGGAAGCAGCTAGATTCTGGTTGTCGTTCTGGTACAAAGGTTTTACCTGTCATCCGATTATTCTGAAAATTTGCTGAAACACTATTAGTTTTAGTCAGTTCACCCCATAAATAGTTACTTTGGGTGACTCCATTTGCGACAACAGTATCGGATTTCCATACTCCATTACATCCTAGCTTAGTATTGCTTTGAGCCAGACTATCTCCCATTTTTAGTTGTAACCATTGATCATAAGTTAATGCACAATTTGTTGGTGTTGGTGTTGGTGTTGGTGTTGGTGTTGGTGTTGGTGTTGGTGTTGGTGTTGGTGTTGGTGTTGGTGTTGGTGTTGGCGTTGGCGTTGGCGTAGGTGCAGATTCAGACGAACTTGAACCTCCGCTACTACCAGAATCAAGCCAACAGGCACTAAGTGCTACAGAAAGTAGCGCAACGCTACTTCCTTTCACGATATTTTTCATTATTTTGAATCTCTCTGTTTTCCGGTGTTTAAAAAATCAAATTGATTTTTTATTTTTGAATTTTGTTAAATTTTTTTAATCATAATGCAGCTTTAAAAGAGAAATAAACAAAAGGCCTCATTAGGTTGTTATATTGGTTTTTAATGTTTTTATTCAGTATTTTTATCTCTGAAATCTTGGATAATTTTAATTTGTATTATTTTAAACTCACTCTATGAACAGCTTTTTCATTTTGATCGGGATGCAATCGCAGTCTTTATACAGTGCTTTTTAATCTCTCATTTAAAATAATAAAAAAGGCGCATTTAGCGCCTTTTTTATTACTTCACTAAATTAGTGTCTGTCATCAAATTCATTATGCTGTGGTGCATTGTATTTGAAGCCTTTGGTCTTGTAAGCAAGATAACCGACACCAATGACGGCCCAAGCCAAACCAATCTGTAACGCCAATTTGTCAATTTCCAGCCACATCATAAACACGCTGGCGAAACCGAGTGTTGGGATAATGATATAGCTGATAATGTCTTTTGGCGTCTTGTTCTTGCCATCTCTCAACGCATAGCGAGAAATCACCGAGAAGTTAACAAAGCTAAATGCAGTTAATGCACCAAAACTAATCAAGTTCACGATATGCTCAAGATCAAGGAAGCCAGCAGATAAAGCGACAACACCAACGATCAGGATATTGTAAGTTGGGGTGTGTAAACGTGGGCTAATATGACCGAATAATTTCTTATTGATCACGCCATCACGACCCATTACATACATTAAACGTGATACGCCTGCATGTGCCGAAATACCTGATGCCATCACGGCCACGACTGCAAAGTAGAGCACCATGGTCTTAAATGCCAGACTACCAATGGCTGCAACCATAACGGGTTGAGATTCATCCAGTGGGTTGAAATACGTATTCGGATTACTTGGGAAGTAAAGCTGAATAAAGTAGGTGCTGACAATGAAGATGATACCCGCAAGCAATGCTGTGGTGAAAATAGCACGTGGCAAGGTTTTCTCAGCATCTTTGGTTTCTTCTGCCAGCGAAGAAAGTGCATCAAAACCTGTAAACGAGAAGCAGAGTACGGTTGCACCTGCAATCAGTGCCCCGACAGAAGTCACTTCATTCCAGAATGGCGCAAGTGACCATAATTCAGCTTTGTCTGGATTGAGTGTGCCATCGGCATAAACGCCTTGTGTGAGCAAGATATAGACCTGATACACAAAGTAGAAAATCACACCGAGCTGGATCACCACAATGGTGCTGTTAAAACGTGCGACAAAACGTGCACCAAACAGGTTGATCACTGTCATCAATACAGTTAAACCAATCACCCAAATCCAGTTATTTACTTCTGGGAAGAGTGCTCTCAAATAAATATCTGCAAGAATGATATTCACCAGAGGAGAGAGCAAATAATCTAACCATGAAGACCAACCCACCATAAAACCAACATTAGGGTGAATCGACTTTTGGGCATAGGTATATGCAGAACCAGAAGACGGATAACGACGAATCATATGACCATAACTGATCGACGTTAAAAGAATTGCAACTAAGGCAAATATGTAGGAAGTCGGTACATGACCACCACTTCTTTCAGATACTAAACCAAACGTATCAAATAAAGTTAATGG
Source organism: Acinetobacter colistiniresistens (assembly GCF_000413935.1). GTDB lineage: Bacteria > Pseudomonadota > Gammaproteobacteria > Pseudomonadales > Moraxellaceae > Acinetobacter > Acinetobacter colistiniresistens. The sequence goes on along the minus strand of NZ_KE340376.1, from coordinate 41,493 downwards.
TTGAATATAAGCTAAGCCAATAATGATGATGTGCCAAAGCACAAGATTCTTTTGCAGCTTCGCTGTTGGTTGAGTCCCAGATAAATTTGTCAACGGCGTTATCCTCATAATCGTTGATCAAAGATCAGCCATAGTGTTAAGGATCGTTTGAGACAAAAACGATCCCCCGTACAAAAAACGAAAGTGCGCCAATCTATCCTAAAACACTATAAATTGTCAGTACTTTTATGCTTTTTTTAGCAATTTTTTTGCCAATTGGGTAAATAAATAGATGAATAAAGATTCACTTAAAAATAAAAAGCCCCGATATTCAATCAATATCAGGGCTTTTAAGCAGGAATATTTGATTTAACTCAATGTATTACCATGCTTTTTGTAAGATTGCACGAATGTCTTGCAAGTTTGCTTCTTTCGGGTTGTAAATGATGGAACCATCATTCAGTGCCTTGTCAGCCACTTCATCCAGTTGTGCTTCAGTGACTTTACCAGTTTCACGTAACGTACGCGGCAGTTTGGTCAAGCTGAATAAACGATCACGCATCGCTAAAATTGTGGCAATGGCTTTGTCTGCACGTAGGCTGGCTGGCGTTTGTGCATAAATATCAGCACCTGCAAGTGGTAGCAGTAACTCACCAATCTTGTCGCCATTGATTTCTTTGTTGTATTCCAGCACGTAGGGAAGGAATAAGTTCATGCATAGGCCGTGGGGCAGGTGTGCAACAGCACCAAGTGCATGACCCAATGAGTGAACTAAGCCCACCATTGAATTGGAGAAAGCAATCCCAGCCATGGTAGATGCTTGCGCAAGTTCTAAACGGCCTTGTGCATCGCTTGGATTATCTAGAACTTTGAACAGGTTTTCACTGATCTTTTTAATGCCTGCACTGGCATAGGCATCACTGAGTGGGTTGGCAGCTAAGCAGGTATAGGCCTCAACACAGTGCGTCAGTGCATCCATGCCCGTCATGGCCGTAAGATGCGGCGGTAAAGTTTGGGTCATGCGTGGATCAAGAATCGCCGCATGTGGCATCAAGTAATAAGAGGCAAAAGCCAGTTTGACATTGCGTTGCGTATCCGATACCACAGCCACCATAGTGACTTCCGAGCCTGTACCAGAGGTGGTTGGAATCACGAAGAATGGTTTTAGTGGCTTTGGTAGATTGTGTGCACCTGAATATTGCAATAAATCATCACCACCTTCAGACACCAAGATATTGGTTGCTTTAGAGGTATCGATGACTGAGCCACCGCCAATTGCAATGATCGCATCACATTTTTGCTTGCGGTACAGTTCTGCGGCTAAGCGAACCACTTCCAAGCTTGAATCGGGTGGAACATCATCAAAGATCGCACCAATCACCGCATCCGTGGTGCTGAATGCTGCTTCGATTGGGCTGAGTAAACCATTGGCACGCACACCTTTATCAGTAATGATCATGGGGCGTTTTGCGCCAAGTGTCGCAAGTTCAAACGGGATATGCTCTAAGGCAGCGTTACCAGCAATGACTTTTACAGGACAGAAAAACTCGTAATAAGGCTTAGCCATGTTATGCGCTCCGTTTCAGATATGATTTTGCGACTTTAAGATAGATATTTTTAGCACCCGTGAATTTTTCTTTTAATGTTAATTCAGCAGGGTAGCGTTTGACTGCAAGTGAAGCGATTAGCTTAGGTAAGATCAGGGCTTCCATTTTGTTCAAGCAACGCACCAGACGGATGGCACTTGAGACATCACCATCGGCAATCATGCGGTCATTGGCAAAGGCTTGTGCGGTACTTTCCTGGAAGGAAAACACCAAAAAGGCATGGGTTAAATGCTTGAAGGTAATGGTTAAATCAGGCTTGCCTTTGTAATTGGACAACAGCTCTAATTGTTTTTCTTCGGTTACTCGAGCAACGAATGCGGGGCCATTCGGGAAAACATTCATTGAAAGGATAAAACCAACAGAGAACTTGGATACTTCCTGTTGTACTTCATCATCCACTTGGCTTGCCATCACGAGGCCACGACCCACAACATCCATCATGAGTTTGACGTAGGCAAATTGCAAGGTGGGCTTCACGGCTTTGGTTGAAATCACTTGCTTATCCCTTGTTAAAATTATGCAAAAGCTAATTTAGAGTATTTACTCTAATTTATTTTTATAGAATTGAAAAGCAAATTATTCAGATTTGACTATAGGGTCATTAAAGAGCTGGGTATTTTTTAAATAACCCACAAAATCCGCGCAGAGTTGTTCAAAGCTTGGGTAATCTTGCAGCAAGTCTTGTAAACGCACCATTTCCAAGCCTGCGTAACCACATGGATTGATAGTTTGAAAGCCAGTGAGGTCACAGTCGATATTCAGGGCAAGGCCATGATAACTACGACCACGACGGATTTTAAAACCTAAGGAGCCGATTTTGCGTTCATCCACATACACGCCCGGCGCATCGGGTTTGGCATAGGCATGGATGTTGTATTGTTTGAGCAGATCAATCATGGCTTGTTCTGCAAAACTAACCAAGGTACGGACATGCCATTTCAAGCGATTCAGGTCTAACAGGAAATAGGCAACCAATTGACCTTTGCCATGCCAAGTGACCTGTCCACCACGATCGGTGTGTACAACTGGTAAATTACTGTGCATCAGAATATGCTCTGCTTTACCTGCTTGTCCTTGGGTCAAGACATCTTGATGTTGTAGCAGCCAAACTTCATCAGGGGTGTTTTCATCACGATGGGTTGTGAAGTCTTTCATGGCTTCAAAACGAGTCGTGTAATCTTGTAGATCTTTAAAACAACGAATGATTAAAGTCGGTTTTGCAGCGCTCATTACAGCAGAATTTCCTTGGCAGCTTTGAATAGATCGATAGTTGAATTATGGAATGATTTGAGTCAGATAAATAGGGATGGATTGAAAAGACGTGCTTTATTTTTTATTGCAAAAAAAATCCAAAACACTTTCGCATTTTGGATTTCTTGATTAAAGCGCTGTCTTAATTAAAGGACAGGCTGCAAGATCAGCATATAAGGCATGAACTTGTTCTAACTCCTCAAAGCGTAATTGCGCAGTTAAAGAGTGATATTTACCTGTACGTGAAGGCTGAACTTTTACTGTGCCGCCATCAAATTCAGGGAAGTGCTTCTGCAAAATATCAACAACAGCTACTCGAAGTTCATCCCCAGCATCACCAATCAATTTGATTGGATAGTCCATTGGGAAAACCCAAAGATGTTCTTGTAATTCACGAGAAGGAGTGCGGTCTAACATGAGCAACCTCTTAATTTGAAACGCCTGCATCAGTGCAGGCGCTTATGATCTAATACATAGATGGGGATGAAGTGTTGAACTTCAAGTCTTGCATCAGAGCAATGCATGGCACTGCTCAAGCTACAAGATTTCCCAAAAAATTAGTCATTTTCCAAGAATGAACGTAAGTGTTCAGAGCGAGAAGGATGACGAAGCTTGCGTAATGCTTTCGCTTCAATCTGACGGATACGCTCACGCGTTACGTCAAACTGTTTACCTACTTCTTCTAAAGTATGATCGGTTGGCATATCAATACCAAAACGCATTTTCAATACTTTCGCTTCACGTTCAGTTAAGTTTTCAAGTACTTCACGGGTCGCTTCTTTTAAGCCTTCTGAGGTCGCAGCATCCACTGGTGATGTGATGTTTGAGTCCTCAATGAAGTCACCAAGATGCGAATCTTCATCATCACCGATTGGTGTTTCCATCGAAATCGGTTCTTTTGCGATCTTAAGTACTTTACGAACTTTAACTTCGTCCATTTCCAGACGCTCACCTAATTCTTCAGGTGTAGGCTCACGGCCCATTTCTTGAAGAAGTTGACGAGAGACACGATTGATCTTGTTGATGGTCTCAATCATGTGTACTGGAATACGAATGGTACGTGCCTGATCCGCAATCGAACGTGTGATCGCCTGACGAATCCACCAAGTTGCATAGGTCGAGAATTTATAACCACGACGGTATTCAAACTTGTCTACGGCTTTCATCAAACCGATGTTACCTTCTTGAATCAAGTCAAGGAACTGTAAGCCACGGTTGGTATATTTTTTCGCAATCGAAATGACCAAACGTAAGTTCGCTTCAACCATTTCTTTCTTGGCACGGCGAGCTTTCGCTTCACCAACCGCCATACGTTTAGAGATATCTTTGATATCTTTCACGTTCAAACCAAGGTCTTTTTCGATATCGGCAATCTTTTGCTGGAATGCCAACACGTCTGGACGAACTTTTTCCAAATGTGCTTTGGTTTCGGCAGGTGCTTTCGCGATTTGCTCATCTAACCAAGCTGGATTTGATTCTTGCTCAGGGAAGGTGGTACGGAACTGGTTACGGTCCATACGGCCACGACGCACTGCATAACGCATGATTTCACGTTCATTTGAACGGATTTGCTCATGTGTACCACGAATCATTTCTGAAATGATGTCAAATAAACGTGGCGTGAATTTGAACATCATAAACACGGCAGCAAGTGCTTCAAGGGCAGCTTTTGCTTCTTCGCTATTGCGACCATGTTTTGCTACAACAGATTTGGTTTCATTCCAAGCTGCTTCCAATTCCGAGAAGCGAACTTTGGCAACTTCTGGATCTGGACCTGAATCACCTTCAGAATCATCATCACCTTCAGATTCTTCTTCTTCATCGTCATCATCAAGCTTGACATCTTTGCCTTTAGAAGAAGAACTATCTTCTTCTTCAATTTCAGCTTCTTCTTCAAGAACTTCAGGAATATCTTCGTCAGTTTCTGGGTCTAAATAACCAGAGAGAATATCGGCAAGACGACGCTCGCCAGTTAAAAAGTCATTATATTCTTGTAAAACAACTTCAACAGCATTTGGCCAGTAAGCAATCGAATGTAAAACGTCACGAATACCTTCTTCGATACGTTTTGCAATGCTAATTTCGCCTTCACGTGTAAGAAGTTCAACCGTACCCATTTCACGCATATACATACGTACAGGGTCTGTGGTACGACCAGGCTCACTTTCAACCGATGCTAATACGGCAGCAGCTTCTTCTTCGGCAACTTCATCAGCTGCTTCAGTTGATTCACCAAACATGGTGTCGTCAGTTTCAGGCGCACGTTCATGCACTGGAATACCAACGTCTTGAAGCATCTGGATGATGTCTTCAATCTGCTCACTTTCCGTAATTGAGTCTGGTAGATGATCGTTAACCTCAGCGTAAGTTAAATAACCTTGTTCTTTGCCTCGGCTAATCAGAGCCGCTACTTGCGAAGTAGGGGAATTCATATCGCTCATCTTTGCTTACTCTTTTGTTGAATCTGTGGCGGTGAAAAACCGTGCATGATAGCACAATTCACGATGAATGTTTTGGATTTGATCCGTTTGCCTTAAATAAAAAATTGATTTGCTTTCACGTTTGTTACTTGAATATGGGGTTAAGTCATATTTTTTCAAGAGCAATTCCTACTTAAAGATTTTTTTTGATTGTTGCCGTTGTTGGATTATAAATACACAAAAAAACTGATGAAAAAAAGTACAAAACACGATTTTATAGCAAAAAAATCAAATAAAACTTGACAAGGGTGCAGAAGACCGATAAATAGCGGCTAGACCCATTTATATTTTTCATTAGAGGTACTTAGTGTCTTCTACAGATTTTGAATTAGATGATGATAACTACGGTGAAGATGATGTTAGTTTTGATGAGTCATCGGGTAAAATCAGCGCCAAAGAATCATTAGAAAAACGTCGTTTGATTGATGAGTTGTTAGCTCAACGTCGCTTAGAACGAGAATTAAAAGATTTTGATTATGATTTCGACGATGATGATCTTGATGACGAAGACTAAGCAAAATTGCTGAGACTTCATGTCTGAAAATGTTATGCTGTTGCCGATGTATTTTTAAAATTGGATGAAAGAATGAGCACGTTAGATTTAGACTTATTAAGTAATTATCTTGACGGTGATCAAAACGAATACGGTCTAGATTTCGCAGCGACTCATGGCTTTTTGTGTGCAATTGCCGTTGGTCCAAAATTTGATCGTTGGTTAGATGAGCTTTTTGAGAGTAATCAAAAGAAGCTTCCTGCTGAAGTACTTGAACAAGTGAAGCTTTGGTTGGAGTCAATTCGTCAGGATTTAGCCAATGAAAATGGAATCGAGTTTCCATTTGAAATCGAAGAAGCAGATGTTGAATCAAGCTTAGGCGATTGGAGTGTTGGTTTTGTTGATGCCATGTTCCTTAATGAAGAAGCGTGGTTTGCGCCTGAATTTGAAGAGCAACTGATCGATTTAACTTTGCCAATCATGGTCTTTAGCGGAATTGATGAAGAAGATCCACAAATGGAATCTTTCCGCCGTAATGGCCAGTTGATGGACGAATTGGCAGAAGAAATTCCTGAAAATTTAAATGAACTCTATCTCATGTACCACACGCCAGCGTGATGTGACATGTTGCACTGCGATGAGCACAGTGCATGCATGGCAGAACAAGTTAAAGATGAAAACGCCCGAGCAGGGCGTTTTTTTTATGCCAATCGTTTGCAGTGATTGTTGCACCTGGAAGGAAAATTTAAAAATGAGTGAACAAAAGCCCTATGCCTAAAGCACTTAGGATACAACCAATGATTCGATAAATGCTGACTTGTTGGGCGAGAATTCTGTTGCGAATAAGCGGTGTGGAACAAAACAATGCAACCAAGCAAAACCAAACCAAATGACTGCCAGAGATAAAAACACCATATCCGATTAATGTGTGCAGGTTGTTGCCACTGGTCATTACCTGCGAATAAATGCTCATGACAAACAGTGTGGTTTTGGGGTTGAGGCTGTTGGTGAGGAAGCCATGTCTGATAGCCTGCCAGCGCGTGATATCACAGTTGTTTTCGTCAAACAGAATAGAGGGAAGTGTAAAGGTTTTATAACCGATATAGATCAAATAGCCTGCACCGATATATTGAATCAGTTGAATTAAACTGGGAATGTATTGTTGTAAAAAGCTCAGTCCAATCAAGCTATAACTGATATGTACCCAGACACCCATCGCAATGCCGTAGGCGGTACAGATGCCCAAATGACGACCATAGAGATAACTGTTTCGGGTGACAAGGGCAAAGTCTGCACCTGGACTAATAACTGCAAGCAGGGTAACCAAACCCACAGCAATGATTTCATTCACTCATCTATTCCTAAATTGCCTCATTAAAGATTTTTTATATTTTTCATATTCTTGCTATATTTAAAATTGAAGTTAATTCCTGTCATGTATGAGTTTTTGGAATGATTGAACGATTGTCTTTGAATTCACTTAAGTTTTTTTATTATGTAGCGCGTTATGAAAGTGTCACTGTTGCTGCAGAAAAGCTATTTGTGACTCAAAGTGCAGTGAGCAAACAGCTTAAAAACTTGGAACAAGCTTTGGGTTTGGTGTTGTTTGTGCGCGAAGCCCGAAAATTAAGTTTAACGTCGGAAGGTGAAGTGTTGTTTGAATGCTGCCAGCAGGTGTTTCAACAGATTGATCAATGCTTATTGCAATTGCAACAACATAGCAAAGTACAAAAAAACTTGATTTTGTCCTGTGAACCGACGCTGGCAATGAAATGGTTGATTCCTCGCTTAGCGCAATTTAAGCAACTTTATCCAGAGTTTGAAGTCAGCCTGTTAACCGCAGGTGGGGAGGTTGATTTTCAACAGCAAGGTATTGACTTGGCTCTAAGACGAAATGACTTTGTTTGGGGGGAGGAGGTTTATAGTGAGAAAATCGCAGATGAACAGATGCTCGCTGTACGGGCGAAGAATGATAGAGTGGCAACAACGCAAGTATTTATTTCTAAATCCAGACCTCAGCTATGGTAACAGTTTAAGCGCCGACACCCAGAACAGTTTGGTGATTTAAAACGATCTCCGCTTGAGCATTTTTATCTCTGTATTGAGGCTTGCTTGGCGGGTTTAGGTGCAACAGTGGTTTCTGCCTATATGGTTGAGCGAGAAATGAAATATCAGATGCTGGAGCAACTCACCACGACTTATGCTGATGGTTCGGCCTATCATTTATTGTCTGCCCAGCCTTTTGAAGCGGATATTCGTAAACTATTGCTGAGAGATTGGTTAAGAGATGAAATGCATAAAAGCCAATTGGGATTTAACACAGTTTCATCTCTGGCCTAAGTTTTGTTGGTGCTATGAGTTGCGATTTGATTTAGACAAGTAAAACTTTTTGATTGCCCACCATAGGAGGTACAGCACCACAATGGCAAGGATCAGATAGCTGACACGCTGTAGAATTGCCATCATCAAAGCCTGATTTTTACTAAAATGATAACCAAGATAGGCGAGAAAGCTGGTCCAAATCACGGTTCCAGCGCTACTGTAAAGCATAAATTTACTAAAAGGCATTCGGCTAATCCCTGCAGGGATACTAATCAAGGAGCGAACTGCTGGAATCATTCGGCCAAAGAACACAATGCGATGTCCATGTTTGTTAAACCATGTCAGTGCTTTTTCCAGATCTTGCACTTGAATGCGTAAATATTTGCCATAGCGTTCGATAAAATGAAACAACTGTTGCTGAGGGACTTTGTGTCCGACCCAATACAGCAGCATTGCGGCCAGAATGGAGCCACCACTTCCCGCGATAATCACGCCAATCAGCGTAAGCTCGCCTTTGGAAGCGGTATAACCTGCTGAAGGCATAATGATTTCTGAGGGAATCGGTGGAAAAACATTATCGAGAAACATTAAAAATGCGATACCTAAATATCCCAGTTTCTCCATGATGGATAGAACCCATTCTTCAAGTCCCATAACGCCCTTATCTGATTCATTTGATTGTTATTTTCAGAATAGTGATTGTTATATGAATGCTCAAGGGTGGAATCGTTACTTGATTTTATCGCACAATAAAAAAGCCATAGTTAAACTATGGCTTTTAATCTGCTTTTTAGCTTACAGACGTTTTCTTTTTGCTGCGGCAATTTGTGACTGACGCATGCGGAAGCCGGCTTTTTGCTTGTCTGAGGTTTTATCAATACAGTAAACACAAGATACGCCATGTTCATAGCTCGGTAATTCTGCTTCAACTTTGGTCAGTGGCCAACCACACGCATGACACTTGATGTTTTCGCCTTCTTCAACCCCATGAGTCACCGCAGTACGGCCATCAAACACGAAGCATTCACCTTCCCACATACTTTCTTCAGCAGGGGTTTCTTCTAGGTATTTTAAAATACCACCTTTCAGGTGATAGACCTCGTTAAAACCTTCTTGTAAAAGCAACGAAGTTGATTTTTCACAACGGATACCACCAGTACAGAACATCGCAATTTTTTTGTCTTTATGCTGTTCAAGGTTTTGTTTTACGTATTCTGGGAATTCACGGAAGCTTTCAGTTTTCGGATCAACGGCACCTTTGAAAGTACCTGCTTTATATTCATAGTCATTACGTGTGTCGATCAGAATCACATCATCACGGCTAATCAGTTCATTCCATTCTTTTGGGTCAAGATAGTGGCCAACTAGATCACGTGGCTTCACTTCTACACCTAAAGTTACAATTTCATTTTTAAGCTTGATTTTCATTTTACGGAATGGTTTTTCAGAGCTCTCAGACTCTTTGTATTCCATTGCGTTAAAACCTTCATTCAGAAGGAATTGATGCACAGCATCAATGGCTGCACGGTCGCCTGCAACGGTACCGTTAATACCTTCAGACGCTACAATCAGAGTTCCACATAAATTGATGCTGTTCACTAAGTCCAAAAGACGTTGTTGCAGATCCGCTGCATCTGAAACTTCTTTAAATTGATATAGTGCCGCAACAACCCAATTATTGGTCGCTTGCTGTTCTACAGGTGCAAGCTGTTCTACAGTAGCGTTCATGGATAACTCCAAATGTATTAAGATAGAAAAATAAGGCGCACATTTTAGCGCGAAATCTGAAAATAAGCGAGAAAACCATAAAATAAATATGGTTTTAGAGGAGTTGGTTTTGAGTAATGACCGTCGAATCCCATCATTGACCCCATGTGCAGGGCGTTGTTCAACGGTGTTTGGTGATCTGGTCTGCCGTGGCTGTCGCCGCTTTAATCATGAAGTGATTCAGTGGAATACCTATACACCAGAGCAGCGCCTAATGGTTTGGAAGCGCCTAGATGCGCAACTGGACCAAATTCTGGTCCCTTTACTGCCACATGCAAATTTACAACATGTCGAAGGCTTTATTCAAAATAAGCGGATCCGTGTATTAGATAATGCCAGTAATGGGCGTAAGCTCTATCATGCCTTGAAGATTTGTGAAAAAAATAAACATTTGGCACATGATAGTGGTCTGGGGATTACTGATGCACAGGTTAAACCGATTTGGGAGGCGTTTGAGCGTCGTGTACTGGCTCTGGCAAAGGCGAGCTATGAATTGGCTTGGTTACGTGCTGATGGGATTAGTAATACCTTATTGCGTGCACTCGAACTGGAAGAAGATGAGATTTAACAAACTCTATATTATTGCACCGAAAAATTTCATCAGTAATTAAAGATGTTGATAAATATTCAACTAGATTTAGTCAATCTTTTAAGGTGAGTCGGTTTTAGTGAGATCGAACAGGCGAGAAAGGTGTATAGAGTTTGGGGTTCGTGCAAAATATTGAGCTATTACTTTGTGGTCGGTCTCCCGAATCAGGCTGATTTGGAAGCCATGTGTAGTGGCCCCAGAAGAGCGTGTTCCTTTAGTGCGGTAGAGTTTTTGACTGATACTGTAAATATGTTTTCCGTAACTAAAGCGTTGATTTTCAATTTGTTTTAATTGTTCTGGTTGAGGGAAGCGATAGAGCACTTTTAGCTGTTGGTAAAATTCATCATAGATATAAATGTATTGCTGGTCTGCAAAAATATAACTGAAATTTCCAGGAAAGGGCTCATTGCTTTGATTACCAATGAGTTGCAGGTGTGAGAAATCAACGGATACTGTTCCCCAGAATTTATGCTCGGCAATACGTGGAAGTGGATGTTCATTTAAATAAAAAGATTGGCCATCGGTTGCTAAATTCAGATCTCGGCTAAATCGATTACTACCACTAAAAATCTGCGTCTGTTGCGCATTTAACTTGTCCAGCCTTTTATCTTGATAATAGACCAACTGTTGATCGTGAATATATTGGCTGCTATTGATAAATGCGTGGCTCTGTTGAGGGTTTAAACCGGTTAAGGCATGCGTTTTGTAATAGACCTGTTGATCATCCTTTGCGTAAAAATACCCCAATGCATTAAAAGTGGGATGTAATACCGCAGTAAAGCGAGCCGCATTCGCATTGATTAAGCGCTTATCTTGAAAGTAGACCTGTTGTTGGTCTTTGCTGAAATCATTACCTAAATAAACTGTTTGCGCTGGATTTAATAGGGGCAGGATATGCTCTTGCCAATAAACATGCTGCAATGTTTTACCGACATTGCTATACAGCTCAGGCGCACGATCAGGAAGGTTACTCAAGGCTAAATCAGTAAATTGATCGGCCTTGGCTTGAGGAAGTAAAAATGTGCCTTGCCCTTGTTTAAAGATATAGACCTGATTTTGATAAGCCTTAAAATTTGTGTTAGAGATTGCCTGTGTTTGCTGATCTGGTAAATTGACACTACCATCGTCAAACTTATGCCACAATAGCTGAGCAATAAAAAGGCTGAGGCTGCCTAAAATTGCAAGAGTCAATCCTATAGTGATCCACCTCTGCTTACGTTGGATCTTTGTTTGAACTTGTTGGTCTACAATCAAGGTAATATCAATATGAGTTTTCTTGAAGATATTTGCCTTGCTGATACGTTGTAATTGTTGTTGTTTTGCCAAGGATTCCAGTTTTTTCCAAAACTGTAAAAAGTCACAATGTTGTTGGGTTAAAGTGGCAGGCCATATCCATGAATTAAAATAAAAATACTGTCGATAGGGTGCGGTTTTGCTCAGAAGATTAAAGCTGTGAATTTGAGCCTGTTGCTGCCGAAGCTGTATCTGAATCAGATCTTGCCAAGTGAAAAAATCAGCTTGATTTGAGCGATCTACTGAGATTCCTTGTTGGTATAGCTTAAATGTGATTGGGTGTCTAAACCATTTCAGATAAAGCTGGTTATTGAGGTAAAGAATGGGTACCAGTAAACTGAACATCAACGCAATACTGAATAGTTGAGCGAAGAAAGGGAGGAATTGATAAAAATAATACAGGCTTAAATCGTAACTAAAATAAATTAAAACGCCCCAGGTCAGTATGATCATCAATAAAAATAGCGTAAAGGGCGCAATTTTCATTTCAATGATGGGCAGGGTGACCTGTATTAAAACAGAGGATTTTTTTATCATCAGCGTAGTGATTGGTTATGCCAAAAATGTTGTTTAAGTTTTATATGAAGAGCATAACTGATAAAACGAAAAAAGGATGCAAAAGCATCCTTTTTTATCAACGTAAATCGAAATTAACGTTTGATATCGCGCTGAGTCGAGCCTGTGTAAAGCTGACGTGGACGACCGATCTTGTAAGGACCGCTGTGCATTTCTAACCAGTGGCTGATCCAGCCAACGGTACGTGCAAGTGCGAAGATCACGGTAAACATACCCGTTGGGATACCAATCGCTTTTAAGATGATACCTGAGTAGAAGTCTACGTTCGGGTAAAGCTTACGTTCAACGAAGTACGGGTCGTTCAGTGCAATACGCTCAAGTTCCATTGCAAGTTGCAATTGTGGATCGTTGATGCCTAGTGCAGCAAGAACTTCGTCACAGGTTTCTTTCATGACTTTCGCACGTGGGTCGAAGTTTTTGTAAACACGGTGACCGAAGCCCATGAGTTTAACTTCTTTACGTTTTACTTTTTCCATGAATTCAGCAACGTTTTCTACGCTACCAATTTCATCTAACATTTTAAGTACAGCTTCGTTTGCACCGCCGTGAGCAGGTCCCCAAAGTGCAGAGATACCCGCAGAGATACATGCATACGGGTTTGCACCAGTAGAACCAGCAAGACGAACTGTAGACGTAGACGCATTTTGTTCGTGGTCAGCATGAAGCGTGAAGATACGGTCCATTGCACGAGCAAGAACTGGATTCACTTTGTAATCACGGTCAGCAGGAGTAGCAAACATCATGTGTAAGAAGTTTTCTGCATAACCAAGGTCATTACGTGGGTAAATGAATGGTTGACCTACAGTGTACTTGTAGCTCCACGCTGCAAGTGTCGGGATTTTCGCGATTAAACGAATCGCAGTAATTTCGCGGTGGTTAACATCTTCGATGTCTAAGCCGTTGTGATAGAACGCAGATAACGCACCAACAACACCAACCATTATAGCCATCGGGTGAGCATCACGACGGAAACCATTGAAGAAACGGCTAACTTGATCGTGAACCATGGTGTGGTTGCGTACTTTCGCATCAAATTCTGCTTTTTGTTCAGCATTTGGAAGCTCGCCATTTAAAAGTAAGTAGCAAGTTTCTAAGTAGTCTGCTTGAGTCGCTAATTGATCAATTGGATAACCACGGTGTAATAACACACCTTTGTCACCATCAATGAATGTGATCTTAGATTCGCAAGCCGCTGTCGCCATAAAACCAGGATCGAAAGTAAAGTGACCAGATGCCAATACATCTTTAACGTCAATTACATCTGGGCCCAATGTGCCGCTGTAAATTGGTAATTCAATTTCTTTGCCATCAAGCTGTAATACGGCTTTTTTGCCAGTTGCTGCAGACATTCAATAGATCTCCTGTCCTGGTGAATGATTATCTGACTCGAAATACTAATCTTGTCATGTGCGAATCAGACGGTGTCAAAATTTGCTATAAGATTAGTGGCTACTAAAATTTTGTCAATTATACTTAGGGATAAAAAATGACGTTGCTACAGTCAATTAGTCATTCAGTATCGAAGAAAAAACTGAGTAAAATCACAGCACCGGTCGAGTATAATATGTCAAATCAAGTTTTAGGTGCATAAAAAAAATGAAGCACCAGTCCAATTGTAAGTAAATTTTTATTTGGCTGGGATGTTGCTGCTTATAAAATAAATACTTATCACGCTTCGCAGCCCTATATGGCTTGTGTTTTGGAGTGAACTGTTCATTCAGAAAGCAATTAAAAACTTTATATATACCGTAATAATTGAGGCATTAGAGGGTGATTGGTTGTCTAAAAAATGACTGATTGATTTTGATCAGTTGGATCATAAAAATAGATTATTAATTAATTATATTTACTATATAAATGAGCAGTATTATTTTTGACTATATATAAAGGTCGAAAAATTGTGCTGCTTGAACGCGGAAAAGCGGACTTTTTTGTGAAATAACAAGAAAAGAATTTATAAAATTAAAAAGTATCTATAAAAAATAGTATTTTATTTTTATCATTACAAAACAATTAGATAGTTATTTTTGATTGGACTTGGTGTATTTATCGTCGCTATTATGCGTGTGAATGATTCTTATTTAAAGTTTTTTTCGACTAAAGCGAAAGTTGATTGTTTGTATTTTGATATTTCACGTTTTATAATTCGATGTCGTTTATAGGTTAGGCATGTGCTGTGCTTGCCTAACAATGCCAGCTTTCCTTTGAATTAATTCAAACAAACTCCGGATGGAGTTTCTACCTACAGGATGCCCGCTGTGAAAAGCAACAGACCTGTCAATTTGTCCATGGGTCAGGTGTTAGCGGTAAATTTACGCTCACCCGTGGCTATTGCATCAATTCTACACCGTCTATCAGGTGTAATCGTATTCTTATTAGTCGCAGTTCTTTTATGGATTTTGGATAAATCTTTATCTTCACCAGAAGGATTTGACTACGTTAAAAATGTCGTTTTCGGGAATATCATTGTACGTTTCATCGTATGGGTATTTGTAGCTGGCTTGATTTTCCACTTTATCGCAGGCGTGAAGCATTTACTTGCTGACCTCGGTTTTGCTGAAGAACTTCAAAGCGGTCGTATTGCTGCTACAGTTTCATTGATCTTGTCTGCGATTGGTATTGTCGCAGCATTCGTATGGATTATGTTCTGATGAAAAGTGCTACAGGTTTAACAGGTTCAGGTTCTCGCGATTGGTATATCCAACGTGTCAGTGCTGTGGTGTTAGCTGCATACACTGTGGTTTTGTTCGGCTGGATTCTTTGCAATAGCGGATTTGGTTATGAACAATGGGCGGGCTTTATGCTGACTTTGCCAATGAAGATTTTCTCTTTATTAGCAGTATTGGCGCTCGTTGCACACGCTTGGATTGGTATGTGGCAAGTCTTTACTGATTATGTAACGACTCGTCAAATGGGCCCTTCAGCTTCAGGTTTACGCCTTGTACTGACTTCTGCTGTCATTATTTCAGTGATCGTGTACGCAATCTGGGGTATCCAGATTTTCTGGGCAAATTGATAGGAAGAGATCATGGGCGCAATTAACCCTAAAGAAGATTATTCAAATATTCAAAACCTCACTTTCGACGCCGTAATTGTCGGTGGTGGTGGTTCTGGTATGCGCGCTGCTTACCAACTTGCTCAAGCGGGTTTAAAAGTTGCGGTATTGACCAAAGTATTCCCGACACGTTCGCACACGGTTGCTGCTCAAGGTGGTATCGGTGCATCGTTAGGTAACATGCAAGAAGATAACTGGCACTATCACTTCTATGACACGGTTAAAGGTTCTGACTGGTTAGGCGATCAGGACGCAATCGAGTTCATGACGCGTGAAGCGCCAAAAGTTGTTTACGAGCTTGAACACTTAGGTATGCCGTTTGACCGTAACCAAGATGGTACGATCTATCAGCGTCCATTCGGTGGTCACTCTGCAAACTACGGTGAAAAAGCTGTTCCGCGTGCGTGTGCTGCGGCTGACCGTACAGGTCATGCTTTACTTCATACCTTGTATCAAAGCAACGTAAAAATGGGTACCCAGTTTTATGTTGAGTGGATTGCATTAGACTTGATCCGTAACGAAGCGGGTGATGTGCTTGGTGTGACTGCAATTGACCAAGAAACAGGTAACATTGCGGTATTCCAAGCAAAAGCAACTTTATTTGCTACTGGTGGTGCGGGTCGTGTTTACCGTGCATCAACCAATGCTTATATCAATACTGGTGACGGTCTTGGTATGGCTGCTCGTGCGGGTATTCCATTACAAGATATGGAATTCTGGCAATTCCACCCAACGGGTGTTGCAGGCGCAGGCGTCTTGTTAACTGAAGGTTGTCGTGGCGAAGGTGCAATTCTTCGTAATAAAGACGGCGAACCATTCATGGAACGTTATGCACCGACTTTAAAAGATTTGGCACCACGTGACTTCGTATCACGCTCTATGGACCAAGAAATTAAAGAAGGTCGTGGTTGTGGTCCTAAAGCCGATTATATCTTGTTGGATATGACGCATTTAGGTGCTGAAACGATTATGAAGCGTCTTCCATCTGTATATGAGATTGGTAAGAAGTTTGCGAACGTTGACTGTACCAAAGAGCCAATTCCTGTAGTACCAACAATCCATTATCAAATGGGTGGTATTCCAACCAATATTCATGGTCAAGTGGTTGTGCCACATGGTGTGGAAGAGGGTGAATTCTCTGCGCACTATGATAAAGATACTAAAGAGTATTCTTATAAAGGTACACGTGATTATGTGAAGCCTGTAAAAGGTTTCTATGCAATTGGTGAATGTTCTTGCGTATCTGTACATGGTGCAAACCGTTTAGGTACCAACTCATTGCTTGACCTTGTTGTGTTTGGTAAAGCAGCTGGCGAGCACATCATTGATTACGTGACTAAACATCATGGCGATGATTACCAACCGCTTCCAGCAGATGTGTTGGTTAACACCTTAGAGCGTATTCGTAAGCTTGATGATTCAACCACAGGTGAAAACGCGCAAGAAGTTGCTGATGCAATCCGTGACATCGTACAAGATCACGCAGGTGTATTCCGCACTCAAGCATTGCTTGATAAAGGCGTAAAAGAAATTCTTGCGATTGAGCCACGTGTTCGTAACATTCATTTGAAAGACAAATCTAAAGTATTTAACACGGCACGTGTTGAAGCCTTAGAAGTTGAAAACTTGTATGAAGTTGCGAAGGCGACTCTGATTTCTGCTGCTGCACGTAAAGAATGTCGTGGTGCGCATACGGTTGTTGACTATGAGTTAGCACCTGATCACCCAACTTATTCTTACGGTCGCCGTGATGATGAGTGGATGAAGCATACATTATGGTATTCGTCAGACAACCGTCTTGAATATAAGCCAGTTCGTTTCAGCCCATTAACGGTTGAAGCAATTGAACCTAAGCCACGTACATTCTAATCGGGAGAACAAAGATGAGTAGAGGCACTCGTACATTCGAAATCTACCGCTATGATCCTGATAAGGATAAAGCGCCGTACATGCAAACGTTCAAACTTGAGTTAACCGATAAGCATCGTATGTTGCTTGATGCGTTACTTGCGTTGAAAATACAAGATGAATCATTAACATTTCGTCGCTCTTGCCGTGAAGGTATTTGTGGTTCGGATGGTGTGAACATTAATGGTAAAAATGGTTTGGCGTGCTTGTGGAACTTGAACGACTTACCAGAGAAGATTGTGATCCGTCCTTTACCTGGTTTACCAGTCGTAAAAGACTTGGTTGTAGACATGAACCAGTTCTATGATCAATATGACAAGATTCAACCATTCTTGATTAACAATCAGCCAGCGCCAGCGAAAGAGCGTTTACAGTCTCAAGCAGAGCGTGAACACTTAGATGGTCTGTATGAATGTATTCTTTGTGCATGTTGTTCAACATCATGCCCATCATTCTGGTGGAACCCTGATAAGTTCCTTGGACCATCTGCATTGTTAAATGCATACCGCTTTATCATCGATTCTCGTGATACGGCAACACAAGAACGTTTGGCTCGTTTAGATGACCCGTTCTCTTTGTTCCGTTGTAAAGGGATCATGAACTGTGTATCTGTATGTCCTAAAGGCTTAAACCCGACAAAGGCAATTGGTCACATTCGTAATATGTTGTTAGATCAAGCAGGTTAATCTGTTTTCTAATGTGAAAAAGGAGCTCCGAAAGGGGCTTCTTTTTTTATTGGGATTTGATTAAAGGATGAGCTTGGTTAAAAAGTGTTTACTTAAATATTTTAGACTTGAATTTTAGTAATTCGGCCTTAAATATTTATAGATTTTGCTGTTAAGACAAATCATAAGGACCGATATATTAAAAATATTGGTTTATTTTTCATCAAATTGAATAGTGTTTGTGCAAGATTTGTAGAGAATGTTTATTTTTGACCGATTGGAGTGCAACTTTTATCAAAAGGGCGGTATATTAGAATATAATTTGATATGTGTATTTCGCTGCTTTATGGATGGTATGTGTCAAAAAAATCAATCCAAGCTTGAGAACATGTTAGGATTTCTGCCACAACTGGAATCAAAAAATAAGCAGATTCTTGGGTTTATCAAAAGATAACGCCTCAACGATTTGTACAGGTTTTACAGAAAAAGTCAATTTAGAAAAGTTAAAAACGTATTTAATTTTTCTAAAATGATTTGCAAAAAATTGCTCGATTTCATCGAGTATGAAGAATGAGTTATGTGTCTTGAATTGAAGATGCCTAACTCATTTGTTACATCAAAGGGAATACTCCTGATGTGTAGTGATAATGTCTCAAGGTTGGATGATCTTGGGTAGTAGTGTCGTGTTACCAATTTGACACTATGAATCATGGGTGTGCTTAAAAGGCAGCCTGTATTATTTTTTGCAATAGGAAATGGGTCCAAAAATGCAAGAAGTTGCTGACGCATCGCGTCTTGACACTGAACTTTCCGCTGATAGTGCAGCGTATATTGAAGAGCTATACGAACAGTACCTAACTTCTCCAACCTCAGTGTCAGAGGATTGGCGTGAATATTTCGATAAATACCCTAAAGGTGATCAACCACACGGCAGTGTGCGCGAGCAATTCCTCCTTCTGGGTCGTAATGCAAGCCGAGTTCAACCTGTTGTTCAAAGCACTGTAAGTACAGAACATGAGCGTCGTCAAATTGGTGTATTACAATTAATCGCTGCTTACCGTAACCGTGGTCACCAAAAAGCTAAACTCGATCCATTAGGTCTGGCGAAACGTGAAGACGTTCCTGACCTCGATTTATCTGCTCACGGTTTAACAAAATCTGATCTTGATACTGTATTTAATACAGGCAACCTCGCAATTGGCAAAGCAGAAGCAACATTGTCTGAAATGGTTGATGCCATGGAAGCAACCTACTGCGGTTCAATTGGTGCAGAATACATGCATATCGTTGACACCAAAGAAAAGCGCTGGATTCAACAGCGTCTAGAAGGTGTTCGCGGTAAATTCAATTATACCAACGACCAGAAAAAAGGCTTCTTAGAGCGTTTAACTGCTGCAGAAGGCTTGGAAAAGTATCTTGGTAATAAATTCGTTGGCGCGAAACGTTTTGGTGTAGAAGGCGGTGAGTCTTTTATTCCAATGATGAATGAAATCATTCAGCGTGCTGGTAGCGTCGGTTGTAAAGAAGTTGTGATTGGTATGCCACACCGTGGTCGTCTCAACCTTCTTGTCAACATTATGGGTAAAAACCCTGCGGACCTTTTCGGTGAATTCGAAGGCAAGAGCCTGCATAAAAAAGGTTCTGGCGACGTTAAGTACCACCAAGGTTTCTCTTCAAACGTGATGACTCCAGGTGGCGAAGTTCACTTAGCATTGGCGTTTAACCCATCCCATCTCGAAATCGTTGGCCCTGTGGTCGAAGGTTCAGTACGTGCACGTCAAGTTCGTCGTCGTGACATTGGCGGTGATGATGTACTTCCTGTCATCGTGCATGGTGATGCTGCATTTGCAGGTCAAGGTGTAAACCAAGAAACCTTCCAGATGTCACAAACACGTGGTTACACAGTGGGCGGTACCGTTCATATCGTGATCAACAACCAAGTGGGCTTCACGACTTCTGATCCACGTGATACACGTTCTACAGAATACTGTACTGACGTTGCAAAAATGATTCAGTCACCGATTTTCCATGTCAATGGTGATGATCCTGAAGCTGTTATTTTCGCGACTCAAATTGCACATGACTTCCGTCATGAGTTCCGTAAAGATGTCATCCTAGACTTGTTCTGCTACCGTCGTCGTGGTCATAACGAAGCGGATGAACCATCTGCAACTCAACCATTGATGTATCAAGTGATCAACAAGAAAGCGACTACGCGTACCTTGTATGCTGATCAACTGGTTCAAGAAAAAGTACTTGATCGTTCAAGTGCAGATGCGATGGTTGAAGGCTACCGTTCTGATCTAGAAGCAGGTAACCACGTTGCCAATGCCTTGGTACGTGAACCAAACAAAAAGATGTTTGTCGATTGGACGCCATATTTGGGCCATGAGTACACCGATCTTTGGGATACCACATTCAGCGCTGATCGCTTGAAAGAACTTGGTTTAAAAATGAATACATTGCCAGAAGGTTTTGTATTACAGCGCCAAGTTCAAAAAGTCATTGATGATCGCGTAAAAATGCAAACAGGTGAAATGCCACTCAACTGGGGTGCTGCAGAAACCTTAGCGTATGCAACTTTACTTGATGATGGTTTCTTGGTTCGTATTACGGGCGAAGACGTAGGGCGTGGTACGTTCTCACACCGTCATGCTAAATTACACAACCAAGTTGATGGTTCTGTTTACATTCCGCTTTGCCACATTAAAGAGAATCAACCGCGTACAGCGATTTATGACTCTTTATTGTCTGAAGAAGCTGTGCTTGCATTTGAATATGGCTACTCAACCACATTACCGAAAAGCTTGATTGTTTGGGAAGCACAATTTGGTGACTTCGCAAACTGTGCGCAAGTGGTGATTGACCAGTTTATCGCTTCGGGTGAAACCAAGTGGGAGCGTGTGTGTGGTCTAACCATGTTGTTGCCACACGGCTATGAAGGTCAAGGTCCAGAGCATTCATCTGCACGTTTAGAGCGTTTCTTACAGCTCTGTGCTGAAGACAATATGCAAGTGATGACACCAACGACGCCTGCACAGATTTTCCATGCATTACGTCGTCAGGCAGTTCGTCCGATCCGTAAACCGATGATCGTAATGTCACCTAAATCATTACTCCGTCATAAACTTGCGACTTCAACTTTAGATGAATTAGCAAACGGTTCATTCCAAACAGTGATCGATGAAATTGATCAAATCAACAAAGCTGACGTAACTCGCTTAGTGCTTTGTGGTGGTAAGGTCTATTACGATTTACTCGAAAAACGTCGTGAACTTGGTTTAAACCATGTAGCTATCGTGCGTATCGAACAATTGTATCCATACCCAGAACAACGCTTGGCTGAAGTTATGGCTGAGTATCCAAACATTCAAGAACTTGTTTGGGCACAAGAAGAGCCGAAGAACCAAGGCGCTTGGTTATTCATCGTTCCTCGTTTGTATGAAGACGTTCTTAAATCTGGTAAACAAATCCGTATTAGCTATGCTGGTCGTGACGCTTCTGCCGCACCTGCTTGTGGCTCGCCATACTTGCATGCAAAACAACAAGCTCAGCTTATCAATGACGCACTTGCGATTGAAGTTGATCAATCAGGAGATTCTAAATAATGGCAACCGAAATTAAAGCACCGGTATTTCCAGAGTCAGTTGCTGACGGTACGATCGCAACTTGGCACAAGAAAGTAGGTGAACCTGTATCACGTGATGAAGTGATCTGTGACATTGAAACCGATAAAGTTGTTTTAGAAGTGGTTGCTCCAGCTGATGGTAGCTTAGTTGCAATCATCAAAGGTGAAGGCGATACCGTTCTTTCTGACGAAGTAATTGCTCAATTCGAAGCTGGTGCTGTTGCTGCGTCTGCTCCTGAAGCTGCTGCACCAGCAGAAGCGGCGCCTGCTGCATCTGCTCCTGCGGCTGCTGCATCAACTCAAGCCGTTGACCAAAACCAAGCGCCTGCAGTGCGTAAAGCATTATCTGAAACAGGTATTAATGCTGCTGACGTTCAAGGTACAGGCCGTGGCGGTCGCATCACGAAAGAAGATGTTGCGAATCATAAGCCAGGTACATCAGTTCAACCATTAAGCGTTGCTGTAGGTGAGCGTATCGAGAAACGTGTTCCAATGACACGTTTACGTAAGCGTGTTGCTGAGCGTTTATTGGCGGCTACACAACAAACTGCAATGTTAACAACGTTCAACGAAGTTAACATGAAGCCAATCATGGAAATGCGTAAGCAATATAAAGATGCTTTCGAAAAACGTCATGGTGCGCGTTTAGGCTTTATGTCTTTCTTCGTTAAAGCAGCGACTGAAGCATTGAAACGCTACCCAGCAGTGAACGGTTCTATTGATGGTGATGATATTGTTTATCACGGTTTCTATGACATCGGTGTTGCTGTATCGAGTGAGCGTGGCTTAGTTGTACCAGTCCTTCGTGATACTGACCGTATGAACTATGCAGAAGTGGAAAACGGTATCCGTGATTACGCTTTCAAAGCACGTGACGGTAAATTAGGTATCGAAGACATGACTGGCGGTACGTTCACGATTACCAATGGTGGTACTTTCGGTTCATTATTATCTACGCCGATTTTGAATACGCCGCAAACAGCGATCTTGGGTATGCATAAAATCCAAGAACGTCCTATGGCGGTAAATGGTCAAGTTGAAATCTTGCCAATGATGTACTTAGCGCTTTCTTATGACCACCGTTTAATCGATGGTAAAGAAGCGGTAGGTTTCTTGGTAACAATCAAAGAATTGTTAGAAGAGCCAGCTAAACTCATTCTTGATCTTTAATACTACAAATATTGCCTCCCATATAAAGTGATCCTTTATATGGGATTTTGGAGATAAAAATGTCTCAACAGTTTGATCTTGTTGTCATTGGCGGTGGACCTGGTGGTTATGAAGCGGCGATTCGTGCAGCTCAGCTTGGTTTCAAAGTCGCTTGTATCGAAAAACGTATTCACAACGGCAAGCCATCTTTAGGTGGTACCTGTTTAAACGTGGGTTGTATCCCTTCTAAAGCATTGCTTGACTCTTCTCACCGTTATGAAGCTACTGTTCACGAACTTGCTGAACACGGCATCACGACTGGCGAAGTTAAATTTGATTTAGACACTTTGTTGGCACGTAAAGACAAAGTTGTAGATCAATTGACGGGTGGTGTAGCTCAATTACTAAAAGGTAATGGTATCGAGTGGTTACAAGGTACTGGTAAATTACTTGCAGGTAAAAAAGTAGAATTCACACCATTTGAAGGTGATGTACAGGTTTTAGAACCGAAGTACGTAATCCTTGCGACGGGTTCTGTACCTGTCAATATTCCAGTCGCTCCTGTTGATGAAGACTTAATTGTTGACTCTACTGGTGCATTGAAATTCCCAGAAGTTCCTAAGCGTCTTGGTGTGATCGGTGCGGGTGTTATTGGTCTAGAGCTTGGTTCGGTATGGCGTCGTCTTGGTTCAGAAGTTGTTGTGTTTGAAGCATTAGATGCATTCTTGCCAATGGCCGACAAAGGGTTGGCGAAGGAATATCAAAAAATCTTGAAAAAACAAGGTTTAGATATCCGTATCGGTGCAAAAGTTTCTGGTGCTGAAACCAATGGTCGCGAAGTAACGGTTAAATATAACCAAGCTGGCGAAGACAAAGAACAAGTTTTTGACAAGTTAATCGTTTGTGTAGGCCGTAAAGCATATGCAGAAGGTTTATTGGCAGAAGATTCAGGCATTAAACTCACTGAACGTGGTTTGGTTGATGTTAATGATCAATGTCAAACATCTGTTGAAGGTGTTTACGCGATTGGTGACTTGGTACGCGGTCCAATGCTTGCTCATAAAGCAATGGAAGAGGGTGTAATGGCAGTTGAACGTATCCACGGTCATGCTGCTCAAGTGAACTATGACACCATCATCAGCGTTATCTATACACATCCAGAAGCTGCTTGGGTTGGTTTAACTGAAGAACAAGCCGCTGAAAAAGGTCACGAAGTTAAAGCTGGTCAATTCCCGTTTGCGGTGAATGGTCGTGCGTTGGCTGCTGGTGATACTGCTGGTTTTGTTAAATTCGTTGCTGATGCGAAAACAGATCGTCTTTTAGGTATGCACGTTGTGGGTCCTAATGCATCTGATATCGTACACCAAGGTATGATCGCGCTTGAGTTTGTTTCTTCAGTTGAAGACTTACAGTTGATGACTTTTGGTCACCCAACATTCTCTGAAGTTGTACATGAAGCAGCGCTTTCTGTTGACGGTCGTGCAATCCACGCGATTCAACGCAAGCGTAAATAAAACATAAAGTGTGGTTCGCCACACTTTTTTGAATGATGATGATTGTCTGGTTCAGGCAATCATTTATTCAATATGTAGCAGTCTGATTTTAAGAAGATCTGGGCTGTATCACACAAACAACATAGTAGGTAACTAAATGAACTTACATGAGTATCAAGCTAAAGCATTATTGAAAGAATATGGCATGCCAGTACAAGAAGGTATCTTGGCAACAAATGCAGACGAAGCAGTTGCTGCATTTGAACAGCTTGGTGGTAAATTCGCAGTAATGAAAGCGCAAGTTCATGCTGGTGGCCGTGGTAAGGCTGGCGGCGTTAAAGTTGCAAAATCTAAAGAAGATGTCATCGAATTTGCTAACAAC
Organism: Acinetobacter colistiniresistens; assembly: GCF_000413935.1. Taxonomy (GTDB): domain Bacteria; phylum Pseudomonadota; class Gammaproteobacteria; order Pseudomonadales; family Moraxellaceae; genus Acinetobacter; species Acinetobacter colistiniresistens. Next base: position 16,856 of record NZ_KE340376.1, on the reverse strand, counting down.
ATCATTGGTACTCGTCTTGTAACGTATCAAACAGATGCAAATGGTCAGCCAGTAAACAGCATCATCGTTGCTGAAGATGTTTACCCAGTTGAGCGTGAGCTTTACTTAGGCGCGGTTGTAGACCGTTCTAGCCGTCGTATTACTTTCATGGCTTCTACCGAAGGTGGTGTAGAAATCGAGAAAGTTGCGGAAGAAACGCCTGAAAAAATTATCAAAGTTGAAGTTGATCCTTTAGTTGGCTTACAACCATTCCAAGCACGTGAAGTTGCGTTTGCTTTAGGTTTGAAAGACAAGCAAGTAGGTCAATTTGTAAAAATTATGGCTGCTGCTTACCAAGCATTTGTTGAAAATGACTTTGCATTATTTGAAATTAACCCACTTTCAGTTCGTGAAAATGGCGATATTTTATGTGTAGATGCGAAAGTAGGTATCGACTCTAACGCGCTTTACCGTTTACCTAAAGTTGCTGCTTTACGTGACAAATCTCAAGAGAATGAGCGTGAATTGAAAGCATCTGAATTTGACCTTAACTATGTTGCTTTAGAAGGTAACATTGGTTGTATGGTGAATGGTGCTGGTCTTGCAATGGCAACTATGGACATCATCAAACTTTATGGTGGTCAGCCTGCAAACTTCCTTGACGTTGGTGGCGGTGCTACGAAAGAGCGCGTAATCGAAGCGTTCAAAATCATCCTTGCTGATACGTCTGTACAAGGTGTTTTAATCAACATCTTCGGTGGTATCGTACGTTGTGACATGATTGCTGAAGCAATTATTGCAGCGGTTCAAGAAGTAAACGTAACTGTACCAGTTGTTGTTCGTTTAGAAGGTAACAACGCTGAGTTAGGTGCTAAATTACTTGATGAATCAGGTTTGAAATTAATTTCTGCGAACGGTTTATCTGATGCCGCAGAAAAAGTTGTAGCTGCAGTTAAAGCGTAAGGAGTATCAATCATGAGCGTATTAATTAATAAAGACACTAAAGTATTGGTACAAGGTTTTACTGGTAAAAACGGTACTTTCCACTCTGCACAAGCTTTAGACTACGGTACAAAAGTTGTTGGTGGTGTTACTCCAGGTAAAGGTGGTACAACTCACCTTGACCTACCAGTATTCAACACAATGAAAGAAGCAGTACGTGAAACAAATGCAGACGCATCTGTTATCTATGTACCAGCTCCATTCGTTTTAGACTCAATCGTTGAAGCGGTTGATTCAGGTGTTGGCCTGATCGTTGTGATCACTGAAGGTGTTCCAACAATCGACATGCTTAAAGCTAAACGCTACTTAGAAACTAACGGTAACGGTACTCGTTTAGTTGGTCCTAACTGCCCAGGCGTGATCACTCCAGGTGAATGTAAGATTGGTATTATGCCTGGTCACATCCACCAACCAGGTCGTATTGGTATCATCTCACGTTCAGGTACATTGACTTATGAAGCTGTTGCTCAAACAACTAAGCTTGGTTTAGGTCAGTCTACTTGTATCGGTATTGGTGGTGACCCAATCCCAGGTATGAACCAGATTGAAGCACTTCAATTGTTCCAAGACGATCCAGATACTGATGCAATCATCATGATCGGTGAGATCGGTGGTACAGCGGAAGAAGAAGCTGCTGAATTCATCAAATCAAACGTGACTAAGCCTGTAGTCGGTTACATCGCTGGTGTAACTGCGCCTAAAGGCAAGCGTATGGGTCACGCTGGTGCGATCATTTCTGGCGGTCAAGGTACTGCTGAAGAGAAATTTGCTGCATTTGAACGTGCGGGAATGGCTTACACACGTAGCCCAGCTGAGCTTGGTTCTACTATGTTGCAAGTTTTAAAAGAGAAAGGTTTAGCGTAATACGTTAGATTTTAATCTTTAAAAAACCCCAATGGAAACATTGGGGTTTTTTTATTGAGTTGTAGGGTTATTCAATTTTGTTTTACAGCACTTTCTTTTAACCCAAGACAGCTGTTAATTCTTGGGTATATTGAGAAATACCATCCAGATTAAAAAATTCGACTTTCAACGCTTTACTTTGAGGATCAATATTCACTTCACCGAAGAACTGGTAACCATCCAAAGGCGAGAGATTCGCTTTACCCGCAGGTGGGGTTTTTTCAAAGATCACTTGCCCACCAAACGTTGCATCCATTTCATTAGGGCCAAAAGTACCCGCATTGAGTGGTCCTGCTACAAATTCCCAGAAGGGCGAAAAATCAGTAAATTGAGCTTGAGTATTATCATAATAATGTGCGGCGCAATAATGAACATCTGCAGTCAGCCAGACTATATTTTTTACTGCTTTAATACGACGGAGTAAGCCTGCAATTTCCAGTTCACGACCGAGAGGAGTTCCATTGTTGCCATTGGCAATTGCCTCCCAGGTTTTAGCAATACCGTCAGCGACGCCAAAATTATCTTGCACATTTAAGCCGATGGGCATATCCGCTGCAATCACTTTCCATACGGCTTTTGAATTTGATAATTCATTTACCAGCCAGTTGACTTGTGTTTCACCTAGAAATGCGGAGTCTGCATTTAAAGTCGTCTGCAAATTGGTACTATTACCTCCACGATACGAGCGCATATCCAGTACAAACACATCGAGTAATGGGCCATAACTGATTTTACGGTAAATGCGTTGATCGCTGAGAGCCTCGCTTGTCCAAGACATAGGAGAGTATTCTAAAAACGCCTGTTTACCGCGAAAACTCAGCGTATTAATGTCTTTTTCGGTATAAGCATTATTTTTGCTGAGGTCTTTCGTTGAAGACCAGTTATTGGTAATTTCATGGTCATCCCATTGCCAAATTTGGGGGACTTCGGCAGCGAATCTGCGTAAGTTTTCATCCATAAAATTATAACGATAGCGACCACGGAATTCTTTCAGGCTTTCGGCGACTTTACTAACTTCTTCTGTGACAATATTTTTCCAGATGCGTTGCTCATCTGGTTTTAATGATTGTCCTGCTTGTAAAGTCACGGTATTTTGGATCGGTCCATCTGCGTAAATGGTGTCGCCACTATGAATAAAAAAGTCTGGCTGACGTAGGCGCATCGTTTCCCAGATTCTCATACCTCCAATATCGGGATTAATGCCCCAACCTTGTCCCGCAACATCGCCACCCCACACAAAACGAATGGGGGAGGTGCCTGTTGTCATTGTACGGAAACTACCGGTATAGGTTTCACTGATGGCATTGTTTTGAGTCGCATCTTCAAAGCTAACCCGCAAAAAAATATGTTGATCATTGGGTAAGCCCGTCAGGTTCACTCGCCCTGTATAGTCACTGGCTGCGGTTACTACTGGACCCGATATAACTTTGGGTTGTTTAAAACGGTCAGTAAAGTCATATTCTACACGTAGTTTCGCAGCTCGATCCGCTTGTGCCCAAATGGTTGCATTGCCATTGCGGACATCACCAATTTGAATCCCAGAAGGCAGCTTAGGTCTGGCATGTTCTGGAAGAATAATTGCTGGAGTTTTGCTGTCACTTAGGCCGCAGGCAGCCAGTGTTGAGAAGGATGCAACGCCGACCGCTAATTTCCCACTATTAATCAAGAAACGACGACGGCTTTGGATAAACTGCGACATATTGACATCTCATTTATTTGCTGAGGTGGAGATTTTGCAGTATGAGAAGCCGAAGTGAATGAATGATGACAGCATCATTTGAATTTTTGGATAAAACCGTAAGTGCCGATTGGCTTTATAAAAATGAAAAATCGGCTGCAAGGCAACCGATTTTTGAAATGATTTACAGCGCTTTAGCCCTAAGCTTTTGAATCTACGCTTTAGATTTCATTTTTAGGTTTAAGTCCTTGGGTCAAACCATTGATATCGCCACCCTGTAAGCCTAATTCATTCATTAAGCTATCAATCAATGGCGCTTGTGAGCGGTAGCGTAGGGCACTATTCACAACCTGATCGGATAATGAAGCCGTTGTGCCATGTTCTGCATTTTCAGCTGAAACGGCAGAACCACCTGCAAAGCCATTTAAACCATTGACTTGTAAAATCTTGATGTCATCAATATTTTCCATTGGTTTTACGCTTTCACGAATGATCTCTGGTAAATGCTTTAACAAGGCCAAACGGACTTGCATTTCAACCTGCTCGGCAGAAAGTACATTCGATGCTTCATTGACTGCACGGGTACCCTCAGCATCGACTTGATATTGTTTTTCTAAAGCTTGAGCAAATAAGATTTTTGCATCTGCTTCACCTTTGGCTTTTAAACGAATCTTTTCAGCTTCCGCTTCTGCTGCAATACGTACAGCTTCAGCTTCATCGGCAGCAGCTTTTTTACCTGCATCAGCAGCAACCGTAATTGCAATCGCTTCTTTTTCAGCCGTTTGTTTTGCAGCAACCAGTTCAACTGCTTTTTGACGCTCAGCGCGTTGTGTTTCGCGGACAGTTACCACTTCTTCTTCTGCCTTCACGGCTTCAGCACGGGCTTTGTCTGCATGTGCTTTTGCCTCAGATTCAGCACGAGATTTTTCAGCAATCGCAATGGCACGATCTTGTTCTGCCAGTTCGATGGTTTTCTTCTGCTCAACTTGAGCTTTCTGAATCAACTGCGCTTTTTGAATATTTTCGTTTTCCACATCACGTGCAGAGGCAATACGTTTAATTTCGACTTCACGTTCTGCCGCAATACGTGCTTCTTCTGCTTCACGTTTTTTGCCTGCTTCTTGTGAAGCAATTTCAGCGAGTTGTTCCGCTTTACGAATCGAGATTTCACGCTCTTGTTCTAGTTTGGCATATTCCTCTTCGCGAGAAATCCCTAAACGGGCACGTTCTGCTTCCAAGTTCTTGGCGCGGATTGCCAAATCTGCATCCTGTTCAATGTCATTGCGCTTTTTACGACGATCTTCAATGGTTTCGGTCAGCTTGGTTAAACCCTCGGCATCGAAGGCATTTTGTGGATTAAAGAATTTAAAGCTGGTTTGGTCTAAACCCGTTAAACAAACCGTTTCTAATTCTAAACCGTTCTTCGATAAATCCTCTGACACGACTTGTTGCACTTTCTGAACAAAGTCGACGCGTTTTTCATGTAGCTCTTCCATCGCCATTTCAGCAGCAACGGCACGAAGAGAGTCGACAAATTTACCTTCAACCAAATCTTTTAATTCGGGTGGAGACATGGTTTTACGTCCCAAAGTTTGGGCTGCGGTTGCAATTGATTCGGCAATCGGTTTGACGCGAACATAGAACTCGGCCATGACGTCAACACGCATGCGATCACGGGTAATCAAAGCTTGATCTGCAGCACGTTTCACTTCCAAACGTAAAGTATTCATATTGACTGGAATAATTTCATGCAACACGGGGAGAACAATTGCGCCGCCATTTAAAATGACCTTTTCACCGCCAAAACCTGTACGAACAAAAGAAACTTCCTTGCTCGAACGGGTATATAAACGTGCGATGATGAAGCCAATAAAAATAAGTGCTGCAAAAATAACACCAGTAATAATTAAAATTTCAGTCAATGCTGAACTCAACATGTAAACACCCTCATGTAGTAATTGATATAAAACTAAGCTGCAATCGCTTGGAATCCAATTTTGGTTCTTTGCGTTAAAATAACGTCTTGGCCTTGATGAAAAACCAGATCAAATTCAGGCTCAACCAAGACGTAATGGGTCTGGCCAAATTGATCTTTCACTTTGGCTTGTGCAGGGGAGTTTGGTTTTGCCTCCCCGAGAATGATATGTGCTGTTCTACCAATTAAATCATCGCTTCGAATTGCAGTGGTTTCATCTTTTGGAATAATTTTGGCAATCAGCGCAGCGCTATAACGTACCAGTGGCATACAGAGGAATAGGCACGCTGGTGCAATGATCCAGGCAGATAGATATTGTTCAGTGAACTGGAAAAAAAGATCCTGAATAATTAAGCCCGTTAGTGCATAAAGGGTTAAGAAGATAATTAACCAGACCAGTAAGGGAACTTTGCCTAGATAGAGCCATTCCAGAAGTTGGGTCAGTACATTTTCAGGCTGTTCTAAGGACACATTTGCATGATCAACATCGGTCAGACTGTCAGGTAAGAACTGTTCTAGAAAGCTGGAACTCCCGCCAAATAACAGCAGTATAAATTCAAGAATACCGATAAATAGGCACAGCATTAAAGCAATGCTAAAAACAAGATTAGAAGGATGTGTTAAAAGATCCAAGATCATCACGATTACTCTTATTTCTTTTAGAGCTAGTTAATAAATTTTTTATAAAAATAAAACAGTTATAAGAGTAAAGAGATTTTGTTTAAATTTCAATCTAAATCATTCATTTTCTTATAGATGAAAAAAAACGCAATGATTGGGGTTGTCATTGCGTTGAACAACGAATCTGTTTAAAACAGTTTCGGTTGAAAGGAGAAATGTCATGAGATTAGTGTTAGCTAACCTACAAGGTCATACTATTAAAAAACCTGACTAAGTTCATAGGTATTCATGTTAACTACTGTTAATTGATGTTAATAAGTGACGAAAATTGTTAGTTTTGCATTTTTTTATAGAGTTCCAAAATTAAACTTAAATCAAAGTGTTAAAATAAAAAAAAGCCCAACTATGGGCTTTTTATGAGAAAAGTAACGTAAATTAAAATTTAAATAAACCTAATCCAGCTTTTACTTCATCCAGTGTTTGTTGCGTAATATCACGGCATTTGTCGGTACCATGTTTTAAAATATCCATGATGTAATCTGGATCTTTTTCTAGTTCCGCACGACGTTCACGAATCGGCGTGATCAATTCTTTAAGTACGCCTTCTAAACGTTTTTTCACAGTACCATCACCTAGACCACCACGACGATAATGTACTTTTAACTCTTCCACTTCTTCTTTGTTTGGATCGAAGGCATCGAGATAAGTAAATACAATATTGCCTTCAACCTGACCTGGATCTTCAATACGTAAATGGTTTGGATCGGTATACATCGCATTGACTGCTTTTTTGATGTCTTTATCCGAAGCATTCAGCACAATGGTATTACCCAATGATTTCGACATTTTGGCTTTACCATCAAAACCTGGTAAGCGTGCCATATTTGATAACAGGGCTTTACATTCTGGGAGGAGATCATGGCCAATTTGACGATTCACACGACGTACGACTTCGTTGGTTTGCTCGATCATTGGGATTTGATCTTCCCCAACAGGTACGACAGTGGCTTTAAATGCAGTAATGTCTGCGGCTTGTGCAATTGGGTAGCATAAGAAGCCTGCAGGGATATCACGTTCAAAACCACGCATTTGAATTTCAGATTTAATGGTTGGGTTACGTTCTAAGCGAGCCACCGTCACATAGTTGAGGTAAAGCATGGTCAATTCATTCAGTGCAGGTAAGCATGATTGCACACAAATGGTGGTTTTAGTTGGGTCAATCCCAACAGCAAGATAGTCGAGCGCTACTTGAAGAATATTGTTGCGTACTTTATCTGGATTATCAGCATTGTCTGTCATTGCTTGTGCATCAGCCAATAACAGATGTTGGTGATGACTGTCTTGTAGACCTACACGAGAACGTAATGAACCGACAAAGTGTCCCAGATGAAGTTGTCCGGTTGGACGGTCGCCTGTCAAAATGATAGGACGTTGATCAATATTACTCATGCTATGTTCCAAGATTCAGTTATTTCATAGATATAAGATTGATATTATTGTACGAGAAATAAATTTTTTTCGTCAGCGATTATTTTAACTTTTTCTAAAAATCGTATTGTGCTTTCACCATGTAATTCTACAATAGCCGTATAAATACAAAGCTAAGGAATAAAAATGGCGAGTGGTTTATTACTACTATTAGATGATATTGCAACAATTTTAGATGATGTTGCACTGATGAGTAAAATGGCAGCAAAGAAGACAGCTGGGGTACTGGGCGATGATCTGGCGCTTAATGCTCAACAGGTGAGTGGTGTACGTGCTGATCGGGAATTGCCTGTGGTCTGGAGTGTTGCCAAAGGTTCATTTGTAAATAAGCTGATCCTAGTCCCATTGGCCTTATTAATTAGCGTGGTTGCTCCTTGGTTGATTAATCCATTGTTAATGATTGGTGGCCTGTTTCTATGTTATGAAGGTGCAGAGAAAGTCATTCATATGTTGCTACATAAAAAGGCAAATACCAGTGAAGCGGCGAGCGAAAATTTACAGGAAATCGAGGTGGATCTCGCCAAATTTGAAAAAGAAAAAGTAAAGGGCGCAATTCGCACAGACTTTATTCTTTCGGCTGAAATTGTGGTGATTTCGTTAGGTACGGTTGCAACAGCTGCATTTATGACTAAAGTGACAGTGTTAAGTATTATTGCAATTATAATGACGATCGGGGTGTATGGTCTGGTTGCAATGATTGTGAAAATTGACGATTTAGGTTTATATTTAACCCAACAAGCTTCTGAATTCAAAAATAAAATAGGTCAAGGTTTACTGGCATTTGCTCCAATTTTAATGAAAATATTGTCTATTGTCGGAACGGTTGCAATGTTTTTAGTGGGTGGAGGCATTATTAGTCATACCATCCCTTTATTGCATCACTTTACTGAAGAAACGGTTGATCATTTAGAGTTAATCCCGAATATTGGTTCAATTATTGGTGCAGTAACACCAATGTTGATTAATTTAGGTGTTGGCTTAGTTGCAGGCATTGTGGTTTTGATGATTATTAATCTGATTCAGAAAGTTTGGCCGAAGGCATCCGCTTAAACCTAGATCGTCATCATCAGCATTATATGATATGAGGTAGCTATGCGTTGGAAAGATCGTCGAGTCAGTACCAATGTTGAAGACCGTCGCGGCGGTGGCGGTGCAAAAGCAGGTGGGATTAGTATTATTGGTCTGGTGGTGGCTTTTGTAGCCTGGAAGTTTTTTGGGGTCGATCCTCAACAAGCCTATCAAGCAACACAGGCGGTCACCAATGCACAATCTTCTCAACTGGGCAGTGCACCACAAAACTTGACTGCTGAGCAGAAAGAGGCCAGTGATTTTGTTGGAACGGTGTTGGCAGATACAGAAGATACTTGGACGCCTATTTTTAAACAAATGGGGATGACCTACAAACCACCTCGGCTGGTGCTGTTTAGTGGTGTGGTTCGATCAGGTTGTGGTACAGCACAGGCTGCTATGGGGCCTTTCTACTGTCCTGCGGACCAAAAAGTTTATATCGATACTTCTTTCTTTAAAGATATGCGTCAGCAAATGGGGATTTCTGGTGAGAAGAATCAAACTGAGCTTTCTCGTCAAGATCAGGCTGGGGATTTCGCGCAGGCTTATGTGATTGCCCATGAAGTGGGACATCATATCCAGAACTTATTAGGTATTTCTGGGCAAGTGCAGCAGGCACGTGCGCAGGTGAGCCAGACTCAAGGTAATCAACTTTCTGTTCGGCTAGAGCTACAAGCGGATTGCTTTGCCGGAATTTGGGCACATCAAAACCAAAAACGAACTCAGTTTTTAGAGCAGGGGGATATTGAGGAAGCGATGGACGCTGCAGAGAAGATCGGCGATGATTATTTACAACGTCGTGCAACAGGTCAGGTCGTTCCTGATAGTTTTACCCATGGAACCAGTGAACAACGAATGCAGTGGTTCCAAACGGGTTTCAAATCAGGAGATATCAATCAATGTAATACCTTTAAGTAGGGTTGGTGGATATTTGTCCTTGATTTTTATACGGAAGATATACGAATCACAAGAAGAATTAACGTAAAATAATGAGGTCTATGCTGAGTTGAGGATGATTGGTTTATTACTGTATCTAAATCATTTATGAATAAAAATTAAAATATGAGATAGTTAAATTGCAGCATAGGCCTTCATTTCTTATTCAATTGCAAAACAATTCGCTTTTAGATTTTATAATTGATTGGGATTATAAAGTTTAAATAAAGTCTTTGTGTTAAAAATGAAATAAATAAAGAGGTTGTATGGGTAATTATTTTCTTTTACAAGCATTAACTGTGATTTTTGCTTTATCCATTGCCACTACAATTTTTAATAAAAGGATACTAGGTTTTCCTCAAGCAATTGGTGTTCCAATTGTTTCTGCTATTTTTGTCTTTATTTTACAGTGGGGGGCAAGCCTTCTCAATGGAAATCAATTCATTACCATTAATATTCAGAATATTGAAGCAGCTGTAAGAAATATTGATTTTTATGATTTTCTTATTAATGGTGTTATTTGTTTTATTTTAACTTCTTCTGCTTTGAAGTTTAAAATTTCAGATTTAAGAAATCATTGGAAGCCAATTAGTATCTTAGCTACGATTGCATTGGTACTATGTGCCGGATTTTATGCAGGATTGTTATATTTATTCCAATGGCTGGTTGGTTATCCCGTACCTATTGGTGTGCTGTTATTGTTAGGTGCAGCATTGGGGGCAACGGATCCAATCGGTGTTAAAGGGGTATTAAGTTCTATTCGGGCACCACATCATCTTATTGTAAAACTGGAAGGAGAGTCATTATTTAATGATGCAATGTGTATTGCCTTATTTATGACCTTATTAAAAGTTTTACAAGGAGAGCATTTCTCATTATTGGCAACAGTTGAAACGCTATTATACGAGATTTTTGTTGCAGTAATTATCGGTTTTGCATTTGGTTTTGCGATCTTACGTTTACTGCGTGGTAAACATGAGATGGAATCTCTGATTTTAACCACCGCCTTACTTGCCAGTGGTTCATATCTCGTGGCTTTATTTGCACATGCCTCTGCACCGATTGCCTGTGTGATTGGTGGACTCATCGTCGGGAATAAATGGCAGGAAATTCGTGAGCAGCGAGAAATCCGTGAGGTCAATCATTTTTGGCATACGGTTGAGGGGATCATTAATTCATTCTTATTCACTTTGATCGGCTTGGAACTGTTTATTCTTGATTTGAGTGCGAATCTGATTATTGGGGGAATCATTGCCTTTATTATTCTGCACTTATCTCGATTTGCTGCAAATTTTGCCGCTTTTGCCTTGTTCCCATCTTTCCGTAAAAAAAGCTATAACGGGAGTTTAGCAATTTTATCTTGGGGTGGAGTCCGTGGCGGGATTTCACTTGCTCTAATTCTTGCTGTCGCGAATATTCCTGAATTAAGCCAATATAGTAGCATCTTGATTGGTTATACCTTTATTAGTGTATTGCTGTCTGGCGTAGTCTGTGGTTTAGGCTTACCTGCTATGATGAATGCGTTCTACTACAACCCGAGTGAAGAGACCCAAGGGTTGAAAGGCTTCTATCAACGTATGTGTAATAAGATGAACCGCCGTGGCTTTAAATATATTGTAGGTGAGGATGCTGTGGGTAGAGAGACCATTACGATCTATAATCCAGAGATTTTACTGGATCAGAAGACTGAAGATGGTGTTGCAACAATGCATCATCCGAATAAGAGAGAAGAGGTGAAGCGATTGGAGAATCCAGATAATTTTTAATCTTATACTTTGTTTGTTGTTAAAAAAGCCTTTTTAAATAAAGGCTTTTTTATTTCATAAAAATAATAAAATTATTATTTAGTTTTTTTAATTGTTTTTAGTGGTTTTAATATTATTTAAATTTTTATAATTTATTTAAATTTTTTATTAAGTTTAATTTAAATACCTTTTTGGAATTTATTTACTACCTGCTTTTCATTTGTTTAAAAATGTAAATTAAAAAAACTTAATAAGAGATTATTTGTTTTTTTGTTCTTTTAAATCATTGGTTTGTTATGTTGGTGGGAAAATATTTAAATGTTATTTTATCTTTTTGTTTTGTGCTCTATTTAACATTTATTTTGTTTGCATTAAAGTGGTGCTGTGAACTCTATCACTTAGAAACAATAATTTAAACTTAAGTTAATAATGTAATTAAGAACTGATTAAATATTAATAATTTATAATGAGGAATATAACCATGTCTCAAATACAAATTATTTCCAAGGAAAGTCACCAAACCCTTGTAAATATAACGGGAAAAACAGCCACATTACCCTCTGAACCTTCAGTTGTATTAATTAAGGTCTCTGCAAATGATATTTCAGTTGTTAAGAGAGATGGTGTAAATGCAGTTGTAGTATTAAAAAATGGAGAAACAATTATTATTAAGGATTTCTTCAATAATGGTGAAGTAGCGGATAATAGTCTGGTGCTCCAAGGTGAAGATAATCAATTAGTATGGGCACATTTTAAAGATGCGGAAAGTGATGCAGATGCCGACGCAGATGCTGACGCAGATTCAGATTCAGATGATGATCATGAAGGGGCTGTTTATTTAGAAGAAACGCCTGCTGTTGTACCAGCGGCGGCGGCGGCGCCTGTTGAAGCAGCTGCGTTACAACCAATTCAGGCTGTGGACCCTTTACTTTATGCAGGAGGTGCTGCGGCAAGTGGTTTTAGTCCATGGTTGTGGGCCTTACCTGTGCTTGCTATTGGTGGTATTGCTGCTGCGGCAAGTGGTGGAAGTGACGGAGGTGGCAGGGACAATAATACGGATACCACGCCGCCTAATATAGATGGTGTAAAATTTAACATCAACGCAGTCACTGCGGACAACGTGTTGAATGCAGCAGAATCTACAGGCAATGTCACTTTGACTGGGACATTAACTGGTGTACCTGCTGATGCAGCGACCACCGTAGTGACCGTTGTTGTTAATGGGGTCAGTTATACCGCTACAGTCAATGCGGCCAATGGCACCTGGAGTGTCAGTGTTCCGGGCAGTGGTTTAGTCGCAGATGCAGATAAAACGATTGATGCCAATGTTAAGTTTACAGATGCAGCAGGCAATAGCAGCACAGTCACGAC
>NZ_KE340376.1:0-1307 GCF_000413935.1 Acinetobacter colistiniresistens | reverse complement strand
ACAGCGGATCCAAACACTGGTGTGTGGACAGTACCGAACCCAGGTAATTTACCAAATGGTGGTACGGTCACTGCGATTGCAACAGATCCAGCAGGTAACCCATCATTACCTGCCACAGGCGTTGTCGACACGGTTGCACCAGTTATTACGGTGGTGGATGAGCTCAGCAATGATGCTACTCCTGCTTTAAGCGGTACGGTAAATGATCCAGCTGCGAAAGTGGTGGTGACCGTTGATGGTGTGAACTATCCGGCCACCAACAATGGCAATGGCACCTGGACGCTGGCAGACAACACCTTACCAACATTGACCGATGGTCCACATACAGTTACCGTCACAGCAACAGATGCTGCAGGGAATGTGGGTACAGCGACAGGTACAGTTACGATTGATACCGTTGCACCGAATGCGCCAGTTGTGAATCCAATCAATGCGGTTGATCCGATTACCGGTACGGCAGAACCAGGTTCAACGGTGAAAGTAACCTTCCCGAATGGCAGTACCGAACAGGTGACTGCAGACCCAGTGACTGGGGTGTGGAGTGTACCGAATCCAGGTGGCTTGTTAAATGGTGAGGCGGTGACTGCGACAGCAACAGATCCGGCAGGGAATGTGTCCTTACCAGGTACAGGAATTGTAGATACGGTTGCACCAGATACCAGCTCAGTTGGATTTACGATCGATGCGGTCACTGCGGATAACGTACTGAATGCCGCAGAATCTACAGGCAATGTTACCTTGACCGGAACATTAACTGGTGTACCTGCTGATGCAGCGAAGACGGTAGTGACCATTATTGTTGATGGCGTGAGTTACACCGCTACAGTTAATGCGGCCAATGGCACCTGGAGTGTCAGTGTTCCAGGCAGTGGTTTAGTCGCAGATGCAGATAAAACGATTGATGCCAATGTTAAATTTACAGATGCAGCAGGTAATAGCAGCACAGTCACGACCACTCATGTCTATGATGTTGATGTGACAGCACCAAATGCACCAGTCGTGAATCCAATCAATGCAGTTGATCCGATTACTGGTACGGCAGAACCAGGTTCAACGGTGAAAGTAACCTTCCCGAATGGCAGTACCGAACAGGTGACTGCAGACCCAGTGACCGGGGTGTGGAGTGTACCGAACCCGGGTGGCTTGTTGAATGGTGAGGCGGTGACTGCGACAGCAACAGATCCTGCAGGGAATGTGTCCTTACCAGGTACTGGCCTTGTAGATACGGTGGCACCGATTGTTGCCTTGGACAATCTGTTAACCAATGACAGCACTCCGTTATTAACGGGTACAGTGAATGATCCAGC
>NZ_KE340375.1 GCF_000413935.1 Acinetobacter colistiniresistens | reverse complement strand
ACCCCTTAAACCTATCTTTATCACCCCTTAAACCTATCTTTATCACCCCTTAAACTATTGCAAACAAAGGTTTTCAGCTTGTCTAAAAGCATTTAAAAGTATTTAAAATAATTAAAAGCCTAATCTGATCAAAATTGCCCTTGGTTTTCGCTACGCTCAAACTCTATTGAATCTCGCTTTCGCTCGATTCGGGGGGCAATTTTTTGGTTCTTTTCGTTGTGAATTTGAGAAAAAGCAAAGACAAGAGCAAAAGCAACTCGGAATTCGCTTCGCTCATAGAGCTTTATGCTCGCTTCGCTCGGTCTAGGCTCAAATTTATGCATCTAAACTTCACTTTTTTAGGTTAATCAACCTAAAAAAGCAGTTTTTCAGAGGGCCGAGGCGCGAATTTTGGGGATGTCGCTCGTAGACACTCGCTTGGTTAAGCCGTTCTTATCGTTTATAGATGCGGTGTCATTTGCTTCTATTTGCGTTTAGAGGCACTTTTTTGTTTTTTGGGCACTGATCTCTAGTTTAGTTTGAAATGATCGTACTATGGCGAAAATACAGCGTTTAAACTTGATGTTTGTTCATTCCTCTGATGTTTTGTTGAATGGGTTTCTTGGGTCTTGTTTGGCTTCTTGTATAAATCGTTCAATTTCTTGATATTGGCTTGAATTGGAAATTTCTTGGGTGACTGTCTGTAGATCTTTGTTGGTTTGTTGCATGGTTTTACCGATCAAGGCCATACGAAATAAGGTTTTCAGGTTGTCCAAGTCCTGATTGGAGTGGGTTATTTGAAACTTTGCTCGTTCAAAAACGCCTAGATAGAGTGAGCCGATAAAGTATTTGATCTGGTCTTCTCGTTTTTTCTGTTGTTTCTGGCTTTGTTTTTCCTTTTGTTGTTCTGGATTCAGCGCTTTTTCTATTTTCTGATTCAGGTTTTTCGCTGCGGTCTGATGGCGTTGCGTTTTGAGGATCTCATCCAGTGCATCGTGCATTGCAAAGTAGGCATCGATGTCATGTTTTTGATGGAGCTTGAGGATATTCTGTTCCAGTGCATTGCGTTTGGCAGCTTCTGTCTGTTGGATCAGTTGCAGCTGAAGCATACGTTTGTTGTAGGCATTGCGTTCATAGCGACATTTCTGGATCAGTTGTCGGTCTTGCTCATTGAGATCCTGAAGACTTTTTTTGTTTTTGAGCATGTGCAGGCAACGTTCTTCAACTCGACGTTTGAACGGTAGATTGAGGATATGCGAGCCGAGTTCGTTGATTTCTTTTGCGGTGAGAACTAACGCTTTGCGTCCTGCCATTTGGATCTCATTTTGCCTTGGATTGAGACCATGTTAGCGTCATGTTGTTGGTGTTTAAACTATTTTTTCTGCTATGCATAAAAAATAGTTTATCTCGTTTCCGTGTCTTTTTTTGACAACAACCGCTAAAGCGATTATTGTCAAAAAAAGACACTCCTCCTCGCTCCTGCGGAGAGCCTCCTTTGCAAATTGGATCTCAGGTGAATTCGGCATGTTTTACATGAATATTCGGCACAATGTGAAGAAGGATTCCAGTTCCAAGAACACCTTCCATTATCTGACTCGGACGGCTCATTTTGCCGAGCAAAAGGCCGATGAGGAACTGGAGTTTGTGCGTTCTGGAAATATGCCTGCTTGGGCTGTCGATGCGCCTGCAAGCTTTTGGCATAGTGCGGATCGTTATGAGATTGCTCGAGGTCGAACCAGTTCAACCTTGACTGTGGCTTTACCAAAAGAATTGTCGAAACAGCAACGTAAAGAATTGGTCGAGGCCTTTATTCAGGAATTTGCTGATCAGTATCAGTTCCCTTATACCGCAGCGGTGCATAATCATCCGAGTGAGCTGACAGGTGAGGATCAACCGCATTTGCATCTGATGTATTCTGAACGTAGTCTGTCCGATGGGATTGAACGACCACCAGAACAGTTTTTTAAGCAGTATCGTCCAAAGAATCCCACCAAGGGTGGCGCACAGAAATTAACGGCTGATGCGTTGGGCTTTGGCCGTGATCAGGTCAAAGCCTTTCGAGAAAAAACTGAGCAGCTGATTAATCAGGCTTTGGAAATGCATGCACCGATGAAAACCGTGATTCTGGAGGGTATGGAGATTGTTGTTCCAAATCGAGTGAGTTATTTGTCCAATCAGGAATTTAACCAGAAGTACGGAACGCAATTGCAGGATGTCCCACAGATCTACCGATGGAAGTTGAAAAGTGCCGATCCGATGATTCAGCTTGAAGTTGAGGCACAGAAGCACACCATTCAACAGATTCGGCAATTTAACAAGCTCCAGATCTACCAAAAGGAGTACAACCAAGCTTTAGAGCAGCGTAAAAATCAAGATCTAGATCGTGATGATAGTTATACGCCATCATGGTTCTAGGGATATTGTGAGGTTTTAAATAAAACTTTTGGAGGTCGTATGAAGACTGGAAAACAAATTCTTGAGGGTTTATTTGACGATCAACGTGCAGCTGCACATGATTCCCATCATCCAGTGAATGATCAGCTTCGTGCCAGTCTATTGTGGAAGAAACATTTACTTGAGTTGATTCAGATCCCACGGCATCAACTGAAATCAGATGATAGCTATGTTCTAGTAGCTGATATTCCAGAGTATTTTAAGACAGAGTTTGAGCAGTTTCTTTTAGGCCAAAACTCGTTACAGCATGTGGATCATCCTGATGAATCACGATTGGATAGCAAACGTTTGGACAGTTTTATTGCCTATCTAAAAGATCATCCAAGTTATAAATCAGAGCAGCGTGGCCAAGTATGAAAAAGAATGTAGATGCAGAGCGAATTCGGGCAGCGTTTAAGGCAACGCAAGGGATTGTGGAGCATTCATTTGAGCAGCATGTGATTGATGCCAGTCAAGCCGATGTTGATGCGATGATTGAACGGATTGCTTCAGGTGAGTCGAGTTTTGAGGAGGAAGATGAGGTGTTAATGATGAAATGGCGAGCTATGAATGCCTTACAGAATTAGAGTTCATAGCTACCTTTAGATTTAAATACGATAAAGGTATTTTAGTAATTCTTATGTTGTCTAAAGTCAAAGATACATTTGGCTACATCACCTAAGTAACTGACACATGGTGTTATATCATCCCAATAGCCTTGAATCCAAGAGCCAAAGAAAAAGCCTAGAATAATCATTAAAATAGATATGAACCAAACTTTTTCTTTGATCGTTGTATCTTCATTTTTAACCCATGCTACAATTTTTCTGGTTCCTATATTTCCAAAGTAAAATACAAGGAACAGTAAAGCACCAATAAATGAAAAAATACCAATTCCAAATGTGAACATAAGATCCTCTTTTTTAATTAATACGTTTATTTATTAGTTAGAAATTGGTCTTAATTTACTGTTGTAAAAAAAGAATCCTTAAGCTCAAGCATGCCTGCTAATGCTAAAGTAGGTATACAGAATAAAATAAAGCCTAAAGTAATAAAGCCTAATCCATAAGAAATGCCCAAATTGCTAAAGCTAAGTAAAACACCTAAAGTAAAAAATGTTGAAGATGCTATAAACATAAAGCTGAAAACAGTAGATAGAGCAGGTTCAAAATTAAGAATGAAATTCTTAAGCCAATTGGGTGTTATAATTTTTCTTTTGAAATTTTTATCTATTATAACAATAAAAAACAAAGGGATAGTATATATTCCAGAAAGCCATACCAGTATGTTTATGTAAGTATGATTGGTAGGTAAAAGGCTAGACATCATATTATTAAAGTTAATTAATTCATGACTTTCATTATTAACAACTGCAAATATATCAAGACCTAAAGCAAAACTAAAAGGAATAACTCCTAAAAGGATAGTTGTTATAACGCCTTGTTTTGTAGCTTTTTTAATATATTTTTTAGGTGGTAACATATTGTTTTTCCTTTTTTTAAATAAAAAGGACTGCCAAACTAGTTCAACAGTCCCTAACCACTCATCGCTTACTATCTGGTGTACGTTCTACACGAACCCAGCTTGAGTTTGGTTTTGATGTTGGTGGAGCAATCGTACGATCAGGAATTGTAGAGTAGTTATCTCTTAATCCACCACGAGGCCCTTGCTCTCTATAAATACCACCATCACGTCCAGTATTTTGACCAGGTTTTAACGACATATTTTTCTCCTATGCGTATTGAGTTAATTTCCATGTAACGGCATTACCATTGTGTGGGGGCATTCGATTTCCCTTAGCAATTGGTGCTGTTGTAGATGGAGTGTCTAGAGATTTCCAGACGCCACTTTCAGGACATGTTTGACCTGTTGATGCTGTTGTACCTATTGGCGCTTTAGCCATGTTAAACTCCGATAATATTGTCGATTTCGACAAGTTTGTGTTGTCGAGAATATTTTTAACACTACTTGTCGAGATCGTCAACATTTTTTTTCTTTTACGAGTTATTATGGAAATATAAGAATATAAACAGTAGAATAAAACTATGAATAATCTATCTAATGAAACCTATGTGTTTCCTGAACGCTTAAGAGAGATAAGAGAGTTACGTAAACTTACTCAATCTCAACTGGCTGAAAAATCTAAAATTCCATCTACCTCAATTTCACATTTGGAAGCTGGGTCAAGGAAACCATCTTTTGATAATTTAAGAAAACTAGGAACAGCCTTAGATGTATCTACAGATTATTTATTAGGAAGAGTTGATAATCTCGAAGATTCTAATGTAGATACTTTATTTAGAGATCTTCAAAATTTAACAGATAGTGATAGAGAAACTATTAGAAGATTTGCAGAATCTTTAAGAAATAAATAAACTATTTATTTTAATATCTTGAATAAAATAATGTCTAATAATGTTAAACAATTTATTGAAAAAGAAGCTATTCAGATTAGGCAAGTTTATGATTTTCTAGATCCTGAGATAGATCTTTTTAGATTAGGTGAAGAACTTGGAATTGAGATAAAAACACAATCTCAGACAAGCCATGGCATCTCTGGGGCTCTTATTAGAAGCGGTAATAATTTTATGATTTATTATGCCTCTTCAATTAATAATATTCCTTATCAAAGGTTTAGTATCGGACATGAATTTGGACATTATTTTTTACCAGAACATCCTGAAAATATTTTAAAAAATGATGCACATTTTTCAAATGCAGGCATTGGTAGTAAGGATAAATATGAAAGAGAGGCTGACTATTTCTCTACGTGCTTATTAATGCCTAAATCCATATTTGAGCAAGAAATGTATAAATATAATGATGGTATGGAAGCTATCAAATCTTTGGCTAGTATTTTTAATACCTCTCTAACATCTACCGCTATAAGATATATTGAACTCACTGAAACGCCAGCAATGTTAGTTATTAGTTCGAATGGCTTTGTCGATGCAGTTTTCAGCACCAAAGAATTACGTAAATTTGGTCAATGCCTTTATGCAAAAAATAGTGTTTTTCCTAGTAAAAATATAGTTTCCATTGAGATATTGAAAAGAGAAATTTATCTTAATGAATGGATAGATACTAATCATAGTCTTAAAGCTCTTGAGGAAAGTGTTACGTTAGGCTCTTATGAAAAGACTCTTACTGTTGTCACAACAAATACGATATATGACGAAGTCGAAGAAGAGCTTAGTGGTGAAATATGGGCTCCTCCTTCTTTCAAGTAAGATTTATGTACGATACTAATTTTCTGTAAAATAAAAATTTTCGCGTATTTGCTTGTTTATTTAACATAATGGTGGTTATACGAAATCATTTATAAAAAGTTTTTATTTTTCAAATATTTAAAAAATTAGTCATGACTAAAAAATAGGTAAAAAGCCGACTCCGAAACAAGTCGGCTGCTTTTTAAGCAATTTTGTCACTTTTAGCCAATAAAATCGGTTAAAAAATAATCAAAATTTCAGTTTTTCCTGATTTCTCAGGGCCTCCATTTCTGAAATTATCCCCATTTCCTGCGGACAAATATCGGGATAAATCCCTGATAAAATCATGTACGTTTTGGCGTACAGCCATTCAAGAAAATTGCCAATAGCCATACTCAGCTCAATTTCCTATGATGAGTTCATCGAAAACAGGATGTTCCACATAACAACAATAAGATCAGCGACAGGACGCGAGGGATGACAGGAGTTGACCCTAGTACCAAATACGAAAAACCCCGACAGGATGTCGGGGTTTTTTATTGTCTGAATATTTTCGGATAATCCGTATTATATTAATTTTAGTTGAACTTAAAACTAGGCATAAAGACAAATGAAAATAGGGATCTTTTGGTACTGGAATAATCAAGTCATTGGTATTGCACATTCCTTTAATATTACGAAAGCAGACTCTATTGGCCTGATTGATAGCCCATATACACATATTGAATATTGGATTACATTGCAAGAAAAGTATTCTGAACTACAAAACTATGAGTATGAACAGATCCCAAGAGGTCGAGTAATTTTTGATACCAACAAAGAAAAATCAATTATTTATTTGGATAAGACATTGTTATATAAATCAAAAATTAATAAAGTCTATGATTTTTTTAATTTAAATCCAGAACAATCGGTGCTAAAAAAAGACTCACACTATCAAATTTGACCAACACTACTGTTAGATCAACAAACTTGCGTTAAAATACACACGATCACTCTTAGAATGGTAAGCGATATGAGAAAACGTCTTAAAGATTATAATATTGAACAAGTATCTAGTCGTGAAAAGGTTTCTGGACAAGTTTTACCTATAAAGTTTAGTAATGATGAAGCAACTAAACGAGTTGTTATGCATAGTGCTAGACGAGTGATCCAGCAACATAAAGCAGAAATACAAGAGTTAGCTTATAAATGAGCTTGATTAGTTCGACATTCGTAATTGCTGTACATGACGAGATTTTGCTTCAAACAGGTGTAGGTCGATCTGGTTGCCAGATTGAGAAACTGGAAAGCGTCCTAAACCGTATAGATCAGCAAATGTATTACAGTAATGTGAGTGATATCTTTGAAATTGCTGCATGGTTTGGTATTGCAATTTCTAAAGGGCATGCATTTGTCGATGGAAATAAAAGAACAGGGCTAGCAGTGATGCTAACTTATCTTGAAATCCAAGGTGTGACCATTCAAGAACACACGGGTTTAGATGATTTAATGGTTGATATCGTTGAATCCCAAGAAGATCATGAGCTTTTAGCCAAACTGGTAGCAGGATTCTTATATGAGCTATCTATAATTTAATTTATTCAATCTGTATTTTTATTTTTGGGTCGTTAATGTTAGAAAGTATCTCCTTATAAATTAAATAGTTTTCATCATCTCGGCATACAAAAAATACTTCTTCAACACAGTCATATTGGGGAAGTGTTGAAAGTATGGTACCAATTGCAATTTCGGCTGCCAGTTGGCGAGGAAAACCATAAACACCTGTACTGATGTTTGGAAAAGAAATAGTTTTTACACCAACATGGTTAGCTTTCATAATCGCATTACTATAAGCATCACAAAGCAATTGTGGCTCATTACGCTCACCATCTAACCATCTTGGCCCAACAGCATGAATAAGATATTGGGCAGGCAGGTTTCCAGCAGTAGTAACTTCTGCTTGTCCAGTTGAACACCCGCCTTTTTCTTGATGAAGTTGAATACATTCAGTCTTCATCAAAGGTCCTGCTTTTTTATGAATGATATAATCAAGCCCACTGCCACCAAGCAAAGACTTATTCGCTGAATTAACGATAGCCTGTACAGCGAATGTTGTAATATCTGTTTGGATTAAAATAACTTTCTTAAGATTACTCATTTTATCACTATAATAAAATCGCTAAGGTAGCAGTAATTTTTTGGAAAACCAACATGACTGAAAAAGAACATATTAATCAATATATTAAGAGCACGTGTGATTTAATCATTCAACATGTAAAAAACATTATCACTCTTCAAGAAAACATTAATAAACCATGGGGATATAGCTCCAGATTAATGGAGCATTTATTTCATCCAGAAAATGAACTGCTTTTTAAAGGATACTCAAAGAATATTTTTAATAATAAATCAGCAATGGCTATTAAGCCATGGAAAGAACATATTGTTCCCATGGCTTATGTCTTTAACAACTTATGGGTATTAATTGAAAGCAATGAATTATCAGATGCTGAACTCTCCAAAATTCTACAAAGAAATCTTGGTGTAGCCCATATTTCCTATGAAGAACAGAAAAAGTTAGATACTAAATTTTCAGGATTAAAAACAAATATGCCTAATGGATGGTGTTTGAAAACAGGTGATCCTATAGATCGTTTAAAAGCAGTTGGTATTGAATTAGTTGATGAAAATGGGGTTGAAATTCAATCTTTAATTACCCCTATTTAACATAAAATCTCTTATGCGAAGTCAATTTGTTAATTTAATTTAAATCAATACCTTAAGTAATTTTACTCAGCCCAATCAACCCAGATCGGGCTTTTTTATGGATTCTTCACGTTCCACGCCTAGTATTTAACCATTCTTCCACAATTTTGATTAGCTACAGTCAACAATGCTCTCACCCATTCGGTAAGAAAAAGCGACTGAGAAAGCCTCTTTTCGGCTGCTCTGGTTCTATATGCTCTGGCACTGGAATACGCTTATTTTCTGTTTCGACTGGAGTAGGCAATCCGTCATCTTTCGGCTCGGGTTCTGACCGAGGATCTGTTGCTATATCTGGAGCAGATTTCTGATCGGTAAACGTAGTCATATTGGATTGTGGGGGCTTCATTTCAATGAGTGTCAGCAGTGTATCTATACGAGCATTTGCCTTGGCTTCACGATCTTCGGCTTTTTCTAACTGTTTTTTTAGAAAATCAATTTGGTTTTTGAGTTCTACAACTGTTTTATCAGTGTATTCAGATGTATTTTGATTTTGTATTGGAGACGTATCGATACGTTTTACTTGTTTTACTCCAAAAGGTTCTCCATAGACACGAAGAAGTTCTGAAAAATCTATAAAACCATCGTGGTCACGGCTTAACACACCGTTTTTTATATCTTTATATAGCGTAGCTCGAGATTTTTTATACAGGGTTGCAGCATCACTAACACTGTATTTTGTAGCTGTATTCATAGTGTATTGCTGTGTATTTTGAAAACGTATTAGAGAATACAATATGTGTATTCTCCAATACACTCAAGCTTTAAAGCCTAAGTTTTTTAGATGAGGCAAAAACTGTTTTTGCTGTATTGGATCTCTTAGCATTTCTTTGATTTTCGCGGCTAGGCTCTCATAGCTTTCATTACCATTTGCTAAGTTTGAAAATTCAGGTAGTCGTGAAAGCTGATTGCCAAACATATTGATTTGAGCATCTGTCATTTGTTGGAATGCTGTTTGGGGCGTTCTAGTTAATTCTTGTTGAGATGGCCTAACTTTCGATTTAATTCTGAATTGAATGTCAGTGATAACTCGTCCTTTTTTGAATTGGTCATAGTCAACGGTAATATCAGTGTGTTTATTAATTTCACTTACTGCTCTGTCTAATACGTTGGATTTGAAGTTAGACATTGTTGAATATTCAGTCGCGTCAAGACCTAACTTTGATCTAAGATTGTTAATACTATATTTCTCAGTTTTTGCTACATTCAACCATTTAATTAATAGCTCATATAGTCTTATGCTATATTTACTTCTAAAATCAGATACTTGCTCTATATGATATTTGGTAAATTGTTCGCTTAATCGGCTAATTAAGCTGATAACTTCGTTGCTAAGGTATAAAACAATAAGACCATTAGAATCTACATAGGTCACTTTGTTTACCCAATTTGCTGTAGTAAGAGCCTCTAGGCCCTTATATCTATCTAAATAACTGAACTCCCTTCTTTTTAGTGTTTTTGCTGCCTCTCTGAGCAAGCCATAGGCATTATTACTATCCACTTTAAATTGATGAATGTAGTCGCTTACAAGCACTTCTATTGGTGTATCTGGCGTGAGATTAGAAGACTCTCTAGCTCCAACTATGGCCAAGAGCATAATACGTTGCTCTATGAGTGATAAGTTAAAAGAAGCATCGATAAGAGCATTATCTTTAACAACTAATTTATTGTTATTTGTCATGATATGAAGCTTATTAATTCATTTAACTAGGTTATATGTCATATATTTTAAATAGTCAACAATCTATCTATTCATATACCCCTTAAACCTATCTTTATCACCCCTTAAACCTATCTTTATCACCCCTTAAAC
>NZ_KE340374.1 GCF_000413935.1 Acinetobacter colistiniresistens | reverse complement strand
GCTTCAGCAATCAGATTTGGTGGGTCTGACAAGACTTGAACTTGTGACCCCACGCTTATCAAGCGTGTGCTCTAACCAACTGAGCTACAGACCCTCAGATACATCTTCGAAGAACAACTTGTTGTGGATTCTTACCGGTCACCAATCTTTCGTTAAGGAGGTGATCCAGCCGCAGGTTCCCCTACGGCTACCTTGTTACGACTTCACCCCAGTCATCGGCCACACCGTGGTAAGCGTCCTCCTTACGGTTAGACTACCTACTTCTGGTGCAACAAACTCCCATGGTGTGACGGGCGGTGTGTACAAGGCCCGGGAACGTATTCACCGCGGCATTCTGATCCGCGATTACTAGCGATTCCGACTTCATGGAGTCGAGTTGCAGACTCCAATCCGGACTACGATCGGCTTTTTGAGATTAGCATCCTATCGCTAGGTAGCAACCCTTTGTACCGACCATTGTAGCACGTGTGTAGCCCTGGTCGTAAGGGCCATGATGACTTGACGTCGTCCCCGCCTTCCTCCAGTTTGTCACTGGCAGTATCCTTAAAGTTCCCGGCTTAACCCGCTGGCAAATAAGGAAAAGGGTTGCGCTCGTTGCGGGACTTAACCCAACATCTCACGACACGAGCTGACGACAGCCATGCAGCACCTGTATGTAAGTTCCCGAAGGCACCAATCCATCTCTGGAAAGTTCTTACTATGTCAAGACCAGGTAAGGTTCTTCGCGTTGCATCGAATTAAACCACATGCTCCACCGCTTGTGCGGGCCCCCGTCAATTCATTTGAGTTTTAGTCTTGCGACCGTACTCCCCAGGCGGTCTACTTATCGCGTTAGCTGCGCCACTAAAGCCTCAAAGGCCCCAACGGCTAGTAGACATCGTTTACGGCATGGACTACCAGGGTATCTAATCCTGTTTGCTCCCCATGCTTTCGTACCTCAGCGTCAGTATTAGGCCAGATGGCTGCCTTCGCCATCGGTATTCCTCCAGATCTCTACGCATTTCACCGCTACACCTGGAATTCTACCATCCTCTCCCATACTCTAGCTGACCAGTATCGAATGCAATTCCCAAGTTAAGCTCGGGGATTTCACATCCGACTTAAACAGCCGCCTACGCACGCTTTACGCCCAGTAAATCCGATTAACGCTCGCACCCTCTGTATTACCGCGGCTGCTGGCACAGAGTTAGCCGGTGCTTATTCTGCGAGTAACGTCCACTATCCTAGAGTATTAATCTAGGTAGCCTCCTCCTCGCTTAAAGTGCTTTACAACCAAAAGGCCTTCTTCACACACGCGGCATGGCTGGATCAGGCTTTCGCCCATTGTCCAATATTCCCCACTGCTGCCTCCCGTAGGAGTCTGGGCCGTGTCTCAGTCCCAGTGTGGCGGATCATCCTCTCAGACCCGCTACAGATCGTCGCCTTGGTAGGCCTTTACCCCACCAACTAGCTAATCCGACTTAGGCTCATCATTTAGCGCAAGGTCCGAAGATCCCCTGCTTTCTCCCGTAGGACGTATGCGGTATTAGCATTCCTTTCGGAATGTTGTCCCCCACTAAATGGCAGATTCCTAAGCATTACTCACCCGTCCGCCGCTAGGTTAGGTAGCAAGCTACCCTTCCCCGCTCGACTTGCATGTGTTAAGCCTGCCGCCAGCGTTCAATCTGAGCCATGATCAAACTCTTCAGTTTAAAATCATTAGTAGCTTATGGCTACAAATCTTGGCTCATCAATTTTCTGACTAAAAATTCGCTCAAATAAACTTCGAGAAATTTCTACTCTTCAATCAATGAAATATTTTCGATTGATCAACCAGTAAAAATCCACACAAGTTGTTCTTCTATTCTCTTAATGATCTTCTCGATGATTCGTCATCATCAAGCTAGGTCGGCTATATTACTCTCAATTTCTTAAAAGTCAACAGGTAATTTAGATATTTAGCAAACTTATCAATCAACCCAAGAATCTAACCACTTTAAGCCAAATCCTTGTTTCTCAACAAGTTTTTATCTGCATCACCGCCGATGGATGTGCATTCTACAGCATTCACAACCCAATACAACCCCCTTTCTTATTATTTTCTTTTGCATGTTTCTTTTTTCTACAAAATCAGTGTTTTCGTTGTTTTTATCAGCTATTTACGTATAAAAAGCAGGCTCATGGCCTGCTTTTTATTATTTTCTTTTCGATTTAATCAGTGAAAGTCACACGTGCAATGGCTTTTTTACCTGATTGAATAATTAAAGTGACATTCTCTTTTACAGAGTAGCTCATATCAACTACATTCCAATCGACTTTAACCGCACCACGACCCACGGCGTCTTTAGCAGCAGCGGCATTCGGGTTTAAACCTGCCACGCGAAGAATGGTTGCAATAAATAACTCTCCACCAAACTCGCCACGAGAAATGGTTACTTCTGGGGTATCTTCTGGTACTTCACCTTCAGTTACACGGTTACCTGCACTCTTGTGTGCATTTTCTGCGGCTTCTGCATCATGGAAACGTTCAACCAACTCCAGCGCCAAGATACGTTTGATTTCTTGTGGGTTACGGCCTGCAGCCATTTCACCCAGTAAAACTTTGATTTCATCCAATGATTTAAAGCTGAGTAAATCAAAGTAACGCTCGATCAAGCTATCTGGCATCGATAAGATTTTTTGATACATCGCACCAGGGGTGTCAAATACACCAATATAGTTGCCTAAAGATTTAGACATCTTGTTCACGCCATCTAAACCTTCAAGAATCGGCACGGTAATGCAGACTTGTGATTCTTGACCGTAACGACCTTGTAGAGTACGACCCATTAACAAGTTAAAGGTCTGGTCTGTACCACCTAACTCAACATCTGCCTCAAGTGCAATCGAATCGTAGCCTTGTACCAATGGATACAAGAACTCATGAATTGCAATCGGTTGATGGTTGTTATAGCGCTTAGTAAAGTCATCACGCTCTAACATACGTGATACGGTTTGTTGGCTAGCCAATTGAATTAAATCAGCGGCTGTTCTTTGATTAAACCATTCCGAGTTAAAACGAACTTTGGTTTTATTTGGATCTAAGATTTTAAAAACTTGTTCTTGGTAGGTTTTCGCGTTGGCTTCAACTTGCTCACGAGACAACGGCGGACGTGTTGCGCTTTTCCCAGACGGGTCACCAATCATGGCCGTATAATCACCAATCAAGAAGGTGACTTCATGTCCCAAATCTTGGAAGGTTTTTAATTTATTAATTAGAACCGTATGTCCTAAGTGTAAATCAGGAGCCGTTGGGTCAAAGCCTGCTTTTACACGGAGTGGACGATTCTCTTTGAGTTTTTTCAATAAATCTTCTTCAGAGATAATCTCGTGCGTGCCTCGTTGAATGAGAGCAAGCTGTTCTTCGGCTGGCAAGAAATTTGACATCACAAAACCTAAACACATCAGTTATTCAATTTGTGCGATATACTAACATTTTTTCAGCATCTTGCAGGATAAGTTGTATATGAGCGCAATCTATATTGGTGTAATGACAGGCACGAGCATGGATGGTGTTGATATTGTTGCAACTTCATTCGACCCTTTAACACTGCATGCCACGCTGACTGTGCCTTTCGAGCCTGAATTACGTGATGAGTTAATGGCATTAACGCTGCCAGACGACAATGAAATTGATCGTATGGGCAAAGCTGATGTGGCTTTGGCACAAATGATTGGGCATGGCATCAATCAACTGATTGAAAAGAATAATTTAGACCGAGCACAGATCAAAGCGATTGGATCACATGGGCAGACCATTCGTCATCGCCCAGAACATGGTTTTACCTTACAAATTGGTGATCCCAATATCATCACTGAAATTACACAACTACCTGTAGTTTCTGATTTTCGTCGTCGCGATATGGCGGCAGGTGGTCAAGGCGCACCCTTGGTTCCCGCATTCCATCAAGCACTGTTTCAACATGACAGTATTCACCGTGTGCTTTTAAATTTAGGTGGCATTGCCAATGTCAGTATGCTGCCGGCCAATAGCCTGGACGGCGTATATGGCTTTGATACGGGCCCAGCCAATATCTTGATGGATGCTTGGTGTCATCGCCATACTGGGCATCCTTATGATGAAAATGGTGACTGGGCAGCCTATGGCAATCCCATTCGCTCTTTATTAGATCGCCTACAAAGCCATGAGTTTTTTGCCAAAGAACCGCCAAAGAGCACGGGGCGGGAAGACTTTAACCTAGAATGGCTAGATGAACAGCTGAGTGATTGGCGCAATGATCTCGGCTATGACGAGCTGGAAGATACCCCCGAAAATGTTCAGGCCACCTTAATGAAACTGACCACACGTGCCATTAAGAAAGCGATTTATCGCAGTAAAGAAAGCATGCCGACAGGGGAAATCTATGTCTGTGGTGGCGGTGCCTATAACTCACATTTACTTGAGCAACTCCGTTGGCGTTTGCGCAAGCACAATTGGTCTGTTCAGACCACGGATGCGCTCGGCCTAGCCCCAACATGGGTAGAGGCTACGGCATTTGCATGGTTAGCCATGCGTTTCGTCGAGCAGCTCAGTGGTAACTTACCTGCTGTCACAGGCGCATCGGGTGACCGTATTCTCGGCACCATTACAGTCGTCTAAGGCCATAAAAAAAGCTTCTCAATTGGAGAAGCTTTTTTACAGCAAAAATCTATTAAATCGAGAACGATGAACCACAACCACAAGTGGTGGTCGCATTCGGGTTTTGAACTACAAAACGAGAGCCTTCAAGCCCTTCCAAATAATCGACTACTGACCCGACAAGATATTGATAACTGAGTGAATCAACCAGCATTTTAACGTCGCCATTCATAAATTCAGCATCATCTTCATTGACGCTTTCAGCGAAGTTAAAGCCATAAGAGAACCCTGAACAACCACCACCTGTTACATAAACACGCAACATAAGGTCGTTATTCCCTTCACTTTCGCGTAGTTGGCGAACTTTGTTAGCAGCACTATCTGACAATTCTAGAGCTTGGGCGTTCATGATGGATATTCCTCAGACTTCAATACGTCTTTCATAAATAAAAGACCCGATATGTAGTATAGCATACTCAATATCGGGTCTGTATTTGAAGTTTTAAAGTCTCCTCAAACACTTTTTACAAGATTATTTATAGTTCTCATCTTGTAGACCACATTCAAAATTCTTGGCATCTTCACGGCAACGGAATTGCCATAACAATTTCATCATGCGCTTGTCGTAAATTCCTTTTGCTGTCAGATTGATCCGTGCTTCACGCATCAACTTTTGATAGCCTGGTTTATCTGCAGCAGGTACTTCCATCCAGTATTTTTGTGGAATATCAGCTTTCATCTTACCTAGAATACCAAAGGCACGTGGCAGTTGGGCCTTGACCCACTCTCTCGACTTTTGACCAAACCCTTCTGGGAATTTTTCAGGACGGATAATTAAATTGCCTGTTACTTGTAAAATCGGATAGTTGACAATCGCACCTTTGCTTCCTAAACCCTTATATAACTCTAAAGGCTTAAAGGCTGCAGCTGGTGCACCAATAATATCGACCTGTCCATTATTAAACTTGGCACCAAAGTTAGTGATATCTGAGCTCACTGCTTGTGCACCCACTTGTGCAGCCATAATTTTCTGTGCTTCATCATAATCAAGTACGGCGATTTTCTTGCCTGCAGCCTTGGCTACTGTATTGATATTACGGTCATTCACCAAGAGATAAGCATCCCCTACAGGGATGACTCCAACCACTTCATATTTCCCATTGACCATGGCTTTGGCAAAGGTTGGGCTGGCTAAACCCTGCATAACCTTTACCGCGAGCTTAAGATCCGTAATTGCACCAATTGCATCCAATGAACCGGTAAACTGATTAAATTGGCGACCGCGCATTCCGGTAATACTGACACCGTCACATTTACCTGCTTTAAAATCTTCTGCAATGACGGCCTCGTTGGTCCCGACTTTTAGCTCAATATCGGCGCCCCATGTTTTTGCAGCGAGCTGATAATCCTTCATTAATGCATAGACATCGCCACTTTTACCGACGATATCAAATACACAAATTGTTTGTTTGGCCTGAGCACTCGCAGATGCCGCAGCAATCCCTGTAGCGACGAATAATGTTTTAAACCATTGCATGTTATTTTTTCCTTTGCATCTATGTGATTGTTGTTGCATCACACCCAAAATTAAAAAATTAAGCGATATCCTGATCTGGGTTTCAAATGAATATATGTTTTTATACAGTTACGTCCAATCATCCTGATTAAAACATATTTTTAAATCTCACGATTTCATTTGGATTGTTATATTGAATTATGATCCTGCTCTTTAGCACACAAGACAATGGCTTAAATGACATCTACAAAAAAACAAAAAGCCTAGATGAATCTAGGCTTTAAGTACACTCTATTGCAATTACTGATTATTCACCAGGTAACGCACATTCAAAGTTTGCTTTATCTACTGAACAACGCGCTTTCTTCAATACAGACATCATGCCTGCATCGTAAACACCACGTTTGGTTAAGTCCATACGACCATCACGTAACAGTTTTTGATATTTCAGGTTATCTTCAGCAGTCAAGTTCATTTTATATTTCGCTGGAATTTCAGCTTCATAACGCTTGATCATTGCGAAAGCTTTTGGAAGCTGTTTCACAAAATAATCACGAGATTTTTGGCCAAAACCAGCTGGGAATTTCTCTGGACGAATCACAAGATCCGCAGTGACTTGGAGAACAGGGAAGTTAAACATCGCACCATTTGAACCTAAACCTTTGCTTAATTCTAATGGTTTATAGGCATAAGCAGGTGCACCGACCATATCCACCTGGCCGTTGTTAAATTTCGCAGCAAAGTTAGAAATATCAGAAAGTACTGCTTGGGCGCCTACGCGTTGTACCATGATTTTTTGTGCATCGTCATAGCCCAATACTGCAAACTTTTTACCCGCTGCCTTTTCAATTGAGTTAATGCTCTTGTCACGTACGAAAATGTAAGCAGCACCTAAAGGCGCGATACCTGCAACTTCATATTTGTTGCCACCTAAATTTGTGGTCATTTTTGCTGCGTTACGCGCATCCAGTACATAAGTAATTGCACGCTGTGCAACTTCATTGCTTGGCGCACCGCCCAATGAATCTACTGAACCTGCAAATTTGTTATATGGGCGGGCACGCATTGCTGTCATCGCAACAGCAGCACATTTACCCGCTTTAAAGTTATTGTCTGCAACCTGTTCATCCGTAATTGCAAGTAGGTTGACATCAGCGCCCCAGCCTTTTGCTGCGAGTGCCCAGTCTTGCATCATTTTGTATGATTCACCTGACTTTCCTAATAAGTCGAATACACACACATCAATTGCTGCTTGAGTAGAAGCAGATACACCTAAGATCGAAGTTGCTGCAAGAGCAAGTGCAATTTTTTTCATATTTTTCATCCTTTCACAAACTTTATGTTTGTCTCCTTGTTCGAAACAAATATTAATCATGTTTCTTGAAAAAAAATAGAGCTTCTACTCTATTTTTATGACCATATTGTTTATTTTTCACCCTGTTTTATCTATTTCTATTATTTTCTTAGGCAATTTTGTTATATCTGCCTCAATTTATGTATCGTTTTATATCTGGCCCACTGTTCTCCTTTTTTATTCGCCACTCAAAGTACACTCAAAGTTGGTTCGTTCAACCGTACAACGGGCACGTTTCAGTACATTCATCATACTCGCATCGTACACGCCTTGCTTGGTTAAATTCATACGTCCGTCCCGTAACATTTTTTGGTAACGGGTCTTATCTTCATTGGTCAAGGTAATCTTTTTGGCATTCATTCCTGCCTCTAAACGTTGCACCATAGCAAAGTTACTTGGCAGCTTGTTGACAAACCATTGTCGAGATTGTGCACCAAACCCACTTGGGAATTTCGCAGGACGAATAATCAAGTCGCCTGTGATATTGACCACAGGAAAATTAAATAATGCACCATTGGCTAAACCTTTGCTGATTTCCAAAGGCTTATAGGCATAAGCAGGTGCCGCGATCACATCAACCTGCCCGCTATTAAATTTTTTTACAAAATCTGAAATATCTGAGGGTACAGCCACCAGATCAATACTTTCCACAATGGCTTTTTGGGCTTGGTCATAATGTAAATAAGCAAATTTTTTACCTTTGGCTTTTTCAATGGTATCGATCTTTTTATCTCGTACAAAGATATAAGCCAACCCGACCTGAATAATACCCGCGACTTCGAATTTATCTCCATTCACAGTTGCGGTTAAACGGTGCTGGTTACGCTTGTCCAGCACATAGCTAATTGCTTTTTGCGCAATCGCATTACTGGTCACAGCCCCAACAGCATCGACAGAACCTGCAAATTTATTATATTTACGTGCACGCATTGAGGTCATGTAGTCCGCATCACATTTGCCTGCATCGAAATCTTGCTCTGCTTTTGCTTCATCTTGATAGGGAATGAGCTCGACGTCCCCCTGCCAAGTTTTAGAGGCTAGCTTCCATTCTTCGATCAGTTTATAAGACTCCCCAGCCTTCCCCAATAAATCAAAAACACAAATTTCTTGTTTTGCCTGAACAGAAGTCGCCATGACACATAGAGCCATCGCCCCGTATGCCCAAAGTCCCTTTTTCATCTTGTTTTCCCTTTTCTATTCTGCACAATTTTCCATCAGTGCGTATTCAATATAATCAGATTTTGACCAAAAGCATAGCGCTTTTATCTACATACATCGGGTTTTGCAGCATTTTAATAAAATCCATCACAGTTTCTTTGATGCAAGCCGAGCTCCATTGAAATGCCTGTTTCATCCTCCCGAAGCCGTATTTATTCCCCGCCGAGCGTACATTCAAAATTGGTCCGATCCACAGTACAACGCGCACGCTTCAGCACACTCATCATGGTGGCATCATAAATACCCCGTTTGGTCAGCCCCATACGTGCTTCTCTTAATATTTGCTGATAACGGGTTTTATCTTCATTGCTGAGATTGATTTTATATTTGGCAGGTAATTCAGCTTCAATTCGTTGAATCAGATTAAAATTGGTATTCAACCGACTCAGAAACCATGTCCGAGAATTCTGCCCAAAAGCATTCGAGAACTTATCAGAACGGATAATCAAGTCCATGGTCATATTCACTGCAGGAAAGGTAATAATCGCCCCTTCATTGCCCAGCCCCTTATACAACTCTAAAGGCTTGTACGCATAGGCGGGTGCTGCCATGATATCTGCCTGCCCATTGTTAAACTTTTTAGCAATATCTGAGATATCTGAAAGTACAGCCTGTCCTCCCAGACTTTTAACTACGATCTTTTGCGCTTCGTCATAACCGAGAACAGCAAATTTTTTACCTTTGATTTGCTCAATGGTATTCATTTTCTTATCTTTAACAAAAATATAAGCCAATCCGATTTGCGAAATACCCGCAACCTCATAGCTTTCTTGATCAACAGTACTGATCAAACGGCGCTGATTACGCTTGTCCAAAGCAAAACTTATTGCCTTCTGCGCAATGGCATAGCTAGGTACGGCACCAATGGCATCAATCGAGCCTGCAAACTTGTTATAACGGCGGGCGCGCATTGAAGTCATATACACGCCATCACATTTACCCTGCTCAAAATCATTTTCCGCCAGTGCTTCATTCTGATAGCTGATCAGTAAGGTATCACCATGCCATGCTTTCGCAGCCAATGACCACTCCTCCATGGCTTTGTAGGCTTCTCCAGACTTCCCCAGCAGATCAAAAACACATATCTTGTTTACCGCCTGTACGTCTGTGCATGTCCCCAAAACCAGCATTGCCCCCAATGCAAAAACACCCTTGTTCATCCTTAAACCCCGTTGTTCTCTTTTAATCATGTTGCTTATTTTTCATATAATTTAAATATTAATCTGATTTAAGTCACAAAAATAGAGTTATTACTCTACTTTTCGATAAGCTGATCAATTCAATTCGAACAACTTGATCTTCAATATAAAAATTTGCATTCATGGGCGATCACCTTAAAATGCAGCTATCTATTCGCTATTTTGCATGCTCATGATCCAGTTTGACCAAGTTTCATTACGCCGCGGTGGGCGTGTTCTATTTCAAAAAGCATCGATGCAGCTTCATCCAGGCTGGAAAATTGGTCTTACAGGCGTCAATGGTGCAGGTAAATCCACCTTATTTGCTGCCTTTTTAGGAGATTTGGTTGCAGATGAAGGTAATCTGACCCGCCCCGCGGTCTGGACTGTGGCGCATATGGCACAGGAAATCAAAGCGCTGGAAATGCCAGCACTTGATTTTGTTCTGTCTGGTGACGAAGAATATTGGGATATTCAAGAAAAATTAGCGCATCCTGATCAACTGAGTAATGATGATTTGGCTCAACTGCATGGTCGTTTTGATGAGATTCATGGCTATGCTGCGCCTGCCAAAGCTGCACAACTCATGGCGGGTCTTGGTTTCCTTGATCATCAGCTCCGTTTAAATGTCGCAAGTTTTTCTGGTGGATGGCGCATGCGCTTGAACTTGGCGCGTACCCTGATGAGCCGTTCGGACTTGTTGTTACTGGATGAGCCAACCAACCACTTGGACTTGGATGCGATCTTGTGGTTAGAAGACTGGCTCAAAGCTTATGAAGGTACACTGGTCCTGATTTCACATGACCGAGATTTCTTGGATGCGATTACCGATCATATTCTGCATATCGAAAACCAAGAACTCACCTTATATACAGGCAATTATTCTACTTTTGAAACGACCCGTAGTGAACGTTTAGCACAACAACAACAGGCTTTTGAAAAACAGCAAGAAACCCGAGCCCATCTACAGAAGTTTATTGACCGCTTTAAGGCCAAAGCCACCAAAGCCCGTCAAGCACAAAGCCGGATTAAACAGTTGGAACGGATGCAGCAACTGGCGCCTGCGCACGTTGATACCCCATTTACTTTTAGCTTCCGTGAACCGACTAAAATGAGTTCGCCATTGTTGAGCTTAGAGGCAGCAACCATTGGCTACGGCGATAAGATGATTGCCGAGAAAATTCGCCTGCAAATTACTCCAAGTTCCCGAATCGGTTTACTGGGAATGAATGGTGCCGGTAAATCCACCCTAATTAAGGCCTTGGTCGGTGATTTACCCCTGCTTTCCGGCGAACGTAAAGCCTCTGAACTCCTCAATATTGGTTATTTTGCGCAGCATCAAATGGATGCTCTCGATGCCCATGCCAGCCCAATGTTGCAATTGGCGCGTATTGCTGACAAGCAGATCAGTGAGGCAGCATTACGCGCCTTTTTAGGCGGGTTTGGCTTTAGTGGTGAGCGTATGGATACGCCATGTGAGAGCTTCTCTGGGGGTGAGCGCGCCCGTTTAGCCTTGGCATTGATCGTATGGCAACGTCCAAATGTCTTGATTCTGGACGAACCAACCAACCATTTAGACTTGGATATGCGCCTTGCGCTGACCATGGCACTACAAGACTTTGAAGGCGCTGTGGTGTTGGTATCACATGAACGCCAATTAATTGCCAGTGTCTGTGATGACCTACTGTTAGTCCATGCCGGTAAATGCAGCGAGTTTGAGGGTGATTTACAAGACTATGCCAAATGGTTACGCGAAGCTCGCCAGCAACAGATCAATGCACAAAGTGCATTACAGCAACAAAGTACCAATACACAGGTGCCCGCATTAAAAGTAGACAAAGAAGCCCAACGTAAAGAAGCGGCTCGGCGCCGTGAAATGACCCGACCAATTCGAAAAAACATCGAAAAAGTCGAAGTTCAGATTGAAAAAGTTCAGCCACGTTTAACCGAGATTGAAAATGCTTTAGCGGATAGCGCCTTGTATGAAGCCAACCGCAAAGATGATTTGATCAAGCTCATGAACGAACAAACTGAACTGAAAGCCAAATTAGAACAGCATGAAGAACAGCTTTTAGAGTTGATGATGGAACTGGAAGAGCTGGAAAGCTCATTTGCAGATTAAACCGCCGTGTGATTCATACAGCGATGTATTTTGAGCTATATGAATCACTGCTTTTAAGGTCATTTGTTTCAACAGGATCATCCCATTGATGGCCTTAAAAGATGCTTTGGATACTTAAAAACACTATGAATATCATTAAAAATGTCATGAATTTGTCGAGAATTTAGGATAAGGTGAAAAGTGGAACTTTCTCAGAAAATTGAGCTTTAGTGTCAGGCTCGATATACTCAGCCCCACAGTGGTAAATTTATAACTGATGAATGAATCCTGAGGGTTAAATTCAATTCACATTTTTGTACTTTAATTTGGTGAGTACTCTATTTTGGATCATACAAACTGAATGAATTCTTTAGATTTTCTTTTTAATTTTGAACATATTCTGCCAGTCTTGGTTCAAGAGTACGGTTTATGGATTTATGCCATCCTTTTTCTGATTATTTTTTCAGAAACCGCATTTGTGTTTATGTTTTTTTTACCAGGTGACAGTCTATTACTCACCGTAGGCGCTTTGTGCTCTGTCGTTGAAATCATGCATCTTGGCTATATGATCAGTCTCCTATTTTTTGCAGCAGCACTGGGCTATATGGTGAACTATCATATCGGTCGACATTTTGGTGATCGTATATTCAACGTGAAATCACGCTTTATTAAGCAGGAATATCTACAAAAGACCAATGTGTTCTTCTTGAAACACGGCGGCAAAACCATTTTACTGGCTCGTTTTATTCCTTTTGCACGCTCATTTGCACCTTTGGCTGCAGGTTCAAGTAACATGAATTACACCCATTTTGTGATCTATAACATCCTGGGTGCTTTACTTTGGATTAGTGTGCTGGTCACTGCGGGATATCTCTTTGGCCACGCCTTAATTCAAGTCAGCGATTTTGTGGAAAATTAACCACGCAACAAGACGTTCCACGTGAAACTTAGCCAATAAAAAAGCGATGATTATGAATAATCATCGCTTTTTTATTTAGATTGAGAATATGTAAAACAGATGCCTAAACTAATTAAGCATCAATATCCGCATTCAGGGCATTTTCTTCAATAAAGGCACGACGTGGTTCAACATCATCCCCCATCAAACATGAGAACATACGATCTGCTTCAATCGCATCATCAATGGTTACTTGCAACATATTACGGTTTTCAGGATCCATGGTGGTTTCCCAAAGCTGCTCGGCATTCATCTCGCCCAAGCCTTTATAGCGTTGGATCATCATGCCACGGCGCGAGTCTTGTAAAATATGCTGCCATACCTGATGGAAATTGCTGACCTGAATACGACGATCACCTTTTTGAAGATAAGCACCCTCTTCCAACAATTTAAACCAGCTCTTCGAGTTTTTCAGTAAACGCGCATATTCAGCAGAATTTAACAGACCAGCATCCAATAAATACGAATGCGGCAAATTATGCACATATACAGTGACACGCGGCCAGTAGTGTGCAGATTTTTCACCTTGTGCATTTTCACGCTCAAACGCTTCCAAGGTGATTTCTGGACGCAAGCTTGGTTGTAATTTTTCAATTGCAACACGTAACTGCTCTGCCCATGTTTCCACATAGTCACGTTCGTGGTTATGATCCGCTTTGAATGCATCTACTTCAAGTAAACCATCCAACAAACTTGCAGGATAACGTTGAGTTAAGCGCTGTAAGCTCTTTTGTGACACTTGATAATCAGCAATCACTCTTGATAATGCTTCACCAGTAATCGCTGGTGCTTCAGCACTGATATGCAATGAAAGCTCATCAATGGCATTAGAAATCAGGAAGGTTTCCAGTGCTTCGTTATCTTTGATGTACTGTTCATGCTTGCCTTTCTTCAACTTATACAATGGTGGTTGCGCGATATAGATATAACCACGCTCAACCAATTCTGGCATTTGACGGAAGAAGAAAGTCAATAACAAGGTACGGATATGTGAACCATCTACGTCCGCATCGGTCATGATGATGATTTTGTGATAACGCAATTTGTCTGGATTATATTCTTCGCGTCCAATACCACAGCCCAAAGCAGTGATTAGTGTGCCAACTTCTTGGCTAGAAATCATCTTGTCAAAGCGCGCACGTTCAACGTTCAGGATTTTACCTTTCAACGGTAAAATTGCCTGCATTTTACGGTTACGCCCTTGCTTGGCACTACCGCCCGCAGAGTCACCCTCGACCAGATACAGTTCCGACAATGCTGGATCTTTTTCCTGACAGTCTGCCAATTTACCTGGTAAACCAGCAATGTCCAAAGCACTCTTACGGCGGGTCATTTCACGTGCTTTACGTGCTGCATCACGCGCACGTGCTGCATCAATAATTTTGCCTGCAATCGATTTCGCTGCCTGCGGGTTTTCAAGCAAATAAGCTGAAAACTCTTTATTCATCGCCTGCTCGACTGCAGGTTTGACTTCACTCGACACCAACTTTTCTTTGGTTTGCGAAGAGAATTTTGGATCAGGCACTTTCACTGAAATAATGGCGGTTAAACCTTCACGTGCATCATCACCCGTGACTGCCACTTTTTCTTTTTTCAGTAGACTTTCATTTTCCATGTAGCTGTTTAAGCCACGTGTTAATGCTGCACGGAAGCCTGCAAGGTGTGTACCACCATCTTTTTGTGGAATGTTGTTGGTAAAGCAACGAACATTCTCTTGATAGCTATCATTCCACTGCAATGCCACTTCTACCCCGATGCCGTTATCCGCATCCATGGTGAAGTGAAAGATTTCATTCAGATGAGTTTTACCTTCGTTAATATATTTAACGAACTCAGATAAGCCACCTTCATAATCGTAAACATGCTCAAGGTTAACGCGCTCGTCACGCAAGACGATACGAACCCCTGCGTTCAGGAAAGACAACTCTCGTAAACGACGTGCCAAAATATCCACACTGAAAATGGTTTGGCTAAACGTGAGTTCACTTGGCCAGAAACGAACAGTGGTCCCCGATGTATCGGTTTCACCGACAACTTTTAAAGGATATTGCGGATCACCATGCGCGTATTCTTGCTCATGAACCTGACCCGCACGATGAATAGTCAAATGCAATTTTTTAGATAAAGCATTAACAACCGAAACACCAACACCGTGTAAACCGCCCGACACTTTATAACTGTTGTCATCGAACTTACCACCTGCATGCAGAATGGTCAGAATCACCTCTGCCGCAGACACCCCTTCTTCAGGGTGAATATCGGTTGGAATACCGCGACCATTGTCCGATACACTGACCGATTCATCTTCATGAATGGTAACAAGGATCTCGTCACAGTGACCTGCGAGTGCTTCATCGATGGCATTATCCACCACCTCAAACACCATATGGTGCAAACCTGTACCGTCATCGGTGTCACCGATATACATGCCAGGACGTTTACGAACCGCGTCTAATCCACGTAATACTTTAATACTAGAGGAATCATAAGCCTTTTCATTTGTTTGTTCTGTTTGAGAGACTGATTGAGACTCTGAACTCATGGTTACTCCCTAGTAAATATCTAATCTATCCAAAGATGAGGAAATAAAATTATGGCGCAGCAACACTGACTTGGCCTTGGACAACGTGAAACAATTGAAAGGAAATCGACAAATCATGTAAGTGTTTTAATACCGACGCATGGTCTAAGGTGGTCATAAAAACCTGACTTCCTAACTGACTCAATCGCTCAATTAAACGTTGTTGTGCAGCCAAATCTAACTCTGCTGTCAGATCATCTAATAATACCACAGTTTCCTTATTACTCGCATGCAGCATTGCAATTTGTGACAGTTTTAATGCCATGATTAACAACTTTTTTTGGCCCCGAGAAAGTACATCATCAGCATTGCCAAACGGTGTTTTTAGACGTAAATCTGCCCGATGCGGACCATACTCCGTATAACGTCGATCACAGTCTTTTTGATGCTGCTGAACCAAGTCCTGCAGCAACCCCTGTTCAGTATGAAAGCCGGCGTTGTATTCCAGCTCGATCTCAATATTGGGCAGGAGTTGTTGTAAATCCTCTTTAAAGAACTGATTCCACTGTTCGACGATGGCCACCCGTTGCGAGTGCAAAATTTCGCCATAATCACTGAGCATTTTGTTCCACGGCTCTAAATCAGCCAGACTTGGATAACGCCGTGTTTTTAGCAAACTATTGCGCTGCTTTAAGGCACGTGAATAATACTGCCAAGCAAAATAAAACTCAGGTTCCACGTGGAACATCAGCCAATCCAGTAATTGCCGTCTAGGTTTCGCCCCATGATCGATAATATCGGTACTTTGCGGGTCAATATGCTGTAAGGGCAATAATTTTGCCAACTGCCCCTGGGTAGCAATAGTATCGCCATTGACCTTGATCAGTTGCTCACCCGAAGCCAGCTTTTGCATGCCAATACGCTCACTGGCCGATTGTGCAAACACAATCGCATCCCCTGCCTCATACTGGATGTAATGTTTAGGAATATGCGTACGAAATGAACGTCCTGTGGCCAATAAATGGATGGATTCTAGAATTGAGGTTTTTCCAGAGCCATTGGCCCCGTAAAAAATATTAAACGGTTGCAACTCATGGAGTGCAACCGCCTTTAAATTACGTACACGTTCGATATTTAAACGCGTGATTTGCATACTTAAAAACTCAAATCATCAATCCCAATTAAACACGCATCGGCATCACGACATAAGTTTGATCTGGATGTGCTGGATCTTGCACCAATACCGATTGATTGGCTTCAGTCATGCTCATTTTTACATCATCACCATCCAGTACACTCAATACATCGAGAATATATTGTGCATTGAATGACATTTCTAGTGGTGCATCTTGATATTGGATTGCCAAATCTTCAACCGCCTCATCTTGTTCAGGGTTGTTGGCACGCAATTGCAATGAATCCTGATTAAAATTCAAGAACACACCACGTAATTTTTCATTACTCAAGATCGCAACACGTTGTAGTGACTGTTTAAACACGTCATGCGCAATAAAGACATGTTTATCTCCCCCTTTCGGGATCACACGGCGATAATCCGGGAATTTACCATCAATCAATTTAGTCGTGAAACGAACCGTAATCTCGCCTTGCTCTTTATCACGGCTTGGGGTGTTAATGGTCACATTTAATAATTCACGGCCAATCAGCAAGGTCAGTTGTTCATCTTCAATACTCAGTAAGCGCTGCAATTCACCCACGGCTTTACGTGGCACAATCGCTTGAATCGGTGCCGATGCATTTGATGAAGCCAACACTTCACATAAAGCGAGACGGTGCCCATCCGTTGTTACGGTACGCAATTGATTTTGATCAATTTCTAGCAAGGTGCCTGTCAGGTAAAAACGGACATCCTGTACCGCCATCGCAAAGGCTGTTTTCTCAAATAACCGCTTTAATTCACGTTGTGTCACCTGTACTTGCGTACCTTGGCTATTTTCAGTGGTAAGTAATGGATAATCTTCTGCTGGCAGCGTCCCCAGTACAAAGCGGCTGTTCCCCGATTTTAAAATACAACGCTGATCTTCTGTAATTTGTAAGTCAATCAAGGCTGCTGTCGGAAGAGATTTACAAATTTCGACCAGTTTACGTGCAGGAACCGTGGTTTCCCCCGCTTCCAAACAAGCACCTTCAGCTAACGTGGTACTTGCAACCAATTCGACTTCTAAATCAGAACCTGTAATGGTTAAGGCCTGTTGCGTGGTTTGAATTTTGACATTTGAAAGAATATTCAAGGTATGACGGCGCTCGACAGCCCCCACCACATGGGATAAAACATTGACTAAACTTTCTTTAGCGATTTTCAAACGCACGATTTTATTCCTCTTACAACAGAAGCCGATATGAATGTTAGCAGTGTACTATGCTGCACTTAAAAGCAGTTTGCAACTCTGAAAAATAGATTAACTTTGTAACAGACGAAGTAAGTTTTTATAGTCTTCATTAAAAATAGGGTCTTCTTCCCGCAAACTGACTACTTTTTCACAAGCATGCATCACGGTACTATGGTCTCGACCACCAAACGCCATCCCAATTTCAGGAAAGCTATCCCCTGTTAATTCACGCGCCAGCCCCATGGCGAGCTGACGTGGACGCGCATAAATACGGGTACGTTTTGGTCCAATCAATTCTTTTAGTGGAATACGAAAATATTCACTCACCACCCGTTGGATATTTTCTACACTGATGGTACGTGCACGAATCGCCAGAACGTCTTTCAAAGACTCCCGCACCACATCCAAATCAATGACTGTGCCTTTGAAACGTGAAATCGCTACAACTTTATTCAACGCCCCTTCAAGTTCGCGTACGTTTGCAACGACTTGTTGAGCAATAAATAAAGCACAGTTTCGCGGTAAATCTACACCACTATTTTCTGCTTTTTTCAGCAAAATTTCGATACGGGTTTCAATATCAGGTGGTTCAACGCCGACCGATAAGCCCCATGAAAAACGAGAGACTAAACGTGGATCGAGTTCGGTGAGTTCTTTTGGATAACGATCCGACGTTAAGATAATTTGCTTAGATTCATCCAGTAAAGCATTGAAAGTATAGAAAAATTCAACAAGACTCGCTTCTTTTCCCGCCAGCAAGTGAATATCATCGACCAAGAGCAAATCTAAAGAACGACAATTTTTCTTAAATTCTTCAACCTTACCTTTCTGTAAAGAACTGACAAAGTCCTGCACAAAACTTTCAGAGGTCATATACATCACACGCGCATTCGGTTTGGCTTGCAACAAAGCATTGCCCACCGCTTGCATTAAGTGTGTTTTACCCAAACCTGTTGGACCATATAGAAATAAAGGATTGTGCTGAGATGCCCCCAATTGGGTTAAGACTTTACGACACGTTTCAGCGGCCATTTGGTTGGAACGGCCTTCAACAAATAAAGAGAAGGTAAATAGCGGATTGAGTTGTCTTTTCTTTGGTATTTTTGTGACATTTTGACTGGGTTGTACCAAATCGGATTCTTTTTTCACCTTTACTGGCGCAGCAACAGGCGTGCTCAGCGCAGCTGTTGTGGTCGCTGGTTGCTCATTAGAAGACAAAATTGTCCCCGGGCGTGAATCCACCAGAATTTCAACCTGACGAACTCGGCCTTCAGAGAGTTGTTCAGCAAGAATAGCAATCAGTTCTAAATGGTTATCTTGAATATAGCGTGTCCAATAAGGGTTTGGTGCGTATAAACGCATCACACCATCAACCTCTTCGGCAACTAAAGGACGAATCCACATCGCAAAGACGTTATCAGAGAGCTCTTGTCGCAAGCGAGTTAAGCAGTCTGTCCAGAGCATGTGCATCCCCTATTCCATCCATTTTTAAATTCAAAAAATAAAAATCACCACACCCATCTTTCGAAGGGGTCGCCATTCTAACCAAGTTATCCACATCTGTCAGGCAAATTTATGAGACTTTTGCTGAAAAAGAAAGCATTCGTTTATAAATTCAAATTTAAAACCACTTGTGTATAACTTTTTGCACAAGCTGTGGATAGTTTCAACCCTAAAGTTATCCACAATTTATAAAATTGATAAAAACATGGTTATCCACACCATAACTATATGTTTATTTATAAAAAAACATCACTTTCCACAGAATAAATCCACACTAATAAGAATAAATTTAAATTTTAAAATTTGAATTTACTTATAGGGTTTAAGCAAATTGTGGATAACTGAGCATATCGAAATTTAAATTCAAAATCCAAGAATTAAATTTAAATTAGAAGTTGGATTGTTGATAAGCTTGTCTGTAAGCTGTGAATATAGCTGAATGTTGATATAATATAAATAGATAGCTTGTGTATATTTTTTGTT
Organism: Acinetobacter colistiniresistens; assembly: GCF_000413935.1. GTDB lineage: Bacteria > Pseudomonadota > Gammaproteobacteria > Pseudomonadales > Moraxellaceae > Acinetobacter > Acinetobacter colistiniresistens. The sequence goes on along the minus strand of NZ_KE340374.1, from coordinate 53,651 downwards.
TTCGATTAAACAGAATATTTAAGTGCAGTTTTATTGCTTCAAAACAGAACAAACAAAATGTATATTTTTTGATTTTCCATTGACAGCGTAAACATTGCACAATAAAATCGCGGACCTTTATAGAAAGATCATTTTGGGAGTTTCGATATGAAACGTACTTTCCAACCATCTGAATTAAAGCGTAAACGCGTTCATGGTTTCCGCGCTCGTATGGCTACTAAAGCAGGTCGTCAAGTTTTAGCTCGTCGTCGTGCAAAAGGTCGTCATAGCTTAACTGTTTAATACTGTTAAGCTGACCAGATTTGGGTGATGACACTTTACAGTTTCGGCACAGAATCTCGTATTCGTTGTGCCGCTGATTATAAAAGTGTATTTGATGGTGCGCTTTTTAAAGTGCATCAGCCCCATTTCCTTTTTTTAGCAAAATTAACCGAACAGCCTCAAAGCCGTTTGGGTATTGTCGTTGCTAAAAAGAAAGTACGCCGTGCGCATGAACGAAATCGAATCAAGCGTCTTGCTCGGGAGAGTTTCCGTTTACATCAAGCGCAATTTAATGCTGATATCGATATTGTGGTGATGCCTAAAGTAGGTATAGAAGCAATCGCAAATCAAGAATTACATCAACAATTAGATTTTGCTTGGCAAAAATTACAACGTTTAGCAAAGAAGCATTCCAAAGTCGTTGTGACATCCCTCCAGAATTAGAGATCTCCAATGGTACGTTTACTGCATTGGTTGATAAGATGTTACCAAATCGCAATTAGTCCATTATTGGGGCCTCGTTGTCGCTATATTCCTACCTGCTCACAATATGCAATTGAAGCATTGCAAACGCATGGTGCGGTCAAGGGAGTATGGTTATCGACTAAGCGAATTTGCCGTTGTCATCCTTGGGGCGGTTCAGGCTATGATCCAGTTCCTCGCAAAGCACTTCGTTTTATTTCGTTTCATCAAATAGATTCTCAAATGCATCACGTTGCTGTACCCTTTCGTGATCGTTTATTCAAGCAAAATCTCTCTAACCATTTGGGATAATAGATATGCAACAATGGGCCAGATTTGCAATTCTTGGAGCCATGTTTGTTACCGCATATTTGCTTATTTTGGCTTGGCAAAAAGACTATGGTCATGCTGCACCAGCACCGCAACAACAAGCGGCGGTTGTCACTGCACATGATGTATCTGCAGATTTGCCAAATGCTCAAAATGCAACAGCGGCTTCAGACGTGCCACAAGCAAATGTGACTGCATCACAAGCTACAGAAACGCCTTCTGTAAGTCAGCAACTGATTTCAGTGCAAACTGATCTCTATCATCTTTGGATTAATCCCAAAGGTGGTGATATCGTTCGTATTGAATTGTTAAGCCATGATGAAAGCAAAGACAGCGATAAACCGTTTGTTATGCTGGAAAGTGATGCGAAACGTACTTACGTCGCTCAATCTGGTTTAATTGGTTTAAATGGACCTGATAGTAGCCGTGGCGGACGCCCAATGTATGATGTTGAAAAAACAGCCTATACATTGGCAGATGCAAAAAGCATCGCATCAAAAGATGGCAAGACACAGCAAGTGTTGACTGTGCCATTGGTATTTAAAACACCTGAAGGTGTGGAAGTGATCAAATCGTTCACCTTCACGCAAGGTGATTACCCAATTACAGTAAAACACCAAGTCATTAACCGTAGTCAGCAAAACTGGCAAGGTCAAATGTTTGGTCAGTTAAAACGTGATAATTCGGATGATCCTGGTAAATCTTCTCAAGGTATTTTTACACTTGGAACTTACCTGGGAGGCGCTTGGGGTACACCAGATGCGCACTATAACAAGTTAAAATTCAGCAATTTTAATGACGAAAAATTAAATGTTGATGCCAAAGGCGGCTGGGTTGCCATGGTTCAGCACTATTTCGTTAGTGCATGGATTCCGGGTAATTTAAAACTTACTCAAGCGGACGGTCAGCCTTATACGGCTAAATTAGAATCGCGTCAGTCTGCGGACCACATGAATATCATGGGTTTTACCTCTCCAGTGATCAATGTACCGGCGGGTACGTCAATGGAAGTGGATGCAAAACTGTATTCTGGTCCTAAAATTCAATCTGAACTCAAAGACTTAGCAGCTGGATTAAACCAAACTGTAGATTACGGTTGGTTATGGCCAATTGCGAAGTTATTGTTCTTAGGTTTGCAATTCTTCCATAATCTAGTGGGGAACTGGGGTTGGTCAATTATTTTATTGACGATCTTGGTAAAAGCCATTTTATGGCCACTTTCTTCAAAAAGTTATCGCTCAATGGCGAAAATGCGTGTGATTGCACCCGAAATGCAACGCATGAAAGAAGAGTTTGGCGAAGACCGTATGCGTTTCTCGCAAGAAATGATGGCGTTGTACAAGCGTGAACAAGTCAATCCATTGTCTGGTTGCTTGCCATTGCTGTTGCAAATGCCGATTTTCTTAGCCTTGTATTGGGTATTGATGGAATCGGTTGAACTCCGTCATGCACCTTGGTTAGGCTGGATTCAAGATTTATCTGCGATGGATCCATGGTTTATCTTGCCGTTGATCATGGGTGTCACCATGTTCGTTCAGCAAATGTTGAACCCACAACCGACTGATCCAATGCAGGCCAAAGTGTTCCGTATCATGCCAATCATGTTTACGGTATTCATGTTGTTCTTCCCTGCCGGTTTGGTGCTTTACTGGATCGTCAACAACAGTATTACCATTTTACAACAATGGTTTATTAACAAAGGTGTCGAAAAAGACCGTCTCAACAAGGTTGAGCCGAGCGCTTAAGTTCGAACTTTTACTGAATAAATCCGCTTAAGATGGTAATCTTAGGCGGATTTTTCTTTGTCTGTATTGAGTGGTTGGATCCAACAACCCTTGCGTTTTTTAGGTGAATTTAACATGCAACATCAAACCACAATTGCTGCGATTGCTACCCCTTTAGGTCGTGGTGGTGTGGGGGTGATTCGACTCTCTGGACCGAAAGCCTATGCCATTGCAGAGCAACTGACCCAGAAACAGCTGCCTGCTGCACGTATGGCGGGCTTCCGCCAGTTTTGTGATGCCGATGGTTCCGTGATGGATGAAGGCATTGTGTTATGTTTCCCGAATCCGCATTCCTTTACCGGCGAAGATGTGGTGGAACTGCAAGGCCATGGTGGCCCAGTCATTCAGAATGCGCTGTTAGCACGTTTACTTGATTTGGGCGCAACTGCGGCAAAGGCCGGTGAGTTTTCCATGCGTGCCTTTGAAAATGGCAAGATGGACTTGGTACAAGCCGAAGCGATTGCGGATTTGATTGATGCGACTTCACAAGCTGCAGCACGTTCCGCGGTCCGCTCTTTGCAAGGTGCATTTTCAACCAAAATTAATACCGTTTTAGAAAAACTGATTCACTTACGCTTACATGTTGAAGCCGCAATTGATTTTCCAGAAGAAGAAATCGATTTTCTAGCTGATGGCAAGATTTTAGCTTTACTCGATGATGTACAAGACTCGGTTCAAGCGGTACAGCAGTCTGCGCGCCAAGGACAGTTATTACGTGAAGGTTTACAGGTGGTGATTGCGGGTAAGCCAAATGCAGGAAAATCCAGTCTGTTAAACGCATTGGCGGGGCATGAACGTGCCATTGTGACTGATATTGCAGGCACCACCCGTGATGTGCTACATGAAAAGATCAGTCTAAATGGCTTACCGATTACCTTAACCGATACCGCTGGACTACGTGAAACAGGCGATATCGTTGAACAGGAAGGGATTCGTCGTGCCATCAAGGAAATTGAACAGGCCGATTTGTTACTGTTGGTGTATGACTTGAATCAAGGCGATGAACCTTTACAGCTTGCACATGAATATTTTGCCGATCATTTAGAGCCAAAGCGCTTGTTATTGATTGGCAATAAATGTGATTTAACGGGTCAGGCTGCGACCTTGAGTGATTATCAAGGTTTCCGTCATATCAGTGTCTCAGCCAAACAAGAGATGGGGGTTCAGGCGCTCATAGATGCGATTACAGCGCATGCAGGCTTCCAACCCGAGGAAGACACCTTTATCGCCAGAACACGTCATTTAGACGCAATGAAGCGTACTCAGCGCTATTTATCCGAAGCACGTGAGCAACTTGTGGTCTTTAATGCAGGTGAACTGGTGGCTGAGTCATTGCGTTTAGCGCAGAATGCACTGGGTGAAATCACTGGTGATTTCAGTGCCGATGACTTGCTGGGTAAGATTTTTGGTTCGTTTTGTATTGGTAAATAATTGATTTTATTTTTTAATAATTTAAAAAATTGAAAAGATGAGAGAAAGCACATGGTCGGGGAACAGAGTGCTTTTTTATCTCCATTCCGCTTTTAATCAACGTACATTGCGCAAGCTGATTTTAAATTGCTTGATCGTAAGGCTGTGTCAGATCGAACAGATCCCTTTATTTTGCTCATTACTCTCAGTTTTATTGAATTTTCTACCTATTATTTGCCCTGTTTTTGATGCTATTGAGCCAAAAGAGCGGAAAGAAAAAGGCGTTACAAGATAAAACATTGTTAAACTTTATTAAATTAATTGTTTTTATTAACTTATAAATAAGGCGAGTAAAATGCTCTTAAAATAAGCGATAATGTATTGATGGAATAAAAAAGCATATCGTGGTCTCGCCTCAAAACTTCCATTTTTTTGCTGGAAGATAATTAATATTAATAAGTTCAGAGGTGTTATTCATGGCAGCAACGAATGGAATGCTCGACCCAAATGATTCAGTGATTTTACTGATTGATCATCAAAGCGGATTATTTAATACGGTACGCGATATACCCGTGCCAGATCTACGTCACTATGCAACAGCAATTGCAAAAACTGCAACGCTGTTAAACATTCCTGTGATCACCACTGCCTCGGTACCTGATGGTCCAAATGGCCCATTAATACCTGAAATACATCAGTGTGCTCCCCATGCAATCTATGTCCCTCGAACAGGACAAATTAATGCTTGGGATAACCCACGATTTGTCGAGGAAGTGAAAAAAACAGGCAGAAATACATTGATCATTGCTGGTACGCTTACCAGTGTCTGTATGGCATTTCCTGCTGTGAGTGCGCGTGTAGAAGGCTATAATGTGTATTGTGTAGTAGATGCATCTGGGAACTGGAGTAAAATGGCCACAGAAACAACTCTCGCGCGTATTACCCAAGCTGGTGCAATTCCAACCGATACTTTTGCGATTGTAGCGGAGTTAATGCGAACATGGAATCGTCCAGAAGGTTCCCGTTTTGCTGAAATTATTTCAGAGCATATCTGCCCTGAATATAAGTGTTTGATAGAAAGTTATGCTAAGGCTCAGGCTGTTGTGAAAGATGGCCCTGAGACCTTGTTAGACCAATATCAATAATTCATTTTTTTATGAAGCCCATCTGAAGGTTGGGCTTGAAATTGAAGTTGCCGATTGGTAGAGCATTTTGAGCTCAGCTTGTATTCCTTATTTTTAAGGAAGATCGTAAAGATGAAACCGCTTCGGTCGATCGTGACCCAAGCGGTTTTTTTAATCAGCTTTGTTGTTCTTCTTCGTCGGGCTTTTGTTCTTGTACCACATTTAACGCTGTCATCATTGCAGCAGGTGCACCTTCTTGGCGTGAAGCTTTTAGCTTGATCTGTAAACGTAGTTCATTGACTGAATCGGCATTGCGTAAGGCTTCATCGTAGCTGATTGCGCCTTCGTTATACAGCTCAAATAAGGCCTGATCGAAGGTCTGCATGCCCAGCTCACGCGATTTGCTCATAAGCTCTTTCAGTGCGTGAAATTGACCTTTGAGAATGTTGTCAGCAATCAATGGGGTGTTTAGCAAAATTTCAATTGCAGCACGACGGCCCTTACCATCTTGGGTACGGACTAAACGTTGCGAAATAATCCCTTTCATGTTGGATGAAAGATCCATCAGCAACTGATTGCGACGTTCTTCTGGAAAGAAGTTAATAATTCGATCCAAGGCTTGGTTGGCATTGTTGGCGTGCAAGGTACCTAAGCAGAGATGCCCTGTTTCAGCAAAGGCAATCGCGTGTTCCATGGTCTCGGTGTCACGAATTTCGCCAATCAGAATGACATCGGGTGCCTGCCGCAAGGTATTTTTCAAGGCATGATGCCAGGAATGGCAATCGACCCCGACTTCACGATGGGTAATCATGGATTTTTTATGCTTATGCACATATTCCACTGGATCTTCAACGGTAATGATATGGCCTGCTGAATTTTCATTGCGGTGGTCAATCATGGCAGCCAGAGAGGTTGATTTTCCAGAACCTGTTCCACCCACAACCAAGACCAGACCACGTTTTTCCATAATCACATGTTTCAATGATTCTGGTAGTTTAAGTTTCTGAAAGTTTGGGATTTCTGAGGTAATGGTCCGGATCACCATACCGATTTGTAGCTGCTGTTTAAACACATTGACGCGGAAACGTGAAACATTTGGGACATTGATTGCAAAGTTGCATTCCCATTCGGTTTCAAATTCTTGGCGTTGTTTTTCATTCATCAAACTATAGGCAAATAGCTTGGTCTTATCTGCTGTGAGTGCTTGTTGTCCTAAGGGACGCATTAAGCCTTGCAGTTTAATGCTGGGCGGAAAATCGGCAGTGATAAATAAGTCTGACCCCTCATACTCTACAACTTTGCTGAGCATGTGAAACATAAAGGTTTTGGCTTCTTCTAATAGTTCCGCGTTATACATTGATCTACCTAAATTTAAAATGAAACGAGGTCCATTTCTGTAATACGTTGATATTTTCCCGGTAAGGGAAACATATTTTTGTTTCTTGAAAATGAATGCTGATAGGGAGGTGAATTTTACTCAATTTAAATAAAGTTTGTCCCTTCATTCTCACCGTATTGGGATGCAGTGTAAATTATTTCAAAAAGCTTGGCTGAGATCTAGCTAATTTTTAAAATTATTTAATAATTATCAATGTGATGAGTTTGATTTTTGGGTTTTTATTAAAAGGAGGAACTGCGTGATGCGTGCTCACCCATTGGGAGAATCCAGGCGAATGTTCCACGTGAAACATCGCGAGAATTGGTTGGGTTTTGGTTGTTGCTCAGTAAGCTGCTCTGTCGGTGTCAGCCAGACTGATTACAATAGCCGTTGATTTTTGAGTTGAGTGTTCATGATGTTAAAAAAAATTGGGATGTTTTCGTTGCTGAGTTGTATTTCTGCCATCAGTTTAGCCAATGTCGATAGCTTAAAAAGCAATTTAAATAAGCAGTATCCCAATATTCAGGTAACCAATATTCAGCCTACTGAAATGACGGGTTTATACAGCGCCAGTTTGGATAATCAGATCATTTACCTGGATGAAAGCGCGCAGCATATGTTTGTCGGTTCAATGGTTCGTTTAAAGGATCAAAAGAACCTCACCAAGGATTTAGTCATCCAGCAAAACTCGGTGGACTGGAAACAACTGCCTTTAAAGGATGCGATTAAAACGGTTAAAGGCAATGGTAAGCGTGAATTGGCGGTGTTTTCCGACCCCAACTGTTTTTATTGCAAAAAATTAGAAGCAGAACTGGATAAACTGACCGATGTGACGATTTATACCTTTATTTATGCATTAAAACCACAATCCATCGCAGTTTCAAAATCGGTATGGTGTGATGCTAATCAGGCCTATGCATGGAAAAACTTGTTGCAAAAGAATGTGCAACCCAAGGAAAAAAACTGTGCCAATCCGATTGAACGTAACCTCGAACTGGGACGTAAACTGGGCGTAGATGGAACACCAACGTTGATCTTTGGTAATGGTCTGAAAATGGTCGGTGGACGTAGTGCTGAAGAAATCCAGATGATCTGGAAAGAGCTAGGACTATAACCCATAAAAAAGCCCAATTCCTGCTAATCAGTGAATTGGGCTTTTTTTGTCTGTAACTTAGCTTTTTTTGGTGACCAGATTATAGATAAATAGAATAATGATGGCACCGACAACGGAAGCAATGAAACCTGCCGCCGAGTTTTCAGCATATAAGCCAAGTAAACGACCGCCGTAGGTGGCAAGTAATGAACCTGCAATACCTAATAGGGTTGTTACAATAAAGCCTGCTTTGTCATCTCCAGGATGGATCGCACGAGCAATTAAACCAGCAAAAAAACCAACTACAATTGCCACAATTAGAGACCACATTGTCTTTTCTCCTTGTTTTAACAACGGTATTTCTTATTATCCTGCTTGATTGGGAGGTGCTTTGTCTGTAGTGGATTACTGAGTTATGTCGTATTTTTGTGCACGGTTTATCAGTTTTTAGTGATTGAAGATCAATAAAAAAGCTGCTGATTTGCACCTGCGTTCAAAGCTTACGCTGCGTTGTTCACAGCGTAAGCTGAAGCTTATCATTGAGGCCATTTCTGTGTGTGAAATGCCAATACACGCGATGGCTTAAAGGCCGATTTCACCGATGAATGGTAAATGGCGATATTTCTGATCAAAGTCGAGTCCATAACCGACGATAAAGCGGTCTTCGACTTCAAAACCGAGGAATTTAACATCCAAAGGAATTTCACGGCGTGAGGGTTTACTGACCAAAGTACAGAGTTCAATTGAATTGGGATTACGGGTTTTAAGCATTTCAACTACTTTGCTTAAGGTATTTCCAGAGTCAATAATATCTTCAACCACGAGTACATCTTTACCGTGAATTTCACCATCCAAGTCTTTTAGGATTTTGACATCACGTGATGAAACAGTACCACCAGCATAACTAGAGACTGTCATAAAATCGAGTTCGTGTGGTTTTTCAATTGAGCGGCATAGGTCTGCCATGAAAATGACTGAACCACGTAATAGGCCGATCAGTACCAGTTCTTTATCACTTTGAGCATAGTGTGCATTGATCTTTTCACCTAGTTCTTTGACTTTGGCTTGAATCTCTTCACTTGAAATCATAATGCGCATTGCAATGGTCATCGGTAGATTCCTAAAACTTAAAAACGGGAAAATAAAAAAGGTGTTGACCTGCAACACCTCGAAATCTTGAGCTAATCTGCCAATTTTAAAACAAAATCACCGTTCATGCACCTTTTGATGATGAAGAATATGTTTCATTTTGAGCAGATGCACGGTCACGTTTTAATAGAACCGCACATCCAATGGCCAATATGACCCACCCAAGTCTTTGTTTATTTGAACGTTTAGCTTTGGCTATAGGCTTTTTGTCCATAGATATAGGTTGCCTCAATATTTCGGTCATCGCCCATGGTGAATAAGGCAAATAAACTGTCATCAACCGATTTTGAACGTGATTGACGTAATTGTTGTAACGCGGTTGCTTTGAGATTGAGCACCACGAAATCGGCCTCTTTACCGATATTGAAGTTACCGAGTTTGTCGTCCAAATCGAGGGCTTTTGCACCGCCTAAAGTTGCATGATACAGCGATTCAAAGGCAGACAGTTTATCGCCTTGCAGCTGCTGTACCTTGTAGGCTTCATTGACAGTTTGCAATAAGCTAAATGAGGTCCCTGCCCCAACGTCGGTACCAAGCCCCACTTTCACTTGTTGTTCCCAGGTCTTGTTCAATGGAAATAAACCGCTGCCCAAGAACAGGTTTGAGGTTGGACAGAAGGCAATTGCAGAGTCAGTTTCGTGCATACATTTCCACTCGGCATCTTCTAAATGCACACAGTGCGCGAATACCGAGCGTTGACCGGTTAGACCATAATGATGATAGACATCGAGATAGCCTTTTTGCTCAGGGAACAAATCTTTCACCCATGCGATTTCATCTTTGTTTTCGCTTAAATGGGTATGCACATAGACGTCAGGGAATTGAGCTTTGAGCTGGCCTGCTTTTTCGAGTTGTTCATGCGTCGAGGTCGGCGCAAAGCGTGGTGTAATCGCATACAGTGCGCGACCCTGACCATGCCACTTTTCGATTAATGCCTTAGAATCGTTATAGGCGCTGTCTGCGGTATCACACAGTGCTTCTGGTGCATGACGATCCATCATGACTTTGCCCGCGATTAAACGCATCTGGTGCTGTTGTGCGGCCTCAAACAAGGCATCGACCGATTCAGGATGTACCGTACAAAACACCAAGGCTGTCGTGGTGCCATTTTTAAGCAGTTCATTGACAAAAAACTTGGCAATGTCTTGTGCGTAAGCTTTGTCTTTAAACTGGATTTCGGTTGGGAAGGTATAAGTATTTAACCAACTGAGTAATTGTTCACCGTAGGCACCGACCATTTCAGTTTGTGGGAAATGGATATGGGTATCGATCATGCCCGGAATGATCAATTGTTCTGGATAATGTTGAATCTCAACGTTTGCAGGAAGTTGGTCTTGAGCGTCATTCCACGTACCAAACCAGCGAATTTTGCCTTGTTCAGTGATTATTACACCATCTTCGATATAACGGACTTGATCGGCAATTTCAGCTGCTTGGGAAACGGTTTTTTGAATATCTAAGAAGCGACCACGAATTACCGTGATTGGAGTAGCCAAAGTCATAACAACCTACAATTTTACTTTTTTCGGTTGATTGTACCTGATTTTGCCAAAGTTACTGGATTATTCGTCTAATTCGTAGGCTTAAAAGGTATATAAATGTGACTCATGATTTGAATCGATTGAGCTCGGGAACAGAGAAAGGTTTGCCTTATCCGCAGCAGAGATAGAACAAGCAATTGCAGTCCGCTTAAATCGCTCAGGAGAACTGGAACTGATTGCACCCTTTGGTCTGGATTTATTTGCACTCAACTTGCGTTGGAATCCTGCATTGGTCAGCGATGACACCTTTAAACAACGGATTGAATCCAAACAGTGGTTACAGCAATGGCCTCAATTACAATGAGTTGATGATGCTCAAATAAAAAAGGGCCTTCATTGAAGACCCTTTGGAGATGCTTTGTGTTTATTGTTTTTGGCGTTGGTTATGACGTAACGAGAGATACGCGGTGATGCTCAAGACCAGTACGATAAAGCCGAGTGAAATCCAGATTGGCATGTGGAATACATCGAGCAATAACATTTTTGCACCAATGAATAATAAGATGATGCCTAAACCATACGGTAAGTAATGCATTTTGCTTGCAGCACCTGCCAATAAGAAGAACATCGCACGTAAGCCCAAAATCGCCATTAAGTTTGCGGTTAACACAATGAACGGGTCACTGGTCACGGCGAAAATCGCAGGAATAGAATCCACCGCAAAAATCACATCAGATGCTTCTACCAAGATTAACACCAAGAATAAAGGCGTTGCCCATAACACACCGTTCTGGCGAACGAAGAACTTATTGCCCTCTAACTGTGGGGTAATCCGCATGTGTTTGCGTAACCACTTCAGGATTTTGATATCTTCTATATTGGTTTCTTCTTCGTCCTGCCCTTTTAGGAACTTAAAGCCTGTGTAGACCAGGAACGCACCGAAGATATACAGCACCCAAGAGAACTCTTGTACAAACCAAGCACCAATAAAGATAAAGATGGTTCTTAAAATGATTGCACCAAGTACGCCGTAAAGCAGGATTTTACGCTGGAATGCAGGAGGAATCGCAAACGCTGCGAAAATCATCAGCCAGACAAAGACGTTGTCAATTGCCAGCGACTTTTCCAGTAAATAACCTGCAAAGTATTCCATGGTTTTTTGGTTGGCGATGGTTGCACCTACGGTTTGTTGTAAGTACAGCCACAAACCACCACCAAAAATCATGGCAACGGTGACCCAGGCAATACTCCAGTAAGCCGCTTGCCTGATGGGAACATCTTGGTTCTGTTTTTGTTTAAAGCCTAAAAAGTCGACCAGTAGCATAATGGTCACGATTGCGAAGAAAGCAACGTATAGCCATAAATTACCGATAGTTTCCATCACAACTCCCTATCTGGCAAATGGACATAAAAAAACCTTGACCAGTTGCCAGATGAATTAAATAAAACATCTGTTTCAACATGATCAAGGTCTTGCCTACATCACGATAACTTGTGATGCTCAGAGTCCGACTTTTTGCAAAGTGTAATGACGATACTCTGACACCTAAATCGTTAAAAGCCACGATCTAGGCTTGGAGGAGGCTACTCCCCTTGTCAAATTCTGTTATGGATGATGACATCCAAAGTTAGGTATAGAATTACATAAATAATCGATTTAAGCAAACCTTCAATGCATAAAATTTAAGCATTTTTATACGCTAGCCGATAGGTAAATTAATACAGATGAATTAAGTTAGAACTAAAGGCTGAATATTGTTCTGAGAAGAAGAGATGAGTACCGAAAAAAATCAAAACAAAACACGAAAATTATTTACTCCCCGCGACCCTGATGAAGCCCATCGTGCAGCGACGCCATTAGAACTTTTATTTGATCTGATTTTTGTGGTTGCGATTGCAACCGCAGGACAACAGCTCCATCACGCGATCATTGAAGGTCATTTATGGCACGCGTTACCGACCTATTGTATGGTGTTTTTTGCCTTGTGGTGGGCATGGATGAATTTCACTTGGTTTGCCTCTGCCTATGACAATGATGACACGCTGTACCGTTGTTTGACCTTTGTACAGATTGTTGGATCCTTGGTGATGGCGGCAGGTATTCCCGCGGTTTTTCAACAGCACAATTTTGATGTGATTATCATTGGCTACGTGATTATGCGTTTGGCCTTGGTGACACAATGGATCCGTGTGGCAAAACATGATCCTGAACGAAGGGTAACCGCCTATCGCTATGCCATTGGCATTGTCTTGGTGCAGTTGGGATGGTTAATTGGCAATTTCAGTGCCATTCATATGACGCCTGTGTTATTCCTGATTTTGGTATTGGCTGAATTAGCTGTACCGCTGTATGCAGAAAAGTATGCGGTAACGCCTTGGCACCCACATCATATTGTTGAGCGTTATGCATTACTCACCATCATTGTGTTGGGAGAGTCGATTATTGGGAGTTTTGCTGCTACTCAGGAAGCCTTTGCCAATCATGACGTGAACTTCAAAGAAATCTTTTTAGTGATTGGTGGCTTATTGATGATGTTTGCCATGTGGTGGGTCTACTTTGATCGCAGTCATCATCACCATCAACGTCATGGGGTGCAGCCTTTTTTATGGGGGTACGGCCATTTTTTTATCTTTATCAGTATTGCGGTCTTAGGTGCAGCTTTAGCCGCCGCGGTCGATATTTCAACACATCATGCTCACATTTCTAGTCAAATGATGGGATGGATGATTGCGATCTGCTTGGTGGTTTATAACACCTATATTTGGCTATTTTATGAGACCTCCTATTTGTCGGGATGGGGACGGTGGCTCTATCCAATGACGATTTTGATCCTTTTCTCGATTCCCTTTTTCTTTGCCGATATTGGCTATATGATTTTTGCGATGGCGGTGGTTTATATCCTCCGTCTCATGCTTTCCAAAGCGTACTTGATCAATTGCCATGATCAGCAACAGCTGGCATCAAACAAATAATCAAAGCTCTCAATATGGAGATGAGCAGACAGGCGAATGCGCAATGCATTCACCTGTTCTAATTAAAAATTTTCAAAATTTCTGTGCGTAAAAATTGGTGGCGTGGGTTATGTGTGACGTGTTCATGCCAATACATGCCCATGTTGATTTTAGGCAATTCAATCGGCAGTGCGTGGATCTTTAAATGCTTCGCATAATGCAGATTTTTCAGAATACTTTGTGGAATCGTTAACACCGCATTGGGGTATTGGGCCAAAACTTGAAGTGCGGTTGAATAATGTTGGCAACGCAGGAAAATTTGCCGAGACAGTTGTTGCCGATTCAGATAAATATCTTCCAGCAATAAGCCCGTGCGTCGTGATGACACACCAATATGCGGTGAGGATAGATACTGAGACAAATTCATCTCAGGTTGTTGGGTACACACCACAAAATGGTCATCAATCAGATTTTCAAACTGCAGATGTGCCTGCTGGGGTTGTACCAGATCAATGACAAAATCGATTTGTTGTGCTGAGAGATCGGCCAGCATATTTTTACGATCCAGCTTGGAACTCAAGAACTGAATGTCCAGATTCAATTGGGCAAAATGATGCACCAATTGTGGAAAAATAATCGGTTCGATTTCATCATGAATGGCAATTTTTAGGCTGTGCAGCATACTCGGCACAAAATCATGCTGCGGTACGGCAATCTGTTGAATGCTCAGCAATGCGCTCTGAATCGGCTGATAAATTTGCTCGGCATAAGGCGTGGGCAGCATTTTTTGCCCGCTGCGTACAAATAACTCGTCTCCAAGTTGTGTGCGCAAACGCTGCAAGGCATGACTGACCGCAGATTGGCTGATACATAACAATTGCGCAGCTTTGGAAATGCTCTTTTGTTCAAAAATTGCAATAAACAGCGGATATAAATTGATATCAATACGATGAAAGTGAGCCACTTCCAGTGGGCTAGTATTATGAATCTGATTCATAGTTTTGCATAAAATAAAATCATTTCATTCATAATAAATTTTCGCTTATGGTGATGTAAAGCAGCGAATCAATATTCGCCATATTTTAGATTGAGGGAAATGATGATGTTTGCATTATCTGAACGCGCACAGGATTTTATTGCACGAACGCAAGCCTTTATTCAACAAGAAATAGAACCGATTGAAAAAGCCTTCTGGGATGACGTCCATCATCTGAATGTCGATGGCGACTGGACCCAATGGCAATGGCCTGCCCAACTGGAACAATTAAAAACTAAGGCCAAAGCAGCGGGCTTATGGAACATGTTTTTGCCTGATGCAGAGCTGGGTGCAGGTCTGTCGGTACAGGAATATGCGCATATTGCGGAACTGACAGGACGCAGTCTGCTCGCCCCAACGGTTTTTAACTGTAATGCGCCTGATAGTGGCAATATGGAAGTGTTATGGCGCTATGGCAGTGAGCAGCAAAAACAACAATGGTTGCAACCCTTACTCGCGGGCGAAATCCGTTCAGTGTTCTGCATGACTGAACCCGCAGTCGCTTCCAGTGATGCCACCAATATGCAAGCCACGGCGGTGATTGAGGGCGATGAGATCGTCTTGAATGGACGCAAATGGTGGTCATCGGGCTTGGGCGATCCCAATGCCAAAGTGATTATTTTCATGGCCTATACCCCCGATCCAAGCAAAGACCGTCATCATCAGCATTCGATGGTATTGGTGCCAATCGACAGCCAAGGGGTAACGATTGAACGGATGTTGCCAGTCTTTGGTGATTACGATGCCCCGCATGGACATGGGCAAGTCAATTTCGACCAGGTTCGTGTACCCATCAGTAACTTTATTGGCGGTGCAGGACAAGGATTTGAAATTGCGCAAGGGCGTTTAGGGCCTGGGCGGATTCACCATTGTATGCGTTGTATTGGCGCAGCTGAAAAAGCATTGGAGCTGATGATTGATCGAGGCATGTCACGCAAAGCTTTTGGTAAAGAAATCCTGAAATTAGGTGGCAATTTAGAACGCGTCGCAGATGCGCGGGTGCAGATCGATCAAGCGCGATTATTAACGCTGTATGCCGCTTATAAGATGGATACACAGGGCAATATGGCGGCATTGACGGAAATCTCTGCGATTAAAGTGGTGGCGCCAAGCGTATTGCAACATGTGGTCGATATGGCAATCCAGATTCACGGTGGTGAAGGTGTTTCACGCGATACCCCACTGACTGCATTTTTTAATCAAGCGCGTAGTTTACGTTTGGCCGATGGACCTGATGAAGTCCATAAAGGCATGATTGCCAAACTCGAACTGAAAAAACGTGGCTATGCTCGTTGAGAGGGAAAATACAACAATGACAATGATTGATATCGGTGGACAGGTTCGCCATGGTGAAGAACTGGATATTGCAGCGGTTGAAAACTGGTTAAAAATCCAAGGTGTGGATCTGCAAGGACAGGCACAAGTGACCCAATATTCAGGGGGGGCATCGAATTGGACTTATCGGTTGCAGTATGACAATGCCGACTTGATCTTGCGTCGCCCACCGAAAGGCACCAAAGCCAAATCAGCGCATGATATGGCGCGTGAATACAATGTGCAGAAGCATCTTGCACCGTTTTACCCTGTGCTGCCTGAAATGATTGCATTGTGTCAGGATGACAGCGTCATCGGTTGTGATTTTTATGTGATGAAGCGGATTGAGGGCATTATTCCGCGTGCCAATTTACCCAAAGAATTACAGCTGGATGAGTCACAGATACAGCAACTTTGCCTGAATGTCTTAGATAAGTTGATTGAGCTGCACCAAGTGCCTTATCAAGGCACTGAACTGGAAAAACTGGGTAAAGGCGAAGGCTATTGCCGCCGTCAGGTTGAGGGATGGGATGCACGTTATAGCAAAGCCCTGACACCGAATGTGCCTGATTTTGCCTTTGTGCGTGAATGGCTGCAACAACATATCCCTGCCGATACAAAAACCTGCGTGATTCATAATGACTGGCGTTTTGATAATGTCATTTTAGATCCACAACAACCAACTCAAGTGATTGGCGTACTGGACTGGGAAATGGCGACACTCGGCGATCCTTTGATGGATCTGGGTAGTGCCCTCGCCTACTGGATTCAAGAGGATGATGATGCCCTGATGAAATCCAGCCGTCGTCAACCGACCAATTTAAAAGGTATGCTGACACGGCAACAGGTGGTGGATTACTATCTGGAAAAGACCGGTTTACAGCCTGCCAATTGGGCTTTTTATGAAGTGTTTGGCTTGTTCCGTTTGGCGGTGATTGCTCAACAGATTTATTATCGTTATTACCATCAGCAAACCGATAATCCAGCCTTTAAAGATTTCTGGATCATGATTCATGCCTTACATATTCGGGCTTTAAAACTGATTGCACAAAACAATCCGCAAGCACGAGCATTAATTGCTGAATATGGTGCAAAACTACAGGATATTTTAAAACGATGACCACAATTTATTTGGTACGACATGGGCAGGCATCTTTTGGTGCAGCAAGTTATGACCAGCTTTCAGCCAAAGGTAAACAGCAGGCACAGGTCGTTGGTGATTTTTTTAAACAGACCCTGAAGCAAACACCATTGGTTGTGGCAGGTTCGATGCAACGTCATCAGCAAACAGCGCAATTGGCTTTATCACAAAGTTTTCAGGATGCACCGATACAAACAGAATCGGCTTGGAATGAGTTTGATCATCAGCATGTGTTTGCCCAATACGAACCACGTTTTAATCAACCTGAATTGCTGAAACAGGATGTCGATTTGGTGGATAATCCTCGGGCTTATCTGGCCAAAATTTTCGATG
Source organism: Acinetobacter colistiniresistens (assembly GCF_000413935.1). Lineage (GTDB taxonomy): Bacteria > Pseudomonadota > Gammaproteobacteria > Pseudomonadales > Moraxellaceae > Acinetobacter > Acinetobacter colistiniresistens. The sequence goes on along the minus strand of NZ_KE340374.1, from coordinate 36,403 downwards.
GAGCCATCGACCGCTGGATTGGCGAGCAATATGACCATGAATATCATGAGACCTGGTTAGGCTTTCAAGCGCGTGTAGAAGGTGCTTTGCACGGATTGTGTCAGCAGATTGATGCCACGCAACCCCGTCAGGCCGTGGTATTTAGTTCTGGCGGTGTGATTTCTGTAGCGGTCGGTCAGGTATTGGGGCTAAATGCCAAACAGATTTTTGCACTGAATTGGTCGATTGCCAATGCCAGTATCACCACACTGCGCTGGTCAGATGATCGTTTGCAATTACTCAGTTTTAATGAGCATCATTATTTAAAAGCGCGTGATGCTGAACTTTTAACATGGATTTAAAAAATAGGTGGCAGGCATGGCAAAAACGATTTTAATTACAGGGGCAAGTTCGGGCTTAGGCGCAGGTATGGCGCGTGAGTTTGCGGCTAAAGGCTACAATCTGGCACTTTGCGCACGACGTTTAGAGCGTTTAGAAGCCTTACAACAACAGCTGCAAAAGCAGTTTTCAATACAGGTCAAGATTAAAACCCTAGATGTAACTCATTACGATGATGTATTCACGGTTTTTCATGCTTTTCAGCAGGAGTTTGGCAGCATTGACCGAATTATCGTGAATGCTGGTGTTGGCGATGGTCGCCGTATTGGTAAGGGCCATTTTGATGTGAATCGCGCTACGGCAGAAACCAATTTTATTTCGGCACTGGCACAATGTGAAGCAGCGGTTGAAATCTTTAGAGCGCAAAATAAGGGCCATTTGGTGGTGATTTCGTCCATGAGTGCGATGCGTGGTTTACCGAAGCATTTATCGACCTATGCCGCCAGTAAAGCCGCTGTGGCGCATTTGGCGGAAGGGATTCGTGCCGAGTTGTTGGATACACCAATTAAAGTTTCAACGATTTTCCCAGGTTATATTCGCACTGAGCTGAATGAAGGTGCGAAAAAACTACCTTTTGAAGTCGATGAGAAGACTGGAAGCAAGGCTTTGGTCAAAGCGATTGAGAAGGAACCTGTGAAAGCCTATGTACCGCAGTGGCCGTGGTTGCCAATGGGGATTGCAATGAAGATTTTGCCGTTAAAATTGGTGAATAAATTGAGTTGATTGCAATTTAAAATGGATTGGACAAATATGTTTATTCGGCATGGATGCTGCCTGTCGCGATCTGAATTAATATAACTTCGAGGAAATGTGATACTCGGAAACGTCATCTGCAACCTGCGTAGTTTAAGTAAGAGACTGTTTCTGCGATATATGTTGATCAATGCAAGAAGAGGACAGGTTTTGCAGATGACAATGGTTTTGCCTACTTTTCCCGAAAGAAAAGTAGGGCGAGCCGCAGGCTGATCCAGAAATTAGATAAGAACTTGCAAGACTCCGTTGAGACAATAGTTTTTCAATAAGTTAGAGAAAGTGTTGAGGTTAATTACGACAACGCCCTAATTAACTTTTGGTGTAAACCACCAAAACCACCATTGGACATGATCACCACTGCATCACCCTCACCTGCTTCATTGACCACACGAGCAATGATCTCATCTAAAGAGCGGCTGACTTCAGCCTTGTTTGCTGATGCTGCAATCACAGGTTGGAGATCCCAATCCAAACCTTCTGGCTGATACCAAATCACTTCATCGGCCAAACGTGCGGAATGTGCTAAACCATCTTTATGGCTACCCATACGCATGGTGTTAGAACGGGGTTCAATGATCGCCCACAACTTACGTTCACCTAAGCGTTTACGTGCGCCGTCGAGTGTGGTTTCAATCGCAGTTGGATGATGGGCAAAGTCATCATAGACTTCGATGCCACGCACCGTACCTAATAGCTCCATACGACGTTTAACCCCGCCGAAGTTAGATAAGGCTTCACAGGCTTGCGCAAGGCTGACACCGACGTGCTGTGCCGCTGCAATCGTTGCCAAAGCATTGGCCACACTATGCTGCCCTGTCATATTCCATTTCACTTCACCGACCACTTTGCCGTGCTCAAGTACTTTAAAGTGACTGCCATCGACACTGATCAATTCAGCAGATAAAGCGGCTTGATCATTTGGCTCAAGGCTGGTGCGAAGCACAGGTGTCCAGCAGCCCTGCTCTAATACTTCATCAATATTGGTTTCAGTAATCGGTGCAATAATACGACCTTCACTTGGAATGGTACGTACTAAATGATGGAACTGTTTCTGAATCGCAGCCAAGTCATCAAAAATATCGGCGTGGTCAAATTCAAGGTTATTAAGAATCGCGGTTTTTGGGTGGTAGTGTACAAATTTAGAACGTTTGTCGAAGAAAGCAGAATCATATTCATCCGCTTCTACACAGAAATATTGACCGCCACCTAGACGTGCACTTTCACTAAAACCAAGTGGTACGCCACCGATCAAAAAGCCTGGATTTAAGCCCGCTTGGTCTAATACCCACGCCAACATGGTGGTGGTGGTGGTTTTACCGTGTGTACCCGCAACACCAAGTACATGTTTGCCTTGTAATACATGGTCTGCCAAGAATTGTGGACCAGAAATATAAGGTAGACCTTCATTCAGCATATATTCGATCGCATCAATGCCACGTTTCATGGCATTGCCGACGATAACAAGATCTGGATGAGGTTGTAAATGGCTGCGGTCATAGCCCTGCATGAGCTCGATTCCCGCATTTTCCAGTTGAGTCGACATCGGTGGATAAACATTGGCATCTGAACCTGTGACTTTATGTCCTAAATCTCGTGCGAGTAGAGCCAAAGACCCCATAAATGTGCCACAAATACCCAAAATATGCAGATGCATAACGCGCCTTCTCCACTCTTTTCATACAGCACTGATATCGTATGTATGATTGTCATTATCAATAAAAATCAAACGCAACGATAACAAGGCTTGCATGGAAAAGATAGTCAAAATTCGTTGTTGTTGTTTACTTATAATGATGCGGATGGATGCTCATATTTTAATGTTTTGAGCTCCGTACCATTCCCTCTTGTTTAACCCAGATTTGGATAAAAAGAACGATGTTGAGCCCTACTCTTTTAGCGTTATGTTTGTTGATCATTTCCAACTGTTTTATGACCTTGGCATGGTATGGGCATCTGAAAATTCTGCACGATGCACCAATCTGGCAAGCGATCTTGTTTAGCTGGTGTATTGCCTTGCTGGAATACAGTTTTATGATCCCTGCCACCAAACTACTTAACCAGCATGGCTGGAGTTTGGGAGAAATGAAAATCACTCAGGAGGTAGTCACTTTATTGGTGTTTGTCCCCTTTATGATTTTTGTTTTTAAACAGCCATTTAAGCTAGATTATATCTGGGCGATGCTGTGTTTGATGGGCTGTGTTTATTTTGTTTTTAGAAGTCAGTAAATCACAATGGCTCGGATCAAACATGGTCTGAAGCCCTTCACCATTGTGAGATGCGCATTCAGCTCTATTTGGCTGGGTGCTTACAGGCATTTTTTAAAATTTTGCTAAACTTTTGATCTCTTGCCGAAGGATTTTCATATTCAAAGCCATAGTCACTGTCCATTGTTGTTGTGGATAATGCACCATTGGGTTCAAAATTAGACAAGGCATAGCTATAGGTCTCATCGTCACAGTACACACGATACTGTGTAATTGAATAAAGCGTACCGACCTCAGTCGGGTTCATATAATACCCTGTCATCAATACGGGTTCTCTTTCATCGGTATGTGATGAACCCGTGACAATGAATTTCTCATAGGCTTTACCCGTGAGTGCGTCACTGTTAATTTCGCCATTATAGCCCTGTGCTTTATTTAACGATTTAAAGGTTTTTTGAAACTCATCGAGATTTAAATTCACTAAAGCGGCATTGCTGTGTACCGTGAAAAGTGTGATTGCCAATAGGCCTAGCCGTTTTTTCATTATTAATGCTCTTGTTGATTTTTAAGCTCCCCTATTATTATTGAAATATAACGCTATGTCATTGTTAGCACACTTTATTTCATTTTTTCCTAAAAAATATAGTTGCAGTCGTTCAGTTAAATTTTCGTGAGATGAAAAATCAGTCTATAATAATGGCGTTCTGAATCCTCTAAAGCTTGGCTCTCGTCGAGATTTATCTTCTTTAATTTTTGTCTCTGGAACATTAGCAATGAATGCGGCCGCAGCACAAGACGCTCAACCACTTGTTGGAATTATCATGGGTTCTCAATCAGATTGGGCAACTCTCGAACATACTGCCAATATGCTTAAACAGCTTGGTGTCCCATTTGAAGCGGAAGTTGTTTCTGCACACCGTACCCCAGACCGTTTATTTGAATATGCTGAAACTGCACGTGATCGTGGTCTTCAAGTGATTATTGCAGGTGCTGGTGGTGCAGCACATTTACCAGGAATGTGTGCAGCGAAAACTGATTTACCTGTGCTTGGTGTACCGGTGAAATCTTCAATTTTAAATGGTGTTGATTCATTGCTTTCGATTGTACAAATGCCAGCAGGTATTGCGGTGGGTACATTGGCGATTGGTCAAGCAGGTGCAATTAATGCGGCGATTATGGCGGCGCAAATCCTTGGCTTAACCCGTGCAGACATTGCAAAAAATGTAGCGGACTTCCGTACCGCACAAACCGAAAAAGTGTCGAATAATAATATCCCTGGTAAAGTGTAACGGGGCTGAACATGAATAAAACCATCGGTATTTTTGGTGGCGGACAGCTTGGACGCATGATGGCGCAAGCGGCTTTGCCACTGAATATTCAATGTACTTTTTTTGAAGCGGAAACGGATTGTCCTGCTGCGATTCTAGGTCCAGTATTTTCCAGCCAGAACCCGCAAGGCTTGCAAGATTTTATTGCCAGTGCGGATGTATTTAGCCTTGAATTTGAAAATACGCCTGTCGCAGATGTGGATGTTTTGACGCAAAGCAAAACCTTGTACCCGCCTCGTCTTGCTTTGGCGACGGCACAAAATCGCTTGGCAGAAAAGAGCTTGTTTGATGAACTCGGTATTCCAGTTGCACCGTATCGTGCTGTGGATAGCCTTGGCAGTTTAAAACAGGCCGTAACAGATCTGGGTTTACCCATCGTCTTGAAAACTGTAACAGGTGGTTATGATGGTAAAGGCCAATTCGTATTACGTACAGAAGATCAAATCGAAACGGCTTGGGCTGAATTGGGTCCTGCGAAAAGCTTGATCGCAGAAAGTTTTGTCAAATTCAGCCGAGAAGTCTCGATCATTGCGGTGCGTGGTCAAAATGGTGATGTGAAAACTTGGGCATTGGCCGAAAATCATCACCATAACGGTATTCTGTCGCATTCGATTGTGCCTGCGCCAAATAGCGTTGATTTGCAGCCTGTGGCACAAGACTATATTACCCGTTTGTTGAACCACTTAAATTATGTGGGTGTGCTGACGCTTGAATTGTTTGTGACAGAACAAGGTTTATATGCCAATGAAATGGCATGTCGAGTGCATAATTCAGGTCATTGGTCGATTGAAGGCGCGATTTGTTCGCAATTTGAAAACCATATTCGTGCAGTTGCAGGTTTGCCATTGGGTTCAACTGAAGTAATTCGCCCGACAGTGATGATCAATATTATTGGTCAACATCCAAAATCTGAACAGGTTTTGGCACTGAATGGTGCACATTTACACCTTTATAATAAGTCTGAACGTGCAGGTCGTAAGTTGGGTCATATTACCTTGATGCCGAATAATGCGGATGATTTAACTGGATTATGTCGTCAATTGGCGGAAATTCTACCTATTCCATTGGCATTAACCGCAGATATGATGTTCTAAACTTATCCACAATGCTTAAAAAGCGGTCTTTGGACCGCTTTTTTATTGGCAACGTATTTTGAATTTAAACTTTTAAATTTAAAAAATGGATTTTACTATTGTGGATAACTTTGGTGTTGATGTTTTGAATTTAAAAAAGCAGGGTTGGGTTTGAATTTAAATGATGTGGTGTTGGTTTTGTTTTAAATTTAAAAATAATCACATGGTTTAAATTTAAAATTGTGCATGTTTTTGCTGTTTTAAATTTAAATATACAGCCTGTGGGGATCTATTTTTTCTGTTTAAGTGCTTAAAAATCGCATGATTAGTCGGTATTTTTGATGTTGGCTCTGGTTTTCTTTAGTTTTAAATTTAAAAGTGGATAACTTTTTTGAATTTAAAATTAGGGTTGAGGGTGTTGGTGGTTTTGAATTTAAATTGCACTTGTTGATAACTTTTAAATTTAAAATGCGCTGCAATTATGAATTTAAAAACTGTGTTTTAAATTTAAAACCATAAAATGAATTCAAAGTTACGTTTCCAAACTATACATCTTTATATAGCGTGTTAAGGTGAAGAGGAAATTTAAATTCAAAATTTTTGGTTCAGTCATGAAACGTCATTTTTCTTTTTTTCTAGGCACTGCCTTATTTACTTTTTTCAATCAGGCGCATGCCGAGTTGGTGATTAATGGTGCAGCAGTTTCAGCACCAACCACAACAGCACCTGTAAGCAGTAATTATACGCCAAATACCAACTTTCAAGGCTGTATTGCAAATTTACGCTCTCAAGCGATTGCATCAGGGGTGTCTGGTGCTAGTTATGATCGTTATACCCAAAATTTAACCCCAGATTATTCGGTGATTGATAAATTAAATTATCAGCCTGAATTTTCGACACCAATCTGGGATTATTTGTCTGGCCTTGTGGATAACGAACGCGTGCAGGCAGGGCAGCAAAAACTGACTCAACACCGTGCGGTATTGAACCGGGTCGAACAGGCCTATGGTGTCCCTGCGGAAACAGTAGTGGCAGTATGGGGTGTGGAAAGTAATTATGGTGATATTTCAGGTAAATATCCTTTATTACAGGCACTCGGTACGTTAAGTTGTGAAGGGCGCCGTCAAAGTTATTTTCGTGGAGAGTTCTTTGCCACCATGCGGATTTTGCAACGTGGCGATTTAACCCAAGATCAATTGTATGGTTCATGGGCAGGTGCTTTTGGTCATACTCAATTTATGCCATCAACTTATGAGCGTCTGGCCGTTGATTTTGATGGTGATGGCCGCCGTGATCTGGTCTCAAGTACGACGGATGCACTGGCTTCGACAGCTAATTTCTTGAAACGTGCCGGCTGGCAAACAGGTATGCCATGGGGCTTTGAGGTGAAAATTCCACAAGGCATGTCAATCTCAGGTGAAAGTCGCCGTAATAAAAAGCCACTGAATAGCTGGGTTGCGCAAGGTGTAACCCGTGCGGACGGAACGGCTTTAATTCAGGGCAATTTATCAGGCAGTACTCCAGCGGGATTGATTTCGCCAGCAGGTGCCAATGGCCCACTATTCTTGGTGTTTAAAAACTTTGATGCAATTTATAGTTATAACGCAGCTGAAAGTTATGGTTTAGCCATTGCCCATTTATCTGACCGCTTACGCGGCGGCACACCATTTTTAATGGCTTGGCCAACCGATGACCCTGGCACATCACGTGCTGAACGTCGTGAAATTCAACAGTTCTTAGTTCAGCGTGGTTATGATATTGGTGCTGTTGATGGCTTGATCGGTGATAAGAGCCGTCAGGCCATTCGCCAAGAACAAAGCCGACTCGGCTTAAGTCAGACAGGACGAGCAGGGCAGCAGATTCTACGTGCATTCCGTCAGGAACAGGCAAAACAAATGATGCAGTAAAGCGTTGTAATACATATAAAATAAAAAGGTCTGCTCAATGCAGACCTTTTTTATCTCTCTGTTTTACGGTGCAGCGTCTAATTTAACCGCTTCTAAAATATCAAAAATCACTGCAGTTACATCTTGGCTTAAATCTCGATCATTAAAGATTTCATAGGCGGTGATAGTGACATCGGTATCACTTGGGAGCTGCTTTTGTTCTTCTTCAATCAAGTGTTCAATCGGTAATAAGGTCTGTTTCACTGCTAAATGCAGAATCTCGTCATACGCCACGTTTTCATCTTCAAGTTCGACTTCTTGCTCATTGAAATAGGGAATCAAAATAGAGTGCAGATATGGGCTAATATCTTGAATATCTAAGAGTTCGATATCACGAGTCTGCTCAATCGTACTGATGTGGTCGTTCACTTCAATTAAGATATGATAATAACTCATGCTGATCTCCATTAAGGCTAAGATGATGTTTTAACACCACAATAACATGAATAAATCAAAACAATCGACCCATTCTTGTTATTGCTTAGCACATCATCTTAACGCAACCTATTATGGCGATTGATCTGTTCTAGTTGGCTAAGCCAAGTAGCTTTAGATCGGTATCCGTCAGCTGAAAATCTTTGGCATCCTGATCTTTAATACGTGGATACATTAAAGACTTCGGATCGCGGGTATGTTTGAGACCCAAGGCATGGCCAAACTCATGGGCTAAAGTTAAACGTAGGTCGTCGATTGAAGAAAACTCATAAATAAAAATCTGTTTTCCATCAAATTGACCTTTATGCAGGACCTCAGGCTTGAAGGTTTCATTAAACTCAGCAACAGATGCAGCCAACTCTTGATAGACCTGTTGAGATTTTTCTGCTTTCAACTGATTTTGCTGAACTTTATGGTTGTATTCTGCAATCTTGGCTTGCAGTTTTACCGCTTGTTGTTGCAAATCACGTTGCTGCTTTTGCAGACTTGCAAATAAGGTTTTATTTGAACTATCTGCTTTATATTGTGCTAAACCCAATTGATATTGCTGCGCCTGATTTTCATAAGCTTGCTTTTGCTGCTCCAATTGAGCACTGCTTTCTGCCAAATCAGCATTCACTTTCTGCAATTTCTCATTGTGATTGAGCCAGTTTTGCTGTTCCTGTTCGAGTTGACCGAGGCTTTCAGCACGTTTCATGCTGCGAAGCTGACGTTGGTCAAACACCAGATTAATTACAAACTCGGCTTCAGGATCATACACAAAATATTTTTGACCTGTATTATTTTCCCAAATCGCTGCTGCTTGTTTGCTGAGTTCGACCATCTGTTGTTGATCGATGTTTAAGCGCGGGTCAAGCTTGGCAATTCGATAACGTAGCGGTTGTTCAGTGCTGTAGCGAACCTGAGACGACGCTGAAGCCGACGAGGGAATTTTAGCCAAAGCCGAGACTGGGGCCAATACAGTAAAGCATGTGGCCAAAAGGAGAGATAAAAGACGCATAATAGGAGATAAAACTTGAAAGAGGTCACATTTTAGCCAAAAAAATCAGTAGTCAAATTGATGAAAGTAGATGCGATGTATGAGTTTTAACGATATTTCTAGAAAATGAATAAAAATACATTTGTAGACATATAACGCTAAAATCGCGATAAAAAAACGATATTTGTTTATTAAATGATCAAAAATAAAGTGAGAACAATTATTTATTTTTTATTTCCAAGCGCACTAAATTTTTAAAACTTTAACTAGGTTCTTAAAAAAGGGATTTTTTTATCAGCAGTAAATACTTTTTATTTCACGTAATTTATTTATCTGTTTGTACAAAAACTATACTTAAAGTCTAGTTGATGTTAATTCGTGTAACGTATTTATGCTTTTAGGGTGCTAATAAATGGCTTTAACCAGATCTTTATCTGAATCTGTCAGTGCGAACTGTTGAAGATTTTGCTTTTGGATCACTGGGTACATCAGTGAGGTTGGGTCATTGGTATGTTCCAGCCCAAGTGCGTGACCAAATTCATGGGCGAGGGTAAAACGCAGGTCATTGATCGAGGAAAACTCATAAATGAAGATTTGCTTGCCGTTAAAATGGCCTTTATGAAACAGATGAGGTTGGAAAACCTGATTAAACTGATTTGCTGATGCGACCAGTTGTTGATTATTTTGATTGAGACTTTGAATCCGTTGATTTAGCTGTTGAGTGCGTTGATTGTGTTCCTGAACTTCATGTTGTAGCGCTAAAGATTGTTGCTGTAAAGCTTGTTGTCTTTGTGAAAATTGCTGTGCCAAGTCTTTTGAACTCGAACGGCTTTGGTTAAAACGCTGTACTTCTGCATTATATTGCTGGAATTGGGCTGCGAGTTGTGCCTGTTTACTGGCAATTAAAGCAGTACTTTTTTGGATTTCATCTTTTACTTGTTTTAATTGCTGATTCTGAGTTTCCCATTGTTGCTGTTGTTGTTTGAGTTGATCTAGACCCTGTAAGCGGTCAGTACTGCGCTGTTGACGCTCATCAAAGACCAAGTTGATGCTGAACTCGGCTTGCGGATCGTAAATAAAATTTTGTTGTCCTGTTTCCTGTTCCCAGAGTCTGGCGGCTTGCTGGGTTAAGTCGAGGACTTGTTGCTGGTTTAAATTAAAACGTGGGTCGATATCTGCGATGCGATAACGCACGACTTTTTTGATCGGTTGGTGTTGATGGACATCAATCGAATTGAGATTCGTCTGTGCATTACTCAGTTGAGGTGCAATCATGCTGATACAAGCAATGAAAAATGCGAGATAATGAGCTTGCATTGTGAAATCCCCAAAATAAAAACTTATTTTTGATCATTATTTTGTGGTCGTCAAAATGCTATCTGCTTAATAAATAGAGTGAAAAAGTGTGATTTTTTTCTAATAAATAAAAAAATGAATCGAATGATTTACACAATAAAAAAAAGTGATTTTTGTTGTTTTTTTGAGCATAACTCAAAAAATATCAATGGCCTAAATTAGTTAGAGTCAGAATTTTCTCAAAAAGCAGCAAGAAAACCGCCTATTGTTAACTTTTGTAAGTTTTTTCTAAAACAGTCGCGTTTTTAACCTTTAAGTGCAAAATTGCTGCTTTGTGACATTTATTGTCTAGCAAATTTTGAGTCACTTTTTAGAGCTCTTCGATTTTGGCATGAGCGAAAACTATCTGGTCAGCAACAGCGCACGATCGGCTTGAGTCAGGCGAAAGTGAGTGGCATTTTGTTCTTTCATGACGGGATACATCAGTGCTTGTGGATCATCAGTGTGCTGTAGTCCCAAGGCATGGCCGAATTCATGTGCGAGGGTAAGGCGTAAATCATCTTCAGATTCGAATTCATAAATCAAGATCTGTTTACCGTTAAATAAGCCTTTATGAAATAAATGGGGTTTAAAGCGTTGTTTAAATTGGCTGACAGAGCTGGTTAACTGCTGATCCAAAGCATTCAATTCATCTACTTGCTGATTGAGTTGAGCGATTCTTTGATTATATTGATCAATTTCTTGCTGTAGTAACTTCACATTTTGCTCTAAATCCCGCTGCCGTTGTTGAAAATAGTCAGGGTTGGCATAAGAGGCAGGATGTTGCCGTGCATTGTGTTGCTCTTGATTATAGTATTGAATTTGTTGATTCAACTGTTGTTGCTTTAAATCTAAAAGTTGTTTGCTACTCAGAATTTCCTGCTCAATCAGATCCAATTGCTGTTTTTTATCTTGCCAATGTTGTTGATTGGACTGTAGTTGGCTGAGATGTTCTCGACGTTGTTCACTTTCGATTTGACGTTCATCATAAATCAGGTGGATGGCGAGTTGGGCATTGGGATCATAGACAAAATAATCTTGCCCCGTGCCATCTTTCCAGATTTGAGTCGCTTGTTGGCTGATGCTTTTGACTTGCTCAATGCTGAGTTTAAAACGTGGGTCAACTTCGGCAATCCGATAGCGTAAACGAGTATCTAAGGGACTACTGATACGATCTGCCAAAGAATTAAATTTAAGTTGAGGATGTTGGTGAGTTTGATAAGCAGACCAGATCAGAAACAGCACCAAGCTCATGATGAAGGTCAATTTCATTCGTTATTTTTGGAAAACAGAGGTTGATATAGGCTGGGCACCACTAAAACTCCCCAGATCAGCGTAGAGAGAATATTGCCTAGCTCATAAAAAATGGCGCCAAAACCAGAGATGAATGTCGAAGAATAGCTGGGTAATAGATAAATAAGTAACAGGGGGAAAAAACTATAGACGTAAAGCTTTCTTGCCCATTGTTTAAATAAGAATAAACCAACTAATATCACCACAAAAACAATCGCCAGAGAGCCTGTAATAAGGAGTTCCCAGTTCTGTGGTTCTGTTACTAATAATTTATTAATTGCGATGGTTGTTTCATTGTAAGCATCGAATATCGAGCTGATAAAAATACAGATTAGTGAAAAAATAAAGATTAATCTAAATTGGGTTTTGCTGATAACGGGATCGGTTTTCATCTTCTCTCTAAGTATCATTCTTTTAGTGCTTTGGATTATACCGAAATATAATTTCATGTATATCAAACTAATCCTGCAGTATTAGGCATGATACTGCCAATCTCAGTTTTGGGATTCAGCTTGAGATTGACGCATATAACTGCCATATTGAAGACAAAATGATCGATTCTGATAATTACAATAAAATGCAAAGGAACATGCATGCTGAAATATCTACTCAAAGTGCCTGAAGCCACATGGGCGGCAGTTTCACCTGCACCCGCAAAGGCAGAAAATCTAAAAATTAAATATTTGGGCACAGCAGGCTTTATTTTGTCTGATGCCAGTCGAACTTTAGTGCTTGATCCTTTTGTGAGTCGTCCCAGTCTTTGGCAGACCTTTACTCAACCTTTATTGAGCGATCCAGCTGTGGTTAAACGCTATATCCCTGATGCTGATGAGGTACTGATAGGGCATGCGCACTATGACCATATTCTGGATGCACCAGAGCTCTGCAAACAAACAGGGGCTCGTCTCATTGGTTCGGAAGCCAGTTTGATGTACGGGCGTTCTGCAGGCTTGCCTGAGCAACAGATGCAGGCGACACAGGGTAGGGAAGTGATTGAGTGCGGGAAATGGCAAATCATTGGCTTGCCTTCAATCCATGGTAAAGCTTTGTTTGGTCGTGTTCCATTACCGGGAGATATGATTGAACCACCACCGTATCCACCGAAATTTCATCAGTTACGGCATGGTTTGGTCTTAAACTGGTGGATTGACACAGGTCAACTGCGCATTGTTCACATCGATTCGGCCGATTTTATTGAACAGGAATTGCAGGGCAAACAGGCTGATATCGTGTGCCTGTGTGCGATTGGACGTAAATATCGCCCGGACTATGTCAAAGATGTAGTCCGACTACTCAAGCCGAAATATATTATTCCATGTCATTGGGATAGCATGGTGACGCCGATTGATGCACCACCGCAGTTATTACCTGGGGTGAATATTGCTGAGTTTCTGGATGAAATTAAAGCGTGTGGCGTGATACCTTTGTTTATGCCAATTTTGGGCGAACTTTATTTTGAACAAAAATGATTCATCTTAAAATATAAAAAACCGCGCTTTCGCGCGGTCTTTTTAAAGAGACAAATTATTTTTTGTCATCTTTTACTTCTGTGAACTCAGCATCTACAACGCCATCATCCGCTTTCTGTTGTTGACCTGCATCACCACCTTGGAATGCATTTGGATCAAAACCTTCTGCGCCGCCAGCACCTTGTGCTTGTTCATAAGCACGTTGAGTGATTGGCATCAAGATGTTTTGTAAAGCTTCAGTTTTCGCTTTGATGTCTTCAACTTCATTTTCTTTGGTTGCTGCTTCAAGCTCAGAAACCGCAGTGCTGATTGCAGTTTTTTCATCTTCAGTGACTTTGTCACCCAGATCTTTCACTGCTTTGTTTGAGCTAGAGATTAACGCATCAGCTTCGTTACGCGCTTTGGCTAACTCTTCAAACTTACGGTCTTCTTCAGCATTCGCTTCAGCATCTTTAATCATTGCTTCGATTTCAGCATCAGACAAACCTGAGTTTGCTTTAATCTGGATCGATTGCTCTTTACCAGTGCTCTTATCTTTCGCAGATACTTTCAAGATACCATCCGCGTTGATGTCGAACGATACTTCAATTTGCGGTACACCACGTGGAGCAGGTGGGATATCGCCTAACTGGAAGTTACCCAACAATTTGTTTTGCTGAGCCATTTTACGTTCGCCTTGGAACACTGAAATGTCTACAGCAGGTTGGTTATCAGCAGCAGTAGAGAATACTTGAGATTTCTTCGCAGGAATCGTCGTGTTTTTCTCAATAATCGCTGTTAATACGCCACCCATGGTTTCGATACCAAGTGTTAACGGTGTTACGTCTAATAAAAGTACGTCAGTTTTGTCACCAGACAATACTGCACCTTGAATCGCAGCACCAATCGCAACCGCTTCGTCCGGGTTCACGTCTTTACGTGGCTCTTTACCGAAGAATTCTTGTACTTTTTGTTGTACAAGTGGCATACGAGACTGACCACCCACTAAAATTACGTCAGAGATGTCAGAAGTCGAAAGACCTGCATCTTTAAGTGCAATACGGCAAGGCTCAATGGTACGAGCAAGTAAGTCAGCAACCAAACCTTCAAGTTTTGCACGTGTTACGTTGATCACTAAGTGTTTAGGACCAGTCGCATCAGCCGTGATGTATGGAAGGTTGATTTCAGTCGCGTTCGATGAAGAAAGCTCGATTTTTGCTTTTTCAGCAGCTTCTTTCAAACGTTGTAACGCAAGTGGATCATTTTTCAAGTTCACACTTTGTTCTTTCTTGAATTCTTCAACCAAGAATTCAATTAATGCGTTATCAAAGTCTTCACCACCAAGGAAAGTATCACCGTTTGTTGATAACACTTCGATTTGCTGGTCGCCATCAAGGTCAGCGATTTCAATGATTGATACGTCGAATGTACCACCACCTAAGTCGTAAACCGCGATTTTACGATCGCCTTCTTTTTTGTCCATACCGAACGCAAGTGCAGCAGCAGTTGGTTCGTTGATGATACGTTTAACATCAAGACCTGCAATTTTACCTGCATCTTTAGTCGCTTGACGTTGTGCATCGTTAAAGTAAGCAGGAACAGTGATGACTGCTTCAGTAACGGTTTCACCCAAGTAGTCTTCTGCAGTTTTCTTCATCTTTTTCAAGATTTCAGCAGAGATTTGTTGTGGTGCTAATTTCTTATCGTTTACTTCAACCCAAGCATCGCCATTGTCTGCTTTGATGATTTTGTAAGGGACAAGACCGATATCTTTTTGTACTGCTTGATCTTCATAACGACGACCGATTAAACGCTTGATTGCGAATAATGTGTTTTTTGGGTTGGTTACCGCTTGGCGTTTCGCGCTTTGACCAACAAGGATCTCGCCATCTTTATATGCAATGATCGATGGAGTTGTACGTGCGCCTTCAGCGTTTTCGATTACTTTTACTTTATCGCCTTCAAGTACAGCAACACATGAGTTGGTAGTACCTAAGTCAATACCAATAATTTTTGCCATTGATTGTGTTCCTCTAAAATTTTGTTGCAATGTTTTGCTTGTTATTCGATATGAGAGTTAATCGGTATTTTTCAAGCATTTTTATGAAAAAAAATCAAAAAACTCTCATTTTTTTGCATTTTTGAGCAAATAAGTGCTTTGCTCGTGCGGATTATTGACCCACCATTACCATTGCTGGGCGAAGTAGGCGACCATTTAAGGTATAACCCTTCTGTAAAACAGTCCCGATTTCATTGGCTTTGGCATTTGGATCGATACCAACCGCTTGGTGTAAGTCCGCATTGAAGCCATTTTGAGTATCTGCTTCCACTACGCCAAATTTTTCCAGCGTGCTAAGAAGTGATTTCAAAGTCAGCTTAACACCCTCAAGCACAGGGGTTTGTTCTTCACCCGCAGCTTGAATCGCACGTTCAAGGTTGTCGACCGAATCCAGTAATTCTTTGGCGAATTTTTCCAGCACGGTATCTTTGTGCTTTTCAGATTCACGTTGGATACGCTCAACACTTTTCTGCGCTTCATAAACAGCATTGGCAGTACGTGCTTTTTCTAGTTTCAAGCTTTCTTCAAGTTTGGTGATTTGCGCTTGTAAATCTTCAACGCTAAGCTCGTTTGCTTGCTCTACACCTTCAGCTTGAGTTTGTTCAGTCTGTTGCTCATTTTGAATGTCTTGAGCTTGCTCATTGTGCTCATTAGCCATTGATGATCTCCGTTGAAAAAGGTTCTTAAACATGTACAGTCCTTTTTGGCGTGAATGCTCATAGGGTTAAACCCGAACTGCCACATCTTGGTCATTCATAGATAGGGATGAAGTATGGGCAAGGCGACAAAATTCAAGCGTTCAGGTCAATTTAAATCTTTTAATTTTGCTGATTTAAGTAAAAATTTAAGTTTTCGATGACAAAAGCAATAAATTCTTGGGTAATTTTCGGTAAGTGTTGCCTAGAAGCATAGACTAAGGACAAAGTCAGGTCGGGTGCAGAAAAATCTGTAAACACCTGTTGCAAATGCTGCTGTGCAATGTCTTTACGTACCAGTAAAGTGGGCAACATGGCAATGCCTTGCGCCTTGAGGCACATTTGATAAAGCGCAATCACATCATTGCTTTTAAACGTAACATTTAAAGGATAGTTTTGCGGTTGCTGATCTGTATCAAACAAGGTCCAATATTGATTATGAGTATGATGTGCAATGCATTCATGTTGAATCAGTTGACTGGGATGTAACAGGGGTGTGTGGTCTTGTAAGTAATGGGGATGTGCACAAAAGATAGATTCAATTTGACAGACAGGCCGCGCAATCAAACCATCTGCAACTTTTTGGGTAATACGTAGCGCCAGATCGACATGAGCATCCATCAGGTCGACGGTATTTTCAGTGAGATAGACATCAAATTGAATATGGGGGTAACGTTTTTTAAACTGTTTAATACATTCATTTACGCCGAGCTGAAACAGAAACAGGCCACAGGTAAAACGAATCGTGCCACTGTGCTGTTCAGGCGCGGCTAAACCTTCAAGCAACTGTTGCTGCTGTAAAATATTCTCACAATAGACCAAGGCTTTTTCACCCGCAGGGGTCAATGAAACTTTTCGGGTATTGCGTTGAAACAGACGAGTTGAAAAAGTTTGTTCGAGATGTTCTAAATAACGTGACACCATGGCTTTAGAATAGTCAAGGTGTTCGGCCGCTTTGCTGAGATTGCCTTGCTGCGCGATACAGACAAAGACTTGGATGGCTTTTAAGGTATCCATGTTTATTATCATTGTTGCAAGATATGCAATATTTTATCTTAATTTAGGGTGTTTATTCAGCAATAATTGCAATTTAAAGTATTCCTTATCAGATTGGAGACGATAAGATGAATACCAAACCTTATATCATTGCTTTATCTACTTTAGCGGCGACATCAACTGCTTTTGCACAAGACTTAAAAATCCAAAACTTTCTGGCTCAACCTGAGCACTTCGGTGTGACTTCAACATTAATTGAAGGCGATAAAGAAGTGTTATTGGTGAATGCCCAATTTTCTAAATCAGAAGCATTACGTATTGCAGCAGATATCTTAGACAGTGGTAAAACCTTAAAAACCATTTTGCAAAATACTGGATAAAACGACCACCCATTCCTGTTCGTACCATACCAGTCATTCCTATTCGTGCTATACCACAGCAATCAAAATAATAGGGAGAATAGTGTAGACCATTACTCCCTTAACTGAATAAAGTTGCCCTTATTGGGCGTAGATTTTCTCCCGATAGGAACGACCAGAAATTTCTAATTCGTATGAACGGTGTAAAATGCGATCCATCACTGCATCTGCAATCGTTGGATCTTGGAATTGTTCAAACCACAATCTTTTGGGTACTTGACTAGTAATGAGCAAGCCACCATTTTGTGATTGCTTATCAATGATTTCCAAAAACGATGGAGCTAAAGACTGATTAAAACCACCTAGCCCAAAATCGTCAATAATAAGTAATTTCGCAGAACATACCTTTTTCTTAAAATCTTTGATTTCACCTAATGTGATTGCGCTGCTAATTTCATCGAATAGACTTATTGCATTAAAATACATGACACTATAGCTATGATGACAAGCTTCGACCCCCAAAGCACAGGCTAACCATGATTTCCCTACACCTGTCGCACCAGAGATGATCAGTCCTCTACATTCACTGATCCACTCACAATTTGCATAACGGGCAATATCTGCCTTTTTGATCTTCCGTTCAGATGCATAGTCAATATGCTCTAATCTTGCACTTGGGTAACGAAATTTTGCAATTGAAAAAAGTCTTTCAATACGTCGGTTTGTGCGATCATTTAATTCTGCTTCAAGGCAAAAATCTAGAAACTCCTCAAAACTTTTACCTTGAGCAAGCATTTGATCTAAAAAAATCTCTGCTGTACGTAAGAAGCCTTTGAGTTTAAGCTGCTCTAATTTGTCTTTCACGGATTGTTTAAGCATGAGCAGCTCCAGAATTGCGGAAATAGTAATCTGCACCGCGAAGGTTATGGTGTGGTGTGGGTATATGACTTAATGCATCGGATAAAGGTTGTTGCTGTATTTGATAAGCACTGTTTGCAATAATGCGTTGCAGCCGATCCAAGGCATAAATTTGTCGTTGTGTTGCAAAATCACAAGCATCTTCAAGACAATGGGATTTTTGATTATCCACAACCCATTTCCTCAGTTTGTTCAGTGATTTAATATTTCTAGCGAGATCGCCTTTTTGATTTAAAATATGGCATACATACTGTGAAGTATTTGGACCAGCCCGATTTGCCCAATAAATAATTTCATCTTTTGATAAACCTTTTTGAGTGAGGTGTGCCGGTGACATATGTTCATCAAGACAAATATCTTGACGAATACCGTGACTAATTGCATGCTCCGCAATTTTTTCACGTTCATAAAAAACATGTATTGCTGATTGGGTAACTTTGAGATCGACATGCAAATGTATATAGGTATAAGGAACTGAATATTGATTACCTTCATACTCAACTCGATAAAATTCACTCACTCTTACATGCCTTTTCCATGAACAAAGTTCATAAGGATAAATTGGTAATGGTGATATATCTTTGCTATCCAACGCCAAAAATTGCTCATAACGACTAATGGTAAAACGTCGAGTTGTTTTTCGATTAATAACATCCATCTTTTCCTGAATGGCTTGGTTTAATTCTTCAATCGAAAAGAATTTTTGATTTCGTAAGGAAGCAAGTACTGCACGTTGTACAATCTGAACACTAACTTCAGCTAGACCTTTATCTTTTGGATGACGAGGACGAGTTGGAATAATTGCAAAATCATAATGTGCAGCAAAGTCTTCAAAATCCTTTTGAAAAACTAAACCAGTCTTATTGTTCTTAATGACTGCTGATTTGAGATTGTCTGTGATCACAGTTGCAGGAACACCACCGATATGATCAAAAGTTTTGATAAAACATTCGAGCCAATGTTCCACCCTTTGACTTGGCACAGCATAAGCAAATGTATACGCAGAAGCCCCTAGAACCCCCACAAATACTTGAGCATAGCTTTTTGATCCATCTATTGGAGATGTAATTTCCATTGTTCTACCACAGAAATCAACAAGCAATGCTTCACCACTTTTAAATGTTTGGCGCATTGAGGCATGTTTTTTATTCCGAAAATGATTAAATACATGGCAAAAACGAGAATATGAAAGACCGTTTTTATATTGAGCAATATATTCTTGCCAAAGTAGTTCCAATGTCATATCCCGCTTTTTAAGCTCTTGATTGATATATTCAAAATCAGGATAGATTTTTCGTGTTGGATAAGTTGGAGTACGTGAAATCTCAAAATAATCCAACAACTCCAGATTAGTAAATAAATTAAGCTCACTATTATCAATCGGGAAAAGTGTTAATTTATCAAAAATGGTTTTTACAGAACTGCGGTTAGCCCGAGCCTGTATCGCTATTGACCTTTGGCTATACCCAAGATTAAGTAGTCGAACAATTTGTCTAATTTTATCTGTTTCAATACGCATAGGAATGGACCTCTTTGGTTTAAAAGAGGCAGAAAGCACCGTGTGAACATTGATAAATCAATCGATGTTCAATACAATGAAGTTGTCTTGACGGCAAAATTAAGACAACTTTAGAGACTCATGTACCCGCATGAGTCTCTATTATTTCTGCCGTATTTGGTTATCTTTCATCTGTTGTACATTGCTAGGAATTTGCAAAAATTGCTTTAAAATAAAGTTAATTTGAGCATTCATTGATCTTTGTTGTGCAATGGATTCCTGTTGTAATTGTTTCCGTAGTGATGCTGGGATACGAATCTTAAGTTGAGCGGTTTCATTAATATTTGAGTTCACATCGACCTCACTGAACCAATATGGTTCATTGATGTTACATCATTGTGGTTTAGTGTCAATGCGTGGAGTTTAACTTTTTTATGAGTCTATTACCTGATTCACAGATAAAATTGAGATTACCTACTGAATTAAAACAAAAAATTGAAAATGAAGCTCAAAATACAAAACGCTCCATGAATGCTGAAATTTTGGCACGCCTTGAAAATAGTTTTAATTTTAAAAAAATTGATTTAGATGGCGATACCGTACTTAATCCTTATCAACTCCTTGACCGGAAGAGGGAACTATCAGCTCGCTTAATTAAAGCAATAGAATGGCTAAATTCATCACAAATTGAAGAAATTAAATATTCTTTAATTGCCGAACGACTTGGATATGAAACAGCCGAAATATTTTTAGATTGGATTCAAGGAAAACAAGAGCCAACTTTTACTGAACTTAGAAAAATTGCAGATTTCTTAGGTGTTAATCAAGACTGGTTAGTACATGGGTATGGGCATCCAACACCGCATTCTTTTTTTGAAGCAATAGGGAATCCAGAAATCGATATACCTAAATTATTTTTAACTACAGGGAAAACAGATCAAGAAATTTTCTTATCAGGAATAAAAAAAATTCATTTTGTACGTAGTCTTTCAGATGAAGGTGAATTATTAATTATTCGTGAACAAAAAAATGGATTTGTAGAAGTATTAGAAACACGAGCTCATATTTCAACTTCTATTGGTGAAGGTGGTCGAATCACATTACAAAGTTTTGCTCGATTATGGAAAGCACTTTACGATAGCTCACACCGTAGTTTGATCGATAGTTATTTAATAAACTCTTCTAAATTCAATCAAATTAGAGAATTTGATATTCATCCATTATCCATTATTCGTAAAACACAAACTTCTTTTTGGTGGGAGGAAATTTGGAAAAAGACTACGAATAAAAATATACGAGAAATGTATATTGAACTTTGGGCTGACTGGGATTCTACATCAGCTTTGGCAAGTGAAGGTATTAAATAAAACAGGGAGCGATTAAAATCTGGATCTGTTAGATCAGGTTTGAACTAGTACAGCTTATACATTGTTTCACATTTTACAGATACTTCAAATTTAGCAAACCATGATAGAATCTAATTATTATTGATGGCCTACCAGTTATTCTTTCTCCTAGTAGACCATACAACTGAATTCCTAATTAGTATACTTAATTTTCTTCACGGATATCTTTAGTACTTTGCACCAAAGCATTATATTGAGTTAAGTCGTTTACTTTTAATCTTTCCAGTATAAACTTTGCAGCACTAATCATTTCTTGAGAAGAAATTGGTTTCATTGTTCTATCAAATATTTCTTCTGCATGGGAGTATTCATTTGCAATCCTATCAATAAGTTTAAAATGATTAAGATTATTTTCTGAATCGAAGAAATTTTCCCTAAATTCTGATTTATTTTGATCAGAGGGATACTTGAAATAACTATAGACTTCAAAAAATTTTCTCATATTATTACTAAAATTGTAAATTTGGTCTGGAGTTAATTCAGTTGTTACTTGTGCACAGTTCCATATTTGTGAAAATAAATAGTTAAACTCAGTATTATATTTTCTTAAATAATTTGGGAGAACATCTAATTTGCTGATATTATTTTCTTTATTAATAAGATAAAAGGATAGATCTTCATTATCATTTTTCTTTATTGAAGTGCAAGATGGATCACTGCAACTCTTAATATGTGTCCTCTTTTTCGGAATAGTTAATTTTCGTAGATATTTAAAAAATTCTAAGTTGTGGGTCGATATAAATAATTGCTTATATGATTTTTCTTTACATATAATATTTTCTATTAGACTATAAATATAGAAAATATTATTGGAATCCAAGCTCGATATAGGATCATCAATATAAATGATCACATCTGATAATTTCTCTATATTTTTCAAATTGTATACCAAAGCGATAAAATAACAAAAAGCCACCAATGTACATTCGCCTTCGCTTAAATTATAAGCCTCCTGTCCATTTCTTACTATTTTAAATCGACCTTGTTGACCTTCCGCTTCTATAGGAATTAAAGATAAACTTTCATGACCGAAAAAACTATTAAGAAATTTATTAACTAATTCACTTGCTGCACTTATAGTACTTTTCTGAGCATTTAGTTTTTTTATTTCCTCTTGAATATTAACCTGATAGGTTTGAATTTCTGAAACTCTTTCAGAGTTTTCTTGTTCAAATGGAATCAGCTTTCTAACACTTTCCTCCAAATCAATTATTTTACTATTTTTTTTGTGCCATTCAAATTCAATTAGGTACTCAACAATACGCTCTTCAAGTACTTCAGATTTTAATTTATCTTGTTCTCTACCTATATTTTTTGAAAACTGATCATTCTTATTGCATATATCGAGTACTTGGATATAAGAATCTATTAAAGCCTTAAAGCTTCCCTCTAAAGGAACAAAGTCAAAAATTAGTTCAAGACTAAGATTAACGAGTTTTTCATCTAATTTTAACTCTAATAAAGATAGGTTTTCTGAAAAATCAAAAGCTTTGGATTTAATATTTTCAAGCAACCGTAAATATTCACTTTTAAAACTATCATAGAAGTATGCATCTGGTTCTACAAATCCCTCTATAAGACCAGATAAAGCTTTAGATATTTTCTTCTGGCTTTCAATAAGCCCAATCATTTCATTTCTGAGATTTTCCTCTTTCAAATTCGAAAAAATCTTATATCTTTCTAATACTGATTTTTTTAGCTCACCACCACAGAACTCACAAGTTTCTTTATTATGTTCTTCGTGTAAATGATATCCTTGAAGAGCCCATTCCTTAAAAAACTCATTAATTTCTTTAGTAATATTTTTTTCAACTACTTCTTTTAACTTTATTTTGCATTTATCAATATGCTTAGTTACCGCTTCTTGTATTTCTATTTCCTTGTTTTTGATATTGATTTCAGGCTTTTGGGAAACCTTCATATCATTAAATTTTTTCTGGAGCTCTTCTTCTGTGAATTTTTTTACTAGATTTTGGTTTAACTCTAATATTTTCTCAATGTCACTAACTAGATTTGGACGTTGATATGTACGAGCAGTACTTAAACCTATAGCCTCAAGATCCCTAGCCTTGTTAGTTAGACTTCTATTTATTTTTGTTGTTAATTCTGTTTTTTCTTCATGAATTTTCTTTTTATCTTGATCTATCTGATCTAATACTATATTTATACCTTCTTTAGTTACCTCCAAAATTTCTGATGAAGAGTTTAATTCATTTATTTTATTATCTATTAATATTTGATCTTGCCCAACTATAACAGCATCAAAGCTTTTTATACTACCTGTTTCATGATTATTAAATACTAGGAAAGATAAATTTTCATTTATAAAATCTTTATTAAACACCAATAATTCTTTAGAATTTTCTTTATAATTACTAGAATCTATAATTTCATTTTCAAATACTGTTTTAAAAATGGGATTTAAATAGTTTTCTGGATCATTTTTATTTTTTAATAGTGCGAAAATCCTTGATAAAGTTGTTTTCCCAGAGTAGTTTGCTCCATAGATGATATTCATTTTTTTAAAATAATTCTTTTCGGCTAATCCATTGAAATTCTGGTAGCTTCCAAAATTTTCTATTTCTATATTTTTTAACATAATTTGCCCCTTAATATTTCGTTTAAATTCTTTATTAATTAAGCCACCGCTTCATTAAACGCTTCAACAACCTCAAATATGTTGTCAGCATCTGCATCACCAAACACACCATCAATCCCTTCAAAATGGATCTGATTAAACGGTGGTTCATATAACTGTGCTGCTTCTAACACACCATTTTGTGTCAAATGCTCAATCAGCATTTCCACAAATCGAATCTGTTTTTCATTATAGGTTGAGCCTTGTAAATACTTAGAAAAAGCTTCTTGTACTGCCTGACGATCTAGACCGACCAAGGAACGAATAAAAAGAGGCAGTGATTTTTCTGTCCCAAAACATTCTTCAAATTTATCTCGGCTTTCTACTTCTTGCGCTTCAAAGACAAAGCGTTCAAGCTCGCTTAAGTCAGTCGGTGTAAGAGCCAAACCACGCTTAAGTTTGGCAATGGTAATATGGTTTTCATTGGCTTTAATAAAGCTTTCGACACGCTTACTGTACTGGGCTAGGTTTACGCCACTTGAAACGACTGGTATATCGACTGCTTGCATATCTCCAATTTCATCATCAAGCATAGAATACACAATAGTCGATGTGGATTTTTCAATCAGTTTCACCAAGCCACGAATACGTTTACGCATCGCTTCGAGCATTGGCAAGGTAATACCTTTCCAATATTCCACGGTTTGAATATCTTGAATCAGCGCAATCTGTTCTGCAACAACAGGAATATTTTCTTTGCTTTCCAGCTTAGAAGCAATTTCAATCACTTTATTGGCATAACTCTGAATCGCTGTATTGTTCTTTTCCAATACTGCCAACTCAAGGTTGTAGCAAAGCATATCAAACAATTTAGCTTCTAAAGTTTCAGGCTCAAGTTGGTTTGGTAATTTAGAAATGTGTTCTCGTAATGTTCCTATCGCAAGGTCATCCAAGTTGTTCCAAGCATCATCATTTTTGAAATGTTCAACATGCTCAAGTTCAGATTTCACAATGAAATTCTCATTGTTCATAGACTTCACTTCAGTCTGTAAACTCTGACGCATATCTTGCTGTACAGCTTTTAATTCTTCGGTGGCATCGTCCTTCGCATTCAGTAAACTCAGGATATTTAAACGTGCTTTAAATAAACGTTGTCCTAATGGTTCTGTGGTCGCAACAGGCGCACCATCAGGGTTTTCATTGAAGTATTCAAAGTTAGAACAATAGTCGAAAATAAAGAATTCTTTTTTATCTTTTTCAGGGCTAAATAATTCTTTGCAGAGGCGTGTACCACGCCCAATCATCTGCATAAATTTCACTTTAGAGCGCACAGCTTTAAAGAACACCAGATTGACCACTTCAGGCACATCTATACCTGTATCGAGCATATCCACTGAAATCGCAATCTGTGGCTCAGCTAAGTCTTTCTTGCTAAAGTCATCAATTAAGCTTTGTGGATACTTAGTGGCATGGGTAATGACACGGGCAAACTTGCCATCATATTGCGGATAGTTTTCATTGAAGCGATCAGCAATAAACTGGGCATGTTTTTGATTGACGGCAAAGATAATGGTTTTACCAAGACGATCACCGCCTTCGGTCTTAATACCATTTTCCATCAAGTGCTTGAGCATTAAATCAATCGTGCCTGTATTAAACAGCTCTTTATTGATTTTGGATGCTGAAACTTCCTCAGGTGCTTCTTCATCTCCCCAATTTAGACTATCCCAGTGTTGTTTTTCTTCTTCTGAGAGTTCGTCATATTTCACGCCTTCACGCATAAATTTAAGCGGAACAGAATAGGCTTTTGGCGGTACGAGATAACCATCGGCAATGGCTTGATCAAGATCATAGTAATCAGTTGGGACACCGCTTTCTAAGCCAAACAGTGCGTATGTATCACGATCCACTTCATCCCGCGGTGTCGCAGTTAAACCAACAAGCAAACTATCGAAGTATTTAAAAATCTCGCCAAATTTTTGATAAACGCTGCGGTGTGCTTCATCAATAATAATCAGGTCAAACATGCCAGTGCCGAATTGGCGTGTACCATCGGCATTTTTTTCGTCAATCAAGCCGATCATGGTTTGATAGGTCGAGAAATAGACTCGACCCACTTGGTTCTTATCTTCAAGTAAATTGACGAATGAGGCATCTTTTAAATTGGCTTTAAAGGCATTGTGCGCTTGATTGACCAATGAAGTGCGGTCTGCAAGGAATAATGCTTTTTGCACTACATTGGCTTTCATCAGCACATCGACCAGTGCAATGGCAGTACGTGTTTTACCTGTGCCTGTTGCCATAATCAGTAAGCCTGCACGTTCTTTACGTTGATAGGCTGCAAGCATGGCTTTGATGGCACGAGTTTGGTAGTAACGCTCGACAATGTCCGCATTGATCGGGAAGCTGCTTAAATCAGGGTTGTTTTTACGTCTTTCGATCAAGCGTTTGAGTTCTGCCTGCGTATAAAAGCCATGAACTAAACGTGGTGGGCCACCTTGCACATCATTCCAGATTCGTGTTTTATAGCCATTGGTATAGAAAATAACAGGGCGTTGTCCTGTTTGTTGCTCTAAACAGTCTGCATAGAGCTTGACTTGTTGTTGTCCAATATCAGGGTCAGTCGATGTGCGTTTTGCTTCAACCACAGCCAAAGGCAAGCCATTGGCATCATACAGTACATAATCCACTGCACCTTTACCCGTTGGGCTTGGCATACCTGTTACAGCAACTTCCTCTCGAACCGATGTACCTATTTCCCAGCCTGCTTCTTCAAGCATGAGGTCAATTTTAAGTTTTCGGGTTTCGTCTTCTTTATAGTCGGTAGGGTCTTCGATTTTGCTGTTGGCAATTTTGGCTTGTTCAACGTCTGCACGTTTTTGTGCAAGTTCAGCATCTATATTTGCAAGTAATTTTTCACGCTCTTCTAAACTTGCGGACAGTTCAAAAAGTTTTTGCTCACGTTCCCGTAAAGCTTTATGTTGTTCAGCAAACTGTTTTTCTTTAGCTTCTGTTTCTTTTTGCAGTTGTTCTTGGTTGGCGGTGATTTGCTGAGTATTGTCAGCATTTGGTATTAGTTTTGGGTTAAATAAAATCGACTGAGAGCGGTCTTTTGATGGTGAGCCATAGTTCCGTTCAAACCAAACATACATCAGGAATAAATGGCTGATGTGTTTTACGGTTTCTTCTGTAGTAAGTTGTTTGAACTTTTTCCCATGTACGGCACTGTTGCCGACCATGCGGATATTGTCCATTTTGTCCCAAATATAGGGCGGAATTAGGTCTTTGAATTTGAGGTCGTTGAGTAAGTTATGTAGTGAAGCATCGTAAGGCTGAGTGAGTTTTTTGTCGTATTGATACAGCCACAGTACAAGACTTTCAAGCGAGCTTCGAGCAGCAGCAAGTGCAAATTGAGGGGAAATATACACGAGCTTTTCGGCTTCTTTGGCAGTCGCTGCCAAGCTTTTAAATTCAGGTTCTAAAAACGAGAAGTTGCTCATGTATATACCCTCAAATTTTAAATTAAATTTTATAAAGTACCGTTAAATGCTTGGTTTTGTAATGAGCTAAAAAGATTTAAATCTTTTAGTTCCATTTTACTTTTTAATATACGTGTTTGATCACATATATTTGAAAAACATAATTGTTTATCCAACGGAGGAGTTGGTATGTCTATATTCAACAAATCAGACTTAGTTAAACTAGGAATGGTTACTGTTTTATTGAGTTGCTCAAAATTAAAAAAATGACAGAACCAAAATAAATAATCTGCATTTAATACATCTTTATTTGGCACTAAACCAAAGGCAGTATCAACATTCCAAAAATTTTCAAACATCAAAATTGGTTTATTGATATTTCCTTTTCTACCAATAATGACAGACTTCGCTGGAGTAAGCCATTCATTAGCATACCCCATGACTCCGCCACTACCACATATTGGGAAAATTCCATTTTGATCAAGAACAGCTTTTTGATTTTTCCCATTAATAATTTTTAGAGCATCTCTCCATTTAAGTACCTCCCACCCTTTAGAATTACTCACAGGATCGCCAAACATATCAATAAAAGTGGCTTGTAAAAGCTGATCTAACTTTTCAATCGCTTGCTGACGTTTTTGGCGTAGCTCATCCGCTTGATCTAAAATAGACGCAATTCGACGTTGCTCTGCAAGTGGTGGGAGTGGGATTTGAATATTATTAATATCTTTCACAGAAAGATGCTTAACAGTTACAAACGGAGTTCTATCTTCAATATCTTTAAGTGCTTTTGGCAAAAATCGGATTAAATAATTTTGATCTAATCTTTCATCAATACTTTGAATTTTGCAGACTCGTTGATTCAATAGTGCTTTACCACTATTCCATAATGCGAGGTTGAATTCTCCATCCATACCAATTAAAGCATCGCCTTTTTGAATCAAATATTCTGCTTTATATTCGCCATCATAATATGTATCTGAATAACCACGTACAACGTCACGGATACGAATTAGAGGTAAACCTTTTTTATCGGTATTAAATAAATTAGATTTAAAAGCAAAGCCACTTGTAATTTTTACAAGTGTTCCAAGTTGCACTTTTTCCATTATTTCAGCAACTCCTTAAGCGTAGCCATTCCTTTTAAAATATCCTGCTCAAGCTCTTCTAAATCCGCCAAAATTTTACTTGGTGCTTCATATTCCACTTGCTCATATACCACTTCTTTATAACGGTTAATCGACAAATCATAACCATTGGCAGCAATATCGGCTTTATCCACCATAAAGCTTTGCTCTGTGGTTTTACGACCTTTTTCACCCTCTAAGTTTTTAAAACGCGCAATAATGTCAGGAATGTTGTTATTTTCATGCTTAGATGCATCTAGCTCATTACGCTTATCATCCAACGAATAACCATCTGCCTGCATGTCATAGAACCAAACTTTGTCCGTCCCGCCCGACATGGTTTTGGTGAAAATCATAATGGCTGTCGAAACACCTGCATACGGCTTAAACACACCAGATGGCATCGAGATAATCGCTTCAAGCTTTTGCTCTTCCACAATCTTTTGACGCAAATCTTTATGTGCTTTTGAAGAACCAAATAACACGCCATCAGGCACAATCACCGCAGCACGACCACCTGTTTTTAACAAACGTAAGAACAAGGCTAAAAACAGTAATTCAGTCTTTTTAGTTTTGACTACGGCTTGAATATTCTTGGCACAGCTTTCATTGTCCAAACTTCCTGCAAATGGAGGATTGGCTAAAATCAAACTATATTTTTCAGCAATATGAGAATGCGCTTCATTTAAAGAATCACGGTTTTCAATACTTGGGTTTTCTACACCGTGCAGCATCATGTTCATCGAACCAATACGAAGCATGGTGCTATCAAAGTCATAACCAAAAAAAGTTTCTTCACTAAAGCGTTTAGCTGCTTCAGGATTGGCAAAAATCTCAGTGCTGTGATGATCGTTTAAATATTCACTTGCCGCTACGAGAAAGCCTGCTGTACCACACGCAGGGTCACAGATGGTATCGGTTGGTTTTGGTTGCATCAGCTCCACAATCATCTTGATGATATGGCGAGGTGTACGGAACTGACCATTTTGACCTGCTGAAGCAATCTTACCGAGCATGTACTCGTAAATATCGCCCTTGGTGTCTTTATCATCCATTGGCACATCAGCAACCAAATCCACCACTTTGGTAAGTAGCGCAGGCGTAGGAATGGTAAAACGTGCATCCTTCATGTGATGGCTATAGGTGGTTTCGTCTTCAACACCTAAGTTTTTAATGAAAGGAAAAACTTCATTGGCAACGGTGTTATATAAAGTTGCAGCATCACCCAAAGTCACAAACTTCGACCAACGAAGATGATCTTGTTCAGGCGTAAAAATTGGATGTTCTACAGCAGTTTTTAAGCGGTTAGCTTTCTTTTCTTTGGTGATCTGAATTTCATCGAGTCGGCGAATAAACAGCAAATAGGTCATTTGCTCCATGACTTCTAAAGGATTGGAAATACCGCCACTCCAAAATGCATTCCAAATCTGGTCAATTTTGCTTTTAATTTCGCCTGTAATCACGCTGATGACTCTCAAATTTCTTTGAGGGTATTGTCTTAAAATTTAGTTAAAAAAGCGAATAGATCTGATCGGGAAACGACATAATTTGTCTCCTATATTCACAGATGCAAGAAATTCATCTAGATTAGAAATTAAATAAACTATTCGCTAAAGAGGAAGGAGCATGAAAAGTGAGGAATATAAACGCAACAAAGACAAATTTCAGAAAATTTTGAGAACTGTAAGTGAAATATCCAAATCAGAACTAGCTCCATTTTTGGATCATAAAAAATTCTTACATTCCACGCTATTTCATCAAATAGCAGTCTTTGCTGCGATGCATTATAAAGAACACAGTGATAGCACGCTTATTATGCAAGTTTTGGATTTCACAAAATTGAAAGGGACCGAATATCTAAAAGCAGTAAGATGGTTTGAATACAGAACTGGTACATGCTTTTTTATCGAAGATAACAAATTAAAGAAGAGTAAGAGTAATACTCTTTTAGACGAGAATTATCAAATGTTTGGGGATTTTCTAAAAACTTACAAAGGGCCATTACCTGTAATTAAATCACAAAAAGCAGAGATTGAAGAAGACTATATAGAAAAATACAAAAAATACTCTAAAGAACCCCGTGACGAATTTGATTTGATAGAGAACACGTCTATGAAAATTGGTGGTCGGACTGTATTTGGAGGATATGGTACTGGAAAAAAACGCTAAAAATTAGGGCAATAATTCTTTCATGTCTACTTCTAGTGCGGTGGCGATTTCATACAGCTTTTCAACAGTAAGGTTTACTTCGCCACGTTCAATACAATACGCCCCATATAGCTCCGATCAATTCCACATTGAAGTGCAAGAGATTCTTGAGTGATTTTCAATTCAGTTCATTGAAGATATCCTAAGCTAGGTACAACAGAAATAGGAGCGTTAGATTATGAAACCTATCATAGGTTGAATGAACTTTATTTTTTATGCTACTTCACTCTGGTATGTCTGATCTATTTGTGAAGTCTAGACTTTTGAATAGATATTCGGATTAGTCTAGTCAATATTAGTGTTTAGCTTTAAATAAGTTCTATCCTTTATTATTTTAATTAAAGTAGTATGGTGCGAACAGGAATGACTGGTATGGTACGAACAGGAATGACTGGTATGTTTATGCAGGAATATGCAACCATTTTTGTCAGCTATGGTGATCCAGACTTCTATTTTGGTTTAGATGTGTTTAAACAGTACTTCCCAAATGTGAAAATTATTGCAACGCCTGAAACAGTGAAACATATTCAAGATACGCAAGCGCTGAAAGTTGCCTATTGGGGACCTAAAATGGGCGCCAATGCACCGAGCAAAATTATTGTTCCGCAAGCATATACTGCAAAAACTTTAAAATTAGAAAATGAAAATATCGAAATTAAAGGCAAAAAAGAGCTCACTTATCTGTGGATTCCAAGTGCTAAAGCGGTAGTCGGTGGTATTCCGGTATCCTCAGGGATTCATCTTTGGACTGCGGATACTCCGACAGCTAAAGATCGTGCAGAAGTGGTACAGGCTTTAGAAAGTATTAAAGCCTTGAATCCGCAAGTGGTGGTGCCGGCACATATGAAGGTAGGTGCCGCGGAAGGTCTGGATGCGGTAAATTTCTCGATTGACTATTTAAAGCAATATGAGAAAGCCGTTAAGCTAACCAAAAACTCAGCTGAACTTAGCCAAATGATGCGAAAACAATATCCTGCACTAGGTGAGTCGGGTAGTTTGGACCTAGGTGCTAAAGTGGTTAAAGGCGAGATGAAATGGCCTTAAAACCGTATATCTAGCTCAAACAACCGTGATGAAAAGTCACGGTTTTTTTATGCCTGCTACATTTATTTTTAATCAAAATTACGCAATTGTAATCTTTTAAGCAGCTTATGCAGTATTTCTATGAATTATAAAAAAATAAGATAAGCACCATTTAACAGCGCAAATAAAGCTGAGATCACTTCGATCATAAGACCTTAGCAATTGTTCAGGTTTTTAAAAATATGTGAAAGTTAAGGATTGTTGATTTAAGAAAAATTGCAAAACAATGCGGCTTACATAACAAACTGCAACTAATCCGCATCACGTCCAAGAAAAAAATTGTGAATCATAGGCATCGCAAAGACAACTTTGCTTTTTGTCATAATGAAAGGAAATACGAAATGAAAAAGTTAGCATTGATTTCTGCAGTTGTAGCAGGTGTTGCATTAACAGCTGTAGGTTGTTCAACTCAAGGTGGTTTAGATGCCTCTGGCTCAGCTCAAACCACAAGCGCAAGCCCAACGGGAGTACAAGGTGGCGTTGGTGTACATGGTGGATCATCCGTTGATGTTCAACCTGGTGGTGCTTCTGCTGATGTGTCGGGTTCAGTCTCTGGTTCAGCGGGTACGACTGCGCAATAATTTTTAAGGATGAAGTTGGCTTCGCATAAGATTGAACACACGATGCCGCATGCAATCTTACCGATGTACTGCTATACATTACGCGAAGTTGACTTGATTCATAAAAATGACACTTTTGAAGTGCTATAAAACTAGGGTGAATTGATTGGCTCTAGTTTTATGGTTTTAACAAGCAAGTTTTAAAACATTGTTTAACTGGCATAAAAAGTAGGTGTAAATAAGCATTATGGTTAATGACTTTTTGATAATAGCCCTTTAGCGTACGACATATTTTTCAAATCTTGAACTTGATCTAAGACTTTAGAAAAGCATATAGTCGAAGACAACAAGAATTATGGACAGAGCGAAGAAGGGGACAGAAGTGACAGCATTACCTCAAAAAATTCAAACAATTTTAGACAAAGGGCAAGGCCCTGCTGCACGAGCGCTTGATAAGCTCCCTAAAATCATACAAGAGTCTCTGGCCAAGCTTCTCGCTTATCCACATCAATACCCAGATTTAGATTCTTTTACTAAATGTTTGATGGCCGTCCAAATTAAACAGGGCCAGATAGGCTTTATTGGTGAAGATCCCATTGAGTCTCGTCGTCAGTTTGATACGCAGATGTTGGCGATTATCAATAAGCCGACTTCAGTTGAATCGGTTGAAGATATCCGCCTTCCACTGCAAAGTGGGACCGTCTTTGCCAGACATTATCATCCTGCACCCAACAAAAAGTTACCGATGATTGTGTTCTATCATGGTGGTGGTTTTGTCGTAGGCGGTCTGGATACCCATGATGAAGCCTGTCGCCTGATTGCCAAGTATGCAAAAGTACAGGTGCTCAGTATTGATTATCCACTCGCACCAGAAGCATCACCACAGTTATTGATCAAATCCTGTGAAGATGCCTTGGCATGGGTATATCAAAACCGCCGTCAGCTCAAAATTTATAAGAACCGTATTGCTGTTGCAGGGGATAGTGCAGGGGGCAATATCAGTACGGTGGTTGCGCAGCACTCCGTAGGTAAAGCCTATGCACCACAAGCACAGCTATTGATTTATCCAGCAGTTGATTTCAAAAGCCGCCATCCCTCTTTTTATGCTTATGGCGAAGGATTGGTACTGACCAGTAAAGATGTGGATTATGTGACGGACTATTATGCTGCACAGCACGATGTTGCACTCGATGATCCATTGATCTCACCGACTTATGGCAGCCTTAGAAAACTGGCACCTGCTTATGTGATTACTGCTGGGCATGACTTACTGCATGATGAGGGTGCAATCTATAGTCATAAACTCAGACAAAACGGGGTTAAAGTCCAATATGTTGACTATCCCGATCAAACCCATGGCTTTATTAATCTGACACCAATCTCAAGTAAGGCAAAACGCAATACCATTGAAGTAGCGAAAAACTTTAGAAAGTTCTGGGATAAACATAGTTAATTATCTACAGGCCAAATCCTCAAACCGATGTTTCACGTGAAACATCGGTTTTCTTTATGAAAGATAACAAATAGAAATAGCAAAATTGAATTTGCAAAACTAAGATGAGTATTCACAACAAATCTATGTTCAAGCCGAGAAAAGCAATGATGAAAAAGTTGTTCATGACAACAGGTTTAATTTTGGCAAGCAGCCATTTATTTGCAAATACCATGGTTGATATGAAAACCAGTATGGGCAACATCGAAATCGAACTTTTTGATGATAAAGCACCTGTGTCTGCAAAAAACTTTGAAAGCTATGTAAAAAGCAACTTCTATACAGGCACGATCTTCCATCGCGTGATTCCTGGCTTTATGGTACAAGGCGGTGGTTTAGATGCCAATATGATTGAGAAGGCAACCAAAGCACCAATCGTGAATGAGTCGGGCAATGGCTTGAAGAACATGCGCGGTACTTTAGCAATGGCGCGTACCAGTAACCCGAACTCAGCAAGCAGCCAGTTCTTTATTAATGTGGCGGACAATAGCTTTTTAAATAAATCAGCAATGGATGCGGGTTATGCTGTATTTGGTAAAGTGACCAAAGGGATGGATATTGTCGATAAGATCGTCAATGTACCCACAGGTAACTATGGAATGCATCAAAATGTACCAAAACAACCGATTAAAATTATTAGTGTTCAGATAAAGAACAACAAGTAAAAAACAAAGCAGAAATATTTTAAATATATTTCTGCTTTAATTTTATATGCTTACAAGAATTATGCTGCTTTGTTGAACATGTTGGTGTGTAAAAAAAGAACACTCGATAAAACAAGGGTTTAAAAAAGCTTGCACCCTAAAAAAAATCTCCTATAATGCACTCATCCCGACGCGATGAAGCAAAAATAACTTAGCTTTACTGGTTAAGTTGTTAAATATTTATTGCGTTGATTTGCCACTGACGAGGTGGTGAAAAGATCATTAAGAGAATAGAAGAACAACTTGTGTGGATTTTTACTGGTTGATCAATCGAAAATATTTCATTGATTGAAGAGTAGAAATTTCTCGAAGTTTATTTGAGCGAATTTTTAGTCAGAAAATTGATGAGCCAAGATTTGTAGCCATAAGCTACTAATGATTTTAAACTGAAGAGTTTGATCATGGCTCAGATTGAACGCTGGCGGCAGGCTTAACACATGCAAGTCGAGCGGGGAAGGGTAGCTTGCTACCTAACCTAGCGGCGGACGGGTGAGTAATGCTTAGGAATCTGCCATTTAGTGGGGGACAACATTCCGAAAGGAATGCTAATACCGCATACGTCCTACGGGAGAAAGCAGGGGATCTTCGGACCTTGCGCTAAATGATGAGCCTAAGTCGGATTAGCTAGTTGGTGGGGTAAAGGCCTACCAAGGCGACGATCTGTAGCGGGTCTGAGAGGATGATCCGCCACACTGGGACTGAGACACGGCCCAGACTCCTACGGGAGGCAGCAGTGGGGAATATTGGACAATGGGCGAAAGCCTGATCCAGCCATGCCGCGTGTGTGAAGAAGGCCTTTTGGTTGTAAAGCACTTTAAGCGAGGAGGAGGCTACCTAGATTAATACTCTAGGATAGTGGACGTTACTCGCAGAATAAGCACCGGCTAACTCTGTGCCAGCAGCCGCGGTAATACAGAGGGTGCGAGCGTTAATCGGATTTACTGGGCGTAAAGCGTGCGTAGGCGGCTTTTTAAGTCGGATGTGAAATCCCCGAGCTTAACTTGGGAATTGCATTCGATACTGGGAAGCTAGAGTATGGGAGAGGATGGTAGAATTCCAGGTGTAGCGGTGAAATGCGTAGAGATCTGGAGGAATACCGATGGCGAAGGCAGCCATCTGGCCTAATACTGACGCTGAGGTACGAAAGCATGGGGAGCAAACAGGATTAGATACCCTGGTAGTCCATGCCGTAAACGATGTCTACTAGCCGTTGGGGCCTTTGAGGCTTTAGTGGCGCAGCTAACGCGATAAGTAGACCGCCTGGGGAGTACGGTCGCAAGACTAAAACTCAAATGAATTGACGGGGGCCCGCACAAGCGGTGGAGCATGTGGTTTAATTCGATGCAACGCGAAGAACCTTACCTGGTCTTGACATAGTAAGAACTTTCCAGAGATGGATTGGTGCCTTCGGGAACTTACATACAGGTGCTGCATGGCTGTCGTCAGCTCGTGTCGTGAGATGTTGGGTTAAGTCCCGCAACGAGCGCAACCCTTTTCCTTATTTGCCAGCGGGTTAAGCCGGGAACTTTAAGGATACTGCCAGTGACAAACTGGAGGAAGGCGGGGACGACGTCAAGTCATCATGGCCCTTACGACCAGGGCTACACACGTGCTACAATGGTCGGTACAAAGGGTTGCTACCTAGCGATAGGATGCTAATCTCAAAAAGCCGATCGTAGTCCGGATTGGAGTCTGCAACTCGACTCCATGAAGTCGGAATCGCTAGTAATCGCGGATCAGAATGCCGCGGTGAATACGTTCCCGGGCCTTGTACACACCGCCCGTCACACCATGGGAGTTTGTTGCACCAGAAGTAGGTAGTCTAACCGTAAGGAGGACGCTTACCACGGTGTGGCCGATGACTGGGGTGAAGTCGTAACAAGGTAGCCGTAGGGGAACCTGCGGCTGGATCACCTCCTTAACGAAAGATTGGTGACTGGTAAGAATCCACAACAAGTTGTTCTTCGAAGATGTATCTGAGGGTCTGTAGCTCAGTTGGTTAGAGCACACGCTTGATAAGCGTGGGGTCACAAGTTCAAGTCTTGTCAGACCCACCAAATCTGATTGC